>CAWGRK010000017.1:0-75986 GCA_963824995.1 uncultured Actinomycetes bacterium | reverse complement strand
AAGGCCCGCGGCGCCGTCTGAGCGGTTCCCAGCCGGGGAAGAGGTCGGCTGTCAGGCTTTGGGAAAAGGGCTCAGGTCCTTTCAGACGAGCTCTTGAAGGGGCGGAGATCTCGTCGAAGTTGTCGACCACTCGACTTGGCCGCTCGCGTGGCCCGAAGGCGTTCCGACGGGCCCGGGGCGTGGCCCGGCACCGTCGTAGAGCTACCCCAGAACGTGGGAAAGCCCAGCTGAGCTGAACTTTCCTTTGGTGGAGGTGAGGGGATTTGAACCCCTGGCTTCTTCCGTGCGAGATAAGAAATGCTGTCAGACGACTCCTGACTTATCAAGATCAATCAAGACGTAATGCCTGGTCAGCTGGCCATTCCAAGGCGCCGACTCTTGAAACGTGTGGATTCCTTTTGACGTCTCTCGCGGACTTCTGCCTACCCAACGTGGACCCAACGTCGTCAAGACGGATCGATCGGACGGTCCCTCTCACCTCCGGTAGGTGATAGCGCCCGGCTCCCGCTGAGCTCCAGGTGGCCGACGCCGAACACGAAACCGTCCGACCGGAGCCGATCGATCACAGCCGCCACCCGGGCGGTATCCCACAAAAGCAGACCGGTGAGACCTTCAACGGTGGACGGACGGACTTCGACAACGCCTCGAGGACAGCTTCCTCGTCGGCAGCTCAGGGGGCGGCACGACATCCGGGGCACGCTACGTCGTGGGGATGACACGTCGTCCGAAATCATCAACTTTGGGGATGCCGCCGTGAGGGAAGGGGAGGACGATATAGGACCCCCAACCTGTTGGCCCTAGCGAATCCCCGTAGACGAAGTCCCCACCCCGTCTATCTCGTTAGGGCCAACGTAGGGGGAAGACCCGAAAGCTCGTCCGCCCCGACCCTCTCACCGGACCTGGTGCCGCAGCCGGCGGCGCTGCTGAGCCGAAGTCCCCGCCCAGATCCCCGAGTCGCAGTAGCCGGAATCTTGAGCGCCAACTCAAGACACTCGACCGTCACCCGACAGCCGGCGCAGAGCTCCCGGGCACGGCTGACACTCCCACCCGGCGCCGGGAAGAACCAGTCGATCGGCGCATCGCGGCAAGCGGCACGCTCCCACCATGCGCCTTCCGTCACAAGGGCAAAGTATCGCCTGGAACGAGCCGGCTATGACACCTCGAGGCGAGCCCGATGCGTCCGCTGGCGGCAGACATCGTCACAGTGACGCTTGTCCCTCGGGCCCGGGACCACCGGCTTCCCACAGGCCCGGCACGGAGCGGGTTTCTCGTACTCCACGAAAAGCGGATCGCCAGGGCCACCCGGTTCATCAGCCCCTGCACTCCCGGCAACCACAGGAGCGGGCGCCACCGGCGTGCAGCCAAGGACTCCGGCGAGGTCGGCGCCTATCGAAAGGCTTCCACCGTGAATCGCCCATCCCGGCAGGCTACCGGCGTCACGGCTCGACCGGACGATAAGAGAGGGATGGCAATATTTCAAGACCCTTGCGAAAGATCCGCCAGAATGGGAATCAAGAAGGATCAAGGAGAATCGATAGCCGACGTGGTCGGCAGGCGTATCCGAGAGGTTCGGGCAACCGCGGTCTGAGTCAGCCGGCGCTAGCCGAGCGGTGTCTCAGCATCGGCTGGAAGATCGACCCCACCCTGCTCTCCAAGATCGAACATCGGCACCGCGCCGTCTCGGTCGACGAGCTGGTGACGCTCGCCGGCGCTCGAGGTGAGCCCGACAAGCCTGCTCACCGACGTCGAGGACCCCGACAGGTCGATCCAGGTTGGAGACCGGGGAGTTACCGGTGGCGAGATGTGGGAATGGTTCGCCGGGCAGGCGCTCCCGGGAATGGATTCCCGGAAGGTCAGGCGCGAAGGGACCCTACTTGGCGCGAAAAGTCCTCACCCGGCTGCACAACCCATTCCGGGTCTTTCCGGCGAAGTCCAACGTGAACTCGAACGGGCTGTAGCCGCGCACGCCGAAATGGTGAAGCAGCTGTCCCAAATCAAGGTCCAGATTCCCAAGGAGTGGAAGGGCTGACACCGAACGGTATCCGACAACGACTGGAAGAAGAGAAAGAGTGAGATGGCCCACGTAAGAAGGCACCCGAAGACCAATCGCTGGCAGGGCCGGTACCGGGGCGCCGATGGCAAGGAGCACACCAAGCTCCACAACCGGAAGGGGGACGCCCTGCACTGGGCGGAGGACGAAGAGCGAAAGGTCCGGTTGGGGACGTGGACCGCGGCGAGCTCGGCCGCCACACGTTCTCCAACTACGCCGAGTTGGTGATGGCCGGCCGGGTCCACCTACGTGCCAACTCGTCGCTCACCGAGCAGAGCCTTCTCCGCAAGCACGTCCTCCCCGCGGTCGGCGACCGCGCCCGCCCTGGCCAACATCACCCCGGCCACGTCCGCGCCCTGGTCGTCAATGATGGCCGCGGTACGCGCCGGCCACCGTGGAGAAGGCGTACCTGGTGGTGAAGATTGTCTGCGACCAGGCGGTGGTCGACGGCTACCTGGCACGGACACGATGCGTAGGGATCCACCTTCCCCGCGACGAGTCCAAGCCGATGCGGATCGTGACCCCGATCAACTATGGGACATCGCAGGGAGCATCGACCGTCGCTATCGGGGGCGTCGCGGTGGCACCCTCGGATTACGTCAAGGCGAAGTCTTCGGACTGAAGGTCGAGGATCTCCTTCTGCTCGACTGCCCGCACGGGTCCGGGTTGAGCGTCAGGTGATCGCCCCCAACGGCAGGGCGCAGCTCGGCCCCACTGAAGACCGCTGACTCGAGGAGGACAGTCACCGCTCCCCCGGTGCTGGTCGACGGATCGCCGAGCACCTGGCGCTGTACCCGGCAGGGGAGGACGATCGTGGTCACCTCGCCGAAGGGCGGGCTGGTAGTCGCCGAATCGTGGCGGCAGCGTTTCTGGACCCCGGCGACGGAGCGGAGCCGGCCTGAAGGGCTCGACTTCCACGACCTGCGACACTCCCACGCCGCCCACCTGATCGCCCAAGCTGAGCATCCCAAGGTGATCTCGGAGCGACTCGGGCACTCCTCCATCCGGGTGACGATGGATGTCTATGGGCACTTGATGGAAGGGCTCGACGTCCAGGTTGCAGGACCGGCTCGAGGCATTCCTGGGGCGTCCCGCGGACCCAGCCGCGGACCCGCCGCGGACCCGGGGCCGTCGTCGAACTTCCCCGAGCCGCCGAAAAGCCCTGCTGACCAGGGCTTTCGGTGGAGGTGAGGGGATTTGAACCCCTGGCTTCTTCCGTGCGAGGGAAGCGCTCTGCCGGGCTGAGCTACACCCCCATGTAGGGGCGGTCAGTTTACCGGGGGTTGGTACCCGGGTAGCTGGACTTGCCAAGCCGCTGTTGCAGTTCGATCCGGAGCTTCTCCTGGACGACGGTCGTGGTGAGATCAGACCGCGAGCGCTCGACCAGGGCGCGGGCGACGTCGGTGGTGCGGCGCAGTCCTCCGGTCATTCCGTCGGGGAAGTCGAGGCCGGCGAGCAGGTCGACTATTGCGTCCATCGCCACCAGGATCTCCTCGGCTTCGCCCACCTCTCCGGCCCGGAGACGGTCGAGCAGGCGGCGGCGAAGCTCGCCGACCGCTTCGCCGAGACCGTTGAGGTAGGGCGCCACGTCGACACCCAGATCGCGATGGGTCGGGGAGATCGGCCCCTCGAGCCAGCGCCGCGGTCAGACGGGCCTCGGCGTATTCCTTGGCGGCGTCGGCCACGAAACCGGCGTGGAGCACCTCGGGGCTGGAGTCAAGTCGGCTTGGATCGCAGCGAGGGTCTCTCCCGCTTGCCTTCATCAGCTCCTCGGCGCGGCCCCACTCGTCGCGGTGCATCGCTCGTATGGCGTTGGCGGAGCAGCGGATGATCCTTCGGCAGTCAGCCAGGGCGACTTCGCGCCCTCGATTGGCTGCCTCGAGGTCGGCGCGAGCCGAAGCTTCGATCGAACTCAGGTCAGGAGAAGGCACCGGATCAGCGCGAGGCGACGACGCGGATCCGAGCGGAGGTTTCGTCGGCCGCCGCCTCGGGCTCGTCGAACTGTGCCAACTCCATGCGGCGCCGCTGTTTGATCTGGACCAGCATCGCCACGTAGCACGCCACGGCGGCATCGATGGCGATGTGGACATAGAGCAGCGTTCTCGAACCGGTCATCAGCGCAGCCACCAGCGTCCCCACCGCGGCCAGCAGAAGCAGCACCAGCATGATGCGCCGCCGGGCCAGCACCCGGTTGCGGTTCACCTCGAGCACGGCGCGATTGCGCCGCCGAGCGGTTCGGCCTTGCACGGACGCCAGCTTCGAGGTCCACCGACCGAACTCCTCGGTCGTGTTCAGCGGCGCTTCCTTTCGGCTGGCGAACACCTCCGGAAAGAGGAAGGCGCCCCACACGCCAGCCAGCACGACAAACAAAACGATGATTCCCGGTTCCAAGTGGTCTCCGCCCCGCTTGGTTTTGCGGAGCGTAGCCAGGCCCCGGTTTACGGTTCAAGCTTCTCGCTGGGAAGGACTTCGCGCTCCCAGCGGCCTGAGCGCCCTCCCGATTTACTCACGAGATGAACCGAGCCTAGTTCCGCTCCCCGCTCTACCGACTTGACCATGTCATAGAGAGACAGCCCGGCGACGGCCACCGCGGTCAGTGCCTCCATCTCGACGCCGGTTCGGCCGGTGGTCGAAACCGTCGCCGTTAGGCGGGCTCCCTCGTCGCACTGCTCGATCTCGACCGAGACCGAGTCGATCGGCAGCGGGTGGCACAGCGGGATCAGCTCCGATGTCTCGCTTGGCCCCCATGATCCCGGCGACCCGCGCCGAGGCCAGGGCGTCTCCCTTGGGCAGGGTCCCCGAGAAGAGCTGGTCGCGGGTCTCGGCGGATATCCGCAGGACGCCCTCGGCCACCGCGGTCCGAGCCGTCACCTCCTTGTCGCCGACGTCGACCATGTGGACGTGACCGTGCTCGTCGAGGTGGGAGAAGCTCATCGGCGGGCCGAGAGTCGAGCACCGTTGGGAGTTCGGCAGCCCCCCTACCCGCTGCTTCGCAGCGGGTAGACGGAAGGCGCTTCTTCGCAGGGGGGCCTCAGCCTTTGTGGATGAACGGAAGAGGGGGCGCTGCTCGCAGTGTTCGCCAGCCGTCTGCCGTCTGCCGTCTGCCGTCTGCCGTCTCATTGCGCCAGTGCCTCGGTGGCGGTGCGGGATTCGGGTTGACGGAACATCTCGAGGGTCACTGGGCCGCCGGCGGGGACGGTCGAGACGCCCTCGGGGACCACGGCGAATGCGTCGGCGGCGGCCAGGGCGGAGAGGACGTTGGATGACTGGGCGCCGGCGGACTCGGCGAACAGGACTCCAACATCCCACCAGGTGCGCACCCGCAGGAAGACTGTCTTGGCCGGATCGGTATCGGCGCCACCGACGAGGACGCCTTCGAGACGGGGACGGAACAGCTTCTCGGACCCCATCATCTGGAGGAGCGCAGGGCGGGTGAACTGCTCGAAGGCGACCATCACCGAAACCGGGTTGCCGGGGAGACCGAAGAATGGGGTCCCGCCGAGGCGACCGAAAGCGAAGGGTTTGGCCGGCTGCATCGCCGTCTGCCAGACCTCCATGCCCGCCCAACTCGCCGACCAGCTGTTTCACCAGGTCGTAGTCCCCCATCGAAACACCGCCCGATGTGACCACTGCGTCCGCTTCATCCGAGCCGCCGCAGCAACGCCGAGCGCAGCGTCGCTTCGTCATCGGGGATGATGCCGAGATCGATCACCTCGACGCCCACCTCGGCTAGGAGCGCACCGAGCAGAGGACGGTTGGTGTCTCGGATGAGTCCGGGATCGAGTTCGGCTGTCTCCGGGGGCCGCAGTTCGTCCCCGGTTGACATGATCGCCACCTTGGGGCGGCCGTATGTCTTGACCCTGGCCACGCCGATGGAGGCGAGGACCGCCAGGTGTGCCGGTCCCATCCTCTCCCCCATCCGCAGCACGGTGGACCCGGCGGCCATGTCTCCCCCGGCGGCGCGCACCGAGGCACCCTTGGGCACCGCCTCACGTATCTCGACCCGGTCGCCCTCTTGGTTCGTGACCTCGACAGGGACCACGGCGTCGGCCCCTTCGGGGATGGTGGCACCGGTCATGATCTTGATGGCGCTCCCCGGTGTCACCGACAGGGTGGGCACGCGGCCTGCTGCGACATCCTCGACCACCTCCAAGGTCACCGGTGCCGCGGCGACGTCAGCGGCGATGACCGCATAACCGTCCATTGCCGAGTTGGCGAAGGGCGGAACGTCGTGGGGTGCCCGCACCTCTTCGGCCAAGCACCAGACCGAGTGCTTTTCCCAGTTCGACCTCGGTGACGGGGAGCCGGCTAACTCCTGAGAGCACCTTTGCCTGCGCCTCGCGCAGGGGGCGCATCACCCTGCGACCGTCGCCGCCAGTCGGCGGAAGTCGTCGCCCCATTCGTCGTGGGCCACGCCGAGGACCGTGGTCGCCTCGGCCAAGCCCGAATGGGGTACCCACATCGAGCAGATCCTCGTCGGCCATCGAACCGAGGCAGCGGTTGGCTCGACCCAAGGTGTCGATGGCGTCGGTCAACTGGATCTCGCCACCGTGACCGGGTTCGAGCTTGGAGAGGACCTCGAAGACTTCGGAGGTGAACAGGTAGCGGCCGATCAGTCCGAGACGCGACGGGTGCGGCGGCGGCACCCGGCTTCTCGACGGCGCCCCGAACCTCGATAACCGAGTCGGAGCGCTCCTCCCCGGGGACGATGACGCCATAACGGTCGAGGAACTCGTCGGACAGACGGCGCAGGCACACAACCGAACTCCCGTCGTAGGCCGCGGCGAGGGCTGGAAGAACGTCCGCACCGGGTCGGACGATGTTGTCGGCGAGCAGGCAGAAGAACGGGCGGTCGTGCACCACCTCACGAGCCTCGAGCACGGCGTGGCCTAGACCGAGCGGCTCCTCCTGGACCATTGGCCTCACCTTGACGTGCTCCAACCCGGGAAGCCTGTCGTCGACGAGGAAGTGCTGCTGGATGAGGTGGCCGGCGTCCAGATCGACCACGAGCACCGCCTCGGTGGCACCGGCCCGCGCCGCCTCCTCCACCGCGTACTGGATGGCGGGCCGGTCGATCACCGTGATCAAGGCCTTGGGGACCACCCGCGTCGCCGGACGCATCCGAGTGCCCCGTCCCGGCCGCCGGGATGACGGCGACCTCGATGGTCACAGGTGGAGGTGGCGGGTGGGGATCACGGCGGCGAGTCTAAGTGGCCGTCTTCGTGCGGCGCACACCGACCACTAACCTCCCGCCCCAATCAACACGACGGCGGTATGCCCACCTACGAGTACGTCTGCAAACAATGCGGGGACCGATTCGAGATCTTCCAGCCGTTCTCGGCGAAGCTGCTCAAGAAGCATGAAGTGTGCGGCGGCCCACTCCAGAAGGTGTTCCATCCTGCGGGGATCGTGTTCAAGGGCAGTGGCTTCTACTCGACCGACTCGCGCTCCAAGTCGTCCTCGGTCAGCCCTGCCAAGGAAAAGGACAAGGAGAAGGACAAGGAAAAGAGCGACGGCAAGAAGGCCAAAGCCGGCGCAGAAGCCGGATCGTCATCTCGTCGTCTTCGGGCTCGTCCGACAAGGGCGACGAATGATCGGTGTCTTTGGCGGGACCGGCTTCTACGAGTTCCTCGACGAGGCGCGCACCGTCGAGGTAGATACGCCCTATGGGGCACCTTCGGCACCGGCGACCGTCGGCGAGGTTGACGGGGTCGAAGTCGCCTTCATCCCCCGCCACGGTCTCGACCACCAGTACCCACCGCACCTGGTGCCATACCGGGCCAATGCGTGGGCGATGAAGGAACTTGGCGTCGACCGCATCATCGGACCCTGCGCCGCCGGGAGCCTGGTAAGCGAATACGGCCCTGGCCACCTCGTCGTTCCCGACCAATTGGTAGATCGCACCTGGGGCCGGCCCTCGACGTTCTACGACGGACCGGAAGTGGTCCACATCGCCTTCGCCGATCCCTACTGCCCAGAGTTGCGCCCGCTGGCGCTCGACTCGTGCCGTGAAGCGGGGGCGACCGTCCATGACGGGGGCGCCACCGTCGTCATCCAAGGGCCGCGCTTCTCCACCCGGGCCGAGAGCCGCTGGTTCGCCCAGTCCGGCTTCAAGGTGATCAACATGACCCAGATCCCAGAGGCTCTGCTCGCTAGGGAATTGGAGATCTGTTACGTCAACATCGCGGTGGTGACCGACTACGACGTCGGCGTCGAAGGCGAGATCGAGGCTGTCACCCACCACGCCGTGCTCGAGTTCTTCAAGGAGACGCTGGGGACGCTGCGCGAGGCGGTCCGGCTGCTCATCCCGACGTGCCTCGGGGACCGACCGGCTCTGTCCGTGTGCCACCGCCCTCGAGGGCGCCACCGGCTGACCCTCTTCCCTACCGAGCCCTGTACCGATACGTTGCGGCGGTGCTCTGGCTGACGCGCCCGCCCTACCTGCGCTGGCTCGGAGCGGTTGCGATCCTTGGGCTGGCACTCTGGATCGAAGTCCGCCCCAGAGCCGAGGTGGACCATCCCTTTGCAAGGATCGATCTCCCCGCCGGAACGGTGGTGGACGAGGGCTCAGTCGAGTGGCGTCGGGTACCCGGAGGGGTGCTTCCGACGGTCGAACTCGGTGGAATGGCTCTGGTGGATATCCCGGCCGGGCAGCCGTTGTCGCCGGCGCTGGTCAGCAACCGACGCAGTCGAGCCTCCTGACAACTGGTGGGCGCTGGAGGTGCCGCTGCCTCCCGGCGCCCTCCCCGGTGGGGCGGTGCGCTTGGTCCTGCTGCCCGGCTTGGGCATCGACGGCACAGCCCGAAGTGGTCGAAGGGAAGGTCATGGCGGGTATGCCCGAAGATCCGCTCAACCCGGGAGAGCCGACCGGGCTCGTCGCCATACCCGCCGAGGCTGCCGCTCCGGCGGCGGCGGCCGTGGCCGACGGCCGTGCCGTGGTGCTGCTCGGGGGTGGATTCACGCCGTGAGGCGGGTCCCGATCGGATAGCGTTCCGGCAAGGCACCATGCCAGCACCCACTTCGCCCCCACTCATCGGGGTCGAGCCTGACCCGGTAAGGCCGCCCCGCCCCTCACTGTTTCCGCTGGTTGCCGTTGCCGTTGTGGTTGGCCTGGTGGCCCTGGTGGTGTCGAGATGGGACCCGGCCACCGTGGGTCGGGCCGATCCTGAGCCTCCACCGACCGTGGCCACCACCACCCGACGACCGGGGTGACCGTCATCGGGCCAGGTCTGGCCGGGAGGATCCCGGGCCTGAGGTCCGACTTGGCAGCGATCGTGACCAACTCGACTGTCCTCGAGTTCTTCAGGTGGCCATGGGACCGCGGTGTCACCAGCCGCCGCTTCGAGATCATCGCGGGCACCTATGACATCGACGCCTCCGGGAGCAAGCATGCTGGTGCTATCCCATAACGGGGTGCTCCGGGCGGGCAATTCGGGACTCCTCGCCGTAGTGGCCCGCAACGTCACCAGTGCCGCCTGGCACGATCAGGTGGGCGGCGCCATCGCCTGGACGGAGAGAGTCGGCAACCAGACCATTCTTCGGGCGAACGACCGAACCGGGCGGGTGGCACGGCTGGAGGGAAATGTCCAGCTTCGGGGCTGGGGGGGATGGGGGTTCATCCTCGGCGACGATGCAGGGCCTGCGGCGGCTCGACCTCACCGGGGCACCGGTATGGACCCGAGAGGGTGCCGAGGTCCACGACGTCGGTCCCGGAGGGCGGCTGATGCTCGATGCCGGGCAGGGCGAGATCGCCTTCGCCGACACGATGCTCTCCACCGTGGTCGAGTTGTCCTGGGTGCCCGACCATGTCACACGGGCATGGTGGTCACCCGACAGTCGTCATATTGCCCTACTCCTGGAACCTCCCGGGAGACGGTCGCGTCTCGAAGTCTGGGCGATGCGAGCCGAGAGGCTGTGGTCGATCCCGGTGGATCCCAAAGCCTCGGTCGACTGGTCGTGGGATGTTTGGCGGCTGGCGGTTGGCGGGCCAGGACCAGAGGTGCGGGTTCTGAATGTCGGCACCGGCTCGATCGACGCCTGGATCTGGGCCGCGACGTCATCGTCGTCGGGCTGCGTCCCGACGGCAGGACAACGGCGAGTAGCACGTCGAGGGCTAACCTCCCCGCCCCGTGCTGCAAGCCATCGTGTGGGGACTCGTCCAAGGGATAACGGAGTTCCTCCCCATCTCCTCGGACGGCCACCTCGTCCTGATCCCGGCGCTGCTCCCCGGAGTGGAGCCGCCCGATCTCGCCACCGTGGCCGTGCTCCACCTAGGGACACTGGTGGCGGTGGTCGCCTATTTCCGCGCCGACCTGGTCCGCATGCTCCGGTTCCGGTCCGACCCGGAGGCAAGGCGGATGCTCCTGCTGGTGATCGTGGGCACGCTGCCGGCTGTGGCCGCCCTGCCGCTGATAGGACCGCTCGAACAACTCCAGACGATCGCCTGGGTCGCTGCGGCGCTACTTATCGTCAACGGGTTCATCCTGGTGGTGGGGAGCCGTCTCACCTCGGGCCGGATGAGGCTGGAGGAGGCGCGACCGCTCGACGCCTTCCTGGTGGGTCTGGTTCAACTCGTTGCCCTGCTCCCGGGAATCTCCCGTTCGGGCACCACGATCACCGTCGGGGAATCGAGAGGACTCACTCCTCTGGAGGCGGCGCGCTTCTCATTCCTGCTTGGGATTCCCACCATCGCTGCCGCCGGCTTGGTCGGAGTAGTCGATCTGGTAAACGACGGAGGGATCTCCTCGCAGGTCTGGGTCGGGACGGTGGTAGCGGCGATTTCCGGCTACTTCGCCATAGCCCTGCTGTTGCGGGCCCTGCAGACCGTCGGTCTGCTCCCCTTCGCCATCTACTGCTTCGTCTTCGGCACCTTCGCCCTGATAGTGCTGTTGTAGAGCAGGCGGCTCTGCCGCCTGTTCTGGACGGTGGACGGCGGCATACCGAAGTTGGGAGTTCGCCGGCCCCCTACCCGCTGCTGGCGCAGCGGGGCCTTTCCCCCCTCCGGGGGACGGAACGAGACAACCTCCTACGTCGGGACGGATTCGGATTGGCCGCCGTCCGCCGTCCGCCGTCCGTGCTACTGGCTGTAGTTGCTCGACATCCGCATCGTCTCGGCGATGTGGACATCGACGAGTGACGGCTTGCCGGAGGCCCGGGCGCGCTCCAGGGCGGGTGCGAGGTCGGCGGGATCCTCGACCAACTCGCCGTGTCCGCCGAGGGCGTTTACCACGGCGTGGTAGGGACGGCGGCCGAGTTCCGAGGCGACGAGCCGCTCCGGGAACATGGCTCGGTGGAAGGTCCGGATGTTGTTCCACACCCCGTCGTTGCCCAAGACCCCGACGACGGGCAAGTCGAGGCGGACCAGGGTGTCGTACTCGAACCCGTTGAAGCCGAAGGCTCCGTCGCCGAACACGATCCCGACGAGCTTGTCGGGGTGCGTCACCTTGGCGGCGATGGCGTAGGGCACGCCGGTGCCAAGCGTCCCGAACGGGCCCGGGTCGAGCACGTGACCCGGAGTGGAGACCTGGAGCCAGCGGGCGGTAGTCGAGACGATGTCGCCACCATCCACGGCGACGATCGAGTCCGTGCCAAAGAAGCGCGCCGACCTCGCGGCCAAACCGCTGCGGGTGGACGGGTGAGTCGTCGGAGTCTGCCTCGGCCTCGGCGGCAGCCTTGTCGGGTCTCCTCCTCGTCCATGATCTCCTTGGTCCACCCGGGGGTATCGGTCCGTGCATAGCGATCGGCAGCAGTCGGCCAACTGGGTGGCGACCCGGGCCGGGTCGGCCACGACCCCGATGTTCGCCGAGCGGTTCCACCCGATCTTCTCCGGGTCGGCATCGACCTGGATCACCACCGCCTCCGCACCGATCTTGTCCCCGTACGACGTGCGGAAGTCCCAGTCGACCCCGAGCGCAAGCACCAGGTCGCATCCGGCAAAGGCGAGCGACCGGGCATGGTTGCCGAGCAATGGATGACCGAACGGGAGGGCACCTCTCGCCCGGCTGTTCACGAATGCCGGCGCCTGCAGAGCCTCGACGAGGTCGTGCCAGGTTCGCAGCGTCGGGACCGCGCAGGCCTCCCCCGGCGAAGACCATCGGTCGCTGGCTCTTCGCCAGAGCGTCGACCAGATTGTCGAGCGTCTCAGGGTCGACGCCGCTCGGCTGGGTCACCCGGTATCGAGTTGGCCAATTGACCGCGGTCTCCTCCACCATGTCGAACTGGACGTCCATCGGTATGTCGAGGAACACCGGGGCTCCCCGACCGGCAAATGCATGCCGCGCCGCCACTGCAACGTGGTCGGCCAGCCTCTCCACCTGCCAGCAGGTACCCGACCAAGCGGTGATGGGATCCAAAGAGCCGGGGATGATCCATCTCCTGGAGTCCACCCCTGAGTTCTTGACGGAGAAGGTGACGGCCGCCGAGGAGCAGCATCGGCGTCTGCGAATACCAGGCGGTTGCCACCCCGGTGATGGCATCGGTCACCCCGGGACCGGCGGTGACCGCGGCCACTCCGAGCCGCCCGGTGAGGCGCGTGTAGGCCTCGGCGGCGTGGGCCGCGGCCTGCTCATGGCGTACATCAACCACTCGGATCCCCTCTTGGACACACCCGTCGAGGATGGGGACGATGTGCCCGCCGGTGAGGGTGAAGATGGCGTCGACACCCTCGGCGCGCAGCGCCCGGGCGACGATCTGACCGCCGTGGATCTTGGCCATGGACCCGACGCTAACCGGGCTAGCGCGGTCAGAAAATCCAGGGAATCCAGGTGGGTCGGTCCCAACCGAACATGATGTCGGCCCGTCGGATTGCCTCCGGCTCGCCCTGGATCAGACCGGCCTCGGCCAGAGCCATGACCCTGGTGCCCCCGAGGTAGGCGGCACCCAGCGCAGCGGCGTCAAGGGTGAGATCGGGCTCGGCATCGGTGCTCGTCACCTCGGCCCCATCGACGTCACCCTCCAACCGGAACCGGCCGGCGGCGTATCTCAGCGGGTCGGCCACCTCGAGGACCAGGCTCCCCGCTTGGCGATAGCGCCGGGTATCCAGGGCGGTCGGCACGTCGAGTATCCGCAGCCAGAGGCCATCGCTGAGCCTGGCTCCGAAGCCGGCGAGGGTCGGCGAGCATCATGCCGAGCGGCTCCGTGGCCGGTCGGTGGTATGCGGCGATCGATTCCACCAAGTCGAGGTTGAGCAGATGAGACCAAAGCGCCTTGTATGCGTTGGGCGTCAGCGCCATGAGTTGCGGGCGTGGTCACCTTTCCACGGGCGAAACCCTCGTCCCACTCCCCCTTTGCCCGGTAGCGGAGAAAGCCCAAGGACTCGCCGTTTTCCTCGTAGGACACGTACCGGTTGGAGCTCATGCCGTCGCGGTGGCTCTCCCGATCGTTGAACATGAGCTGCCAGCGGCTCGGGATCCTCTCCCAGCATCCCTGGGTATGTCGGTCGGATCTGCTCGTACAGCGAGGGAAGGATCTTTTCGGCCTCTTCGCGCTCGAGCAGTTGGATCTCACCTGGGGACTCGAAAGGCATCGCCAGCCGGCCGTGGCGGCGCTCGATCTCGAGCGTCACGTCTGGGAGCAGCCATCCCGTAGCCGAACCGGCCGTAGATGATGCTCTCCGAAGCCCAGAGGATGGCGATCGCCTCACCCCGGTCACGGACGTCGTCGAGTTGGTGGCGCATCATGGCCGACAGCACGCCGCGTCGCCGGTGGGTGGATCGCACCGAGACCACGGTCACGCCGGCGGCGGGAAGACTGCCTCCGGGCACGGTGAGCTCATAACTCATGGCACCTGCGGTCCCGACGATCCGGTCGCCATCGAAGGCGGCCAGGCTGCGCTCGATCTCGAACCAGATCTTCCAGTCCTCGAGATCCTCGTCCTTGAGTCGCCGTGAAAAGCCGGGCTCACCCAGCGGGCGAATTCGGGAAGTTCGTCCTCGGTGACCGGGCGGAGGGTCAGGTCCATGGCGGCAGGTTAGAAGAGCCTTGTCCCTAGGTGCGGTGGGATTTCAACTTCCGGCGGGGAGCCGAGCCGCCGCCACCCTCCCGGCGATCCCGGTGACCAGGATCAGTGCCACCATCGCCGCCAGCGCCCAAGCCGACGAGTGGCTCCAGTCGACCTCCTCCCGGAACCGCGCCAGCGCACCGATCAGCAGGATGGCGTAGAAGACGTAGACGGTTGAAAGGATCCGCGACCGCCCCAGGTCGTTCTCGAACACCACCCACACCCCGGCCATCCCGATCGGGAGCAGCCAGGCGCCGATCGCTCGAGCGGTGAGAGGCGTCAGTGTCCAAGGCCAGAAGGTGGCCACTGGCTCGGGGAAGAGCAGAAGACCCAAACCGAGCAGACCAAGCACGACAGCCTGGATGGCGAGGATCTCCGCGGAGTGCCGAGGGGAGTGGACCCGCATGAGGAGGGTCGCTGCCGAGCGCACGCCACTCGGTGACGAGTGCGATCACCCCGGCGATCGGGAACACGACGTAGATGGCGAGCCAGAGCCAAGCCGAGCCCTCGGCGAAGCCGCCCGCTCCGAAGTGGAACCGGTCACGGTGGAGCAAGGGTGACGACCAGCGTGAGGGTGGCGAAGATGATGATGGCGAGCACGCCTGGCCGAATCCGCGCCCATGACCTCTCACGAAGGCAAAGGCCCGCGAGAAGAGCACCGGCCCCGTAACCCGCACCGAAGAAGGCAGCGCTGAGCGGGGGCTGCACCGTCCAGGCGAAGAAGCGCTCGGTGTCCTCGGCGAGGACGTATGTGAGCACGAACGCCGCCGTGGAGAGAATGCACGACCCGATGAGAACGCGAGTCATGATGCGGGTCCTGGTCCGGAACCCGAGTGTCATCGCGGTTCCCATTCGCAATCCCCCTAGACGGCAAGGCGACGACGACGAGGGTAGCCAGACCTCCAAATCGAGCAGGCAGGCCAATGCGGGTGGGTTCGGATGTCTTGGCGCCGGCGAAGACGGAAGTCGGAAGACGGAAGGAAGGAGACAGGTTTCTGCCTACCCCGGTGAGGGGAGGCGCGAGCGGAGCGAGCGGAGGGGGTGATTACGCCACGTCGGGAGTCAGGCAGCGTGGGATTTGCTGCCGTCTGCCGTCTATCCCGCCAGGACGGTCTCCTCGCTGAGGGTGGTCGTGATCCCGCGACGGGCCAGTTGCTCGTAGAAGGGGCGGGGATCGATCACGGTCTCCGGGGGGTGGACGCCGGGGGCGTAAGCGCGTCGCCGGCCAGCCATCGGGCGACGACGGCGGGCGGGGCTGCCACCGCCACCGTTCCGCCGCCGACTCCCAATTCGGGTGACGGCCAAGCCGTTGCATCCAGGCGGAGCCTGGTCGCAACACCGTCCTTCGTGCCCTCAGCCACGGTCGCTATGTCCTTGAACCCTGCGTGCTCGGGAGGAGGCGGGGCCGTCTCCTCGAGCAGGTCCACGAGGAGGCGGCGGGGGATCACCCCTCTCGCTTCGCCGACGGTCCTCGGTTCGGTGGAGGCGAGACCGATCGATGCGAGGAAGGCGAGTTTGCGGAGGGCGGGTTCGGACAGGCCGAAGAATCGGATCTTGAACTCGCACCGCTCGATCCCTTTCGCCGCCAGGCTCACCGGGATGGTGGCCACCTCCGAGTGGAGCGAGAGGTGGGTGGTGGCATGCCCGATCGGTTCGAGAAACGGGAAACGGCTCCTCTTCGGACAAGCGGCTCCACCTCGACGAACTCGACCGCCGCGGAAGACGACCGGGCGCTCTGTGACCTCGTCGAGGATCGTCCAGAGCGAGTAGGGCCAGGTAATCCGATCCGAGGGGTCGATCGTGGCGCCGTTGAAGATCCGAACCGAGCGGACCTGGTCGAGCCGCGAACCGAGATCGCCGGCGTGGACGTTGGCGATCCCGGGGCAGGAACCGATTCCGAGGACCGCGCTGAGCCCGGCTTCCTCGAACCGCTCCCCCAGTTCCAGCTGACGTCGCGTGGTGTGAAACAGCCCGCCGAGGTCGAGGTAGTGACATCCAGCCCGAAGCGCCCCCTCCATGACGGCGAGGTTGACGTGGTACTGGGCGGCGTTGACCACCACGGAAGCGCCGGTGAGAAAGGCATCGAGCGAATCGGGGTCGAGGACGTCAACATCCGCCCCGTCGAAGCCGTGCTCGTCCGCCAGCCGCCTTGGCCCTCTCCGGGTCGAGATCGCCCACCACCACCTCGTCGGGCCGATCCCACGTGGCCAGGTCGCGGGCGATGACCCGCCCGATGATCCCGGCACCGAGCAGGGCGATCCGGCTCACGAAACGGTGTCGGCCAGTGCCTCGTCGAAGGCTTGAAGGGTGAGCGCCACGTCCTCGTCGGTATGGGCCGAACTGGTGAACCATGGCTCGAGGGCGTCCGGGCAGGGCATCACCCCACGATGGATGAGCCCGGCACAGATCTCTTCGTACCTCGGCTCGTCGTGATTCACCGCGTGCCGGAACTCGGTGGGCTCTTCCTCGGCGAGGAAGATGGAGAACATCGCCGGGTGGCCGGTGACGTGCCCGGGCACGCCGCGGTCGGCGAGCACCTTCCGGATCCCCTCCATCAATGCTGTCCCCACCTGGTCGATCCTGTCGTACGGCTCACCGGTGGAGAGGATGCCGATCGTCGCCTTGGCTGCAGCCACGGCGACACCATTGCCGCTGTAGGTACCCGCCTGGCCGATCCCGCCTGCCCCGAGTGCATCGATGACCGGGCTGCGCCCAGCGACCGCAGCCACCGCGAACCCGTTCCCCATCGCCTTGGCGAAGGTGCCCAGGTCGGGGGTGACGCCGAACAACTCCTGGGCCCCGCCGAGAGAGACCCGGAACCCGGTCTTCACCTCGTCGAAGATCAGCACCGAGCCGTATTCGTCGCAGAGCCGTCGCAGCCCTTCGAGGAACCCGGGTTGGGGCATGATGCCGAAGGCGTTGCCCAGCATCGGCTCGACGATGACGGCGGCGATCCGCCGGCCCTGGTCGGCGAAAAGCCGCTCCAATAGCTCAAGATCGTTGAAGGGCATGGTGCGCACCGTGGTTCGGGTCGCCTCGGGGATGCCGGAGGAGTTCTGCCAAGGCACAGGGGCGGTACGGGCGCCGAGATGCCCGGGTGGTGCTCCCGCGGTGGAGAACATCACGGTGTCGTGCACCCCGTGGTATTGGCCCTCGAACTTGACTACGACCTCGCGGTCGGTGAAGCCCCGAGCCAAGCGGATGGCGTGCATCGTGGCCTCGGTGCCGGTGTTGGTGAACCGGAGATGCTCGACCCAAGGCACCGCCTTCTTGAAGGCCTCCGCCGCCTCGATCTCACGCCGCTGGGTCATGGCGAACGTGGTGCCGTCGGCTGCGGCCTCGGCGACGGCGGCAACCACCTCTGCCCGCCCATGACCGAGGATCACCGGACCGAAACCGAGCTGGTAGTCGACATAGCGCTTGCCGTCCATGTCGAAGACGGCGCCGCCCTCGCCTCGGGCGATGACCATGGTGTCGTCATCGCTCCAGTAGCGGAACATGCTCGAAGTCCCCTTCACCAACGAATCGGTCCCCCGCCGATACCACTTCGCCGTCTCTGGGCCCTGGAAACCCATCTTCTGCCTCCTAGCGGTCAGGACAATGATGGTAACGAGCGAATCCAGCCGGCCGCTCCGATCAGCGCAGGGAGCCCTCGACCTCGGGAGCGGTCCTCGCCAGCGAGCCGGTACCGGCCATCGGGATCTCGTTGAGTTCACCCTTGGCGAGGTCGAAGACCATGGGGAAGGTCGGCTCGGTGGGCTCACCACTGGGGCCGGCTGCGAGACGGTTGACCAGCACGAGGTCTCCGACGATGTCCACCCCGACGGTGGCAAACCCGGCGACGGGCAAACCTTGGCGGGCTAACTCCTCACCGGTGGCGGCATCGGCGACGACGAGGTCGACGCCGTCGGCCACGCCTTCACCAGGGACCGTCACCAGGTAGGCGAGTGTGGCCCCATCTTCCGAAGTCACCACCGAGCGGGGGCAGGTAGACATCGTCCTGGCACTCCGGGATTGGGGTTGAACGGGGCCGGGCGCAGCTTCGCCTGCATGGTCGAGGAACTCCACCCACGACGAGGCCTCGAGATACCTGTTCAGCACGTATCCCTCCGGGTCGGCAGATACCGGTCCCGCCGCAGACTCTGTGCCCGCCGACGACTGCCACCTGCCGCCGCTCCCGATTGGTGAGGTCCACGGTTTCCAGGGTCACCCGTTGAGCATCAGGATCGCCGAACCGGTCCACACGATGGCGACCACGGTCGGCGTCGCCCCCTATGCGCTCGACATCTTCCAAAGTCACCCAGCCGCCGCTCCCTGGAGAGAGGAGTATCCACGGCTTGCCCTGGGCGGGCACGTGCGATACCACGCCGGGGCGACCCTCGGGCCCGGCGAATTGCACCACCAACCCGCCGGCGAGGTCGTCGCGCACCGCGATCACCGGGCCGTCGGCCACCGGTTGCGGATCCTCGCCCGGTTCGGCGAAGAAGATCCCCGACGAGTTGCCGATCAGACACCGGCAGGACTCGGACGCCGGCGCGCGGTCGTCGTGGGCGCTGCCGAGGTCGTCGGGGTCGAGGTGGTGGTTTCGGCCGCAGCGGTGGTGGACGACGAGGCGGCCACCGTGGTCGGAGTCGTTGCAGGAACCGTGGTGGCGTCGGCCTCGAGCGTGGTGGTGGACTCGCCTGCCGGCCACACGCCCGGCGACCAGCAGGAGAGCCAAAACGACGGCGAGTTTCTTCACCACCAGGAAACGGTAGGCGCCGCCCTTGCGGTTCCGGCCTCGGTAACTTGGCGGCTTCAGAAAGCAGAAAGGGGTCGAGGAGGTACGGCCGTGGCGGTCGATCTGCAGCTCTACATCGCGGGTGGCTGGACCGACGGAACCGGCGGCGACAGCTACGAGGTCCGCTCTCCGGTTACTGGCGAGCACATCTACACGGTCCCCAAGGCCTCGCAGGCAGATATCGACAGAGCGGTTGCCGCCGCCAGGGAAGCCGCAGCTGAGATGAGGCACTGGACCGCGTTTGAGCGTGCCGATCTGTGCCTCCGGATATACGAGCTGTGGCAGGAGCGTGTGGACGAGGTAGCCCGGATCCTCACCCTCGAACAGGGGAAGCCGTTCCACGCCGAGGCGATCGACGACATCGCCGAGTCGGGAGACTATTTCCAGATCGCCGCCGAGGACGTGAAGCGACTGAGCGGGGACCTGATCCCGACCACGGAACGGAACCGGAGGATGTTCACCGTGAGACGCCCGGTGGGGGTATGGGCGGCGATCACCCCCTGGAACTTCCCGGTCATGATCCCTATGGAGTACGTCGGCCCGGGCCTGGCCACCGGGAACGCCATGATCGTCAAACCACCCGAGTTCACCTGCTGGGCGCTCCTCGAGATGGCCAAGGTCTTCGACGACGCAGGAGCCCCCGCGGGAGCAATCAACGTGATCCCCGGCGGCGGCGATATCGGCGAGTCACTGGTCACCCACCCCGGGGTGGACGCCATCGGATTCACCGGGTCGTCGCAGACGGGGCGTCGCATCGTCTCCCAGATGGGACTGAAGCGCTCGATCATGGAGATGTCGGGCAATGGCCCGCTCATCGTCACCGGAGACGGTGATGTGGCCGCCGCCGCCGAGGCGGCGGTCTACGGCGCCTACTACAACGCCGGTCAGGTCTGCTGCGCCACCGAGCGCGTCGTGGTGCTGGAAGAGGTCCACGACGAGTTCGTGGCGGCGACGCTCAAGGCGGCGGAGGTGGTCCGCTTGGGTGACCCCTTCGACGAAGACACCACGATGGGGCCGCTCAACAACGCTCCTACCGCCGCGAAGATGGACCGCCATCTCGAAGATGCCCGGGAGCGTGGCGCCGAGATCCTGCGTCGGTGGCCGGCAGGGCATCGGGGCACCCAACCGACCTCTATTACGAGTTCACCGTGGTAGATGGCGTATCCGAGGAGAGCATGATCGCCCAAGAAGAATCGTTTGGTCCGGTGGTCCCCATCCTCACCGTCAAAGACGACGAGGAAGCGGTCGCCCTCGCCAACCGCAGCCGGCTCGGGCTGCAGGCGGCGGTGTTCACCGAGAGCCTGTCACGCGCCTGGTGGTACGCCGACCGGATCCGCTCGGGCACCGTCGTGGTGAACGACTCCACCGACTTCTGGGAGACATTCCAACCCTTCGGCGGTGCCGCCGGCACCGACACCGGATGGGGCCGCCAGCGCATCGAGGAGTTCACCGACCTGCAGACGGTGGTGTTCACGCTCCGCTAGACGGCGGACGGCAGACGGCGGAATCGGACCGAAATGGGGGTGCCCGAAGGGGCGGGTCCTCCAGCCCCCTCGGCCTGGTCGGCCGGCGTGTACGGCCCGACCAGCACAAGGGAGCGGGCCGTCAGGCCGCACGCTTCAACTCGCTCGGCGGCCTGCCGCCGGGCACCTTCACGTCGACCCAGACGAGACGGTGGTCGGAGCTGGGGAAGGGGAAGGTCCCTACAAGGCTGAAGAGTGGGTTATCGGTCGTTGGCCAGAAGACACCGCTATCGAGGATGCGCAACGCCTTGGAGGGGAGCGCATAGTCGACCCTCAGATTGCCCGGCGGCTCGGCGAAGTCGGCCGTGTCGAAGGCCGGGTCGCCCTCATGGTCGAGGTTTACGCCACCCTGAAGAAGCGCCTGCTCGGGACCGCCTGCGCTCGACGGTGTGCTCGAGGTGTTGACCCTGGGATTCTCCAGCAGCTGTTGGGCCGCCCCGGCGACGCTATCTCCATCGAACGGATCGGCATTCATGTCGCCGGCGATCACAAAGAGACTGCCGGCGCCGAGGCCGCCGCCCACCCGGCTGTCGTCGTACACGTAGCCGCTGCGTGCCGGTATCACGTAGTCGGACCAGAACCTGATCTCGTCGTGGTTTCGTCTCCCGTTTCGATCTTCGTCACCATCGAAGACGGGCGGCGTGGGGTGACTCGCCAGGAAGTGGACAACTCGTCTCCCAATCCGAATCCCGAGATCCCAATGGCTCTTCGAGGACAGACGGAACACATCCAGTTCTTCGGTCGAGTACCAATCGGCGGGATCGGGTGTGCCTGGATCGTCGGGGAGCAGCGCTCCCGGCATGTCCTTCCAAAGGAAGTTCTGGAAGGTTCGGTCGGAGACGATTGGGTAACGCGAGTAGACCACCATCCCGAACTGGCCCGGGAAGAAGCCGAATCCGAATGCATCGTCTGGGCCGCCCACTGCGCCGTCGTTGTTGAGGTCGAAGCCGGAGGGGATTCCGGTGTTCGAAGGCGCGACATACCTGTACCGGTACTGGATGGGTCTGGCACCGTTATGACCGACCGAGAGGTAGTTGGACTGGAACAGGGCAGCGGCTTCGCCGGCTGCGTCGAAGTCGAACTCGTTGATGAGAAGGACATCGGGTCGCGTTCGCTGGACAATCTCTGCGATTACCTGCGCTTGGCCGTTGTCGGGAGTCGACAGGTCGGTGATGAGCTGACCCTCGGCGGAACGGTTGAGGGAGGCGTTGAAGGTGGCGAATCGGACCGGCTTCTCCCGGTGGGCTGAGGCCGGTGCGGCGAATGCACCGAGCGCAAGCGCACAAATGGTCACGACAACGCTGATCCTGCGCACAGCAGCTCCTCTCCTCTGGACGACTCGACCCTATCGGTGTCGGCGGAACTCGGTCCGATCAATCGGAGTCCGGGAGGTGAATCATCGCGGCGACGCGGGCCAGCTCACCGTGCGAGGGCACCGCGGTCCGGTATCGGTGCCGCTGCTCAATGTCGTCGATCATGGCGGCTCGCTCCTCGATGATCCGGTTCGCCTCTCCGATCGCCTCGGCTGCACGGGCGTGATCGCCCAGGCGAAGGACTCGGGCGCATGAAACCAGCGCCGCAACCGGATCGTCGGCGCCCCATCCCCGCGTGGCAACGAGCCGCGTCAGCGCCGCATCCGCCACCGTGAGAGCATGTGTTACTTCGTCTAGAGCGGCCAGTTCCTCTGCGACCCAGGCGAGTGCCGAGGCGGCGAATGGCTCGTTCCCAACCTCCTCCTGTTCGGCCACGGCTTGTCGCAACACATCGAGCGCTTCCTTGTGCCGACCCATTGCCGCAAGCGCCCTTCCCATCAACCGGCGCGCGTTGGCTGCTTCTGGTGCGAAATCGCCTTGTTGGGCAAGCGTCACCGTCTCCCGAGCAATGTCGAGGGCATTTGCTGCCTCCCCACTGGCCAGCGCCTGCCAACCCAGCTCCTCCATGCACTGGCACTCCCCCTGGGTGTCACCGAGGTCGTGAAATCCGCCTCGGGCGCGCTGCATGAGAGTCGCCGCCTCAGCGTGATCCCCGAGACGGAAGGCCATGACGCCGATTCCCTGGTCGGTGGCGGCGACGCCTTCGCGATCGTCCGTGACCCCGCAGATTTGGCCGGTGCGCTTGAACATGTCGCGTGCGGCGGCGGCATCGCCCAGAGCGGCGGTGGTCAGAGCCAGGTTGTTGAGAACCAGCGCCTCACCCGGTCGGTCCCCCATCTCGACCCGGATGCGCAGAGCCTCCTCCTCGAAACGGCGGGCTCGCTCCAGATCGTTCTGGTAGTACGAGGCGATCCCGATGTCGTTCAGCCCTAGCGCGATCTCCCGCCGGTCACCGCGCTGGCGTGCACCGTTGAGTGCTGTCCGATATGCCGCCTCGGCACCGGGGTAGTCACCTAGGTGCTCCTTGACCATTCCCAAGTTGCGGTGGAGCCGTCCGTGCCAATCGGCTAAACCGGCGGCCACGGCCAATTCGATCCCGCGGTCGAGCGCTTCTTGCGATCCGGCGAGGTCGCCTTGACGCCACTTGATCGCGCCCTCGGTGCGTAGTGCCCGCACCCGGCGCTCATTGTCTTGTGCAAGAGCGGCGAATTGCCAAGCCTGCTCGCCGGCGTCGAGTCCCTCCTCATAATCCCCGAGCCGCTCGGAGCGATGGGCCTTGCGGAGCCAATATTCGGCCTGTCTCCACGGTTCCTCTGACTCTTCGGCAATCGCAGCCATCACATCCAGGTCCGCTGCCTGCTGGGGGCGCTCGCCCAGGGTGTCGTGGATGCGCTCGGTGAGGTCGGCTATGTCCCAGCGCAGCGCAAGGTCGATCTCCGGGGCCAGGTCGGCGGCCTTCTGTAAGAGTCCAATGGCATCGACGTTGGCGAACGTCTCCGCCGCCCTCCGCCCGGCGACGAGAAACCAGGCGGAAGCCTCTGCGGAATCTCCGGCTTCTTGGTGGTGCCAGGCGATGGTTGCCGCCCAGCCTTCGGCCCTACCCGCAGCCTCGGTCACATCGGTCAACCAACGCGCTGCCCGAGCGTGATAGTCGGCGCGTCTGCTCCGCAGCAACGCCTCGTAGGTGACGTCACGCAACAACCCGTGGGCGAAACCGAATTGACGTGTGTCGGCGAAGGACGACTGCTCCGTCGCTCTGACCAGGCCCTTCTCTTCCAGCCCTGCGAGATCGTCCGATACTGCGAAATCGGCCATGGCCTCTATCGCCCTTTCCCAGAAGGTGCGGCCGATCACGGCCGCCCGGTCGGCGACCTGGCGCTCGCCCGAGGTGATCGTGTCAAGCCGAGCCTGGAGAACCCCGGTCAGCGTTAGCGGGACCTGCCCGCGCTCCAAAGCGGACCGATCCGCCACTACCCGGCCCCCTTCGTGACGGATCACACCCTCCTCCACCAGCATGCGCGCAATTTCCTCGAGGTAGTAGGGGTTTCCCTCTGCAGACCCCTGGATCCGGGCGGCCACCTCTTCGGCTACCTCGGCGTCGCCGAGTTGTCTGGCCAGCAGAAGCAGCGTTTCAGCCTCATCGAGTGGGTCGAGGCCGATCCAAACCGCGGCCAGCTCTGAACGCCAACGGGGACGAAGGTCGTCGAACTCCGGCCGGGCGCCGACCACTCCCAGCACCGGGCCCCTTACCGATGACAACAGCTGCTCGATCACCTCGAGAGATGCGTCGTCCGCCCATTGCACGTCCTCGATGAGGACGACTACTGGGGCAGTGATGGAAAGCTCCTCGAGCAGGGCGATCAGGTCGGCGGTACCGCCCTCACGCACTTCCCTGGGGTCCAGGTCTGCCGAGTCGGTAGCCAGGCCGAGCAGCTGCGCGAGCCGGGCCCCGCGCACGACAGAGCTCTCACCCGCGAAGGCTCGCTGGACGCGCTCACGCACCTCGCTCGCCGAGCTGTTCTCGGAGAGTCCAAGTCTTTCTGAAACCACGGCACGCAGCACGGCGTAGGCGCTGCCCGCCGTCTCCCGGGTTGCCCTCCCCGTGAGCATGATCACCGGCTCACCGCGATCGGCCACGGTCCGGTCGAACTCGACAAGAAGGCGGGACTTGCCGATTCCAGCGTCTCCCGCAACGACGGCTAGCGCCGGACGGCCGCTGTCGATCACCTCGTCGAGCAAGGCGTTGAGCCTGGTCAACTCCTCCTCCCGACCGACGATGGGCCCGGACCCCTCCACCCCGCCGAACGCCGGCTTCCGGGTGCCCACGACCTCGTAGGCGGGTACAGGCTCGCGCTTGCCCTTCACAGTGAGAGGCGGCAACGGCTCCACCTCGAAGCGGTCACGAACCAACGAGAGCACTTCCGAGGAGATGAGGATGCAGTCCTCCGGAGCCGCCGTTTCGAGCCGGCTAGCCATGTTTACTGTGTCGCCGACCAGAACGACGTCGCGTCCCGAGCGTCCGCCGACATAGCTGACCAGGACCGGGCCGGCGGTAATGCCTACCCGCATGGCCAGCCGCAAGCCGTGGACCTCCTCCAATTTGTCGTTGAGCCCCTGCAGTAAGTCACGCATCTCGAGGGCGGATTGCACCGCCCGAACGGCGTCGTCCTCGGCCGCCACCGGGATCCCGAACGCCGCCATGACGGCATCACCGATGAACTTCTCGACCACACCACCGTGCTCTTCGATCGACTGGGACCACAAACGGAAGTAGTCGTCGACGATCCCGCCGACGTCCTCTGCATCGAGCCGGGCGGTCATGGCAGTGAACCCGACAAGGTCGGCGAAGAGCACCGTCACCACCTTCCGCTGCTCGGCGGCGGCGAGCGAGCGGAGGGTGGCGAGTCTCTCCTCGATTGGACGGAGGGCCGTAACTACAACGTCGTCTCCCAGCACCGGCCGCTGCGCCTCGAGGGCGCGCTTCGCCGTTTCCAGTTGTGCGATCTCGTCCATCCCATCCCTTCCCGCCGCCTGATCTTTGCACGTGGCATCGACGTGCGCGGCGCCGGAACCCCACCGGCTCGGCCGACCCATCCAGGGCGGACCGCTACCTACCATCTCGAGAATGAATCCCGGCCTCGCCGCCAGGTTGGGCGAGATCGGGGTCGATCCCGATGACATCGGTGATCCCGCCGCGGCATGGCGCCGACTCTTCGAGCACTTTGGACGGCGAACCACCCTGGTCGATCGTTACGAGTTGGAGGCGCAGCGGAGGCTCATCGAGGTCGCCGATCTCGATCCGGCGATCAGATCGCGCTTGGCGGCGGAGGTGCTCGCAGTGCAGTTTCCTGGGATCGAGATTCTGGGACCGATTTCGAGGACCCCCATCGAGGTCGTCCCCTACAACGAGGAATGGCCCAAGACATTTGAGTTGTGGCGTCGTCGCCTTGCCAAGGCGCTAGGCCCGGCCGCCACCTGCATCGAGCATGTCGGCTCCACAGCCGTTCCCGGTCTGGCAGCCAAACCGATTGTCGACATCGAGGTGAGCGTCGCCGACATCGAAGACGAGGGTCAGTATGTGCCGGCCATCGAATCGACCGGGGTCCCACTCCGCTCCCGCGACGACAAACACCGCTATTTCCGACCGCCATCCGATCAGCCACGTGTCGTTCAGATCCACGTCTGCGATGCCGGCGGCACGTGGGAGCGCGACCACATTGCGTTCCGCGACCACCTCCGGAATCACCCCGATGTGGCGGCCGCGTACGGACGGCTCAAGATGGAATTGGCGACGCTGTGGAAGGACGACCGCTACGCCTACACCGACGCCAAGACCGCCTTCATCCTCGACGTCCTCGAGGGTCTAAACCCATAACCCACGACCCACGAACCATAACGCGAGCGAGCCCAGCGAGCGAGCCTCCTCTCTCAACTCCTCGCCGCTGCAAAGGCGTCGGTGTAGGCGATCTCGAAGTCCCCGGTGTTGTGGATGATCTCGAGTCCGTCTCTGATGTCCGGCGGCGGGTAGATGGTGGGGTCTTCGAGGACTTCGGGGAGGATGAACTCGGCGGAGGCCCCGTTCGGGCTCGCGTAGTAGTTCCAGTTGGTCAACTGAGCCCCCCGTTCGGCGTCCAGCAGGAAGTTGATGAAGGCGTGAGCAGTACATGGATGCTCCGCTCCGGCGGGGATCGCCATGTTGTCCGTCCACAGGGTGGCGCCCTCCTCGGGGATGACATAGGCATAACGCTCTGGGTTGTCGGTGGCGGCGAAGGCGGTGAAGAAGTTCCCGCTGTAGCCGTGCGAGACCGCCACCTCGCCATTGACCAGATCGTCGGTGTAGAGGTCTGAGTCGAACTTGGTGATCCGGTCGATGTTGTCGCTGATCAGCGCGGCGGCGGCGTCCACCTCCTCCTGGCTCTCGCTGTTGAGCGAGTAGCCGAGGTACTTGAGGGCGGCTCCCAAAGTCTCCCGAGCGTCGTTGAGTAGCGAGATCTGGCCGGCGTACGGTTCGGTCACTTCCGGGTCGAACACCAGTGCCCAACTCGCGGGGAAATCGGTGCCGACCACCTCGGTATCAACCCCGAGACCGGTGGTTCCCCATTGGTAGCCCACGGAATAGGTGAGGTCCGGGTCGTATGGCGGGGCCTGGAACTCCTCGGCCAGATTGTCGATGTTCGGTATGGCATCTTTCTGCAGCGGCAGCAGCAAGCCGTCGGTGATCATTATCTGAACCATGTAGTCGGATGGAACGATCAGGTCGTACACGGCGCCGGTCTGGATCTGAGCCAGCATCGTCTCGTTGGAGTCGTAGAACGTCTCGCTGACGGCCACCCCGGACTCCTCCTCGAAAGCAGTGAGCAACTCGGGGTCGATGTAATCCGACCAGTTGTAGAGATTGAGATCGCCATCGGTCTGACCCGGCTCGCATGCCGGTGCCTCACCGGCCGCGGCAACTGTGGTGCCGGCGCCGCCCGCAACCGTGGTGCCGGCGCCACCCCCCGCAACTGTGGTGCCGGCTCCGTCGCCGTCGTCACCGCCGCAAGCGGCGACCACTAGGGCTAGCACCGCCAATAGAGACCACAAGGAACGAACGGGTTTCCGGTTCATGGGATCACTCCTGTCCTACCACTGCCGCTGGCCTGGTCCGTCGCTGAAAACCGAGTGAGACTCCGACGAGGATCATCGACGCCACCAACATCACGGTAGATACCGCATTGATCAAGGGCGACACCCCGCGTCGAACCAGACCGAAGACGTACACCGGGAGGGTCGTCGACCCCGGGCCGGTGACGAAGCTGGTGACGACGACATCGTCGAGCGAGATTGTCAGGGCCAGCAGTGCGCCGCCCGCCACGCCAGGCATGATCAACGGAAGCGTCACTCTGCGGAACGTCGACCATCGGTTGGCATAGAGGTCGGAGGCGGCCTCCTCGAGGTGGGCGTCCATCTGGCCTAGTCGGGCACGGACCACCACGGCGACGAAAGAGATGTTGAAGGCGATGTGCGCCAGTGATATCGAGGTGAGCCCCAGGTTTAGCCTGGTGCCGATCGCTCCGTTGACGATGGCAAAGGCTTGGGTGAAGAACAAGAGGAGCATCACCGCCATGGTCACGTCGGGGATGATGATCGGTAGGTAGAGCAGCCCGTCGTACGCCCGTTGCCCGCGGAATTTGTACCGCTCCAGGGCCAGGCCCGCCGCCGTGCCCAGGACGGTGGCGACGATGGTCGAAACCAGGGCGACTACCAACGAGTTGCGGAGCGACCGTAGGACGTTGTCGTCCTGGAGCATCGCCTCGTACCAGCGGAGCGACGGACGGGTCCACACCCCGACATTGCGGTTGTCGTTGAACGAGTAGACGATCAGAACGATGATCGGGGCGTAGAGGAATAGGAACACGAGCCAGGCCTGGAGCCCCAACAGCCGCTGAACCACACCGCTGGGCCGGGTCCCCTCCCTCACAACGTGCGGCCCCCGGTGCGGAAGTAGACCATGGTCGCCCCGAGCATCACGGCGAGGATGGCCACCGACAGCGCCGAACCAAACGGCCAGTTGCGCGCCGCGAGGAACTGGGATACGACGAAGCTCCCGAGGAGAGTGGTTCGGGCGCCGCCCAGTATCTCGGGGGTGACGTATGCGCCAAGGGACGGGATGAAGACGAGCACGCTCCCGGCGATCACCCCCGGTCGAGAAAGGGGCCAGGTGATCCGGCGGAAGGCGTTCCATCCGGATGCGTATAGATCTCGACCAGCCTCTACCAGGCTCCAGTCGATCCGTTCGATCGCTGCATATAGCGGGAGCACCATGAACGGCAGAAAGCCGTACACCAGGCCCACCAACACGGCGGTGGTGGTGAACAGCAACCTGATCTCTCCCATCCCGAGCAATTGGCTCAGTTGAGATATCGGGCCCTCAGAACCGAGCAGCATCCTCCAGGCATAGGTGCGCACCAGGAAGTTGGACCAGAAGGGGATGAGCACCAGGACAAGCAGCACATTCCGCATCGTCGTTCCCCTGGTAGCGATGTAGTAGGCGAATGGGTAACCGAGCAGAAGGCAGATGACAGTCGTCGCCGCCGCCAACCAAAGCGAGCGGAAGACCACCTCGACCACCAGCGACGAAGCCAGTCTCTGGTACGAGTCGAGGTTCCAATCCTCGAGCAGGGTCTGCCCCGTGGCGCTGCGCGAGGCGAACGAGTACACGACGACTATGGCGAGCGGAATGGCGAAGAAGATGATCAGGTAGACCCAGCCGGGGATCGCCAACAGGAAGCCACGACGGGATTCGGCCCTCTCGGCGGCTGCTTCCAATTCGGGTGTTACCACCGGCGTTGCCATCCCCTGCTCAGTTCTCCAGGGCGTCTGCTGCGTCGGGTGCGAAGGAGATCACCACCCGATCCCCCGACTCATAACGCCTGATGCCGCCGATGTTCTCCATTCGGGCGTCGACCAGGGGCCCGGCATCGAGGTCCACCTCGTAATAAAGGGTGTCGCCGTAGTAGAGCCGGCGCCGTACCTTGCCTTCGAGCCGCACCAGACCAGCGGGGACGTCGTGTTCCGAGCCGTAAATCGTCACGCTTTCCGGTCGCAAGAGGAGGGTCACGTCGGTCCCGGGGGCGCTCGTGGTCACCGCACCCACCACTAGCCCATCGGCTATCGAAACCCTCCCGTCCTCGACGACCTTCCCGTCGATGAAGTTGGTCTCGCCGATGAAACCGGCCACGAACCGGTCGGCGGGGCGCTCGTAGATCTCCTCGGGCGGCCCGACCTGGAGCAGCCGGCCGTGATTCATCACCCCGATCCGGTTGGACATGGTGAGCGCTTCCTCCTGGTCGTGGGTTACGTAGATGAAGGTGATCCCAACCCGCTGTTGCAGGTCCCTGAGCTCGAGCTGCATGGCCTCACGCAGCTTGAGGTCGAGTGCGCCCAGCGGCTCGTCGAGGAGAAGCACCTGCGGCTCGTTGACCAGCGCCCTTGCCAGCGCCACCCGCTGTTGCTGACCACCGGATAGCTGCCTTGGCTTGCGGTCCTCCATCCCGGCAAGCCTCACCAGGTCGATGGTGCGCTCTACCCGCTCCTTGACCTGGGACTTCGGCACCTTCTTCATCTCCAGCCCGAAGGCGATGTTCCCGGCGACGGTCATGTGGGGGAAGAGGGCGTAGGACTGGAACACGGTGTTTATGGGCCGCTCGTTGGGCGGGCGGAGCCCCATGTCGAACCCATGGACCCGGATGCTCCCCTCGGTGGGGAACTCGAGGCCCGCGATCATGCGGAGGGTGGTGGTCTTGCCGCATCCGGAAGGCCCCAAAAGCGAGAAGAATTCGCCGTCGGCGATGGAGAGATGGAGCTCCTCCACCGCCACGACGTCGCCGAACCGCTTTACGACACCGTCGAGCTCGACCGCCGACTCGGCCAACCCCACCTCTTTGTTCAGGGTTCGGAGAGGATAGGGAAGCGTTCCACGTCAGGTCGCCCGAGAGACACCTCGTGTTTTTGGCGTCGCTCGACGCGGTATCAACCCTCGGTTGACGCCAAACCTTGATCGGGCTCGAGAAGGGACCGCAGCCGGGTCACCCGGTCGTCCCACTCGGACCCAACGTCGAGCATCCATCGCACCGCCCCGGTGAGCGGCTCGGGCGTGACCCGGTATTGGACCTCACGTCCGACCTTCGAGCCATGGATCAGCCCGGCGGCGCCAAGCGCCTCGAGGTGCTTGGAGACCGCCTGCCTGCTGACAGGAAGATGGGAGGCCAACTCGGTGGCGGTTACGTCTCCTTGTTGAGCCACCCGCTGCAGGACCAACCGTCTGGTGGGGTCGGCCAGCGCCGAGAACACCGCCTCGATGCTCATCGACCGGCGAGGGCGAGGATCCCACCAAGATCGGATGACGGCGGGTCGATCCATGTCGTCTCGACGACTTCCCAGGTCCAAGCGGGCGACCGCGTCTCGGTGATGGTGAGGATGCTTCCCTGGTCGGTTTCGGCAATGGCCAGTTCCACCACGGTGTCGGTGGCGCCGTCCTCGTCGCCCTCCTCCCACCAGCGCCACGTCAACCGGCGCCCCGGCTCGAACACCTCGACGACACCCTCGCGCCGCTGCGTCGAGCGGAAATCGATCTTGCCCCCCGGCCGGAGGTCGATGTCGATGTCGCCGCCGAGCCAGTCGCCCAACGATCCGGTCACCACCTCCCACACCCGTTCGGGCCCTAGCTCGATCACGAGACGTCGGACCACCTTGGGCTCGTCTTGCAACTCCACGGTTGCAGGTTAGCACCCGGGGTCATATGATGAACCGCAACCGCCTGGTTGCGCAAGGAGGTCGCCAATGGTCCAACTGCTCGTCCCCACCGTCATCGAAGACACGCCGCGCGGCGAGCGGGCCGTCGACCTCTACTCCCGCCTCCTCGGTTCGAGGGTGGTGTTCCTCGGATCGGAAATCGACGATCAGGTCGCCAACCTGATCGTGGCCCAATTACTCCATCTCGAGGCCGACGATCCAGAAAGGGACATCAACCTCTACGTCAACTCACCCGGCGGCGAGATGTCGGCGATGATGGCGATCTACGACGCCACGCAGCACGTCCGCCCCGACGTCGCCACCACCTGTGTGGGTCTGGCGGCATCGGCAGGGGCGGTCATCCTCGCCGGCGGCGCACCCGGAAAGAGGGCCGCACTCCCGCACTCCCGGGTCCTCATCCACCAGCCGGTGATCACCGGTCAGCTTCAAGGGCAGGCGAGCGACATCGAGATCCACGCCCGCGAGGTGATCCGGATGAAGCAGCAGATGCTCGACATTCTCGCGATGCACACCGGCCAATCCAGGGAGCAGATCGAGTTGGACACCGACCGCGACCGGTGGATGACCGCCGAGGAAGCGGTTGGTTACGGGTTGGTCGACCGGGTGCTCGATCGCTCGATCGCAACGCCGAGCACTGGCAACGGGCACCGTGCGGTGGAGAGGCTGGTCAAGCGGAGCTAAGTTGCCGCGGCGAGCCGAGGACCGCCCGGGCATCGAGCGGGGACTCACGGAAGAGAACCCGCCACCACCTCCCCCTCGATCAGCGTCGCTGCCGTCCGGGTGTCCCCGATCGCATCCATTACCTCGAAGGGGTCGCGGTCGGCCACGACGAGGTCGGCGAACTTTCCCGCCTCGATGGTCCCGGTCTCCTGATCGAGGTGGTTGACCCAAGCCGACCCTGCGGTAGCGGCAGCCAGTGCAGTGGGGAGATCCAACCGCTCGTCGGGCAGGAAGGGGTCGACGCCCCGATTGCCCGGGTCGATGCGGCGGACCGCAACCTCGAGGATCTTCCATGGGTCGGCGGTTGAAACGCTCCAATCGCTCCCAAAGGCGAGCGTGACGCCGTTGCGGACCAGGCTGGCGAAGGGGTACTGCCAGCGCCGAGCGCGGTTCTCCCAGGTAGGGGATGGTCAGGTCGCGCTGGTACTCCTCGTGTTGGGCCCATAGGGGCTGGGCGTTGGCTGCGACACCGAACCGGCGGAAGCGGGGTAGATCGTCGGGGTGGATGACCTGGATGTGAGCCACGTGGTGGCGGAGGTCGCTCCACCCGTTGGCACCGCGGGCGGCACCCACGGCATCGAGTGCGCTACGGACGGCGCGGTCGCCGATGGCGTGGAAGTGACATTGGAACCCGGCCGCGTCGAGTGCGGCGACGTAAGCCCGGAGCTTGACAGGGTCGATGAAGTCGATCCCGCTGCGCTCCGATGGCCGGCCCTCCTCGGTGAGGTACGGCTCGAGCATTGCGGCGGTGAAATTCTCGGCGACCCCATCGAGCATGAGCTTGACCGTGGTTGGCGAGAACCGACCGGTGACCCCTCGCCTCTCAGTCAACTCTTCGATCTGCTCGGATCCCCGGTCCCGCTCCCACCACAGAGAACCGACGACGCGCGTCTGCAGCTTCCCATTGGCTGAGGCCCATCGGTAAGCACCCTCCACGTCGCTTTCGACCGAGGCGTCCTGCCATCCGGTGATCCCGAGATCGAGCATGTACCGCTGACCCGCTTCGAGGGCGTCGCGCCACTCTGATTCGGTGGTTGGGGGCTGATGACGCCGGACCAGCGCCATCGCCCCCTCTTGGAGGGTGCCCGCAGGGGTACCGTCGGGGCGTCGCTCGATTCGGCCATCGGGAGGATCGGGGGTGCCATCGTCCAAACCGGCGATCTCGAGGGCGCGGCTGTTGACCCAGGCGCCGTGGCCGTCTCGATTGGTGAGGAAGACGGGTCGGTCGGGAACGATCGCATCGAGATCTTCCCTCACGGGGGTTCCACCGGGGAAGGCCCCCATCGACCAACCGCCGCCGAGGATCCACTCCTTCTCCGGGTGGTCGGCGACATATGCGGCGACCGCCTCGAGCGATTCGGATCGGGTCTCTATCCCCAACATGGCCAGCCCGAGCAGTTCCAGCCCGGAGGTGACGGGGTGGCAGTGGGCGTCCTGGAACCCGGGGAGGAGCAGACGGCCGTCGAGATCTACGACGTCTGTCCCGGTCACGATGTGCTCGGCAATCTCTCTGTCGCTGCCGACGGCGGTAATCCGGCCACCCTCGACCGCCAGGGCTCGACACCAGCTGCGTGCCGCGTCGGCGGTGAAGACCGCTCCGTTGACGAAGGCGAGGCTGGCCGGCATGGTCCGGCAGTATGCCAAGGAAGTCGTAAGTCTTCGGTGGTTCGCCGACTGCCTCCTGCCGGGGTTGAACTCACAACCCATAACTCACCACCCATAACGGCGAGCGAGCGAAGCGAGCGAGCCACCGTCTAGTGTCCAACCCCCCATGGGCAGCTTGTGGCATCCATTCGCCCCGATGGCCCACGTCGCCGAGCATCCCTTCGTGGTGGTCCGCGGCGAAGGCGCTTACGTGTTCGACGATTCCGGGCGCCGCTATCTCGATGGGGCCGCGTCGCTGTGGTACTCCAACATCGGGTACGGACGTCGGGAAGTGGCGGACGCCGTTGCCCGGCAGATGGAAGAGCTCCACGCCTATCACCTATTCGTCGACTTCGCCACGCCACCCGCCCTCGAGCTGGCCGACCGGATCTCATCGCTCGCTCCCATCGAGGGAAGCAAGGTGTTTCTCACCAGCGGAGGATCCGACGCGGTGGACACCGCCGCCAAGCTGGCCCGGCGGTATTTCCACGAGATCGGTCAGCCCGAGCGGACCGTGCTCATCGCCCGGGAGTGGGCATACCACGGGATGCACGGTTTCGGCACCTCGCTGGGTGGGATGGAGCCAAACCGGATCGGGTACGGGCCGCTCATCGAGGATGTGGTCCTAGTACCCCATGACGACGCCGAGGCGGTGGAGAAGGCGATCGACCACGTCGGGGCGGAGCGGGTGGCGGCGATGATCTGCGAGCCGGTCATCGGGGCCGGCGGGGTGAGACCAGCGCCGGAGGGCTACCTGACATCGGTGCGCGAGGCGGTGCGGCGAGCCGGTGCTCTCTTTGTCGCCGACGAGGTGATCACCGGGTTCGGACGGTGTGGTGACTGGTTCGCCTCGACCCGCTTCGATCTGCAACCGGACATCATCACATTTGCCAAGGGAGTCACCGCCGGGTACCTGCCGCTCGGAGGGGTCATCGCCGCTCCTCGAGTCGCTGAGCCGTTCTTCGAACGTCCAGGGGTCATCTGGCGCCACGGATATACCTACTCGGGCCATGCCAGCGCCTGCGTGGCCGCCCTCGTTGTCCTCGACATCATCGAGCGGGAGGGAGTCCTCGAGCGCGCCAGGGAACTGGAGGGGGAACTGAAGACGGCGCTTGCCCCGCTGGCCGACCTGGAGGCAGTGGACCACATCAGGGGAGGAGTTGGGGTCCTTGGCGCGGTGCAGCTCACCGCAGACGACCCGTCCAGGGCGGGAGCGACGGCATCGGCGTGCCGCGATGCCGGTGTCATCACGCGGGCAATGGGTGGTGGCGCCCTCCAGGTCTCCCCACCACTGATCCTCACCACCGAGCAGGTCGACGAACTCGCCGATGGTCTTCGGCGAGGGATCGAGGCGTCCACAGCTCCGTGAGCACTGGAGAGCGCACGGCAGGACCGCAACTGTCCACTGTGCCGTTCTGGATCGAGGACCATCCCCCGCCGTCAGGGCTCTCGCTCGACCTTCCCGCCAAGTGCGACGTGGTCGTGGTTGGCTCGGGCTACACCGGGCTATCTGCGGCTCGCCGGCTGGTGCGATCGGGACGAGAGGTCGTCATCCTGGAAGTGGGTTGCGTTGCCTCGGGTGCATCGAGCGTCAACGCCGGGATGGTCAGCCCCGATGTCAAGCGCGGTGTCAGGGTCGTTGCCAAAGAGTGGGGTATGAACGTCGCCCGGGAAATGTGGAAGGCCACCGAACGCGCCGTGGACCTGGTCGAGGAGATCGTCACCAGCGAGGGCATCGACGCCGGGTGGCGGCGGGCGGGCATGGCCGGGCTGACCGAGCGGCTCGAGTTGCTCCCCGCACTTCGAGATGAAGCTGCCTGGTTCGAGACTGAAATGGGATATCCGACCGAAGTGGTAGGTCAGGACAGGATCCATGACGTGGTGGGGAGCGAACTGTTCGCCGCCGCCGTCAACGAGCCGGCCGGCGGTGGACTGCATCCGGCTCGATACGCCTTCGGCTTGGCCAAAGCAGTGGTGGCGGCGGGTGCGGTGCTCTGCGAGCAGACCCCGGCGCTGGAACTGACCCCGACCGGTTCGGGTGTGCGTGTCAGCACCCCTGTGGGCGAGATCGAAGCGACATCGGTGCTGGTGGCAACCAACGGGCTCACCGGTGACCTCGTTCCTTGGCTTCGCCGCCGAGTGGTACCGGTTGGTAGCTACATCGCAGTGACCGAGCCACTTCCGGAAGGGTTGGCAGAGCGGCTCATCCCGGGCAACCGGATGCTCTGGACCATGGAGCGGCTGCTCACCTACTTCCGCCGCACCCCGGACGATCGTCTGCTGCTGGGTGGACGTCACGACCTTCGGACCGGAAGAGACCTAGTGGACAGCGCCGCCAAGCTCCGAAGGCGCATCGCCGCCATCTTCCCCGAGCTTGCCGACGTCGTCATCACGCACAGTTGGGGCGGCACCCTTGGCGCCACCTTCGACCTCCTCCCTCACATCGGCCGGATCGGCGGGGTGTGGTATGCCCTTGGGTATGGCGGCCATGGTGTGGCGCTTGCCACCTATTTGGGAGACGAGGTGGCGGGGAGGATGAGCGGCGAGACCCCCCACCCAGGACCATTCGAGGAGCTGTCACACCCGGCGAGGTGGTACTACCGGCGCCGCCCTTGGTTCCTCCCCTTGGCCGCTGGGTGGTACGGGGTTCTCGATCGGCTGGGACGGTGAGCGGCTCGCCGTCGGCGGGCCCCCCACACCAACCGCAATACGCCGAGGAATCCGCCAGCCTCGGTCAGCTGCTTCGCTTCTTCTTGTGGCTGGGGGTGGTGGCGTTCGGAGGGCCGGTGGCGCATATCGGCCTGATGGAGCGGGAGTTGGTCGAGCGGCGCCGGTGGGTAACGAGAGAGCACTTTCTAGACCTCATCGGGGTGACCAATCTCCTCCCGGGCCCCAACTCGACCGAGATGACGATGCACGTCGGTTACGTGCAGCGGGGGGTACGGGGGGTTTGGGCAGCGGGGGCAGGGTTCATCGTTCCGGCCGCTCTCATAACCCTGGCGATCAGCTGGGCCTATGTCGAGTACGGAGCTCTGCCCGCCGTGCAGAACTTCCTCGTGGGTGTCTACGCGGTCGTTGTTGCTCTTGTTGCCGCTGCCCTGGTCAAGTTGGCGCGTCAGGCACTCGACCACCCGGTGGCCTGGGCGGTGGCCGTGACCGCATTGGTGGCGGTGCTGCTTGGTGGCAACGAGCTCGTCGTGCTCGCCGGTGGGGCGATCATCGGTCTCGTTGTCTTCTACCGGCCGGCCGCACCAGCTCTCCTCGTCCTGCCGTTTTGGTTGCAGGGCGCTTCGGCAGATGATCCACCGACGCTTGGAAGTCTTGGTCTGCTGTTCCTCCGCTTCGGGGCCACCATCTTCGGTAGTGGATATCTGCTGATCGCCTATCTCGACTCGGTCCTGGTCGATCAATTGGGATGGCTCGACCCCGACCAGTTGATCGCATCAGTGGCCATCGGGGAGATCACTCCAGGACCGCTCTTCACCACTTCGACCGCAATCGGTTACCTGGTCCTCGGCGTGCCCGGCGCCGCCGTAGCCACAGTGCGCAATGTTCCTTCCCGCTTTCCTCATCGCCATGCTGGTGGGCCGCTTCATGCCGGCGCTGGAGCGGGCCGCCTGGGCCAGGCCTGTACTACGCGGCTTGGTGGCCGCCGTGGTCGGTGTGATGGCGGCGGTGACTTTCCAATTGGGGCAGAGGGTGATCACCGGCTGGGTACCCGCCGTCCTCGGGCTTCTGGCACTGATCGCGGTCCTCCGAACCCGGATCAGCGGACTGGTCCTCATCCCGATCGGTGGGATCGTCGGCTACGTTGCGGGGATGGCCGGCTGGGTCTGAGAAGCCACAAGGCGGTCGTGGTGTTGCCCCGTTGGAGCGACAACCCGGGAGGAGCTATGGCAGACGAGCGGCAGCGGGTCCGGATGGAGCGGTCGGCCAAGAGGGTCCGGGCATACCTTGGCGGTGTCGCCATCGCCGACTCCACCGAGCCTTGGTTGGTTTGGGAGAAGCCGTTCTACCCGACCTACTACTTCCCCCACGAGGACGTTCGTACCGACCTCCTCGTCCAAAGCTCGACCACCGAAAGGATGCCGAGCAGGGGTGACATCAGGTACTTCAGCGTCAAGAACGGCGACGGCGAGGTGGTGGATGCCGCCTATCACCATCCCGAATCGCCGGTCGATGAGCTTCGCGACCTGTATGCCTTTCGCTGGGACGCCATGGACTCATGGTTCGAGGAGGACGTCGAAGTCCACACACACGCCAGAGACCCCTATACCCGGATCGACACTCTCCCCAGCTCACGTCACGTCGTGATCGAGGTCGACGGCGTGAAGGTCGCCGACAGCAGCCACCCGACGCTGCTCTTCGAGACCGGTCTACCGGTGCGCTACTACCTCCCCAAGACCGACGTGCGGTTCGATCTGCTCACCCCCACCGATCGTCACACCCGGTGCCCCTACAAGGGGACTGCCAGCTACTGGTCCCTCACCGTCAACGGGGTGGAGCATCCAAACGTGGTTTGGGGCTACCCCTATCCCTTGCCCGAGAGCATGGGTGTGGCCGGGATGGTGTGCTTCTACAACGAGAAGGTGGACATGGAGATCGACGGTGTCGCCCAGGAGCGCCCCCGCTCCCCCTTCAGCTGAGTACCTTCTACTGCCGAACCCTGGCCAGTAGCCGCAGCATCTCCAGGTACAACCAGACGATCGTCACCATCAAGCCGAACGCGGCGTACCAGTTCATGAAGCGGGGCATCCCCGCCGCGGTACCCCGCTCGATCAGGTCGAAGTCGAGCAGCAGGTTGAAGGCCGCCACACCGATAACCACCAGGCTGAAGATGATCCCGATAGGACCGGTGTCCCAGACGAAGGGGATGCCGACGTTGAAGAACGAAAGCACGATCGACACCAGGTAGAACAGAGCGACTCCGATCGTGGCGCCGATCACCCAGGACCGCATCCTTTGGGTCACCTTGATGGTGCGGGTGACGAAGAGGGTGAGCATCACCACGAACACCGCACCGGTCGCCAGCACAGCCTGGAGGACGATCCCTTCGAACTGGATTTCGTAGACGTGGGAGATGGCGCCGAGAAGAAAGCCCTCCACCGCGGCATAGAGCGGACCGAGCACCGCCGCCAACTTGGGTATGAACGAAGCCGCGATGGCGAGGGCGACAGCGCCGATCAGCGCGCCGAACAGCAAACCCGGGTTCTGCATACCCTCGAACTCGTCCACCGAGCGCCACCCGAAGACTCCGGCACCCATGAGAATCACCAGAAGGACGAACGTGGCCCGGGTGGTACCGCCAATCGACATGCCACCTTCGGTCACCGGGACGGTGGGGGCAGGGGGCGCCGAGGTGGTCATTGCAGTGTCGGCCGTGGCTGTCGCCGACCCCGTACCGTTATTGATCGTGGGAGTCGGCGCGAATTGACGCTGCAGGACAGGGTTCGGCATGCGACTCGACCTCTCGTGGGGAAAGCCGGAATTCTACCGGACGTCGCTCACAGCTGAGCGCGGAGCCGGGTCCAGGTGTCGGCCAGGTCCTCCGGGATCACCCGGGTGCCGCCCACGACGCTCATGAAATTGGTGTCACCTGCCCATCGGGGAACCAGGTGGAGATGGAGATGCCCGGGCACCCCGGCGCCCGCCACACGGCCCAGATTGGCGCCAATGTTGAAGCCATCGGGATTGAACGCCCGCCGCGAGAGCTCTTCACCGAGTGCGAGCAACGACCACATCTCGGAGCGCTCGTCATCATCCAGATCGCCAGGCCCGGCGACGTGCCGATAGGGGCCAACCATGAGATGCCCGCTGGCGTACGGGTAGCGGTTGAGCACCGCGAAGGCATGGTCGCCCCGCCGGATGATGAGCCCCTCCTCGTCGTCCTGGCTCGGGAGCCGGCAGAAGATGCACTCCTCCGATCTCCTGTCCGAGTCCCTGGATGTACTGCGATCGCCAGCCTGCCCACAGGATGTCGAGCTCAGTCATCGGGTGTGCCACCGTCGCTTGGGTCGACGTTGGGGCCGAGCGCTTCATCGATGAGGCGCTGCTTCAGGGCCCACAGCTTCGGGGTCAAAGACACGTGGTAGATGTGCGGGTTGACCAGACGGCGCACCCCCGGGTCGAGCCGATCCAGATCGCGCACCCGGCGCTCCTGCAGCACCTCGATCGGCGGCAGGTCCCCCACCAGATCGCCCTCCACCAGGACCTCCGTAAGCAGCGGTTCCACCTCGGAAACCCGTCCGGCATCGAGCACTCGACGCAACTCATGGCGGGTGGGGTGGTGGAGTTCGAGCCGCCCCCCAGCAACCACATCCTCCTCCTCGGTTGCCATGAGGTCGGCGGTTGCCCTGCCCCGTTCGTCGTAGACGCGCCACACGGACTTGCGGCCCGGGTTGGGCACCTTCTCGGCGGTCTCCGAGATCTTGATGGCCGGCACCCAGTCGCCGTCATGGTGCAGCGCCACCAGCTTGTACACGCCGTCCTGGACGGCGTCACCCTGCGAGGTGATCAGGTTGGAACCGACGCCATAGGTGAGGCGGCCGATGACCTTGTCGGCATCCATCCCGTAACGCGGCGCCTCGTCCTCGATCTGACGGAGGATCTGCCATATGGCGAGTTCGTCGAGGCCGCTGGAGAGGACGATCGAGGTCTCTGAGAATCCGGCTTTGTCGAGCATCTCGGCGGAGCGGATCGCCAGATATGCGAGGTCGCCGGAGTCGAGCCTTATCCCGAGTGGCTCGTGCCCACGAGTTCTCAACTCCTCGAACACCGTGATGGCGTTTGGGACTCCGGACTCGAGCGTGTCCACCGTATCGACAAGGAGGACGGTGTCGTCCGGGTAGACCTCGGCGAAGGCGCGGAAGGCCTCCAACTCGCCCCTCCCCATGGCCATGTAGACCTGGACGAGGGAGTGGGCGTGGGTTCCCTTGGGAGCGAAACCGAGAGAGACGGCTACTCCCACGTTCGAGGTGGAGACGGCGCCGCCGACCAGAGCCGCCCTCGCCCCGGCGTTGGCGGCGCGCTCGGGGCCTCGCCGCAATCCGAACTCGATCACCGGACGGCCCCGCCCGGCGTCTACCACCCGCGATGCCTTGGTAGCCACCAACGTCGGGTAGTTGAGGTGGTTGAGCAGCGACGTCTCCACGATCTGAGCCATCGCCAGCGGCCCCTCGACCACCGCCTGCGGGACGTCGATGTGGATGACCCTCCCCTCGGGGACGGCACGCAGCGTCAGCGACTCGAACCCTCCCTGGCGGCCGAGCCAGGAGAGGAAATCCTCACCGAAAAGAGGCATTCCAGTGACTCCGGTGATCGAGCGGAGCGCATCGAGGTCCTCGCCGGTCACCCTGGTGGTCTGCATCCACTCCACCAGCCACTCGAGCCCTGCTGCGATGCAATAGCCGGCCCGGTGGTTGCCGTAATCCGGGTACTTCCTGAAGAACTGGTCGAACTGGGCGCGCTGGTCCTGGAGGCCCATCCGGAGATAGACCTGTGCCATGGTCAGTTGGTAGAGGTCGGTGAAGAGGATCCCGCCGAGAAGATGCCGGGAAGTCATGAAGCGGGCGAAGCGTACCTGGACGGCGGACGGCGGACGGCGGACGATCTGCGCAACCGATAGGTGCATCAGTCACGCAGGAAGGCGGAGGGAGGACGGCCATCCGTTCTTGCGTGACTGAACAACCGGATAGGGACATCAGTCACGCAGGAAGCCGGAGGGGCTACGCCACGGTCACCCCGGCGGCGCGCAATTTGTCGGTGGCGCGATCGCCATCACCAGGTTGGAGGTCCACCGGCCGGGTCGCCTCCAACAGCACCGTCGTGGGCAATCCCATTTCGGCGGCGTCGAGGGCGGTGTCCTTGACGCAGTAGTCGAGCGCCAATCCGACCACGACCACCCGGGAGACGTCTCTCGCCTCGAGCAGGTCTGCCATCTCGGTGTCGGTCTCGTGACCGCTCTCCGGGTGCCGGACGGTGAAGCCCGAATAGCCGTCCTCGCCGCCGGTCCCCTTCTTGACCGATGCCCCGACCACTCTCAGTTCCGGGACGAATTCGGCTCCCCAGGTGTCGCCGACGCAGTGCACCGGCCAGATACCTCCGTCCTTCTCGAAATGCGGGGTCACCGGGGGGTGCCAGTCCTGGGTGTAGACCACCAACGCATCCGCCGCCTCGGCCCTCTCGATCTCGCGGTTGACGGCGTGGACCACGTCTTCGCCTCCGCCGACATAGAGGCTTCCATCGGGATGGGCGAAGTCGTTCTGCATGTCTACGACCACCAGAGCGGTGGAGGCGTCGTACTCGGTCTCGTTCATGGCTCGTAGAGAGGCAGTTGGTCGACCGCCTCGGCTGCGACAGCGAGGCGGACCTCGCGCTCGGTGAGGACCTCCACCCACTCGGTGGGAATCAACCGACGCTCCCTGCTGACCAACCCCCGCTCGACGACGATGTGGGTCATCCGTTCGGTGTTGGAATCGACCACGACCTCCTCGACCCGGCCCAGGTGGGCACCATCGACACCGAGTACGGGTGATCCCACCTCGACCGCAACGGTGCCCTCAGGGATGTTCTGCCACTCGTGGTGTACGGCTCCGCCCTCGGCGGGGATGGTGACGGCGTCGGGTCCTCCGCCCATCGGCGTCACCCAGATCACCGAGTCACCCGGAAGCTGGCCGCGAGCGTGGGTCTCCTCGTCGACCGTCACATAGTTGTGCTCCTGGAAATGGGAGAGGCTGTCAACTGTCCACCGCTGCTCGAGGACCACGGCGCCCTCGTCAGTGCTGACCACGGCGTCGACAGGAACAACACGGTCCTCCTTGAAGAAGAAACCCTTGTGGACGACAAGGTCGGTGACCTGCGCGGTGACCGGGTCTATCACGATCCGGTCGATACGGCCCACCTGTGTCCCATCCCAGAGGAACACATCCATTCCGGCCTTGAACTGCATACTTCTCCTCGGTCTACACGGCCAAGGTACCCGAACCGGAGCTCGAATACTCCCGTTCACACGTGTTTCAGCTACCCACCTCCGGAGCCGATATACGCACGCAGTCAAGGATGTTCTCGGGGTCAGGGATTTGAGGAGTTGATGGATTCCCTCTTGACGTGGGCTATTGCCGGATGCGGTGTTCTCATGGGTGTCATGCTGGCGCTGGTGATCGGCGACACCGTCGGGTGGGTAGTCGGTGCCGGTGCAGCGGCCGCGACAATCACCTTTGCCTTTCGAACCCGCCGTCGCCGCACCGACGAGGCGCTCAAGGAACGACTTCGGCGCTCAATCTGAGACATAGTCTGCGAAGTGGTGACGACACCCAGCGGACTAGCTATCAGACCAGGCAGGCCCGCCGATGCACTTCAGATCGCGGGGGTCAATGTCAGGTCATGGCGGTTGGCTTATCGCGGCTTCTTCCCAGACGAGTGGCTCGATCGTCTGACGGTGGAGGACCGGTTGCCGCTATGGGAACGGCATCTCTCCGACGACGACAGCGCCACGCTCGTCGCCGAAATCGATGAAGTCGTCCTCGGATTCGCCCTACTCGGCCCCGACCGTGACGATCGATCGAGGGGTGAGATACGCGCCATCTACCTCGACCCTCTGGCCTGGCGGCGTGGAATCGGGCGGGCTCTGATGTTCGCCTCGGAGGAGATGCTCAGCGAGCGCTTTCCCACAGCGAATCTCTGGGTGCTCGATCAGAACGAGAGAGCGCGTCGCTTCTACGAAGCGGTCGGATGGACCGCCGACGGCACCTCCAAAGAGATGCTCATCTTCGGGCGCGATGCGACCGAGGTGCGCTACAGCAAGGTCCTGGAGTCTGATCCCTCGGAAGGCAACTCCAACCGATAGGACTCGACCAGTTCCACCAGTTCGCGGGGCCGGCTGAGCGCGGGCAGATGACCGCTCTCGATCACGTCAGGGGTGATCCCGAGCCGGTCGCGCGAGAGTCGGCGCACCATGTCCAGCGGGAACAACCGGTCCTTTCGCCCCGCCACCACCCGGGTCGGCAGGGCCGGCCACCTATCCGCCGGCCAGGGCTGCTCGAAAGGTGTCCCCGACTGATATCTCTCCCCGCGGGCGAATGCCTCGGCGACCACCGGTTCGGGCACGTCATGGAAGAACGTCGTGCGAACGTCGAATGGCGCGTCCGGGTCGCGGCCTTCTTGAACGTCGAAGGCGCGCCGCGCCGCCTCCTGGCTGCTCGTCACCCACCACTCACCGGGGTGCTCGCCCGGGAGCGGGATCATGGGGGCGACCAGGACGATCAGGTCGACGGGGACCAGATCGCACACCAGCGGCACGGTGAACGCCCCCATCGACTGCGCCACCACTATCACTCCTGACCACTCCGCCACAGCGTGTGCCACCGCGCAGGCGTACTCGGGGAACCCGGCCGAATCGCTGTCGGAGGGAAGGTCGGGGGCAACCACGGAGTGGCCCCGCTCCTCGAGCAAAGGCACCACGCGGTGCCAGTACCAGGAGTCCGAGGCCGCGCCGTGGATCAGGACGTAGGTGGCCATATATCTCCATGTCGTGTTCGAGTAAATGACGTCATCTCGACGGAGTTCTCATCGGTCCGGTCGGCGCCTAGGGTGCCGGTCGTGGTGAGCCCTCCTCCAGAAGTAGAGGCATTCCTGGCTGCGCTGCCGGACGACAGACGCACCGCTCTCCTCGCGCTGCGCGATGTCATCGCCGAAGCCGCGCCCGATGCGGTGGAATCGGTCAGCTATGGGGTGCCCGCTTTCAAATACCGCGGACGTCCTCTCGTCTCCTACGGGTCGAGTAAGGCCCATTGCTCGTTCTACGTGCAGAGCCCTGCAGTGATGGAGGCGCACCGCGAAGACCTCGATGGATACGACACGGCCAAGGGCACCGTCCACTTCACCCCGGAAGCGCCACTGCCCTCCGGTCTGGTGCAGAAGCTGGTCACGGCCCGCATCGCTGAGACCGACGCCGTGGCCAAGTAGCAACGCGGGTTTGCACTCCGACCGGCCGGGGTAGCACCGGATCCCGCCGATGAAGGCACCGCACAACCGGGAGGGATCGTGGACAACGCTCAAGTCGAAGAGCTGCTCTACCAGGCATTGGAAACCGAGATCGGGGGCGTGCAGGTCTACAAGACCGCGCTCCGTTGTGCCGTGAACGAGGACCTGCAGGAGGAATGGCAGAAGTACCTCGACGAGACGGAGAACCACGTGCGCATCGTCAGCACGGTCTTTGAGGAGTTGGGGCTTGACACGGAGAAGGAGACGCCCGGTCGGGAAGTGGTGCGTTTCAAGGGCCAGTCACTGATCAAGTCGATGGAGATGGCGCTCGCCGCCGGCAATCCGGACGCAGCGCAGTTGGTCGCCGCCGAGGCGGTTGTAGACGCCGAGATAAAGGACCACGCCAACTGGGAACTCATCGGCCGTGTTGCCGAGAAGTCGTCGGGGAAGATGGCATCGGTTCTCCAGGATGCGTACGAGCAGGTGGAAGAGGAAGAGGACCACCACCTCTATCACACCCAGGGCTGGACCCGTGAACTGTGGATCGAATCACTCGGCATGCCGGCGGTGCTCCCGCCACCCGAAGAGGAGAAGACAGTCACCACCGCCATCGGGCAAGCTCGCGCCGAACAGTCACGCGAGGAATTCATCGGGAAGAAGCCCAAGGAGTAGGGCTTCTCGGATCGAACATCTGAAGTCAATCAGGGCCGTCAGCGACCAAGTGTGCGGTGGCGGCCCTGTCGCGGGTGCCCGGGGTGGGATTCGAACCCACACGCTCGGAGAGCAGAGCTGTTTAAGAGCCCCTCGTCTACCAATTCCGACACCCGGGCGACTGGTCGAGGGTAAACCGGTCAGTCGAGCAGAGAGAGCGCAATCGCATCGAGCATGTCGCTCTCGGAGACGCGGTATCCAGCGAGGCCGAAATGACGCAGCACGGTCTCGGCGCATATGGCGCCGCCGAGGATCACCGGTGCCCTCCCCGGATCGAGCGCCGGGAAAGTGGCGGCCGTCTGCTCGACGGTGAGTTGCGACAACTCTTCGACGAGACGGGTCACATCGACCGCGGTCAGGTCGCTCCCGTGGACGGCCACGGGGTCGTAGACGGCCTGCCGCAGCGTCATGGCCGCAAGCGAGGTGATCGTCCCGGCAACGCCGATGGTCAGTCGGGGCGTCCCCGGCAAGACGGCTCCGGCCAGCGCCCCGACCACCAACTGTCTACCCGCTTCGACCTGATCCGGTGGTGCGGGACGATCAGGAACGGCCCGCTCGGTAACCCGAACCGAACCGACATCAATGCTCGAAGCCATCTCGGGACCCACCGAGCCGTAGACGAGCTCGGTACTGCCTCCGCCGATGTCCACGACGAGCGCCGGGTTTGCGGTGGACCCGAGCGTCGCACCTTTGAAGGCGAGAACGGCCTCCTCTTCGCCCGGGATCAGCTCGGGGCGATGGCCGAGCGCTGCTTCGGCGCGGTCGAAGAACTCCTCTCGGTTGACCGCGTCCCGGCTGGCGGAGGTGGCGACCACCCGGACGCGTTCAGCTGCGAGGTGGACGATCCGTTGCCCGAACCCAGCAAGGGCCTCGATGGTGCGGCGCATCGGCTCCTCGCCCAGTCGCCGGTCGTGGTCGACTCCCTGTCCCAACCTGGTGACCCGTGAGTGCCGCTCGACCTCCTCGAGCTGCCCGTCGTTCTCGTCGGCGACGAGCAACCTCATCGAGTTGGTTCCGATGTCAACGGCTGCGACCCGCATGGAAGGCGACGCTAACCGATAGCGGGCTCGACCCACTCCGGGTTGCGGATCGCCCCACTGCCCCTCTCGACCACGCAAGGTATCGGACAGTCGAGCGGTTCCACCGCCGAAGCCGTCATCTCGCCGACTGGGTTCTGGTTGCCCGCCGCATGATCGGCATAGTGCGCGTGGAGGCACTTGACCGATGACGAACCGCCCACACCCCCGCGGGGTCGGTGGAGGGCGTCGTCGGGCACCAGGGCATCACGTTCAGCGGCGTACCGAGCATGCGCCGCGGTCAGAAGTTCGCCGAATTCGGGATCTTCGGTGGCTCGGCGATCCATCTCGCGGACCCCTCCCGCTGATTCGATGCGCCCGATTCTGCGAACGGCAAGTGGGCAACTCAACCAGTACCTGGTCGGGAACGGGGTGCCGTCGTCGAGCAGAGGTGGGACCTCGACCACCACTGGCAACCCGAGGTGACACCGTCCAAGTACCCCGACCTCCGAGCGGAGAGGGCGACCGACCTGGGCGGCCACGATGGCCGCCTCGTCGATCACGACCCGGCGCTGGATGCCAGGTCGGCCCCGGTCACGAAGTCCCACACATCCTCGTACCAGGTCCGGTTGGCCTCTACCGGCGATGTTTCTTCCTTCTTGCCCGTTTCGGCCTTGTCATCATCGGGATCGACCACCCGGTAAGCGACCTCACCGGGATCGACGTATCCGAGGGTCTCCCGGGCGATGCGCTCCACCTCGGTCGGGGTTTGCAGAGCCTCGGCCTCCGATTCCAGGCGGCGGTTCTCCGAGCGGAGGGCGGCGAGTTGTTCCTCGGCGGTCTCCACCTGCTGGTTCTGCGCCACGATCTGGCGCACCGGCACGACATTGGTGAGCACCACAGCAAGTCCGACCACAAGCATCACGGACACGACAACGGCGAGACGGGTGGCCAGTCTCAAGGTCGCCTCCGGAACGCTCCCCACCCGGCGTACCGGGCCGCGGGCCCGAGAGACTCCTCGATCCGCAGGAGCTGGTTGTACTTCGCGGTGCGCTCTCCTCGGGCCGGAGCCCCCGACTTGATCTGGCCGGCGTTGGTCGCCACAGCCAGGTGGGCGATGAAGGAGTCCTCGGTCTCACCCGACCGGTGGCTCACCATGCAACGGTACGAAGCGCTTTCCGCCATCGCCATGGTGTGGAGAGTCTCGCTCAGCGTCCCGATCTGGTTGACCTTCACCAGAACCGCGTTGGCCACACCCTCCTCGATGCCGCGACGAAGGATCTCCTCGTTGGTCACGAAGAGATCGTCACCGACGAGTTGGACCTCGGCACCGAGCTTCTCGGTGAGCAGCCGCCATCCTTCCCAATCGCCTTCGGCGAGCCCGTCCTCGAGAGAGACCAGGGGCACGTCGGCATTGATGCGCTCCCAGTGTGCCACCAGCCCGGCGGCGTCGAGGTCCTGTCCCTCCAGGTGATATCTCCCATCGCTCTCGAACTCGGAGGCGGCGGCGTCGATGGCGAGGCCCACTTCCTCCCCCAATTCGTACCCGGCGGCCTCTACCGCCTCGCCCATCACCTGGAGAGCTTCCCGGCTTCCGGCGAGATCAGGGGCGAAACCGCCCTCGTCACCGACGTTGGTGGGGAGGTCCTTGCCGGCGAGGATCTTCGCCAGCGCGTGGTAGATCTCGGTCCCGGCACGGAGGGCCTCGCGATACGAAGGTGCGCCACCCGGCACCACCATGAATTCCTGGATGTCGATCGAGTTGGCGGCATGCGCCCCGCCGTTGATCACGTTGAAGCATGGGACGGGGAGGACACGCGCCGCCGGCCCACCGAGGTACCGATACAGGGGAAGCCCGACGGAGGATGCGGCGGCCCGGGCCACCGCCAACGAGACCCCCAGGATGGCGTTGGCGCCGAGTGCCTTCTTGTTGGGCGTCCCGTCGAGGTCGAGCATTCTCTGGTCGACATCCTCTTGGCGGGTGGCGTCCATCCCGAGGAGCGCCGGGGTGATCGTGTCTCGGATGTGACCCAACGCCTGCTGAACGCCCTTTCCGCCGAACCGCGCCTCGTCGTCGCGCAACTCGATCGCTTCGCGCGTCCCGGTGGAGGCGCCGGAGGGCACGGCCGCTCGACCGAAACCACCCCCGGCGAGGAACACCTCGACCTCGACTGTAGGGTTGCCCCGCGAGTCGAGGATCTCGCGGGCGCTGACCGAGGAGATGGCGGCTTCGACGAGAAACTCCTGGTAGATCGGTGCCAGAAACTACCACCGGGAGTGGCGAGGTTGATCGCGGCGGAGCCGAGCGCCATTGGTACTGCTCTGGGCCGATCAGCTTTCCCGAGCAGCGAGGATGCGGGCGGCGCGCTCGAGGTCCTCGGGCCACGTGACCTTGATGTTGTCCGGATCCCCCGGCACCGCAGTAACCGAGATGTCCGAGAAACGCTCCACTGTCGCAGCGGTGTCGGTTCCCTCCACGCCTGCTGCTGCGGCGGCACGAAATGCATCGAGCAGAGGCCGCGCGGCGAACCCCTGCGGAGTCTGGACCGAGACCACGGTGCCCCTGACCGTGACGAGGAGGTCGCCTTTCCTGGCCAGCAATTGAGGGCCAGAAGTCGCCGGGACCGCACCCCCGCTGCTTCGCGCTTCGACAACGATCCGGGCGATCAAGCCCTCGGTCACCAGTGGACGAGCGGCGTCGTGGAGCAACACCAGGCCGATCCGACCGTCTCGGATCCGATCCGCCAGCGCTTCCAGTGCGGCAAGCTCGCTGCGAAAGCGGGTGTCGCCACCGGAGACGAACTCCACCGCGACTCCACCCGCGGCTTGTGCTGCCTGCGCCTCTTCCCCGGGACGGGTGACCACGATCACATGGTCGGCCTGACCATCGAGGGCGGCGACCGACCAGGCGAGGAGCGGTCGCCCGGCCAACTCGAGATACACCTTGTTGGTCTCGGCCGCTACCCGGCTCCCACCCCCGGCGGCGAGGACTACGGCGCAGATGTCACCCAATGCGAAGCACCATTACCCGAACCGGGGGGCACAATCCCACTGGTGAGCCGCTGGTGACCCAAGGAGTACACGAGGTGACCGGAGAACCACCGTTCACCGCCCCTGATCCGCCCAAAGGCATGACGCTGATCGTCTTCTCGGCGCCCGACGGCGACCGGGCCGAGGTGGAACTGCTGGTAGCGGGACTCGGCGACGCCGACGCGGCCACATTCGGATCGCCCCCGACCGAGACCATCAAGCTGGTCGAGGATGGACGGGTGCTGGCCACATTGGACCGTGAGCAGCTTTTGGAAACCCGGCTCCCCCAGGTAGTGCGGGCGGGATTCCTGCCCGAACCCGGAACCGTGATCGGCGACCCAGCGGCATGGGTCGCTCGACATGCCGGCAGGGTCAGGTTCATCAGCGATCCCTGAGATCTTCCTCGGCCTTGGCTCTATCCCACAACTCGTCGAGTTGCTCGAGCGAGCGGCTCGACAGCTCGCCCCCAAGCTCCTCCATCCGGCGGAACCGCGCCTCGAACCTGGACACCGCCCCGCGCAGCGCCACCTCGCTGTCGAGGCCAAGGTGGCGCGCCAGGTTGACCAGCGTGAAGAGGAGGTCACCGATCTCCCGCTCCGCCTCCTCCGGCTGATCGATCACCTCGACGAGCTCCCCCAGTTCCTCCGTCAGCTTGGGTATGACCCCGGAGGGGCCCTCCCAATCGAAACCGACGGATGCTGCCCGCTTCTGCAGCTTGGCGGCACGGATGAGGCCACCCATCGAAACTGGGACGCCGTCCATCAGCGACCGCGTCCCCGGTTGCTCGTCGGACTTGATCGCCTCCCAATTGCGCAGCACCTCGTCGGGCGTGTTCGCCTCGACCTCGCCGAAGACGTGCGGATGGCGGCGGATGAGCTTGCGTCGCAGCCTCTCGGCAACGTCATCGATAGTGAACGCCCCGGCTTCCTCCGCCATGACGGTGTGGAACAACACCTGGAGCAGGACGTCGCCCAACTCGTCCTCGACGGCGGAGTACGCCATCCAGTCCGGCTCGCCGGCGGGAGCCGCCACGGGAAGCGCCGAAACCGCATCGACCAACTCGGAGGACTCCTCGAGGAGGTGGGTCAATAGCGAACGGTGCGTTTGCCGTCGGTCCCAGGGACACTCCCGTCGCAGACGGCGCATCACGGTCACCGCTCCGACCAGACCCGAAGGAGCCGGGTCGATGAACAGCGAGGTTCGCAGCCCGGCCAAGTCGGGATCGATCGAATCGACATTTGTCGTCACGACGCGGGCACCGGAGGTCCCGAGATCGATGAGCACCGAGACCTCGGTACCGTCGGGGAGCAACCTGTCGAGTCGGGCGACGACGTCCGCCATGAGCACCGCGTCGGGCAGGTGGCCGATGACAGTGGGGTGGTCGAGCACCAGCGGATCGGGGAGGTCCTGGCCATTGAGGACGATCAGCCCGCGGTCGAGCGGGTCGTAGCCCACGGCTGCCAGCACGGCATCTATGAACGACTCGGCGGGGATGACCTCGAAGTCGATGCCGCGCTCCTTCGCCAGCCGAGTGAGTGTGGCCACGGCGAATTCGCCGACGAGCGGACTGCCGGGGACGGCGTAGATGACATCGCCCTGCCGACCGGCTTCGAGCAATCTCCCGGCGACCGCGTCGTAGAGGTCGTCGAATCGCTCCGCCTCGTCGTAGAGGTCGTCGCAGCTCTCGACCGGCCTCCGTTGCGCCAGAGTGGCGGCGGCGGGGTGTCTGATAGTGCGCACGATCACCCGGTTACCCGGGTCAGTCAGGCGGTCGAGTGCCGCCGCCCCGACGCGTTCCAGATCGCCGGGCCCGAGCCCGACGATCGTTATCACGGGGTGGTGGTTGTCGGCGCGACCGTGGTCCCGGTCGGCTCGGCCACCGTTGACTCCGTGACCGGCGTCTCCCCTTCCTCACCGCCCGGCGGGGTCACCTGCGGTGCCGGATCTGCCGACCAGGTTCCGAACTCCTCGTCCACTTCGACCGCGGCCGCTTGGACCACCCGCTGGAGCCACTCCTCGAACAGCGCCCCCTCCCGCTGCGCCTGTATCTGGGTCGCGATGTCGCCCCGGACGTCATCCAGTGGCGGAACCTCGGAGAGTTCGTTGCGCTCATCCACCCGGATGACGTGGTACCCGAAGTCGGTCTGCACCGGTTCGGTCAACTCACCCACCTCGGCGTTGACCGTAGCCTCGGCAAAGGGCAGGACGTAGCTGTTGGCCGGCTGACAACCGAGGTCGCCCGAGTTCTCCGCGACACCGGGATCGGTGGAGACGTCGGCCGCCACTTCCTCGAAATCCTCGCCGTCCTCGATACGCTGGATGGCTTCGTCGGCCTCTTCCTCGGTCTCCACCAGGATGTGGTGGGCGCAGACCTCGACGGCGCCCAGTTCACGCAGCCGGTATGCGGCGACGATGTCGGCCTCGGGAACCTCGTCGCCTTCCTGGAGTTGCTCGATCACCTGGTCGCGCAACACCTGGAGGCGCGCGATCTCGATGGCGCGCTCCTCGGGGATGCTCTGGGCGGTGAGCACTTCCTCGAGCGTCTGCCCGCTGGCCTCGATCTCCCCTTCGATCTCGTCGAGCTTGGCCTCTGCTTCGGCATCGGCCGGAGTGACGTCGAACTCCTCTGCGGCCGCCTGGAGAGCGATTATCTCGACGATGGCGGTGGTCAGGTCGGCAGCGAACTGATCGGGTGGGACGTCGTCGCCCTCGTGCAACGACATCGCCTCGACTTCTCCGACGGTGATCGGCTCGCCGTTGACGCTTGCAGCCTCTCCGGCCGCCCCGTTGCAGGCGACCAAGAGGAGGGCCGCGGCCGTAAGCACTGAAATCAACTTGAACACAGGACGGTCACCTCTCGCCAAACGGGAATCGGGCATTGTAGGGGAATCCCGAATCACATCTCCAACGGTTCGAGGGTATGGCGCTCACCGACCGCCCTGGCGGCGATGGCCACCGCCAACCCGGCCACGGGTGCGACCAGCAGCCCCCAGCGGAGGCTGCCGGTTGCTTCGGCGAGCGCTCCGATCCCAAATGGACCCACCATGAATCCGATCCGGGCGAGTAGGGACGTACCGGCGATACCCACTCCCTCGCCCAGCCCGGGCACTTCGCTCCCGGCGGCGAACATGGCGGGGAACAGGGCGGCAAGCCCGATGCCGGCTACGGCGAACCCGATCATCACACCCCACACGGAGGGCACGCCGATCGAGATGAAGAACCCGGCGACACCGAGCAGGCTTCCAACGCGAACGACGACAGCCCGCCCAAAACGATGGACGAAGCGGTCGGCCACCATGCGTCCGACCAGCATGGCACCGGCGAAGACCGTGTAACCGAGCCCAGCGACGGCGGCGCGCGCGCCCACCGTCCCCTCCAGATATACGGCTCCCCAGTCAGCGGGTGCGCCTTCGATGATCCCGGTCCCCAGCGCAACCACGGCAAGCGCCCCAAGGCCGCGCAGACGGGGGCGGACCCCGGGGACAACCGCACTCGCCGGATCATCGGCGAGGAACCATGCAACGGCTACCCAGAGAGCGCAGACCACGAGCACGGAGATCACCGCCATCTGGGCCTGCAGCGGAACCGTCAAGGCAACAGCCAGGCTCCCCAACAGCGCCCCGGTCATGGCGCCGACGCTCCAGGCGGCGTGGAAACCGTTGATGATGGGCCGGGGATAGAACCGCTGAACCCTCATGCCGTGGGCGTTCATGGCGATATCGGTCACGGCGTCGGCGAAACCGACAGCGGCCAGGGCTAAAGCAAGTACGGCGCCGCTCGGGGCGATCGCGAGCGGGAAGAGCGCCACGCCGAGGACGGTCCCGGCGGCAAGGGTTGCCTTGCGGCTCCCAAGGCGGGAGACGATCGGACCGGCAGCCAGACTGCCGAGGAGGCCACCTAACCCGGCTCCGGTGAGGGCGGCGCCCAACCCGGCATCACTCAGCCCGAGCCGTTGCTGGATCTCGGGGAGCCGAGGGAGGAAGGTCGCTATCCCCAGGCCGTTGATCAAGAACACGGCGCCGACCGCCAACCGGGCCCGTTTCGGCACTATGCCTCCTCGGCGGTTCTTGCTTGATCGAGTGGTGGCCACATGGCGGTGAGAAATGCGACCAGCCCAGTCACCAGTGGTTTTGGCGCCGGTATGAACATCGCGCTGTCGGTAGGCCGGAGCACCGCCTTTGGGGATAGCCGCTGCAGCCGGACCTCCTGTGATGTGGTGAGGTCAACCGGCGCCAAACGGACTTCGTGACGCAACTGGACCACCTCGGCGAGACCAATGCGAAGGGCCTCGACCCTCAGCTTCGCCACGTCGAGCAACTGGAGCGCTGCTTCGGGTGGCGGCCCGTACCGGTCCACCCATTCGACGGCGACATCGTCCACAGCTGCCACCGTGTCGGCCTCGGCGAGGCGGCGATAGGCCTCGAGCCGAGCCTCGTCGTCGCCGACATACTCGGGCGGCAGGTGCGCCACGACGGGAAGCTCGATCCTGACCTCGGATGGCTCGGGTGGAGGCTCGGTCCCCTCCATCTGGCGGATGGCGTCGGCCACCATCTCGGCGTAGAGGTCGAAGCCGACCGCCGCGATCTGCCCCGACTGGATCTCGCCGAGGACGGAACCGGCACCGCGGATCTCCAGATCGCGCAGAGCCAACTGGAAACCGGACCCCAGGTCGGTCGCCTCGCCGATCGCCTCGAGCCGCCGGTGGGCCTCTTCGGTGATCGATTGATCAGTCGGGTGGAACAGGTAGGCGTAGGCCCGCTGGCTGGACCGACCGACACGGCCGCGCAACTGATATAGCTGGGCGAGACCGAGCAGGTCGGCCCGCTCCACCACAAGCGTGTTCACCTGGGGCAGGTCGAGTCCGGACTCGATGATGGTCGTGGCTACGAGGACGTCGGCTTCACCGCTCCAGAAGTCGAGCATGACCTGCTCGAGTTGCCCTTCGGACATCTGGCCATGAGCCACCGCGTACCTGGCATCGGGGACCAGTTCCCTCAACTGGGCGACGGCACGTTCGATCGACCGCACCCGGTTGTGCACGTAGAAGACCTGTCCTTCGCGCAGCAACTCACGACGGATCGCCGCGGCTACCGCCTGTTGGTCGTATGGACCGACGTAGGTGAGGATGGGGTGCCTGTCCTCTGGGGGTGTACGGATGTGGCTCACGTCCCGTATGCCGGTGAGCGCCATCTCAAGCGTCCGCGGGATCGGCGTGGCGGTGAGGGTGAGGACATCCACCCCGACCCGGAGCTGCTTTATGGCGTCCTTGGCGTTCACCCCGAAGCGCTGCTCCTCGTCTACCACGAGCAGTCCGAGGTCCTTCCAGTGGATGTCGTCGGAGAGCAGCCGGTGGGTGCCGATGACCACGTCCACGTCGCCGCGCCTCATCGCTTCGACGACGGTCTTCTGCTGGCGCTGGGTGAGGAACCGGGAGAGCACCTCGACCCTGATCGGGTAGGGGGCGAAGCGCTCGGAGAATGTCTGGTGGTGCTGCTGAGCCAAGAGCGTGGTGGGCACCAGCACCGCCACCTGCCTGCCGTCGAGGACCGCTTTGAAGGCGGCACGAATCGCCACCTCGGTCTTCCCGTACCCAACATCGCCAAAGACCAACCGATCCATCGGCCGGTCCTGCTGCATGTCGTCCTTGACATCGACGATGGCGGTGAGTTGATCGGGCGTCTCCTCGTATGGAAAGGCGGACTCCATCTCCCGCTGCCAGGCTGCGTCGGGGGGGTATGCGTGCCCTTTGGCTGCGGCACGGGCGCGGTGCAGCGCCACAACCTGCTCCGCCACCGCCGCCACCGCCCTCCGCACCCGAGCCCGGGTCTCGGCCCAGTCCTTGCCCCCCATCCGGGAGATGCGCGGTTCCTCTCCGCCGGTGTACTTGCGCACTGCAGCAAGCTGGTCGGTGGGGACATAGAGGCGATCACCCGCTGCGTATGCCACCACCAGGTAATCACGCTCCACACCGGCGATGCTCCGGGTCACCATCCCCTCGAAGCGACCGATCCCGTGGCGATGATGGACCACATAGTCGCCAGGCGTGAGGTCCCGGTAGTCCCCTCCGGTTGCCGGGGCGCGGCGGGCGGCACGGCGGTGCGCTCGTCGCCTACCGGCGATCTCCTGTTCGCCGAGGACGGCGATGTCGAGCGAAGGAAGCACGAAACCGCGGTGGATCCCGATCGACAGCACAGCCGACTCCACTTTGTCGAGCGTGGGGCGGCGGGGAAGGGCAAGACCCTCGTCCGCAAGGACTCCGGCCACCCGGTCGGCGGCGGTCTCGCCGTCCATCGCCACCACGACCGTGGTCCCTCTCGCCATCAATCGGTCGAGACCGCGCCCAATCGACTCGGGGTCCCCAGGGGTGGCGTCGAGCCCACGAACCTCGATCCGATCATCGCTCGGTCCGGCCGCCAGCGGTGGGGCAGCCAGCAGATCGCGGTCCTCGAGCGACCGGCCGAGATCGAGGTACAGGGAGGGGTGCTCTCCAGCCTCGGGAGCGCCGTGACCCCACGTCGGGGCCAGCGCCGCTGCGAGCTCCGCCTCCTCCTTGACCAGATCGCGGCTGCGGTCACCCGCCCTCACAGGGTCGAAGACCACCAACCGGGCACCAGGCGGAAGCTCGTCGAGGACCGTGACCGGTGGGGTCATCCACGGGAGCCACGACTCCATGCCGGGGAAGACGAGCCCTTCGGCGAGGCGCTCCCAGGTGGCGGCGGCCCATGGCTCGGTGTTGAGCAGGCGGCGCGCCTCATCTGCCACCAGACCCTCCGGACGAAACTCCCGTGCTGGGTAGGCCACCAGCCCAGGGGCCGGCTCGATCGACCGCTGGCTCGAGATGGCGAACACGCGGATGGAGTCGACCTCATCGCCCCACAACTCGATCCGGACCGGCTCATCGCCTTGGGCGGGGAACACGTCGATGATCCCGCCCCGCACCGCCACTTCACCCCGGGCCTCCACCCGATCGGATCGGTGATAGCCCGCCAGGGCGAGGTCCCTGATGAGCCGCTCGAACCCAACGTCCTCGCCTGGTTCCGCAGTGATCGGTTCCACCGCCGAAGGGCTGACCCGCTGCGAGACCGAGCGGGCCGACGCCACCACCACCGTTCCCGGCTCGTTTTCGCTGAGGACGTGCCTGGCACGGGCGCGTTCGCGCCATGGTGCCAACGTTGGGTGAGACGTGTTCGAAGGGCAGCGTCTCCCATGCCGGCAGCAGAGCGACACGCTCGGTGAAGAGCTCGAGGTCGTCGGCTAGCTCCTCGGCGTCGCGCTCGCCGGGAACGACTGCCAGTACCGCGCCCGGAGCTTTGGCGGCCAGACCGCCGAGAAGGATGGCGCGGGCATTGGGCGGCACCACGAGCCGCCCGGTCGCACCGGGGAGTTTGTGGGGCCGCCACCGTTCGACCAGCGAAGCGAGCGGCGCGGGCACGAGCCCCGAGATGGTAGAAGAGAGACGGAAGACGGAAGCCAAGCCGAATCCGTCCCCCCCAGCGTACGTTTGGGAATGAACCAGCCCCCCTCGGCTTCGCCAGGGGAACTGAGACGCCGGCCCTACTCCTCGGTTTCCAAGGGGCGCCCGTCGGAGAAGTCGTCGATCATGTCGGTCGCTTCGGGCTCATCGCGGGCGACATAGGCGACGCCATTCTCCGGCGCACTGACCACCGGTAGGGAAACGGTGTCGGTCTCCCCGGCGAACCGCATCGCCACCCCGGTTTGGAGCAGGTCCCAGAGCGAGAGCCCCTCGTCGGCCGTGAGGTTGGAGGAGACCGCGGTGACCAGGCCGGGGGTGCGGACGAGGACCGCCGGGCTACCCACCTTGGCGAGCACCTGGAGCATGACCTCGCGCTGGCGCGAGGTTCTGCCTGGGTCGCCGCCACCCCGAGGGACCCACTCTCCGTCACGCAGCTCCTCGTACTGTCTCGAGCGGGCGTAGGCGAGGGCAGTTGCGCCGTCCACGGTCTGCTCGCCCGCATCGATCTCGAGCCCGGACTTGAGGTCGCGTGCCGGGTAGGGGATATCGAGTTCGATCCCGCCCACGGCGTCGATTATCGATGCGAAGCCCCCGAAGTCGACCTCGAGGTAATGGTGAACGGGCATGCCGAACTCATCGATGACCGTCTCGGTGAGCAGCTCAGGACCGCCAAAGGCGTAGGCGGCGTTTATCCGGTTGGTGCCCTCACCGGGAATGTCCACCTTGAGGTCGCGGCGGCAGGCTGAGCAGCTGGCGACGCCCGTCGGTTACATGGGCGAGGATGATCACGTCGGAACGGGAGCCGCTGAAGTCACCGAAGTTCCCCTCCAGATCGTCGGGAAGGTCCTCACGGCTGTCGGATCCGACGATCAGGTAGTTGGTCGGTCCTCCCGCCGCCGACAGGGTGTCCACGGACACGCGATCCATGGCGAGTTGGTCGAGATAGACGTAGCCGGCAGCGGCAAAGACGGCAACAACTGCCAGGAGCAGGAAGAAGAGCACCCACCCCCGGCCCCGCCGGCGACGCCTACGCACAGGCTGGCGGGATGGTGGGCGGGGGGGATTGGTTTTCGGTTGGGTCAACGTGTCCATGAAGGCTCGACTTGGATCGAAAGGGAGCGACCGGTATGAGACGGCGGCGAGAAGCGCCTGGTTCCCGGACCGTGGAAGACTAGCGGAACCCCCTCCACTCACCGGTTGGCGGGTAGCGGTTAGAGATCCTGGGGCCGGGCGTAGCTGCCGATCGCATGGGATACGGGACGGTCACGGGCGCCGTCGACCCAGAGCAGCACGCGGGCCGACATTCGGGTCCGCCCCACCCTGTCGAGTTCGGCCCGTGCCAGGAGATCGGCGCCGGTGGCGGGGCGCAGGAAAGAAATCGAGAGATCGGTGGTCACCGCCATGGGCGCAATCCCGATAACCGTGAAGACGGCGAACCAGATGGCGGTGTCGGCGAGGGTGAACTGCGTTGGACCACTTATGTAACCCCCCGGACGAAGTTGGTTGGGGTTGTACGTCCAACGCGCTTGCGCCCAACCGTCGCCGAGATCGTCGCAGCGGATGCCTGACTCGGCGGCCGACGGGTAGCCCGAATGGAAGTAGTCGTTCACCTGGCCGGGGGTGAGCGCCGTTGGTCCTGGCGGGGTCATGTCCTGGCCGCATTGGTCGGCGGCCCAACCAGGCCCTGCTCCAGGGCCCACGAATAGAGACGGCTGAGCGTCTCCCCTGCCGGGGTGTAGGCCAAACCGAGATCGCGGGTCGCCCTGGAACCGTCGTAGGCGTGACCGTGGAGCATGGTGCGCGCCATCTCCCAACAGAACCTCGGGTGCCGGCCGATCAGTCTCGAGACCGCCCCGTACGCGCCGGCGCCTGCGAGCGCCACCCACCCGGGGAGGAATCGAACCTTCGCACGCCGTCCAGTGACCCGTTCGAGGAGGTCGAGCGCCTGGCGGATGTCGAGCGTGAAACCGTTGAGGATGTAGCGCTGTCCGGGGGTGCCATTCGCCTCCGCCAGCAGGTGCCCGCGGGCGCAGTCGTCGATGTCCACCATGCTCACCCTCGTATCCACCAGCACTGGAAGCCTTCCATCGATCACCTGGAGGATGAGCTTTCCGGTCCCGCTCGCTCTGCCCGGTCCCTGCACCGAGGAAGGGTTGACCGCAACCACCTCCACCGGGGTCCTTTCGGCGAAGACCGCCTGCTCGGCCAGATACTTGGACCTCTCGTATCCCGACAGGAACCATCCGCGGTGCGGCGAGCGCTCGTCACCGACGGTGCCTTCCTCCTCCCCGATCGACGCTGCCGACGATGTGTAGACGAGACGCCGCACCCCGACTGCGGCGCATGCACGGACGACGTTGCGGGAACCGTCGATGTTGGCCGCCTCCATGGGGCCGGAGTCGGAGACACAGAACTGGTTGACCCCACCTACGTGGTACACCGACTCGAACCCGGAGAAGGCGCGGACCAGCGAAGCATGGTTGAGCAGATCGCCGTTGACCGCCACCGCTCCGGCCGCCTCGACGGATTCGGCCGAGCCGGCAGACCGAACCAGAGCGCCGACTCGCCGTCCGGATTCCACAAGGAGCCGCAGGATCGGCGCTCCAACCACGCCGGTGGCGCCGGTCACCATTACGGGTCCTGCGACCGTCACGTCCGCGTATCTACAGCGCGTACCACCGACCAGAAACTGGCCACGTATTGCCACCCCGACGCAATGGTCACGATCGCCGCCAGCCACATGACCCACTCATCGAGGTAAAGCGGGCCCCACGGCTCGGGTAGCCGGAGGATGGCGAGGAGTATGGCGAGGAACTGGATGCTCGCCTTGAGCTTCCCCCAAATGGATGGCTTGACCATGGTGCCGCTCATCGCCGCCAGTCCTCGCAGCGCCATTACGACGAACTCCCTGAGCACGATTATCAGAGTCACCCAGATCGACGCCCGGTCTACCGCGATCAGTGCGAGCAACGTCCCGGTGACGAGGAACTTGTCCGCCGTGGTGTCGAGGAAGGCACCGAGGACGGTCGTTATCCCCCAACGCCTGGCGAAGTATCCGTCGAGGAAGTCGGTGAGCGCCGCCACGAAGAACAGCACAGCGGCGTAACCAAACCCATGGTCGATCCGCTGGTTGGCGCTTATCAACCACATGATGACCGGCACCAGGACCACCCGGGCCAACGCGAGCCACGTCGGGGATGGAGATTCGACCCTCCTGCCAGTTGGGGGGTCCAGATGTTACCCCGCCATCGCCGTTGGGCCGTGTGGGCAACGTGGTCTTCCGAAAGGTCTCTGCCTATGCTCGCCGCGTGCTGAGCGGTCCATTCGTCCTGGCTGCCGCGGTGCTGGCTGTGGGTGGGGCGATGAAGTTGGTCCGGCCGGGTCCGGCCGCCGGCGCTCTGGCTGCGCTGCATATCCCTGCTGCGCGGGTGGCGGCGCGGCTGATGGGAGCGGCCGAGTTGGTTGCCGGTTCGGCGGCGCTGGTCTTCGGCGGGCGGGCGGCGGCGCTGGTGGTCGCCGGCTTCTATCTGGTGTTCGCCGGTTTTGTCGCTGCGGCGATGTCGGGTCGTATCGAGGTCGCTTCCTGTGGGTGTTTCGGCCAGGAGGATGCGCCCCCCGGATCGACCCATCTTGTTATCGATCTCGTCGCCGCCGGGGTGTGCCTCACCGCAGCCCTTGTGGCGCCGCCATCCGGGATCGTTGACCTGGTCGCAACCCAGCCGTGGGCGGGCATCCCCTTCCTCGCATTCCTGGTGATCGGCGTGGCAGGCGTGGTCATGGCGATGACCGAACTGCCCCGTCTCAACGCGGCCCGGGCCGGTCGGTGAGCGTCCGGCTGGTAGACGCTGGGAGCCGGTTCCTCGCCGCGAGGACCAGCAGGCGCGGCTTTCTGAGAAACGCCGCCCTCGTCGGATCGGCCCTGGCCACCGCCCCGGTCGCCTACACGCTGCGGCCGGTGTCGGCGTACTCGGCCATATGCAGTTGCTCGGGCTCGTCCTGTGACTGCTCGGCGCTGTGTTGTGACGGTTACACCGAGTTCTGCTGCACCCTTTACGGGTCGAACTCCTGCCCATCCGGGACGCTCGCCGCTGGATGGTGGAAGGCGGACGTCAGCGGTTTCTGCGTCCAGGATGGCGCCGACCTGCCCAGGTACTACATCGACTGCAACGTGGACAACTGTGGGAGTTGTGGCTGCGGTTCGTCGGGGACGTGCGGGTCGGGTTGTGTCGGGTTGTGCGACTGTGGCTGCGGCGCCGGAACCTGCGGCAACCGGAAGGCGTGCTGTGCCGCTTTTCGCTATGGCCAGTGCAACCAGGACGTAGCCTGTGTTGGCCCCATCGTGTGCCGGGTGGTGACCTGCACCCCACCATGGGAGAGCGACGAATCGTGCTCGGCGACGGTCGCCACCGACAACAACACCCGCTTCCACGACAGACCGTGCCTGCACGCCCCTCCCCCGCTGATGGCACGGCCCGCGGTGGTCAACGGCAACACATGGCGGCTGCGCAACTCGCTGACCGATGGCGGCGCCAACCAGAAGTTCGAATACGGGATCATCGGCGACCACCCGGTGATGGGCGACTGGACTGCGTCGGGGACCGCCACGGCCGGGATCGTCCGCGGAACCCGCTTTGGCCGCCTCTCCGATACAGGGCTGGTCTGGCTGCTACGCAGCGCGCCAGGCGACGGAGAGCCGGACATCGTCTTCGAGTTCGGCCGCATCGGCGACATCCCGGTGGTGGGCGACTGGACGGGTGATGGAAGAGACCTCCCAGGTGTGGTGCGCGGCGGGACCTGGATGCTCCGAACAAGCCTCGGGTCGGGACCGCCAGACATCGAGTTCGAATACGGAGGCGGCGACGGCGTTCCTCTCGTTGGTGATTGGGATGGCAGCGGCGGGGACTCGCCCGGCCTGTACCGCGACGGTGAGTGGCTGCTGCGCGATTCGTTGACGAGCGGGACTGCCGACCGGATCTTCACCTTCGGGGCCGCCGGTTCCCCCGTCGTAGGTGATTGGAATGGCGACGGAATCGATGGGATCGGGATCTTCGACTCCGGACAATGGCGGTTGCGCCAGACGCCCACGGGTGGGGGGTCCCAGGTCACATTCGATTTTGGGCCTTCCGACGGCACGCCGTTGGTCTGGGGCGTTTCGTGATGGATGCCGCGCTGCTCACCCTCGTGATCCTGGAGGCTGTCGTCATCGCGGTGCTCGGCGTCCTTGTGTTCGGACTGCTGCGAAGCCATGCCGACATCCTGCGCAGCCTGCACCGACTGGGGGCGGGCGAGGACAGCGAGACGGCAACGGTCCCCCTCCGAACCAGACCGGGCGTGCCTCCACCTCGGGCAGAGGCCACCGCCGCGGCCGACCTCTCCGGCAGGCGCCCGGGTGGCGGGGCGGTGAAGGTGGCTGTCGTCGGTGTCGAGCGCCAGACGCTGCTCGCCTTCCTCAGCAGCGGGTGTGCTACCTGTGCCGGGTTTTGGAAGGCGTTCGGCGAGGACCAGCGCATCCCGGCGGGCGTCCGTCTGGTGGTGGTGACCAAGGGCCCCGAAGCCGAGAGCGAATCCACGGTCGCCGCACTCGCTCCCCACGGTGTCACCACCGCCATGTCGAGCGAGGCGTGGGACCACTACCGGGTACCCGTGGCGCCCTATTTCATCCTGGTGGACGGGCCTTCGGGACGGGTTGCCGGTGAGGGAGCCGCTGCCTCTTGGCGGCAGATGGTCTCACTGCTCGAGCGAGCTCGCGCCGACGATCTGATGGCAGACGGGCCGGTCTCCGACCGCGAGACCCGTGAACTGCTCGCCGGAGGAATCGTGCCTGGTCACCCCAGCCTTTATCGGATCGCCGACGAGACGGATGACACATGAGCGACATGCTGTTCGCGGGCGCGGCTGTGGTGGCCCTGATGGCCGGGCTGCGCTCCGCCTGGTCACCCTGAGGGGAGTCGATGCTGGCCAGCATCCACCCGCTCGGCGAGCGGGCAAGACACAACCGGTTCTGGATCACCGCCACGGCCTACATAGCCGGGTCGGTGGCAGGTGGCGTCATTGCGGGTGGGATCGCCGGCGCCATCGGGGCGGTGCTCGGGGCAATGCTCTCACCCGGCCCGGTTGTGGTGGCCTGGCTGGCCGTCCTCATCTGCCTCTCGGCGGCGCTGCTGGACACATCCGGGAGACGGCTTCCCGGGGCGAGACGGCAGGTGGACGATGACTGGTTGCACCGTTACCGCGGTTGGGTCTACGGCGCCGGCTTCGGTTTTCAACTGGGGCTCGGGGTGGTGACCATCGTCACAACCGCCGCGGTCTACGCCACCTTTGCCTTGGCGGCCCTGACCGGCTCCGTCGGAACCGGGATCATGATCGGAGCGATCTTCGGCGGAGCAAGGGCGGCGACCCTGCTCGCCTCGTCACGCGTTGTCGACCCCAGTGGGTTGAGGCTGCTGCACCGCCGCCTGGCGGAGGCCGCGCCCTATGCCCGCATCGCCACCATCGCCACCCTCACCGCCATGGCTGTTCTAGTGATCGCCGCCTGGTGACCTCTGTGCAGATCGACTCTGAGCGGCTCCGAATCGACCTCCCCACTGGATGGGAGGGGGAGGTGTACCGGACCGAGGCGGTCCCACAAGCCGTGGGCACCAATCACGCCGTTCTCCATGCCGCCACCTTCCAACTCCCCGCAGAGCGGGGCGATTACGGCGGCGGCGCGGTGGAGATGATGCGCTCCGACGACATCTTCGTCTCGATCTTCGAGTTCGACCCGGCGTCGGCGGGCAAGGTGCTGTTCGCCGCCGCTCGCCCCGACCGTCTCCACCCCGATGACTTCTCGACGTCAACGTTGCAGCGGCTCATCCCGGGTCAGAGCGGTGTCCAGCGGTTCTTTTCCGACGGAGGTCGTGCCTTCTGCCTCTATGTCGTTCTCGGCAGCCACGCCTCCCGAAGGGCGCTCGTGGAGGAGGTCAACCAGGTTCTCGCCACGCTCGAGGTGGATCCGTGAGAGCGCTGGTGCTGGCAGCGACGGCGGTGGCGGCGTTGGTTACGGCGGTCGCAGTGCAACCCGCCTCCGGCCAGGCCGATCTCCCCAACACCGGCGGTGCATTCGAGGATGACAACGGGGACTACCACGAGGCAGCGATCAACGCCATCGCCGCCGACGGGATCACCAAGGGTTGTGCCGAGGATCGGTACTGCCCCTCGCTCTCGGTAACCAGGGCGCAGATGGCGAGTTTCCTGGCCCGTGCCTACCGGTTGGGCACACGGGCGGGGGAGGTGTTCGACGACGTGACCCCGGGAAGCACGCACTCCGGTGCCATCGCTGCTATCGAGGAAGAAGGGATCACCGAGGGCTGCACTCCACGGCTTTTCTGCCCAGACGAACCGGTGACACGCGCCCAGATGGCCAGCTTTCTCGCTCGCGCCGAGGGACTGGCCGGTCGCCCGGGACGAGTGTTCGACGACGTGAGCCCGGGGAGCACCCATGCCCGTGCGATAGCTGCCATCGCCGCCGACGGGATCACCCAGGGTTGCACCGACACGTCCTACTGTCCCGACGACCCGGTGACCCGCGCCCAGATGGCCAGCTTTCTCGCCAGGGCGCTCGACCTCGATTTGATCTACCCCACAATCAGCCTCAGCGGGCGGTTCCGCGGAAGCTGCGATGCCGACCGGACCCGTTGCACCGGGACCGAGCACTTCCCGCCGGGGAGGACCTACGTGGTGCGCGAGGGCGTCGTCCACGATCTCCCCTACATGACGGGCGAGCGCTCGACATTCATCTCCGACTCAACCCGTTTCGCCCTGACGGTGGACGGCGAGACCCTCGACCCGAACGGTTCCATGTTGAGAACAGCCGGCGGCAAGGCGAAGAAGGTGTTCGTCTACCAGTTCCGTTCGATGCGGCCGGGCACCTACCAGTTCGTAGGTCGATGGCGCTGGAACGGCGTGGTCGTGCAAACCACCGTGCTCACCGTGGTAGTCGACTAACCGCTGGGCGCTGGCCTCGGGGTCCCAGATGCCGGTGGCGATCAGCTCTCGGCGGTTCGACTCGATGGCTGTCGTCCGAATATCGAAAAGGCGAGACCACACAAAGCGAGCACCAGGGTCACCGCCAGCAGCGCACGTTCGATACCGGTTGGCAGTCCCGACGGCAGCGACGGCATCCACAACGTGGACAGCCGGAGCAACGACCAGACGATCAACAGGACCGCGCCCCCCACCACCGGCAGCTCGGCGATCTCGGGACGACGTCGCCAGAGCAGCAATGCAGCCACTGCCCCCATCACCGCCAGGGCGGGGGGACCCCAGATGAGAAACTCACCCCCGGCGCCCGGTGGCGACACCGAAAGCGACGAGAAGGCAACGGTCAGCGCAGCGATGCCACCTGCCCCAACCGCGATGACTCCGGCCAGGAAGGGCCTCGCTCTCCACACGAGCAGAACCGGAACGGCGGCCAGCAGCCCAACACCGATCGCCGGCAGCGGACTCACCGGTGGGAGCCAACGGAGGGTGCCCATGACCTCGGCGGCCTGGCCATCCACCACAACCGGGATTGTCCAGTCCATCACCTCGACCGGCTCTCCCTGCACCACCGGCGGGGGCTGGTCAGGGGTCATCCAGTGGATTCGATGGTCGTGCCAGGCGTAGCGACCCCCGGTGGCGACCTCGACCCAATCGGGAGGAGCGTCGGCGGCGGCGTCTGCTGGCGGGGTGACCAGCCCGTAGCGGTCGTCGTTCACCCACCTTGTCGGTGAACGGTCGTTGACCAGGACGGTCCCATCCGTCTCGACCCGGATGTACGGCTCCTCTTGGTAACCAGGGATCTCGACGGTGTGACCCGGTTCGACGGTCACTTCGAGAAACGAGTCGCCCCCCACCACTCGGAACTCTGCAGGGAGTCCCGCCGGATCAACCTGGACGACTTCGGAAACGAAATTCGACGGCCGGGCAGGGTCGGCCCGCACCGGACCTGCCTCGACGACGAGCAACAACAGGGCGAGCCCACCGACCTTGAGCCACCATCTCACTGCCTATTGCGGCTTCTGGCCAATGCGAAAGCACCGACGGCCACCACCGCTGCTCCTCCAACGGCGAGCGCCACGGGCAATGTCCCCCCGCCCTCGGTCGCGGCGGCCGTGGTGGACGGGGACGGTGTGGTCGTGGCCGCCACCGTGGTTGAGGCAGCGGAGGAGCCGGTGGTATCGGGCGCCGAGGTTGGGGTGATCTCGAACGTTGTCGTGGTCGCCTCCGTCGTCGTCGTGGTCGCCTCGGTGGTGGTCGTGGTCGCCTCGGTGGTGGTCGTGGTCGCGTCCGGGTTGTCGACCAATAGGACGGCCGGCGCCGGCTCGGCCAGTTCCTCCGGATCCTGGCCCTCAGCCGGGATCTCGATCCAACGGACCTCGTTGTCCGGGCCGCACCCCTGGATGGTGGGGAAGTAGAGCGTGGCCCCCGCTCCGGCGGGAAGATTCAATTCAACCGGGTACTCGGCCTCTACCCCGTCTGGGACCGCAGGGCCGGACCACACGATCACCTGCCCGTCTTCGGTCTCTTCGATCGTGGACTGCCACCCTTCGGGGCCACCCATCGACGTGACCTCGACGCCCTCGGGGAGCAGCACCTCAAGAGCGTCGGTGGCAAGGCCCTCGCACCCGTGGTGGTAGCTGAAGACCAGTTCCTGCGAACTCGACTCGGGAAGCTCGGTCGGGCTCACCTCGACGTGGGCCAGGGCCGGCGAAGCGATGAGGACCACACTGACGATGAGGAGAAGGCAGATAGCAATCCGGCCTCTCATGGGTTGACCGCTACCTCCACCGTCGCCGAGGTGTCCTCGAACTCCGACCTGACCACGATATCGATCTCCCATGTGCCCGGAATCGCCAGTTCAGGGCCAGTGTGGAGATAGTGGCCCGTGCCGGCGTGGATCGGTTCCCGCTCGATCGGCCCGACCTCTTGATCGGGAAGCGTGAACACGAACCCGACGCTTTCGCCGAGGTCGGCCGGCCTTCCACTCGGGTCGATCAGATAGGCGTGGACCTGATTGGGTCCGGCCTGGTTGGGGTCCACCACCAGATTCACCTGGCTCCCGTCGCTGCCCAGCGGTACGTACGTGGAGAAGGCGCCGGTCACGCCAGCGGCCTCGGCCGCCGGCTGGAGGTTGACCAGGACCGAAGTCACGGCGACCACGAGGGCGAGACCCACCACCTCCCAGATCATGGTGCGGCGCAGCCTCGTCCAGGCCGCAGCGGGCTCGGGCGGCGGCGGTTCGGGAGGATTGGCGCTCCCGCCACCCACCGACACCGCCACCGGTATGGCCACCGCCGTCCGCTCGACGGCGGGGACCAGAGCCCGGTTGTTGTAGGCGCCGACGGCGATGACCGCCCCGCCAAGGGCCACCTTGACCAGCAGTGTCCGCCCGTAGGTCGTGCTGATGAGGGCATCGAAGGTCCGGACCTCGAGCCAGCCGAGCACTGCTCCGGCAATCGCCAAGGCGGCGACGCTCCAGGTGGCCATCCTGGAGAAGGCCTTCACTGCTTCCGCCGCCCCAAGCGGATCGTCCTCGGCGCGGAACGAGTGCATCGCCACCAGCAGGGCGACCATGCCGCCCGCCCAGAGCGCCGCCGCAGCCAGATGCACGATGTCGGCGGACATCGCCAGCCAGACCGGCTCGGTGGTGACGGTGTGCCCGGTCAGTAGGTCGGCGACCAGCACCACCGCCGCCGCTGGGCCGGCGAGCGCCACGGGGAGGTTCCGCGACTTGCCCAGGGCCCAGACCGCCACCATCAGTGCCACCAGACCGGCGATCCGCACCAAGGCAGCCTGCCCCACCCCACCGGCCAGCACTTCGGAAAGCAGGTCGGGGGCGGAGACCACCGACCAGCCGAGACCGCTCACCTCGGCCGCTTGGACGGGCACCGAGAGGACCGACCCGATCACGCCTATTGCGGCTGCGATGAGCACCAGCCTTCGCACCTCCATCCGGGCCGTCTCGGCCCGCAGCGAGAAGAGCATGGCGGCGGCGCCGACGGCCACCAACGAACCGGCGTATGTGATCCAGCGAACTGCGACTCCCGCCGCCCTCGCCCCGGAGGCAGCGGCGCCACTAAGAATCGAAGCGATCAGATCGTCGTCGGCGGCGGGACCGCTCCCTACCTGGAAGACGAAGGCGCCCCGGATCGGGTGGTCATCGAGGGACACGACACTCCAGGAGACGATGTACGCGCCATCGGCCAAACCTGGGTTGAGAGGTGTGATCAACTCGGTCGATCCCTGCGGCGCCCTGGACCGATCCCTCGTCCACCCGCTCACCGTTCGCATCGAACACCCGGATGGCGCCCGGCAGGGCGGTCACCTCCTCGGTGAAGGTGAGCACCACCTCCGTCGGCGGCTCATCGAGCGAGGCATGGTCGGCCGGCTCGGTGGCGATCAACTCGGCATGTGCCAGCGCCGGCCCCGCCTGAAGCACCACCAGCACAGTGACGGCGAAGAAGATCGCCAGGACGGACCGGAGGATTCTCAAGTTGGCACCGTCAGAGAATTCCATGCTCAACATCTCGGATCGCGGTCGGCTTATGTTCGATCGGGATGCCGATTTCGGTTCCAATCGGCGGGAAGGCGGTCGCGGAAAGACTGTACCGAGGGTGGTGGTCCAACCAGACGGAAGGCGGATGATCCCCGCCTCTCCCGGTCCGGGGAAAGCGCGAGCGGAACGACCGGTGGGGGTGACTCGAGGCGAGCGGTGGGAGTCACCTTCCCCCCAACCCCCTGTAAAGCATGTCCTCGGTCTTGACAACCGGGAGGGGGAGCCGTCTGCCGTCTGCCGTCCGCCGTCTTCTCTTCAGCGCCCTGTGGCGCTACAGCCACATTGCTTCAGCGCCCTGTGGCGCTACAGCCACATTGCTTCAGCGCCCTGTGGCGCTGAAGTGTTGGTAGTCCTTGAGGCTGACCCAGTCGCCGCCCCACTCCCAGCCGATCGAGGCGAAGGCGGCGACCACCTCGTCCCCGTCGATCACCATTCCCTTGCGGACATCGGAGCGGTCGAGATAGGCGGAACCGGCGGGGGGCAGCACGGTCCCGCCATTCACATAAGGGTTCTGGACGGGATTGATGTCGATGGCCCACCCGTAGGAGTGCTGCGACCAGGTGTCGTCGCTCCCGGTGACGAGCCGGCAGTTGAAGGCCGACGTGTTGTTCGCCCCCATCGAGGCATCGTCGTCGCCCTGGTACTCGTCCACCAGCTTCATCCGCTGGATGGGGAATCCCGCTTCAAACAGCATCTTGAACACGCCGACCACGGAAAGGGCGTGGTCCTCATGGACGACCAGCTCGCCGAGGTGGATGGCGCCATCGAAACCCCGATATGTGAGAGTCAGCAGCCGGAGGTCTCCGGTGCCGACAGGACACCCGGCGCGCCATGAGAACTCCATCCGGTCAACCGGCGCCGGATCGATGGAGGCGCGGAACAGCGGCCCGGCGTCCCCGGTGCCGCACCCCGGCTCCCACTCCTGGTCCACCGGTTGAGCGGCGACGGAACCCGCCTGGGCCGGGGTCGATGCGACCAACAGGAACAACACGAGGGCCGCTCCACCTCGAATCATGCGCCGACGGTAGCCCCGGTGGGGGTCATGGGGGTGGCCGCCTGCCACCCGCCATCCGCACCGCTCTGTCCGGATCGGTGAGCGAGGCCTCCACCACGTCGGCGGCGTCCTCGAGGAGCAGGTCCACCTCGGGACGCTCCGCTGGATCGAAGCGGCGGAGCACGAAGGCGGCAGGATCCATGCGACCGGGTGGCCGACCCACGCCGAGCTTGAGCCGGGTGAATTCGGCATCACCCAGCGACCGCATCACCGACCGCACCCCGTTGTGTCCCCCCGAACCTCGCCCGGCGGCGATGCGGAGCTTGCCGAATGGGAGATCGATGTCGTCGTGGATCACCAGCAATTCTTGCGGCCCGAGGTGGTACCAGCGCAGCGCTGCCGCTACCACGGGGCCGGCATCGTTCATGAAGGGAAGAGGCAGAACCAGTGCGACCGGCATTTCCCCGACGGTCCCCTGACCCATCTCGGCCCTAACCCGGAGCGGGCCGCGGGCAAGACTCACGCCATGGCGACCGGCGAGCAGGCCGACGACCTCGGCACCGACGTTGTGCCGCGTGCCCGCGTAATCAGCACCCGGGTTGCGCAACCCGACGATCACCCGATCGACGGTAGGCCGGCTCATGATCCCAAGGTGGAGACCGAAGCCACTGCCGCCCCGATCAGCCTTCGGAGGAAGACTCCTCCGAGTCCTCGGGTCCTTCGGCGCCCTCCTCCTCGCCTTCGACGCCCTCTTCCTCCTCCTCGCCTTCGGCCGCTTCGGCGACTTCGGCAGCTGGGAGGACGACGGTCACCAGCAACTCGTCGGGGTCATCGAGATACTCGACGCCTTCGAGCGCCGGGAGGTCGGCGACCCGCAAGTGGTCTCCCACGTCCAGTTTGGTTATGTCGAGCGCGATGACGCTGGGGATGTTGGTGACCAGGGCGGCGAGCCGGATCGTTGACCGGACCGTCTCCACGATGCCGCCCTCTTGTACACCCACCGACTCGCCCTCGAGGTGGATGGCGACCTCGGCCTCGACCGTCTCGGTCAGCGTCACCGTGATGAAGTCCACATGCCGGATCTCCCCTCGCCATGGGTGGCGTTGAATCTGGCGTGCCAGAGCGAGATGCTCCGCTCCATCGACATCGAGGCGCAGCAGGACGTTGGCGCCCGACTCGCCCCGAAGCGCCGAGTTCAACTCACGGGCGGAAACGGCTACCGGCGTTGGCTCTATGTCCCTCCCGTAGACCACTGCGGGCACCTTGCCATCGCGGCGCAATCGCCGAGAGGCGGAGCTGCCGGTGGCCCGACCCGGCTCGGCGCGCAGTACGACTTCCATTGGGGACAACTCCTTCGAGAGATCGGTGAGAGGGATTGTGCCACCTTGCCGTCGCAGTGTCACAGTCGGGGCGGTTGCGCGCCGCCGAAACGTCCTCTCGCCGCGCCCCTGTCAGCCCCTCTCCGCCACCGTCCACAGCAACCATTCGCCCTGTTCGCCGGGGACCATGACCAGATCCCACCTATACCTCTGCTTGGGCTCTCCCCGGCGGACGAAGGTGACCCGGCCACGCACCACGGCCCCGTTGGCTCCACTCTCGACGACCCGGGCTCGACGGAGCGTGACCTCGTATGGAGGAGGGCCGGGCGGATTCTGGGCAATCGTGTCCGCCTCCCCGGCCAACTGCTCCCACTGGGGGCCATCCGGATGGAAGTAGCCATCGAGTCGTTCGAGGTTGCCGCTCACCGCGAACCGACCCCATGCGGACAGCGCATGACTGGCGGCGCGGATGGGCGAAGCCGCCAGGCTCGTGGTGGTTGGTGCGACGGTTGTTGCGGGCGCCTCCGTGGTCGTCGGCGGAGGGTCGTTGGGTGTGCTTGCGTCGATGTCGGCAGGGCATCAGAGGTAGTGGTGACCGACTGGGTGGTCGCCGGAACCAGGGTGGGGTCCGTACCGAAGGTAACCGAGGGTGGCGTGGCAGCCGGTTCCGCTGGTTGAGGCTCGTCCCGGTCCAAGACGATGACAGCGGTCAGAGCAACGGCGAGGACCGCCACCACCAGGAACCCCGGCCAAAGGCGCTCACCGCCCTCCGGCCCTTCGTCGGTCACTCAGCCGGAAGGGTCTGAGGGGACGGCGAGGCCGGTCACCCCGACGCGGAGAGGGGCCTCGCCTTCGAGGAACCCGGAGAGGATGGTGAAGTGAACGTCCTGCTCCAGGCTCACCGCGACATTCTCGGGGGTTGCCGCGATCGCCACCGAGATCGAGTCCTCGAAGCCCTCCTGGCGGCCGAGGTACTCCGCTGCCCTGGTTTGCGCCACGTCCGGGTCGAGCACCACGGCTCCGGTTGCCCGGTAGGCGTCCTCGTCGAGCGCCGTCGCCCCCGCCGCCGCCGCCGAGTCGGCCATCCCGGCGAGGTCCTGGCGGACGGCAAAGGCGCGCCAGGCGTCCACCACCACCCCGGCGAACCCGAAGAGCACAAGCGTCAAACCGATCCCCCACAGCGTGACGCTCCCCCGCTCGGACCGCCACCGAAGCTCCGGAGTACGGCTCAAGGGAAGCTCCGATAGTCGTCCACCCGCTCCGAGGAGGCGCGGGTCACGGTGAATGGGCCACCCACGTAGCCGACGCCTGGTACGAGGATCCCGGGCACCGACACCGTCACCGTGGCGGTCACCGTCGACCCCCTGGCGAAACCGCCGCCCTCGCCGCCACCTGTCAGCGAGAACCCGACCGACAGTTCATCGGGCGAGAGCCCGTGGTTTGCCCCGAGTTGCTCGGCCACGGTTGAGCCATGTGCCAAACCGGCCGAATAGGTGTCGGCGATCACTACGGCCCTCGCCGCTTCCTGGGCGGCGAGATCGGCTGTCGAGTTGGCATCGATCCACAACGGAAGCTGGGAGAGGACCATGACGGTGGGGAAGATCATCAGTGCCAGGACCCCGGCAAGTTCGACCACCGAATAGGCCGCCCCGGTCTCCTCGCGGTGCAGGAGGCGAAAAACCCGCCTCACGGTTCCTGCTCCTCCACCGCCCGCGCCACCGTCTGGAACGACCAGGCGGGCACGCCGGGCAGAGGGCTCTGCAACGTGGCACTGGCCACCGCCACCATCTCCGCCCCGTTCGACCCGCACGACACCGAGATGTCATTGCCCAGTGGACCGCCGAGCAGGTCGCCGAGTACGTCGTTCGCCCGGCTCAGGCAAACAGAAGCGTCGGTGTCGATGCGCGACCCGGCCCTGGCGCCCTCGTCCACCGCCGAGCGGATCACCATCCGCCCGTACATGAACAGAAGCACCTGGAGCATCGCCACCGCGGCGATCAGGGTGAAGCCGATCGCCAGCAGGGTGGCGACCGTGGTCATCCCTCGGTCGGGCCGCCAGCGAACCTCGATAGCCCTCATGGGGATACTGGCGCGCCGCTCAGACCCCGATCTGCCCCCGCACCCAGTTGATGACATCGACACCGAGGGCCTGGATCAAGACGCCGGCAGCGACCACCGCCACCACAACCACCGCGATCCAGGCAAAGATCTGGGTGGTCTCGACGGCGCCCTCGTCCTGACGCAGCACGATCACGGCTCGGTCGATGATGCTCTTGACACCATCCATCAGCTTCCCTCCTTGTCGGGAACGTCTCATCACAACCCCCCGAAGATGAGGCTGGGCAGCGGCGCCCCCAGGAACAGGAGCACCAGTGGCGCCAGGACCACGATCATCGGGAAGACCAACAGAAGCCGCCTGCGCGCAGCGTCACGTTGCAGATCCTCACGCCTCGCTTGGCGGAGGTCCTTGCTGAGCGCCAGCAGCGCGTCGGCGAGGTCGGAGCCGCGCTCCTGGGCGGTGGCGAGCACGTTGTAGGTGCGCGCCGCCTCTGGCTCCGGGGTGAGCTGTGCGGCCCGGTGCAAGGCGACGCCGATGGGAAGCCCCCTCTCGTGGAGCCGGAGAATCTCGGCGAGCTCATCGACGAACACGCCGTTGGCCCGATCAACTGTGTGTCGCAGGGCGTCCACCACCCCGCCTCCGACCCGGGTGCGCATGGCAATCAACTGGTTCACCGTATATAGCTCGGAGCGGATCCGCTCACGCCTGCGCCCGACGGCGCCGTCAACCCGGCTGCGCGAGAAGAGGACGCCGATGACGAATCCCGCGGCGCCGAACAACAGCATCGCCGCCACCCCGCGCAGGGCGAGTCCGAAGAGCCCGCCGAGCACGGTGAGGCCGGCGGAGAAGAGGAACGACCGCACCCGGTACTCGCGAACCCGGTCACGGGCGGTGAGCCCTGGGTAGAGCCCGGCCTGGCGCAGCTTGGTCGCCAGTTGCGCCTCCGAGCCGAACGAGATGAGCCGGGAGAACCTGGCGAGGACTCCCTCGACGATGGGGCCGAACAACCGCCGGAAGGTCCCCTGTCCGAAGACGGGACCGGTCGCAGCCTGACCGCCCGCGTCCACGCTTCTCGCCAATCGGGTACGGGCCACGGCCACGTACGGCCTGAGCCGTCCGGCCAGCCCCCGGTAGGGCCGGATCAGCAACCATGCCACCACTGCGGCGAACACGGTGGCAGCGGCCACCGCGGTGAGCTCCATCCAGCTCAGACCGGCAGTCATCGCACCTCGGGTACATCGAGCGCGACTTGGCCCGCTGGCGCCGGCTGGCTCTCGGTGGGCGCCGCCTGGCGACGGCGCGTTGCGGAACGTGTCTTGTTCACCGTCGAGCCACCGCCGAGCACCCGCGGCTCGTCCTGTTGGCGGGCGATGAAGCGCATCAGAAGCCAGCCGATGCCGGCCCACACCGCTCCCACGAGAACGGTGAAGCGTCCGGGCGGCGATTGGTAGAAGGCGACGTAGCTCTCGGGGATCGTGGCCAGGAACAGGAGCAATATCCACGGCGCTGCCACCACCACCCAGCTCTCCAGCCTCTGCTCGAAGTTGGCGGTGCGGATCCCCTCCTGGGTGGCGAGGTCGGCGACGGTGGTTTCGATCAGGTCTCGCAAGACGTCTTCGACCAGATCTCCGCCGTGCTGATGGGCGAGGATGAGCACCTCGATCACCTTGTCCGATGTGGGGTCGGCCAGCTCCTCCTTGACCATCTCCAGCGCCGGGATCATCCCGAACATGCGTGCCTGGAGCGGAAATCGATCGAAGGCGAGCCGGAGCGGCTCGGGACCCTTGCGCGCCAGGGCCTCGAGCGCCACGGGGAGGGAAGCTCCCCGACTTGACATAGGCGAGGATGTCGCGGATCCCGTCGGGCCATGCCCGTGTCAGCTCTGCGAGCCGCTGGTTGCGCCGTCGCGAGTAATAGGCGCGGGGCCACAGCCCAACGACGACCGCGGGGACGAGCGCAATCCACCAGGCACTGGTGAGGAAGAGGAAGAGGACAAAGGTGATGGCGGCGGCGGCGATCGACCCGGCACGGAACTGGCGCGGGGTGAGATCCGAGCCCGCCTGGATCAGCCACAGCTGTCGCGGGGAAACCTGGGTGGCGGGTGACCGCCGTACCTCAAACCGGGGACCGTTGCCGGTCAGGTAGGCGACCAGCAGGTAAAAGAAGAGCCCGGCGAAGAGCGCCGCCAGCACCCTCATGGTTCCGGCTTCCAGTCGCCGCTCAGCAGGTCCTTGAGACGCACGTCCGGGGGAAGGGCGCGTTCGATCATCTCGGTCACCGGCTCGGGCGGCATCGATCCGCTCCAGACCAGCGGTTCGCCGAGAGCGCGCCTGGTGAAGATCGGCTCGGTGGTGAAGTCGTCGGTGGACAGCGAGGGGGCGACGGCAAGGATCTCCCTCACCTGACGGCGCAGGCCCTGGTCGCCTTCGCGGGGACGGCGCAGGTCGCGATCAAGATGGATGACGAAGTCGAGCGACTGGGCGAAGATCTTGCGTACCGCCGGTTCCGGGACGTTCTCACCCGCCATCAGGGCGGCGTTGACGATGGCGTAGAGGGCGTCGCCGCCGAGTTGGCGTGGACCGTGCATGCGAACCCGCAACCGGCGTTGACCGCCCTGGTCAACTCGAACGCCTCGGCACCGCGCACCTCGCCGACGCAGAGCAGGTCGACCCGCTGCGCAAGGCAGACCTTGACCAGATCACGCAACCCATAGCGGCGCTGGCCCTCGAGGGTCACCGGGCTCGCCTCATATGCGCTGGAGTGGGGTGGGAGAGGCACGTGGATCTCGCGCACCTCTTCGCAGATGCGGATGCACTGGTCGTCGGGGACCGCCCGCAACCAGGCGCTCAGCATGGTCGTCTTCCCGGCGCCGGTGGCGCCGGAGATGAGCACCGACATCGACGCCTGGGCGAGCACCCACATGAACGCCGCCGCCTCCGGGGTGAGCGAGTTGCGCTCGACGAGCGACCCGAGCGTCTCGTCGGAAACGGTGTACTTCCGCAGGGTCACCGAGAGGCGGTCGGACACCGGCGGGACCACTGCGGTCAACCGGCCTTCGCCGTCGAGCACCCTGGCCTGCTCGATGGCATTGGATGCATCGAGCCGGCGGTTGGTCCCGGCGAGTAGCCGATCGACCACCTGGCGGTTCTCCTCCTCGTTGGTCGCCGCCACCAGGGCACGGAGTCTCCCCGAGCCGTCGATGAATGTGACTCTGCTGCCCTCGATGAAAATCTCCTCGATGAACGGGTCGGTGAGAAGACCGGTGAGCGGCCCATAACCGGCCACCGATTCCCACAGCCGCTGTTCCATCTCACCGGGGTCGCGCAGTGGAAGGCCCCGGCCGGTGTGCGCCGTCCGCTGATAGGCGCCGACCAGGTCGGTGATCACCCGGCGGACGTCGTCCGGGCTGCGCTCCGGGTCTAGCTTGAGCTCTTCGATCCGTTCTG
>CAWGRK010000016.1:0-118504 GCA_963824995.1 uncultured Actinomycetes bacterium | reverse complement strand
GAGGGACTCGAACCCCCAACCTCCTGATCCATAGATGTCCAAGTGGTGTCCGTGGATGTCCATGTCGGTCCACTAGCGCTGGAACAACGGCCTTGCGAATCCACCGAAGTCCACAGTCGTTCGCCTCAGTCCACCGCGAATGGCTCCCAACTTGGCTCCCGGCGCGGCTCCCCACCGATTCCACCATGAGGCCGGCCTCCGCGGCGACCCACATATGGCGCGGAACGTCTGGCTGGGTGTGCAGAATGCCGGTTACTGAGCGTGGCCGGCGTCGTCGCCGGGACTGTCTCTCTCCGTCGTTATGGCTTGGTTGGCTGTCATTTTGTCGAGGAGATCAGTTCAGACCAGATGTGTGCGCTCCACCCGGAGATGTTCGGCCGGGCGATTCACTGATGGCTTGATGTTGTGGTTGAGCTGGAAGATGTTGTCGGGGTCAAATAGGCGTTTGAGGTCAGCGAGGCGCTGGTATTTGCGGTCTCCATAGGCAGCCTGGACACGGTTCTGATCGTCGCGGTCGAGGAAGTTGACGTACGCGCCGGTCTGGTATGGCTCGATGGCTCCGAAGAACTCGCGTGTCCAGGCGGTCTCCCGGTCGGCGATCGGCTGACTGGGGCGCCAGACCGCGTTGATGGTGAGGTTGTGCGATGCTCCGCGGTGGGAGTAGGCGGTGTCATCCTCGGCTACATCTTCGACTGCCCCACCAAGTTGGAATAAGGCGGCGTAGCTCAGCGGGGATTCGACTCTCGTTGCCTGTTCGACCACAGTGTCAATGATTGAGTCGTTGAGCGTCCCGAGCACGGCCGATTTCCAGTAGTAGTGCCATCCGTCAGGGGCGCCGGCGTCAAACATCGTTTGCATTTCGGTATATGGACGTACCGCGACCAGGTCAAGGAGGGGGCGGCCGGCGGCCCGCAAGGGTGCAAGAGCTTTTTCGCCATCTTCGGGGTCGCCTAACCAGAGCATGGCGATCATGCAGATCGGTCGGTGATGGAGCTCGACAGGCAGGAAGGGAGCCGGTGGAGCCTTGCGCATACCCACGACAGTGTTGAGCGCACGTGGCGGTGCCGCGGTGAAATCGCGGTAGGCCCTCAGGATCTCGGGAGCGTCTTCTAAAGCCCATATCACAGGTCCAGCCAAGACAGGCCCGACCGGGTGGAGTCCATAGGTGAAGGATGTAACGACTCCGAAGTTGCCGCCCCCACCGCGCAGAGCCCAGAAAAGATCGGGGTGCTCGCGATCGCTGACGGTCTCTATCTCCCCTTCGACCGTCACCACCTCCACCGACTGGAGATTGTCGATGGTGAGGCCGTAGCTGCGCATAAGCCAGCCGATTCCCCCACCGAGGGTGAGGCCGGAGACTCCGGTGCGGGACATCGTGCCACCGGTTGTGGCCAGGCCGAAAGCCTGCGTCGATCGATCCAGCTCGCCCCAGAGGACCCCCGCCTGTGCCCGAGCGGTACGGGCCATGGGGTCGACGGTGATGCTCTTCATAGCGCTGAGGTCGATGACCAGGCCGTCGTCGCACACAGCCGTCCCGGCCACCCCGTGTCCGCCCCCTTTGATGGCTATTGGAAGCTCCTGCGAACGAGCGAATCGTAAGACGGCGGCGACGTCGGAGGCATTACTGCAACGGGCGACGTACTGGGGATAGCGGTCCACGGCGCCGTTCCAGACCGACCGCGCTTGGTCGTACCCATCATCGCTCGGCGTAATCACCCTTCCGGCAAAAGCGGGGATGACTTCCCTGCTATTGCCGCCTGTCGAAGTAGACGGTGCGGTCGGTCGTGTCGCCCCGATCGCCACATCGAGTTCCACATACGGTCGACGGAGGTTGGGAACGCGCTTGGCTTCTTTCCGCATATGGGCGTGCTTATCCGGGCCGGCGTTCCAGGTGGGGAGAGCCCGAGCCAACTCCGGACGTCCTGTGATCACGATGTGTCCGGAGCGGAGCGCCTCACCCCACCCGACTAGCCCGAGATGCCAGCGCGCAAAGGTCATCGACTCTGCGATCACCACGATCAGGTCCTCCTCGAACCCCGGATCGGTTTGGCAGACCTCCATATCCCCGTCTTCCACCAGGAGCCAGCACCGCTGCCGCCAAGTGGACTGGTTAGGGAACTCGAAGCGGACCAGCACTCGACCCTCGGGCAGCTCGTCCCGCCGTAGAAACGTGGTGGACCAAGACCAGAGAATCACGTCTGGGTCCGTGTGGGCGGGGGTCACATCCAGCCACTTCTGCCCCCATCCGCCCAAGGCGTTGAGAACGGTCCATAAGTCACGACCGGCCGCGGTCAATTCATAGGTCGAGCCGTGCCCACGCACCTTCGGTTTGATTCTGATTACTCCTGCTCGTTCGAACTCCCGAAGGCGTTTCGTTAGCAAGGCTCTGGAGAGGCCGGGCGCGCCAGCGGCGATCTCGGTGTAGGTCGTACAACCCAAAAGGAGATTGCGAAGAATGATCGGTGTCCACCGCTCGGCCAGGAACTCGGACGCCCGGGCGATGGGGCAGAACTGACCGTATGTCCGCATTGTCCCCAGTATGTCGCGGGCAGGTCAAGCCGGCTAGTTCTAATTATGAACCTTGAGCGAAGCCCCAACAGATCAGATCAGACTTTGCCGGGTGGTCGGCGAAACGCCTGGTGGAAGGGTCGCGAGAGAAGGGTGTTTTCCCGAAGTCGGCCACTTGGGGTGCCGGACTCGTTATTGGATGTGGGCTTTTTATCCCAGTGGCCGGTGTCGACTCCGAGGGCGGTGAGGATGCTGGCTTGGAGGGGGTGGCGGCGGGTGAGGACGTGGATGGTGTCTCCGCTGGCTGGGGGTTGACCCGGCGGATGCGGGCTTCGAGCAGCGAGGCGTAGCCGCAGACCGCGATGTGGCCTCGGAGCGGGGTCTCGGTCCAGTGGCAGAGGGGCGAAGGTGAAGGAAGTCGTTGAGCATCCGGAAGCGGTCCTCGACCTGGGTGAGCGAGCGGTGGGGTCCGACCACCCATTGCGTGGAGGCTTCCTCCTGGGGTAGGGAGGTGGCGAGCAGGTACCGTCCGGCCATGGCCTCCTCGTAGTCAGGCCTCCTCGTTGTAGTGGTAGAGGAAACGTCCCGGGCCGATCTCCACCTCGAAGGCCCGGGCGATGCCCGAGGCGGAGAGGATGCGGGTGGCGGCCGAGCCGATATTGGCTGGGTCCCGTAGGCCGTCCGACCCGCACGCGGTTCCTCCGGGGGCGAGGAGCTGGGCCTCGGTGCGGGCGATGAGCTGGGCTCGGCGGGTGTCGTCCCGCCGTTGCCGCACCGCCGAGGCAACCACCAGCCGGGTGCCGTCCACCACCAGGTCGCAGGCCACCGACCGGGCCGCGGGGACCTCCACCCACACCGCCTCGGGACCGGCCGATGCGGAGTCGGCGGCCAGGGGGGAGCGGTGCAGGCGGGTGGCCAGCATGTCGCCCCTACATACCGCCGCCCCGCAGCCGGCCTCGTGCCGGTTGCCCCAGGTCCGAGCATCGCCACACCCCCAGGCAAACCCCTCAACCCGCCAAAGTCGAGACAGTTCATTAAATGTCCTAGCCGTCGCCGACGGTTCCCCTCATTGTCAAATCGGTGATGGGAGTCGAGAGAAGGACCGAGTATGTCTGGTCAAAACGAAGTCGGCGTCGAGCGGCACCTGGTTGGCTCCAGCCAAAGTGGTGAACCGACGGCAGTTTCCACCCATGTACACGCGGGGGATCGACATGCAGTAAAGCCGGTAGCAGTCTTGGCCACCCTGGCGATCGTGGGGACAACATGTTTCGTTGTCCTGCTCGCTGCTTTGCACTTCTTGAGTTCCGAGTTCAATCCGATCGAGCGCCCGACAAGTGAGTATGCAGTCGGAGCATTCGGCTATCTCATGACCTCTGCCTGGGTTGCTCTGAGCCTCGCTACTTGGGCGCTGGTCATTGGACTTCGTCGAGACCTGTCGAGGTCGGCCCAATCTCGCCTCGGCCTCGGGCTTCTGGGGGTTTGGGGCTTAGGTCTTCTTGTTGCCGCAGCATTCCCGATCGATCTAGACGGAGCTCCACCAACCCTGGCCGGCACCATCCATGCGATCAATGGTCCGCTGATCTTCTTGAGTCTGATCGTCGGCATGAACCTGGTCTCACGCCAATTCAAACATGACATGAGGTGGCGTCCGATCTATCGGTTCGCATCGGTGCTGGCAATCATCATGATCCCCCAGTTCATCGCGGGCGGTCTGGCCGCCGCCAGTGCAACCGGAGCAGGGATCCCACAGCGGATGCTCGTTGTGACGTTCGCGACATGGTTCGTGGTAACCGCCCTGCGGCTCCGCTCCAACGCAACGAAAAGCCGCCTGCCCATCGAACCATGCGACAGCCTCTCACGAAGGGGCTTGACCTAGCACGCCCGGCGGGACTCGAACCCCCAACCTCCTGATCCGCAGATCTCCAAGCCGTGTCCACGGGTGTCTACACCCGTCCACGAACGCCGTAACGCCGGGGGTTCGACTCCACCGGCGTCCACGCCCGTCCGCCCGGATCCATAGCCTCTTGCTGCCGACGCGGAGGAATGGCTCCCCAGAATGGCTCTCACAGCATGACCGTCGACAAGGGTGCACACCCCCGACGCGCCGAAACCCCCGCTCACGCAGGAGTTTCGCCTAGCACGCCCGGAGGGACTCGAACCCCCAACCTCCTGATCCGTAGTCAGACGCTCTATCCAATTGAGCTACGGGCGCAAGGACCTGCAGTCTCGCAGGGGTAGCCGGCGAAGACCAGCGGCGCTCGTCATGTTAGGCGGCCGCGTAGATCGGGGTCTCGGTCGGCGATGAGGCAGCAGTCAATAAAGAGAGCGAGAGGAGAGCCCCGGCTCACACCTGTGCGTTCGTCCCCGACGATGAGTGGACCGTTGCAATCATCACGTCAACGCCCTCGCGACGAAGAGCATCGAGCTCGGCGTGATCCGCCTTGTCGTCCGTGACCAGTACGTCGATCGCGTCGACACTGATCGTCTGCCACATGGTGTCTCGCCCGATCTTCGTGTAGTCGGCGAGCACGATCCGTTGCTCGCCGGCTTCGGCCAGGGCCCGGTCAGATGAGGCCACGATCACCTCAGGAGTGGTCAAGCCGCGGCTTCTGGACACACCGTTCCCCGACATGAACACCTTGTTCACCCGCAAAGAGCGGAGGCCCTCTTCGGTCAGCGGGCCGACCAGCGCACGGATCGAGCGCCGCAAGGAACCGGCCGTGGCAACGATCTGGATATTCGAGACATTCATCATGGCGTCGATGACGAGCAGCGAATTGGTAACCACCGTGAGATCGGGAACCAGCATGATCTGTTTGGCGAGCTCCAAAGTAGAAGTGCCGGGTCCGAGGATTATCGAGTCCCCAGGCTCGATCAGGGATGCCGCCGCGGCGGCGATCACCACTTTCTCTTCGTGGGCTTCTGCCGCCTTTTCCAGATAGCTCAACTCTCTGGCTAGCGAATCGCGGATGGATGCGCCACCTCGAGTTCTGACGAGCAGACCTTCGTCGGCCATCCTCTTCAGATCCCGTCGCACGGTTAGCGCAGAGACGCCGAGTTCATCAGCCAGCGATGGGATGGAGACCACGCCCGCCGTCCTCGTCCTCGAGAGAATCAACCTGCGTCGCTCAGCCGGGATCATTCAGCCAGTGTATATCATTTCTGATCGTTTTTGAACAGTCTGTTATCAATCCGACGCAGGGACGCTCCTCCGAGCCAATCCTGGTGTTTTCCCCTGCTCACCCGGCCCCAACGGTAAACCACTCTCGCAGGCGGTTGACGCAATTGATCAGACTTGATACCGTAACGATCGTAGTTGGTAACTCTCGTTCGATTTTGCACGACGTGAGTTGCCCCGCAGAGCACCGGAGGAGGACCATCCATGCGACAGGACCGAATCGTGGCGAAGACCGGGATGCTGGTAGCGATGTTCGCCCTGCTCGTTGCCGCCTGCGGCACGACGGGAGGCGACACCACCACTGCTGGAGCAACGGAGACGACGTCGGCGAGCACTGAGACCACCGAGGCGACGGAAGCGACTGCAGCCCCGACCACCGCCGCCGCAGCCGCCACCACCGTCGCCGGCGAAACCGAGACCACTGCCAGCGGAGGTCTGGAAACCGACGAGGCTGCGCAACAGGTTGACCGGACAGAGGGCGACACCTGCGTGTTCGGCGACTACAACGGCGGTGTCGAGCATGTCGACCTCCTCAGTGGTCTGGTCGGCTTCGCCCAGTCAGAACGGGAAGCCAACCCGTTCCGGATTGCGGAGACCGAGTCCATCGTTAGCGAGGCTGAACGGCTCGGAGTCGAACTGATAACCACCAACGCCGAGTCCGACTTGAACAAGGAGATCTCGGACATTCAGAGCATGGTGGATCAGGGCGCGGATGCTCTCATCATCTCGCCGTTGAACTCCGAGGGGCTCGACCCGGCACTCACCTATGCCCAAGAGGCCGGTGTCCCGATCATGACGATCGATCGTCGCTTGACGACGAAGACGGCATGCACCGACTACATCGGTTGGATCGGTTCCGACTTCGTCGAGCAGGGTCGACGAGCCGCTGATGCGATGATGCGTGTCACCGGCGATGAAGGGAATGTCGCCATCCTCCTCGGTGCACCTGGTGTGAACGTCACCACCGACCGCAACAACGGCTTCCTCGAGCAGCTCGAGTCGGCGGACTCGAACCTCGAGATCGTCGCCCAACAGGCGGCCAACTACGAGAGGGCCATGGGGCAGACGGTGACCGAGCAGCTCATCACGAGCAACCCGGAGATCACCGCGATCTACGCCCACAATGACGAGATGGCGCTGGGAGCCGTTGCCGCCCTTCAGGCCGCCAATTATGCCCCCGGTGATGTCGCCATCATCACGATCGATGGCACACAGGGTGCGGTCCAAGGAATCATCGATGGCTGGATCTCCGGCGTGATCGAGTCGAACCCCCGATTCGGACCGCTCGCCTTCCGTGCTCTCGACCTCTTCTACAACGGAGAGGGAGTGCCCGAGGTGACCATCATCTCTGACAAGGAGTACACCCCCGAGAACGCCGAGGACGAACTGCCCAACGCGTACTAACCATCCCCTAAGCGCGCGAGACTCTCTCTGGCCCTTTCACGAAGACGAGGGTGGTGACTCCCGTGGCCCCTGGCGAACCGACGCTCCAAGCGATCAACCTCACCAAGCGGTTCCCAGGGGTCACCGCCCTCGATTCGGTCTCTCTCGACATCCAACCCGGGTCCGTTCATGCATTGGTCGGTGAGAACGGCGCTGGGAAGTCGACGCTGATCAAGCTGATCAACGGGGTCTACCGAGCTGATGAGGGTGAGTTGCGACTGGAGGGAGAGCCCGTTGCCTTTGCCGGCCCTCGTCAGGCCTGGGAAGCCGGTATCAGCACCACGTTTCAGGAGATCAACCTCGAGCCCTTCATGAGCATCGCTCAGAATCTCCTGCTGGGTCGGGAGCCGACGCGGAGGTTTGGGCTGGTCGATGTCAAGAAGATGAATGCAGACGCGGCTCGCCTCCTTCGTCGATATGGCATCGCTGTCGACGAACGGCGCCCTCTCGGCTCGGTCGGCGTCGCCGTGCAGCAGATGATTTCCATCGTCCGGGCGGTGTCCACTGATGCGAAGGTCGTGATTCTCGACGAACCCACTTCGTCACTGGAGCCCAACGAAGTAGAGCAGCTGTTTCGGGTGATCCGAATCCTTCGAGACGACGGTGTGGCCCTTCTATACGTGAGCCACGACCTCGACGAGATATTCGAACTCTGCGATCAGGTGACCGCACTGCGTGATGGTCGGTTGGTACACACAGGACCGGTCACAGACATCACCCGTCTGGAACTGGTTGCCACCATGCTCGGGCGAGACGTTCAGGACGTTCGCTCTTCGGGCAAGACCGCTTTCAACCTCGATGGCCGGCGCATCGGCACCGAGCCAGTGCTGGTAGCCAACGGCTTGACTCGGCACCGCGTCCTCACCCACGTTTCCCTGGATGTGCGTGCAGGAGAGGTCGTTGGACTGGCAGGTCTCCTCGGGTCGGGCCGTAGTGAGACTGTTCAGGGGATCTTCGGATTGTTGCGGCTCGACGACGGTGACATAAGAGTGAAGAAATCGACTCTCAAGCGTGGCTCCCCCGCCGCGGCCATGTCGAAGGGTGTGGGCCTGCTTCCAGAAGACCGGAAGGCCGAAGGCATCGTTCCGACCATGTCGGTCAAGGACAACATCACCTTGGCGGCAGGCCGATCAGTTGCCAGATGGGGATTCGTGTCGAATTCCAAGGCGGAAGCAATCGTCCGCAAGTACGTCGACCGCCTACAGATCAAGGTGACCGACCTGGATCAAAGCGTTGGCGAGCTTTCCGGGGGCAACCAGCAGAAGGTCCTGCTCGCAAGACTTCTCAGCAACGATCCTGAGGTCGTCCTGCTCGACGAGCCGACGCGAGGAATAGATGTCGGGGCCAAAGCCGAGATCCAGGCGTTGATCGATGAACTGGCCATCGACGGCCTGGCGGTCATCCTGATCTCCTCGGAGCTCGAGGACGTCATCGAGGGCTCGAACCGCATATTCGTGCTCAAGGAAGGAGTGGTCGTCGGCGAATTGGATGCTGATGCCATCAGCGAGGACGCGGTGATGGACCTCATCGCGCATGCTGACACGGAAACTCGGCAGCAGTCATCGTGACCGCACTCACCAGGTCAGCGCCCTCGATCACGTCGGACAGGGTCTGGAAATTCGTCCGTGAGAAGGGTGTGTACCTTGCCCTTGCCGTCGTCGTCATATTCAACCTCATAGCTACCCCGAACTTCGCATCGTTGCGAAACCTCCAGCTCCAGCTGGTTCAGGTGGCCCCTGTGGTGATAGTCGCTTTGGGCATGGCGTTGGTGATCGGCACAGCCGGCATCGATCTCTCGGTGGGCGCAGTCATGGCGCTTGCCGCTGCGATGGTCGCCATCTTCGTGGATCAGAGTCCATGGCTGGCGATAGCCATGGCGCTCGTCGTCGGGGTGGTGGCCGGGTCTCCTCAATGGGTCTCTGGTGGCGTTCCTAGGCATCCAGCCCATCATCGCCACTCTCGGCCTGTTCGTGGCCGGGCGCGGCATTGCCCTCGCGTTCACCAGCGGACGACTGGTCGAGATCTTCGATCCGACGCTGGCGCCATCGGGCAGAACAGACTCTGGGGAGTACCGATCGGTGCGCTCATCGCCGGAATCCTGGCCGTTGCTACTGCAGTGTTGGTGAGGCAAACGCGGTTCGGCAGAAATGTGATCGCCATTGGCGGGAATCCTCGGGCGGCTCTCGGCGCCGGTTTGCCGATTCGTCGAGTGCTGCTAGCCGTCTATGTGGTCTGTGCTGTCTTCGCCGCAATCGCTGGAATGTTGGTCACGGCCCGATCGGCCGCCGCAGACCCGAGCTTCGTTGGACTATTGATCGAGCTCAGCGCGATAACGGCAGTCGTGGTTGGCGGAACTCCGCTGAGAGGCGGCAAAGTCAGAATCCTCGGCACTGTCGCCGGCGCGCTGCTGATGCAGTTGGTCTTCTCGACCCTCATCCGGCATGACCTATCCGACTCGGACGCGAGGATGGTTCAGGCGGCGATCATCATCGCCGCGGTGTACTTCCAGCGCGATCGAGGCGCTAGATGAGCGCGCTCGACCTCTCTCGACCTCCCGCCCCGCCCCCGCAGGAGGGCGATGTGGAGCAGGAGGGCCTGGTCCCAGTCACGCTGGCATATCTCAGACGCACTCCCGCGATCCCCGTACTCATCGTCGTGGTCTCAGTTGGTGCGGTTGCCTTCGGCAGCACGTTCCTGAGCGCCCGGAACTTCGCCAGCATGGCTGTTGCAAGCTCGTTCCTCCTGATCATCTCGATCGGAATGACCTTTGTGATCATCAGCGGCGGAATCGACCTCTCCGTGGGCTCGATGCTGGCATTGGGCGCGGTGCTGATGGCTTACTCGTCGAGGTGGGGCTCCGGCCCGGCGATCCTCGTCCCTCTTGCTGTCTGCACCGCGATCGGTCTGATCCAGGGGCTTCTGATCGGCAAGGGCCGGATGCCGCCTTTCATCGTCACCCTGGCAGGCCTGCTCTTCGCTCGCGGGCTCGCATTCAAGATTTCCGACAACGGCAACACCACACATTTGATCCCGGAAGGTGAATGGGTGGTTGCCCTCGGGCAATCCACCTTTCTCGGCGTCGGCATGCCAGCCTGGATCGCTCTAGCGGTACTCCTGTTGGGCATGGTGTTGCTGTATCGGACCCGATTCGGCTACAGCACCTACGCCATCGGTGGCTCCGAGGAGGCGGCGCTCCTCATGGGAGTTCGGGTGGTCCGGGTCAAGGTCGTCCTGTACACGCTCATGGGCTTTCTCTGCGGTGTAGCCGGACTCCTCGTCGCCGCCAGGTCGTCATCGGGTCTCTCCACCATCGGCGCCGGCCTCGAGTTGGAGGCGATAGCCGCCGTTGTCATCGGGGGGACGCTGCTCACCGGAGGGTCCGGTGGGCTGACAGGGACACTCGCAGGTGTGCTCCTGCTCGGCGTGATCGAGAATCTCATCAACCAGGTCGGAACCCTCAGCTACTACCACCAACTGGTCGTCAGCGGAGCGTTCCTCATCATCGTTGTCTCGGCGCAGAGCCTGTTCGCCAAACGCGAGCTCCGCAGAGCAGGAAAGGTCACCTAGCACTGGTGGACACCCACCCCATGGCCAAGAGTTCGACCAGCCTGGCCGACGGTCGCGCCCTGATCTACTTCGACGACCGAGCCCCCGGTGGCCATCCCGAGGTCGACACGCGCGATCTCGGGCCATCCTCCACTGACTCCGAATTGCGCTTCGATCCCCTGCAGGAGGAGTGGGTGATAGTGGCGTCGCACCGTCAAGCGAGGACCCATCTCCCACCTCTCGACGAATGCCCGCTCTGTCCGAGCACCCAGCGGCCACGCCAGCGAGATCCCTGCCTCCGACTACGACGTGGTCGTTTTCGAGAACCGCTTCCCGTCATTGACCTCATTGCCAAAGACCACAGGTCACAGCGGTCTGCTTCGTGTCGCCGGCGGCGTGGGCCAATGCGAGGTCATCTGTTTCAGCAGCGACCACGAGACCTCGTTCTCCTACCTGTCGGACGAGCGTCTGGGCACGATCGCTGATTCGATCGTCGATCGGACGCAGGAGCTGTCACATTTGCCCGGGGTCGAATACGTGCTGGTCTTCGAGAATCGAGGATCCGACGTAGGAGTGACGCTCCACCATCCTCATGGGCAGATCTACGCCTATCCCTTCATCCCGCCGAAGCCGAAACGGGCTCTCCAAGCGGCGGCTCGCTTTCGAGTCGACCACGACATGTGTCTCTTTTGTGCGGTGCTCGACGCCGAGATCGAGGATGGTCGGCGCATCGTTGCCGAGACGGCCAACTTTGTCGCCTATGTGCCATCAGCGGCACGGTGGCCATACGAGACCCACATTCAGCCACGAGCACACGTTGCCGACCTCGGCGACCTGACAAGAGACGAACGCCGCGAGCTGCTTCGTCTCCAAGCCGATGTCACTGCGGCATTCGATGGGCTCTTCGACGAACCCATGCCCTATCTTTCGACCCTCTTTCAGGCTCCGATCCATGAGATGCGTGAGCTTTCACATCTCCGAATCGAGGTCGTTTCGCCGAGGAGAGCACCGGGCAAGCTGAAATACCTGGCATCCAGCGAATCTGCCGCAGGCGCCTTCATCAACGACGTTGTCCCCGAGCGAGCCGCCAATCATCTTCGGGAGTCCTGGAAGGGGCTGACAAAAGGAGATCAGAACAATGACTGACCCGGTGCGAGTGGCCGTGGTGGGAACGGGGGAATGGTGGGGTCGAGAGCATGCGCGATTGTTCAGTCGCCGTGCCGACACCGAGCTGGTCGCGGTCGTCGGGCGAACCCGGGAGAAGACGGAACAGCGTGCCGCCGAATTTGGCACCGACCCTATCTCGATCTTCACCAGATGCTAGAAGAGAAGACACCCGATCTGGTGTCGTTGTGCTTGCCCAACGAGGGCCATTTCGAAACGACGATGAAGACAATCGAGGCCGGATTCCCGCTTCTGGTCGAGAAACCGCTGGTCTTCGATCTCGACGAGGCCGACCGTCTACTTGCCGAGGCACGAGGAGCGTTCTCTCTTCTTCGCCATCAATTTCAATCATCGTTACGCCGTACCTGTTCGCCGGGCACGCGAGTCGATCGAAAATGGCGAATTGGGACAGCCCGTCTTTGCCACCTGGCGATTCGGAGGCGAGGCGGGCACGAGCGCACACCCTCACGCGAATCTGATCGAGACCCAATGTCACGGCTTCGACATGCTCGAGTACCTATGTGGTCCGATCGAAAACGTCATGGCCCAGATGGTCGACAATCTCACCGGCCTAGGTAACTCGACGATGGCCATCGCCGTCAGATTCTCTTCCGGCGCGGTCGGGAGTCTCGTCGGTAGCTACGACTCGTCCTATGCCTACCCAAACACCCACTACCTCGAGGTCAACGGCACGCATGGTCGGTTGCTGGTCGAGGATACGGTTCGTCGCTACGTGTTCAGCAAGGCGGGCGACGAGCACTCCACTGTGTGGGAAGCGGGTTACTTCAACGACAGAGATCGGGCGTTCCATGAGATGTTCGATCGATACCTCGACGACCTTCTTGTCGCTTTCGCGCAATGGCGATGAACCCCCGATCCATGCCCGCGCCGGACGAAGGGCACTGCAGCTTGCACACGCGTCTATCGAATCGTTCGAGTCTGGCCGACGCGTCGCCACCCCTTGACTTCCGTCCCCTGACCTCCTAGGAGAGCGATGCCTCGAAGAGCTCCCACTGACCGGGGACACCACGCAGGCTGACCTTGCCGAGCGGGACGAACTGAAGGTCGGTCCCGGTGGCCAGGTCTCGCACGGTGCGCGTCACCACCACCTGATCGGGTCCGGCTGCGCCGAGGGCGCGGGAGGCGATGTGGACTCCGATCCCGCCGACATCGTCCTGGCGACGCTCCACCTCACCGCTGTGGATGGCTGCCCGCACCTGCAATCCCATGCGGGCCACCGCCTCGCGTAGCTCGAAGGCGCAGCGCAATGCTCGGGTGGGCGCATCGAACGTGGCCAGCATCCCATCACCGGTGCTCTTGATGTAGCGACCCATCCACCGCTCGACCTCGGTACGCGAAGCGTGGTCGTGGCGGTCGAGGAGTTGACGCCACGCCCGATCGCCGCGGGCGGCGGCCTGCCCGGTCGAATCGACCAGGTCGGTGAACAGCACCGTGGCCAGGACCCGGTCCACGTCCTGGGCGGCTTGCAAGGAGCGCACCTGCTCCTGAGTCCAGGAATAGTCCTCCACGAATTGACTGGTGGGCGCTTCCGATTCGGGCTGGTAGGTGAGGAGAACGACTCCTGAACTGAAGGTTCGAGACTCGACCAGTCGGAGATGGTGGGTTTCGATGCCATCCCGAAACAGGTGCTTCCCGCTACCGAGGATCACCGGGTAGAAGAGGAGCCGGAACTCGTCGATCAGCTCGTTGACGAGCAGCGTGTCGACCAGGTCGGGGCTCCCGTAGACAAGCAGGTCGCCTTCGGACCGCTCCTTGAGCCGAGCGATCTGAGAGACGACGTCACCGCTGAAGATGGTGGAGTTGGCCCAGTCGGCGCGGGTGAGGGTGTTCGAGACCACGTACTTTGGGATCTCGTTCATCCGCGTCACCAACTCCTCGTCGCCCGTGGCGGTCGGCCAGAAGGCGGCCCAGATCTGATAGGTCTTGCGACCGAGGAGGAAGGCATCTGCGCTGAAGACGTGGTTCCGGTTGAACCAACCGTCCTCCTCGTTCTGGACCCGGAGAGCCCAGGCATTCTTGCCGTCCCGATGTTCGTCAAAGCCAGGTGCCTCGATGACGCCGTCGACCGTGACGAACGCGGTGACCACCAGCTTCATCGGGCTCATTCTGCCCGGGTGCCTCGAGCGGCGACCGAGCGAGCTTGGTGGGTTGCTGCTACCCCGCCGTTCGGGGTGTGACCAACCCGGTCTCGTAAGGACCTGATCGAACTACTGCGCGACGCGATTCTTCTTGGCGTCGTTCGCCGCCCGCTTAGCCTTCTTGTCCTGCCTCTTTTGCTTGAGGTCTTTCGCAGCCACCGTCTTGGTGTTCTTGCCGCCCTTGTCCTTGTTACCCATACGCGCCTCCAGGCCGTGGCATGCCAACTGTGACCGCCGCCTCGGTATTGTCTCACACCCCCCAACAACGGACAGAGGGCCACGGCAAGGAGGGGGCTCCCGTGACCACGCCGTTGACAGCGCTGGCACTCGCGGAACGCGACCTGGCCAGAGGTAGAAGCCGAGTCTGGCCGCGATGGCGGCGGCATCGCGGACAAACTCAGTCAGTCACCGATCAGCGGATGATCTCCCCGAGTGCGGCGAAACGGAGCATGTGAGCCTGGCCGCTGTGCAGGGCGTACTCGTCGACCATCTTCACCAGCGTCGCCGCCAGCGGTCGGCCGTGACCCAGGCCCGAAGAATCGAGGGATGGGAGGTTGGCAATGGCGCGATCCGACTTCTCGACCTCCATCAAGTAGGTCTTCAAGTCTTCTTCGATGGTTTCGATCGAGCCGCCGGCATAGTCATCGTCTCCGTAGAGCGCGCTCCTCTCACCACCACCCAGGCCCCAGGCCAAATAGATGTGCTCCATCTGGGTCATGTGTCGAACCAACCCGAGTACCGATAGTTCCAGCGGAGGAACCGACCATTCGACGAGACCCTCGGGTGTCAGATCGCGCAACTTGCGAAGGAACTCATGCCGCTGATATGAGAGCCAGTCCACCAACAGTTGACGGATGTCGGCGATTGGCTCCGGCTCCTCACGTTTGGAGAAGTCGAACCCGGAAAGATTCAACGGGGACATGGTTCAAGGAATACCACGTTTTACTTGCGGAGGTGACCGGCGCCCGCTTAGGACAGTAGAAGCGACGCCTGGAGCGACGGACCTATCTGGCCCACGCGATCGACACATGTCCTCTGGAACGACTAGTCGCCGCGTCCGGCAAGCGTTGATTGCCCGCGCGGTGCGAGTGCGACGAGCTAGTCGGGGCTGAGCCGACCGCGTCCACGGCCACACCTGCCCGGCTGCCGATCGGGATCTCGATGAGATGCGCCTTGCCCATTCCACCCGCCCAGACCGTCACCTCGCGTCGGGCCACCAGGACGCCCTCGCCGTCGATAAAGCGGAACTCGAACGCCCAACCTCGTGACCCGTGGCAGACGCTGCATATGTTCGACTATCAACCCTTCCTCAAATCCCGCCTAAGCACGACCCTTGATACCTTCCAGTCGTGGATGTGATCGATTGGCTACTCGAAGGCGATCCTTCGATCCGCTGGCAAGTGATGCGCGACCTCACCGGCCAACCCGGCGATGCCGTCGCGGCGGAACGCTCTCGGGTGGCCGAAGAGGGATGGGGTGCGCGGCTGCTATCCCTCCAAGCGGACGACGGCGAGTGGGGCGGAGGCACGTACAGCCCGAAGTGGACATCCACCACCTACACCTTGCTTCAACTTCGCGACCTCGGCGTGGACCCAGCAGCCGACCGCATGAGGAGGGCCGTGGACCTGGTCGACAGTCACGTGTCCATGGGGCAGGCCGAGTGGCCCTACTTCTCCTATAGGGGAGAAACGTGCATCACCGGGATCGTCCTGTCGCTGGCTGCTTACTTTGGCAAGGCCGGTGATGATGTCATCCAGTGGCTCCTCGACGAGCAACTCGAGGACGGGGGATGGAACTGCGCCACTGCGCGGGGATCGCAACGCTCTTCGTTCAACACGACGATCCTGGTCTTGGAGGGCCTGCTCGAATACGAGATGTCACAGGCCGGACGGAATGCCCAGGTGAGTGCCGCCCGGATAAGGGGCCACGAGTACCTCATGGATCGTGGGATGTTCCGCTCGCTGTCTACTGGCAACATCATCAGCCCCAGTTGGACGAGGTTCTCTTTCCCACCCCGCTGGCACTACGACGTATTGCGGGGATTGGACTATTTGCGGGCCGCTGCGGTGACACCCGATCCCCGGTTGGACGATGCGATCGACCTGGTGGAGAGCAAGCGGACCAAGGACGGGCGATGGCCGCTGCAGAACCATCACAAGGGGACCGAGCACTTCCTAATGGAACCGGGACCGGGAAAGCCGAGCAGGTGGAACACATTGCGCGCCATGCGTGTGCTCGGGTGGTACCGCTTCACCGGCTCGCCGACAACGGCCCGACAGAGATTTTGATCTTCTCCCGCGCGCGGACCCCCCTGAGGGTTTATGCTGCCCCTGTAGGGAGAGCCTCGGGGGAGGTGGGAGTGTTCGGGATGCGTTTCTTCGCGCGTCGACGGCTAGTCGCCGTCGTGAGCATGTCCGTGATTCTGTCGACCAGCCTGGCGCCGACATCCGCCGTCGCCACTTCTCAGCCGGTTGCGACGCCTGAGGTGCAGGAGGTGCAAGAGGTCCAGAAGGTCTGGACCAACGAGTTCGGAGTGGCACGCCCGCGCGGTGTCGGCTTACGACCCGGCCCGGGATCTCCTGCTGGTCGCCGGCGAGGCCGGGACCGGCGCCAAGGTCGTCCGGCTCGACGACGAACGGGACCCACGAGGGGTCTTCCGTATCTCCCGGGTGGCGGATCCGGCCACCCTCGCCTTCGACGCCGCCGGGGACGAGTTGACCGCCATCGACGGTGAGAGCAGGGTGGACATATCGGGTGAGCACATCCGCCGGCGCCGGCCCCCGACGGCTCGGACCTCGATCGAAGCTCTCGGGTTACGGGCACCGGGCAGCGCCTCCTTCGACCCCGACCGCGGCACCTGGTATGTCCTCGAAACCGAATCCAACACCGTCGCCATCGATCGGCCCCGCGGCCCAGTCGGCCGGACCCGCCCGGCTGCGGCTGCCCCGACTCGGCGGAGCCCAGGCGATCGCCTACAACACCTCCGACGACCTGCTCTACGTCTTGGCCCCCTCCCGAGACCGCCTGGTCGCCATCGACCGACGGGGGACATCCGCAAGAGCTTCGACACCACTTCACTCGGGCTCATCGCCCCGGAGTCGATGGCCTTCGCTCCCAGCACTGACCGGACCGACGACTCGGCGACCCTGAACCTTTTCGTCGCCGACTCCGGGAATGGGGACTCCCTGGGCAACGTCACCGAAGTCTCACTCGAGGCGGTCGTCGCCGCCGCGGCGACACTCGACACCGGCACGCTGATTCAGATGATCCCCACCTCGGCATGGAACCCTGGCTCTCCCGACCCAGCAGGGATCACCTGGATGCCGGGCAGCGACCAACTGGTAGTGGTGGATTCCGAGGTCGACGAGCAGACCGGGGCCGGGTGGCACAACGTCAACATATGGCGCAGCACCCGAACCGGGACCGTGGTCGGGACCGGCACGATGTGGGGTCCGAACGCTCCCCTCTTCGATGGCGACCGCGGTTTCTCTCGGGAGCCGACCGGAGCCGGCTACTCCCCAGTCTCCAACACTCTCTTCGTCTCCGATGACGACGACGACCGTGTGTACGTGATGCAGACCGGACCAGACGGCCAGTTCGGCACCCTTGACGACCCCGTCGGCTCGATCAATGCCGGCGCCGTGGGCAGCGGTGATACCGAGGACCCCGAGTTCGACTCGACAACCGGTCACCTCTTCTTTCTCGACGGCGTCTCTCGTGAGGTCTTCCGAGTGAACCCGGTCGACGGCACCTTCGGCAATGGCAACGATGTAATCACCCAATTCGACATCAGCCATCTCGGACCCAGTGACTTCGAGGGGCTGGCTATTGCCCCCGGCCGGGCCACGCTGTACGTCGGAGCGCGAGCCACCGGCGACATCTTCGAGATCACGCATGACGGCACGTTGTTGCGGTCCATCAGTGTGGACGCAGTCAGCCAACTGCAGTACATCTCCGGGCTTGCGGTCGCGCCGTCGAGCAACGGGTCGGGCCAGATGAGCCTGTGGATAGTCGATCGCGCCGTCGACAACGGGGGCAACTCCAATGAGAACGACGGGAAGATCTTCGAGATCTCGGCTCCCAACATCGGTGGGCCCGTGGAGAACCAGGCGCCAACGGTCAATGCCGGGACCGACCAGACGGTCGACCATCGCCACCGGCGCTTCGCTCAACGGGACCGTGGGCGACGACGGGTTGCCCAACCCACCGGGAGCGGTGACCACCACCTGGACCGAGACCAGCGGGCCAGGGAATGTCACCTTCGGCAACCCCAACGCCGTCGACACCACCGCCAGCTTCAGCCAGGCCGGTACCTATGTCCTCCGGCTCACCGCCAATGACTCGGCGCTCACCGCCTTCGACGAGGTGACCATCACCGTGGCCCCCGCCAACCAGGTGCCCACGGTCAGCGCCGGGCCCGACGCGACCGTGAGCCAGGCTACCGGGGCATCCCTCAACGGAACCGTGACCGACGACGGGTTGCCCAACCCACCGGGCGCGGTGACCACCACCTGGACCGAGACCAGCGGGCCGGGGAACGTCACCTTCGGCAACCCCAACGCGGTCGACACCACCGCCAGCTTCAGCCAGGCCGGTACCTATGTCCTCCGGCTCTCCGCCAATGACTCGGCGCTCACCGCCTTCGACGAAGTAACCATCACCGTCAACCCGGTGGTCAACCAGGCGCCCACGGTCAGCGCCGGGCCCGACGTGGCAGTCAGCCAGACCTCAGGGGCGTCCCTCAACGGCACGGTGAGCGACGACGGACTGCCCAACCCACCGGGGACCTTGACTACCACTTGGAGCCAGGTGAGCGGGCCGGGCACCGTCAACTTCGGCAACGCCAACGCCGTCGACACCACCGCCAGCTTCAGCGCCACCGGCAGCTACGTGCTGCGGCTCACCGCCAACGACTCCCAACTCCAGGCCTCCGATGACGTCACCATCACCGTGACCTCCGGGAACGTCGTCGAGACCCGGGTGGCGGTCGGCAACGACGACGCCGAGGAGTCGGCGACGGGGGCGGTCGACCTCACGAGCAGCGACCTCGAACTGGTCTTCGACGATGGCAACCAGACGGTAGGCATGAGATTCGCTGGGCTCGGCATCCCCGCCGGCGCCACGATCATCGGCGCGTATGTCCAGTTCACGGCGGATGAGACCCCCTCAAACGCAACCAGCCTGGTCATTCGGGCGCAGGCCGTTGACAATGCTGCCACCTTCACCACCGCCGCCTTCGGGATCTCCTCGCGCCCCCGCACCTCGGCCGCGGTGAACTGGAACCCTCCGGCATGGCCGGTGATCGACGTTGCAGGGCCTGACCAGCGAACCCCCGACCTGGCAACCGTGATCCAGGAAGTGGTGAGCAGGCCGGGATGGACCAGCGGGAACGCCCTGGCGATCATCGTCACCGGAACCGGTGAGCGAGTGGCCGAGGCAAGAAACGCCGGGGCCACCCTGGCGCCACTGCTCCACGTCGAGTACACCACCTCGACCCAGTTGCGGCCCGTCGTGAACGCCGGGGCTGACCTCGGCGTCACGCTCGGTGACCCAGCCAACCTGGATGGGACTGTTACCGACGACGGCTTGCCCGATCCTCCTGCGGCTGTGATTGCCACCTGGACCAAGGTGAGTGGGCCAGGCAACGTGACCTTCGGGAATGCCAACGCTGTGGACACCACTGCCACCTTCTCGGCTGCCGGGAACTACGTCCTCCGGCTGACGGCGAGCGACTCCCAGCTCAGCGCCAGCGACGATGTAGCGGTGACCGTCAACCTGCCCCAGGGAACCGTGGTCACGGTTGAGGCGCCCGTTGCCGCAAGCGCCGACGACGCCGAAGAGTCCGCCGCCGGGTCAGTCAACATCAGCGACGGCGATCTTGAGTTGGTGCTCGACAACGCGGGCGGGAACCAGACGGTGGGAATGCGGTTCGCCGGGCTGCAAATCCCCGATGGGGCGACGATCGTCAATGCCTGGGTTCAGTTCGTGGCCGATGAGGCGCATTCAGGCACCACCAACCTCGTGGTACGGGGGCAGGCGGCCGATCAGGCTGCGGCATTCACCACTGCTCCAACCAGTATCTCGACCCGACCGCGGACTACGGCGAGCGTGGCATGGGTACCGCCGGCTTGGACCATCGGAGCCGCTGGGACAGCCCAGAGGACCCCGAATCTCGCCGGAGTCATCCAAGAAGTGGTGGACCGGCCAGGGTGGGTAGGGGGGAACCCAATAGTGATCCTGGTAACCGGGACGGGCAAGCGCACTGCTGAATCCCGGAACGGTGGAGGTCCGACGCTGGCACCCGTGCTCCACGTCGAGTACCTGGTTCCATAGTCGTCCACAAGGAACACATGGCAGGACCATGAAATGGCCGGCGGAGCACCGTCCGCCGGGACTCTCAGCCCGCCGGTGACGCCCCCTGCCTCCGCAGATGCCACTCGACTTGGAGCTCGAGGCCCAGGTCCATCGGGGTTGCCGGGGCCCAGCCCAAAGCCGCCCGGGCGGCATCGGTCGAGCCACCGGTCCGGTGCACATCGCCCTTCTCTGGCGGGCGCCGATCTAACTCGATAGGACGACCCGTAATCCGCTCTACCGCCGCAATGAGCTCGGCCAAGGTGACGGCGCCGCCTCCGGCGATGTTCAGCACCGCCCCTGGTTCGACCGGGGCGGTTGCCGCAGACAGATTGGCCGCCACCACATCGCCGACATAGGTGAAGTCGCGCACTTGATCCCCTGTCCCATACATGGGAAAGGAGCCGCCTTCCAAGGCGGCGCGGATCAGGCGATGCGTCGCCATGTCGGGGCGCTGACGCGGTCCGAAGACGGTGAAGTAGCGAAGCGACACCACCGGCACCGCCCAGTTCCGGGCGTAGACGTTGCATAGGTGTTCGGCGGCGAGCTTGCTCACACCGTACGGGCTCTGCGGCATAGGCAGGGTTTCCTCGCGCGTCGGATAGGAGACGGCGTCGCCATACACCGAAGAGCTCGACGCGTACACGAAACGGGTCACGTTGGTGCCCCGCGCCGCCTCGAGCAGCCGCCGAGTCGCCAGGATGTTGTGCTCGACATAGGACTCGAAGTCGTCCCAGGAGGCGCGCACACCGGGCTGTCCAGCCTGGTGGAAGACGGCGTCAACGCCGTCGAGAAGGGGCTCGAGCGGAGACGTGCGAAGGTCGGCGTCGATTAACTCGAGGTCGACGGACGTCCTCAACTCCTCGACATTTCCCAGCTTCTGGGTGACGTCGTAGTAGGGGGTGAGGCAGTCGACCCCGACCACGTCCCACCCGTCGGAGACGAGAGCCTCCACCAAGTGGCTTCCGATGAAACCGGCGGCTCCGGTAATCAGGGCGCGCATCGTGTTCCTCGTTCCTTGCTCACAATACGGCCCACACCGCCGCCCTGATCTCGGCCAGCACCTTGTCGTGGGGGCGCCCGGCGTCAACCACGACGGTGCTCGCTCCCTTCCACGACTGTCTGAAGACCTCGGCAGCGCGCCGGCTGACGAACTCCGCCTCCTCGTCGTGGCGACGGCCGACCGCCACCTCGGGTGGCACCCGGAGCACGATCAGTAGGTCGGGAGGGAGGATCTCTCGGTAGTAGGCCGACTCGCGTCCGACCATCCATCGGGCCAGAGGTCGGCGCGATATCCCGGGTAGGTCGGTGGTGCGGGGCGAGTCCATCAGCCTGATCGACGGGGTGGGATAGCGGTCGCAGAGGGCGATCCCCCCTGCTCCGGCCACTCGGCGAGCTCGTCGGTACTCGCGGTGGCGGTCGCGGGCAGTGAGCAGGTGCCACAGCATGAACCCGTAGCCGGGAAATCGGTCGAACTCGGTCCAGGCGGGCAGGGTCGTGGCCTGAAGCCGGCCCTCGTCGCGCAGCCTCCGTAGGGGCCGCTTGACGACGCGGGTCAGTAGCGATCGCGGCGGCTTGCCCAGGTGGAACCGGCGAAGCACGAAGTCGCGCCCGAGGAAGTCCCCGACCGCCGCCACCGCCGACGACTTCCCCGAGCCGTCCCCTCCCAGCACCCCGATGACCAGGCCACCGCTGTCGAACCGTCTGCTTTGGGTGAACGGGAGCACTCGGAGCTGCAAGGGCTGCCAGAGGCGACGCCAGATTCTCACCGCTGTATCGGCCGACCGGGGGCGGCGCGCCTGGGCATCGAGCCGTTGCAGGAGTCGCCCGGCTGTCTTCGCTCGGTGCAGTCGACCTGACCTTTTCCCGAGTGCCTGCCGGCATGCCTCGAAAAGTTCCTGCTCGACGAACGGCAGATGGGTGACACGGAGAGTCTCGACCGCTTGCGGGTCGATCCGCTCCTCCAGGTACCTCATCTCGCCCAGCTCCGAGGCCGTGAGCCGACCTTTGCGTCCCAGCTGGGCGTCCCACGTGGCGCGCCTCGCCACCATGCGAAGCACGAAGAGCAGGTACTCGAAGTCAGGACTAGGCACTGGGAGAACACCGCCGGTACTTGCCGAATCCAGATACGCCTCCTCGAGGGGGAGTCGCACGCTTGTAGTAAGACGGTCGCCCACCGCGATTTGGAAGTGAGCATGAACATGTATGAGCCGGGCCGACTCCTCGTCCAGCCCGTAGAAGTCGAGGATGCCCGGGACCTGGCGGTCGGCCGCCGGCCGGGCGAGACGGAACCCGAGCTCGTGGAGAACGGATTCGAACCGCGTGGCGTCACGCCTGGCCACCAGCAAATCGAGATCGTTGACACCGGACAACGACCGCATGATCTCCGCAGTGTTCTTCCAGTGGCAGTACCTCACGCCGGCCGCTGCGAGCTGGTCGGCGAGGCGGAGGACCAGCGCTGCAGCCGGGGGCGATTCGCCGGCTGGACCGGTACTAATCCCGATCCGTTCGCCCTCGGTGGTGGTCGCGTCGGCTTGGGGGATGCTCTCCGGGTCAGGCATCGACCAGTCTCCGCTCCGAGGGCGACGGCGCCATTAGGCCTCTCACGGCGCGACCCACCGACCAGCCAGCCAGTCGGGCCAGGTTGACCGGTAGGTCGATCAGGGTGAACCGGAGGCGTTCAGCGGGCAGCAGCCCATCGATCTCCGGGAGGTACCCCATACGTCGCATCGGTGCTCGAGCCACGAACTCGACGAAGGCGACCTCCCGCCGGTCGAGTTCATGCCTGAAGCGGCCCACCGACGTGGTGTGGAGAGCGCCCGACGGCAGGCTGAGCATGTCGAGGTCGAAGTCTTCCCCGAGGAAGCCGGTCACAATACGGGCGGTCGCCTCCGGGCCGGACACGAGGTCCTCATAGCGGACCACGAGGTAGCGCTCACCGAACCGGGCCTGGTTGTGCTCGGCGAGGCGAGTCGACCAGAGCCACAGGGCGGTCCCTGACCCGACCATCCCCCGAGCGGGACGGCGATGTGACGCCTGCGAGGCGTAGCGGTCGCGGGGGTCCCGGATCATGTGGACGATCAGCGCCCCGGGGAATTCGCGGAAGATGGCCGTGGCGTGGCCCTCGGCACCGAGCGACTTATCGCCCCATCGGCTCTTGCCGAGACGGTGCAGGTGTTGCTCCTCGAGGCCGTTGAGGAGCCGACCGTAGCTGGGCTCGCCGTGGCGCATCTGCTCGAGCAACTTGTCGCGGTCGACACCGAGGTCACGGATACGCCGGTATCGCAGCATGGCATCGACGCACCGCTCCAGGTTTCCCGTTTGGCTGAGGTCACCGTACCGCCGGTAGTAAAAGGACCAGAAGTTGGTGCGCCTCGAGACTGCCAGCCTGGGATGCCGCTCGAGGACCTCGCCAAGCAGCCCGATTCCGCTTCGATCCACGCCGGCGAGGAAGAAGGGGCTGTCGGTCACGACTCGGCAGTGGCAGCGCGCTTGCCGCGTTCGTCGTGGTGTGGAGCGAGTCCGCTCCTCGTCGGCGCGGATGGCTCAACGAAGCCGCGTTCGATGAGAAGGCGCATGAGAGCTCGGGCGTTTTCCTCTGGTGCCAGCGTCACCGTGTCGATGGTCAAATCAGGGTGCGACGGGACCTGATAGCCCGACTCACCACCTCTCAACGCGCGCACCGATCGTCTGATGCGCTTGAGGAGTGGGGGCTTCTTGGTGCGCTGCGACCGCCGGGCAGCGCTGACGTCCGGTGGGACATCGACATAGACCTCGAGGAAGCGGTCGGACCCGACGATTGCTCGCGCCTTTTCCCTTATCTCCGCCCTGGCGCTGACGGTTACGCAAATGGCGATGCCGCCGTGCCGAGCTACTTCGCCGGCAACGTAGGCTTTGCGAAGCAGCTTGCCTTCGCTGGTCCGCTCGAACCATCGCTTCGCCAGCAGCGGCACCACGTCGTACACGCTCACAGTGCGCCCGAGGCCCTCGAGCATCGGGATCAACGCTGCGGTCACCGTCGACTTACCTGCCCCACTACGGCCGGTCAACCAGATACAGACACCAGGGATCACAACCTGCCGATCTCTCTCTCCCCACTCCCGTACTCCGACGGACCGGAAGCTCCGGGGCCGGGAACATATCATCGGCCGATCCTCCTCATGACTTTCGCTCTTCATGATCCGTCGGCTTCCGGACCTCGGCTCCAGTTGATAGCAGTACCCGACCGACATATGTAGCGATGAGCGCTACCGACGAAGGCGCCCTCGGTTCGGCCAAGTCCGGTCCATCGGAGGCGAACATCATCGCTACCGCCAAGGGTGGCGGCTTCATTGCCGGCGGGAGCGTCGTCGAACTGGTCAGCCGGTTCGTCATCGCCTTCTTGCTGGCACGGGCACTGGGTGCTGATGGCTACGGGCTCTACAACCTGGCCGTTAGCGCCGCCGCCCTCTTCACGGGCGTATCTCTGCTCGGCTTGGACGACGCCATGGTCCGCTATGTGGCCATCCTCTCGAGCCGCAAAGACGAGCGTGGCGTGTGGGGAACGATCCAAATAGGCCTGGCGGTATCCACGGCGAGCGGCATCTTGATCGGCGTCGCCCTCTATTTCCTGGCCGGACCGATCGCCAACGGCCTTTTCGACGAGCCTCGGCTGGAACCGTTGCTCGAGGTCATGGCGGTCATCGTTCCATTCCTCTGCGTGAGCAACGTTCTCCTCGGCTGTGCCCGCGGGTTCGGGCGCATGGACTTCGCCACCTTTGCCGAGAACGTCGTCCAATCCGTGGTTCGGATGGCGCTCCTCGGGGTGCTCTTCTTCATAGGACTCGAACCCCTCACCGCAGTGATCGTCTTCGGAATCGCCGACGTGGCGGCGACTATCACGCTGATCCTCCTGCTCAACCGCCATCTCCCGCTTCGCCGGGTTCAGATTCGCGAGGCGAGACGCGAGTTCCGGCCGATCTTCTCCTTCGCCTTGCCGCTGTGGCTGAGCGGACTCTTGAGCCAGTTCCGCCGGAACATCGAGGCGGTGATGCTCGGTGCACTCAGCACGGTGGCGAACGTCGGGATCCTGTCGATCGTCGACCGGGTGAACCTAGTGGGACACACCGTCTACCGCTCGATCATCGTCTCGGTCAAACCGGTGCTCGCCAGGCTCCACGACCAGCAGGACCGAGCGGGTTTGGCCCACCTCTACACGGCGACCACCCGGTGGACGCTATCGCTCAACTTGCCGTTCTTCCTCGTGATCGTGCTCTACCCGGAGGCCCTGCTGGGGATCTTCGGAAAGTCGTTCACCGACAGGCGCCGGCGCACTGGTCGTATTCGCATTCGCCGAGTTGGTGATCGCCGGCACCGGGACCTGTGGGTCCGTGATCGACATGACCGGCCACACCCGCGCCAAGTTGGTGAATTCAGTGCTTTGGATCTCGCTCCTCCTGGCGAGCAACGCCCTGCTCATCCCGAGATGGGGTGTTACTCGGCGCTGCGGTTGCATCGCTGATCGCCTCGGCGGCGGTGAACCTCGCACGGCTGATCGAGGTCTGGGTACTCGAGGGCCTGATCCCCTACGACAAGAGCTTCTGGAAGCCGGTAGTTGCCGCTGTCGCCGCCTATGCGGGCGGACTGGCGATGCTGGCCTACCTTCCATTCGACGACTCGTTCGCCGTCGTGGTGGTCCAGGCTGTGCTCGTGCTGGCGCTTTACGGGGGCCTGCTACTCGTCTTCGGACTGGCACCCGAAGACCGGTTGGTGATCGACAGGTTGATGCGGCGAGCGGGGAGGCTCGGACGGCGACGTAAAAAATCCCGATAGTCCGATTACCCCTTCAGCGCGACATCACCGGAGCCGATAGAACTTCCCTATGGGGGTCATGGTGGGGCCATATGGGAGTGATGGTGGGGTCATGTGCTTACACATCGGGAAGAGCCGCCGCCCAGCCTGATGGTGACGCGACGACGAACTCGAGGGGGAGCTTGAGGCCGCCCGGCCCATGAAGGCGGCCGCGTCCGTCTCCGAGCGGTCGGATCTTCCCACACTCGGTCTCCCGCTCGATCACCCGCGGGTTCCCGGACGCGCTTTGCAGCGGGCCACCGAGCGTCACCTTCTCGACGCCGAGTTGACCGAACGCCTTGTGTCCATGGCGGCAGCCAGCGAGGCAACACCTCGCCTCTGGTGCCTTGCCGCCTTTGCCGCAGTGGTTGCTAGATACGGACGCCAGCCGGAGCTCTTGTTGGGCTACGCCGCCTCTGCCGACCGCGCCGCTCAGGTTGTACCTTTGGCGTTGTCTTGGGATGACGAGCCGACCCCCCCGCGATGGATCGGGCGGGTGATCGCCGAGTTCGCCGTTTCCATGGCCGATCCGGAACGGTACCTCTCAGTTGTCGCGGAACGATTCGGCGTCGACGAGTCGGAGGTTCAGACAGCTGCAGCGCGGTGCGTCCTGGTCGATGGTGGGGCGGGATCCGATAGAAATGGTGCGCCGGAAACAGACTGGCTCGCGTTGCCCGGAGCCGAGCTCGTCTTTGTCGTCCAAGGCTCAGGCATCGACCTCACCCTGGCGCTGACATACGACACCGATCTCTTTGAGCCGAGCACGGTGCGCCGAATACTGGGACACGTTGAGGTCATGCTCGACGGGTTCCTCTCCGACACCGACGCGACCTTGGGGACTCTTCCGATGCTCACACCCGCGGAGGTCGCCGAGCTGAACCAGTTGAACGACACCGACGTCGATCTGCCTTCGTCAGCGACGCTGCACGGTCTCGTCGAGGCACAGGTCGAGCGGTCGCCAGACGCGGTCGCACTGGTCTTCGGCGAGACGACTCTCACTTTCGGTGAGCTCAACCGGCGTGCGAACCGGCTCGCTCGGCAGCTCGTGCAATGGGGTGCGGGAGGAGACACCCTCGTCGGCGTGTACATGGAGCGATCGATCGAGATGGTCGTGGCGCTTCTGGCGGTGCTCAAGGCGGGCGCCGCCTACATCCCACTCGAGCCCGAATATCCGGCGGAGCGGATTCAATTCATGATCAACGAGACGCAGATGCCGGTCGTGCTCACCCAGGAGAAGGTCTTGGCGACACTCCCGGAGAGCGACGCCCGCATCGTCGTGGTCGATCCCGAAGTGGGGTCTGCGGTCGACCAACCTGACGGAAATCTGCCGGTGGTGACTCACGGAGACGACATCGCCTACGTGATCTACACCTCGGGGTCGACCGGGATGCCCAAGGGCGTGATGAACACCCACCGCGGAATCTGCAACCTATTGCTTTGGATGCAGAGGACCTTCGGGCTAGACGATTCGGACCACGTACTTCAGAAGACACCGTTCACCTTTGATGTCTCGGTGAGCGAGTTCTTCTGGCCGCTTCTCGCCGGCGCCCAGCTCGTGGTTGCCCCGCCCAGAAGCCACCGAGACGTTGCCGAGGTCCGCAGAATGATCATCGACCATGGCATCACCACGATCGAGTTCGTACCCTCCGCGTTGCGGTCATTCCTCGACCTGCCCAGGGTCGAGGAATGCGTCAGCCTGCGACGCTTCCTGGTTGCCGGCGAGACCATGACGCTCGACCTCCAGAACCGTTTCTTCGAGCTTTTCGACATCGACCTGCAGAACCTCTACGGGCCGACAGAGGCTGCCGTCTACGTGACCTGCTGGATGTGCCGGCGCGACGAGGACCTCGATATTGTGCCAATCGGCTATCCGATGGCCAACACGCGGATCCATATCCTCGACGAACGCTTGCAGCCTGTCCCAGTCGGAGTCGTAGGCGAGCTCCACATCGGTGGGGTACAGGTGGCGAACGGCTACCTGAACCGTCCCGAGTTGACCGCCGATCGATTCATTGCCGACCCATTCGACAACAAGCCGGGAGCCCGCATCTACAACACCGGCGACCTGGCGCGCCGCCTACCGAACGGCGCGCTCGAGTTCCTCGGCCGCTCCGACTTCCAGGTCAAGGTGCGGGGTTATCGGATCGAACTCGGCGAAATCGAAGCGGCGCTGCTCCAGCACCCCGAGATACGCCACGCCGCAGTGATCGTCGACGATGACGGCGAGCACCGGCGTCTGGTGGGACACGTAGTACCGACCGGAGGGCGGCCCTCGGGGGCGAAGCTAAGGGCCTTTCTCGAGACCAAGCTCCCCGAGTACATGGTGCCGAGCATCTTCGTGCTGCACGACGCCTTCCAGCTCACCACGAGCGAAAAGGTCGATCGGCGCAGCCTGGTGGTGCACACCTACGCCCGGCCCGAGCTCGACACCGAGTACGCACCACCGCGCGATGAACTCGAGCGCTATCTCGTCGACCTCTGGAAGGGCATGCTCAACCTCGACGAGGTGGGGATCCACGACAGGTTCTTCGATCTCGGCGGCGACTCTTTGCTAGCCGCCGAGATGGTCAACAGGCTTCACGCTGAGCTGGGCGAGTTCATCTTCGTGATCACCGTCTTCCAGTCGCCGACGGTTGCCGAGTACGCCGCTCTGCTGCGGCGGGACTATGGCGGCTCGATTGGTCAGCGTTTCGGGTCAGAAGCCCCAGGAGGCGCCTCGGCTGGAACTTCGCCGAACGACGGCCAGCGCCAACGGACCAAGTCCGGGGGTCTCGCCCAGGCTCAATCGGTGATTGACGAAGCGGCTCTGGAAGAGATGCGAGGCCTCGTCCCCACCTTCGCCCGGCCCGATTCCTGGACCGCGACACCGGCCAATCCCCCTGCCGTCTTCGTGCTGTCGCCCCCCCGGTCAGGCACTTCTCTACTCCGGGTGATGCTGGCAGGTCACCCGGCGCTATTCGCTGCATCCGAGCTTCAACTACTGGGCTTCGACACGATGCGCCAGCGGCGTGATGCGTTCGTTGGGAAATTCGGCCTTTGGCTCGAAGGCTCCGTTAGGGCGGTAATGGAGTTGGAAGGTGTCGATGCCGACCGAGCCAAGCGGATCATCTCCGATGCCGAGGACGGCAGACCTATCTACCAAGCAGTTCTACGCCCAGCTGCAGGAATGGGTTGGCACGCGGATCCTGGTCGACAAGACCCCCGCCTATACCCTCGACCCCGGCGCGCTCCTCAACGCCGAGCGAGGCTTCGATCAACCCATATACATCCATCTCATCCGCGACCCGAGCGAGATGGTGCGCTCCTTCGAGAGCATGCACATGGATCAGGTGCTCTATCTCAGGGAACACCGATTCTCATCGGCACAACTCGGTGAGCTGGTCTGGCTGCTCAGCCATCGCAACATCATCGAGTTTCTCGACGAGGTTCCGGCAGAGCGGCAAGCACCGTGTCCGTTTCGAGGATTTGGTCACCGAGCCGCGCCGGGTGATGGAGCAGCTCTCCGACGCCCTCGACCTTCCGTTCCATGAGGGTCTCGTTCGACCCTATGACGACCTGGACCGGAAGATGGTCGACGGGATTCACCGGATTTCCACGCCCATGGGAGACACACGATTCCTCGAGCACCGCCAAATCGATCCATCGGTGGCAAGCCGCTGGAAGGTGGAAATGGGGCCCGTTTCACTGGGCGAACCCACCCGTCGACTTGCTGCCGAACTCGGCTACCTAATGGAAAAGAACAGGCCCGTGGCGTCGGAGCGGCGTCGCCAGTACGCAGCACAGCAGGCGCAACGGCGCCGCCGTAGAACCTGAGAGGGGTCAGGAGATGACAGAGAAGTCCGATCGCCCCGAGGTCGAGCCTCGGGAAGAGATCGCGATCATCGGGATGGCCGGCAGGTTCCCAGGTGCTGCCGACATCGACCGGTTCTGGGACAACCTCGCAGCCGGGATCGAATCGATCAGGCCATTCACCGCCGAGGAGTTGAGGGCGGCAGGGGTCGACGAGGCAACTCTGGCCGACCCGGAGTACGTGAGAGCGGGTGCGCCCGTGGAGGACGCCGACGGGTTCGACGCACCGTTCTTCGGCTTTTCGAAGCGGGAGGCGGAGCTGATGGATCCCCAGCACCGCATCTTCCTGGAAGCCGCATGGACGGCCCTCGAGCACGCCGGGTACGACCCGGAGTCCCTTCCTGGCGTGACCGGGCTCTTCGGAGGCGTAGCCCCCAACACGTACTACCAAAACGTCCTTTCGACCCGGCCCGACCTCCTGTCGATGATGGGTCGGTATTCCCTGCTCATTGGGAGCGAGAGGGAGTACGCCATCACGAGGGTCGCCTTCAAGCTCAATCTCAACGGGCCGGCGATCAGCGTTGCCACCGCATGCTCGACTTCTGGCGTTGCCCTTCACCTCGCCTGTCAGAGCGTGCTCAGCGGGGAGTGCGACATGGCCCTCGCCGGGGGTGCGCGGGTCAATGCACCTCTGACCGCCGGGTACCTCTATGAGCCGGACGGCATCCTCTCGCCCGACGGACGGTGCCGGACATTCGATGCCGACGCCGCCGGCACGGTGATAGGCAGCGGCGTAACCATGGTGGTGATCAAGCGGCTCTCCGACGCGGTCAGGGACGGCGACACCATCCACGCCATCGTGAAGGGGACCGCGGTCAACAACGACGGGGCACACAAGATCGGATTCACCGCACCGGGAGTGGAGGGCCAGGCAGCGGTCATAGCCGAGGCCCTCGACATGGCAGAGGTCGAAGCGGGAACGATCGACTACATGGAAGCCCACGGTACTGGGACCTACATCGGCGACCCCATAGAGATCGCCGCCCTGACCCGGGCCTTCCGCACCCAGACCGAGGCCACCGGCTTTTGCGCCATCGGGTCGGTCAAGTCCAACATCGGCCATCTGGCAGAAGCAGCCGGACTTGCCGGCGTGATCAAGACGGTCTTGGCGCTGAAGCACCGCCAGCTGCCTCCGACTCTCAACTTCTACAGACCGAACCCCCAGATCGACTTCGAGGGCAGCCCGTTCGTGGTCAACGACACCCTACGTCCATGGGCAAGTTCCGGGACCCCCCGGCGGGCCGGCGTTAGCTCGTTCGGGCTCGGCGGAACCAACTCGCACATGATCCTCGAGGAGGCGCCGATTGCCGAGCCGCTTCCATCCGCCTCTGAGCACCACCTCCTAGTGGTCTCGGCGCGCACCGAGTCGGCGCTCGAGCAAGCGACGGCGGACCTGGCGCGCCATCTCGCCGAGACCGATGACCATCTGGCCGACATCGCCCACACCCTGCAGGTGGGGCGCCGCCATTTCCCCCACCGCCGCACCGTCGTGGCCCGTTCGGGAACCGATGCAGCCGAGGCACTCGCCCGGCTCGACCGGCGCGTGGTCAACACCTCGGCAACCGATGGCGTGGTCCCGTCGCCGGTCTTCATGTTTCCCGGCGGCGGTGCCCAACACCTCCGGATGGGGCAGGCTCTGTACGCCAGCCAGCCTGTGTTCCGAGGAGCCTTCGACCGATGCGCCGCAATTGCCGAGGCGCACGGCGGCGGCGACCTTCGAAGTCTCGTCTATCCGAGCGCAGAATCGGTCGATGTGGCCTTGGAGAGGCCGGCGTCGGCGCTCCCGGCCCTCTTCGCCGTCGAGTACGCCCTCGCCGAGCTTTGGTCATCGCTCGGCGTGATCCCGACAGCGATGATCGGCCACAGCCTCGGCGAGTACACCGCCGCCTGCCTTGCCGGGGTACTCACCCTCGAAGACGCAATGGCACTGGTGTTGGTTAGGGGGAAGCTCTTCGAGACTCTGCCGGCGGGCGCCATGCTGAGCGTGCCTCTCCCCGAGGACGAGGTTCTCGGGCTGCTCGGAAGCGACCTTTCTCTAGCGGTGGTCAACCGCCCCGACCTGTGCATCGTTGCCGGTGAGGCTGCGGCGGTGGACCGCCTCCATGAGACGCTCTCCGAACGAGGTGTCGAGTCTCGCCAGCTTCACATCTCGGTAGCGGCCCACTCCCATCTCGTGGAGCCGATCCTCGATGAGTTCCTCGAATTCGCCCGCACCATCGACTTCCAGCCGCCGGTCATCCCGTACATCTCCAACACGACGGGCACATGGGCGAGCCCGGAGGAGGTGGTGACCCCCGAGTACTGGGCGCGCCATCTACGGCAGACGGTTCGATTTGTCGATGGACTGCAGACCATTCTCGACGGCACTGACTCGGTGTTGATCGAGGTAGGACCAGGGCAGACGTTGAGCGGCTTCGCCCGGCAACACCCGGCGCGGACCGCTGCTCGGGCCATCGTCGCCTCGCTGCCCCATCCCACAGAGGCCACCTCTGACGCCGTCTTCTTCCTGGGCTCCTTGGGGAAGTTGTGGCTGGCCGGGATCGACGTCGACTTCACGGGCATGTACGCCGGAGAAGAGCGGCGTCGCGTCCCGCTCCCCACATATCCCTTTGAGCGGAAGCGGTACTGGATCGAACCTGGCGAGCCGACGAGCGCACTGCACATGTCGGAGTCGGTCGCAGCCACCCCGGTCGATGTCCCAGCGCAAGTGCCTGCTGCCGTGGGAGATCTTCCCCAATCGCCATCCGGCCGCAAGGATCGGATAGTCGCCCAATTGCAGGAAATCCTCCACCAGCTGAGCGGACTGGAGGTGGGCGACCTCGACCCGTACGCAACCTTCCTGGAACTCGGATTCGACTCACTGTTCATGACCCAGGCGGCCAGCGCGGTTGCAGCCAACTTCGGAATACGCGTCTCCTTCCGCCAGCTCTTCGAGGATGCTCCAACCATCGATGCACTTGCCATCCACCTCGACGAGCGATTGGCCCCAGAAGAGGTCTCCACCCCTACGCCACCCGAGGTTCCCGCAGCTGCGCCCTCCCCAGAGCACCCTGGCCCCCACCCCAACGGCTCAGCAGGGGGCGCCGTGCCGACGGAAGTCGTTCAGCGCCTCATAGAACAGCAACTCGACGTCATGCGACAGCAGCTGGCAGTCCTCGGCGGGCGCGCCGAGGCAAATCGGCTCCGATCATGCCCCCGGTGTGGCGTCGGAGGTACTGGCCGTGGCGGGACTCGGCGAAGGAGCCGGCTGAGGCCGGCGGCCTCTCGACCGAACCCGCAGCGGCCGACGTCCCGACGGTCCCGACGAACCTCCCATGGCGACCGATCGACCGCAGCGGCGAGGCTATGGACCCGTCGCAGCGGCGCCACCTCGATGACCTGATCGGCCGGCTGAATGCCGCGCTCACCGGGTTCCAAGCGCATCACCCAGGCCAACAGGGCCCGGCTTGCCGATCCACGAACGGTCCTTGGGTTCCGCCGCGCCTGGAAGGAAGCCGTGTACCCATTGGTGTCTGTGCGGTCGGCAGGTTCGAAGATCTGGGACGTCGACGGCAATGAGTATCTCGACGTGACCATGGGATTCGGGGTGAACCTCTTCGGCCACGCTCCCCCGTTCGTGATGGAGGCGGTGGCTGCCCAACTGGAGAACGGGATCGAGATCGGTCCAATGACCCCTCTGGCCGGCGAGGTCGCCGAGTTGATCGGTGAGATGACCGGTGCCGAGCGGGTGGCCTTCTCCAACACCGGCTCCGAAGCTGTTCTGGCTGCAATGCGGTTGGCGCGCACCGTCACCGGGCGATCCAAGATCGTCACCTTTGCCCGCGACTACCACGGGCTCTTCGACGAGGTGCTATCTCGCGGTGTCGGCGCTGGGGCCGGTCGCAGATCGATCCCGCTCGCTCCGGGGATACCGGCCCACATGTCACAGGATCTGATCATCCTCGACTATGGCGACCCAGAATCGCTGCGGACAATCGAGGCTCTCGCCCCACAATTGGCGGCGGTCCTGGTCGAGCCGGTGCAGAGTCGTCATCCCGATTTCCAGCCAGTCGAATTCCTTCGGAGATCTGCGCGATTTGACCGAGGCGACCGGGGTTCCGCTCGTCTTCGACGAGATGATCACGGGATTCCGGTCCCACCCAGGCGGCGCTCAGGCGCTTTTCGGCGTCAAGGCGGACCTGGTGACGTATGGCAAGGTCATCGGTGGCGGCTTCCCCATCGGAGTGGTGGCGGGGAAGTCCCGGTACATGGACGCGCTCGATGGAGGTCATTGGCAGTACGGGGACGATTCGATCCCCGAGGCAGACGTCACCTGGTTCGCCGGGACCTTCGTCCGCCACCCGGTGGCTCTGGCGGCGGCACGCGCTGCTCTGCTCCATCTCCGTCAGGAGGGGCCGGGACTGCAGGCCGGTCTCAACGGACGGACCGACGATCTGGTGTCCGAGCTCAACAGCTATCTCACCGCCGAGCGGTTCCCAATGACGATCGAGCACTTCAGCTCGTTCTTCATCACCAACTTCGAGAGCCATCACCAATCGGCATCCGTCTTCTATCTCAATCTGCGCGACCAGGGAATTCACCTGGTCGAGGGGCGGGCAGCCTTCCTGTCCACCGCCCACTCCGAGGACGACATCGCGAGGTTGTCCGCCGCCTACCAAGCGGCAGCCGAGTCGATGCGCCGCGGGAGCTTCCTTCCTGCGGCCTCCCCGCCGACAGATCTCGGCGACAGTGACAGCAAGCTCATCCCGCTCACAGGGGCCCAACAGGAGATCTGGCTAGCCGCCCAACTGGGTCGCGATGCGAGTTGCGCCTACAACCTGGCCGGTGAGGTTCACCTCCGGGGAGCGCTTGACCTGAAGGCGTTGAAGACTGCGATCGAAGGCGTGGTCACGAGGCACCAGGCGCTGCGAACGGTGATCGACCCCGACGGGCAGCATCAGCGGATCGCCCGCGCCGCCGATCGAGCTCCCACTGATTGACATCTCCGACCAGGACCAAGCCGGCCAGGCGGAATCGCTGGCGGAACTGCGCGTCCTGGAGGCAGAGACGCCCATTCGACCTTGCCGCTCTTCCACTCCTCCGGACCAAGTTGGTTCGTCTCGGCGGCGAGGAACATCTCCTCCTGATCACGGTGCACCACGTCATCTGCGACGGCTGGTCCACCGGGATCCTGTACCGCGACCTGGCTGCGCTGTATCGGGCCGCACGCAGGGGTGAGACCGCGACCCTGGTCGAACCGATGCAGCTCGAAGAGTATGTGCGCTGGCAGGAGGAGCATCGGGCGGGGCAGAGCTGGTCGGACGACGAGGCATTCTGGATGTCCGAATTGGGCGGCTCGCTTCCTGTGACGGATTTCCCGCCAGACCGGGTCCGTCCAGTCGACGAAGACATACGCCGCGTGCCGCATCGAACTGCGAATCGAACCGGAGATCGTCGTCGCTCTCCAGGCGCTGGCCACCGAAGAGCGTTGCACGCTCTTCACGGCAATCCTGGCCGGCTTCGAGTGCTTCCTGCAACGCCTCAACGGCGGTCCCGAGTTGGCTCTGGGGGTCTCCATCGCCGGTCAGACCCAGTTCGCCGGCCGAGATCTCGTGGGGCATTGCATCAACATGCTCCCCAGGCGGAGAGCGGTGGATGGCGAAGCCAGCTTTCGAGAGCATCTCAGGACCACTCAGGCAGCCTTTCTCGATGCCTACGACCACCAGAACTACTCGTACGGCGACATCGTCAAGGTGCTTGGCGGTCGGCGCGACCCGAGCCGCACCCCGTTGGTCTCCGTCACGCTCAACATGGATGCCCCGGGCGGAGAACTCGACTTCGACGGCGTCGTCGCCACGATTGGCTCTGGCCCGCGCCGTTTCGAGAACTTCGACGTGTTCGTCAACCTGGCCTCGGGCGGCGGGGACCTGGTCGCCGAGTGCACCTTCAACCTCGACCTCTTCGATCAGGCCACGATGCAACGGCGGCTCGAGGAGTTCCTGCTCTTACTGCGGGCAGCCGCCGAGAACCCCGAGGCCCTGGTCGGCGACCTGCCGGTTTTACCGGCGGCAGAGAGGGATCTGATCACCGGCTGGACCGACACCGCCGTGTCCTACCCAGAGAATGTGACGTTGCACGGGTTGATCGCAGCCCAAGCAGCACGCACACCGGAAGCGGTGGCGATGACCTTCCGGGGCAGAGAGGTCACCTACGCACAACTCGAGCAGCGGGTCGACGACTTGGCCATCCGCCTTGCCGGAACCGGGGTCGGCACCGGCAACTTGGTAGGGGTGTTGATGGAGCGCTCGGACGACCTGATCGTGGCGCTGTGCGCAGTGCTCAAGGCCGGCGGGGCATTCGTGCCGCTCGATCACGAGTACCCGATTAGGCGCCTTCAACTGTTGATCGAGGAAACGGACATGGCGGCGATCGTCACCCAACAGAGCCTGTTGGAGTCGGTCCCGGACACAACGGTCCCTGTCGTGGCCATCGACAGCGACGAGCCATCACCGGCCCAGCGCCCAATCGAAGGAGCAGGTCCAGACGATCCCGCCTACGTGCTCTACACCTCAGGGTCGACCGGCATCCCCAAGGGCGTGGTGATAACTCACCGAGCCATCTGCAACAAGCTGTTCGGGATGACAGACGCCCTCGGCATCGACGAAACCGACCGCATCCTCCACAAGACTCCGTTCACCTTCGACGTTTCGGTCTGGGAGGTGTTCGTACCGCTCACGGTGGGCGCCCGGCTGGTGGTGGCGGAACCGGGAGGCCACCGCGACGCCGGCTATCTGGTACGAACCATGGCCGAGGAGGGTGTAACCACCGTCGAGTTCGTGTCATCGATGCTCCCCTTCGTCCTCGAGGAAGACGGAATCGAGCGATGTGGCGATCTTCGACGTGTAGTGGCGGGTGGCGAGGCACTCTCACCCGACGTGGTGGACCTGTTCCGGAAACGGCTCGGCGTGGACCTGTTCAACCACTATGGGCCGACCGAGGCGGCTGTCGGCGTGACGTTGTGGCGCTGTCCGGAGGACGGACCGGTGAGAGTTGTGCCCATCGGCGTACCCATGGCCAACTGCGAGGTCCGCATCCTCGATGCCCGTCTGCAGCCCGTGCCGATTGGCGTTCCAGGAGAGCTGCATATCGGTGGCGTTCAGTTGGCTCGCGGATACCTGCACCATCCCGAGTTGACCGCAGAGCGCTTCGTCGCCAACCCTTTCGACACTGGGGCCAGGCTCTACAAGACCGGTGACCGGGCCCGGTGGCTTCCAGATGGCAACATCGAGTTCCTCGGTCGCTCCGACCATCAGGTGAAGGTGCGCGGCTACCGGATCGAGTTGAGCGAGATCGAGGCCACGCTCCGCCAGCACTCCCTGGTCAAGGAGTCCGTGGTGGTCGTCCATCCCGATGCCATGGACGAGATGCAATTGACCGCGTATGTGACGCCGGAAGACCTCGACGAATCGTCGCTCAGGAGCTTCCTACGCGACCGGCTGCCCCGGCATATGGTCCCGTCGACTTATGTATTCCTCACCGAGATGCCACGCACCTCGAGCGGCAAGATCGACCGTATGGCACTGCCTGCTCCGAGCGGGACTTCTGGTGACGCGGCAGGGTTTGTCGCTCCCAGGACGCCACTCGAGGGGCAGATCGCCATGGTCTGGGCTGAGGTCCTAGGGATCCCGCAGGTGGGTGTGGATGACGACTTCTTCGACCTCGGTGGGCACTCGCTCAACGCCATGCGTGCCAACGCCCGATTGCGCGAGCTCATCGGGCTGGAGCTCTCGCTTGGGTTCTTCTTCGAGCACCCGACGGTGGCCGAGCAAGCGCTCAAGCTGACCGAGACGCTCGCCTCGGAGGCGTTCACGGACGAAGAGTTGTTGGATCTGGTTAGCGAGCTGGCAAGCGAAGCACCTGGCGCCGATCCGGCATGACCGACATAAGCCAGGCGATCGCACGCCTCACACCGGAGCGACGCGCTCGACTGGAAGAGCGCCTCCGCACCTCTCGACAACCGAAGAGCGACGAGATCAGTCCACGCCCCGATCTCGGCATCCACCCGCTTTCCCCTGGGCAGAAACGTGTCTGGTCACTGGCGAGACTGCGGCCGGGCGATCCGGTTTACAACCTTCAAGCGGCGCACCGGATCCAGGGCAAGCTCGATGTGGCGGCCCTCGAGTGGGCCATGGGCGAGATCCTGCAGCGTCACGCGGCTCTGCGTGCCCGCTTCGTCGAGGTCGAAGGTCAGCCGGAGCAGAGCATCATCGCCTTTGATGGATTCGAGTTCGATCGCGTCGACCTGGAGCACCTGCCAGCCATAGAACGGATCGAGGCAGCAGAGCACATGGCGACGATCGAGGCGGAACGCCCATTCGACCTGGCAAGCGAACCGCTGTTCAGAGTAAAGCTGGTTCGACTAGCAGACATGGACCATGTTCTCGTCGTCACCACCCATCACATCGTGTGTGACGGATGGTCGATGGAGCGTATCGAGCACGAACTCGGGCACCTCTATAGAGCCCGTATCGCCGGCCTTCATTCCCCGCTCCCCGCACCGAGGATCCAATACGCCGACTACGCCCATTGGCAGCTGACAGGGGGCGACGATGGCATAACCAGGCGCAACCTGGCCTACTGGGAGGCGATCCTCGCCGACTCCCCACAGCCTTTGCGGCTGCCAGTCCATGGGAAATCCACTCCGTCGCTGGAGGGCGGTCACCGAAACGTCGCTTTGGCTGAGGACCTGACCGAGCGGGTCAAGCGGCTGAGCAGCCACGCCCGCGTCACCCCCTTCATCACCCTGCTCACCGGTTTCCAGATCCTGCTCAACCGGTCCACAGGGCAGACCGACATCGTCTTGTGCTCACCGGTTGCCGGGCGGGCGCAGATGGCCGCCGAAGAGCTGGTGGGGTACTTCAACAACCTGGTCGTGCTGCGAGGCGACTTGTCTGGTGACCCGTCTGTCTCCGAGCTCCTGGTCAGGTCGCGCTCTGTAGTCGCCGGAGCATTCGACCATCAGGAAACCCCGTTCCAAGATGTGGCGCGGCTCGTCAATACACCTTTGGCCCGGGGCCTCTTCGTGCTGCAGGACACGTCCTCGAACGGGCTCGACCTACCCGATGCAATGATCACGCCTTTGGTACCCGAAGCATCGACGTCAGACTTCGACCTTGCCTTCTTCGTGAGGGAGGTCGATGGGCGTTACAGAGTGGTCGTTCGGTACCGGCGGCGGCTTTTCTCGCCCGAGGACATCGACGGGCTGATCGCCAGCTTGGAGCAGGTACTGGGGGAAATGGCGGAGGGACCAGATCGCCTGCTGTCCGAGTTTCCTATGTTGAGCCAATTCGAAGATGAGGCCGAATCGGACACGTCGACCACGCAGAACCCGCGCAACTTGCTCGAGTCGCAATTGCGGGAAATATGGCAGAAGGGGTTTGGGAGCACATCAATTGGTGTGGACGACGACTTCTTCGCCCTTGGAGGGCACTCGCTGCTCGCTGCCGAGCTTCTCCTCGAAGTCGAGCAACAAATCGTCGGTGAACCGCTGCCACTCTCGACCCTTTTCCAGGCGCCAACCATCTCCTCGCTGGCCAAGCTGATCGAGACAAGAGGCTGGACCGCATCGTGGTCATCGCTCGTCCCGATCCAGCCCGCCGGGGACCGCCCGCCGCTCTTCTTCGTGCATGCGCACGGCGGAAACGTGATCGGCTATCACGATTTGGCCAGACACCTCGGCTCAGACCAGCCGTTTTACGGACTGCAGGCCCCCCGCACCGGCGATTCACATGCCCGGCAACTCGAAGAGATGGCTGCGGGGTACATCGACGAGATACGAACCGTGCAGAGCAGCGGTCCCTATCTGATCGGCGGCTGGTGCCTCGGTGGCGACGTCGCCTACGAGATGGCACAGCAGTTGAGCAAAGCCGGCGAAGAAGTGGCTCTCGTGCTGATGGTGGAGAACCCGAGACCAGAGGTGGAGCCCGTGCTCGCGCCACTTCCGGTGCGACTGCTCAACCGGGTTCGAACCCGGCTGGACATGGAGTGGAGCAACGTCGTCGAGGTCCCCTCATCCCGCCGGACCCGGTTCCTGACCGAGCGGGTCGCGCGGCTGGCCCTTCATCTCGTTCTGCGGGTGGAAGTGGCGCTGTCCCGGATCATGGACCGAGTCGGGATCCGCTTGCCCCACAGCCGTGCGTTCCGCCAAGAGCTCGTTGCTGCTGCCCACAGCAAGGCATACGCCCGATACCAGCCTGAGCCCTATTCCAGGCCGGTGACGCTGGTCAGGGCGGCCCGCCAACCCTTCGGTCAGTTGGGGGACTACTCGCTCGGCTGGTCCCCGTTGGTCGAGTCGCTGCAGGTGGTGGAGGCCCCCGGGCACAGGATCGGTCTCCTCTCCGAGCCGAGGGTTGGGAAGGTGGCAACTCAGATACGAGAGGTCATCGACCGCGCTTTGGAGGAGGCCGGGTTGAATGGCGCCGGACAATGACCGCGCTGGCAGGCGACGAGGTCCACGTCTGGGTCGCCGACCTGGACGAAAGCCGCGAAGACCTCGGGCGATACGAGGAGCTTCTGGTTACGGAGGAACTGGCCCGGGCCGTACGGTTTCGGAAAGCTCTCGATCGGCGCCGTTACACGGTGGGACGCGCTCTCCTCAGAGAGCTGCTCGCCGGGTACCTGGGGACCGACGCCAGAGACATCCGGTTCGACTACAACCGTTATGGCCGCCCCTCCGTGGTTCGGCCAGAAAGTGGATCGAAGCTGAGCTTCAACCTGTCGCACACCGGGCCGTTGGCTCTGTACGCCGTATCCGCCGATCAGGTCCTGGGCATCGATGTGGAACGGGTACGTCACGACATGGATCACCTCGCACTCGGGGAGCATTTCTTTGCCCCTGCCGAGCGGGCCGCGCTCCGGTCGGTCCCGCCTCGGTCGAGGGCGGATGCGTTCTTCAATTGCTGGACCCGCAAGGAGGCATTCGTCAAGGCCTACGGTATGGGGCTCTCCCTGGACCTGTCCAGTTTCGCGGTGACCCTCCAGCCGGGAGCACCCGCCAAGCTCATATCGGCGCCAGGGGGAGTCGAGGAGGCGCGTCGATGGCACTTCGAGTCATTTGTCCCCCGCCGAGGTCACATCGCGGCTCTGGCGGTGCGAGGCAGGAACTGGAGGCTGCGCCACCTGACGGCAGACGTTGCCTGGGCGGGCTAACCGCGCACCGCGGCGCGCCTTGGCCCCGCCGGGGTGGGCTAACAGGTTTAGGCGAAATGCCGGTAGAGCAGGTCGCCGGCGCGCTCCGTGATCGCGTCGGGTACTGACTCGTCCACCATCAACTCTGTGACTTGGCCCAGGATGTTGCGCACGTCATCGCCGACTCCCGGGTCCAGCGCTCGGACAAAGCTGACCGTCTTCTCTTCGCTGGCGTACTTGCGCTTGTATCGGACAAGGCCCTCCTGTTCGTAATCGGAGAGGCCGAAGTCGAAAAGGCGAAGGCCTTGGTCTCGGCCCACGTTGATTCCCTCCCAAGCGAGGAGATCGTTGGGTCTGACGTCGAGCCGGGATGGGTCGGAGGCGTTGAACTTGTAGTAGAGCGTGTCCTTCCATCGCAGGTAGAGCACGCCGCCGATCGCCTTACCCTGGTGCAGCGCCAGAAGCAGCGCACCCTCCCCCCCGGCGAGGAACTGCTCCCAGATGCTCTCGAAGAAGCGGTACGGCTGCGCCAGCAAACCGTACTTCTGCTTGCGAACCCGCAGATGGAGATCGAAGAAGGCGCGTAGGTCGGAGCGGTCCTCGGCACGACGCACCTCGACGCCGGCACCGCGTGACTTCCTGATCGAGCGGCGAGCCGCCTCGTGGAGACCGCCCCAGATCTCCTCGGTCTCCCGTTCGAGGCTCACTCCGTGCCAGGCCGAGCGTTTGACCACAGCGAAACGACCATCTGCAACGGGGAACGGGCTGCGAAGGCAACGGATGTCGGTCTGCAGCCCATCCTCCAAGAGGCTGTCCGCAAGCACCGCCCATGCCTGGCTGTTTGCGATGAGCGGATCGCAGAAATCGGAGAAAGGCAGGCTCATCCTGCGACGCTCGCCGAGATCATCGAGATCGACGAAGGGGATCCCGCCCACCGGCCTTCCCTCGCCATCGACAACGAGCGCCGCCCGCACCGAGTAGCCGTAGGTGCTTTCGAGCACCCTCGCCCAGGCGGGGGAGTGGAAGACGCTGCTGGCAAAGCCGCCGATCAGACCAGCCCAGCGGGGATCCGTCGCCAGATCCACGATTTCGATGCGCGAAGGTGCCTTCTGGGGCAGGCGCCAACAGAGGGAGCATCAGCTCTCTCCAGCCGGCACCCGGCCCTGGCTCAGGTATCCGTATCGAGCGCGTAGCGGCCACGTGAGCGCCTTCACCGTGATCGCATCCCGCTCGTCGAGTCCGGCCCGCCACCGTTCGTCGGGCCGGAGGGTGACCGGTCCGGTGGCGAAGCGAACCTCGTTGCCGAACACCGAGTGATTGCGTCGATCGAGTTGCACCTCACGTTCGGACGTGAACGGGAGCACGCGCATCGGGCTCACCCAGCCAGTCGACGATGGCGCGAACCGTTCGCCTCGGGTCGATCATCATGTCTTCGTATCGCACGCTCATCCACCGGTCTCGGTCATGGTGGGAGGAACAACTCGGCAGACAGATTGCGCGCGTCCCACTGGAGAGCGCTCTTCACCGAGCCTTTGCGAGCCATGTTTTCACCCGGCTGGAATTGCTTCTTCTGACTCCATGAATAGGAGACAGCCGGTGAGTCCCTGACGAAATGGAGGTGGTACAGATCGAGGCCCGCCACCCGCTCCAACAGGTAACCGTACGACGGGTTCTTGGTGGAGTCGACGATTACACGACAGCCGGACACCTGCTCAATCGAGGCGTACAGCCTGGAGAGATAATCGAGGTAGCTCCCGAGCCTGGAGAGCTCGCGCCGACGCAGGGGCGGAACCCATGTGAGCGGCAGGTTGCGGATACGAAAGCTCTCGGTCAGCTCGAACAACTCATCGGGGTCGATCTTGTCGATGCCCCCGAACGCCCGATCCATCACCTCCAGCCAGAAGTCACACTCCCGGAACGGCTTGCCACAGCCGCACAGAAAGTTTCTCAGAGCCCCCCGCTCCCAGATGTAGCGGATCTCACCCACTGGGAAGAAGCCGTCTATCTGCCCGAGGACGTTGTGGAGGATCGTGCTCCCACTCCGTCCACTCCCCGCCATGAATAGCACTTTCATCGTTCCACCTCTGCTTCGCTTCCAACGGGTCGAGTACGCACGGACCTGACGAGCGCCTTGACCCGCCGATGGTCCATGACCCTTGGGTAGACCTCGGAGAACGCCCACCGCAGTGCCGGGTTGGCAACGTGTACCAGTGGCGGCGGCGCCACGGCGATGACCCCGCCAAAGCCCAGCTTGTACGAGGTCACCGATTGGCGGAGCGTGTCGGGCAGCGGATCCCCCCGGAGCAAGGCCTCCGCCGCCGAGAGCTTGATTCCTTCGAGATCGTATGTCCGGTAGCCGTTCGCTACGGCCCACTCGAGCGTCGACCACTGAAGGGCCTCGTTGGGACGGCGGTTCCCCTCCAGCCCCGACCACACGCTCATCTTGTTGATCACGGTGTCGCCAAATGCGATGACCAGTTGGGCCGCCACCGGCTCTCCGTCCACTTCAGCGAGAGCGAGCCGAAGGTGGCCCCGCGGGTTCAAGACGCGCCACATGGCGCCGAAGTAGCCCCTCGGAAAGGCGGTGAATCCCTGGCGGTCCGCGGTATTCCGCAGCATTCCATAGAAGATGTCCAAATCCGCTTCGCCGCCTTCTCGTACTTCGATCCCCTTGCGTGCGCCCACCTTGGTGTTGTATCTCGTCCGCGGAGTCATCCCGGCCAAGACCGGCTCGAGCCCATCCGACAGGTCGATGAGGATGGTCGCCCGCGGTGTCACCTCCGCGGTTCCGGGGAACATGCGACGGGTCTCACCACCCAAGACAGACGCTGTCTCATCGGATGGCGGTTGGATCGTGAGGTGGGCTGAAGCCCAGTCTTCGTGCGACTCGCTCGATCTCGTCCATCACGGCTCCAGCCACGGCGGCGTCGGGCCCGGCGAGGACAGGGCCGCGAGACACGAATCCCACGTTCCCGCCCACGGGAAGCCGGCGCATCAGGATCTGGGCACCACCGACGATCAGACCTCGCTGCTGGGCTGTGACCCGCACCGCTTGCCAGCCCATCGATGCCTTGATCTGACCCCAGAGACTCGTCTGGGTGTGATGGCCGTGATCGGCGACGGAATAGATCCCAGCCGGGGTCGTCCGGCTCATCGGAGGAGTGCACCAGCGTCTGGGCGAGTCGGCCGTGCTGGACGCCGGGACAACGGCGCCCGTGACTGGAAGCACCATCCGCTCCGAGCCGGTCGACCAGGTCCACGTAACGGGCCGACACCGCCTCCCAACTGTGACTCGCGGTTGAACTCGTCGGATCGGTCGACGAGTGCGTCCCTTCGGTCGGAGCGGAGGAATAGGTCGCGAATCGCGTCGGCCAGGTCGTCGACGTCGTCGGGCTCGAAGTACCTCACCATGGTGTCGTCGAAGTACGCCTCCACCCCGGGGGTCCGGGCCACGATCACCGGAGTGCCCACCGCCACCAGCTCCATCAGCTTGGTGGGGAGGATCTCATCGGTGAAGACATTGCTTCGGTTCGGGACTATGCCGACGCGGGCACGTCGCAGCGCCCCGGAAGTGCGCTGACGTCGACCATCCCTTCGCTGAAGCTCACCCGGTCGGACAGCCCGAGCGATTCGGTCAGCCCTATCAGCTCAGACCTGGTGTCGCCGTCGCCGAGAAGGGTGAGTCGCGCCTGGGGGACATCGTCGCTGTACACGGCCCAGAGCCTCGATGGCAAGGTCGACACCGTATCGCCGGGTGAAGGTGCCGTGATAGACCATCTCGAACATCCCGTTGGCCGGGACAACCTCGGTCGTCTCCCGGCGAAACAGGGCCGAGTCGGCCACATTCATCACCACGGTCGACCGAGTCATCGGGACGCTTCGGCCGGCCAGGGTCTCTCGCCAGCCTTCCGTGACCGTGATCACGTGGTCGGCGAATCGACAGGCCATGCGCTCCTGGAGAAGGACCAGACGGACCAGGGGGTGATCCATGGTCAGCCCGAGCCGCGCCGCGAAGAATTCGGGCATGAGGTCATGCAGATCGAGGATCACCGGTGCCCCGGTCGCCTTTGGGAAGACCGCGGCGAACACGAGGAAGTCGGGAAGATTGTGAACCTGGACCGACCGGTAGCGCCGGCGAAGATGCAGCCAGCTCAGCCGGACAGCCGCCATCGCGAAGAAGACGAGGTACTCGAGCAATTGGACGGCCATCCCGTGCCCTCGGTGGCGACCTACCGGGAGCCGGTGAACCTCGACGCCGTCATGGCACTCCCGAGCCGCTTCCCCCGGCCCTCGCAGGCAGATCACGTCGACCTGGTATCCACGGTCCCGCAGTGCCATCGCCTCGCGTTGCACCCGTGTCTCGCCCAAGGGGTAATAGGCATGGACCACCATGCAATGGCGCTTGTTCCCCTTGCCCTTGGTCACCGATCCCACTCCCGTTACCAGCCGATGCCCTCATAAGCGAAGTCACCCAAGCCCGAGCGGGCTATGCGCACCAGGTCGACGACCGAGTGATGCCCATTGACCCGGTCCATGGCATCGGCGAACTCCGGCGCCTGGTTGCCGACCACGATCACATCGCTCTGTTCGAGAACATCGTCGATGCGGGCGCACATCAACGAGGCAATGTGCGGGATCTCGCGTTCGATGTACTCACGGTTCGCTCCGTGAAGGTGGGCCAGCGAGACATTGCGGTCGAAAACCCTGACCTGGTATCCCTTGCCGACCAGCCGCTCGATCAACTCGACCACGGGACTCTCACGCAAGTCGTCGGTACCGGCCTTGAAGGCGAGCCCGAGTACTCCGATCCGTTTGCTGCCGGCACTGCTGATCAACCGGAAGGCGCGATCGAGGTGCCTCTGGTTGCTTGGCAGGATCGCCTCCAAGCACCGGCGCCTCGATGTCCTGCCTCCTGGCATGGTGGACGAGAGCGCGAAGGTCCTTGGGCAGGCACGACCCTCCGAATGCCGGACCCGGTCGGAGATACGCGGTGGAGATGTTGAGCTTGGTGTCGCGGCAGAAGACATCCATGACCTCATGGCTGTCGATGCCCTGCTCCTTGCATATCGCGCCGATCTCGTTGGCGAAGGCGACCTTGAGAGCGTGGAACGCGTTGCTCGTGTACTTGACCATCTCGCCGACTCCCAGCGGGAGCATCAAGACCTCGGCGGGTAGGTGCGAGAAGAGGGCGGCGACCGCGGCGGCGGCAGTCGGGTCGTTGCTTCCCACGACGGTGAAGGGCGGGTCGTAGAAGTCGGCTACCGAACTTCCTTCCCGCAGGAACTCGGGGTTGATGCAGACCCCGAAGTCCTCTCCCGCCAGCTTGCCCGACATCTTCTCCAGCACCGGGATGACCACCTCCTCGGTGCTCCCCGGGACCATGGTGCTTCGCACCACCACCACGTGATACTCCGCGTGATCGGCGAGGGCCGTGCCTATCTCGGCGCAAACCCTCTCAACCTGGGTCAGGTCGAGACCTCCGTTGGGCCGACTAGGCGTCCCGACACAGATCATCGAAATGTCTGCCCCGGCGATGGCTTCATCGGCGTCGGAGATTGCCCGGATCCGTCCGGCGCTCACCCCCTGCCGCGATCAACTCGGACAAGCCTGGTTCGATCACCGGGCTGGCACCGTCGGCGACGATCCGCACCTTGGTCGGGTTGGGATCGACGCCTATCACGGTGTGCCCGTCGTTGGCGAGCGCCGCCGCGGTGACAGCCCCGACATAACCGAGCCCGAAGACGGCAATGCTGGCCACGCTCAGACCACCTTCCGGTCGGCGAGCGATGGCTCGATCTGCGCGACGAGGGCGTTGAAGGCCTCCTGCCACTCGCGGTGCTGCTCGACCTGGAGGGCGCCGATCCCCTCGGCGTACTTGTCGTAGCCCTGCATCATCTCCATCACACCGCTTCGTATGCCATCCGCGCTGTTGTCCACGTGCACCGTCCCTTGGTGGAAGTAGCCCCGCAACAGAGGCCAATCGGAGGTGATGATCGGCCTGCCGAGCGAGAGGGCTTCACAGGCGCCTCGTTGCATGGTGTGGTCACGGGTCGTGAGACACATCACAGTGTGCGCCGCGTTCAGCAGTCCGTAGTACTGCGCGTCGGGAAGGAAACCGGTGAAGCGGACGTTGGGCGGAGTCGGCTCAGGCAGCGGCTGGCGCGCCCGCCTCGGGTCCCCGGTCACGTGGAAGGTCACGTCATCGAGCTCGGCTGCTGCAGCCATGACCTCGTCGAGTGGCTCGTCGAAGGAGAAGGTGTTGACGACCACCACGTTGAAACCAGGACCAACTTCGACCTCATCTTGGGTGGGGAAGGACGTGGGGATGTCCCGCACCACCAGAGCGTCCGCGCCCATGCCGCGGAGCCTCGCCGCAAAGTGATCGTTGGTGACGATGGTGGTCACCGCGCTCCGGGCCACCATCCGGTGGAGCCAGCGAGGCTTGGTCCACCACGAGGATTGCATCGCGGCGCTGTGGGCATCGATTACGAACGGCGTCGAGGTGATCGCCCCATAGGCGGCAACCAACATCGCCGCTGGGCTGGGAGGGCTCTGGACGAACACGAGGCTTGGGCGACGGCGAGCCAGCAGGACGACAGTGGAGAGGGCTTGGTGGGCATACTTGAGAGGCGCCACCAGCAAGCCTCGGCGGCGGATGGAAGTCACGTATTGGACGTCTATCGCCAAGGCGCCAGCCAGTGCCCGGCTGCGTGGCCCGTAGCTGGGCGGCCCCCAGACCAAGAAGAGCGGCTCGCCTCGAGCCACCACTCTGTTCTTCGCATTGCCGGCGATGCCGGTGATTAACCGGGACATCAGCTTGGTTGCGTTGACATCGGCATCGAACTTCTCCGCCACCGTCTTCCGCCCCCTACTCCCCATCAGGCCCCGCTCCGCTGGGTCGTCGAGCAGCCGGGCCAGGGCCACTGCCAAGTCATCGGCATCTCCGGGCCGAACCAATAGCCCGTTCCAACCGTCCTCGATCACCTCGGGTATCCCCGAGTGGCGCGTGGTGGCGACCGGCAGTTCCATGGCCATCGCCTCGAGGATGACGTTGGGTATCCCATCGCGGTCGCCGTCTTCGCCGGTCACGCAGGGCAGGGTGAAGATCTCCGACGCCTCGTACCACTCGATGACCGAGCCGTGGTCGAGCGACCCCAGCAGGGCGACCACGTCTTCCAGCGCTGCACCCCGGATGTGTTCCTCGAGTTCAGCACGTAATGGCCCGTCTCCGACGATCTTGCAGCGGAACCGGTAGCCGCGGTCCACAAGCAGCCGGCAGGCATCTATCAGGTAGCGGAAGCCCTTCTTCTCCTTCAGCTGACCGACCGCGAGGATCGTGGGAACGGGGTCACGGGCGCCTTGCCGCGGCTGGTATCGATCGAGGTTGATCCCGTGGTGGATCGTCACCACCTTCTCGGAGGCGGCCGGGCCGCCGACCGCCGCCAGGTGGGCCGCGTTGTAGTCGGTGCACGTGGCCACGAATGCCGCCCCCTCCAACTTCTCGGGGAGCAGCACCGGGTCGACATAGATGTCGTTGGCGTGGGCGGTCACGCTGTAGGGCAGGTCGAGGAGCCGGCCGGCCACCATCGCCACGATGGCGGCGCGGTCGATGAAATGGGCATGGAGCCACTCGGCGTCGGTGCGGCGTATCAGGTGGGCGACGTGGACGCCCTCGCCGAAGTGGAGGATCGTCTTCAGCCGGGAGCGGAAGCCGGGATGAGGCCGACCCAGTAGCCAGCGGAGGGTCCCCCAATAGGCACCGGGGCGGGTCGCCATGAAGCGGAGGTGGCTGCGGAGCAGGGCAACCGGGCCCACGGGGAGGAGGTATTCGACCTCGCCCAGCCTGGCCGTCTGCTCCGTAGAAAGCCGGCCGTGAGGGCGGCGCAGAGACAGCACCGAGACTGAGATCCCCTGCCGACGAAGCGCCTCGATCTCTCGGTCGATGAACGTGGTCGTCAGCAATGGATAGCTACCGATGAGGTAGGTCACCACCGGCTTCCGACCGGGAGCCCGCCCGTCGATCTCTCGCGGCGTCGATCCGACGTCTCTCATTGCAGCCTCCACCCCATGGCGACAAGTGGCGCGAGAATCGGCGTAAGTTCTTCGGCCCTACCCAGGAAGCTCGCCATTTGGTCACGGCGCACTTCCGCGGTGGGGCAATACCAGTCGTCGGTGCACCCTCGCGTGATCCCGGCAGAGGCCAGTCGGTTGATGTCGTCCTCGAAAACCGAGGTGTCGTCATCGGTGAAGCTGTCAACTTCGGTCCTCGGATAGCCGTATGCACGAACCAGGAATGCGGCCATCTGGCCACGAGTGACCGAGTCCAACGGACAGAATTGATCCGCCTCGGGTGGATTGCAGCCGCGAGTGATCCCGGCAGCAGCCAAACGGTTGATGTCGTCCTCGAAGATCGAGCCCTCGTCGTCCACGAAGCTGTCGATATCACCCGCCGGCAAGTCGAGGGCTCGTACCAGGAAGGCAGCCATCTGTCCCCGGGTCACCGGTTGGCTCGGGCAGTACCGGTCATTGGCCGGCGGGTTGCACCCCCGGGTGATCCCGCGGGCTGCAATGGCTTCGATGTATCCCTCGTGGACGTTGCCCGTCGTCATCGATGAAGGTGCCACCAGGGGGAAGGCCGCCTGTGGCCCCGAACTCGTACGCTCCCAGATCGGGGGAAGTTCGGTTGTTCCCCAGGATGTCATCGTCGGGCGCAACAGTTGGGTCGGCGCCGTCGATAGCCGGGCTGCTCTCGGCGAGTTCGGCCGTAGGTCGTCACCAGCCGGACGAATTCGTCGCGGATGGTGGCCGCGCCATTGACGAACTCCGTCCCGTCCCAGACGGGGAGCACCACACCCTGGTGGTCGGTGGGGAGCCGGGGGTTGGCCACCAACCGATTGGCGTCGTCGGTCAGCGGGCTGGCCGCCTCACCGGGCGGGATGGCCGCCCCTGCGTTCCAGTAGAGGTTGTTGTCGAGGACGAGTTCTGTGGTGTCGTCGGGGTCCCCTTCGGAGAACTCTTCTCCCATCGTGCCGGTGGGATCGGCCCAGATGTTGTTGACGAAATCGATCCGTTGGTTTTGCGGGTTGTCGCCTTTGATGTCGGCCCGGAAGCCATAGGCATCCGACGGCAGGTCCCCGATGACCGTGTTGTTGACGAAGGAGACATCGCGGGCACCGCTCACCCCGAAGGCCACGTCCATCGGCCGGCTGGAGTTGCCGACCATCAGGTTGTTCTCGACGGTGACGTCCTTCGCCTCGTGGTATGCCTTGCCGTCGTTCCCGATCTTGACGAAGTTCTCCGAGCCGCCCTGCCAGTTGAGGAAGACGTTGCGTCTTATTGCGATCCGCTCGCTCCCAAGCTGGCCGTCCTCGTCCTCGTTGCTGTCCTTGACGACGATGTAGTGCTTGGTCTCGGTGGACACCTCCCGGCCGCTGGCGGCGAAGTCGTTGAAGAAGACGTTGTCCTGGATGATGACGTCGGTGACGCTGTTGACGTCTATGTGCTGCTCGCTGGTCCCCTGGTTGTAGAAGACATTTCCGTCGACCAGGGCACGGCGCACTCCGTTGTGGATCTTGAGCAAGTCGTTGTCGAACGAGTCGTGGAAGATGTTGTCCCGGAACGTCACGTCTTCGGCCCAAATGTCGTCACTCTGGTCCACGATGACTACGTAGCCATCGGCGCCGGCATCAGAGTGTCGGAACTCGAAGCCGCGGAAAACGACGTTCTTGGCGCCGTCGACATCGAGCACGGTGCCGTCGTTCTCCAGCACCGTCCGGTAGCGGGTGATCGCACGGAACGTGGTCGGTTTGCTGAACCGGCGCTCCACCTGTTGGTAGCCGACGTATACACCAGGCTCGAACCAGACCACACAGCCGTTGTCGGGGACCGCAGCCGCGGCGTGTGCCAGAGTCGCCCACGGATCACCGGCACTACCAGGGCCTCCGTCGCTTCCATCGGGCGCCACGAAGCGCTCGCAGGCCTGTGGGACCACTTCAGCACCGCCTGGCGTAGCCGGCGGCGAAGTCGCCTGGCTCGTCTCGCTCACCACTGGCGCCGGCGCGGCGGTAACCGCCGGGTCGGCGCATGCCGAGACCGCGGTTAGAGCTGTGACCATCACAACCCAGGAGGACACTCGGCCGTTCGTCCTCATGGGCTCACGCCCGCCGACAACCGCTGCGGAGGGGCCGTCCTACCCCGGTGCTCCTGCAGTCTCTGCATGGTGAGCCATCCGGCAAGACGGGCAGATCTGACAGGGAGATCAACAGCCAGAAAGGCTGCTCTCTCGCCGGGAGAGAGGTGGACGGGTTCCTTCTCGTAGCCGGCGGCACTCATCAGGCGGCCTGCGGAGGCCTGGATGAAGGCGATGTCACGGGGCGGGAGAACGCTGCGGAATCGGCCTATGGCGCGGGTGGAGATGGTTCCCGGCTGAATATCTCCGAACGAGCTGTTGCCACCAGAGTCTGCCTCTTCGGGCGCCCCCCGCATCCCAAGCATGACCGGGTCGTAAGTGACTCCCACGTGTCGGCACACCGAGTGAAGGGTCTGCTCGGGATCACGGGCGAGGTCCTCGTATCGCACCATCAAGTAGCGGTCCTGGTACCGCCTCGAGTTGCGTTGACCTGCCTTGGTGGACCTGATCCACCTGGCGGTGGCGGCGCCGATCCCTTTTGGCTCACCGTCGTAGCGCCGGACCACCGAGGCGTAGCGGTCGCGCGGGTCGCGCACGATGTGGACCATCGTCGCCTCGGGAAGCTCGGCGAAGACCTCGTCTGCGTGATGCTCGGTGTGGAGTGACTTGTCACCCCACCGGCCTTTCCCGCGCCGCTCGGCTTCGTGCTGGTGGAACAGGGTGAAGAGCCGGCCGTAGCTCGGCTCCCCTTCCCCGAACTCGGCAAGGATCCTCTCCCGGTCCGGGGAAAGCTGGTCGAGCCTGCGGTAGCGGAGCATGGTGTCGAGGCAACTCTCCAGATTCGACGGATCCGCCAGGTCGCCGAACCCTCCGTAGAACCAGCGGAACATGTTGGTCCGGCGCACCATCGACACGTCGGGGTGCGAGGCGAGCAGCGGCATAGAGGAGGGTGGTCCCACTCCGGTCGGCGCCGGTGACGAGAATCGGGCCCGGCTTCACATCCGTCACCCTGCCACCACCCCGCCAGCGAATTCCGCGTGGGTCGTCCCGGTCATTTCGGCGTACAACTCGAGGTACCGCTCAGCTACCCGGTCGAGCCCGTAGCTCTCGACCACGGTCTGGCGCGCCGCCTGTCCCATCCGGCGGCGCTCATCCTCGTCCTCGACGAGCCGTCCGATGGCGGCGGCGAGCGTTTCATCGTCGCCGGGAGGGAACAGCATCCCGTTCACACCGTCCTCGACCAACCTGGCGTTCCCCGGGTATGTCGGAGGCAACGACCGGCAGACCGGCGGCCATCGCCTCGAGCAGGGCGTTGGACAGCCCCTCCGCCAGAGAGGGCAGGACGAGGACATCGCTGGTTGCCAGCCACGGTTTGGTGTCGGCGACCGTGCCGATGAAATCGACCTGTGAGGACAGCCCGATCTGATCGGCAAGTCCGGCTAGGTGCGACCGCTCGGGGCCGTCTCCGATCAGGCGGAGCCGGAGCCCGGGCCATGCCGGGAGCAGCCTGGAGACCGCCTGCAACAGCGTGCCCAGATCCTTCTGCTCGTGAAGCCGCCCGACATAGGTGATACCTGGCGGCTCCCCGAGCCGGTAGTCGGTCCGGGACGTGATCTGCTCGGTTTCGACACCGTTGGCCATCTCCACAATCCGATCAGGGGTCACACCGGCCTCGCGCAACTCCGCTACCACTTTTTCGTTGAGGGCGACGAACAGGTCGCACTGCAGCGCCCGGGGCAGCATGAACCGAGCCAGTGCCAGCTGGCGATCTTCCCGCATCTTGACGATGTCGCTCGCCGGGCCGCTGTTGGCCAGCTTGACGATGGTGCGCTTTCCGAGTCGCCTGCCGGCGATGGATGCGGCGAACGTGTGGTAGTTGAGCCCATGGACATGGATCACGTCGTAGTGGGCCCGGCGACGCCACAGGTACCAGAGCAGGGTGAGGATATAGAGGTATCCCCCGAACTTGCGGAGTCCCCTGATCCCGAAGAACTCCCACAGCGTCTGGTTGCGGAACACAGGAACGGTGTCGATGACCTCCCGTTGCCTGGTCCCGCGAAACCACCAGCCGGTGACAACCTCGAGGCGGCATCCCCGGGCCAGGAGTTGCTTGGAGAGCTTGTGTGCCTGGCGCTCAGTGCCGCCAACCCAGGGGTGGTATAGCCGCACCACCATCACAACGCGTGGGGGGGTCCTCACCATGGAGCCAGCCCCTCGTTGCGGATTACGTCCGCTTCGTCCAGGCGGCGTCGTGCCTGGCTTATCCGGTCACCGATGCCCCCCTCGAGGAAAGTGCACCACGATCGGACGGCCCCGGTGAGCTTGTAGAACTCCCAGACCTCGGGGAGGTGGCCCCACTCGGCTGGTGTGATCTCGTTGACTTGGCGATATCCGTGAAGAAAGGCGCGCCGCGACTCCGGGAGCGCCCGGGAGAGCACGATGACCAGATCGACCAGCCGCCACTCCAAGCGGGCCAGCTCGAAGTCGAACACCACGACCGTGCCGTCCCGGCGGAAGGCGAGGTTGTGGATCCCAAAGTCGCCGTGGATCACCACCCGTGGGAGGTCGGCTTGATCAAGGACCGCGCTGAGTTGGGCGATCCGCTCCTCTGCAGTGTCCGAGCGGTCGCGCAGTTGCCGAGCATCGTCGGCCTGCTGCGGCGGCACCGGGTCCGCTCCCGAGCGCAGTCGGATCAGAGCCTGTCGGTACCACTCGAGGTCGTGTGCCTGCTCGAGTGTGTCCGAGCGGAAGCCGAGGTGGTGCACGGCTTGGGGGATGAAACCGGAGAGGCTTCGGTGCAGCTCTCCCAGGGCACTCCCCGCTCGGCCCAGCAGCCGGAGTCGGGGGCCGTATGGCATGAGGCGAGAGCTCTGGCTGGTGCCCGACTCGTACTCGAACAGGGCGTAAAGTCGTCCGTCGCACCGGATCAGGGTGTCTCCGGTGAGAGTGTGGTTGACCCGGACGGCCGGGAAGCTGACCTCCTCCAGCCAGTGCAGCACGGAGTGCTCGTAGGCGACGTTGGACGATGTCCAGGGCCCCCGGTACTGCTTCAACACCTTCCGTCCTTCCGGCGTGGCCACGCGGACGTGAACATTGCGGGCGCCGAAGGGCAGGTTGCGTGCCGGTCGTGACGCAGTGAGCCCGTAGGCGGAGAGGACCTCGGCGACCAGACCCTCGCTCAGAACCGCCGGACGCCACCGCGCCTGTATGGAGCCGAGTACCCGCCCCGGCTTGGGGATACTCAGCGGTGGGAGCCGAGTGTCAAGCACGGGCGGCCCCGATGAGCACGTCGCCCGCCAGTCGGCACCGGAGCTCAGCCGCCGCCGAGGCGGAATCGAGGTCCCCGTTGGCGACCTCTATCACCTGCCAGCCCCTGCTGCGCGCTGCTGCCACGGCAAGCTCGACCGTGTGGTGAGCATTTTCGACGAACCGGTCGATCTCAGCGGGACGGCGGTGCTGCAGCCTCGACCAGACGCCGCGCCCGCGCACCCGGTGCCGGCACACGTCGGCGGGTGCGGCGACGTGGATCAGCAGATCGGGCGGAGGGACCAGGTCAACATAGGCGGCCACCGCCGCCGCCTCGGGGCGCTCTACGGCCGAGGCGAAGATCTGCACAGCGCGGTGGACGAAACCCTCGTCCAGAATCAGCGCCTCCCCGGACTTCCCATGCGCCTGGACGAACTGATGGGCCCCGGCCATGCGGTACCACCAGTAGAGAACCCGACGCCGCCGGGAGTCTGACTCGGCCGGGCGACGGAGCTGGCTGCGAAAAACCAGCGACGCCAGGCTGCGGCGTTGCAGTACGAAGCGGACCGAGTGTCCCGCCGAGTAGAGACGGAACACTCCCCATAATGCAGCGCGCCGTGCCTCTTTCGGGAGAATGGCCACCGTCCGGCCGAGCAGGGTTCGCGCCGCAAAGGGGCGAGCGGCCTCCACCGTCGTGTAGGGGGTGAGCTCGGCGACCCGGCAGGCCTCCTGCACCTCGGGCACCATGGTGGTCTTGCCGGCACCGGGGGCGCCGGCCAACTCGATGATCGTCACCGCCTCCTCCCGTCGTCGGTCTTAGCTCCTGGCGCAGGCGCTTCGTAGGCGTAGCCGGCGAGGAAGGGCACCGTCTCGATCAGCCCCTCAACCGCGTCGACCGCGGCCGGGGTCCAGTCGACGGCACCCCGTTCCCGTTGCTGTCCCGGCTGCACGATGGCGGCGCATGAATCCAAGTAATCCGGCACCGGGTCGAGACCGAGAAACCCGCACGCGCGAGCCAGCCCAGCCTTCGGCTGCTCGGTGAATTCCTCGTACCTCACCGTGAGGACCCGACCGCTTGGGAGGATGCTCCGCAGGTCGAGAAGACGGGCGCACTGTGCGGCGTAGTCAGCGGTGGCATCCTCGATGCTCCGCCGGCCTCGCATCACCATGGCGCTGATGGGGTCGAAGGGATTGCGAACCACATGGACGTAGCGGTCCTCGACACTGCCCAGGACCGACCGCAATCGGTCCAACAGTTCTGGACGGCGGCCCAGAAGTCGCGTCGTTGGACTTGCCCGTGAATCGCCGATCACCTGCGCCCGGGTGGCCCGCCCCTGCCACTGCCCAGGAACGGCGAAGTCGTAGGCCCCGAGGCGGCGGGCGGTCACGCGACCCTTCAGCGCCTCGCGGCGTGACCCCTTGAGGAGCAGGTGGAAGAGTTGGTCGCGGCCGAACCCGGCTGCGACGTAGCGGAAGGCGTCGGCCTCATCGGCGACGAGGGCCCGGGGGTGGGCGTCGAGTAGCGTGCCCAGCAAGGTCCCTCCGCTTTTCACGTGCCCAATGAAGGCACAAAAGGTCTCGACCCCGGAGAACAGGTCGGGATGCCGCAGCGTGCTCAGACCGGCCCGCACGTAACGGCGGGCCGTGTCTGCGGCACGATAAACACGGCTTTCGAAGATGGTGGCGCCGATGCTCGACCTACCGAAGCTGCGCCAGGCATCCGAGTCGAGCCAGGACACCCACTTCTGCTCGATCGCAGGGCTCATGGCGTCACCCGGCCAGCGTCAGCCGGAACTGAGTTCTGGCCCTCCTGCCCAGGAAGTTCATCCTTGCGGTAGCGCTCGAGCACCGAGGCGATCAGGCCCAGTGTCATCCACCACAGGCCGGTGCCTATCACCACGCGGAGGTTCGAGAAGTTGGTGACGATGAAGAAGGCGGCCATCCCGAGCCAGAGGACCCGTATGAGGTTGCGGCTGATAAGCCCCGACGGAGGCAACTTCCGTAGGCTGGATCTCGTGACGCCAAGCCACCACAGCACAGGAAACAGGAACAGGAACAGACCGATGATTCCTTGCTCGGCGAGGATCGTCAGATAGAGGTTGTGGGACGGGTGTTCCTTATCGGGGACCACCAGACCGTCGACTGCTCCCTGGAACTGGTAGTTGTAACGGTCGAAGTTCCCGTATCCCCAGCCACCGACGGGCTTCTCCAGGAACATGCGGGTCGACCCAAGCGCAATCGGGAGTCGACTGAGCGCTGATTCCTCCGCATTGAACCGCTGGGCGGCTATCTCGGCTTGGCCGCTGATGAGGCCGGAGCCCAGTAGCAGGATGCAGGCGAGGCCGATCACCAATGCGAACTTCGCGGTGAACCGGCGGTAGACGAAGGCGAGCCCCAGCACCACTACGCCTCCCGCCAGCCAGCTCGCCCGCGAGTAGGTGAAGAACACCATGGCCAGAGCGAGGATGAACCCAGCGACCAGCACGGTACGTCGGGCCCGCTTGCCTGGAGGGCTGCTGAGCGCCCCGTGCAGGAGCATCGCTCCGCACAGCAGCATCGTCGTGCCGAAAACATTGGGGTGCTGCAGAGATCCAACGGTTCGGGTTCCCTCGCGGCCCAGCCAGCCCGCCGGCAGTAGTTCCGGCGAGATCCAGGAGAGGGCGCCGATCAGAGATTGGCTGACCAGCACGAATCCGAGGACAGGGAGCAGCAGTCTCAGTTGGCGCTCCCCCGGCTCGAGGAGGCGAATCAGCAAGTAGAGGCACATCGGGACGAATACCCGGTCGTAGAGCAGGTAGAGCGTCGCCTCGACCTCGGGAGAGGTGAAGGCCACCGACAACACGGTGGAGATGACATACGCCGCCATGGCCAGCTCGGGCCAGCCCAGTCGGGGAAGCGGACGGCGTCGGATACCCACCATCCTGGTGATCACCACGGCAAGCACTGCCACAACGGGCAATGCCCGATGGACCAGCCAGAAGACGGTTCGGCCGGAGGTCCCCTGCTCGTTGGAGGTGAGGAACGGAGCGGCCAGCAGCCAGACGGAGATCACTGCAATCGGGTATCGCTGCAACACGAGGAAAGCGGGAAACGCCAGCAACAGTGCCAAGGCCATGACCAGCTGCCCCCCGACCAGCAGGTACGCCACGGCCGCCCCGCCGACCGCCGCCGACGTCACCAGCGCACCCGTGCGCAGCGCCCGCCAGCCCCGCCCGCCGGCGACCAGCCTGGTGTCCTTGATGTGCCGGGCGGTCATGCCCCCCCCTCCACCAATCTGTAACCGGGCACGGTGCGCCCGGCCCTGTTCTGAACCTCGTGGCGGGCGTTCCACGCCATCAACCGGCCGAGCTCGAGCGGCATGTCGACCGCGAGGAGGCGGGCCCTCTCCTCGAGCCCGAGAGCGATCGGCTGCGGGTCGTAGCCCAGCGAGGTCATCCGTTTGCGGGAAACCGTTTGGATGAAGGCGATCTGACGAGGCGACAGGACCTGGGCGAACCGCCCGATCGACTCGGTCGAGATGACGCCAACTTCCCGAGCCCCGTACGAGCTGTTGCTTCCCTGGTCGCGGAAGGCCTCGGCACCCGCCATACCGATCATCTGAGGTGCGTAGTCCTCGCCTATGAATGCGCAGACCTCTCGTAGCGTGGACTCTGGAGCTGAAGCGAGGTCCTCGTACCGCACGATCAGGTACTGACCGGAGTGGTACCTCAGGTTCCGCTCAGCAAGCTTCACAGAGGACAGCCACTCGGCGGTACCGGCGCCGGCGCCGCCACGGCGCACCTTCCAGCGAGCCATGACTGAAGCAAACCGGTCGCGGGGGTCGCGCACCATGTGAAGGATGCGCGCTTCGGGGTAGGACTCAACGATCGGACCGGCGTACCGCTCGGTGTTGAGCGACTTGTCGCCCCATCGCGGCTTCCCCAGCCGATCGGCGTATTGCCTCTCCAGCAGATCGAAGAGCCGCCCGTAGCTCGGTTCGCCTCTTTGGAAATCCTCACGGAGCCGCGCCCAATCTGGCTGGAGGACGACTAGCCGCTTGTAGCGGGACATGGTCTGCAGGCACTGGTCCAAGTTGGCGGGTTCGGCCAGGTCGCCGTATCGATCGAAGAAATAGGTCCAGAGGTTTGTGCGCCGGGTCATCGCCAGATTGGGGTGAGATGCGAGCAAGGCGAACATCAGGCTGGTGCCGCTCCGCTCCAATCCTGCGACGAACACCGGACCTCGAGCGTTCACAGCTGGGCCCGCCTCGTGAGGGAACCCCGATGGATGAGGCGCCACGCCGCCATCCCCGCCCGCTCGACCGGCCGCAATGGAATCCGGTCAGTCGTGGCAGCCGTCTGGTATCCCAGCGCCTTGAACTGGGCGCGGGCCTGGTATTCCAGAAAACCGGCAGCGGAGTCATTTGCCGTGCGAGCTGCAACAACCTTCGCCCGATCGGCGCCAGAGCCGAGAGAGTGCTGCAGAGCGTCCATCATCCCCGGGCGCACCTCCTCGTCGAGGAAATCCATCACGAGGCCCAATGTCGATGCCGGCGCCCCTACCAGATCTTCATAGCAAAGGACCAGATAGCGGTCCGGATAGCGACGGCGTTGCTCGGCGGCGAGGTCGGCTGAGTGCACCCAGCGCGCCGTCTCCCAGCCGAGCTTTCCCCGTCGGTCGCCCGTTCCTCGGTCACGCGGGTCCCGCACCATGTGGACGAAGCGGGCCCTCGGAAAGGAGTCGAAGATGGCCGGGGCGAATTGCTCGACCAAGCCGAGCTGATCACCCCACCGGGACTTACCCAACCGCTCGGCGTGTTGCTGGTGGAGGAGACCGAACAGCCCGCCATACGTCCGGGGTTCCTTCCCGAGCGCTTCCCGCACATCCTCCCAATCCGGCCGAAGCGCGGTCACATTCGAGTCGACCATGAGAGCGGCGAGACAACGATCGAGGTTTGCGGGCACCCCCAAGTCGCCGAAGCGGTTGAAGTAGCGAGTCCACAAGTAGGTCTTGCGGGTGACGACGATCCGGGGATGAGACGACAGAGCCGTTCCGAGCGGAGTCTTCCCACTGTGGGAAAGACCTCCGATGAAGATCGGGCTCATCGCAGTCTCATCGGAGATCCCTCGGCGGCCGTTCACAACGCCACCCCAACCGGCTCGTCGATGATCATGCGCTTCCCCGGGGTTCTGCCGAAGAAGGCGGGAAATCTCTGGTTGACCTCCTCGACGGCGCGCCAGGTGAACATCCGGGCCATCTGACTGGGCCAGTCAACGACCGCGAAGCGTGCCCAATCACCAGCAGGCAGCTTCAACTCCTCAGGGGCATAGCCGTACGTCTTCATCAGGCGCCCCGCATGGAGTTGGATGAAGGCGAGCTCGGCGGGCGACACGCTCGAGCGATAGCGACCGACGTGACGGTCCGACAGCAGCCGGTCGGGCGCCTCGGGATCCGATCCCTCTGCGAGGAGAGCGCGATGCTTCGGGGCATCGCCCATGTCCATCATCGCGGGCTGGAAGTCCTCGCCAATGAAGGCGCACACTGAGCGCACCACCGCCTCGGGATCCTCGACCATGCTCTCGAATCTCACCACCAAGTAGTCATCGGGATACCGCCTGCTGTTGCGCTCGGCGAGAGCGAGCGAATACCGCCACCTGGCGACGGCTCCACCGGCCCTGCCTCTTCCGTCTGGCCACTTCTCCAACGACGCCTGGTAGCGGTCCCTGGGGTCGCGCACCATATGGATGACCTTCACCCCCGGATACGAGGAAAAGAGATGATCCGCGTAGCTTTCGATGAGCCCGGTCTGGGCGCCCCACCTCGGCTTGCCCCGGCGTTCGGCGTAATGCATCAGGAACAAGTCGAAGAGGCTTGCGTAGGTCTGGTTGCCCTCTCTGAACTCACGCCGGATCCGATCGGGGTCAGGATCGAGGAACCGCACGTGCTTGTAGCGAAGCATCGCCTGGAGGCAGCTCTCGAGGTTCTCGGGCCGTCGCAGGTCTCCGTACTGTCCATAGAAGTACGTCCACATGTTCGAGCCGACCTCGGGGATCGCGATATTGGGATGTGACGCGAGGAACCCGCGCATAGTTGTCTTGCCGGAACGATCGAGGCCGCCTATGTGGATCGGACCAGGCCTCGCGGGCGCGCCAGATGTCGCCAAGCCCCGTCGCTCCGCGGCGGCATGACGATCACCAGGTGCAATTGTCGTTTTCTGTTCCAAGAAGGTTCCCCCTCGACGGGAAGGTGCCGTCAGCCCGAAAGCGCCTCGAGCTCCTCCCAACGCAGGACGGGCGCAGCCAGCAGACCGAGCCGCTGCAACGGGGTCAGGTTGGGCCGGATGCCCTCAGCGAAGTCCGGAGCCCATCCCTGAGGCTGTCCTCGGTCATCCCGCCATGGATAACGAAGGCGCGCTTCTGGCATGGTCCCCTCATACAGCCAACCGACAGTGATGTCGAAGGTGCGCATTTCGCGGAGGCGTTCGTCGATGACTGCTACGTCATCCAGCCTGTCGCCGTCGATCGCATCCCGCATCTGGAGCTTGAGCCCGTCGACGACGGCTTGGATCAAACCGGAGCGGAACTGGAGTATGGCGCTGCGGGTGCAGAGCGGGCCGTATACGAAAGCGTGAAGCAACCCCTCTTTGCTGCGCAGGTGCCATATCTCGGGATTGCGATCGGTCTCGGCGACGTGCCTCGCGAAGAACCGGTTGCGCGCCCACGTGTCGATCGCTGCTGCAGCGTCATCGTCTTCCGCTCCCAATGCCGCCATGATCTCGGCGGCCAACTGCGCTGCCTCTGCCGGTCTGTCGAGATCGGCCGCCATCCGGACGAGCACCATCTCGCCGAGCGAGCGGTAACTGTCGACCCGGACCAACGGCACGAATGGCGAAGCGGCTGGTTCCGGATGTGCCATGGTGCCGCGCTCGCCCAGAGTCATGACGGCAACCGTCGTCCGATGGAGGATCTCTTCGATCTCGGATCCCCCGAGAACGGACCGGCGACGCGGTGGCTCGGCGACGGGTCTCACTGGCGGCTCGGTTCCAGCAACAGAGGTCATGTTTCGATAGGCGCCGCCTGCCTTCCGTTGCGAAACGCTCGCCGTCGGGGGACGGGGGGGCAGCGTATTGGCGTGGCCGTTACCCGCTTCGTGTCGGGGTGGGCTGCCACTCCACGCATCGACGAGACTCTCCAACCTCCACACCAGTGGTGACAGCGCCGGTGGGCGTTGCCCCGCTGCTGGGTCATCGAAGCCGTAGCCATACACGCCCACCGCCGTCGAGGAGTGAGCTCCGACTGCGCGTGAGGACGACCGGATTGCGACCTCCCACGCATTCATCAGGTCGGCGGCCTGCTCGACAGGTGTGCCGGGGAAGAGCACTACATAGGACCCATCACCCAGATCTGCCACCACGTCGACCTGCCGGAGCACGCTGGCGTTCTCCCGAGCCAACCGTTTGACGACTTGTCCGGAGCCCAACTCTCGCCCGGCCCCATCTGACTCCCCGAGGCGCAGGATGCCGAGACTGAATGGGGCACCGTCGGCGCGGGCCATCTCCTCAGAGAGCCGGTAGCGGAACGCTCTTTCGTCGCCCATCTGGGGCAGTACGGGAGTCCGGGGCAGTACGGGAGTTGGGGAAGGCGTGCTGAGCGCTATCTCGTGTTCCGGTTCGGCATCTTCCCGATCAGGTTTCACGCGAGACTCGCTCAGGTACTGGGCGACAATGGCCAGCACGATGCCGAGGATCGCACCAAGCGCAACCCCGGTTGCCACGGTCAGCGGCCGGTTCGGTCCAACGGGCTCTTCGGGCATGGCCGGCGCGTCCAGGGGAGCTAGAACAAATGCGTCGTCGAGTTCACTTACGTACCGCACCACCTCGTCGCCGATGGCCACGGCCAACTGGTAGACCGTTTCAGGATTGGGTCCCTGAACAGTGATCTCGATGATGTTGGTACCGGTGACGACCGTCCCGGCAACCTCCAGTCCCTCCCCACGGAAAACTGGGCGGACGTTCTCCTCGGCAAGATCCCTTATGACGTCGCTCTGCGCGATGCGGGCGAAGGTCGAGCTGATGATCTCGGTGCCTCGGTTGAGCGTGTCCACTGCGTCAATGGCCTCATCGGGACTCACCGCCCGAGGCCGGACAACATAGGTACCTGTCGACTCGTACACGTCCGGCTGTTCGGTGACGAATACGACCGTGGCGAATGACGTCACCGCCATGGCCACCAGTGCCACGTACCACCAACGCTTCACTGCTTTGAAATACTGTTTCAGTTCCACTTCCAGTCTCTATTCTGTGTAAAAGGAGCGAATCGACTCCGTTGTGTGCGCCAGAGCGTCGGCTGTCACACCTGGGTACATGGGTAGCGACAAGATGCGAGAGGCCGCAGACTCCGTTATCGGGAAACTCCCCGGCTCGTATCCGAGAAAGCGGTAAGCCGTCTGAAGGTGAACCGGAATCGGATAGTGGATGCCGGTTGCTATCCCTAGGTCAATCAGGTATTTCTGCAGGGCGCTACGGTCTATCACTTGCACGACGTACAGGTGATAGACGTGCTCCACGTGCGCCGCTTCGATCGGAGTGGTTATGGGAAGCCCGTCGAGTTGATCCTGATAGATGGCCGCAGCGTTCGATCGTGACTCATTGCGGTCGTCCAAGTGAGGGAGCTTGGCCTGCAAGACAGCCGCATGGAGGGTGTCGAGCCTCCGGTTGAAGCCCTTTATATCGTGGTGGTACTTCTCGGACGCGCCAAGGTTGCGCAACATTCGCACCCGATCGGCCAGGCGGACATCGTTGGTGGCCACCAAACCGCCGTCGCCAAACGCCCCGAGGTTCTTGGACGGGTAAAAGCTGAAGGCCGCCGCATCACCCAACCCGCCGGTCCTACGTCCCCGGTAGCGGGCGCCGTGGGCTTGGCAGGCATCCTCGACGAGCAGCAGGTCGAATTCGTCGGCGACGGCCCGCAATCCGTCCATGTCGGCGGGATGGCCGTACAGGTGAACTGCAATGATGGCCCGGGTCGCCGGCGTGATCGCCTCAGCCACGCGTTCCGGGTCCAGGTTGTAGGAGTCGGGGTCGATGTCGACAAGCACGGGACGAGCGCCGGTGATGTCGATGGCGGTGACGGTGGCGATGAAGGTGTTAGCCGCAGTGATTACCTCGTCCCCGGGTCCGATTTCGTAGGCCCGGAGAATCAGCTCGATCGCCGAGAAACCAGAATCGACCCCGACGCCGTGGTCGACTCCGCAGTACGCGGCGAAAGACGATTCGAACTCTGCTACCTCGCGGCCCATGATGAAGTCGGCGCGCTCGAGCACCTCTCGAAAGGCTCGATCCACCTGCTCCTTGATGGGTAGGTAGTCGGCATGTAGATCGACAAAGGGGACCGCGATCGACCAACGCGGGTTCTTCGCTGCGCGTTGGCGGGCTCGCTGCATCTTCTCCGGTAATGGTCCCGTGCCGTTTGGCTCTCCGGCCACATGACGGAAGACCGGGTTGTTCTCAACACGTGCTCGAGTCAATCCAAGCCCCCTGCGACCATTTGAGCGACCAGTTCCGGTTGACTGGCGACCGGGCGCAAGCCCCGGTGGCGGCCATTGACCACTTGGTGCCCATTGCTCGTAGAAGGCACCGCCGAAATTATGGGGAGCGGCACACCTCCGCTGATGAGCGATCGCTGCGCAGCTTCGATGATCTCGACAACACGCAGGCCGTTCCGCCCGTCGGTCAACGGCAGCGCACCGTCTTGGATGCACTCTAAGAAATGGGTGCACTCGAGCCGAAGGGGTTCTTCAAAGCGGATAAACGGACTCACGACATTGCCGTGGTGGTAGTCGAAGTGGAACTCCCCGAACGTATCGGTGTGGCGGATCGCGTCAACGCTCTTTTCGTAGACCTTGATCTTCTCGAAACTCTCAACGTCGTCGTACACGACCATCTTCTTGCTGCCAACGACGGTTATGCGACGCGTCTTGCATGGATCGAGCCAACTCATCCGGGTATGGGCGATGATGCCGCTGCGGTAGGAGAGAGTCATGTATGCCACATCTTCGACAGACTCTTGAACACATGCAGCAGCGGTCGTACTTACCGTGATCGGCGCCTCACCGAGAATGTGCAAGAGGATCGAGATGTCGTGGGGTGCCAGATCCCACAACACATTCAACTTGTCCTGGAAGAGTCCAAGGCCGACACGAATGGCGTCAACGTAGTGAATCTCACCCAACTCGCCATCGGCGATCATGTCGCGCAACATGTGGACCGCGGGGTTGTATTCAAATGTGTGGCCGACCATCAGAATCAGGTCACGCTCTTCGGCCAACTTCACTAACGAACGAGCATGCAAGCTGCTTGTCGTGAGCGGCTTCTCCACGAGAACGTGCAGACCTTGTTCGAGGCAGGCACGCACCAATTCAAAGTGGGTGGCTGGCGGAGTGCTCACGACGACGGCGTCTAGGTCGAGGTCGAAGAGCTTCGTGTAGTCAGTGGTCGCAAGTCGGATCGATGGATACCGAGATTGGATGTGGTCCAGCCGGGTCTGGTCCAGGTCGGCCACCGCCTCCAGCGAGGCCGACGGAATCTCGACGATGTTCCTGATCAGGTTGGGTCCCCAGTACCCGCAACCGATCGCTCCTACCTTCAAGCGGTCCACCTATCCAGCTCCTCTCCGGGAGACGACCGCCGGCAGCGTCAGTGCCAGCACTTTCAGGTCGAACCAGACTGATTGACGATCGATGTACTCCAGATCGAGGTTGATCATCTCCTCGAAGTCGGTCTCGCACCGTCCTCGGACCTGCCACCATCCGGTCAGTCCTGGAGTTCCGGTCATACGCCTGAGGTGGCGGTCCTCGTAGAGGTCGACCTCGTACCGCAAAGGTGGACGGGGTCCGACAAGGCTCATCTCTCCCCTCAGGACGTTCCACAACTGGGGAAGCTCGTCGAGGCTCAGGCGGCGGAGCAGCGAACCGATGCGGGTGACCCGTGGATCGCATGTGAGTTTGTAGGAGCCGGGCTCGGACCCGTCACCCTGGAGGAAGGCCATCCGATCCTCATCTCCGTCGATGTAGGCGGCCATGTACTCCTCGTGCAGTTTCGAATCTGCGTCCTCTTTCATCGTCCGGAACTTGTGCAAAATGAAGGGCTCGAGTCTCCACTCCCATCCGGCACCGACTCGCACCCTTCGACCGCGGATCCTCTCCTGTCGGTAGATGGCAGGCCCGGGGCTATCGAGTCGGACCGCGATGGCGATGGTCACCAGTACCGGGATCAGTGCAATGCCGAGGATGAGTGCTCCCAGAACATCGGTGGCCCGCTTGATCGTCCGGTAGACCAGCCGAGGTGAGAATGTCTGGGCTCCGAGGATCGGAGGGGCATCGTTCGACGCGGCGATCATCTCTTCGCCCCGGGTCGATCGACGATGGACGAGGGCCGGAGCGGCTGGGTGGGTCCCCTTACCTCGACTATGGGGAGGCCCGGGGGGACCACCTCGGCCAGCTCACGCGGCTCACCACCCACCTCGTGAACCCACTTCGCTGGCGACCGCCCACGAGCAACGGGACGGCCAAAGCCGTGCGTCCCCACGCTTCCCACTCCCCTGTCTTCAGTTCCCCCCGGCGGTCAACCCCCCGGTTACCGCCCGTTCATCGGACGTTACCCCAAAGGGACGGCCTTGCCAAGTGACTTTGTGACCACTCTCCGTGGTGCCTGAATCGGCGGGTGAGGCGCCATCACTCCCGCCGTTCTGGCAACATCGATTCACTCATCAACGGGAGCACTCGTGGATCTGGGCCTCGATGACCTCTGCCAGAGGTTCTGGAAATTGTCGATGGAGTGGGACCCGGTAAGAGCAACCCTGCTCGGCGACCACAGGTTCGACGACCGACTCCCGGACCTGACCGTCGCAGCGGCTGAAGAGCATCGTCGGGACCTGCTCCGGATGCACGAAGAGGTGACCGGGCTCGACACCGAGAACGACGGCGACGACGTCACGAGGTCCATGCTGCTCCACGAGCTCCACTCCGAAGCAGAGATGATCGATATCGACCTGGTCGTGGCTCCATGCGACCCGATGATCGGCCCCCACAGCACCCTGCTGCGGGCCGCGGCGCTCATGTCCGTGGCCGAGCCTTCCCAGGCCGAGAAACTGATTCGGCGGTATGGCGGGATTCCGGAGCTGCTTGTTCAGGCGGCGGATCGTCACCGACACCAACTGGCCACGGGGAAGACCCCGGTAGACGTCAATGTGCGAAGGGTGCTCCACCAGATCGACCAGTACCTGGCGTCCCCCGTGGAATCAGACCCGTTCACCCAGGCGACGCTCCCCGCCGATTGGGACGGGGCAGAAGCATGGAGGGCGCGCGTTGCCGAGATGGTGGAGCAGGAGATCCGACCCGGGTTCGTCCGCTACCGCGAGATGATCGCCGACGAGATCCTGCCCATCTCCCGGTCGGCCGAGCGCCCCGGTGTGACCCACCTCGAGGGTGGCGACGACGCCTACCAGCGCCTGGCAGCGGTGTTCACCTCTCTTCCGACACCCCCCGAGGAGATACACCGGATCGGGACCGAGATAGCAACCGAGCACCTACCCGATGAGTACGCCGAGGTCGGGCGGCGCGCCATCGACGAGACAGACCTCGACGCCATTCTCAGCCGGCTGCGCGAGGACCCCTCGCTCCGGTTCACCACAGCAGCCGAGATCGTCGATGCCGCCGAGGAAGTGATCGCCCGCGCCATCGAGGATGCACCGAGATGGTTCGGTGTGATGCCCGAAGCGGGGTGCGCGGTCATGCCGGTTCCTGATGCTTTGGCCGCCGATCTTCCACCTGCGTACTACTACCCGCCCGCCCCCGACGGGTCTCGCTCGGGCATATATTTCGTCAATACGCACGAGCCCGGTACCCGGGCGAGGTTCGAGGCGGAGTCGATCGCCTTTCACGAGGCGGTCCCGGGTCACCATTTCCAGGTTGCCCTGGCCGCCGAGATGCGCGACCTACCCATGTTCCGTCGTCACGCTTTGGTGATCCCCTTCGCCGAGGGCTGGGGGCTGTACGCCGAGCGTCTCGCCGACGAGATGGGTCTCTACTCCACCGATCTCGACCGGATGGGAATGCTCTCCGCCGACTCGTGGCGTGCTGGTCGGCTGGTGGTCGATACCGGGATCCACGCCCTTGGTTGGACACGGCAGAGAGCGGTTGATTTCTTCACCTCTTGGAGCGCGGTCGCACCTTCGGTCATCGAGGTGGAAGTGGACCGCTACATCGGCGTGCCCGGCCAGGCCCTCGCCTACAAGATGGGCCAATTGGAGATCACCAGACTCCGCGCCGATGCCGAGCGTGAGCTGGGGAGTGACTTCGACATCTCCGGCTTCCACGACACGGTCCTCACATCAGGCTCGGTGACGCTCGGCGTGCTCGGCGATCAGGTCCGAAGGTGGGTGGAGGGTCATTGATCGAGATCCGAACCGAGCGACTGCACCTGCGGCGTTGGCGAGACGAGGATCGAGTGCCGTTCGCCGATATCAACGCCGACCCGGACGTGATGCGCTACTTCCCGCGCACCCTCACCAGGGAAGAATCCGACGCCCTCGCCGACTCGATCGAGCAGGGGTGGGATGAACGGGGTTTTGGGCTGTGGGTGGTCGAGGTCGCGGGAGAAATCCCGTTTGCCGGGTTCGTGGGGCTGAGCGTGCAGAGCTTCATTCCGCTTGATCCGCCGCCGGTCGAAGTGGGATGGCGTCTCGGCAAGGAGCACTGGGGCAAGGGCTATGCCACCGAAGCGGGGTTGGCCTCACTCCGGTTTGGCTACGGAGTCGGATTGGCGGAGATCGTCTCGTGCACCACCGAGGAGAATTGGCCGTCGAGACGAGTCATGGAGCGGCTTGGGATGAGCCATGACCCCAACGACGACTTCGACCATCCCCGGCTCTCCGTGAACTCGCCACTCCGCCGGCACGTCCTCTACCGCATCCGGCGAAATTGATTCGAATGGGGTGACCGGAGCCGCGATCAGTCGGCGAGACCAAGGACCATCCTGTCGAGCCCGTCTCCTGGCTCGTACTCGGCGTATCCGAGCGACTCGTAGAGTTGTCTTGCCGGGTTCTCGGGATCGACGCTCAGCGAGATCCGTGAGATTCGGTCGATCCGCGCTTGCTCGTGGGCGGCGTTCATCAACAACCGTCCGATGCCCCGGCCCCGGTAGCCGTCAACCACCGCAATTGCCAGCTCCGGAGTCACCTCATCGACGAACCCCTCCCCGTGGGCTTCCTCGGTGAAGTACCGGTACCAGACGAGCCCGACCGGTCGGTCGTCCACTTCGGCCACCAAGGCGACATCACCGTGCCTGCCCCACCCTTCGTGGAAGATCGACACCTGCGGGTGGGCGAGAACCCATTCCACCGGCGGCAACGTGGCGTCAGGACGCCACGCCAGCGCGGCATAGAGCATCTCCTGGAGAAACCCGACCTCATCGGAACGGAGCGGCCGGGTGTATACGGTGTCGTGTTCGCTGTTTGCCATCGTCACAACGGGGAGACTCGACCCGGGAAGCCTCGGCGGAGAGGGAGGGATTTGAACCCTCGAGGGGGCTTTAAACCCCCTACTCGCTTAGCAGGCGAGCGCCTTCGACCGCTCGGCCACCTCTCCCTGCGCCGGGAGGGGACCCGGCACGACCACGGTAGTCAGGCGGACAGGGGACGGCGGACGGCGGATGGCAGATGGCAGATGGCGTCCTAGTGCGCCACCTCGTATACCTCCCAACGATCGGGGACTCCCTTCAACTCGTGGCTGCCGCGATCGTGGAACTCGAACCCAGCACCGGCGACCAGGTCTTTCACCGTCCTAGATACGAGCACCTCACCGGCGCCGGCGAGGCCGGCTACCCGGGCACCGATATGGACAGCCAGGCCAGAGACATCATCCCCTCTGGTCTCCACCTCACCGGTGTGCAGACCGCAGCGGACCCGGATACCCAGCGAGCGGACGCCGTAGGAGACGGCTTGGGCGCACCGGATGGCTCGGGCCGGCCCGTCGAACGTTGCGAAGAACCCGTCGCCTGCGGTGGCTATCTCCCTGCCCCGCCACCGCTGCAGCTCGACTCGAACGGTCGCATGGTGCCGGTCAAGCAGATCCCGCCACGCCGAGTCGCCGAGCGATACCGCCTGCTTGGTCGAATCGACGATGTCGGTGAAGAGGACCGTCGCCAGCACCCTCTCGGGACCAGCCACGTCGCGGTGGCCGGTGATGAACTCCTCGATCTCCTCGATGATGGCTTCCGTATCGCCCCCCCAGAAGCCGTGATCGGCGCCGGGGAGTTCGACAAGCCTCGCATCGGGGATCCTCGATGCCAGATAGCGGCCTTCCTCGATTTTGACGTCAATGTCGTCCACTCGGTAGAGCAGCAGGGTCGGAACCGATATCGACGGGAGCACCGCGGTCACGTCGATCATCGTGTTCATCCGCAACAGCGCCGCCGCAGCACGCGGGCTCGCCGAGAGTCGCTGATATCTCTGCAGCCACGCCTGGAAAACCTGGTCGTCCGCCCTGCTGGGCACTAGGTAGCTGAAGATCTCGGGATCGCCCCACTTCCGTTCGACTGCATCGATCTCGGCCAATCGGTCCTCGGTGGTCGGTGCCCAGGGATAGTCGTCGCGGCGGACCCTGGCGGCGTAGCTCCCAGTCAGGATCAGCGAGTCGCACCGCTCTGGGTACGTTGCAGCAAAGAGGATGCACATATTGCCGCCTTCGGAGTGTCCGAAGAGCGTTGCCCGCTCCGAGCCGACGGCGTCCATCACCGCCCGCAGGTCGTCCATCCGGACTTCGAGCGTCGGCAGGTCCTCGACGGGGACGGAATCGGACAGCCCGGTACCGCGCTTGTCGAAGGTGATCAGCCGCGAGAAGGAAGCCAGCCGATTGAGGAACCGCGCCAACCCAGGGTCTTCCCACATCACCTCGATGTTGGATACCCACCCCGGCACATAGACGAGGTCGCGCTCCCCCGCGCCCACCACTTGGTAGGCGATGTTGACATCACCACTCCGGGCGTAACGAGTCGTCACCATCGGTCAATCTCCCCGAGGAGCGTCGCGACTCTTCTGGCTTCCGATCTTCCGTCTTCCGTCTGCGGAGCGGAGGGAGTGGGATTCGAACCCACGGGACCCGAATGGGCCCGGCAGTTTTCAAGACTGCCGCCTTCGACCGCTCGGCCATCCCTCCACGTCGGTCTTCCGGCCAACCGGTCAGACCAATGACAACAAAAGCGCGTCACCGACATGAGTCGACACCGCGGGAGATACGGCTCCCCAACACAGCCGCAGTCTGCTCGGGGTTGTCAGTACTTCCGACTTCCGTCTTCCGACTTCCGTCTTCTCGCGGAGGGAGTGGGATTCGAACCCACGAGAGGGTGGTAACCCCCTACGGCATTTCGAGTGCCGCGCACTAGGCCGGACTATGCGATCCCTCCGGGTCGGTCGATTCTACCGGTGGACCGAGTCCCGCCCACATGCGTCAGCTCGGCGAGGCGTACACTCCGCGGCTCACGGGTGCCTGCTTCAAAGGGGGCGCTCTTCGTGTTGAAGAGGAGGACGGATGAACACTCGACCACGGAGCACCCTGTTTGCTTTGCTTGCGGTGTTGACCATCGTCATCGCCGCTTGCGGAGGCGGTGACACTACCGACACAACTGCGGCCGGTGGCGCTGACACCACCGCTGCAGGCACTGGAACCACCGCTGCTGCGGTGGACACAACAGCGGCTACGGAGACAACCGCTGGCGCAACCGACACCACGGCGGGCGCGACCGACACCACGGCGGGTGCTGCCGGCAACCTGGTGATCTGGGCCGACGAACTGCGAGCGGCAGTCATCGAGGAGATCAGCCCGGCATTCACCGACGCCACAGGGGTCAGCGTCCAGGTGCAGATTGTCGACTTCGGGAGTATCCGTGAGCAAGTGACGACGCAGGCGCCGGCCGGCGAGGGGCCGGATCTCTTCATCGGGGCGAGCGACTGGACGGGTGAGCTGGCGACGAACGGCGTGATCGAGCCGGTCGACCTCGGTTCGAAGAGTGGGGACTTCTTCGAGCTGTCATTGACTGCTTTCTCTGTTGACGGCCAGCTATACGCCGTCCCATACGGGTACGAAGCCATCGCCCTCTACTACAACACCGACCTTGTCCCCGAGCCGCCTGCGAGCATCGAAGAGGCTGTGGCGGCCTGTGAGGGATTGGCCGACATCGAGAACTGCATCGGGCTGCCGGGCGGCGGCGATGGCCCTGACGCCTACCACCACTATCCGTTCATCTCGGCCGGTGGTGGCTACATCTTCCGGTTCGATCCCGCCACCGGGTTTGACCCCTCGGATGTGGGGCTTGACACTCCAGAGTCGCTCGCCGGGGTCGAGGTACTCCAGACCCTCGTCGACGACGGCGTGATCGCCTCGACCAACTACGACACTGCCAAGAACCTCTTCCTGGAGGGGAGCCAGCCCTTCTGGATCACCGGCCCCTGGGAGCTCGGTGGACTCAACGAGGAGAGCGTCGAAGTGCCATGGAGCGTGGCCAAGCTCCCCACTATCGAGGGCAACACCCCGGCCCCGTTCGTCGGGGCGCAGGGCTTCTTCATAAACGCGTTCGGCGAGAACAAGGTTCTGGCTACCTCATTCCTGCTCGACTACGTTGCGACGCAGGAGACGATGGAGGCGTTGTACGCAGCCGACTACCGGCTGCCTACGTTCACCGCCGTGTTCGAGGCGGCCGCTGCCGACGATCCGGTGGCACAGACCTTCAACGAATCAGCAGCGGACGGCATACCGCTTCCCAACATCCCGGAGATGGGCTCGGTCTGGGGGCCGCTTGGCGACCAATTGCTTCTGCTCCGGAACGGTGAGGTGAATGCAGAGGAGGCCATGGGGACCGCCGCCGAACAGGTGCAGTCGGCGGTAGGTGTACCCCAGCCGTGACGGCTGCGTCGGATATGACCTAGGTTTGCGACCGTGACTGAAGGAGGGGACAGGGCACCGGCAACGACCCTGTCCTCTCCGCGTATCGGGCGGGGTTTCTGGATCAAGACGGCGATCCTCGCCATCCTCGATGCGCTGGTGATCTGGGCAATCCCGGTCATGATCACCAACTCTCTGTGGCCGCTGCTCGTACTGATGGTCGGCGGCGCCGTATTCATCAACTGGGCGTATCTCTCACCGCGAGCCCAGGCGATGCGGTGGCTGGCGCCAGGTCTGTGGCTGGTCGCGATGTTCGCCGTGTTCCCCATCCTCTACACCGCATACGTCTCACTCACCAACTGGCAGACGGGAAACTTCCTCAACAAGAGTCAGGTGATCGAGCAACTCGAATCCCGGGAAGCCACGGGCGGCGCCGGCGCCATCAGCTTGGAGCTCGCGGTCTATGAGGATCCGGCCGGCGAGCTGACCTTTCTTGCCTTCTCCGAAGACGGCCAGGTGTATTTCGGGGTGCCTCGGCCGCGCGACGCCGAGCCGAGCACAACGCCGCTCGAGGATCCGGGTATAGACGTGTCGGAAGGACCCCCAGAGCAGATCGATGATCTGACCCTCATCCCGTCGATCCAGTTGTTCAACAGGGCGGAGGAACTCCAGGGCTTGGTGCTCGACGTCCCCGGTCAGGGGGTGATCCAGCCGGTCACGGTGTCGAGTGCCGAGTTGGTGACGTCTACCCAGCAGTACGTCTACGACACAGAAAAGGGGGTCTTGATCGACACCACCACCGGGACCGAATGTCCGGCTGTCGAGGGAAACTTCGTCTGTGGTGACCAGGTCATAGAGCCGGGCTGGCACGACTTCATCGGGTTCGCCAACTTCGCCGCGGTTCTCACCGATGCTCGGCTGCGCGGTCCGCTCGTCCAGGTCTTCATCTGGACGGTCGTTTTCGCCGCTCTCTCCGTCGTGCTCTCGCTCGCGCTCGGGATGTCGTTGGCGGTCGCCCTCAACGATGAGCGAATGCGTGGGAAGAAGCTGTATCGCTCACTCTTGATCCTGCCCTACGCCATCCCCGGGTTCATCAGCATCATCGTCTGGCGGGGTCTGTTCAACCCGCAGTACGGCAAGGTAGGGGACATCATCGACCCCATCCTGGGGATCTTCGGCGGCAGCTCACCGGCGTGGCTCGCTGATCCCTTCTGGGCGAAAGTCGCCCTCCTGATCGTCAACAGTTGGCTGACCTTCCCCTACATGTTCCTGATCGTTACCGGGGCGCTGACTGCGATCCCTGCGGAGTTGCTCGAGGCGGCCAGGGTCGATGGGGCGCGCTCCACCAGCGTTTTTCGCAAGATCACCTTCCCGTTGTTGATGGTGGGGATAGCACCGCTGCTGATCGGCTCATTCGCCGTCGCCTTCAACAACTTCAACCTGATCTACCTGCTCACCGATGGCGGACCGCCGATCGCCAACGCCGCGGTCCCGGTGGGACACACCGACATCCTCATCTCGTTCACATTTGGACTGGCCTATTCGCAAGGCGCTGGCCAGCAGTTCGGTCTGGCGTCGGCGCTAACCGTGATCATCTTCCTGATCGTGATGCTCATCGCCGCCTACAGCTTCCGTTTCACTCGCAGATTGGAGGAGATCTATGGCAGCCCCTGATGTCGCATCCTCCAATGTCGACCTGACTCCACTGCCCGAAGACGAGTTCGTCGCACCTCGGTTGTCACCGCGCCGCTGGATCAGAGAACTGGGGTGGCGCCACCTCCTGCTCGTGCTCGGCGTGCTCTTTGCACTCTTTCCGATTGCCTGGATCGTCACCTCATCGATAAACCCGGTGGACTCGCTGGCAACGGCGACCCTGATCCCCGAGGGTGCAACGCTGGAGAACTTCCAGGGTCTGTTCGAGAACCCATTGACGCCGTTCGGCACCTGGCTCTTGAACACACTCAAGGTGTCGTTGGTGGCAGCCGTAAGCACGCTCTTCATCGCCTCGTTGGCTGCGTATGCCTTCAGCCGGCTTCGCTTCCGAGGACGGCGGGCCGGTCTGACGGCACTGCTGCTCATCCAGGTGTTCCCGGCTTTCTTGGGCTTCATTGCCCTATTCGCGCTGCTTCTTCAGATCGGGGTGGTGATTCCTGCCGCCGGCCTCGGCACCCATATCGGGCTGATCCTCGTCTACCTCGGCGGGGCCATCGGGTTCAACGCTTTCCTGCTCAAGGGTTTCATGGACTCCATCCCCAATTCTCTCGACGAGTCGGCGAAAGTCGATGGGGCGACGTCCTGGCAGGTGTTCTGGGGAATCATCCTTCCCCTCACCCGGCCGGTTCTAGTGGTGATCTTCATGATCAGCTTCATAGGGTTCTACGGCGAGGTCCTGCTCGCCACCTTCCTCCTCACCGACACGAGCCAGTACACCTACGCCGTGGGGATGAGCCTTTTCGCGACCAGCCAGTACACCGCCAAGTGGGGCCTGATCACCGCAGCAGCGGTTGTCGGTGCGACGCCGATCGTGCTGCTCTTCCTGGTGCTGCAACGTCAGATCGTTGGGGGCTTGACCGCGGGAGCCGTCAAGGGGTAACAGCCAGACGGCGGACGGCGGACGTGAAGCTTTGTTCCAATTTATCTTGACTTTGTGCTCACTGCGTTCAATACTGCCCAACGTTCAGATAGCTTGAACGTTGGGATGGTATGAATGCTCGCCAAACTGAGGAAGCGCAAGACAGACGATTTGCCGGACACGTTCTGGATCGAGGATCTCGAATCTCTGAGGGCCCTGGCTGACCCGACCCGGTTGCAGATCATCGAACTGCTGGTGAAACCGCTGAGCGTCAAGGAGATCGCCGAGGAGATGGCGGTTCCCCGGACCCGTCTGTACCACCACATCAAGATGCTGGAGCAGAACGGGTTGATCCGGGTGGTCGGGGAGCGCAAGGCCCGGGCACTCAACGAGCGGGTCTACGTGGCGGCGGCGAAGGAGTTTCGACCAGGCCCCGGGATCCTCGAGGAGGCAACAGGCGACGAGATGGCGGAGGCGCTCCTCACCACCGTCCTCGACACGACCAGGGCAGACTTCACCAGGGCGGTCCGCTCCGGCGTCGTCCGTCTCGACGAGATCGGAGAGCACCAGTTGCTGGCGGTGGGGCGGTGTCTGGTCCGGCTCCCCGAGGCCAAGGCGGAGAAGTTCGCCCGCGAGGTGGAGGACCTGGTGCGACGGATGACCGAAGAGGACACCCAGGCCGACGAGGACCCGGTCTCCGCATTCGCATTCGTCTTCTACCCGACCAAGAGGAGGACTCCGTGAGCGAGCGCTGGACCTTTCACGCCGAAGAAGTCACCAAGAGCTACGACAAAGGTAAGACCCGGGCCAACGACGCGATCACGATCACGGTGGAGCCAGGCGAGGTCTATGGCCTGCTCGGTCCCAACGGCGCCGGGAAGTCCACACTGGTCAAGCAGGTCATCGGGCTGCTCAAGCCGACGTCGGGTTCGATCACGCTCGGGCCGGTTGACCTGGTCGCCGATCCCGATGCCGCTCGGCAACTGTGCAGCTACCTGCCCCAGGCCCCGGTACCCATCGAGTCCTTCAAACTGAGAGAGGCGGTCCACCTCGGAGGGTTGATCCGCGGCGGTCCCGACGAGGCCGTCAGACAGCGCGGCGAGCAGTTGATCGAGGGGCTTCAGCTGGGTGAGTGGCGTGACACGGTCGGGGCCAAGCTCTCCGGCGGCGTGCGCCGCCTGGTCGGATTCGTGATGGTGACGGTGTGGCCCGGTCGGGTGGTGATCCTCGACGAGCCCACCAACGACGTGGACCCGCTGCGGCGCCGGCTGCTGTGGGAGCAGGTCCGCCGGCTCGGCGACGAGGGAGCTGCCGTTTTCCTGGTGACCCACAACGTCATGGAGGCGGAAAAGTCGGTGGACCGCCTGGCGGTAATCAATGAGGGACGGCTGGTCGCCGAGGGCACGCCGTCTTCGTTGAAGGCGGGAGACCGCGGTCGCCTCCGACTCCAGGTCATGATGGTCCCCGGCGAGGAAGATCCGGACTTCCCCTCGCTCGTTCATCACCATGCCCGCGTTGGCAACAACCTGGTCACCGTGATCGACGAGGCGGCCGCATCGGATGGGATCGCCTGGGCACAGCAGTTGATGGCCCGTGGTGTCGCCGAGGAGTACGCCTTGGGCGCGACCACTCTCGAGGACATCTACATCAGGCTGACCGGCCACACCTCGACACACATCGAGGAGGCGGCGGCGTGATAGCGCGCGGCCTCGCCTATGAGAGCTTCGTTGTGAGCGTCCGATGACCGCCGTCGCCCAGACCACCGCCTTGGTGCGCCGCGGCTGGGGGCGCTGGCTCGACTCACTCGGGGTGATGTTGCGGTGGCAACTCACCACCCTTCGCAACGTCCTACCGATCGTCGTCGTCGTGCAGATCCTGTTCGGTGTCGGCTTCGCCGTGGGCATGGGTCTCTTCTTCCCCACGATGACGTCCGAAATCGCCCTCTATCTGGCCACAGGTGCGGCAACGGTCACTTTGCTCACCGTCGGGATTGTCCTCGGACCGCAATTGGTCGCATCGGAGAAGGAGGACGGCACATACGACTTCACCTGGTCGCTGCCCATCCCTCGCTCCTCCACCACCGCGGCGTGGGTGGTGATCAACGCCCTCTTGGCCCTGCCCGGTGCCATTGCCGCCCTGCTCGTGGCGGCATGGCGCTATGGGATCCAGTACGACGTGTCGTGGACGGTCCTCCCTGCAATGGGACTGACGCTGGTGTCGGCAACGCTCATCGGGTACGCCTTTGCCCACGCCATCCCCTCGCCCGGCATCACGGTGCTTCTCACCCAGGTGCTCGTCTTCGGGATCTTGGGCTTCACACCGATCAACTTCCCCCCGGAGAACCTCCCCACCTGGTTGGCAGATGTTCACCGGGTGTTGCCGTTCTACCCGATGGGGGTGGTGATCCGCGACTCGCTCGGAATGAGCACCGGGGAGAACGTGGCCATGGCATATGTGGTGATCACCGTCTGGACGCTGGCGGCTCTGGCGTTGACCGGCTGGGTACTGGGGAGACGCAAGTGACAGCAACCACGATCGACGGGATCGGGGTCCGCCGTGGCCTAGGTCACTGGCTGGCTTCCTATCTCGTCATGCTCCGGTTCGATCTGGCCCGTCAGGGTCAGATGCTGATTGCCCTGTTCTTCAGCCAACTCGTCCTCGGCGTGGGGTCGGCTCTGATGTACGGGTTCTACTTGGGGCCGCAGCTCGACGATCTGACCCGCCTCTACCTGGTGACCGGGGTGGCCGCGCTGGCCCTCATCCCCGTCGGATTCGTGCTGGTTCCGATCGTCGTGATGCAGGACAGAGTCAGGGGCACCCACGAATTCACCTGGTCGCTGCCGATTCCTCGAACCGTGACGGTGGCATCGACGTTCACCCTCTTCACCCTTCTGGTGCTCCCCGGGGTGGCTGCCACGATCTGGGTCGCCGCCGCTCGCTACGACGTGGCGCTGGCGCCGCACTGGTGGGTCTTACCGGTGGCGCTGCTTACCGCGCTGATGGGCAGCTCGGTCGGTTTCGGGATGGCGGTTGCGATACCAGAGCCGCGGGTGACCAACCTGATCACCAACGTGATCATCTTCTTCGTCCTGCTCTTCACCCCGATCATCGTCCCCATCGAGCGGTTCCCCGACTGGCTTGCCTCGATTCAGCGAGTGCTCCCCTTCTGGCACATCGCCAACCTGTTGCGCGCCGGGCTGACCGATGGGTTGGTCACCGATGTCGGACCATCGCTGCTGGTGGTGACGGCGTGGACCGTGTTGGGATGGTCGCTGGCCGCCCGGGCATTGGCGAAGCGGGGCTGATCCGGGCCAACTGGCGCAGAGCCATACACTCACCCGATGCGAGCGACGGCTGCAGCCGGCTTGGCCCTGGTGCTCGTCGCCGCCTGTACCGGGCAGACCCCCGACGACGGAACCGGTGCACCCACCTCCAGCGCAGTGCCGCCTTCGACCGCTACTGCCGAGCCTCGGATCTACCTCAACCTGATGTGGCACCAGCACCAGCCGCTCTACCCGAAGGACTTCGACGGGGTGGTCTCCCGACCCTGGGTCCGTCTCCACGCCGCCAAGGACTACTTGGACATGGCGACACTGGTCGGGGAGTTCCCCGAACTTAACGTGACCTTCAACCTGACCCCAACCCTCCTCCTCCAACTGGAGGACATCACCGAGGGCGCCGTCGACAGCTACTGGCAGCACACGGTGATTCCTGCCGAAGACCTCACCCGCGGCCAGCGTCGGTTCGTCGTCGAGCGGTTCTTCGACGTCAACCCGCGCATCATCGACCGCTTCCCCCGCTTCGCCGAGTTGGCGACGATGCGCACCCTGCCCCCAGAGTCCTGGGCCGACGACGACATCACCGATCTCCAGGTGCTGTTCAACCTGGCTTGGACCGATCCCTCCTTCCTCGAGCAGGAACCTCTGTCGGCGTTGGTGGATAAGGGGAGCGGTTTTGACGAGGAGGACAAGGAGACCGTTCTCGCCGAACATCTGCGCATCGTCGAGGAGGTGATACCGCTTCACGCCGAAATGTGGAACGACGGTCTGATCGAGGTGACCACCACACCCCTCGCTCATCCCATACTCCCCCTGATAGCCGATCAGTCGTTGGCGGCGGTGGGCGACCCTGCTGCTCTGCTCCCCGAGACCGGGTTCAGCGAGGTGGTGGACGCAGACGAGCAGGTCATCCGAGGGCTCGATACGGCGGAGCGTCTGCTTGGACGACGACCCCAGGGGATGTGGCCGGGTGAGGGGGCGGTGGCCCAGTTGGTGATGTCGCTCTTCTCCAAGAACGACGTGCAGTGGGTAGCGACCGGGGAAGACGTGCTGGCCCAGTCGCTGGACATCGGCTCGTTCACCCGCGACGCCGATGACGTCGTGGCCGAGGCCGACATTCTCTACCGCCCTTGGGAGGCGACGCTCAGCCGAAACCCACCCGTCCCCATGTTCTTCCGGGACAACCTGCTCTCCGACCTGATCGGCTTCGAGTATTCGGGGACCGGAGCCGAGGCGGCAGCCGACGATTTCATGGCACGGCTCGAGGACATAGCCGACCAACTCGACGAGGTCGGTTACGACAACCCGGACCTGCCAGCCGTGGTCTCGGTGGTGCTCGACGGTGAGAACGCTTGGGAGAGCTACGAGAACGACGGTAAGGACTTCCTCCGGGCGCTCTACACGCGAATCTCTGAGAGCGATTGGGTGGAGACGATCACCCCATCCGGGTACCTGGAGCGCTTTGGCGACCCCGACCCGCTCGACGAGGTGTTCCCCGCCTCCTGGTTCCAGCCCAACTTCGCTACGTGGATCGGCGAGGAGGAAGAAGCCACCGCCTGGGAGTACCTCGCCCAGGTGAGAGACGATCTCGATTCGGCCGAGAGCGACGGCACAGCATCACCGGAAGACCTGGACGCTGCCTACGAGGCGATGCTGTTCGCCGAGGGATCGGACTGGTTCTGGTGGTACGGGTCCGACCAGGAGTCCGGCGACGACAAATACTTCGACACCGCATTCCGCGCCCTGCTTGGAGAGGTCTACCTGTCCATGGGGCAGGAAATCCCCGACTTCGTCGCCATCCCCATCATTTCCGAGGACCCGATCGCCGCCGAGGGGCAGCCCGCCGGGCTCTTCACGGCGACGATCGATGGCGAGCAGGAGGCCGAGTGGGACCAGGCGGGCGCCTATCTGGTCGATCAGGCAGTGCTCCGCTGGGGGTTCGATCAGGAAACGCTCTCGATGATGCTCGACCTGCCATCGACCGGTGGCTTCGAGATCTACCTCGGCGCCCCCAGTGGCGACAAGGTGGCCACGACCTTCGACGGCGTGCCGCTCGGCTTCGGTGCCACGTCGGTGATCCTCTGGGACGGAGAGGCTGCGTCACTCTGTCCGCCGGGAGGGGTCCGTCACCCCGAGGTGTGCAAGGAGGTTCCGTCCGCCATCGGCGACGTGATCGAGATCGGTATTCCTCTCGACGACGCGGTTGAGTCGGGTGATGTGGTCTTGGCCAAACTGGTCGATCCGACCGCCGGCCCGCGACCCCTCCCTCGGGCCGGGCCGATGGGTCTGACCGTCCCCGACATCTCCGACGTTGCCGTCGCCCTCACCATGGAGGACCCGACCGGGGACGACCACGGGCCCGGGTCCTACGTCTACCCGACCGATCCTGTCTTCACGCCGGGAAGCTACGACCTGACCGGGTTCGAGCTTGGGGTCGAAGGGGACGAGGTGGTCGTCACATTCGATGTCGCCGCGCCCATCCAGAACCCATGGGGGTCTCCGAGCGGTCTATCGGTGCAGACCTTCGACCTGTACTTGGATACCGACCCAGGGGAAGGGACGGGGAGTCGCACCCTCCTCCCCGGCCGCAACGCCGCACTCCCCGAGGGCTACGGATGGGAGCAAGCCCTCACCGTCGAGGGATGGGAACCGGCTCTGTACCTGGCCGGGACCGACGGCACTACCGAAGAGACCCGCCCCTCCTTCGAAGTGACCGTCTTCTCGGAGGATGGCAGGGTCGTCGCCCGCCTCCCCCGCCAACTCCTCCCCGAGGGTGACCCCGCCTCGTGGGGCTATGCCGTGGCGCTGCTCAGCCAGGAGGGATTCCCCTCCCCCGGGGTGCGCCGAGTGCGAGATGTATCCGCCGAAGCGTCGCAGTTCCGCATCGGCGGTGGCGCCGGCGGCGTCAACGACACTCGGATCCTCGACGTGGCGACACCGGAAGAAGGCGCTCAGGAGGACGGTCTCACAGTTCCGCCGGTCAGCACGGGTAGTGCCGACGACCTTTCTGTCGATCAACTCGGGTCGGTCCCGGTGATCGAGGCTGGCTGATCAGCTGGCTGTGCCCTGATCGGCGCGCCGTTCGGCGAAGAACCCGGAAAGGAGCTCGGCGCACTCAACTTCGAGCACCCCCGCCACCAGGTCGATGTGATGGTTGAGCCGGCGGTCCTGGGGGATGTTGTAAAGGCTCCAACATGCGCCGGCCTTCAGGTCGGGCGTTCCGTAAACGATCCGATCCAGCCGGGCGAGCACCGCGGCCCCGGCGCACATGGCGCACGGCTCCAGGGTCGCCACCAGCGTGTGACCCTCGAGACGGCCGTGGGAACGGTGTCGGGACACCCTCGACAGCAGGAGCATCTCGGCGTGGGCGGTTGGATCGTTCAACTGGCGGGGCCGGTTGTGATCGGCGTCCACCGGATTGCCGTCGGAATCGAGGAGGACCGCACCCACAGGGACCTCTCCCTCACCGGCAGCCAGCGCCGCCTGCTCGAGGGCGAGCCGCATCGCCTTCTCGAAGGGCGGGTCAGCCACCACCGATACACTAAGGGTCTGGAGGGATCGCATAGTCCGGCCTAGTGCGCACGCCTGGAAAGCGTGTAGGCGGTAATCCCGCCTCGCGGGTTCAAATCCCGCTCCCTCCGCCACCGCTACCATCGCGCCCAAGGGCCGTGCTAGGCGGGGCGTTAGGGGTGCCCTGTACCCGAAACCCTCTCGATGCGGGGCTGAGTCCCCCTCCTGAGGGCCACCACCCGGCGGCACGCGCTCGAAGATCGGTGTTGAAGGTTGGGTCCTCCGCGGCGGGGCGCCGCGAACCGGGTCAGGTCCGGAAGGAAGCAGCCCTAAGTGGTCCGCCCCGGGTGCCGTGGGAGCGCCTGGCCGGAGCCGATCGACGAGTAGCACCACCGGACAGGTACTCGATGGAGGGGTGCACGGTCCTTGTCTTTCGGACGGCGGACGGCGGTCCGGAGCGAACCCTGGGTTCGAGGTGTTGCAGAGGCGCGGTTCGGCCCACAGAACGCCGGGTCGAACGGTGCGGAGCAACCCTGGGTTCGAGGTGTTGCAGAGGCGCGGTTCGGGCCCACAGAACGCCGGGTCGAGCGGTCCGGAGCAACCCTGGGTTCGAGGTGTTGCAGAGGCGCGGTTCGGGCCCACAGAACGCCGATACCCCTCAGCCTCGACGAACCATTCGGTCGAAGCCGGTGTGGGGGTGGAGGGGGTCGGGAATCAAGACGGAGCCGTCGGGTTGCTGGAAGTTCTCCATGATCGCCGCCACCGTCCTCGGGACCGCCATCGCCGTCCCGTTGAGGGTGTGCACCAATTCGGTCCCCGCTTCGCCGCGATGGCGTATTCGTAGCCGTCGTGCCTGGTAGTCGGTGGTGTTCGAGCACGAGGTCAGCTCGCGGTAACGCTGCTGCGAGGGGAACCAGGCTTCGATGTCGTACTTCTTGGCGGCTGACGGGCCCAGGTCGCCGGCGGCGGTGTTGACAACGCGATACGGGATCCCGAGGGCGGTGAATATCTCCTCCTCGACGGTGAGCAGCAACTCGTGCTCGGCCACCGATTCCTCGGGGCGGGTGAAGCTGAACATCTCCACCTTGTCGAACTGGTGAACCCGGAAGACCCCGCGGGTGTCCTTCCCGTATGTGCCGGCCTCGCGTCGGAAGCAGGTGGAGATCCCGGCATATCGGATCGGGCCGTTGGAGAGATCGAGGATCTCGTCGGTGTGGCGCGCTGCGAGCGACACCTCCGACGTCCCCACTAGGAAAAGGCCGTCGGCTTCGAACGCATACACCTGGTCTCGCGCCTCGGGGAAGAACCCGGTCCCGTACAGAGCATTCTCCCTGACCAGCACCGGCGGCATGACAGGTGTGAACCCGTGAGGGGCGACGCGGTCGATCGCCCAGCGCAGGAGCGCCATCTCGAGCAGCACGGCGTCGCCCGCCAGGTAGGCAAATCGGGCACCCGAGACCTTGGAAGCGCGTTCCATGTCGATGACGCCGAGGGCCTCCCCCAGTGCCTGGTGGTCGGCGGGGTCACCATCGAAGCGCGGCGGATCTCCCACGCGACGGATCTCGACAGAGTCGTCCTCGGTCAGCCCATCGGCAGCGGTGTCGTCCACCAGGTTGGGAAGATCTGCCCAACCATCGAGGAAGCCGGCGTCGAGTTCCTCGGCGCGGGCGGAGAGCGTCTGATAGGAGTCAGCCAGCCTGGCGGCAGTGGAGATCGCCGCCTCCTTCTCGGTGCCGTCGAGTTGGGCGATCGTCTTGCCCAGGGCCCGTTGCTCGGCACGCACCTCCTCGGCCGCATGACGCGCCTGGCGACGGAGGCTGTCGAGTTCGGCCAGGCCGTCGATGTCAACCTGCATTCCGCGGCGCTCCAGGGAGCGACGGACCCGCTCTGGGTCTTCACGCAGCAAAGCCGGATCGAGCATGGGTTGCGATCGTACCGGCGGAGCGGTCTCAGCCCGCAGCGTTGACCGAGAACGGAACCTCTTCCACGTTGTTCTCGAGGTTCTGTTCGCCATCACCGGCTACGAGCGTTATCACCAACACATAGTCGAACCCCGGTTCGACGGGCACCGGGTCGAAGGTGACGCTCGTGCTTGCACGGGCGTCCAACTCCGGATAGGAAGCCGACATGGTCTCGGCCACGTCGCCGTCAGCGTTCTCCAGTCGGACCCGCAACTGGCCACCGCGTCGGGGCACGTTTCCCACGTTGGCGACGACCACGCTGACATTCACTTCGTTGGTTGCCGGCACGACCAGTTGATCCTCGGTGTTGAGCACCGCTTCCGGCTCGAAGCTGACCTGGTTGATCTCGATGTCGGGGTTGAGGTCGAGCGAGGGATTGGCTCGAACCGTCCCGGCGATGCTGGCTGCGGCGCTCGTTCCTGCGAATCGTTCGGGAATGAAGCTGACTTCGGGATATGTGGAGGCGACGGCCACATCGAGGTTGGAGCGCAGGGCCTCGGATTCCTCGAGGAAACGGCGGTAGAGCAGATCCCCCACTGCGATCCGCTGGATGGAGCCGGCCAGTCCCTCGACCGCCTCCTCCGACTCCGGGTCGTCGGCCACGGCGAGCAGCGAAGTGTCGAAGGCGGCCAGCCCAGCGTCCCACTCCTCGAGGGCAAGGTCGAACAGGGCGCTGGCGGCCTCGGCACCTTCTGGGACCTCTTCCTGGTCGAGTTGCTCGGTGGATGCGGTCAGTTCCTCGCGCAGTTCGGCCATCCGGTCGGATACCAGGTCTCGATCGACGCTGCTCAACGTGGCGAGGAGTTGTTGGAAGCCGACGGCGGTCGCCGACTGAGTCTCTGCGTGCTGGACGAGCGCGTCGAAGAAGCCGACCCTGGTCCTGTCGTCACTGCGAAGAGAGGTCGCTCCCCAGGCGATCAGAAGCAGTGCTGTGACGATGAGGGGAACCAGGTACCGGCGGCGCTTCCTGCGTCGGCGGGGATCCTGGGGGAACAAGGTTCGTCTCCGGTCGGGGGAGGGTGGGCGAGGGGGGACTTGAACCCCCACGAGCGTAAGCCCACAGGAACCTGAATCCTCCGCGTCTGCCAATTCCGCCACTCGCCCGGGGATCTGGCACGGAGATGGTACCAGCCCGGTCTGCCGTCGCCCCAGCCGACTGGCCTATGAGGGTGCCCCACTTACACTCCCGCCGGTGCGACTGGTGCGAGACCTGGAGCGCCGCTTGGAGCGACTCATGGACGGGCTCGCCGGACGGGTCTTCCGTGGGAACCTCCATCCGGTGGAACTCGGGGGTCGGCTCATCCGTGAGGCCGATCTGACCGTGCACCAGACACCTTCGGGGCCCGGGGTCTCGAACGAATGGACGATCTCCATACATCCCGCCGACCTCCAGGATGTCGAGGTACCCGACCCGCTGGTCACCGAGTTGGCCGCGGGACTGGAGCAGACCGCGGGGGAGCGGGGATGGCGACTCGAGGGACCGTGCACGGTGCGCGTCGTGCTCGATGAGTCGGTCACACCGGGAACCGTCGGCTGTCGAGGGGTGACACGGCCCGGCGACCGTCCGGCGTGGGCCTACTTGATGGGGCGCGAGCGGGCGGGGCTCCTTCACAACCGGGATGTTGTGGGGCGCTCCTCTTCGTGCGATGCCGTGCTCATCCACCCCGGGGTGAGTCGCATCCATGCCCTGATCTGGCGTGAGGCCGGGAGCGCCTGGATCGACGATCTCGGGTCGGCCAATGGGACCACTCTCGACGGATTGCTGGTGGAAGGCCCCACCAGCCTCCCTACGACATCGGTGATCTCGTTCGGGCCGATCCCGTACACCTTCCGGACGGCGTGACGGTTCTGCGATGCCTGCTCTGGTCCTCACCCTCCTCAAGCTGATATTCCTCGCGCTCATCTACCTCTTCGTGTGGCAGATCGCCCGCGCCCTCGTTCGTTATCTCGGGGTCACCGAGCCGAGGAGGGCAAAGCGGGCCGGGGCCCGCCTGGTGGTGGTCAGGTCGGATGCCCAGCCTGGTTTGGATGTGACGGTTCGTGACGTGATGGTGCTCGGCCGGAGCAACGAGGCCGACATCAAGATCGAGGACCCCTACGCTTCCGAGTTCCACGTCCGCTTCGTCGCCAAGGACGGGCGATTGGTGCTCCACGACCTGGGGAGCACGAACGGCACCTACGTCAATGGCCGCCGGGTGTCGTCGCCCCTCGACCTCAACCGGGGCGATGCGGTTCAGATCGGGAAAACCGTCTTGGAGGTGAAGTGAGGTACCTGTGGTCGACGGCGACCCACCCGGGCAGGGCACGCCCTATCAACGAGGACGCGGTCCATCCCACAGGCGCCGGCACCGGTGACGAGGTTCTGCTCGTGGTCGCCGACGGTCTCGGGGGGCACGTTGGTGGCGAGGTGGCGAGCAGGCTGGCGATCGAGGTCGCCTCCGACCCCGATCTCGCGCCGGCGGAAGCCGTGCTCTCTGCCAACCGGGCGATCCTGGCGGAGGTGGCCAACCGCCCCCGTCTTGCCGGGATGGCCACGACGATGACCCTTGCCCGTCTCGAGAACAGCGGCGCGGCGCGTTTCGCCCATGTCGGTGACAGCCGGGGTTACCTGCTTCGTCAGGGCGAGCTTCGCCGGTTGACCCAGGATCATTCCGTCGTCGCCGAGTATGTGGCCAGCGGCAGGTTGACCGAGAAGGAAGCGGAGAACCACCCCCAGCGGAGCCTGGTCACCCGCGCTCTGGGGTTGGAGTTTCACCTCGAGGTGGACGAGTTCGAGGAACCGCTGGAACCGGGAGATCGTCTTCTTCTGTGCTCCGATGGGCTCACCGCGATGATCGACGATGACCACATCCTCCCGCTTCTCGGCTCCGGTGCGCCGGAGGAGGTCGTGTGGGCGCTCATCGAGGCCGCCAACACCGCCGGCGGTCACGACAACATCACCGTCGCCATCGCCGACGCCATCGAGTGAAGCCCACAGCGATCTTCGTTGGGGGTTCGGCGGCTCCCCTACCCGCTGCTCCTCAGCGGGTCCCTTCCCCCCTGCGGGGGGACGGATTGGAAGGTCGCAGCGGATCCTCTACCCCGTGCTGGAGGACGGATTTGGATTGGCTGCCGTCTTCCGTCTGCCGTCTTTCGTCTCGAGTGAGCGAAGCGAACGAGTCTCATGCCCCGCACTGCTGAAGCTGGGTTGATCGTTGCCGCCGCGGGGCTTGCGACGCTCGGCGTGGTGCTGGTCGGGTTGGCGGCTGGGACCGGGTTCGACGCCAGGGCGGGGCTCACCTTTCTCATGTTCCTCATCGCCTTTGGCGGGCTCCACCTGGCAATACGGCAGACGGCGCCGAACGCCAACACGTTGTTGCTCCCGTTGGCCGCCCTGCTCAGCGCCATTGGGCTCACCGTGGTCTACCGGCTCGACCCGGCTCGGGCGGGGCTGCAGCGATGGTGGTTGTTGATCGCCTCCGGGCTCTCCATCGGCCTGCTCCTGTGGGTGAGAAGGAGCGGTCTCGCTCTGCTCCGCCGCTACCGGTACATATTTCTCATGGCGGCGCTGATCCTCCTGCTGCTTCCTCTGCTCCCCAGCAACGGCCCGCTGCCCCTCCAAGGCTTCGAGCAGAACGGGTCACGGCTCTGGGTCCGGCTGGTGCTCGGCCCACTGACCCTCCAGTTCCAACCTGGCGAAATCGCCAAGCTCCTCCTCGTCGTCTTCCTCGCCAGCTTTCTCGCCGAGCGAGGACCTGCTCTTTCCGAGGGGAGTCGCCGTCTGGGACCGCTCGCCCTACCCGAGCCCCGTCAACTCGTCCCGGTGCTGGCGGCTTGGGCGGCGAGCTTCGTCGTCCTCGTCTACCAGAGGGACCTGGGAGCATCGCTGTTGCTCTTCGGGGTCTTCGTCGCCATGCTCTATGTGGCGACAGGTCGAGCTATGTACGTCCTCGGCGGTGTCGGTCTGGCGCTTGGCGGCGCCGTGGCCGCCTGGGCCGCCTTCGACCACGTCCAGAGGCGGGTCACCGCCTGGCTCGACCCGTTCGCCGACTATGCCGACAGCGGCTACCAGATCGCCCAGAGCCTCTTCGCCATGGCCTCGGGGAGCCTGTCGGGGGCGGGACTTGGGTTGGGTCGCCCCGACCTGATACCCAATGCATCCACCGATTTCGTCTTCGCCGCCATCGGAGAGGAGTTGGGGTTGGCGGGAACCGCCGCCACGCTCTCCGCATTCGCCCTCCTCGTCGGGATCGGGTTCGGGATCTCGTTGCGGAGTCGCGACCCATTTCGCAAACTGCTCGCTGCCGGACTGGCGGTAACGCTGGGCCTGCAGACCTTTCTCATCATCGGGGGCGTTGTCCGGCTGCTTCCGCTGACCGGATTGGCGCTCCCCTTCGTCTCGTACGGCGGCTCTTCCCTGGTCTCCAGCCTCTTGCTGGTCACGCTTTTGGCGCGGGTGTCGCACGAGGAACGGCTGGGATGAACGGACCTACCCGACGCGTGGCACTGGTGATGCTCGCCGGGTTCAGCGCGCTGCTGCTCACGGTGACGTGGGTGCAGGCCATCGCCGCCGAGACGTATCGGGACGACCCCCGCAACGCCAGGACTGCGCTCAGCGAGGCCGGCAAGGAGCGTGGGCTGATCGTCGCCGCCGACGGCACCGTCCTCGCCGAATCCGTGGCCGACCCCGACGACCCGCAGCGATTCCGACGGACGTACCCCGAGGGAGAGCCGTTCGCCCATGCCGTCGGTTACACCTCGCTCGCCTTCGGTGCCGACGGCATCGAGCAGGTTCGGGCGGACGACCTTCGATCCCGACGCGACATAACCCTCTCCGATCTGATCGATGCGCTTCTGGGCAGAGATCTGCGGCCGAGCAACGTCCAGATAGCCATCGACCCCGAACTGCAGCGGGTCGCCTTCGATGGCCTTGGCGACCAGCGCGGTGCCGTTCTGGCGATACAGCCGCAAACCGGCGAGGTACTCACCCTGGTCTCGACTCCGTCCTTCGACCCCAACCTCTTCGTCGGCGCGGGAGCGGTCGCCGCCAGGGAGGAGTTGCTGGCAGATCCCTCGAACCCGCTGCTCGATCGAGCCACCGGTGAGTCGTATGCACCCGGATCGAGCTTCAAGCCGGTGGTCACCGCCGCATCGCTCGACAGCGGGTTCGCCGGGCCGGAGGACAGCTTTCCCGACCCGGTCGAGTTGGACCTGCCGGGTAGCACGGCAACCATCTCCAATGCCGACGGCGGGGTGTGCAATGACGGCGTCTCGGTCACCATGCGGGAGGGGTTCCGCAAGTCGTGCAACACCACGTTCGCACAGATGGCGATGGACATGGGCAGCGACACGGTGACCGCCCAGGCAGATGCTTTCGGCTTCAACCAGGACATCCCATTCGACTGGGAGCCGCTCGCATCGAGTTTCCCCAACCCGGGGGAGGACCTGGCAGCACTGGCCCAGAGCGCTATCGGCCAACGCGATGTGCAGGCGGTTGCCCTGCAGATGGCCGTCGTGGCATCCGCCATCGCCAACCAGGGTCAGATCATGGAGCCGCATCTGGTCACCCGGGTGGTGGATGCCGATGGCGCGGTCCGCGAGCAGGTCGAGCCCGCGGTGTGGATGAGGGCGCTCTCCCCGGCGAGTGCCGCCATCCTCTCCGATCTGATGGAGCAGGTGGTCGCCTCCGGGACCGGTACCGCCGCCACCGTCCCCGGGTTCCGGGTGGCGGGAAAGACCGGCACCGATGAGGCCCCGGACGGGGGTGCGCCCGACGTGTGGTTCATCGGGTTCGCACCTGTCGAGAACCCGACGATCGCCATAGCGGTTGTGGTGGAGGACGGCGGCGACGCCGGACAGAGCGGTAGCGGGGGAACGGTCGCAGCCCCGATAGCTCAGCGCGTCCTCGCCGCCTGGTTGGAACGTGGAACTTGAGCGGGTCCACGACCCATAGGGGGGCCATCCCTAGAATCGCTCGGCTTCCCAGGTCGGATCCTTGATGGACCAATCACAGGTGCTCGCCGGTCGGTATGAGATCGAAGGTCTCATCGCACGCGGCGGAATGGCTGACGTCTTCGGGGCGCGCGACCGTCTCCTCGGTAGGCGCGTGGCGATCAAGGTTCTCCACCCCCAATACAGCGCCGATGACGCTTTCGTCCGCCGCTTCCGCCGCGAGGCCCAGGCGGCGGCGAATCTGAGCCATCCCAACATCGTCTCCATATACGACTGGGGGGAGGACGGCTCCACCTACTTCATCGTCATGGAACTGGTGGACGGGCGATCGCTGCGCGACGTGCTGCGCAGCGACGCACCACTCCTCCCCAGACGGTCCGCCGAGATCGCCGCCGAGGCATCATCCGCCCTGGCCGTGGCGCACCGCGCCGGGTTGGTCCACCGAGACGTCAAGCCGGGAAACATCCTCCTGGCTCGCGACGGCACGGTGAAAGTGGCCGACTTCGGCATCGCGAGGGCATGGGACGACTCCCAGGAGCTAACCCGAACCGGGGCCGTTATCGGGACCGCCAGCTATTTCAGCCCGGAGCAGGCTCAAGGCGTCCCTGTCGATGCCCGCTCCGACGTGTACTCATTGGGGGTGGTGCTCTACGAGATGCTCGCCGGGAGGCCCCCCTTCCAGGGCGAGAGCCCACTGGCAGTCGCCTACCAGCACGTCTCCTCCGATCCGGCAGCACCATCTACGGAAAACGTCGACGTGCCCAGTTCGCTCGACGCCATCGCCCTGCACGCCATGGCGAAGGATCCGGACAACAGGTACCAGTCGGCCGATGACATGAGGCGGGACCTGCTCGGTTTCATGCGCGGCGAGACTCCGCTGGCGGCGGCTGCGGTGGGTACCGACCAAGCGACCCAGATGTATGGCCGCCAGGAGGTCCCCCCGCCCACTGTCCCTCCCGACGAGGCTTATCGCGCCGCCTCGGAGCCCCGCGGCGGTCAGCTTCCTTTCATACTCACCGCCTTCGGACTGCTGCTCCTTCTCGGGTTGGGCCTGTTCCTCCTTTTCCGCCAGCTTCAGGCGGAGCCGGAAGCGGTGCTCGTCGCCGTGCCCCTGGTGGAAGGGTTGCCCGAGCAGGAAGCGCTGTCCGAACTGCAGGGCGAGGGTTTCAGGATCGCCAGCATCGAGCGTGAGTTCAGCGACGAGTTCGAGTCGGGTATCGCAATACGCACCGAACCGCCAGGGGGCAACGAGATCGAGGAAGGGTCGGAGGTCACCCTCGTCGTGTCCCAGGGTCAGGAGGTATTCGGGGTACCACCGCTCGTCGGGCTGACGCTCGACGATGCCCGACAGCTCCTCGAGGCCCAAGAGCTCGAGTTGGGGAACGTGACCGAGCAGCCGAGCGACAGCTTCGCCGAGGGTCTGATCATCGCCCAAGACCCGCCACCGGGGACCGATGCCCCCGAGGGGACCACGGTCGATGTCGTGGTGTCGAGCGGACGACAGAGCTCGACGCTCGACGACTACCGCGGCTTCACCGAGGACCAGGTTCGTGCCGAACTGGGGTCACTCGGGCTCATCCCTGACATACGTCGCGAAGCCAACGACGACGTCACCGAGGGTCAGGTGATCCGAACCGAACCGCCCGCCGGATCCACCGTCCGGGCAGGCGACACCGTGACCGTTTTCATCTCCTCCGGTCCCGAACCGGTCGAGGTGCCTGACCTCTCCGGGCTCAACCGTGGAGAGGCTCAGGCGTTGCTCGCCGACAGGAACTTGAGGTATGCCGAAGCGGGCACCCGGCCGGTGGACGACCCCGCCCTCGACGGGCGGGTGGTAGATCAGACACCCTCAGCCGGCGACGCGGTCGAACCGGGATCGGTCGTGACCGTGATACTCGGGGAAGGGCCACCACCAACAACCGTGCCTCCGACGACGGTGCCACCCACCCATCCCCTCGACGACGGTGGCGCCATAGCCATGAGCCAGCCCGCCCGGGTCAAGCGTCGAGGAACGTCGCCAGCAGCTTCTTTGCCCTCAGTGGTGAGCACGCTCTCGGGGTGGAACTGGACCCCGGTGACCGGCAGCTCGCGGTGCCGCACACCCTGGATGACACCGTCTTCGCTCCATGCGCACGGCTCGAGCTCCTCGGGCAGCGACACCGCGGCGAGCGAGTGGTACCGGGTGGCGGTGAACGGGTTCGCCAGCCCGGCGAACACCCCTCGGCCGTCGTGACGGACCCTCGATGTCTTTCCGTGGCGCGGCTCGGGAGCGAGGTCGATCTTGCCGCCGTAAGCGGCAACCACACCTGGTGACCGAGGCACACACCGAGCGTGGGGACGTTGGGGGCCAACCGGAGCAGTACCTCGATCGAGTTCCCGGCGTCCTCGGGCCGGCCCGGGCCCGGGCGAGATCACCAGCCGGTCCGGCTCGATCTCCAGTGCGTCTTCGGGCGTGATCTCGTCGTTGCGATGGACCACGGGATCGGCGCCCAGCTCGCCGAGGTACTGGACGAGATTGAAGGTGAACGAGTCGTAGTTGTCGATCACCAGCACCCTGCTCACGAGAGCACGCTAACGCCCGCGGCTACCCTCTCACCCATGCCCGAGTCGAAGACACGCAAGAAGAAGGGGGCGCGTCCCCAGCAGCCCTTCCGAGCGACGCCATCGGTCAAGAAGAAGCCCCCGTCCCCCACCTGGTACGTCGTGACCATGTTCGGGTTGATGGGCATCGGCGTCCTCGCCGTCGTGGCCCGGTACGTCTTCCAACTCGACTATCTCGTCCTCATCGGCGGTCTCGTCGTCCTAGCCGCCGGCTTCTTGATGACGACGAATTACAGATAGACGGCGGACGGCGGACGGCGGACGGCAGACGGCAGACGGACCCCGGAAGTCGCGTTACGGGGGCTCCGCTCGACCAGCGGCGTGAGAACTCCCCTCAACGGCCACCCACTCCACTCACCCCACTCGTCCACAGGGTTATCCACAACCTTGGATAACTACAATTGTGTGATTACACGGGTGCAAGAAGGTCGGCGACCTCCGTGAGCGAGGCGACGGTGGCGGAGGCCATTGTGGCGCCCGGGTGGTCGGTGTGGGCAACGCCCCAGGGGCCGCGTCTCACGTGGATGGCCGCCATACCGGCCTCGACCGCAGGGAGGACGTCGTTGTCCACCCGATCACCCACCGACACCATGTAGGACGGATCCAAGTTGGCCGCCACCGCCAGTTCGGAGAAGAACCGCGGGTCGGGCTTGGCAGCACCGAGGCGAGTCGAGCTGATCACCAGATCGGCCCTGATGCCGCTATCAGCGAGCGCCCGCTCTCCCGACTCTGGCTGGTTCCCCGCCACTACCACCAACAACCCTGCCCTGCGGAGCCGCTCGATGGTCGGGAGGGCATCGGAGTAGAGATCCGACGCACCGAACGGAGCCTCTCCATCCGTGACCAGGGACCGCCAGTCGGTTTGCGGTGCCAGCAGGTCGAACACGTCTTGGTGGGGGGCGCCCGACTTGATGAGCCAACCAAGGGTGGCGAAAAAGGTGAGCCGCGACACCCCGAGTCGGTCGGCGAACCGGCCCCAATACTCGGTCTCGTCGACCAGGGTTTCACCCACGTCGAGCACGACGCCCTTGATAGGGCGGCTCAAGGACGCCAAACCGGGTCCATCTCCTCGCGGCAGTGCTTCGGCGGGCTGAACTCCCCCTGGTTGGAAACGGTCATGGTCACCTCGGTCCCGCAGACCGAGCAGCGGTAGTCCTGCCTCACCGGGACCACGTCGTCGGGGTCCACCTCGGGAGGCGGTGTCGCCAGCATCCGAATGAACCACCTGCCCAAGAACCAGATGGCTGCCCCGATCGCCAACGCGATCAGGACATCGATGAAGGTCACGACTTCCCGCCGCGGCTGGCGGAGCGTTGATGAAGACCATCGAGCGATCCGTGCCAAGTGGTTCTATCCGAACGGCGGATTGGAGTCGTCGGGTTGATGGTTCTCAGGGGTCAGCTTTCGGACGATCCAGCATATTTCCTTCCTCAGCGCCTTCTCGCATTCCCGGGAGCGAGTCGGTCCCGCCACCGCTCGATGCCTCGTGGAGCTCATCCGGGATGATGATCGTTGCCTCGCCATCTGGTCCCTCCCGGCTCGGAGCGCGCCGAGCCCGCAGGAGGGTTGGAGCGTTTGTTCGCTCCAACTTCGTTCGGAGGATCGAGTGTACGCCCGACAGGTCAGGCGATTCCATAAGGGCGAGGAAATCACCATGACTTTCACACCCAAAACGAGCTCGCGGTGATGGACGAATGGCGTGTGGCGTGTCAAGACGAAGGGACCGCTAGGTGGCGCCGGCCTTGCGAGATATATCGTGCAATGTTCGTCCCCGAGTTGGCCAAGAACACGTCGCCTTCATCGCGATCGTCAGCGGCCCGTGACGCGGGGGCGAACCGACACCGGTGCTGCGGGCGCGGCTGAGATCGCGAAATCTTTACCATTGTATTGTGACCGGGGACGGCGCATGCTGCCGCTTGGGAGACGCAGTACCCGGGGGGGTCACTCGGCAGTCCCATGCGTCGGAAAATGGCGACCCCGCATTGCGGCGGGAGTGCAGGGCGTGATGGGCCGAGGTCAACGCCTAGGGATGCGTTCTGTGCATGTTCGGAGTGGCTCATTGAGGGGAGGTGATTCTTTCAGAGAGCATCTTTGAGTCACGCGCATATGCGCTAATCGGTTTGTAGAAGGGGTGAGTTCTTTGAAACCAAACAACCTTCGCAGGAAGCTTCCCTTGCTTCTGGCGATCACCATGGTGCTGGTGGTCGTGCCGACCTTTACAGCACTCGCATCACACCCCGAGGTCTCGCTGCCCGGCAGTGACTTCGAGATCGACACCGACGCCAACCTCAAACTCGACGACCCGGCACCGTCAGAGGACTGGGCCAGCATCCCGCAAGGCACTGGACAAGATCAGGAACGCCGCAAGGCGGACCTGCCCACCGGCTCGGGTGACGACTCGTTCGGCCAGGGCACCAAGGAGGACACCGCGGTACCCACGGTGGTCGACGGCAGCATCCCGCCCAACAAGAGCGACCTGCTCACCTTCGGTGGGTATCTGGAGACGACACCTACAGGTGATCGGTTCCTCAACATCTACTGGCATCGAGTCCAGGAGCCGAACGGCACGACCAACATGGACTTCGAGTTCAACCAGTCGTCGGTGCTCTCGGCCAACGGCGTGACCCCGGTTCGCACCGCGGGCGACGTGCTCATCCAGTACGACCTGGCGCAGGGCGGTACCAACCCGCAGCTGTTCCTCTCCCGGTGGGTGACCTCGGGACCAGGCAGCCAGTGTCAGGCGAACAACTCGACCCCGTGTTGGGGCACGAGGGTGAACCTGACCGCGGCCGGCCTGGCCACCGGCTCGATCAACACCACGGCGATCCCGCTGCCGAGTCGACGGGCTCGGAGCGATCTCGCCCCGCACCTTCGGTGAGGCGCAGATCGACTTCGATGCCCTGGCCGGTGAAGACGAGTGTGTTGGCTTCGGCTCGCGCCTACCTGAAGAGCCGGTCGTCCGACTCGTTCACGGCGGCGCTGAAGGACTTCATCGCCCCGCTGGCGACCAACTTCAGCCTCTGCGGCTCGATCCACGTCATCAAGCACGACGACGCCACTCCGCCCGCCCTGCTCGACGGAGCGGAGTTCGACCTGCTGGCCGACAACGCCCCGGTCGGTGGTTCGCCTGGAGCCGAGGACACCTTCGTTGACGACTGCATCACGGTGCCGGTGTCTGCGACTTCACCGCCATCAGCCAGGGCGAGTACTGGGTGGTGGAGACGGTCGCCCCAACGGGCCACGACCTGCCCAACCCGGCGTTCCAGCACGTGACGGTGGTGGCCGACGAGACGGTCGACGGTGACCTTCGTCGACCCGCGTCAGCGTGGTGCGATCCTGCTCACCAAGACCGAGAAGCACGCCGCGCCGTGAATGGTGTCCGGCCCCATGCGGGTGTCGACTTCACCATCGCCGGTACGCCGGTGACCACCGACGTCAACGGCCAGGCCTGCGTCGACGGGCTGCTCTTCGGTGACTACGACGTGGTGGAGACGGTGCCTGCGGGCTACGTCGCTGACGGCGACACCACCAAGTCGGTCACGGTGGACAACGCGGCCACCTGCGACGACGACCCCTACGGCGGGGAGACGGTGAGCTTCAGCAACACGCCGCTGACCAACGTCACGGTGACGGTGGACAGCCAGATCGAGGGTGGGACCGCTTCCACCATCGACTGCGTGGTCGGCCGATGCCGAGACCGATCCAGTGACCGGCGACGGGAGCCTGGCCCTCACCGACCTGGCTCCGACAGACGCTGGTCTGTACGATCGTCATCGATCCGTGATTCGTATCAGTAGCCGCTAGACAGAAAGCCCCGGACTGCCGGGGCTTTCTGCTGGCCGGACTCAAGCGAGCCGATCCCGCGAGGAACCGAGATGGGCGAGCGCGCCGTCGAAATGAGAGTTACCGGAGAGTCCGAGTGAGCAGACGATTGTCAGCACTCGTCGTGTCAACGGACAGGAGAGAGCGCCTCAGATCCGCTCGATGATCAACCCATTCGCCATCCCGCCCCCTTCGCACATCGTCTGCAACCCGTAGCGCTTCCCGCTGCGTTGCAGCTCGTGCACCAGCGAAGTGAGCAGCTTTGCCCCCGAGGCGCCCAGAGGGTGACCGAGCGAGATGGCGCCGCCGTTGACGTTGGTCCTCTCCCAAAGCGCGTCGGGGTCACCGCCACCGTGCTCGTGCCGCCAGGCGGTGATCACCGATGCGAACGCCTCGTTCACCTCGAACAGGTCGATCTCGTCGATGGTCAACCCGGTCTTCTCGAGCACCTTGGTCGTGGCCGGGATGGGCCCGGTCAACATCATGATCGGATCGACCCCGGCCAGCGAGAACCCGACGAAGCGCGCCATCGGCTGCATGCCGAGCTCGTCGGCGGTGTCCTCGCCCATGATGAGGACGGCGGCGGCACCATCGGAGATCTGTGATGAATTGCCCGCCGTGATCAGCCCGTCGATCTTGAAAACCGGCTTGAGCGTCGCCAGCTTCTCTTCGGTGGTGTCGGCCCTGATCCCCTCGTCGCGGGTCATCACCTCTTCGTTCCCATTCTCGAGGGTCACCGGAGTGGGGACGATCTGGGTTTCGAACCGGCCCTCTTCGGTGGCTTGGGCCGCCCGCATATGCGACTCAAAGCTGACCCGGTCGAGCTCGGTGCGGCTTGTGCCCCACTTCTCGGCGATCATCTCCGCTGAGAGGCCCTGAGGAACGAGCCCATGGTCGTAGCGCTCGAGCATCTTCGGTCCGAAGGGGAAACCAGGTCCCTGCTGGGTGGTGATCCCCATCGGGATCCGTGTCATCGACTCGACGCCGGCGGCGATCACGACGTCGTAGGCGCCCGCCATCACTCCCTGGGCGGCGAAGTGGGCCGACTGCTGCGACGAGCCGCACTGACGGTCGATGGTGGTCCCCGGCACTTCTTCGGGGAAGCCGGCGGCAAGGGCGGCGTTGCGGCCGACATTGACCGACTGCTCGCCGGTCTGCATGACCGTTCCCATGATCACGTCGTCGATCAATGCCGGGTCGAGGTCGTTCCTCTCCACGACGGTCTTGAGGGTGTGTGCCGCCAGGTCGACCGGGTGCCAATCCTTGAGCTTCCCGCCTCTCTTGCCGACCGGGGTGCGGACCGCATCGACGATCACCGCATCGCGCATGGCTGCTCCTCGCCTATCGAAAGTCTCATCGTAGAACCGAGCCGGGACCTCGAAGATGCCCGGATGTCACTCGGATACGAAGAGACGCTCGGCTGCGAATGAGCCGATCGCCACGTCCGACCCGTTGACCAAGACCGTGACGCCGGATTGGCCGTCGTGGCCCACGAATTCGACCTTGGCGTCAGGCCGCAACCCGTTTCGGTCGAGGAACCCCATCAGCTCGGCGTCGAGCTCCAACTCCTCGGAGATCCGCTCGAGCCGCATCGACTCGCCGACCTCCATCTCGACGATGGGCTTCATCCTCGGCGGCTTGTACCCGGCGCCAGGTATGGGGTTGCCGTGCGGGCAGGTCTTGGGATCCTCCATCACCGCCCACATCGCTTCCTCGACCTGATCGGAGATGGTGGTCTCCCACACCTCGGCCTCGGCATGGACGCGGTCCCAAGGGAGCTTGAGAACGTCGGAGAGGAAGCGCTCGGCCAGCCGATGGCGGCGGACGATCACCGCCGCCAGGTGCCTGCCCTCCTCGGTGAGCCGGATCCGGTCGTCGAGATCGAGCAGCCCCTCGTCGGCCATGCGGTGCACCATCTCGTTGACGCTGGCACGGCTCACACCGAGCCAATCGGCCACCCGGGCCTGGATCACCGGGATGCCCTCTTCCTCGATCTCCCAGATCGCCTCGGCGTACTCCCGGTAGCGAACCGAGTATGGCGACTCCATGTCGGCATGGTACGCGGGGGCGATGCCGGACCCGGGCTGAGGGTTGGTGGAGACGATGGGACTCGAACCCACGACCCCCTGCTTGCAAGCGGCTGACGTGAGAACGCCCGGCCGACCGTCGTCGCCGTGTGGCAGGCTCGCGCGGTGCCTGATCGCATCTTCGACGAGCCACGGCTTGCCGACATCTACGACGATCTCGACTCTGATCGGAGCGACCTCGACCCCTACCTGTCCGTCGCTCAGGAGCTGGGGGCGCGTTCAGCGGTCGATATCGGCTGCGGCACGGGCACCTTCGCATGCCTTCTTGCCAACGAGGGCCTCGAAGTCGTCGGCGTGGACCCCGCGGCGGCGATGCTGGCGGTCGCGCGTCGAAAGGTCGGAGCTGACCTCGTCCGCTGGGTCCATGGCGTGGCGGCGGATCTGCCGCCGATGCAAGTCGACCTCGCAACCATGACCGGGAACGTCGCCCAGGTCTTCTTGGAAGACCACGAGTGGGCCGAGACGCTCGAGGCGGCGCGCCGAGTGCTTCGGCCGGGCGGTTCTCTTGTGTTCGAGAGCCGGCGGCCCGAGAGGAAGGTGTGGCTCGATTGGAATCCCGTCGACTCCTTCCAGCGAGTCGAGCTCGATGGCATAGGCGTGGTTGAGACCTGGAGCGAGGTCGTCTCCGTATCGCTTCCCTTCGTGACCTTCCGCGGCACGATCGTGTTCCATGACGACGGCACCACCCTGGTGTCGGAATCGACGCTGCGCTTTCGCTCCTACGACGAGATCGCCGACTCGCTCGAGGCAGCGGGCTTCCGGGTTGACGAAGCTCGTGACGCTCCCGATCGGCCCGGCAAGGAATATGTCTTCCTGGCGACAAGGCGGTAGGACGAACTAGTCCGATCTCCGCTGCAGGCCGGCAGCCTTACCTATCGGGGACGCCTTGCGCCCTCGGCCGCGCCAGATCGAGGCGCCAGTACCAAACGGATCTGGCGGAGGCACGTGCTGCAGCGTGCACCGATCGGTGGTCGATCGCGCATGGACCGCCCTTATCCCTGAGTCACGCTTTGGTGACGTGAAGGTCGAGCCAGCCGCTCGTTGACCACCAACGCGGGGTCTTCAAGGCTCTGATCTGCATTGCCTAGTGGAGACGATGGGACTCGAACCCACGACCCCCTGCTTGCAAAGCAGGTGCTCTTCCAGCTGAGCTACGTCCCCGTGAGCCGCCGGTGCGGACGTTCAGTATCCCATCCCTGAGTCATCGCCGGCGCACCTACCAGCTCCGTCAGAAGTCGCCGTACTCGCCGAGCACGGCTCGCCGTGGGGCGACCGTCCAAGAGATAGAGCGGGTCAATCTGCAGTCGGTCTCGCTTTTCGAGCCGAATGCCTGGCGGGACTCCCTCGAGAGTGCCGACGAAATCATCGACCGGTTCGGCAAGCTCGCCGGGCCGGAGCCCAGCTGGTGGTCGACACAAACGACGCACACAAACCCGACGCGATGGGCCTGCTCGTCATCAAGATCCTGCCCCAACTCAGTGGGATCGAGGCGGTCGATCCGACCCGCTGACAACAACCGGGATTGCCGTCGGGGCCGGTCGACCGCCCGTTCCCTCCCCCTCAGGGTCTGAGCGAATTGGGGCGTGGCGTGTGATCACTGCCCCACTCCCGCCCACTCCCTGGTCTGACTCGTCGACTTCGGTGCGATGTTCTGGTTGATGTGGAACACGTTGTCCGGGTCGTACGTGGCCTTCACCTCTGCCAGTCGATCCATGTTCTCGCCATAGGTGGCCGCCAACTTGTGACCATCGTCCCCCGACATGAAGTTGACGTACCCGGCATCGGTTCCCGAGTAGGGGTGGATGGCGGCGTAGTAGTCCCGTACCCATTCCGTGTTGGCCTCGGTGTCGGCGGGGTCGGGCCAGGCTCCGACGATGACGGCGGCGAAGTTCTTGTCCCGCTGGGCGAAAGCGGTGTCCGCCGACCCGATCCGTTGCACCGCTCCGTTGATCGGGTAGAGGTGCATCGTCGAGCTCACGTATGGCGTCTTCTTGCCGTGCTCGACGTGTGCGGCGATCGCCTCGTCGCTGATCTCGGTGACGAAGTCGGTCTTCCAGTAGTGGTGGAGATCCGGTGGGAAGAGCCCATCGAAGGCGCCGTTGAGCGCCGGGTATGGCATGGGACCAACGTGCTCCGCCACCACCGGTGCCACCTCGTAGACCGGGGCGAGCACCTTCTCGGCTTCGTCTGCTGGTCCCGACCAGCAGACCACCAGGGCGCAGAAGAGATCGCCGACCCGATCCTCGGGGACAAAGGGGAGAGGTGGGGCGATCTGCCAGCCGAAGAAGATGCCCAATTCCTCGGGTGCCTGGTCCACGAAACGGCGGTAGAAATCGAGCACCGCGGCGGCATCGTCCGGCTCGTAGAACAGCGGACCACCGACGATCGTCGAGACCTCGTGGAGTCGGAACTCGAGCGCGGTGACCACTCCGAAGTTGCCGCCACCGCCACGGAGTGCCCAGAAGAGATCCTCATGCTGGTAGTCGCTGGCCGTGACCTGACGCCCGTCGGCGGTGATCACATCGGCACAGATCAGGTTGTCGCACGACAGGCCGTGCGCCCTTGCCAGATGCCCGATCCCTCCACCCAGCGTCAGCCCGCCGACACCCGTGGTGGAGATGATCCCCCCGGTGGTCGCCAGACCAAAGGCGTGGGTTGCGTGGTCGAAATCCCCCCAGGTGGCGCCGCCGCCGACCCGGGCGGTCCGATCGGCCGGATCGACCCGCACACCTCGCATCGGCGAGAGGTCGATCACGACCGCATCGTCCCAGGTGCCGAAGCCGGGCACGCTATGACCGCCGCCCCTCACCGCCACCTCGAGACCCGCCGACTGGGCGTAGTCCAGTCCGGCAATGACGTCGGCGGCATCCACACAGCGCACGATCGCCGCCGGTCGCCGGTCATGCATTGCGTTTCGCACCTTGCGGTGCTGCTCGTAGCCCTCGTCGGCGGGTTCGATCACCTCGCCACGAACCCGGCTGCGCAGTTGCTCGATCGTTGAAGACACGGGATCTCCTCTCTGGTTACCGGAAGAGTGCGGCATGACGCGTTCCAGTCGCCGTTCCAGGAGCGTCGCTCGCCTCTCAGCCGAGCAGAGCGGCCACCCGATCGCACGTAGGGAACGTCGACGGAACTGGTCGATCCGCGCCAGGACGGCAGCGAGGTGCTCATGGCTTGCCGGGTCGGTCGCCGAGACGCTCGATGCTCTCGACGAGCTTCAGCTCGAGCCACACCGCTCCTTGTCGCCGGGCCACGTCGACACCAGGGCGAAGCTGGCACCTGGCTTGCTCGATATCGCCGTCTCGGGCCGCGATCTCGCCATCGAGTCGCCACAACTCGGGTTCCATGAAGTCCTCTCCGTGCTCGGCGCTCCGTAGCTTTGCCTGGGCCACGGCGGCTCGGGCAACCTCGAGATTCCCCGGTGAGCAAACCGCTACGAGCCAGCATGCAGAGGTTGTACGACAGGTGCGATATCCCCTTGTCGGAGAGCCATCCGGCGACCGACGCCCGCACGCCGTCGACACCGCCCGGTTCCCATCCATCACGTCGAGCCAGCCCTGGTAGAGGATGCGGCCGGTCTCGGGATACCACAGCTGGTGGCCCGACAGGAGCGTCTTCAGGTCATCGACCAGATCGGAGAGACGATCCCGGTCGTCGGCCTCGACGGCGAGCAAGCCGATCCAGTTGAGCACATAGCCGAGCGTGTTGGGATGGTCGAGCGAGTCGGCGAAGCGGCGTGCTTCTTCGGCCAGCTCCCGAGCCTTGCCCAGCTCACCGAACCACCACTCCGTTGCGGCGAGCCGTACCAGGCAGATCGCCTTCGGATCTTGGGCGTACCGGGCGAGGTGCTCGGGGCCAAGTTCGGGTCGGTATGAGTCGATGGCGTCCTGGAGACTGCGTCTGGCACCTGTCAGGTCTCCCTGCCAGAAGGCGCTGACGCCGAGGAGATAGTGACCCTCGGTCACGGCGATCGGCTCGTCATTCCCTCTGCAGCAGCTCCTTGGCAAGGGAGTCGGCGCGGCTGGAACCTGGAGGTCACCACCGCGTTGAGACCCAATCCACGGAGGACCGGTGAGCTGACCGGCAATCCCAGCTTTAGAGAGAGGTCCGCCGCCCGCTGGTACTGCTGTTCGGCCGATTGGGAGGCGTAACCGACGCTCGCCGCCATCGCCGCGGCCAATGTGGTTCGCAGATCGAGCTCGATTCGGTCGCGGCCATCGCCGGGCGGCAAGATGCTCCAGCAGGGCGAGAGCGGAGCGCAAGGACATCATGGCGTCGCCCAGTGAGTACAGCTGTAGGGCGTGGTCAGCCGCCCGCTGATGGGCCTCGACCGCGGCGGCCACCAACCCGGCTTCCTCGTAGTGAACCGCCAACCGGGAGCTCACGGCGCCGATTTGACCGCCGGCGAGCTCAACCAGACCGTCGGCGACGGCGCGGTGCAGTTGGCGGCGGCGGGCAGGAGGGATGGCCTCGGTCACCACCTCCCTGATGCGGTCGTGGCTGAAGTCGTATCCGAACCCGAGTTCCCTGACGATCCGGCGCAACCACAGCTCGTCGAGATCCGCCACCAGGCTCTCCTCAGAGATACCGCTGGCTGCTGCCAGGAGATCGAGCGAGAACCTCGTCCCGACGACGGCCGCCATGTCGGCCATTTGGCGCGCACTCGGGGAGAGCTGGGCGAGCCGCTGTTGGATGACGCTGCGCACGGTAGGAGTGAGCGTCCGGCCACCATCGTTGCCGACCCCGGCTCGCACGCGTCTCGATGACGAACAGCGGGTTGCCATCGGTGTTGCTGTAGATCTGGGCCAGCGTCGCTTCGTCGAGTTCCCGACCCGACAGGCGCTGTGCCAGCTCGGCCGTGGCGTCGGCGTCGAGCGGGTTGAGGAGCAGATCGACGATCCGCTGCTGGTGGCCCAGCGCGGTGCGGAGCATCACCAGAGGCTCGTTGTCGGCTGCCTCTTCCGCCCTCACGGTGCCGGCCACGAGCAGAGGTGACCCTCCGCCGCCATGGAGGAGATAGCCGACCGCCTCGATCGTGTCGGCATCGCACCATTGCAGGTCATCCATCACCAACAGTCTCGGTTCGTCTCCCCACCGAAGCGCCCTGGTAACCGCGTCCAGCAGCAAACGACGCTGTGCTTCGTCGGCCACCGGTGCCGGTCTCGGCAGGTTTGGATAGGCCTCGATGAGCTCGGGCATCAAACGGGCGAGTTCGATGCGCCACACCTCGGGGAGATCACCGATCCGCTCACGTATCGGAGGGCTGCGGAGCCATTCGACGATCGGTGCCCAGGGGAGCCGACCGGTTGCCTGATAGCCACGAGCGCGGACCACCATGGCCCCGGCGGCGGCGCAGGCACGGGCCAACTCCTCGACCAGCCGGGTCTTTCCGATTCCGGCCTCCCCGCTGACCAAAAGCATGGGGACATCTCCTGCCGAGGCCGCCTCCCACGACGACCAGGCTGTTTCGAACTCGACGTCGCGTCCGACGAATGGCGAGGTGGTCGGAATGGGGGCGGGGGATGCTGCCGAGGGCTGATCGCTTCGGATCCGCTCGTAGGCGAGTTGCAGTCCCTCCCCTGGCTCGACGCCCAGTTCCCGCTCGAGCACCTGGCGGCAGGCGTGGTACACGCGGAGCGCTTCGGCTCGATGACCACGGCGAGCGTGCGCCTCCATGAGCAACAGATAACCCGGCTCGCTCAGGTCATCGAGCCTGATGAGCTCCCTGGCATGCTCCGCAGACGCCGCATGATCGCCGTTGGCAGCCGACTTCTCGGCGAGCACCCTCCTTGCCTCGACCGCCAAGGCGCGCAAGCGGTCTCGCTCAGCCAGTACCCACTCGTCGTAGCTACCGGGAAGCAGGTCTCCGCCGTAGCTGTCAACCGCCCCTTCGAAATCTCCACTCCTCGGTGGCCTTGGCGAACGCGGCCACGTCGGAAACGCACTGAGCCCGGCCGCCATCTGATGGTCTGACCGGTCGCCTCGATCAGCTCGTCGCCACGTTGGAGTCCTGAGCGCAACTGATGGAGGAGATGCCGGAGATTGGTGCGCGCCTGGGAATCGTTCGTGTCGGGCCAGAGCTCGTAGGCGAGCCGGCCCCGATCGAGCGGCGTCGTCGTCGGACACCGAGAGCCGCGCCAACAGAAGCTGGACCCTCGGGGCATCGAGGCCCTCGAGCCGCTCGCCGTTGAGCTCCGCAGTCACCGCGCCGAGTAGACGGAGGCGCAGCGAGGGAGCGCGATGCCTTCATCCTTCCCCCTGTCCGGGGCGGTGGCCCGGTCCCAGGACCGATCACACTCGTCGCCCGCGGATACGTCGGGAGAGTAGACCGGTCGATGCCAAGCACGCCCATGAGTCCATCCGATTGACATCGCCATGAGACACTCATGGGCGGTCCCAACCGGGAGTCCGCACCGTTGGGTCGGTAGCTTTGGCGGGGAGAGACGGGCTGTGGTGCCCGACTCGCAGATCTTGACCGAAGCGGGAGCGGCCTTTGAGTTTCGTCAGCAGAGGTTTCAGAGGACGGCGGCAGGCCGAAGTGCCAGAAGGGCGGGTGCCTCCGGGGCAGTACGTGACGAAGGACTTCCCGGTGCTCTCGGCGGGACCCACCCCACGGATAGCGCTGGAGCAGTGGACGCTGACCGTGGGTGGACTGGTCGATCCTCCGCGCTCGTGGACCTGGGAGGAGTTCCAATCGCTCCCCGCCGAGGAGGTGACGGTGGACATCCACTGCGTCACCAAGTGGTCGAAGCTCGATACGACCTGGCGGGGAGTGTCGCTCGACGCACTGTTGGCCGACAGGAAGCCCGAAGCGGCGTTCGCCCTGATCCACTCCTATGGCGGGTACACCACCAACCTTGCCGATCGGCGACCTGATCGGCGGCAAGGCGTGGGTCGTATCCGACTTCGATGGCCAGCCGCTCGCCTCCGAGCACGGCGGCCCGGCGCGCCTGCTCGTCCCCCACCTCTACTTCTGGAAGAGCGCCAAATGGGTGACCGCCATCGAGCTCGAGCGACACCGACCGGCGTGGCTTCTGGGAGTCATACGGCTATCACGAATACGGTGACCCATGGCGGGAACAGCGCTACGCCGGCGACTGAGCTGGCAACTCGCCGAGGTGGCCGACCTGGTGGACGAGACGGCCAAGGTGAGGAGCATCGGGCTTCGCTGCCCGGGATGGGAGGGCCACCTCCCCGGTCAACACCTCGACATCCGGTCTGACCGCCGAAGACGGCTACCAGGCACAACGGAGTTACTCGATCGCCACCCCTGCCGACGGGGAGCGGATCACGATCACGGTCGAGCTCATCGCAGATGGCGAGGTCTCGCCCTACCTCGTCGAGGAATTGGTGGTCGGCGACCAGGTCGAGCTACGCGGACCGATCGGCGGCTATTTCGTATGGGAGCCCGATCAGGGCGGGCCTTTGCTGCTCGTGGCGGGGGGCAGCGGTCTCGTGCCGCTGATGGCCATGATCCGCTCGAGGGTGCGCTCGGGCAGCGAGGTCCCGGTGCGGTGCTGTTGCTCTCGTCGCGGAGTTGGGATGACGTGATCTACCGCGACAGAACTGGAGGACGGTCGCGTCGATGCCGGGAGTCGATGTGATCCACACCCTGACCCGATCTCAACCGCCGGATGGACCGGCCACCGCGGGCGCATCGACAGACGAGCTTCTGTCCAAGGTCGCCTGGCCACCGTCCGACGATCCCCTGTGCTTCGTGTGCGGACCCACCGGCCTGGTCGAAGCGGTAGCCACGGCTTTGACCGACCTCGGCCACGATCCGGGAAGGGTCAAGACCGAGCGTTTCGGGCCGTCAGGAGGTACCCCATGAGCGATGACCGCCACCTCGACGGCAACGCCGTCGGCGGGCTTCTCATCGAGGTGTTCGGCCGGGAGATGACCTCCGCCCGAGGGTGCTGCGACGGGTGCGGCGCCATCAACCCGCTTGGGGCGGTGCTCGCCTTCACCGAGGCGCCGGGTGTCGTGCTGCGATGTCCGAACTGCCAGTCGGTGCTGATGGTCGCAGTTCGAACCGAGAGCGCGGTGAGGGTCAGCTTCGTCACGACTTCGCTGGATCGAACCCGTCGAGTAGCCCTAGTCCTCTCGAAGGTCGGCTGCGGCAATGGCCCCAGCATCGGACGGCGCGATCGAGGAAACCGGCGATCACCTCAAGCTGCTCCAACGTTGTAGTCGGAGCAGATCTCGTTGAGCGACCTCAGCATGGGTGCATAGAGGCGGGCCAGTTCCCCCGCCCTGTCGAACCGTGCCTCCACTTGCACACGGCGCCGATCGTCGGGATCGGGCCTTCGGACCAACCAGTCTCCCCGCTCGAGCCGGTCGAGCACGCCGGTGAGCGTTGCGGGGTGGATCCCGGTCCGTGCACCGAGGGCGCCTGGTGTCATCGGGCCGTATCGTCCGATGAGATCGAGCACTTCGATGTCATTCCCACTCAGCTCGACATGGTCGCCCACCGCGTCGTTCAACTGATGCAGCCGGGACGTGAGATCACGCATCCCTTCCTGGATCCGTCTCAGCAGGGCGCCACGTCCTACGGTTGACATATAATATGAAGTTCGTATAATATGTTCTTCGTAAGTTTCAGACTACCAGAGGATGTCATGAGGGCCTATCGCCACACCGCCACAGCCCGCTTCTACAACAGGGTCGTTGCCTTCATCACCAAGCTCCCCGTGCCCGCCGGTCCCATGGCATTGCTCACCGTCCCGGGCCGCACCACCGGGATACTCCGATCGACCCCGGTTGCTCTCGCCCCGGCGGGTGATGGATGGCTTCTCGTCGCCGCTTACGGGCGAGTCGATTGGGTCAAGAACCTGGAGCGCTCCGGAAGAGGCGAGATCACCAGGCGAGGCCGGCGTTTCGAGGTCACCGCGACGCCGCTGCCGGTCGAGGAGGCGAGCAAGGTACTGCGTGACAGCCTGTCGGCACGGGGGACCATGCTGCGTCGAATGTTGAGTCCCTACTTCGACGCCAGCGTGGATGACCCCCTCACCGTCTGGCGCTCGGAGGTGACGGAACACCCCGTCTTCATGCTCGATGCTGCCTGACTCTCGCCACTTCCATGAGACGGTCCCAAAATGACGGAGTGGCTCGTCTGCGCGCCTTCACCGCTCTGGACCTCACCGGGACGCTACGGCTGCAGAGCGAAGATGCCCGCCGCGGGCTCGAGTTGTGGAGCGTTGACGTTGGCATCGACCTCGAAGTGGTGGATCTACGTGCCTCAGCGGAGTCTGCGTACCGAGAACGGGCCGGCGAGGACATTCTGCTCGGCCCGTACGGAAGTGGCCTGGTGCGACAGGCGCTGGCGGCGGTAGATGGCTCCACTGTCATATGGAACCACGGTGGCTCGGCCGATGACCTGGCCCGTCCCTGGGCGCCGATGGTTGCAGCGCCTGCCTCGGGCTACTTCACCCCGTTGGTTGACGTCGCCATGGCGCGGGGATGTGAACGTCTGACCGTTGTCCACGGCGCTGGGCGCTTCGCCAATCTCGTCGCCAAGGGAGCGGTTAGGCATGCGGAACGGTCGTCGCTCCCCGTGGACACGGTGCCGATGGCTGCCTGGGAGTCCTCATCGTTATCGTTTGAACCCGACGGCGCGTTGCTGGTGGTGGGGCGTTTCGAGGAGGACGTGGCCGTGGTGCGTTCCTCGACTGCGCGGCTCGTCGGTTGCGTGGCTGCCGGGATTCCCGCCTTCCTGGGAGCCGCCGGATCTGCCGCCGAGGGGGTCCTCGGCCCCGTCCAATGGTTGCCGTCCTCCGAGCAGACCGCTGTCGGCCCTACGGGTGAGGTGTTCGCAAGCGCGTCTATCGGGAGCGGTACACGCAGCGACACCCAGCTACGTGGCCGCCCAAGCCGCCGCCGCCGGATACCTGGCTGTCTCGACTGGACGCGATCGTCGCACCAGCGGTGATCTCAGCGGCTGGTCCACGAGCACCATGCTGGGCCAGCTTCCGGGTGGATGCCAACGGACTCCAAATCGGACACCGGGTCTCGGTCGATCCAATGGCGGGAGGGTCGCATGGAACCCGTCGGCTGAGGTTGTCGAGTGGGCCCTGCTGTCAGCGGGGACGGCCGGCGGCGAGAGCGTCGACGGATTTGGCGATCCGGCGTTGCCTGGTTTCGTCTGTCTTCGCCCCCTCGATCTGGAGAACGTGCCAGCTCTGGTTGCTGTACGACAGGCGGTCAAAGGTGGCACGGGCCGCTGGGACCGCATCCATCGCCGAGGCGAGGTCGGGCGGCACGGTGACGGTTCGCTCCTCGAGGTCCACTGCCAACTCGACCTCGACCTCGTCACCACCGGCGACGCCGGCACCCGCTCGGTTCTCGGCGCTCAGTGACACCATCGGGACGCCGCCCATGGAGGCGAGGCTGCTCCGGTATGTGTAATCCCCGATCGTCACCTTCACCTTGGCGCGCTTGCCCGCGCCCAGCGCCTCGACGACCTCGGGTGGGACCTCGATGCCGGTTGTGTTCTTGCCCGATTGAACGATCGTCGTGCGGAACCGGACGCCGTCGGCCATTGATCCTCCTCATGAAACGGTTGCTGACCGGGAACAGCCTGGATTCTCATCGCCAACAGTCGATCGTGCGTGCAGGCTTTGTTCGAGAATTCTCGCTTTTCGGCTGATGAGAGATCGAAATGCTGTGAATCTCTTGTCGTTCCTTCCGAAATTGGGGGTGCCGCGGCTCGCGGCCGAAGGCCGCACGATTGGAAATGCCCGGCGGCCTCCCGCCGGGCAAGCCGAGTTAGGCTCGCCGACCCGTGCTCGTGGTGACGTACAACGTCAACTCGCTCCTCACCCGCCTCCCACGCCTGCTCTCCTTGCTCGAGCTGCACCGGCCCGAGGTGGCGCTCATCCAGGAGACGAAGTCCACGCCGGGAGGATTCCCCCACCTCCCCCTCCATGCAGCCGGGTATGTCGCCGCCGATCACTCGGCGGGCCGCTGGGCGGGGGTGGCGATACTCGCCCGCGATGAAATGGGTATCAGCGATGTCGTCACCGGCTTGCCGGGTGAGCCCGAACCCGATCAGGCGCGCTGGATCGAGGGGACCGTTGGCGATGTGCGGTTCGTCAGTGTCTACGTGCCAAACGGCCGGATGGTTGGCACCGACGAGTTCGCCGCCAAGTTGAGGTTCCTGGAGGCCATGGCCGACCGAGCAGAGTCACTTGCCACTGCACCTTCGGTTATTGCCGGTGACTTCAACGTCTGTCCCACGGATCTCGATGTCTGGGACCCGTCCCAGGTGCACGGTGCAACCCACATCACCCCGGAGGAACGATCCCGATGGGCTTCTGTGCGCGACACCGGTTACATCGATGCTTTCAGGCACCTCAACCCGGACGAGCCCGGGTTCACCTGGTGGGACTACCGCGCCGGGCATTTCCCCAAGGGATATGGCTTGCGCATCGACCATGCCCTGGTGAGCACGCATCTCGCCCCGGCGGTTGCAAGCAGCCTCGGTGGAGCGGGCTTATCGCAAGGTGAGCACGGTTCCGGGGACCAAGCCCTCCGATCACGCCCCGCTGCTGGTCCGCCTGAACGCCGGGTAGCGTGGGTCGGTGAGCCACCGTCCCCGTCTCGAACTCTCGGCGACCGTGCTAGATGCCCCGGATCCCCGGGCCCTCGCCGACTTCTACCAACGGCTGTTGGGTTGGTCACTCCAGCAACCAGACCCCGACTGGGTGGTGCTCAAGCCGCCTCATGGCGGCCCCGGGCTCTCGTTCCAACAGGAGTAGATCTATGTGCGCCCCCTGTGGCCGGCGGCGCAAGGTGATCAGCAGATGATGAGCCATCTCGACATCGCAGTCGATGACCTCGATGCTGCGGTGGCGTGGGCGGTCGAAGCGGGTGCAGAGCAGGCCGACCACCAACCGCAGGATGACGTGACGGGTCATGCTCGACCCGGCGGGGCACCCGTTCTGCCTGTTCTTCCAGGACACCTGGGAGTGGGTACCCCAACCGCCGCAGACCTAGTTGTTCCTTCTTGGTTGGATCTAGGCCGAGGGCGCCTGCTCGCTCATCGGGCTCATCAACTGGAAGTAGTTGTCATCGGGATCGGAGAAAGTGGCGATCCACATTCCCTCCCCGGGTTCATATGGCTCCTTGACGACGTTGGCGCCGGCAGCCTTGAGCCGCTCGAACTCGGCCTTGACGTCGGGGGTTTCGATGTTCCACATGATCCGCCCCGGCTGGGCGTTGCGACCGCTGACTTGGTCGTGCGGTCCAACGGTGATCCAACCGCTCCCCACCTGCCATCCGGTGAAGTCGTCTTCACTCTCGAATACCGAAGGCCCGAACAGTTTCGTGTAGTACTCCGCCAGTCGCTTCGGGTCCTCTGACCCGATCATGATGCTGTTGAAGTCCATCGCATCTCCTTTGATCGATCTATGACCTACCTACCCGATCTTCGCGTTGCACCAACCTGTCACAGATGGATCCCCATGAAGACGCCTCCCCGTTGACGGCTCAGATGGGAGAATCCGAGATGACGGTAGAACCCGATCGCCCGCTGGTTCTCGGGTGCCACCTCGAGATGGACCCCGGTCACCTTCTGCTCGGCGAGGGCCTCGAGCAACCTCTTCATGAGCCTCCCTCCGACCCCCTTGCCTTGGAGACGGGGGAGTAGATCGATGTGGAGGTGCGCTGGGTATTCGTCCACCACTGCATCCGGTGCCCGTGATGGACGGTGGATCAAGGCAACGATTTCTTCGTCCGGGTTCGCGGGATGGGCGCCGGGGTCGGGATGGCGGACGCGCAGGGCCGGCCACCAATCCGCTTCGCACTGCTGTTCGAACCGTCGGGTGTCCGCTGCGGCGAGGGCGTACCCGCCGGGACCGCGCTCGTCCACCGCGGTGAACCCGATGGTGCCGTCCAGAATCACGTAAGGACCGACGTAGACCTCGCCGAGCAGGCGGGGGTCCTCATACATCGCGGTGGCGTCGTCTCCGGCGGCGCCGGTGCGGAGGCAGACCTCATACAGAGCGTCGAGGTCCGACGCCTCGACCTCTCGGATCACCATCGAATCTCGCAGGTCGGGTACAAGCTGACTATACCAATCGGTCGACATTCTTCGTTGGACTCAGGGGTTTTGTCACACCTCGATAGACCAAAGCGGTATAGTCCAACTCCTGATCAAGAGCGCCGAGGCCGTCCAGCAACTGCGCCACATGGTGGCAGGGCTCGAGTTCGGGCAGAAGATCCCGAGCGAACGCGAACTCGCCGTCCGTTGGGGCGTGGCGCGGATGACGGCACGCAAGGCGATCGAGTCAGTCGTCGCCGAGGGATGGCTGGAACGCCGGCGCGGCTCGGGTACTTACGTCGCCCAGATGCCCTATGCGAAGACGCTCGGTTTGTCGTCGTTCACAGCCGACATGAGGCGAAGAGGGCTTTCCCCCGGCGCAAGGGTCCTTGACTTCTGTGTTGGGCCTGCCGGACCCGTGGGCGCGGGTCGCCTTGAATTGCTCCCGGGTGAAGAGGAGGTCCGGTTCACCCGGCTGCGCCTCGCTGATGACGCGCCCATCGCGGTCGAGACCACCTGGATGCCGGCCGAGATGGTCCGGGGCATCACCCGAGATGATCTATCCGGTTCGCTCTTCGAGACGCTCGCCGACAAGTTCGGGATCGTCCTCGGTGAGACCTCGAGCACCATCGGCGCCGCCAATGCCGACGTGGCCACTGCGGCGGTGCTCGGCATCGACCCGGAGATGCCCTGTCTCCGGATCGAGATGGACTACCTCGACAACCGCCGGCGCCGGGTGATGGCGGCAACCTGTTTCTACCGCAGCGACATGTACCAGCTTCACGTCGTCCTGACCCCGAACGCGTTCACGGCAGAGATGCCGAGGCTGCCGTGAGCGTCACCGTCGGGATAGACGGGGGCCAGTCACAGATCCGGATGCGGGTCTCGAACGAGCACCCGGTGTCGGTGGCGCCCGGGGTGAGCCACCTCGAGGAGGACACCGACGCCGCGGTGGTCGCCGCCGTCCGCCAACTCTGGAACGGGCGGCTGGAACGGCCCTTGCGCATCGTCGCCGGACTCACCACGCGTCCCCGACGCGCCCGAGGCCCGACTCCACCTCGCCGGTCTGATCGCAGACGTGACCGGTGCCGGTGAGGTCTGGGTGTGCGGGGACGAAGTGATCGCCCACGCCGGAGCCCTCGACGGCACCACCGGTGTCGCGCTCTCGGTGGGAACCGGTGTGGCGTGCCTGGCGCTCGACGGGAGCGGCCGCTCACGGCGTTTTGACGGTGCCGGCTACCTGTTGGGTGACGAAGGAGGGGCCTTCTGGTTGGGCCGAAACGGGATACGCCGGGCCCTCGCCGCCGACGAGGGTCGCGCACCGGCCACGGCCCTCACCACGGCGGTAGAAGACCTCCTCGGCCCGCTCGACGGGTTGGCCTCGCGTATCCACCGACTGCCCCGGCCGGTGGACACCATCGCCCAGTTCGCCCCGACGGTGCTCGCCGAGGCGGCCGCAGGCGACTCGGTGGCTGAAAGCATCGTTGCCGATGCCGCCTCCCGCCTGGCTGACACCGTCTCCGCAGGTGTCGTCTTTCTTGGAGATGACGTGGTGGTGGCGCTCGGCGGTCGGCTGCTCGTCGAGAACGAGGACTTCTTCGGACGGGTGAGCGCCGGGATTCTCGCCCGTCACCCCTCGGCGGAAGTGACCGGTGCCAAGAGCTCCGCACTCGACGGTGCGGCGCGCTTGGCGGAGACGGATGAACCCGGGCCCTACGCCCAGCTGCTCACGATGGTGAGGTCGGCTCCATGAGCCAGACCGCCGGGCAGAGGTATCTCTCAGGGGCGATGACGATTCTCACCGCAATCGCCAACGACCAATGGCCGGCGATCCGGAGAGCAGCGGAAGCGGTGGCCGATACCGTGGCCCGCGGAGGATTGGTTCATGCCTTCGGTACCGGGCACTCCCATATGCTCGCCGAGGAGTTGTTCTACCGGGCTGGCGGTCTGGCTGCGGTCAATCCGATCCTGGTGGATTCCCTGATGCTCCACACCGGCGCCGAGCGAAGCACGGAACTGGAGCGGCGCCGCGGGATCATCGGGGACCTGCTGGACGACTTGCCATTCCGCGCCGGCGACACGCTGATCGTGGCCTCCAACTCCGGTGGCAACGCGGCGTGCGAAGAACTGGCTGCTGCGGCCATCGCCGCTGGGGCGAGCGTCGTGGCCATCGTCAGTGTGGCCCATGCCGAGAGATCGGCTTCGGAGGGTGACGTGGTAAGTCTGCTGGAGCTTGCAGACGAGATCATCGACAACCATGGCGCCGCGGGCGACGCCAGCATCACCATCGAGGGGGTGGAGTCGCCGGTGGCACCGACTTCGACAGTCGCCGGTGCGGCCATCATCAATGCCATCGTCGCCGAGTCCGTGGAGGTCCTTACCCAGAAGGGAATCGTCGTCGATCTGTTCACCAGCAGCAACCTCTCCGGGGGGACCGCCGCCAACTCCAAGTTGGCCGCCCGCTACCGAGAAAGGGTCGCGGCGTTGTGAGCGTTCAGTGGCTGTCGGTGCCTCCAGAGATCGGGCGCGAGCGACTCGACGGGATCGCCCGCCAGGCGGGGCTCACTCCGCACTCGGGCCCCAGCGACCTCGCCGTCGAAGTGATTTGCAGTACCGACCCCCAGCTTGCTTATGACCCGGTGCACCGCCGAGCCACCGACGAGAGCTTCCTCCTCAGTTGCGGTTCACCAGGTGAGCCGGTCCGGGCCACGGTCAGCGGCACTCGCTCTCTCCGCTGGGCGCTCATCGAACTGGGCGATCGGCTCGGGGCTTCTTCATGGGTTCGGGGCGAGCAACTCTGCGGTCCCGCCTTCGCCCTGCGGGGCGTCATCGAGGGGTACTACGGCCCGCCGTGGAGCGATGAGGCGCGACTCGACATGATCGACTTCGCGGCGAAAAAGAGGCTCAACACATTCCTCTATGCCCCGAAGGACGATCCATATTTGCGCCGCGACTGGCGCAGGCCGCACCAAGCCGAGTGGCGGCGACGCCTCGAGGCGCTGATCGGACGGTGTCGCTCGCTCGACATCGACCCAATGATCGGTGTCTCCCCGGGCCTGTCCATGCGGTACTCCAGCCACGAGGACGCCGGTCTCCTCGAGGAGAAGATTCTCGACCTGGTCGGACTGGGAGCGTCGAGGATCGCCCTCCTGCTCGACGACATCCCCGACCGGTTACAGCATCCCGCAGACATCGAGGCCTTCCCCGATCTGGCGACCGCCCACGCCGCCACCGCCAACCGGGTCGGCGAGGCACTGGCACCAACCCGGGTACCGCTTGCGGTCTGCCCAACGCTCTATTGGGGCGACGGCGACGAGGAGTACATCACGCGCCTCGCCGGTGATCTCGATCCTCGAGTCGATCTGTTCTGGACAGGGAGGGCTGTGTGCTCGCCCGCCATCACCGCCACCGAGGCGGTCCGGTTCGCCCGTGCCACGCACCGCCCACCTCTCTACTGGGACAACTACCCGGTCAACGACGTGGCAATGACCAACGAGATGCACATCGGGCCATACCAGAACCGTGATCGGGATCTCGACCGCTTCTGCGTGGGGATCCTGGCCAACGCCATGGAACACGCCGAAGCTTCCAAGCTCGCCATCTCCACCATCGCCGACTTTCTCTGGGACCCGAACGGCTACGACCCGGAGACGAGTTGGCGGGCGGCGATCGAACGGGTTGGTGGTGTCTCCGACGCCGCTCCTCTGGCTCTGTTCGCAGACACGGTTCGGGCAAGCTGTCTCTCCGAGCCCGAATCCAAGGCATTGACCGAAGCGCTCGACCGGTTCTCCTTCGAATCGGAGTACGGCGACCCGGTCGATGCCCGGCGTGCCCTCGGTGGCTTCGCCGATGACCTGCGCGCCGCCGCCGACCACCTGCTCGGGGATGGCATGGAGAACCGCCGACTGCAGGCCGAGTTGCTGCCGTGGCTCGAGAAGTTCCGTGCCGGAGCAGACGCGGTCTCCGTCATCGCCGCCGACCCTGATCGGTCGGCGGCGGCAGATGCGCTCGACCGTCTCAGATCCGATCCACACAGGGTGTTCGGCGATGTCCTCGAGATGACACTCGCCGAGATGACCGAAAGAAAGGAATGAGAACGATGAAGAACCCAAGACCGACTCGGCCTTCGGCCCGTCTGCTCACCCCGCTGGCACTCTCCATGGCACTCGTGCTGGTGGCATGTGGAGGGACCACCGGTGGTACCGAGCCGGCCGAACCACGGGAGCCACGACCGGTGGTGCCGAGACCACGGCTGCGGCAACCGCCGAGGACATAACGCTCCGGGTTGCCATGGGCTCGCCGGGCGAGGCCCAGATCGCGGTATGGGAGGCGGCCAAGGCAGCCTTCGAGGACGCCAACCCCAACGTCACCGTCGAGTTCAACTTCCAGGACGACGACCTCTACCAGACGATCGGGCTTCCCAACCTGCTCAACGGTGGCGACGCCCCGGACGTGTATTTCGAATGGGCCGGGGCCCGGCTCCAGAGCCGGTACGACGAGGGCTTCGTCGCCGACCTGACCGAGGCTGTCGATGGTGAATTGGGGAGCTACTTCGAGCCGGGCGCCTACAACGGGATGGAGATCGACGACAAGGTAGTGATGGTTCCGGGCAACGCCGACGTCACCACGGTCATGTGGTACAACGTCGACATCTTCGAGGACCTCGGTCTCACCCCACCGACCACATGGGACGAGTTGATCGAGGTATCCCAAACGATCAAAGATGCCGGGATCATCCCCATCGCCACCGGCAACAAGGATCTTTGGGCGGCGGGCAACTGGACATCACACATGGTGTCGCGGGTGATCGGCGAGGAGATGTACGACCAGATGATGACCCAGGCGGTCCCGATGGACTCCCCCGAGATCGTCGATGCTCTCGGATACGTCGCCGAGCTCTCCGAGACCGGCATAGTCAATGAGAGCGCCAACGCCATCGACGACAACGAGGGTGCCCAGCTCTTCTTCCAAGGAGAGGCGGCGATGCACCCGATCGGGAGTTGGCTGGTGTCCTGGGCCATCGAGGAGGCGCCCGATCTCAACTTCGACTACTTCAACCTTCCCGAGATGCCCGGTGAGGGGACACAGGACTCCGTGATCGCGGTGGCCACCGGATACGTGGTCAACGCCCAGTCGGAGAACATCGACACCGCGGTTGACTTCCTCACCCTGTTCTCCTCACCCGAGTTCACCACGCAGATGGTGGACGCTGGAGGGACGCCGCTCGCCACCGGAGCCCTCGACCGCGAGGACATCGACGCGCGGCTGCTCTCGCTGATGGAATTGATGCAGGGCTCGGAGGCGCTGATCGCCCCGCCCGACACCGGCTACGACCTCGAAGTCGCCGACGCCCTGTACGCGGCCGAGGCCGAGGTGCTCGGTGGGGTGCGCACACCGGAGGAGGCGGCCACCGCAGCCCAGGCCAAACTCGACCAGTAGCGAGGGACTGGATGCGGCCGCGGCGTAGAGCAACCCCGTACCTGCTGATGGCGCCGGCGCTGGCGCTGTTCACGTTCGCGGTACTGGGACCGATCATCGCCACGGCCGGATTCAGCTTCTTCGACTGGAACGGGTTCGGCCCGTTCGACCCGGTGGGATTCGCCAACTACGTCCGGGCCGCCACCGACCCGATCTTCCGCGCCTCGTTCCTCCACGTCACCATCTACATCGTCCTGACGATCATCCTCGAGGTGTTCGTCGGGCTGTTGTTGGCCGGTCTGGTCACGGCCCGTCCGCGGGGGACCGGGTTCTTCCGCGTGGCCTTCTTCATCCCCGTCCTGCTCCCCATGGTGGTGGTAGCGGTGCTCTGGGGCTTCGTCTACAACCCCGATTTCGGCCTGGTCAACTCGGGGTTGGAGGCGATGGGACTCGATGGCCTCACCAGGGTCTGGCTGGGAGACACCGACACCGCGCTCGCTGCGGTGTCGGTGGTCTCGGGATGGGTCTTCGCCGGGTTCTACATGGTCATCTTCTACGCCGGCTTCAAGCAGATACCCAACGAGGTGGTCGAGGCCGCCCGGATCGACGGGGCGAGCGAGATACAGAGCTTCTGGCGGGTGAGGGTCCCGATGATCCGCAACGTCATCGAGGTGGCGCTGCTGTTGTGCATCACCGGCGGGTTCCAGGCGTTCGACCTGTTCTACGTCCTGACCAACGGTGGCCCGTACGGCGCCACCGAGATCCCCACCACGTACCTGGTCAAGGTGGTCTTCCGCAACCAGGAGGTCGGCTACGGGTCGGCGATGGCTGTGGTGATGACGCTGGTGGTGCTGGCCGTGAGCCTGGTTTATGTGCGGCGTCCGACGGCGTGACACCGGAGTTGGCGAGGCAGCGGCGTGAGGCGCCTGATCGGGAGCCGCCCGCTGTTCTTCGCCTTGCTTGCCGTGCTCGCCGTTCTCTACGCCTTCCCGCTGCTCTGGATGACCTGGTCGAGCTTCAAGACGAACAGCGAGATCTTCTCCGCTCCTCTCGCCCTGCCCGCGACCATCGACTTCAGCAGCTGGGCAGAGGCGTGGGAGGTGGGCAACATCGGCGGCTACGCCCTCAACAGCGTCATCGTGACCACCGCGGCGGTACTGGTGATCCTGCTCTTTGCCGCCCTTACCGCCCCCTTCGCCCTCAGCCGGTTCCAGTTCAGGGGGAGGGGTTTGTTGCTCGGGGTTGTTCGCCCTCGGGCTGCTGATGCCGCATCCAGTCGTACTTCATCGCCCAGAACTCGCTGTTCGGAGCTGCCCCTCAACCTGAAGGACACCAGGTGGGCGCTGATCATCCCCTACGCCGCCATGGGGTTGTCGCTGGCGGTGTACCTGCTCAAGGTGTATCTCGACGCTCTTCCCGCGGAACTGTTCGAGGCGGCCCGGGTGGACGGGTGCGGCGATGTCCGCATGTTCACCACGCTGGTGCTCCCGTTGCTCCGTCCCGGTCTGGCCACCGTCGCCATCTTCTCGGCGCTGAGCGCCTGGAACGAGTTCCTGCTCGCCCTGCTCTACGTGACCAACGACGCCCTGAAGACGATCCCCACCGGACTGCTCGCCTTCTCCAGTCGTTACGTGACCGACTACCGCCTGCTCTTCTCGGCGCTCACCATCATCACCCTCCCGATGGTGGCGGTCTACGTGATCTTCCACCGCCAAGTCGTGGCCGGTGTCACCGAGGGATTGCTCAAGTAAAGATCACTTTTGGCGTCACTTGGCGCGGTCATGGCGCATTGAGTGACGCCAAA
>CAWGRK010000015.1:0-22449 GCA_963824995.1 uncultured Actinomycetes bacterium | reverse complement strand
GACGTATCGCCCTGGTAGCCGTTCCGGCTCGGCGGGTATCGTCGGCCACGCCGTGGCGGCGCGGCCGCGGGGACACGGTGCGATGTCGTGCGCGGCACACTCCGCATCCGTCAAGGAGCGCTCCCCGAGCCGGGTCTGCGCCAAGCGACGAGATCGTCGAGTGGCAGGCGAAAGATCCCGGTCGGGCCCGAACGGCCCGGAACGCACCTCGACCGGTAGCTCCGTGCTCGGGTAGTGCACGTTCGCCGCCTGCAGGGCCCAGTGCAGCGCTTCCTCCGCCTCGAGCCGGGCGGGGATGCCGGCGCGAGCGCTGCTATCCAACGACTGCAGGGCGAGCAGCATCGCCGTGTCGGGATCGCTCTCGACGATCACCCCCGAGGCGGAGGCAAGGCGCCCGGCCTGATCGGAGGCTGCCAGCTGGTCGGCGAGGCGCTCGGCCGCGTTGCGCTGGATGAAGGCGAAGCCGGCCAGGGCGGCGAGCGACCACCAGAACCGATTCCGCTGGCGATCAGCAGTCGGGTGCGCCCGCGGGTCCGCAGCCGGAGCCTCTCTTCGTCGCGGCGGCGGTCCTCTTCGGAGGCTCGCTCCTGGTTTCGCCGGTCGATGCTGGCGGTCGAGGATGGCCCGCTCGCCGGGATCCAGCGACAGGTCGGTGAGGGCCGCCCAGGCGGCTAGCTGGTCGAGTCTGGTCCCGCTCAACAGGTAGTCCGGATCTTGGCCGGCGGCCTGCCATTCGTCGGCGGCTGCGGCGAGGCGCCGCTGCTGGCGCACGTCCTCGCGGTTGGCGTCTATCCAGCCGCGGAGCCGGTTCCATTCGGCGAGCAGCGCCTCGTGGGCGATCTCGACGGTGGGTCCCCGAGTCACCGGGTCGCGGTCGAAGCTGAGCAGGCGGTGGCGGCCGAAGCGAGTCGAGCACCGACTCGACGTCCGGCTCGCCGAGAGAGATGCAGCTCCTGGCGCAGCACGCGGCGTCGGACGTCTTCGGTCCCCTCACCAAGCGTGACCAGCCGCAGTAGCACCTGACGGGCTCGCCCGCTTCTCCCCGTCCTCGAACCCGTGGTAGAGGGCCTCTGCGCGGCGGGCGAGGGCGGCGGCCAGACCGCCGATGTCGCGGTAGGCGGAGAGCTCGATGATCGATCCACGGCGGCGCTCGTAGAGTTCGGTTAGGGCGTACTGGAGCAGCGGGAGTGCTCCGGGGCGCTCGGCGACGTCGGCGACGACCTGGGCGACCAGGCCCGGCTCGAACGTCGCCCCGACCCGCTCGGCCGGTCCGGTGACGGCCCTCTCGACCTCATGGGGGGAGAGCGGTGTTATCACCTCGGTCCCGCGCCGCAACAGCTCGCCGACGCCCCGGTGGCGGAGTGGGCGGTCGTAGAAGTCGGCGCGCAGTGTCACCAGCACCAGGAGCGGGCTGTGCGGGTCGGCGACGGCGGCGGCGAGCGCATCGAGGAAGGCGTTGGCCGTCGCCGTCGGCGCCTGGGTGAACAGCTCTTCGAACTGGTCGATGACCAGCAGCAGGTGCGAGTGTGGGTCGGGAAGCACCCGCTTCACCGCCCGGCGTATCCCGGTGTCGCCGTCGAGCAGCTGGTCGAGCAGGCTCGGCGGCGGATTGACCGCCATGCGCGAGCAGCGCCGCCTCCAGCTCCTCGAAGGGGTAGCGGGCCGGGAGATGATTTCGGCGACGAACCAGTCTCCGGATCCGCGGAAGTGCGCCGCCGCGGAGGGCAGGCAACAGCCCGGCATTGACCACGCTCGACTTGCCGCTTCCGCTCGGTCCCACCAGGGCGATGAACCGGCCCCGGGAATCGGATTCGCCGAGCCGCGCCAGCAGCCGCTCCACCAGCCGCTCCCGCCCGAAGAAGTCGGCGGAATCGGCTTCCTCGAAGGGTCGCAGTCCCTTGTAGGGGTTGAATCGGGTTGTCTCCGCGGCGGAGCCGCCGTCCCCAGCGCGGCTCGGACCGCAGCCACGAACGAGTCGGCGTCGTGGTATCCGGCGCCGGATGACGGCACGCTCGACGACCTGAGCCAGTGCGGGCGGGATTTCGGAGGGCACGGGATCGTGCCCGGTCGGGCGCCTACCGGTCAGGGCGTAGCCGAGGGCGATCGCCAGGTCGCGAAGGTCGGACGAGGCCGTCCCCGCCTCGACGGCGACGCCGAAGTCGGCGAGGTGGGCGCGCCCTTCCTCGTCCACGACGATGGTCTCGGGCGTGACGGCGCCGTGGACCACACCGCGGCTGTGGGCGAGCGCCAGCGCCGACCCCACCTCCTCCACCATCTGAGCCGCCGCCTCCGGGTCGATCGGACCCCTCCGCACCACCGTCTCCAGGCTCTCGCCGCGGGGAAGCCCGCTGACCAGGTAGGCGGCGTCGGGCTCCCGCCAGAAGTCGTACAAGGGGACGATGTGGGGGTGCTCGAGCCGGGCGATGTGCTCGGCGCCGGATTCGAAGCGGCGGATGAACCCGGGGTCGTTGGCCAGATCGGACTCGATCACCTCGACCGCCACCTCCCGTCCCGCCGCCGGCTGGTAGGCGCGATAGGTGATCCCGGGACCGTGCCGGCCGAGCCGCTCCCGCAGCTCATATCCCCGGACCGCCAGTCGAACCTGCGAGGTGTCGGCGGCCGGCGCCAGGTCGAGGGTCGGGTCGGCGACGACGATGCGCTCCTCCAGGGCCTGCAGCGAGGCGGAAGGTTCGATGCCCAGCTCCTCACCGAGATGTGACCGCAGCCGCCCGAACGCCCGAAGCGCCTCGGCCTGGCGGCCCGAGCGGTACAGCGCCACCATCAGCTGCTCGGCGAACCGCTCCCGCAACGGGTGCTGGCGGGCCAGGCTCTCCAGCTCGCCGATCAGCTCCGCGGCCAGGCCGCGCCGCAGATCGGCATCGACGCGCAGCTCCACCGCCTCGAGCCGCAGCTCATCGAGCCTCCCGATCTCGGGTTGGGCGTAAGACTCGTACATGACGTCGCTGTAGGGCCGCCCCCGCCACAGGCCAAGGCCCTCTCCCAGGGCCACCGAGGCCGCTCCCGGATCGACGTCGATCAGCCCCCGGCCCTCGGCGACGAGACGCTCGAACCTCGCCGAGTCGAGCTCGTCGGGTCCGACCTGGAGCATGTAACCGGGGGACCTGGTCAGGAGCAGCGTGCCCTCGGAGCGCTTCTCGCGGTCGGGCTCGAGCGCCGACCGAAGGTTGGAGACGTGCACCCACAGCGCGTTCTGCCGGTCGGCGTGAGGCTGGTCACCCCAGAGCTCGTCGATGATCCGGTCGGTCGAAACCACCTGATTGGCGTGGATGAGCAGAAGCGCCAGCAGCGAGCGCTGCTTGAACGACCCCAGCGCAACGCTCGCCCCGCGCCTCTCGACCTCGAGTTGTCCGAGGACCCGGAAGTGCACTCCCACTCACCTTCCCCGCTGAACAAAGCCTAGGACGGCCGTTCGATCTAGCTCTAAAGGAGGCCACGACGGACTTAAGCCGCGCTAAAGGCAGGGAATGACCGAGCAAAGCCGGTCCCGGCACTTTGGCACCGTAACGACGGCCCCGAGACGAGGAGGTTCGAGATGGCCGTTACAACAAGGCCCGAGACCGTTGAGCAGGAGGCCCCAGGCCGGCGCCCGAGATGGATCGGCTGGACGGCGGTGGGGCTGGCGGTTGCCGTCCTCATCGGGGTGGCCACCGTCATCTGGACCGGTTCCACCACGGAGCCGGCGGGGATCACATTCTCGAATGTCCAGGCACGCGAGGCGGGGACGGCGGCACCGGCGACCGAGCTGGAGCGGTTCCAGCAGATAGCGAACGACGAGCTTCGGGATCATCTGATCCAGCGCAGTCTCATCCCGTCGGCGGCGGTGCTGACCGAGCTGGAGCGGTACCAGCAGATGTCGGATGACGAGCTTCGGGAGCATCTGGTCGATCGGGGCCTGATCCCGTCGGCAGCGGTGCCGACCGAGCTGGAGCGGCTCCAGCAGATGCCGGACGGCGAGCTTCGGGACCATCTGGTCCGTCGGCATCTGATCCGGTCAGCAGCGGTGCCGGCGCCATGAGCTGAGCGTCGGTAACAGTGAGAGCCAAAGGAGCCCGCAGCCCGGCTGCGGGCTCCCCGGCGTGGAGCAGAGTCCGCTGAGAAGCGGCTTTCACACCTTTGGGAGTGAGCCAGCCCCCCTCCCCCGACGCCGGCGGCGTCGGGTACTCCCCCCGCCGGGGGAGCGAGAAGATTCTCCGTCCCCCCGCTCCGGGGGTAGGGACCCGCTGCCGAACTCCCGACGGTGCGCTAGGTCACGCGTCCGAACTAAGTGGGGGTGCTCCCCATCCCCCGCCACCGGGGGTCTCGACCACCAGAGAATCGCCGGGACTCACCTCGAGCGTGACTTTGCCGGGGAGTCGCTCGGGGGCGGAACCTGGATGGATCAGCCAGTCGGCGCCGCAGGCGCCGGTGCCTCCTCCTTGCAGCCCCCAGGGGGGGATCACCCGCCGTTCACCCATAAGTGAGACCACGGCCGGTTCGAGGAACTCGATCCGGCGGATCAGGCCTTCGCCACCCGGGAAACGGCCTTCGCCTCCGCTCCCTTGTCGCAGTTCGTACCTGGTCACCCGGATGGGGTAGTGCCCTTCGAGAGACTCGATCGGCGTGTTCTTGGTGTTGGTCATCCCGGTGTGGATGGCCGACTGGCCGGCTCTGCCCGGTCGGCCGCCCTGCCCCCCCGCCAAAGTCTCGTAGTAAGCGAAGCTGTCCGAGCCGACGAGGATGTTGTTCATCGTCCCCTGCGACGCTGCCGGGACGCGATCGGGGGCGGCCTGAGCAAGCGCCCCGAGCAGCACGTCGGCGATTCTCTGGCTGGTCTCCACGTTGCCCGCCGCCACCGCCGCCGGGGGCAGCGCGCCGACCAGACTCCCCGGCGGGGCCAGCAGACGGAGCGGTCGGGCACAGCCGCCGTTGGCAGGAATCGTGGGATCCGTGGCCACACGCACCGCGTAGAGCAGACACGATCCCGTCACCGCGGCAACGGCGTTGATGTTTCCTTCGACCTGGGGGGCTGTGCCGTTGAAATCCGCCTCGAGTTCTCCACCACCGAGCCGCACCACCACACGGATGGGAATCAGTTGGTCGTGCCACTCCATGTGATCCTCGAAGCGGTACTCACCCGCAGGCAAGATCGCCGAGTGCGGCGCGCATCCTCCTCTCTCCGTAGTCGAGGACCTCGGCAGCCATGCCGGCGAACCCGGCCCCGTCGGGTCCAGCAAGCCGCAGTAGTCGTTCTGCGCCCACCTCGTTCGCCCCAAGCTGGGCGGAGAGGTCGCCCAGCCGTTCCGCCGGGGTCCGCGTCGCGGAGAGGAAAGGTTCCCGAAAGTCGTCGAGCCAATCTCCGGAGCGGACCGCAGCCATCGGCGCCACACGGCATCCCTCCTGTTCGACGGTGACGGCGTGCGCCGGCATCGAACCGGGTGCCTCGCCGCCGACATCGGCATGGTGGGCTCGATTTGCCACCCAGCCCACCAATGCGTCGGCGAGATGCACCGGCCGTACCAGGGTGAGGTCGTTGAGGTGGGTGCCGCCCTCATAAGGGTCATTCACTGCGTACTGGACCCCGGGTTCGACCTCGTCGCCAAACCGACGGATCACAGCCTCCACCGATGCGGGCATCGACCCGAGGTGGACCGGGATGTGCTCGGCCTGGGCGAGCATTTCGCCCGCGGCGTCGAACACCGCAGCCGAGCAGTCGGCCCGCTCCTTGATGTTGGGCGACGCAGCCGTCCTCCGCAGCACGAGCCCCATCTCGTCGGCGACGGCCGATAGCTGGTTGCGCGCCACCTCGAGTGCAAAGGGAGAGAGCGTCACCATTCCACCTCGATTGCCCCGTCGGGGTGGACACTGGGCCCGCTCCCCCGGACCGAGCCAGGTAGTCGACTCTTCGCCCTCGATCACTGCCGGCCCGATCACCTCGGCGCCGGTGGGGAGCGCGGGGCGCCACCACACGGTGGCGTCGACAACGGTCGAGGTCGCATCACCGGTGGCGGTGACGACGGCTCGCTCCCCTCGGGCCGGCTCGCCGGAAGGGCGCAACGGGGGCAGGTCGTCCCATCGCGCCGCTGGTTGCCCCACCGCCTCGGCCCTGACCGTGACCACCTCGACCGGATCGCCGACGCGGGCGAACCCGTTGCGCACCCGATGCTCGTTGTGAAAGGCTCTCGACGAGGTGGTCCCACCCGTCGCCCGAGGCCCACTCCACCGTGGTCTCGTGCGACTGACCGACATACCGGGCATCGACCAGTGTCCGTACCACCCGACCGGGCCGTCGTACCGCCTGCGCTACCTCCTCGACCGCCGAGTCGAGCCGGTCGCCGTCGGCCGGCACCAATAGGACACTCCGGGCGGCATCGCCACGCGGCGGGCTGAGGAGTAGACCCAGAGCGGAGAAGACACCTGCGTGCGGTGGGATCAGCATCCGCGGCATCTCCAGCCGGCGTGCCAGTGCGCTGCCGTGGAGCCCCCCGGCCCCTCCGTACGCGGCAAGAACCGCCACACGTGGGTCGGCACCCTCGGCCACGGTCACGGCGCGGACGGCGCGCTCCATCTCGGCCTCGACCACCGTGACCATCCCGAGGGCGACCTGGACGGCGCTCATCCCGAGCTCGTCGCCAAGCCGTGAGAGGGCGGCTTCAGCCAGATAGGAATCCAGCCGGACATCGCCAGCGAGCTTTCCACCGGCGGCGAGGCGTCCCAGGACGAGGTTGGCGTCGGTGACCGTCGGCTGTTGGCCGCCTCGTCCGTAGGCCGCAGGCCCGGGGCGTGCGCCGGCGCTGTGTGGTCCCACTCGTAGAGACCCGCCCGGGTCCACCCAACCGATGCTGCCGCCCCCCGCACCGACGGTGTGGACCGCCACTGCCGGGAAGCGACAGGGGTAACCCGCCACGTTTCGCTCGTATGCGACTGCCGGCCTGCCCGCCTCGACACGACAGACATCCGACGACGTGCCACCCATGTCGAAAGCGATCAATGCGTGGTAGTCCCGATGCCTCGCCGAGGGCGGATGCGGCCATCACCCCCCCGGCTGGACCCGAGAGCAATATCGAAGCGGGCAGACGGGCGGCTTCGGCGGCGGAGACCAGTCCACCCGAGCTCCGCATCACCGACGTCTCCCCGGTGAAGGCTGTGGTTAGACGCTCCAGGTATGCGGAGACGACGGGGAGGAGATAGGCATTGAGCACAGTCGTCGAGGTCCGCTCGTACTCGCGGAACTCCGGAGCCACTCGGCTGCTCAGCGAAAAGGCATGGAACCCGCGATCAGTCAGCGCTGCTCCCAGTTCAATCTCACGCGAGTGATCCCGGTACGAGTGGAGCAGGCTCACCGCAACCGCCCCGACGCCCTCGGCGGCAATCCGTTCGATGAGCGCCTCGATGGCTGGTGTGTCTCCTGCCTCGGGTGCCGCCATCCGCAGTCGACGTGGAATCAGCGGCTCGGGCCGGTCGATGAACGGGTCGTAGAGCGCGGGACGGTCCTGGCGCCCGATCTCGATCACGTCGGCAAACCCGGGATCGGTGATCAGCGCGGTCACCGCTCCCTTCTTCTCCAACAGGGCGTTTGTGGCCACCGTCGTACCGTGGAGCAACTCGGCGCTCTCCCCACCCAACCGCGAAGAGCCCTCGATCACCCCATCGCTCTGGTCGGGCGTGGTCGTCACCTTGGCGGTGTGGAGCCGTTCCCCGTCCCACCCGGCAAAGTCGGTGAAGGTCCCCCCTACATCTACTCCGAGGATCACGTCGGGCTACGATCGTCGAGCGAGCCCATGGCGATCGTTCCCGAGCCCTCTCCCAACCCCAATGCGCTCAAGTTCACCGTCGGGGTCCCGGTGGGTGGGCCGACCACCTTCACCGCCGGGGCGAGCACCGATGATCCCGTTGGCCGGAGCACTTCTCGGCATACCCGGCATCGTGAGCATGTTCATGACCGCAGACTTTGTCACCCTCACCAAGGACAACGATGCCGATTGGGGGGACATCGCCCCGCAGGCGGTGGAGATCCTAGAGAACCACTTCGAAGGCTGACCCTCACCCCGGGGGCGACACCGGGTTTCCCTCCTCGTCGAGCCAAAACACCATCGGCCAAACCCCACCGGCGTCATCCTCCACCTCGACTGCCAGCCTCCAGATACTTCCCTTCTGCCAGGCGCCGAGCAATCGGGGCCGTGACCCCCAGGCGGCGACGGCATCCAGCGCCGCACCTCGCAGTTTTCCGCGGAGGAGCGGCTTCGACCATCTCTCGTGGCCGTTGCCCGCGCCGATCGGAGCGGCACCGGCGAGGGCAGGTCGAGGATCCTGCCCCTTGCGTCGACCATCACCGACACCGCTTCCACGGGTAGCCGCCGCCACTCGGTCTTACCGGTGCTCACCAGCGGCGCAGGACAACCTCGACTCGCACCGCATCACCCACCGGCTCCACCGTGGTTGCCCGCGCCCACTCGACATACGACGACGGGCCGGGCTTGTCGTGGGGCAAACGAGGGCATGGCGAGCCCACGGGGCAGAAGACGGCGTACCTCAGCGCCGGCGCCAGGCGCTCCGTCGTCGGTGAACATCTCCGTCACCAACCACTCGGCGCTTGCCACCGCCGTCAGTTGTCCTCGGCGCTCGGGCAGCGCGCAGGTCCGCCTCGGCCCAAACCTGTGGGTCGGTCTTCGGCGGTGCCCGCGGATGGCGCCGACTCGGAGTCGGTCGGCGGTGGTGCGATGAGGCGACGACCGGACCTGGTCCGTGGCAGCGGGTGACTCGTCTGGGGCGACCACCACCTCGAGCGACTCGGGCTTGGGGACGCCAAATGGCACGAGCCGCCACCGCGGCGAGCGTCGCTGTCACCAGTGCGCCGGCGATCAGCCACGCCCAGCGGCGCCACGGCGGTGTCGGTCGGTTGCGACAAGCACCGTCCACGGGACCTGCTCCAACTCCTCGACCGGCCTGTTGGGACTCGCTCCCCACGCCGGTGGCTGGTCCATCGGGACCTCCATCACGTCGAGTGGTGGGAAGCCAGGCGAAGGTACGCCGACCGGAGTCCAGATTCAAGGGGTTCGGGTGGCGCCACGGATGGTCGCTCCAGCAACCAAGGAACCGACAACCCGGCGCTAACGTCATTGAGCCATGACCTCCAATCCGGACCCGAAGCCCGGGCGCTGGATCCTGCCCCTCGTCATCGTGGGCATGATCGGATTCACCTATCTCTTCGTGAACTCGCTCGAGGGTTCGGCGGGTGACGACCCGGCCAACGGAGCCGACACCACGGTCGGCGCGGGGAGGACCACCACCACCGCCCAGGGCGGCAACCAAGGAGGGCAGGGCGACAGAGAGCACGACCATCCCCAGCGGCACGAACAACTCGGCCTACATCGAAGAACTGCGAGCCGCTCAGACCGATCTCGACGAGATAGCCGGCGACCTCAACCAGGCGAACACCGATTGGGAAGACGACGGCGTGTCGCCGAGCGATGCTTTCACCACGGCGCGGACGAGGCGGCCGACTGGGCGGCTTCGGTGTCCGAGATCACACCGCCCGACGACGCCGTCGACACCCACGGTGAGGTCGTCGAAGCGGCAGACGCCGTCGCCGTGGCTGCCGCCGAGGTGCTCGAGGGATACCAGGCGCCCGATGACGGCACGCTCAGGCGCGAGGCGGTCGAGGCCTTCAACGATGCCGTCGCTGCCTTCGATCGCGCCGTCGACAGCAGCGAGGGCGAGCAGGGGGCCTGACCACGGGACCGGCCTAGCCTGAGCCGATGTCGATCGGTTGGCACGACCCTGCCGAAGCTCCGCAACCCTGGCGCGCTGGTGGCGTTCTCCGGGTGGGGAGATGCTGCCACCGCCGCCACCGGTGCCGTCGAATACCTGATGCGGGGCTACGACGACGGTGCGTCTGCTCGCCGAGATCAGCTGCGACGAGTACCTGGACTTCACCCAGCGCCGACCCATCGTCTCGATGGTCGAAGGCGGGACCCGCCATGTGACCTGGCCCGACACGGCTGCCTACGGGATCGAACTCGAGGGACAGCGGCGCGACCTCGTCGTCGTGCTCGGCGAGGAGCCACACCTCGCTTGGCGACGGTTCGCCGCCACGGTGATCGAGTTGTTCGAGTCTCTCGGTGTCAGCCAGGTGGTGACGCTTGGCGCCTTCATCGGGCAGGTGGCGCACACCGTCCCCGTTCCCGTGGTCGGCGTGATGGAGGACCGAGCACAATTGGAGCGTCACGGGCTGATGGTCGTCCAACTACGAGGGCCCTACCGGGATCGTCGGCGTGCTCAACGACGCCTTCGTCCGGGCTGATCTCGACTCGGCCAGCCTCTGGGCCGCCGTGCCCCACTACCTGGCGGCCAACCCGAACCCCCGTGCAATGCTCGCCCTCCTGCAGCGCGCCGCCGCCGTTCTCGGGATCGCGGTGGAAACGACGGCTTTGGCGGTCGAGGCGGCGGAGTTCCAGACGAAGGTGGACGAGGCTGTGCTGCGCTCATCAGAGCTTGCCGGCTACGTGCGCCGTCTCGAGCAAGCAGGAGATCAACCCGAGATGCAACCCGACGCAGGCGCCGAACTGGTCACCGAGATCGAGCACTTCCTCCGAAGGAGGAAAGCGGCTAGGAGGAGGCGTCGGTCCCGTCGAGCCGGGGCGGTAACCCGAAGAGCGGGAAGATCGTGTCGGTGTCGAGGAAGAAATTGAGACCGACCACGACGCCGCCGGAGATCTCGAGCACGTGCAGCGCCCAGGGATGACGGCTTCCGTCTGGAGCCGACCCGGTACTGGCCGAAGGCGGGGGACCCGTTGGCGACCGTCGGGATGAGGCGTGAGCCCTTGCACGCGATCCCCGGACCGGCCATCCAGTCGCGTACCTGGTCCGGGCCCCCGGAGCCACATCTCGTATGGCGGCATCGTTTGGGTGACGTCCTCGTGGAGCAGCGCCACGAACGAGTCGAGGTCGTAGCGCTCGAAGGCGCTCCATGTATCGGTCGAGCAGGTCCCGTTGGGCCGGGTCCAAAGGCGATACGGGGTCGGTGTCGGCGGGCTCTGCCTCGGCCAGCGTCGCCCTCGCCCGTTGCAGGGCACTGTTGACCGAGACGACCGTCGTGTCGAGCAGTTCGGCGACCTCCGCCGCGCTCCAGCCGAGGACCTCGCGAAGGATGAGGATGACTCTCTGCCTTGGGCGGGAGATGCTGCAGCGCCGCCACGAAGGCGAGTCGTATGGTTTCCCGGGTCACCGCCACCTCGGCCGGGTCATCGAGATCGACCATCGTGTCGGGTATCGGCTCGATCCAGCGCTCGCCCGATCCCGGCTCGCCGACCGGCCCGTCGAACGACCAGGAAGGGCCCATCTCCATGGGGCGTGCCCTGCGCTGGCGCGCCTTGAGCATGTCGAGGCAGACGTTGGTGGCGATCCGATACAGCCAGGTGCGTCGCGATGCACGCCCTTCGAACCCGTCCCACGACCGCCAGGCGCGCAAGAGGGTCTCCTGCACGGCGTCCTCGGCCTCGGTGACCGACCCGAGCATCCGATAGCTGTAGCCGGTCAGCGGGGCCCTGTGCTGCTCCAGTTCGTCAGGAGCAAGGGTCGCTACCGGGTGCATGCGAGGCTCCGATCTGGACTTGGGGCGAACCGAACACGGGTCCGCCAGCGTAGGTCACGTGTCGCTGATACCGGATCCGGATCAGGGAAAACTGCCCGGGATGGGTCAGCGACCTGAGCCACGTTCAACTGACTCCAGTCACCGGGCCGATGTTGTCTAACCCGGTCAACCGGGTAACAAGGACGCGATGACCCAACAGGAACCAACTGTCAGCATCGGGTTGCCCGTCAAGGATGGGGAGGCATACCTCGACGAGGCGATACGGTCGATCCTCGGCCAGACCTACACGGATCTCGAGTTGATCATCTCCGACAACGCTTCCACCGACCGCACGGAGGAGATCGCCCTCGGTTGGGAAGCCGACGACAGCCGGGTGCGCTATGTACGCAACCCGGCGGATATCGGCGCAGCACCCAACTTCCATCAGTGCTTCCGTCTCTCCCGCGGCAAGTACTTCAAGTGGGCCGCGCACGACGACCTGCTCCACCCCAAGTACGTCGAGCTGTGCCTCGAAGCCCTGGAAATGAGCCCGGAGGTGGTGCTGGCGCACACCACCGCCGAGCAGATCGACGCCGACGGCGCAGTGGTCGGCCAGATCCCGAACCTCCCAGACGTCCGGTCGGGCGACCCCGTGCAGAGATTCACCAATGTCATCACCCAAGAGCGCCTCAACCTCCCCATATTCGGTCTGATGAGATCCCGTGTCCTGGCCACGACCAGTATCCACGGCAGCTTCTTTGCCTCCGCTCGGGTTCAGTTGGCCGAGATGGCGCTGCGAGGGCCCTTCGTCTGGATCGACGACCCACTATTCGTCCACCGCAACCACTCGGAGTGCCTCGGTGCGGGCAATCCACGACGAGCAGGAACGGAGGCTGTGGTACGACCCGGCGAGGGGCGCACTCTGGTACCTCCCTCGGTGGGAGTACTACGGGAAACTTCTGGTGGCCGTTTGGAGCGCACCGATCGGTTCCAAGGAACGGCTGCGCGCTTCGGCGATCATCCCCGGTCTGATGTTGAGGAAGGCGGGTGCCCTGGCTCGCGATCTGGTCCAACTGGGTCAGCGGCTCGTGGGGCGCCTCCTCGAGCGCTGATCCATCCCTGTTCGGACCCGGGTCGTAGCATCCGAGGCGATGCTGTGGGAGGCTCACACCGGCCCATTCCGAGTGTTCGCCATCGAGGATGGCTGGGCGCTCCTCGACCCTATTGCCATGTTCCCCGGTTCGGACCGTCAGACCTGGGCGGATGCCGATCTGCTCATGGACGACCATATCCGGGTCAGCTACTGCTGCTACCTCGTCTCAGGACCTGATGGGCACGTCTTGGTTGACACCGGCAAAGGTCAACAGCCGCTGTCGAGCCTCGGCGCCGCCACGTGGGGCAGGATGCCCGAGGCACTGTTCCATCTCGGCATAGACCCCACCGAGGTGATCGCGGTGATCCACACTCACCTCCACAACGACCACATCGGAGGGAACACCGTCGACGGAATCCCCTTCTTCCCGAATGCCCGTTGGTACATACACGCCTCCGAATTGGCCTACTGGAAAGGGACGGCCGAGGTGACTGCCGAAGTCGAACCTCTGCTGTCACGGGCATGGTGGAGGTGATCGACGGACCGTCGGTGGTTCTTCCCGGGATCGCCGTCATCGAGACCCCGGGGCACACCCCGGGTCACATATCGGTGGAGGTGACCGCCGACGACGAGACGATGTTCATCGCCGGCGACGTGACGCATCACCCGATCCAAGCGTCACACCCCGAATGGCACGTGCAAGCCGAGGTGAAACCGGCGCAGGCGGAAGCGACCCGGCGTCAGCTGTTCGAGGCGCTGACCAGCTCGGACATCGTGCTCGCCCCGGCCCACTACCCGAGCCCGCACTTCGGGCGGATCGGGATGACGAAGACGGGAGAGGGTCTACGTCCCCGACTCTGCCGTCCGCCATCTGCGGGGACAGGACGCCTTGGACCCGAAAGATCAGGGCTGAATCAGCGGCGGCGCTTGTGGCGGTTGGCCTTCAGGCGCTTGCGGTACTTGTGCTTCGACATCTTCTTGCGCCGCTTCTTGATAAGCGAGCCCATCATCACCTCGAGACGACTACCAACGGAAACAGGCGGGAGGAAAGCGACAAAAGGCGCAATCCGCACCGGATGACGCCGCGCCAGTGGTCCCTGGCGTCGGCGACGGCCTAAGGATGGCCGTTGCGGGCCGCGTTGGCAAGCCGGTCAATCGGTCACTTCGACCCCGCTGGTCGCCACCGCCGGGGTGAGCACTCGACCTGCCCGACCGAGGATGCGGGCCAGCGTCTCTGAAACCTGCTCGGTCTCGCCCTGCTCCACCAGCGCCAGCACCGCCGGGCCGGCGCCCGACCAGCAGGCGTGGAGCGCCCCAGCCGCGCTTCGCCGCCGCGATGAGGACCTCCGCCTCGGGGTGGAGATGGCGTCGGGGAAGCTCGTGCAACTCGTCCCCGGAAGCCTCCCCGAGGAGGGTCCGATCGGCCAGACGGAGGCCCTCGACGAGCATCGCGATCCGGGCCACGCTGCGGACCGCCACCTCCCTCTCGACGCTGGCGGGAAGGGCAGCCCTGGCCTGCGAGGTGGGCAACCCGTGGTCGGGTACGGCGAGCACTGGTCGGAGCGACGGATGCAAGTTCGAGGCGGGCGACGGTGCCACCGGGACCTACTGCCACCAGGCCGCCGTGGATTGCCGCGGCCGCGTTGTCTGGGTGCCCGTCCAACGACGCCACCAACGGAAGGAGGGCATCGACCTCCATCGGTATGGCGAGTGCGCCGGCGGAGGCAGCCGCGGCGGCGGCCGCGGCGGCTGCCGACGACCCCAGACCCCGTCCCATGGGGATGTTGTTCTCCACCACCAGCGCCAGCGATCGATCAGGGCCGACGGTTCGTCGGGCGGCTGAGAGGACCATGTCGTCCGAATCCGGCCGCGGCCTCTCGTCGCCGGTGTGCTCGATGCACCATTCATCGGCCACCTGGGCGATGACCCGGCAGCGAATATCGAGGGCCAAGGCCAGACGCGTCGAACCCTGGCCCGAGGTTGGCCGAAGATGCCGGGGCGGTGGCGACCGCCTTCATCGCGGCTGGGCGACGGGAGCCGTCACCGGCGGATCCTATCGGCGGTGGGTGCGGCTTCAGGTATCGAGGACCCGAACCTCGTCCTGTACCACCGAACCGCCGATCGTCGCCTCCTCGCCCGCCCACTCGAGCTCGATCGCCGATGGGTGCCCTATCTCCTCGCCCTGGCGGACGACGAGGTGCCCCCGGTCCGCCCCCTTGTGCCGGAGCAGGGCGGCAAGGGCGACGGCGGCGCTCCCCGTGGCTGGATCCTCCATGACACCAGCCTCTGGGGCGAAGAATCGAGCCCGAACCGAGGTCGGCTCGTCATCCCATGCCCAGATGTAGACCAGGCCGTACCCGTCGGGGACCGCAGTCGCCGCCGACGTGACAGCCTCTGCATTGGGTAGTTGGAGCACGAGGTAGGGAAGCGGCATCCGGACGACCGCCGCTGCGAGCGCGGGGAACCCCTCGGGTGGGTCCATCTCTTCCACCGGCTGGCCGAGAGGCACACCGATCGAGGCGGTCCCGTCTTCGATCCGGAGGCGTGCCAGCAACGCCGGACATGAGATGCGATCGGGGCGGGTCATCTTCTATCTGGCCGAGCACCCATGCCGCACCAACCAAAGGGTGGCCGGCGAATGGAAGCTCGACCGCGGGGGTGAAGATCCTCGTGGCGGGAATCGAGCCGGTGCGATCGAGGAAGATCGTCTCGGAGAACCCGAGATCACTCGCTATCCCTTGCATGCTGTCGGTGTCCAGCCCGTCGACGTCGGGGACCACCCCGAGGAGGTTGCCTCCGACATCGCCCCTGGTGAAGACCCGAACCACGTAGCAGTCGCGCATACCGCCGCTCCGGCTCGCCTCGAGCTCACGATACCCTGATTGGGGTGGCCGACCTCCTGGGGCTCGACATCCTGCTCGCCGAACTGGTGCTCGGCCTCGGGCTCGCCCTACTAGCTGGAAACGGTTTCGCCTGGATTCAGGCTCGGCGCGGCGCTCGGCCCGATGCCGCCGCCGGGGACATTCGCAAGGGCCGAGTCTGGTTCCTCATGATCGTCGGGCTGCTGATGGCGCTGTGGGGAGGTTTTTCGCTACTCGCCCGCGGCTGACCCGGTGCTGCCGTTGGTAGCATGGCCTTCCCCGCGGATGTAGTTCAACGGCAGAACGCGAGCTTCCCAAGCTTGAGATGGGGGTTCGATTCCCCTCATCCGCTCCCTCAGTCGGCCGAGATCTCCTTGTCCGCCACTTCGGCGCGGTGGAAGTTGAGGTGCGATCGCGACGGGGTAGGTCCCCTTTGATCCTGGTACCGGGAGCCGAGCCGGCCTGAGCCGTAGGGCTCTTCCGATGGGGAGGACAGCTCGAAGAAACAGAGCTGTCCGATCTTCATACCCGGCCAGAGCTTGATCGGGAGCGTCGCCACGTTGGACAGTTCGAGGGTGACGTGACCGTTGAACCCGGGATCGACGAACCCCGCCGTGGAGTGGGTGAGGAGCCCGAGCCGACCCAACGACGACTTCCCCTCCAACCGTGCTGCGAACCCGGAACCCAGAGTGACACCCGCTCGAAGGTGCTCGCCAGGACGAACTCGCCGGGGTGGAGGATGAACGGCTCCGACCCTGCCGGCTCGACCATCCTGGTCAGTTCGGGCTGTTCGAGAGCGGGGTCGATGTGCGGGTAGCGGTGGTTCTCGAACACGCGAAAGTACCGGTCGAGCCTGACGTCCACCGACGACGGCTGGATCATCGCCGGGTCGAACGGGTCGATCAGCACCTCGCCGGCGGCAACCGCCTTCCTGATGTCCCGATCGGAGAGCAACACGACCGCAGGGTACGCGGATCATTATTCAGTACTTAGTACTTAGTACTCAGTACTTAGACTCAGATGCAACACGCCGGTCGGACGGGTCGATCAACAACGCGCCGGCGGCGACCGCGGTCCTGATGTTCCAAGCGGAGAGCAGACGGCCGCAGGGGTGCGCATCACGACCGCTCTTTTCCCGTGTACTCAGTACTCAGTATTCAGTACTCGGATGCACCATCGCTGGGTCGAACGGGGCGATCAATACCTCGCCGGAGGCAGCCGCCGTCCTGATGTCTCGATCGGAGAGCAATACGACCGCAGGTACGCCTGACAACGGCTCCGTTCCCGCTTTCTAAGTACCAACTACTAAGTACTAGGTACTCCTTCCTCAAATAGGTCGATCGACCTATTTGGTTGCAGGGTGCACCGGACGATCCATTTCGTGCATGGCCGCCGCTCGGCTGGAAGGCGGGGAGGTTACCCCCTTCCTCCTACGCCTCCCGCGGAGCGGCGGCTGCGCGTGTCCGGCTCGCGAAACGAATCCAGTAGCTCTGTTTTCGCGTTGGCGCCCGACGGCCTACCGTCCTGACAGCGTTCATACCGGCCACTTCCCCCGTTCGATGGCGTGGTTCGGCGCGCCCTCGGAATGTCGCACGCTCGATGCAGAGTGAGAGCAGACCGAGGGTCTAGAGGGCGGAAGAGGCGAGGTAAGGCGAGGCGAACCTGTGGCGACGAGGGCGATCGATTCCGGCAGGGGCCATTCTCCCGGGCGTACCAGGGTGCCCCCGCACAACCTCGAGGCAGAAGAGTCGGTACTCGGCGCCTTGCTGCTGTCGGTGGACGCCGCCAGCCTGGTTATGGACAAACTCCACCCGGAGGATTTCTATGTCCCCTCCCACCAGGCGGTGTTCGAAGCCTGCCGTCAGCTCTTCGACGGCAACCAGCCAATCGACGCCGTCACCGTTGCCGACCAACTACGCCGGAACGGCGAGATCGACCGTATCGGTGGACTCGGCTTCCTCACCGGACTGGTCGATACCGTTCCCGCAACGTCAAATGTCGAGTACTACGCGTCGATCGTCGAGGAGCATGCACTCCGCAGAAGCCTGATCCGCGCCGGTTCCACCGCAGCGGAGTTGGGTTTCCTCGTGGAGGAGGAAGTCTCGACAGTGCTCGACCGCGCCGAGCAAGAGGTCCTGGCGGTCGCCGAGAGGAGGGTCGGCGAGGGGATGGTGGCGGTCGGTCCCATGTTCCAGAGCGCCCTCGAGCGCATCGAGGAACTCGAGGCGCTCGGATCGGAGATCACCGGATTGGCCACGGGATTCCGCGATCTCGACCGCAAGCTGGCGGGACTCCAGCCAGCCAACCTCGTGGTCATCGCCGCCAGGCCAAGCATGGGGAAGAGCGCCCTCACGGTCAACCTGGCCACCAATGTGGCGCAGCGCGGCGAGACCGTGGCCATCTTCAGCCTGGAGATGTCCAAGGAGGAATTGGTCCAGCGGATCCTCTGCTCGGTGGGTCGGATCGACTCGATGAAGCTGCGAAGCGGTCAGTTGGGGCCGATGTGGCAACGCGTGGTCGATGCCGCCTCCCGCATGTACCGGGCACCGATATTCATCGACGACTCACCCGTCGTGACCGTGACAGAGATCAGGGCAAAGTCCCGCAGGCTCAAGCGGCAGCACGGATTGTCTCTGGTGGTGGTCGACTACCTGCAGCTGATGCAGGCGGCTACCAGGGAGAACCGCCAGCAGGAAATTGCCGAGATCTCGCGGAACCTGAAGAACCTCGCCCGCGAGCTGGATGTGCCGATCATCGCCGTGTCGCAGCTCAACCGGAGCTTGGAGAGCAGGGAGGACAAGCGTCCCAGGCTGTCGGACCTGCGCGAGAGCGGGAGCATCGAGCAGGATGCCGACGTGGTGATGTTCATCTACCGACACGAGTACTACCACCCCGAAGACCAGGAGAAGAAGGGCCTGGCAGAGGTGATCGTGGCCAAGCACCGCGCCGGAGCGACCGGGCTGGTCGAGATGACCTTCCTCCCCGAGTTCACCCGGTTCGCCGACCTGGGACGCGACGTCACCGTCTAGCCGGCCACGGTCCGATATCTGCCAACCGTGAGCTGGGGAGTATCGGTGCCGGGCAGGTCTAGGCGGGGATGACGTCGATGGTGACAGGGAACTCCACCTCCGGGTGCAGGTTGACCCTGACCTCGTGGAGCCCGATCGCACGGATCGGCGTAGGTATCTCGATGTGCTTGCGGTCGATGTCGATTCCGGTGAACTTCTTGATCCCGGCAACCACGTCAGCCGTTCCGACCGACCCGAAGAGCCGGCCCTCGTCACCGGCGTGGGCGGCGATCACGACCCTGGTCTTGACCAGACCTGCGGCCAACTGCTCTGCATCGAGCCGCTCTTTGCGGTCCTTCTCCTCGCGCCGCACACGAGTGGACTCGAGTGTCCTGACCGCCCCGGTCGTCGCCTTCACCGCCTTGCCCTTGGGCAGCAGATAGTTGCGCCCGTATCCATCGGAGACGTCTACCACCTCGCCGCGGGTGCCGAGACCGTCCACATCCTGGGTGAGGAGGAGCTTCACGGCCGCCCCACGTATGGGAGGAGTGCCATCTCGCGGGCGTTCTTGATGGCCACCGCCACCTCACGCTGGTGGCGCGGGCAGTTGCCGGTGACCCGACGCGCTCGGATCTTGGCCCGGTCGGACATGTACCGGCGCAACGTCCCCACGTCCTTGAAGTCGATGTACTCGACCCGCTCCTTGCAGAAGTAGCAGACCTTCTTCCTGATTCTCTTGTTGCGGTCCTCGTTGCGGCGCCTGCGCCGCGGCTGCTGTGCCATCTCTTTTTCTGCTCCTCTTAGAAGGGGGCTTCGTCGGGCCCGTAGTCGTCGCGGCCCACAGGGCTCGGGGGAATGTCAGGGGCACCGGTCCCACCACCGCCGGTGTTGCCGCCCTGCCAGTCGCCGTCGCGGCGGGTCGTCTTGGTGACCGTCGCGGTGGCATAGCGCAGGGACGGGCCGATATCGTCGATGCGGACATCGATCGCCGAGCGCTTCTCGCCCTCCTGGGTCTCCCACGACCGCTGCTCGAGGCTGCCGGTGACGATGACCCTGGTGCCCTTGGTGAGCGATTCGGCCACCGACTCGGCCATCTCCCGCCAAACGGTGCCGCCGAAGAAGCTGGTCTCTTCCTGCCAGTCGTTGTTGCGGTCCTGATAGCGGCGGTTGACGGCAAAGCGGACCTTGGCCATGGCCACGCCCGAAGGGGTGAAGCGCAATTCCGGATCCTCGACCAGGTTGCCGATCAGGGTCACGCTGTTGATTGGCATCTCACATACTCCTCGCTGTCACCGGGCCCCTCGTCTGGACCCCACCTACCGCTCCACCGGCCAGCCTGGTAGTGGTACCACGCCGGTACGACACAAGCCAGGGGATCAGTTGCCCGGCCGGACGACTTTGTGCCGCAACACCGGGTCGGCCAACGACAGCATGCGATCCACCTCGTCGATCAACTCCGTCTCCGACTCGAAGGTGACCACGGTGTAGTAGCCCTCGTTGAGATGCTCGATCTCATAGGCGAGACGGCGTTTCCCCCACATGTCGGTAGCGGTGACCGTTGCGCCCTTCTCCTCGAGGAAACTGCGAAGTTCCCCGACGTGGGTCTCCACGTCGGTGTCGGCCAGTTCGGGCCGATGAATGGTCATGACCTCATAGGTGCGCATTTGTCTCCTTTCCTCTGGACGTCCGCTTGGACGGCCCCGCCAGGCGGCGGAGCAGGTGTGGCCCGAGCGCGCACATGCAAGTGGGCCGAAGGAACGCTGCGGAGTGTAGACGGAAGACGGAAGACGGAAGTCGGAAGGGCGGACAGTCAGCGGAAACTCGGCTCCTACCATCTGGAGTGGTGAGGAGCACCCGTCACATTGTGGGCTTGTCGCTGCTCGTGGTGGTCGGCGCTTGCGGGACGGCTGGCTCTACGAGCTCGACGGCCGCGACCGCCGCAACGTCGCTCCCGACCTCTGCTGCCACCGCCACGTCGGTTTCAATCAGCACCGGGTCGTCTGCGGTAGTCACGACGGTGGCGGTGGCCACGACCGCCCCTTCGTCGAGCACGACCGCAGGAGCAGGGTTCGTGCTCGAGGGTTTCGACAGCGGCAGCATCACGGTGGGCGGCATACCTCTCGAGGTGGCGGTGGCACGGACCCCCCAGCAACAGGCGCAAGGCCTGATGAATGTCTCCGACCTACCCGAAGGGACCGGGATGCTGTTCGTCTTCCCAGAGGAGAAAATGGGCTCCTTCTGGATGAAGGACACGCTGATCCCACTCGACATAGCTTTCTTCGACGCCAACAGGCGGCTTGTCGGATCTCTCACCATGGTCCCGTGCACCACAGATCCATGTGCCACCTATAGCCCGGGTGAAGCTTTCAAATTCGCAGTGGAAGCCAACGAGGGTGCCTTCGCCGGTTTGGCTCCGCCTGCCCGGCTCAGACTGAACAACATCGGCCACTGACGACCCGCTGCCTCTCTCGCTGAGGGGCGGCGCGAGCTCAGCGGGCGGATGGGGTGGTTGCGCAAAGTTGGGCAGTTCGTCAGCCCCTACCCGCCGCTGCGCGGCGGACCCTTCCCCTGCGGGGGGACGGACAGAAGACCCGGCGGGGCCCTTTCCCATTGCGGGGAGACGGATTTCGGATTGGCTGCCGTCTGCCGTCTGCCGTCCTCGGCCGGGAGATAGATTTCGGATTGGCTGCCGTCTGCCGTTTGCCGTGCTCTGTCCTCCGCCTTCCCGTCTACCGTCACACTGACGACGAGGGAGCCCGACACATGACTGGAACGTGTAGCCACACCTCATCCATTGCCCAGGTCGAGCCCTCCGCCGAGGGATGCGAGGACTGCCTCCGCACCGGAGGGACCTGGGTCCATCTCCGGATGTGCCGGACCTGCGGACACGCCGCCTGCTGTGACAGTTCACCCAGCAAGCATGCCCGGGCACACTCCGCGGAAACTGGCCACCCGATCGTCCGATCGTTGGAGCCGGGTGAGGTGTGGTCCTGGTGCTACGTCGACGAGATGGCGTTCGTCGACTGAGCGCCGAGCATCGCTCCGCTCGTCTCAGGTGGTGGGCCGGGCATCGCCGGACAGGTCAGTTCGGCCCGTGGCCAGCGCTCCACCAGTGAGTCGCCTACCGCCATGAAGAGATAGTTCTCACGCTGCCCCTCGTCTATCAGGATCTCGCGGTCTTCGTGGGTGATGCCGGTGGGCTCCGCTCCAGCGGGCGGGTCGGTCACCTCGTCGTAAGTGAGGTCGCTCCCGTCGGACCCCTGGAGGGCGCCAAGCGCCCGCTCCGGGTCGCGGGCGTATTGCGCTCCGAAGAACCGGATGAATGTGACTGACGACCACCCACACGAAGAAGGGCCGCCGAACTCCAGAATCAAGCCGTTCGGCACCTGGTTCCCATCTGCATCGACCCAGGGACCGTGCTGGCCGGCGCACGCCGCGACCAGGAGCAAAGCTGCCACGGTGAGGCGTCTCACGACGCCCAGGGTATGGCGGCCCCTACCAGCGCCAGGGCGCCCAACAACCCGAGTCCTCCGATCCAATAAGCAGGCGGCGAGGTCCCGTTGGTGCGCGCCCGTCGAAGCGCAACATGACCGACCCCGACCGCCAGGAGCATGATCACCGGGTGGATGACGGCCAAGAACGGGTTGGCATCCCACGCCTGGGTGAGGATCCAGACAACGATCCCGATCAACACCTGGATGTCGAGCGCCACCACGGCGATCGAGAACGGTCGGGCCGACTCGGGTGACCACGGGTCGCGCCGCAGGGCGCGCACGATTCCGTAGACGACTGCGACGAGCAGTGCCGCCAGCACCACCCAGCGAAAGATCGAATGGATGGTGACCAGGGCATCCATGAAGGGCGGATGGTAGGCCCGGCGAAGGCTCAGCCACCGAGCAGCCGCGCCGCCCAGTACGC
>CAWGRK010000014.1:0-104581 GCA_963824995.1 uncultured Actinomycetes bacterium | reverse complement strand
CTCGACCGCCCCGGTTTCTTCCATCAGCCGACGGTGTTGGCGGGGCTCGACCAGGAACGACGAGATGAGCCAGGAGGAGATCTTCGGGCCGGTCATCACCGTGCAGCGGTTCGACGACGAGGAGAAGGCACTGGTCTGGGCGAACGGAGTCAAGTACGGGCTGGCTTCCAGCGTGTGGACCCGGGATCACGGGCGGGCAATGCGGATGGCGAAGCAGCTCAACTACGGGTGCGTCTGGATCAACTGCCACATCCCGCTGGTGGCCGAGATGCCCCACGGCGGTTTCAAGCAGTCCGGCTACGGCAAGGACCTCTCGATCTACTCGTTCGAGGAGTACACGCGGGTCAAGCATGTGATGTCGAATATCACGCTGTGAGCAGGCCCCGGCCGTTCAGGCATTGATAGTCTCGCCCGACGGGAGTGCCCACGGGCGGAGGAGGTCTCAGCGATGGTCAACGTCAGCTACATGCATCTGCCGGCATACCCGCTCGAAGAGTCGATCGGCCTGATCGAGAAGGCGGACCAGCTCGGGTTCTACGGCGCATACTCGGTCGACGAAACCTGGTGGAAGGACATGTGGCTCCTCTTCGCCGCCGCCTCCGCTCGCACCAGCCAGATCAAGATGGGGCCGAGCGTCACCCACGTCATCCTGCGTGACCCGACGCTGATTGTCCAGCAACTGGCCACGCTCGACGAGCTGTCCGGGGGTCGGGCCGACCTGGTGGTCAGCTTTGGGAACATCTCGCTGCTCGCCCAGTACAACCGGCCCTGGAAGGGCACCAAGCCGCTCTCCCGGGTTATCGAGGCCCAGGATGTGATGCGCAGCCTGTTGGACGAGGGCGCGGTCACTCACGAGGGGGAGTTCTTCAGCTACTCCGGATTGTGGACGCTGGCCCGCCCGGTGCAGGAAAGGATGCCGGTCAAGCTTGGCGCCATGGGCGGTCCCCGCTCGTTCGAAGTGGCAGGGGAGCGTTTTGACGGTCTCCACCACGCGCTGGGCTACTCACGCGAGAACTACGACTACGTCATGCAGCACGTCAAGGACGGCGCCGAAAAGGCGGGACGCGACTGGGAGAGCCTCGACCTCGCCGCCTGGGTGGTCTGGGTGTGCGGCGAGGACTCGGCGGCGGCCAAGGAGGTGGCCAGGATCATGGTCGCCTTCTACCTCTCCGCCATGCCTGAGCCCCAGTTGAAGCGGCACGGGATCTCCTCAGCCGACCTGGCCCCGATCTTCGAGGCGTTCGGTGCCGGTGACGTGCAGAAGGCGGTCGACCTCACCAGCCCGGAACTGGGCGAGAAGCTGTCGATCTCAGGGACACCTGAGGAATGCGTCGCCAGGCTGCAAGCCGACATCCTCCCCACCGGCATCAACCATGTGGTGGCTGCCATCACCGACCCCTACCTGGTCAACGCGTTCACCGGGAGGACGATCGACAACTGCCCGGACGCCGCCGGCCAACTGCAACTGATTCACGATCGGGTGATGCCCGCTCTGGCGTTGAGCGGTCAGAGCGGCACGCGAGTGGCTGCCCAATCGGGCGCTAGCCGGCGGTGGGATAGTTACGTGCGCGGGCGCCCATAGCCCGCCGGACCTACGAACTCTCCCCGGCTTCCAACTCGGCGATGAGCTCCTCGCCGGAGACCAAGGTGTCTGCGAAGTGGTCGTGCATCCAGGCGAGGTGGGCCCAGCGGGAGGCGACGATCCGCATCGTGTCCCAGGCGGGCATTTCCTGCTGAGGAAAGATCTCCATCCGCTCCGGATCGACCTCGTACACGTGCTCGAAGCGCATCACCACCCCGTCGGTGACCGGCCGGGGATCGGGCGGACGCTGTGCTCTCAATGTGAACCCGAACATCGATCAGTCCTCGTATGCCAGGTCGAGCATGTTCTTTCCCGGGTTCATGATGTTGTTGGGGTCGAGTGCACGCTTGATCTTCTTCATGACTTCGAACCCGCCTCCCATCTCCTGGGGTACGTACTCGGCGTCGCCCTCCCGGGTCGAGCCGTGGCAGGCGGTGATCGACCCGCCGTACTTGAGCGCCACCTCGGTGATCTCGCGTTTGACCTGCACCCAGGCAGCCCACATCTCGTCGTCGAGCTTCTGCTCCCAGATCCCGATGTCGATCTCCACCAGGTAGTCGCCCCAAGGCTTGTGAGCGGCGTTGGTGTAGAAGAACATCCCCCAGTCGTCGAAGATCCCGTAGCGCTCGATGGCCCGGTCGGCGATGGCGTGCCACTCCTCCCGCACCTGGGGGAGGACGCTGTAGTTGAGCGCCGAGTCCTCGCAGTGCCAGCTCATTGGGACGACCTGGCCGTTGCGCAGCCGCCCGTGGAGCGGGGTTGCGTAACGGTCGTGGCGCGATGCCCAATCCCCCTGGGAGACCTCGTCACCCAGGTAGTTCCCCCCGGTGTCGAGCCCGATGCTCATCAAGCGCTTCGCCGCCGGCCGCACCTCATCGATGGTCCCGTACATGGCGGTGGCCACCACGCACCGCAGTTCCTCGGGTTGGGGGATGTAGGCCTCGTCGTCTCGCCGCAGGTACTGAACCTTGCGCTCGTCGAAGAGCACCACCCCAGCAAGGGTGGCCAGCCCGGAACGGGCCATTGCCCCCGCGGAGCGCCAGGCGGTGTCAAAGTCGGGGTAGCCGAGGAAGGCGGAGAACTCCGCTTCGGGGCGGGGCACCAGCTCCAAGGTCGCCTCGGTGACGATCCCCAGGCTCCCCTGATGCCCCATGAATAGGTGCTTGAGCTGGAACCCTGTCGACGACTTGCGCAGCTTGCGCCCTCCCCCATCGCCTACCTCGATCAGCTCACCGGTGGGGAGGCAGATCTGGAAACTGATCACCAGATCGCGGGTGTGCCCGTATCGGCCGCCGATCAGCGACCAACCGCTGGTTCCGATCCGGCCGCCCACGATCGAGCAGGGGTAGGAGGCCGGATCGTCCGGATAGAACACCCCATAGGGACGGAGCTGCTCGTTGAGCTTGAGCATGTTGATCCCGGGCTGGACGGTGACCGTGCGGTCCTCCATGTCTATGTCGAGAATGCGGTTCATCAGCTTGACGTCGACCAGGATTCCGCCCCGTAGCGGCACGGCCCCGTCGGCGAGTCCGGTGCCCCCCGCCCTGGGAACCACTGGGATCCGGTGACGGTTGGCCAGCTTCACAACCTCGGATACTTGGCTCCCCGAGGTGGGGAGGACCACCACGTCGGGTAGGTGCTCGCTCCAGCGGTGCACCGGAAAAGGCGAGGGCACCCGGGCTCGGTTGTAACGGGCGGAGCGACCGGTGAGCAGGTGGTCGTCGCCCACGATTCCCCGCAACTCATCGATCACCCGATCGTCGAGCGCCACGGTCACCGGCTCACCCCCCCGAAGTCGAGCCCAGCGGACTCGGCGACCAACTCCATCAGATCACGCACCTCGATAACCGGGTCCCTTTCTCTCCCCCGCTCGGCAAGGGGGCGCTCCGACCAGACGCAGGCGCTCACGAGGGTGTCCACGTCGAGATCGGCGGCCAGCTCCATACGGCGCCGGCTGATCTCCTCGGCGATCTCGGGTCGCTCGATGGCGAAGCCGCCACCGGCGCCCGAGCAGTACGACCACTGCGTGACGCGGTCGATGTCGCGGAAGGTGATGCCGGGGATGGCGCCCAGGATATTGCGGGGCGACTCCCAGATTCCCTTCCGCTTGTTGAGCCGGCATGGGTCGTGGTAGGTGACTGTGCGGTCGATCGGGTTGGACAGTTCCAGCTTTCCCTCGCTTATCAGTCCGGCCACCAACTCGGTGATGTAGACGATCTCGAAGTCGAAGTCATCACCGAAGTAGTCGGGGTAGTCCTCGGTGAAGGCGATGTAGTCGTGAGGGTCGATGGCGATGATCCGCCGCGCTCCCACCGCCCGCCAGTCGGCGACATTGTGCTCGGCGAAGCGACGGGCCTGGTCGGCGTAGCCCATCTCTGCGGCAGGACCGCCGCAGCACCACTGCTCGGCCATTAGCCCGAACTCGATACCACTCGCTTGGAGGATCATGGCGGTGGCCCGGGCTACCGAGGTGCGATAGAACGCGGCCTCGCAATCGCAGAAGAGGATGGTCTCGCCGCCTGTTGGAAGCCCCAACCCCTCAGCCCAATCGGCGACGCGGTCCTGGCTGACCCCATCGACCACCGGCTCGTTGCGCTGCTCGTCGGTGACCGAGTTCCAGCGCTGCCAGTTGGGCTGGTGAATCCCCGACTCCACCGCCAAGGCCCGCATCGCCTTGACCACCCGAACCGTCTGGGTGCGGTGCCGGTAGAAGTCGCCGGTGAAGAGCGTGTTGGGACAGCGAAGCTCGCAGGCGCCGCACATGGTGCAGTGGACGTAGTCGTCGATCACGTCCTCCACCCCGAGCCCTCCCTGGCTCATCGCCACGATGTTGGCGTGAAAGGCCGTTGGGGTGTGGTTCTCGTTGCGGGTCACCTGCATCACCGGGCACACCTCGCGGCAGAACTTGTGCCCCGAGCTGAAGCAGCCGTAGGCGTTGTCGATCCAGCGGTCGACGAACGCCTCCTCGACCTCACTGCCCACCGTCATCAGAGGTCTCCTCGCTCCCGGCAGGATCTCGACCCTACCGAATCCGGCCGCCTGGCTGGCGTCACAGTCAAGCGTTCAGCCGCGCTGATTCGTGGTGATCGCCGAGAGGGGCCGGACGGAATTCACCCCCTTCGGGCTCGCCGGACAGCCCTCTATAGCTGCTGGTGCGGAACTTGATTTCTCTCCTCTTCCCGGGGACGGAGTGGATTGGCTGCCGTCCGCCGTCCGCCGTCTACCGTCCCTCGTGATGGCCGACGAGTTCAATGTCGACGTCGGGGGCGAGAAGGTCCGCATCACCAGCCCCGATCGGGTGGTCTTCCCCAAGCAGGGCTGGACCAAGCGGGATGTCTCCGAGCACTTCGTCACGGTGGCCGAAGGGGCGCTCCGCGGGATCTTCGGGCGACCCACGATGCTCAAGCGGTACATGCAGGACGTGGAACACGATCCCGTCTATCACAAGCGGGCCGCAGCGAACACACCGTTCGAAACCGTGCCGATCGTCTTCCCCTCGCAACGTCCCGGGATCATGAACGTGCCGCGCACCGAGGCCGACGTCCTCCGTCTGGCACAACTCGGTTGCCTCGATTTTCACCCGTGGCCATCACGTGCCGAGGACATCGACCATCCCGACGAGTTGCGGCTCGACTTCGATCCGCACCCCCGGATTCGACTTCGACCACGTGCGAAAGGCTGCGGGCGGAGCCAGGGAACTGCTCGACGAAATCGGCCTTGTCGGATGGCCCAAGACCTCGGGTAGTCGGGGCATCCACGTCTACATCCGGATCGAGCCGATTTGGGACTTCATCCAGACGAGGCGGGCGGTGCTCGCCTTCGCCCGCGAGTTGGAGCGGCGCATGCCCGACCTGGTGACGACGAAGTGGTGGAAAGAGGAGCGTCGGGGAATTTTCGTCGACTTCAACCAGAACGCCCGCGACAAGACGGTCTCATCTGCGTATGGGGTGCGCCCCACCGGTTTCGTCTCCGCTCCATTCCGCTGGGAGGAACTCGACGACGTCCACATCGAGGACTTTCCCGCTCGATCGGTTCGGCGACCGCTACCGCAGCGTGGGGGATGTGACTGCTGGAATCGACGACGACCCCGGGCGCATCGACCTGCTCCTGGAGTGGATGGCTCGGGACGAGAAGGACGGGATCGGCGATGCCCCATGGCCCCCGATGTACCCCAAGATGCCCGGCGAGCCTCCGCGGGTGCAACCGTCGAAGCGGCGCATGGAGGGCTGAGCCCGTCAGGCTGCTCGGCGATGGCGACGGCTCAAGCAGGTGGACGCCAGTCTCCGCACAGGCACCGATAGCGCAGAGTGGAAACCGTCCTCGACCGCCTCGAGTGACACGACATCGGCCATGTCGAGAACACCCTCCGCCCGTCCGATCGCATACAGCAGCAAACATCTCGACCTCCTTCCTGTGCCATCGTGCCGGCAATGAAATGCATCACGTCCAGTGATGTTTCTTGATCAAATGCGTTAGAGTTACTGGATGATCGATCCGAGACGACTCAGGTTCCTGTTGGAAGTTGCGGAGCGGGGCACCATCGCCGCCGCCGCCGACGCCCTTGCCTACACGCCGTCGGCGGTGTCGCAACAGCTCACCGCTCTCGAGCAGGAGGCGGGCGTCGAACTGCTGGAACGGAGAGGTCGCGGCGTGGCCCTCACCGCCGCTGGTCAGGTGCTGGTGGATCACGCCCGTCGGGTTCTCGATGCCGTCGAGCAGGCCGAGGCCGCCGTTGCGCTCACCGGCAACGAAATGGCGGGCAGCGTCAAGGTGGGGGGCTACGCCAGTGTCGCCTCGAATCTGATCCCACCCGCCTTCGATCTGCTGATGCAGAAGACACCCCGGGATCGACCTCTACTTCGAGCATCTGGCGGAGGACCAACTGCTGCGCGAGCTCAGGCTGGGCACCATCGACATCGCGGTCGAGCAGGAGTACTCGCACATGCCCAAGTCTCCCGAAGCGGGCCTGGACCGGAACGACCTCATGTCGGATCGCATCTACATGGCACTCCCCCGCAACCTCGACGCCGACCCGCTCGGTGCCGACGGGCTTGGCGTCGCTCGCCGGGATGCACTGGGCGGCGGGGCGCGACCAGGAGGCAGGAGAGTGCCGGCGTGCCGCCGAGCAGCTCTGCCGGGCCGCCGGGTTCGAACCCGACGTCCGCTACCAAACCGACGACGGGGTCGTGATCCTCGACATCGTCGCCGCAGGTCTGGCAGTGGCCATCATCCCCGGGCTGGCAGCGACCCGGTGCCCGGATGGGGCGCGGCTCGTCCCGCTACCCGGGTTGCACCGCAATCTCTATGCGCTCAACCGCCCGGCCGGATCGGCGACCGCGGCGGTCAGGGCCGTAGTCGCCGCGCTCGTGGAGGCCGCCCACCACATCGAATCGCCCGACCGCCGCGCCGCCTGATCGCCCCCGTATCACTCCTTGCCGCCAGAAGCGGCCAGCCCCTGGACGAAGTAGCGCTGGAAGGTGAAGAAGACGATCGCCATCGGGATGGTGGTGATCAGCGCCCCGGCCAGGATCGTGTTCCACGGGAGCGACTGACCGGTGGCACCCGGCAGCAGCGCCAGGCCGACGGGCAACGTCCAGATGTCGTTGTTGCCGGCGGACGGCGATCAGCGGGTGGAGGAAGTCGTTCCACACGCCCTGGGTGCTGAGGATGGTGAGGGCGATCAGCCCCGGCGCGGCGAGCGGGAGCATCACCCGGAAGAACACCTGGACAGTCGAAGCCCCGTCGATCGCCGCCGCCTCCTCGAGATCGGTTGGAAGCTGTTCGAAGTACTGCTTCATCAGGAAGATGCCAAAGGCGTCGAAGACGAAGCGGAACGATCAGCCCCGCATACGTTGCGAGAATCCCCAGCTGCTTCATCACGATGAAGCGCGGTATCGCCAGAACGATCGCAGGAATGGCGAGGACGGCTACGACGAGAGCGAACACCAAGCGCTACGTCCCACGAAACGCATTCGGGCAAGGGCATAACCAGCCAGCGAGCAGAGCAACACACGACCGAGCACCACCGAGACCGTGACGAACACCGAATTGACGGCCCAGAGGGGAATCCTGATATTGCCCCGGTTGAGACCCTCGATGCCCTCCATCGACCATCCGTACTCCGGGCTGGGCAGCAGTCGAACCGGGTTGGCGGCTATGTCGGGAAGTGTCTTGAACACTGTGAAGGCCGAGAGCACGAACGGGTAGATGAAGGCGAGGGCGAACGCGATCAGTACGCCATAGGCGAGAAACCGCTTGACCGATCGCCAGACCGGCGATCGTCCGGTCTCACCCACCACGGCGACGCGTTCGGTACCCAGCTCTTGGTGCGGCGACATCGGTAGCCATCTCAGCGCTCCTCTCGGGTTATGCGCCGCTGCACCAACGTGAAGAAGATGATGATGAAGAACAGAATCACGGCGACGGCGGCAGCCGACCCTCCCCGCGAATTCGCGGAACAGGCTGTCGTACATCAGATATGCCGGAGTGAGCGTGGTCTTCTGGGGCCCACCCGCTGAAATGACGAAGATCTGATCGAATACCTGCCAGGTCCCGATCAGGCCCAGGGTGACCACGAAGAAGATGACTGGGCGCATGAGGGGGACCGTGATCCGCCGGAATCGCTGCATCCCGGTGGCTCCGTCAACCGCGGCAGCCTCCTCCAACGAGGGAGAGATGCTCTGCAAACCAGCGAGGAAGATGAGCATCAACGTGCCGATGGTGGTCCAGATGTTGAGGATCATGATCGACGTCATGGTCACGCTCGGGCCGGAGATCCATTCCCACAGTGTGAGGTCCATGAACCTGACGTTCTCCATCCATGCCGGTGCGTTCTCTACGCCGAACGACCCCAAGACCAGATGGATCAGACCGTTGGCGTTGTCCAGCCACACGATGTTCTCAAAGGGCAGGATCGCGTTTACCACCCCGTTGACCTGAAACAAGAAGATGAAGATCATCGACACCGCGATGGAGCTAGTGATCGATGGGAAGTAGTAGGACGTGCGGAAGAATCCGCGGCCCTTGAGGAACTTCTGGTTGACGATCACCGCCAACACGAAGGCGATGAATGTCTGGGTGGGGACTACTCCGAGCACGTAGTAAAGGGTGTTGCGCAACGACTTGGCGAAGTCCTCGCGGCGCACTCCGTCCTCGAAGAGCAACTCCCGATAGTTCTCGGCGCCCACGAACTCCGCCTGCAGCTGGTGGGGTTGAGCCCATTCCAATCGGTGAAGCTGATCCACACACTGAAGAGGATGGGTAGAACCAAGAAAACCAGCAACCCGAGCAGCGCCGGGGCGACGAAGCCCCATCCCCAGGTGCGCTCGCCCTTGAGGATCTGAGGACGTTGGTCCTCGGGGGTCGCGGCCGAACCATACGCCGCCATCCGGTCAGTGCTCGCGCCTCAGCCCGCGCTTCGGCACCGGCTGCGGTGGGGAGACCAACCGACATCGACCGCCTCCTTCCTGAACGGGGTGGGGGCCGCCTGCAGACGGCCCCCACACTCGGTTGGCTTCAGCCGCCGAGCACATCCTCACCGGCGGCGGTGGTCTCCTCGATCAGTTCGTCGACGCTGCCGCTTCCGTCGACCAGCGCCTGTGCCTGCTCATTGAATACCGAGGTCACATCGCCGAACCCTGGGACGAACTGCCACTTGTGGGCGTACTCGACCCCGGCAACGAACGGCTCCAGTTCGGGATGCGCCGCTATCCATTGCTCCTGCACCGAGACCCGGGCGGGCATCACGTTGAAGGCCTCGGTATAGGCCAGCGAGCCCTCGGCGTTGGTCAGGTAGTCGGCCAGCGCCCACGATGCCTCGGGGTTGGCGGCGTTGGCCGAACTCCGTAGCAGACGGTGAAGGCGAACGTCCCCTTCTCCCCGCTTGGCCCGGCGGGAAGCTCGGCGTAGGCCACCTCGCGATCGGGGAACTCGTTGGCCAAGGCGGTGGCGATCCAGTTGCCCTCCATGGTCATCGCCGCCTTGCCCTGGCCGTAGGCCTCACCGGACCAGCCGGCATCGATGGCGGTGTTGCTCACCATCAACCCGTCGGCGTACATGCCGGCGATGAACTCGAGCGCCTCCCGGGCCTCCGGCGTGTCGAGGGTCATCTCGGTGACGTCCTCGTTGGTCAGGTCCGCTCCGTTCTGGAAGAGGAATTCACCCCAGCGTGGATACTCCACCTGGTTGACGATGGCGGCCTGATCTTCGGTGGTCAACGCCTCGGCGGCGGTGCGCAGTTCGTCCCACGTGGTGGGTACCTCCACGTTGGCCGCCTCCAAGGCCGCCGGGTCGTACTGCAGCGCCAAGGTCGAGAAGTCCTTGGGCGGGCAATAGAAGGTGCCGTCGTAGGTGAAAGCCTCCCGCAGCGACGGGGCGATGTCGTCCGGATCGCTGATCGCTCCCTCCGGTGGAGCCGCCAGTGCGCCGGCCTCCACCAAGTCGGGCAACCGGAAGCTGTCGACGTAGAACACGTCGGGCGGCTGTCCTCCCGCCAGTGCTGTCTGGAGGTCGGTGTCGTAGTCGGGTGAAGGGCTGAACTCGGCGCTGGCGCCGGTCTCCTCGTTGAACTGATCGAGCAAGCCGGTGAGCGCCTCGTCCTCGGCCGTCGATGACGACCACCCCATCACCGTTCAGTTCGACTCCGGTCGAGATCACCTCGCAGCTTCACCTCCGGCCGTGGTCGCGGTGCCCTCACCGGCCGCGGTCGTCTCGGTGCCCTCACCGGCCGCGGTTGTGGCGGTGCCCTCACCGCGCCGCGGTGGTGGCGGTGCCCTCTCCGCCTGCCGCCGTCGTGTCCGCCCCGTCATCGCCGCCACATGCGGCGACCACGAGAGCGAGCACGAAGAGCAGCGCGGTCCATCTCATGTTGCGTTGCACTCGGTCCTCCTCACTCGGAGCGCGGGTCGTTCCCGCACTCATCTCTCGTTACGTACCTCCCGCTCGATGCGGGAACCCCGATGAACAAGACTGAAACCAAGGCCTTCCCAGTGGTCGGGCAGCCGGGACGCCACCCGCACCTCGTCGTCCTCGACGTGAACCCCGGCGAACCCGAAGAGCGCTGCCTGGAGCAGGCCACCCTGGGTGGCGGCGTGGATCCCTGCCTGCCCGTTCCCCATCGAGTCGGCGAGGTCGATGGCTGCGGCCCGCCGGAATGCCTCGAATGCCTCGGACCGCAGACCCAGCCTGCTCGCCAGCAGCGAATGGATGGCCAGAGACAGGGACGACCCGTGATCGGTCCGAGGCCAGTAGTAATCCCAGTTGGCCCGTTGGACTGCAACATCACCGAGTGTCTCGCCGAGCAATGCCATCGCCATCACGACGTCCGCCTGCTTCACCACTTGGGACCGTTCGACCCCTTTCTCGCCGATGATGTCGTACATCGCCGAGTTGCGCGGCTGGAACCGCCCCAAATCAATGGGTTCCATTGCGAAGAAGCCGCGGTGCTGCTCCCAGACACCGGTGCTGTTGCGATGCAGAGCCACCCGTCCAGCCAGAGATCGCCATGACCTCGGCGACCTCGGCGTCGATTCCGAGGCGATCGAGGAGTTGTACGCGCTCGACCCGGGTGACGTGCCGAGAGAGCGTCGACGAGGCTGGCGGCCTTTCGCAGCTGCCATGCCGCCATGGCATTGGTGAACAGGTTGTCGTCCACCTTGGTGTGGTACTCATCCGGACCGATGACTCCGCGCAGGTGGGCGGCTTCGTCCACGAGCTCGAACCTGCCGGCCCAGTAACGAGCGCCCTCGAGGATGATCTCCGCCCCTTGGTCGAGCAGGCAGTCCTCGTCGCCGGTCCAATCCACGTAGTGGTCGATCGCCCAAGCGATGTCGGCGACGATGTGCTCCTCGATCTCGCCGGTCCAGATCCGCACCCGCTCACCACCATCGGAAGCCCACTCCGGGGTGACCTCGTCACCGGTGTCGGCCGACTCCCAGGCGAAGAAGGCCCCGACCCGTCCGTAGTGCTCCGCCTTTCGCCTCGCTCCCGGTAGTCCGCGGTGGCGGTAGGCAATGTGGTTGCGGGCGGCGTCGGGACGGGTCACCGTCAGATAGGGGATGATGAAGATGTCGGTGTCCCAGAAGACGTGGTGCCGGTAGCCGAAACCGGAGAGGAGCCGGGCGCCGGCAGCCGACCCCGGGTCGATGGACGACACCGCACCGGCGAGGCTCCATGCCGCGAAGCGAAGTGCCAATTGGGAGTCGGGATCGCCGTCCACTTCGATCTCGGAAGTAGACCACTTCTCCTCCCAGGCGGCAGCCGAAGCCGCGCCAACCTCGCTCGAACGCGGTCCCATCCGACGGCACGCTCGGCTTGGCTCCGCGGTCGCGATCGGCGTGATAGGTGACGAACTTGGTGAGTGTGATGACGTCGCCGGGCTGCAAAGACCGTCGAACCCGAACCCGGGGATGTTGGGGATGCTCGAAGTGGTCGATCGCCTCTCCCCCTCCACTGGCCCACATCGACGCCATCACCTCCAGACGGTGTGCACCGTCCACAGATGTCGCATCGAGCCGGAGCTTCCCCAGACCGACCACCTCCACCCTCTCCGTCCGCCACGCCGGTTCGACTGGGCTGCCAACGGTGGCATCGACGCCTGTAGCCATCGTCAGCTCGACGGGGTCGGTGAGTGCCTCGGCTTCGACCTCGAGCGCCACCAAGTGCGGCTGTGCCATCGAGGCGAGCCGGCGAAAACGGAACCGCACGACGCCGCCGTCGGCCCCTTTCCAAAGGACCGACCGTTCCAACAGACCGTGCCGAAGGTCGAGGCTCCTGCTGTATCCAGCTGGTGACCGGACCCCGAGATCGAGTGGCTCTTCGTTCACCGTGATTACCACCCTGGTCCAGTCGGGTGCGGCCCCCAGTAGCGGCAGATCATTTGGGGGAGTAACGAAGAGGCCGTTGATGAAGGTCGCCCGCGTCTCGCCTGCCATCCCCTCCTCGAACGTCCCCCTCGTCCCCAAGTAGCCGTTCGAGATCGTGAAGAGCGATTCCTTCCAGGGGAGTAGCGACGGGACGAGAGTGTCCTCGGCGAGCGTCCAGCCGGTCATCGGCGGTGGCCTCTGCGGTAACGGTGCAAATCGGTCGGTCCTTCCGGCTCCGGCGCGGGAACCAACTCTGCGCCGGTGCTCGGTCGGGCGACGAACTCGGGCCGAACCAGGTCGTGGCCCGGATCGGAGCCGGGGTCCTCGATCCGGCGGACGAGGTGCTCGACGAGCAGCCGGCACACCTCGGCCATCGGCTGGCGGACACTGCTCAGTCCTAGCAAGGCACCCGCCGGGGTGTCGTCGAAGCCGGTCACCGCGAGGTCGATTCCCGGCCGGAGCGCCATCGACTGTGCCTCCAACAGGACTCCGATGGCCAACTGGTCCTGGACGGCGACAACAGCGGTCGGTGGCGAATCCAGGAGGGATAGTCGCCGCCACGCCTCCCTCCCCTGCTCCACACCATTGAGGCACCGCACCTCCAAGCGGGGATCGGAGGCCACTCCCGCACGGGCCAACGCTCGGCGGAAGCCGGCGACACGGTCGTCACCGCTTTCCGATCCCTCGGGCCACGCCACCAGTGCGATGCGTCGATGACCCGACCCGAGCAGATGCCTGCACGGCATCACCGATGCCACTGGCGCCATCGACGTCGACCCATGCGAAGAGATCCCTCGGCGAGGCTGCGGCCAAACGAAACGAACGGAAAGCCCAGTCATGCGAGAGCAGCGCCACCCGCGGGTCCTCGTAGTTGGTCTCCGAGAGGACGAACCCGTCCACGTCGCCCCGCCGGATCAGATCGCGGTATCCCTCCAGTGCCGTCCTGGCCCGGCCGGGGGACAAAGAGAACGACCTCCAACCCGTGAGGCGATGCCATCGAGACGAGTTCGTGGAGGAACGAGTCGAGCGTGGTGTTGACGCTGAGCTCGCGCTCGGGCATCAGATAACCGATCAGGTAGGTGCGGCGCGCCTGGAGCCCGCGTGCCGTCCGATTGGGCTCGGTACCCGAGTTCGGACACCACCTGGAGGACCCTCTGGCGAGTCTGGGGTGCAACCAGGTGGGGGGCGTTGAGCACGTTCGACACGGTGCCGACCGAGACACCGGCTCTTTCCGACACGTCCTTGATGGTGGTTCGGCCCACCTCAGCCCCCAGAACCGGCTCCCGCTGAAACATCTGTTGAAACGTTTCAACTGGTCGTTGGACGGGTTTGTATCACGGCTTTCAGCCGAGCGTCAATGGGATCTGAGAGACCGAAGTACTGAGTACTCAGTACCTAGTACCGAGCGAGTACCCGCTACCCGATCCCGAGATGGGTCATGAGGCGGTCGAGTAACTCGACTTGGGCGGGGTTCAATTTCCGCTTGGCGGTTTCGGGGTCGAACCAGGCGACGCGGTCCACTTCGGGGAAATCGGCGAACTTGCCAGATCGGGGTGGCCACTCCATCCGGAAAGTGCCCGGCTGAATCGAATCGGGGTCGACCACCCCCTCGACCGCCCACACCTCGACCACCTTGCCCGCCTTCTGGGTTATCGACCCGAGCGACGTCGTCGGCCCTGAAGGAGGAGTCAGCCCGGTCTCTTCCTCGAACTCGCGCCTGGCGGCAGCAAGCGGATCCTCGCCGTCGTCGATCTCACCCTTCACAACCGACCAGGCGCCGTCGTCGCGCTTCTGCCAGAAGGGTCCACCGGGGTGGGCGAGCAGCACCTCGACCTGCCCGGACCCCACTCGATACACCAGCAGTCCAGAGCTTCGGGGCGGCGCCATCAGAGGTGGGTGAGCAGCAACCCGACCGCCAACGCCACCACTCCCCAACCGAGCAGCCGCAGGGCGACCTCCCAGGTGGCGAGCAGCGTCTCGCCGTCCCAGCCGGCGTGCCCGGATCGAAGCTCACCGCAGCCGCCTCGGTCCTGCGACGGACGAAACGGGCCGGGGTGCTCAGCGCCCGCTGGGCCATCGACACCAGGGTGCAGGCAGCGGCGACCACAAGCGCAGCGGCCGAGAACGACCTCGTCTGCGCCCAGACTCCGGCCAGCACCGGGAATGCGCCCCAAGCGAGCCCGAAGCCGACGAGGGTGTGGAGTGCCGGGATCCACTCCAGGCTGTAGGCGGCCGAGATGAGGATCCCCGCCACGGCCCACACCAGGATCCACGGCGAAACGAGCATCGCTCCGGCGACCGACAGAGCTGCCACCAGAACGAAACCGGAAACGGCGAGCCCGACCAGCTGACCGTCGCTCAATCCGGTCCGGAGCGGCCGGCCGTGGAGCTCGTCGAGGGCGTGTGCCGAGACTCCGAGACCGACGGCGAAGGCGAGCAGCGTCCCGGCCAGCACCCGCCAGTCGATCACCGGTGCCAGGGCCGCACCGATCGCCACATACCCGAGATGCCAGGCGGTGTAAGGGATGTGGAGCAACGTGACCAGGTCGGCGGCTCTTCCGCCACGTTGGGCGTACCAGGAAGGCGCCCTGCCGGTCATCGGGGCGATGGGAGTGCGGGAATCGACAACCTCATCGCCGTGCCCAGATGAGCAGACCCCCACCCAGCGAGGGCTTCTCCACCGTCACGTCGGTGAGCCCGGCTGCGCGCCACGCCTCGACGAGGCGATCTTCTGGCCACTCCTCGGCGAAGCGGTCGATGCTCGGTCCGAGGAAACTCCCCACCTCCCTCCAACCTCCACCGATGATGCTCCCCGCCACGGGCAGCCCGACACGTGTGTACAGCCACCACGGGGGTCCCCAGATCCCATCGGGCCGTCCGAACTCGACCATCCCGATCCGACCACCGGGCCGAAGGACACGAGCCAACTCGACCAGGGCGGCGGGGACATCGGCGACATACCTGAGCAGGTAGCCGAAGGTGACCCGGTCGAATGACTGGTCGGGGAATGGCAATGCCTCCGCGGTCGCCCGGACCCCGGTGGCACCGCGTGCCACCGCCTGGCTGAGCATCTGGTCGCTCTGGTCGAGCGAGATCACGTCGGCGCCTCTCTCTGCGAGCAGTCGGGTGATCGACCCGGTCCCTGCGGCCACATCGAGCACCCGCATGTCAGGTTCGACGTCGAGGCCGCCGACCATCGTTTCCCGCCACCGCCTGTCCTGGCCCATGCTGAGCACCGAAGCCCAGCGCTCGTAGTTCGAGCCCAGCGGACGGAACAGCCGGAGGGCGACGGGATGGGCGGTCGCTGTCACCGGGTTGACGCTAGCGAGGCGGCAACGGGGATTTCCCAATCCGTTTTGGCGTCACCGGGCGCGATATCACCGCGTCTAGTGACGCCAAACCCGGGGTTGGTTCAGCCGATCCGGACCAACTCGCGCTCGCCGGTCGTGTCGGACTCATCGTCAGGCCCTCCCCGTCGCAGGATCACGTCGCGTCGCTTCCAGAGAATCACTACCAACCCGGCGACAGCAGCGCCGGCAAGGGCCACCAAGATCGGGACTTCGCGGTTGCTTCGCAACACCGAGGCGAGAGCGGATCGGGCGGGCGAGGCGCCGCCGCCGGGGTCGAGCAACCACGCCGAGAGGCTGGTCACGATGGTGAACGAGACCCCGGACAGCACCAGTCTCCAGCCGAGGCTCTTGAGTTGGGCACGCCGGTCGTTGCTCAGGGCGACCGCTCCCGCTCCGAGCAGCACGACCAGACCTGCCGTGAACAGGGCGGCGACAGTCAGCCCGTTATGGACCCCGGTCACGGCGGCAGCCGGCCCCTCAGGGTCACCCGGGTCGATCACCAGCGGCTCGATCGTCGCCAGTGCAGCCTCTACCTCATCGGCATCGACACTCAAGCCATTCCGCTGGAGCACAACCGCCACTTCGGGAGCAAGCGGGATCAGCGAGGCGGCGGGGTCAACGGTGATCGGCGGGCCGGGCGCGGACAGCGAAGCCGCTATCACCTCGCCCACCAGATCGCCGAGCGCCTCCCCGACACCCGGCGCTTCACGAAGATCCTCGACGATCTGACCGGTGGCACCACCCTCGGTTCCCGCCAGGGCGCCGACCCAGCCGAGGAGGCGGTCCTCGACCGCGTCGAGACGGCCGACGGCGGACGCGGCCTCGGTGACAGTTTCCCGATCGGTGGTGACGGCGCGTCCCCATACGCTGATGACGAACCCCGTGATCGCCAGGCCGAACAGATAGAGAACGACGGCGAGAGCCCTCCGGCGCGCCCTGGATTGGGTGAGATCGCTCATGTCAGCGGATCACCAACTCGGGGCGGGTCCGCACCCGCGGCTTGCGACCGACGACCGCAACGGCGAGATCCTTGAACGCCTGCGCCGCTTCGGAGTCGGGAGCGGACAGTTCGACTGGCACTCCGTCGTCGGCACCCCTCCCCATGGCGGGTAGGAGCGGGATCCGACCGAGAAGTGGCACATCCAAATCGGCGGCCAGCGCGGCGCCCCCGCCCTCGCCAAATACCTGGTACCGGGCGCCGTCGTCACCGGTGAACCAGGACATGTTCTCCACCACCCCGATCACCTCCTGATTGACCTTCCGGGCCATCAGGGCGGCACGCTCTGGCGACGCGTTGCGCGGTCGGTTGCGGCGTAGTCACGACGACCACCTGAGCGCGGGGAAGGAACTGAGACATCGAGATGGCAACATCGCCAGTGCCGGGAGGCATATCGACCAGGAGGAACTCGGGATCGTCCCAGAACACGTCCTCGAGGAACTGCTGGATGGCCTTGTGCAGCATTGGCCCGCGCCAGATCACCGCCTGGTCGTCACCTACGAAGTAGTCCATCGACACGGCGCGCACCCCGTGCGCCGCCGGCGGGATGATCGATTCCTCGATCACGACGGGAGGGTGCCTGATCCCGAGCATGCGCGGGATGGAGAACCCCCAGACGTCGGCGTCGAGCACCCCCACCGAACGATCGGTCGCTGCCAGCGCCACGGCCAGGTTGGTGGTGACCGACGACTTGCCGACACCTCCCTTGCCGCTGGTGATAGCCACCACCCTGGTGCGCGACCCCGGTTGCCCGATCTTCGGGGCTGTCTCTGGGCGCACCCGGCCCATCATCTCGGTCCGAGCATGGTCGTCCATCACGGCGAAGCTGACCTCTGCCGAAGAGATGCCATGCTCGGCGAGAGCCTGCCGCACCCGCTACTTCGAGATCATCGAGCTGGGGATAATTGGGCACCGGCACCACGAGGTCTACGGCTGTCCGGCCGAGAAGACCGGTGTGCACCTTGCCGACCATGCCGAGATCGCCCAGCGGGCGTTGGAGTACCGGGTCAGGACCCGGTCGATAGATGCTCTCAGAGCGGACGCGTCTGCCACGATTTCCCTACGGGGGTGGTGTTTAGAAGGAACCGCTGCTCACTATAGTTCTGGCCTGGTAATCCACTTTCCGGGACGCCCGCATGGACGTGACCCAACTTGACCGGAACATCGGAGATCTCACCGCCAGCCTGGGCGATCCGACCCGACGCGGCATCTACCTCACCGTCCGGGCGTCGTCTGAGCCGCTGACCACCTCGGACATCGCCTCGATATTCGACATCCACCCCAACGTCGCTCGTCACCACCTCGACCGTCTCGCCGGGGATGGTTACCTGCGGGTGACCCGGCGGCGTCCCGAGGGACGGGGAGGCCCCGGAGCCGGACGGCCCGCCAAGTGGTACGAGGCGACCGAGAAGGAGATCGACGTCAATCTCCCGACCCGCCGCTTCGACCTGTTGGCGGAGTTGCTGCTCCGCCTGGTGGATCGACTGGCACCCGCCGACCTCGCCGCCGTGGCCGAGGACGTGGGGCGTGACTATGGCCGCGATCTGGCCGCTCAGATCGGCCTGCCAGAGGAGCCCGGTTACGAGCAAGCGGTCAGGTCTGTTGCCCAGGCGATGACCATTGCAGGTTTCGAGATCGACGCCGAGCCCGACGCACACCGCCTGCTGACCAGCTTCTGCCCGTTTGGCACCGCCGCCATCGCCCATCCCGAGGTGGTCTGCTCACTGGATCGGGGGATGGTCACCGGTCTGCTCGAGGCGCTCCATCAACCCTGGCGTCCCGTGACCCTCACCCCCCACCCCGCCGACGCCGAGGAGTGCGTGACAAGCATCTAGACGGCGGACGGCAGACGGCGGACGGCGGACGCGGACGGCGACGGCGGACGGCGGACGGCAGCTAAATTGCAGCCCAGGAGTCGTACTCGCCTCACCCTGTAGCTGTCCTGGCTCGGGCTGTTACTTCCGCCTTCCGCCTTCCGTCTCCCGTCTTGGTTCCGCCTGACACCCAGAACCCACTTCGCGATCACGTTTCTCTGGATCTCTGAGGTGCCCTCGTAGATGCGAGGGCGCCCGCACTTCGCGGTAGAGATGGCTCAGTGGATGGGCCTCTTCGAGGGCCCTGGCGCCGAGGATCTGGATGGCGCCGTCGACGACGTACTGGGCGGTCTCGGTGGCTGCCAGTTTCGCCATGGCTGCCTTGGCGGTGAGTCCGGTCTTCTCACCGTCGTCGTATGCGTCGGCCGCGGCGTAAACCAATAGCCGGGCAGCCTCGGTTCGTGTGGCCATCTCGGCGATGCGGTGCGATACCGCCTGGAACTCGGATATGGGTCGGCCGAATGCTTGACGTTCCTTGGCATGCTCGACCGCCAGCGCCAAGCGCCGCCTCCGCCATCCCGACGGCGAATGCCCCGACGCTGGGGCGGAAGAGGTCGAGAGTGCGTATCGCCACGGCGAATCCTTCGCCGGGAGTGCCGAGCGGCTCCGGCGGGCGCGCCGTCGAACCAGACCCGGCCGATGGGGTGCGGAGCCAGCATTGCAATCGGTGCCCCTCCGAATCCTGGGGCGTCACCGGTCACGATGAATGCCGTTATGCCGCCGCGGCCGCTCCCGGTTCGGGCGAAGACGGTGTAGAAGTCTGCGTCGGGAGCATTGGAGATATAGGTCTTCTCTCCGCTGAGCCTGTAGTCGTCCGCCGTCTGGCTCGGCCGCCAACTCGAGAGCGGCGGCATCGGAGCCGGCACCGGGCTCGGTGAGAGCGAAGGCCGCCACCGCCTCGCCTTCGGCCACCGGGCCACCCACCGGGCGATCTGCTCGGCGGTCCCGGACTGCACGACTGGATAGGTCCCCAGGCCCTGCAGTGCGAGCGCCGTCTCGGCTTCGGTGCAGCTGCGCGCCAGCCCCTGTCGCAGGGCGCAGAGCGTCCTGGCGCGCACCGGGCCATCCTCGGGGAACACGGATCGCGGAACAGACCGCTGTCCCCGAGCGCCTTCACCAAGGGGCGGTTGACCCGACCGGGCACCCCGGCGGCGCCACCGCCCGCAGTTCTCGTCCGTGCTTCTCGGCGTTGGTCACCTGGTCGGTCACCCTGGGCAAGCTACCGACGAACAGTGTCGGTAGCCTGCTGAGCGTGCGGATCGGTGTTGGTCTGCCCACGACGACTCCTGGGACCGACGGCGACCTCGTATTGGAGTGGGCCCGCCGCGCCGACGCCGGGCCGTTCTCCAGTCTCGGGGTGATCGATCGGGTCGCCTACCAGAGCCTCGAGCCCATGGCTGCTCTGTCGGCCGCGGCCGCCGTCACCGAGCAGGTTCGGCTTGTCACGATGGTGGTGATCGGACCGCTCAGGTCACCGGCGCTGTTGGCGCAACAGGCGGCCACCCTCGACGTGCTCAGCGGTGGGCGCCTCACCCTCGGGCTCTCCATCGGCGCCCGCCACGACGACTACGAGGTGTGCGGTGTCGAACCCACGCCGGCGCGGCGAGATGCTCAGCGACCAACTCGCCGAGATCAGACAGCATCTGGGAGGAGGGCACCTCTGGCCCGATCCCCGCCCAACCCGGTGGCCCCGACGTCCTGGTCGGCGGTTCCGGCGGCGCGGCCATGCAGCGCATGGCCCGGTCCAGCGACGGCTATGTGCACGGCGGCGGTCCTCCCCGCGCCTTCGCCGCCGCCGCCGAACGAGCGCGTTCCGCCTGGATCGAGGGCGGTCGTCCCGGCTCACCGCAGCTTTGGGGCCAGGCCTACTACGCGCTCGGCGACGAAGAAGAGGGCGCTGACTACCTCCGCGACTATTACGCCTTCACCGGCGGTTTCGCCGAGCGGATCGCCGCCACCAACCTGACAACGCCGAACGCCATATCGGATCTGGTGCGGGGCTACCGGGATGCAGGTTGCGATCACCTGGTGCTGTTGCCCACGGTCTCCGACCTCGAGCAACTCGAGCGGTTGTCCGAGGTGGTTGCGCAGTGAGGATCGGCGTTGCCGGTGGTGGTCCCGCCGGGCTCTTCTTCGCGGCATTGGCCGCCAAGAGCGGTCACGAAGTCGTGCTGAGCGAACGCAACCCGCGGGGTGCTACCTATGGGTGGGGGGTGGTCTTCTCCGAAGGGACGCTCGGAGAACTCGCCGAGATCGACCGGGAGGTGCACCGGGTAATAGACGAGCGTGCGGTGCGGTGGAGTGCCATCGAGGTTCGCGGTCAACGGCCAGACGGTCCACTCGACCGGGCACGGGTTCTCTGCCATCTCTCGCCGGGCCTTGCTCGAGGTGCTGCAGGAGGTGTGCGAGGGTCGGTCGGTGCAGCTTCGTTTCGAGGAGGAGGTCGATCCGACCGACCTCGACTCAGATGTGGTGGTGGCTGCAGATGGCGTCCGCAGCACGATCAGAGAGCATCGCACCGGGAGGTCTTCCGGCCCGAACTCAGACCCCACCGCACCAGGTATGTGTGGTACGGGACGACCCTGCCGCTCGACGCCTTCACCTTCGTCTTCGAGGAGACGCCGGCAGGGCTGATGCAGGTCCACGCATATCCGTACGACAGCGGCAACTCGACGTTCATCGTGGAGTGCACCGAGGAGGTCTGGCGAGGCAACGGGATCGACCGGATGGACGAGGAGGAGAGCCTGTCCTTCTGCGAGAAGGTCTTCGCCGAGGTCCTCGACGGTCACCGGCTCCTCTCCAACCGCTCCGAGTGGCTTCAGTTCGCCACCCTCCGCTGTCGCACTTGGCACCACGGAAATGTCGCGCTGGTTGGCGATGCCGCCCACACCGCCCACTTCTCGATCGGCTCGGGGACCAAGCTGGCCATGGAGGATGCCGCCTCCCTTCACAGAGCACTGAGCGAGCACCCCGACGATCTTGCCGCGGCCTTTGCCGACTACGAGACCGAGCGGATGCCGGCAGTAGAGCGATTCCAACTGGCCGCTCTGGAGAGCAGTCGCTACTTCGAAGAGGTCGCCCGCTACCTCGACCTCGACCCGGTGCGGTTCACCTACAACCTCTTGACCAGGTCGGGGAGAGTCGCCCACAGCGCCATGGAGCAGCGCGACCCGGCGCTCACCGTCGCCGCGACGGGATCACTCGCCGCCGGCCACGTCGGCTCGGTCGTCGCGCCCCCTCCCCATCTCGTTCCGTTCACCTCGAGATCGGTGAGGTTGCCGAATCGCATTGTCTTCGCCGCCGCAGGTCAAGCCCCGGCCGATCTTGAAGCATTGGCCGGCGCCGGCGCGGGCCTGTGCCTGACGGCTGAGGTGGCGGTGAGCGCCGACGGCAGGATCTCCCCAGACTCGCCGAGGCTCGACGATGTTTCCGCCGGAGCATGGCGAGCGGCGGTCGACGCCATCCACCGCGCCGGGTCCCTCGCCGGGATCGTCCTGTCCCATGCTGGACGTCGTGCTGCCACGAGGTCGCGCGCTCGTGGCTCCGATCGGTCCCTGGGCGACGAGGGGTGGCCCTTGGTTGCTGCATCCCCGCTCGCCTTCACCAGAAAGGGGCGGGTTCCGGCCGAGATCGACGAGGAGGGGATGAACCGGATCCGTCAGGCGTTCGCCGAGGCGGCGGCCCATGCCGCCGAGAGCGGTTTCGATCTCGTCTCGATCGACCTCGGCGGGGGTTACCTCCTCGGTGGGTTCCTCTCCCCTCTGTCCAACACCCGGACCGACCGCTATGGCGGCGACCTGTCGAACAGGCTGCGATTTCCTCTCGAAGTGGTGGAGGCGGTGCGCGCCCACTGGCGCAACGATCGCCCCATGGCGGTGCGCCTCACAGTCACCGACTGGCACCGGTCCGGTATTTCACTGGACGATGCGGTGAAGACGGCCGTGGAACTCCGGCAAGCCGGCACCGACCTGATCGAGGTGGTCGGGGGCGGCACCCTCCCCGATGCCGCCCCCGACTACCGCCGCCTCTACCTCGCCGGCCATGCCGAGCGCATCAAACACGAGGCCGAGATCCCAGTCCTGGTCGGGGGAGCGATCACCACATTCGACCAGGTCGACACCCTGGTGACGGCGGGCACGAGCCGACCTCTGTCTGCTCGACCCATGGCACTACCGCCGCAACTTCCTCCTCTGAGCTCCTTCTGCTAGCGGCGGCACCGGACATGTTCTTCACCCAACCGCACTACAACGGCTTCCCGGCGGTCCTGGTCAGGCTGGGTGCGAAGAGGTAGACGAGCTCGGAGAGCTTCTCGTCGAGGCATGGCGATGCCAGGCGCCCAAAGCGCTGATCAAGACGTACGAGAGCGGCTGACAAGAGGACACTCGGTATGGTCAGCCTCCCCTTCCATCGGAGGTGATCAACCGATGACCGACCAGCCCGAGACCACAACGCTCACACTCGAGCCGGTGCCAACCGTGTGCGTCCGTCTGCGCGCACCGACCGACACTCTCGCCGAGTCTCTTCGACACACATCTGCCCGCCGTCATGCAACGAATCCAGAGCGCCGGTGTGCCTCCCGCCGGACCCCCTTTCGCCCGGTACCACGATTTCGGGGAGACAGGAGGTCGACGTCGAGATCGGATTCCCGGTGAGTGGCCCGATACCCGATCTGGCTTCGCTGGCAGATGTCGCCGCTGGTGAGATCGGCGCCGGTGAACTGCCTGGTGGCGATACCGCGGTGACAGTCCACCGCGGAAGTTATGACGGGTTGCCGCAAGCCTACGACCGGCTCCACACCTGGATCCACGACCTGGGACGTGAGGACGGTCCCGGCCCATGGGAGTCGTACGTAGACGACCCCGGCACCGTCGACGACGAGGCGAACCTCCGAACCGAGATCTACTGGCCGCTCTCCTAGACGGAGACGGCAGACGGCGGACGGCAGGACCGTCTTTCATTCCGTCCCCCCGCCGGGGGGAAGGGACCCGCTGCGGGGTGAACCAGGCTCCCTCCCCAGGCGACAGGCCCGGCATGCGGTACTCGCCCGCAGGGGGGAGCGATCGGTTTCTCCGTCCCCCCGCACACGAGTCGGGGCGCCTGTCTCCCGGTATCGTCCGGGGCATGCCTTTTCGGGGGTCGGTGCCCTTCACCGAGCGGTGGGAGAACTTCGACCTGGCCATCGACCGGGGGGTGGCCACGGTCACCTTCGCCCGACCCGAGAAGCTCAACGCCCTCACCTTCGAGGTGTACGCCGACCTGCGTGACCTGGTGGCCGAGTTGCCCCACCGGGGTGATGTCGCCGTCCTGGTGATCACCGGGACCGGCCGGGGCTTCTGTTCGGGAGGCGACGTCGACGCCATCATCGGCCAGTTGCAGGGGGCCGATCGCCGGGAGTTGCTCGAGTTCACCCGGATGACCGGGTCGGTGGTACAGGGGTTGCGCGAACTCCCTCTCCCGGTGATAGCTGCGGTCAACGGTGTGGCCGCCGGCGCCGGGGCCGTGATAGCTCTCGCCGCCGACATCAGGATCCTGGCCCAATCCGCCAGGTTCCACTTCCTCTTCACCAGGGTTGGCCTCGCCGGGGCGGACATGGGGTCTGCCTACCTCCTCCCCCGCTTGATCGGGCTCGGTCGGGCCACGGAACTGCTCCTGTTGGGAGAGCCGGTCGACTCGGCGACCGCCGTCGAAATCGGCCTGGCGAACCGGGTGGTCGATGACGGGGACCTCACCACCGAGACCGCCGAGCTGGCAGGCCGACTGGCTTCAGGACCGACACTGGCCCACGCCACCACCAAGCTCCTACTGACCCGGGAACTCGACATGAGCCTCAACGGCGCCATCGAGTTGGAGGCGTTCGCCCAAGCCCTTCTCATGTCGAGCGACGACCACGCCGAGTTCTTCCGCGCCTTCACCGCCAAGAGGGAGCCGAAGTGGACAGGCAAGTGAGCACGCCGCATCAAATGCTCAATCCGGACAGCGCTTCCCAAGCCCTCGGGCTACACCCACGCCGTGGTGACCGGCCCGGGACGGTTGGTGTTCCTCGCCGGGCAGACCGGTCACCGCGCCGACGGCTCGATCGACGAGGGGATCGTGGGGCAGTTCGAGCAGGCGGCGCAGAACATCGTCATCGCCCTCGATGCGGCCGGCGGTGCTCCAGAGCACATCGCATCACTCCAGATCTTCCTCACCGACCTCGCCGGGTATCGGGAGGCGTTGCGTGAGGTGGGAGAGGTGTACCGCCGGGTCCTCGGGCGGCACTACCCGGCGACCTCACTCTTCGAGGTGAGCTCGCTCTTCGACCCATCCGCCATGGTCGAACTCGTCTGCACCGCGGTGTTCCCGGAGTGAGCGACATCGACATCAGACCGGTCACAGCAGACAACTGGGACCTCCTCGACGCGCTGTTTGCGGCACACGGGACTGTGCGCGGTTGCTGGTGCATGTACTTCAGACTGACCAGCCGTGAGTTCAACGAAGGCTGGGGCGATGGCAACCGCGAGGACATGTGCCGGCTGGTGTGCGACGAGGGCGTCGTGCCTGGTCTGATCGCCATCGCCGACGGGGAGGCGGTGGGGTGGGTCTCGGTTGCGCCGCGTGATGAGTTCGGAAGAGTCGAGCGCTCCCGTGTCACCAAGCCGGTCGATGACGAGCCCGCCTGGTCGATCGTCTGCTTCTACGTCAAACCGGGCTCCCGTGGCGGTGGCCTCACCCGTGCGTTGCTCGAAGCCGCCGTGGAATACGCCACCGACAATGGCGCCCAATTGATCGAGGCGTATCCGTATGACACCGAAGAGCAGCGGCGGGGCGGGACGGAGCTCTACTACGGGGTGGCATCGACCTTCCGTGACGCGGGATTCGAGGAGGTGGAGCGGAGGTCTCCCCGCCGTCCGATCATGAGACTTCGCCCTTCGGGAGGCTGAGCACCGGCACGCTTGGTACCGTCGCTGCACCGACTGAAGGGAGCGGGACCGTGGCGGAGCGCACCAAGTACATCCTCGACGAGTCGGAGATGCCCACCACCTGGTACAACGTGGTGCCGGACCTTCCGCAACCGCCACCTCCGCCGCTCCACCCCGGCACCCACCAGCCGGTCGGTCCCGACGACCTCGCTCCCTTGTTTCCGATGGCCCTCATCGGTCAGGAGGTCTCCGGGGACCGCTACATCGACATCCCCGGTGCGGTTCTCGACGTCTACACCATGTGGCGTCCGACACCGCTCTACCGGGCACACCGACTCGAGAAGGCGCTCGACACCCCGGCGCGCATCTATTTCAAGTATGAGGGCGTGAGCCCGGCAGGGTCGCACAAGCCGAACACCGCGGTGCCCCAGGCGTACTACAACGCCGAGGAGGGGATCGAGCGGATCACCACCGAAACCGGTGCCGGGCAGTGGGGCAGCGCGCTCGCCCTCGCCTGCAGCATCTTCGGGTTGGGTTGCGAGGTGTGGCAGGTACGCGCCTCGTTCGACCAGAAGCCATACCGCCGGGTGATGATGGAGACCTGGGGGGCGACCGTCCACCCCAGTCCCTCCGACCTCACCGAGGCGGGGCGAAAGATCCTGGCGGAGAGCCCCGACAGCCCCGGCAGCCTCGGGATCGCCATCTCCGAGGCGGTGGAGGCGGCGGTGAGCGACCCGGCGACGCACTACGCATTGGGAAGCGTGCTCAACCACGTGCTGATGCACCAGACAGTGATCGGCGAGGAGGCACTTGCCCAACTCAACTCGATGGGCGAGACCCCGGATCTCCTGGTGGGCTGCACCGGTGGCGGTTCGAACTTCGCCGGCCTCTCCTTTCCCTTCCTCCGAGAGAAGCTTGCCGGGAAGATGGATCCGGTCATCCGTTGCGTCGAACCGGCGGCGTGCCCCACGCTTCACCAAGGGCGTGTACCGCTACGACTTCGGCGACACCGTCGGGATGACACCATTGCTCAAGATGCACACCCTCGGTCACGACTTTGTCCCCGAGAGCATCCACGCCGGCGGTCTGCGATACCACGGGATGTCACCGCTTCTCTCCCACATCTACGAGTTGGGGCTGATCGAGGCCGAGGCCATCGGACAGGTGGAGTGCTTCGAACGTGGAGTGGAGTTCGCCCGGGCCGAGGGGATCATCCCCGCACCGGAGCCGACCCACGCCATCGCATCGGCGGCACGGGAGGCGCTCCGTGCCAGGGAGACCGGTGAGGAGAAGGTGATCCTCACCGCGCTGTGCGGCCACGGTCATTTCGACATGGCCGCCTACGACGACTTCCTCCACGGCCGCCTTCGGGACTTCGACTACCCCGAGGAGAAGGTCCACGAGGCGATGGAGCGGATCCCCGAAGTGGCTGGCGTCTGAGCATGGCTGAATTGCTGTTGTTCCACCACGCCCAGGGTCTCACCACCGGCGTAAAGGACTTCGCCGAGAAGCTGCGTCAGGCAGGACACGTGGTCCACACCCCCGACCTCTTCGACGGGAACACGTTCGAATCGCTCGACGACGGCATCGCATACGCCTCCAAGGTCGGCTTCGGCGAGGTCATGGAACGCGGGGTGCGTGCCGCCGACGGGCTCAGCGACGGGTTGGTCTACGCCGGTTTCTCCCTCGGGGTCATGCCCGCACAGAACCTGGCACAAAGCCGGCCCGGTGCCCGTGGGGCGTTGTTCTTCCACGCCTGCCTGCCGGCGGAGGAGTTCGGCGAGTGGCCAGAAGACGTGCCGGTCCAGATCCACGGCATGGACGCCGACCCGTTCTTCGTGGACGAGGGTGACATCGACGCCGCCCGAGCGCTCGTCGAGTCGGCACCGGACGCGGAACTGTTCCTCTACCCGGGGGATCAGCACCTGTTCGCCGATTCCAGCCTGCCGTCCTACGACGAGGAAGCCACCACCCAACTCACCGAGCGCGTGCTGGAGTTTCTCGCCGAGCGGTGAGAGGGTGACAGGGCGATGTGCCCTAGCGGCTCGCCTTGGCGATGATCCTGTTGCAGAGGCCGATGCACTGGCTGCAGATGTACACGCCAGGGCCGGCCACAAGCCGCTTGACCTGACCCTGCCCCTTGCCGCAGAAGGAGCAGCGGCACGAGCCATCGGCGCCGCGGGCGGCATCACGCCGTCGTCTCATGAGGTGAGCGTACTCCGGTGGATCGAGTCACTCCTCGAAGCGAAACCTCATGGTGGCGGCGACTTCGGGCGGGAGCGGCGGGCGGGCGGAGCGGGGAATGAGGAATGTCGCCAGGTTGAAGAGGTCGGTGAAGACCCTGCTCTTCTCGGCAGAGCGGGCGAGGTAGGCGAAACCGGCCGAGCCACCCGTGCCAACCCGGCGGCCGATCATCCGGAGGGCCATCAGAGCGTGACGGTGGCGCCAGGTGGTGAAACCCTCGTCGATGTCCATCAGCTGCGTGAGCACCCGGTTGGCGTCGTGGAGCGCAGGCTCGTCTCGGTAGAGCGTGATGAACAGCGCCGCCTGGAATGCTCGGTAGGAGAAGCGCCGCTCCCCGGCGGCCACCATCGCCTTGTGCTTGGCCTCGTCGAAGACCGCCTCGTTGTGGGCGTATGTCTGCTCGAAACCGGCGAGCTGCTCGGTCCGCTCCTCCTCGGTCAGGTTTGGGTTTGCTTCGACCACGGCCCGGTCGTGGTCGAGCATCCCCAAAACCGACTTTCGGTATGCCTCCCAGAAATCGAAGCCGCCCAGTTCGAGGAAGGGCGTGCGCTCCAACCAGGCCTCGACCAGGTCGTGCAGCGACGGCTCGTGCTCGGTCTGCTCGACCACGGCTCGGTCGTCTTCGTCGAATCGGGCCGTGTAGGCGGCCCCCGCCAATCGGACCCGGTCGCCGACCCGCACCCCCAACTTGTTCTCGACCATTCGGAACTGGGCGCTCTGGAAGCCGGACGCTGGGAAAAGGTGGTCACGGAACTCGAGAAAGTCGAGCGGGGTCATGGTCTCCAGCACCGAGATCTGCTGGAGCAGCACCTTCTGGATCTCTGTGATGCGGTGCAACAGGGCGACGACCCGCCCCATGTCGGACTCGTCCACCCGGTCGCGGGAGAAGATGGCACGTACCTCATCGAGTTCCCACAGGACCTGTTTGAACCACAGTTCGTACGCCTGATGGACGACGATGAAGAGCATCTCGTCGTGCACCGGCGACCCGTCGCGGCCGCTCTCCATCCGCTGCGCGCCCAACACCGCATCTAGCTGCAGGTAGTCCCCGTAGTAGAGAGGGCCGTCGGTCACCCGCCTAAGACTACGAACCCCGGGTTCGAAGCGTCGCACAACGACGCTTCCAGCCCACAGAACCGCCAGCGAGGTGACCATCCCTGCACCCAGGGTTCGAAGCGCGCCACAGCAACCGCTCGAACCCTGGGTTCTGGCTGTCGGCGCTGTAACCGCCGCGCGTTAGCGTCGATGCTCGATGTCGGGGCCACAACTCAACATCGCAAACGCCTTCCTGTTCGAGCGGGTCCGGCAGGGCAACGGGGAACGACTCGCGCTCCGTCTCGACGAGAGGACGTACTCCTACCGCGAAGTGGCCGGCATCGCTACGGGCTACGCGAAGCGTCTCATCGAGGACATGGTGTCCTGTCGGAGCAGCGGGTGCTCATCGGCCTGCCCGATGGACCCGAGTTCGTCGGGGCCCTCTTCGGAACGCTGGCGGTGGGCGCCGTGGCGGTGATGATCGGTCCCGAGATGCGACCCGAGCATCTTTCAGCCGTGGTCACGGCGAGCCGGTCACCGCTGGCAATCACAGATGACTTGGAGAGATTCGTTACGGCCGGCGTTCCCAGGATCATGGCCTCGGACTTCACAGTTGGCGATCCGGAGGGGTTCGAGCCATATCCGACCCATCGCGACGATCCCGCCATCTGGCTGTTCTCGGGAGGGACGACCGGCGTTCCCAAAATCGTGGTGCAGACCCACCGCTCATTCCTCAACACCACCGAGCGCTATGCCCAGGAGACCCTCGCCTACCAGGCGGACGACATCACGCTGGCTGTCCCCAAGCTCTACTTCGGGTACGCCACCGGCTCCAACCTGTTCTTCCCCTTCTCGGTGGGAGCGAGCGCCGTCCTCTTCCCGGAGCGGCCCACCCCCGAGGTGTCTGTTCGACAAGGTCATGCGGCACCGGCCGAGCATCTTGGTCAACGTGCCGTCGATGGTGGCGGCGATGGTGGCCCACCCCGACGCCACTTCCCAGGACTTCTCGTCGCTCCGCCTCGCCACCTCGGCGGGCGAGGCTCTACCCGTCGAGCTTCACCGTCGGTGGGATGAAACCTTCGGTGTCGAACTGCTCGACGGCCTGGGGACCGCCGAGATGTGGCACATCTTCGTCACCAACCGTCCGGGCGAGGTGCGTCGCGGAACCGTGGGTCGGGTGGTGCCCGGCTTCGAGGTTCGGATCTGCGACGAGGACGGCACCGAAGTTCCCGACGGCGACGTCGGCCGTCTCTGGGTGCGAGGGGATTCGCGTGCTTGGGGGTACTGGCAGGACATCGACCGCACCGCCGAGGCGTTCCGCGGTGAGTGGTTCGTCGGTGGCGATCTCGCATCGCGCGACCGGGACGGTTTCATCACCCATCGGGGCACGGGCCGACGATGCGGTCAAGGTCAAGGGGAAGTGGCTTCGACCTCAGGAGGTCGAGGGGGCGCTGCTCACCCACCCTGCCGTTCGGGAGTGCGCCGTGATCGCAGTCGAGAACCAGGTCGGGCTGCTCGAGCCGGTCGCCTTCGTGGTGGCGGAGGTGGCGCCCGGGCTGGAGGAGGAGTTGCAACGCCACGTCCTCGACCGCCTCGAGCCCTACAAGCACCCGCGACGGGTGATCGTGTTGGACGCGCTCCCCCAGACCCATCTCGGGAAAGTGGACCGGGGAACTTTGCGCCGGCTTGCCGGCCAGTGACGCCGACCCGCCGCTCTCCTTGCGTGACTGAGGTACCGATTGGGTTGTTCAGCCACGCAAGAACCAATTCTTCCAGCAGACCACCGTTTCCTGCGTGACTGAGGTACCGAATAGGTTGCTCAGCCACGCAAGAACCAATTGGCCGCCCCTGATCAGACCGGGGTCAGTTCACCGGCGAGATCTTCTTGCATGAGCGCCCGCGCCTCCGTTGTCGAGTAGCGATCGAGCAGCACCATGAGCTTGGTGATCGACGCCTCGAAGGTCATGTCGTAGAGCGGGGACCGCCCCGGTCTCGAGGAGAGCGGCGCCGGTGGCGTAGGCGTCGCCGCCGACCGTCCCTGCGCCACACTGAGTGGTCACCACGACGACAACTCCACGCTCCGAGGCCTCGGTCAAAGCGTCGAGGAACCACCGGGCGCCTGGGCCGTTGCCCGCCCCATACGCCTCGATCACCAGACCGCGCAGCCCCGGCCGTGCCAGTGTCGCGGTCAAGACCGCCTCGTCGAGAGCGGGGTGGAGTCGGATTGCGGCAACATCGGTGCACAATCCTCCCGAGCGTCGCAGCGGAGGAATGCCGGCAGGTCGAATCGCTGTCCGGTCGTATTCGATCGTCACCCCGGCCATCGCCAGTGGACCGACGTCGGGTGAGGCGAAGCCGCGATAGCTGTCGGCATGGACCTTCGACGCACGGTTGCCACGCAACAGGACATCGTCGAAGAAGATCGTCACCTCGGGGACCGCGGCGGAGCCGTCGAAGATGGCGAGGGCGATGGCGGCGGCGGTCACCAGGTTCTCCCGCCCATCGGAGCGGATGGCGGTGATCGGGCGCTGCGCCCCGGTCAGCACTATCGGGTATGTCGAGACCCTCGAGGAGGAAGCTCAATGCTGCCGCGGTGTAGGCCATGGTGTCGGTCCCGTGGAGCACCACGACGCCGGCGTGTCCGGGTGCGTGTTCCACGATTGCGTCGGCGATGTCGAGCCAATGTTGAGGCTGGATCGCCGCCGAGTCGATGGGATCGGCGAAGGCGGTCAGCGTCACTGAGACCGGGAGTTGACCGATGATGGGGAGGTGGCTGACCAGTTGGCCGAGATCGAGCGGGACCAACCTGCCTTCGGCATCCTCGGTCATCCCGATGGTCCCGCCCGTGTAGAGCAACAGGAGCCGGCCGGCGGCTGACCGACCCACAGTACCGAGAGCATCCACCCGCATGGACTGACCTTCGCTCGTCACCCGGGCGGACCGGCGTCAACCACCAGCAGAAACTCATCGAGATCTTCGCCGCTCCACGGATCCCAGCCGCGCTGCCACCAGGTGGCGCCGGCTTCCTCCAACTCGACCAATCGGTCGGCGGCACCGGCGGGATCATCGGGCAGCGGACCGCTCGCCAGCAGCTCGAAAGGTTCCTCGGAGGCCTGGTGTGCCCTGACGTACTCCAAGATGAGGCGGACCTTGTCGGGCGTCAGCGGCGCGGGGAAGACGCCATCCTCGACCACCAAAGGAGCGACCCCGTCGAACCGGGCGGCCCTTCGGAAGGGGCGCTTGTAGGGCCAAACCCCAGCCACCCAGATCGGGATGCGCGGCTGCTGTACCGGACGTGGGAGAAAAGTCACCGGACCCACCTCGTAATGCTCGCCACTGAATCGGAACGGTTCGCCCGACCACAGCCCGGTCAATACCTCGAGGCCCTCGTCCAATTGGGCAGCACGGACCTTGCGATCGGCGTCCTCACCCCAGATCTCGAAGTCGAGATCGGCTGGCTCACCGATCCCAACGCCGAGGATGAGCCGCCCGTTGCTCAAACGGTCGAGCGACACCGCCTGGCGTGCCACCACCCAGGGCCGGCGTCGCGGCAGTGGGGTGACCATCGGTGCCAGCAGCAGACGCTCGGTGGCCATGGCGGCGGCGGTGAGCAGAACCCATGGATCGGCCACCTCGTTGCCGTCCTCGAACACGAGGTGGTCCCAAACGAAAAGACCATCCCACCCTGCTGCTTCGGCCCTCCGCGCCAGGTCCACCACTGTGTGTGGGTCCTCGAAGGGTCCGAAGTTGGGGATGTTGACCGCCAGACGCATCACCGGAGACTCGCACAATTCTCAGATCGACGTCTGACCGCAGATATGCGCTACCCTTTGCTGATGATCTCCGGGGACCTGATCCGCGAGGCGCGCCGCCGAGCGGGGCTCACCCAACGCCAACTGGCCGAGAGAGCCGGCAAGGCCCCGTCGGTGATCGGTCGGTGGGAGCGCGGGGAAGTCAAGCCACCGCTCGAGACCGTGATGGAACTGATCCGAGCATGCGACCTCGATCTCGGATTCGGCATCTACGAATCCGATGACGGACATGACCTGGCACTGATCAGGCGGGAATTGAGTCGCAGCCCGGCGGAGCGGTCCAAGAGCTTGACGGAGGCGGTCCGTCGAGTTCGCAGTCGTTGGTCTCGGCATCCCGTGGAAGCTGAGTTCGATCCGGTCGGCCTACTCCGAATCCTTACGGATCAGGGGGTACGCTTCGTCGTGATTGGCGGCTACGGCGCAAGATTGCACGGCGCTCCGCTCCTCACCGAAGACGTCGACGTCACGCCCGATTCGAACACCGACAACCTGGACCGAATCGCAGCCGCCCTCACGCAACTCGGCGCTCGCCTTCGAGTGCCCAATGACCCGGAGGGCGTTCCGTTCTCGATCGACGCTGAGATGCTCGCGACAGCGCGCTCCTGGACACTCACGACTCTGTTGGGTGATCTCGATCTCGTATTCGAGCCAGCTGGTACAAACGGTTACCCAGACGTAGCCACAGATGCCACCCTTGAAACCATTTCGGATTCCCCGCGCCTGGTCGTACAGGTTGCGTCGCTACACGACATCATCCGAATGAAGCAGGCATCGGGAAGAGAGAAGGACCAGGCCACTCTCCCGCTCCTGCGGCGCACGCTCGAGGAAATCCGCCGTCAGCAGGGACGCTGACCACCCGAAACCTCGCAGACCTTCCGCTATCGCACCTCCGAGACCAGACCGGTCCCCCGATACACTTCGGGTATGGCCCTCGACTCCTTTGGTGCCGCCAAGAAGATCGCCACCCCGCTCGGCGAGCGCACCATCCACCGTCTCGATGCCCTCGGCGAAGTTGAACGCCTCCCCTATTCGATCAAGGTCCTGCTCGAGGCGGCGCTGCGCCATCTCGACGGCCACCTGGTGACCGAAGACGACGTGCGCGCCCTCGCCGGTTACGACGCCACGGCGGTAGGCGAGGTCGAGATCCCCTTCATCCCGGGGCGGGTGGTCCTCCAGGACTTCACCGGCGTGCCGGCAGTCGTCGACCTGGCGGCGATGCGCTCCGCCGTGGTGCGGATGACGGGCGACGAAGCGAGCGCCACCAAGATCAACCCCTTGGTCCCATGCGACCTGGTCATCGATCACTCGGTCCAGGTCGATGCCTTCAACTCCGGCATGGCGCTGGCGATCAACGCCGAGCGCGAGTTCGAACGCAACAGAGAGCGGTACGAGTTCCTCAAGTGGGGCCAGTCGGCGTTCAGCAACTTCAGGGTCGTCCCGCCGGCCACCGGCATCGTCCACCAGGTCAACCTTGAGTACCTCGCCCGGGTGGTCTGGGACCACGAAGGGACGCTCTACCCCGACAGCCTGATCGGCACCGACTCGCACACCACCATGATCAACGGCCTCGGCGTCCTCGGGTGGGGGGTCGGTGGGATCGAAGCCGAGGCGGCGATGCTCGGGCAGCCCTTGTCGATGCTCATCCCCGAGGTGGTGGGTTTCCGGCTGACCGGCAAGCTTCCCGAAGGCTCCACCGCCACCGACCTGGTGCTTCGGATCACCCAGATGCTGCGCCAGCACGGCGTGGTCGGCAAGTTCGTCGAGTTCCACGGCCCCGGTCTGGCCGAGATGCCGGTGGCCAACCGGGCGACGATCGGCAACATGGCACCCGAGTACGGCGCCACCGTCGGCTTCTTCCCGGTCGACGAGCAGGTGCTTGCCTACCTGCGGCTCACCGGGCGCGACGAGGACCTGATCGAGACGGTCGAGCAGTACTACCGCGAGCAGGGGATGTGGCGGGAGGACGGCCGCGACATCACCTACAGCGCCGAACTCACCCTCGACCTGGCCTCGGTCGTGCCGTCGCTCGCCGGGCCCACCCGCCCCCAGGACCGGGTCTCGCTCACGGAGATGAAGAGCGGCTGGGCAGTCCGACCTGACCGGCCGCTTCGCCCGCCGGCCCGCCGGCGGCGAGCAGGAATCAGGGCGCGGTGACGGTGCTCGAGCGGACCGGGGTGGCGACCACGCTCGACGGTGCCACCTTCGATCTCGACGACGGCGACGTCGTCATCGCCGCCATCACCTCGTGCACCAACACCTCCAACCCCGACGTGATGGTCGGCGCCGGCCTGGTGGCACGCAAGGCGCTGGAGCGGGGACTCACCCGTAAGCCGTGGGTCAAGACATCGCTCGCCCCCGGCTCCAAGGTGGTCACCGAGTATCTGGAACAGGCGGGGCTGATGGACGACCTCGAGGCGCTCGGGTTCTACCTGGTCGGCTACGGGTGCACCACCTGCATCGGCAACTCCGGACCCCTTCCCGAGCCGATCTCCGAAGCCATCGCCCAAGGTGACCTCGTGGTCGCCTCGGTGCTTTCCGGCAACCGGAATTTCGAAGGACGCATCCATCCCGAGGTTCAGGGCCAACTACCTCGCCTCACCCCCTCTGGTGGTCGCCTACGCCATCGCGGGCACGGTGGACATCGACCTGACAACCGAGCCGATCGGGACCGGGAGCGACGGCGAACCGGTCTACCTGCGCGACCTGTGGCCAAGCCAGCAGGAGATCGCGATGCGGTCTCCAGCCAGCCTCGACCGTGACCAGTTCACCGAGCAGTACGGCCGAGGTCTTCGACGGGTCCGACGAGTGGCGGGCGATCGACACCTCCGGTGGCGACATCTATCAGTGGCGCGAGGAGAGCACCTACATCCAGGAGCCGCCCTTCTTCACCGACCTCGCGCCCGACACCACTGCCGATCGCAGCCGATCAGTGGTGCCCGGGTGCTGGTCAAGGTGGGCGACTCGGTGACCACCGATCACATCAGCCCGGCGGGTTCGATCAAGCCGGACTCACCCGCCGGGGAGTACCTGATCGAGCGGGGTGTGAGCGTCGCCGACTTCAACAGCTACGGGTCACGCCGGGGCAACGACCGGGTGATGACAAGAGGCACGTTCGCCAACATCCGGGTGCGCAACGAGCTGGCGCCCGGGACCGAGGGCGGGTGGACCACCGACCTGCTCGACGGCGAGGTGAAGAGCGTCTACGAGGCGGCGATGCACTACCAGGAGGCCGGGGTGCCGCTGGTAGTGCTCGCCGGCAAGGACTACGGGATGGGCAGCTCGCGGGACTGGGCTGCGAAAGGGACGTTCCTGCTCGGGGTCAGCGCGCCGTCATCGCAGAGAGCTTCGAGCGGATCCACCGCTCCAACCTGGTGGGGATGGGCGTCCTCCCGCTCACCTATGCGCCGGGCGAGAGTGCCGAAACGCTCGGGCTCGACGGGACCGAGACATTCGACATCGAAGTTGACGACGCGCTGGTTCCTCGCCAGCCGGTCGCAGGTGCGGGCGACCCGCCCCGACGGAGACGTGATCGAGTTCGTCGCCACCTGCCGGGTGGATACTCCGGTCGAGGTCGAGTACTACCGCAACGGCGGCATCCTCCACACCGTGCTGCGGAGGATGGCGGCGAGGTGAAAGTCGACTCGCGCTAGCCCATCATGCCGTGGCCGGCTGCGATCGCATCCCGGTCAGCAGTCCTGGTCCACCCCTTCGCCGAACATCAACATCGCCGACCCGGCTACCGCCAGGGTGATCCATCCCAGCGTGCCGGCGTGGACGTGGGTGAGCAGCATGTTGTGGCTCGGCTCCCACACATTGAGCCCGTTGAAGATCCCGATGACGATGGTCACCACGAAGATGAGTAAGGCCGCCTCGAAACAGGGTCGGGCGGGGGTTTGCATGACGGCTGCGCGGCGATCCATCTGATCCATCGGGCACCTCCTCCACGAGGCGCGAGCCTGCGTCCGATGGCGACAACTAGATTTGCCTTCGTGATCTCCGACTTCCGCGCCTGGCGACCACATCCATGGCATGGGCTCGAGGTTGGGCCCGATCCGCCGCGGACCGTCACCGCCTACATCGAGATCACGCCGTTCGACCTGGTCAAGTACGAGGTGGACAAGACGACCGGGTATCTGCGGGTGGACCGTCCGCAACTCACCTCGAGCTCGCCCCCGGTGCTCTACGGGTTCATCCCGCGGACCTATTGCGGTGACCGGGTGGCCAACCTCTACCCGGAGGCGACCGGCGGAGACGGTGACCCGATGGACATCTGTGTCCTCTCCGAGCGTCCCATCGAGCGCGCCGACATCCTGCTCACCGCCCGAGTCGTTGGGGGGTTTGCGGATGATCGACCACGGCGAGGCCGACGACAAGATCGTCGCCGTGCTCAAGGACGACCCGATATGGAGCTCGGTGCGGGAGATGGACGAGTTGCCGGTCACCCTCATGGACCGGCTGATCCACTACTTCGAGACCTACAAGCTGATCCCGGGCAAGCCGCCGACCACCGCGATCCGCGAGCGTTACGACGCGGTACACGCCTTCGCGGTAGTCGAAGCGTCGATGGAGGACTACCGAGAGCGGTTCGGACCCGATGAGAAAGGAGACCGATGAGCATCCGGGTACGACGGATATCAGAGGTCGGCGAATCTGGCGAACAGCGCGAACTGGCACTGGTGGAGCGGGAAGAGGTGAAGAACACCCCCGCACTCGGCTGGTGCCTGGAGGCGGAGACGGACACCGACTACATAGACAGGGATCGTTTCGTGGCCGTCCCCTGGTCGCAGTGGTCCGCCCGCCTCGGCCAGTTCTGAGTCGAAGTCCCGTGTGAGGTTCTGACCCAAGAACGAGCGCAACCGCCCGTAGTCACGGCCGTATGGGACACTCCATCGGTGGTTGACCTCCGCGGTCTCTCGGAGTCCTTGCGACAACGGGTGGTGGCGTCGGCGACCGGGCCGTTCCAGCACGCCCCGTACCCACTGGCACGCACCCTCGCCTACCGCGGGCGACCCGGGACTGTTCGGACCCGGCTCGGTGAGCTGGACGGTGATCGGCGATGCGAGCACCTTCGCCGGAGGCATCAGGGCGCTGTTGGTGCAGGCGGCGCATCCCGAGGTGGTGGCCGGGGTCGCCGACCACTCCCGCTATCGGGAGGACCCGCTCGGCCGGTTGTCTCGTACCTCGGCGTACGTCACCGCCACCACCTACGGCGCCATCCCCGAGGTCGAGCATGCCGTGGATCTGGTGCGGCGGGCCCACCGGACCGTGGTCGGCACTCGCACCGCGGCAAGGCCTACACCGCCGACACCGCGGAGTTCGCCGCCTGGGTGCACAACGCACTCACCGATTCCTTCCTCGCCACCTACCAGACCTACGCACCCACTCCGCTGGCGGAACGAGACGCCGATCGGTTCGTCGAAGAGCAGACGAAGGTTGGGCGGCTGCTCGGCGCCGACCCGCTCCCCACCACGGCCCGCGAGTTGCGACTGTGGATGGCGACACACCCGCAGTGCCGCCCCGTCACCGGGGATGATCGAGGCTCTCTCCTTCCTCGAGTCGCCACCGCTGACCCCAGGAGTGCCGCGCCGGCTACCAGGTCCTCTTCCATGCCGCGGTCTCCACGATCCCCGCCCGGCTCCGGTCGGTGCTCGGTCTCTCTCCCCGCCCGGGTGCCCGGAGAGCGGGCCGGGCGGCGGTGGGGTTCCTCCGCTGGGCCTTGGGCGCCTCGCCCTCGTGGCACCTCGCTCTGGTCCGCACCGGATCGCCGATCCCGCAGGGACTCTTCAGACAGCCGTTGCCGCTCGACAGGCTCGAGCAGCAACGTGCTTCCTGACGGGCGCCGTTAGCTGTGAACGGTTGACTAACGAACGATCGTTCGCTACTTTGGCTGCGATGTCACCCGAGGACCGGTTCCAGGCACTGCTCGATGCCGAGGAGAAGGTGGAACCCGCCGATTGGATGCCCGACGGGTACCGCAAGACGCTGATCCGTCAGATCGCCCAGCACGCGCACTCCGAGATCATCGGGATGCAGCCCGAGGGGAACTGGATCACCCGGGCGCCCTCGCTGAAGCGCAAGGCGATCCTCATGGCCAAGGTGCAGGACGAGGCCGGGCACGGGCTCTACCTCTACTCGGCCGCCGAAACGCTGGGGATCAGCCGCGACGAGATGGTCGACCTGCTCCACCGGGGGCGTCACAAGTACTCGTCGATCTTCAACTACCCCACCCTGTCGTGGGCGGACATGGGCACGATCGGCTGGCTGGTGGACGGTGCCGCCATCACCAACCAGGTGATGCTGACCAGGTGCTCCTACGGCCCCTACGCCAGGGCCATGGTGCGGATCTGCCGCGAGGAATCGTTCCACCAGCGGCAGGGATACGAGATCCTCATCGCGCTGTGCCGACGGCACCGAGGAGCAGAAGGCGATGGCGCAGGACTCCCTCGACCGTTGGTGGTGGCCATCGCTGATGATGTTCGGCCCACACGACTCGGCCTCACCCCACTCCGAGCAGTCCACCGCATGGAAGATCAAGCGGGTATCCAACGACGACCTCCGCCAGCAGTTCGTGGACATGACCGTCCCCCAGGCCGAGTACCTCGGGCTGACCATCCCCGACCCCGAGCTGCGCTGGAACGAGGAGCGGGGCCACTATGACTTTGGCGAGATCGACTGGGACGAGTTCTGGTCGGTGGTGAAGGGCGACGGTCCGATGAATCGGGAGCGGATCGACCACAAGCGGCGCGGCCTGGGATGAGGGCGCCTGGGTGCGTCAGGCGGCGGCCGCCTATGCGGCTCGCCGGGAGACCGCAGCCACGGCATGACCGAACCCGGCGGCGGCTACCGCATGTGGGAGGTGTTCGTCCGTCCCCGGCGCGGGTCTGTCCTACGTCCACGCCGGCAGCCTCCACGCCCCCGACGCCGAGACCGCCCTCCAAGCCGGGCGCGACGTCTACTCGCGGCGCGGCGAGGCCGCCAGCATCTGGGTGGTTCCCTCCTCGGAGATCACCGCATCCGATCCAGACGACTCGGTGGCCTTCTTCGATGTGATCGACAAGCCATACCGCCACGCCACGGCTTACGAGATCCCCGACGAAGTCGGCCAGATGTAGAAACCCGTTTTGGCGTCACTCGACGGGCCATGACCGCGTTTGGTGACGCCAAAACCTGGCTTTAGAGCCCGACGATGTCGGACGGGCGCACCGGGACCCGGGTCAGCGGTCGTCCCACAGCATCGCGTATCGCCGCCACGATCGCCGCGGTCGACGAGATCGTCGGCGGCTCCCCCACACCCTTCGCCCCGAATGGTCCCCATGAGCCGGGCTGCTCGACGAGCACCATCTCCACCGGTGGTGCGTCGGCGATGGTGGGGAGCAGGTAGTCGGTGAAGTTGGCGTTCCGGATCACACCACCGTCCACCACCAGTTCCTCCATCAGCGCCAAACCGAGCCCCTGCATGATCCCCCCCTCGATCTGCCCCCGCACCAGTCCGGGGTTGAGCGCCCGGCCGACGTCCTGAGCGGTGTCGATGCTGACCACCCTCACCAGTCCGAGTTCGGGGTCGACATCGACCACGGCGCGGTGGGCGGCCACCACGAAGTCGGCGTGGACCCGCCCCTGGCCGTCGTCATCGGGAAGCGACGTTGGTGGATGACGGAAGCGCACCTCCTCGACCCAATCACCGCTGGCGCACACCTCGTCGAGATCCGGCGATGAGCTGCTCGCCGCGCCACAGCCCGGCGTCGTCGAGTTGGTCGGCCTCCCAGTCGTCGAGCAGCCGCTGCCGGAGACGGTTGGCCGCCTCGAGCACGGCACCACCGGACATCTGGGTCTGGCGCGACGCCGAGGTCGACCCGGCCGACCCGAGCCGGGAGGTATCCACCGCCTCGAACCGTCACCTCGCTGAGACCGAGGGCGGTGCGGGCGATCTGGGCGAGGACCGCCATGAGTCCTTGCCCGACCTCGACGGCGGCGGTCTCCACCGTGGCTCCTTGGGGCGTGAGCGTCACCCGCGCCTCGGCGTAGTCGTCGAACCCCTCCGAGAAGGCGAGGTTCTTCATGCCGACGGCGTAGCCGACACCGCGCCTCACGGCTGACGGGGGCGTGGTCAAACCGACCCCGCCCGGGAGCAGATCGGGGATCGTCTCCGGTCATCGGTTCGGGGAGCGGCAGCGAAGCCACCGAGTCGATGACTTCGAGGGTGGGAAGCGGACCTTCGATCTCCTGACCGGTGGTGGCGAGCACATCGCCGGTGGCCAGTGCGTTGCGGCGGCGCAACTCGAGGGGGTCCATCTCCAGGGCGGCGGCGAGGCGGTCCATCTGCGACTCGTAGGCGAAGCACGACTGCACCGCACCGAACCCGCGCATCGCACCGCACGGCGGGTTGTTGGTGCGTACACCGACCCCTTCGACCATGACCGTGTCGCACCTATACGGGCCCACGGCGAAATAGGAGGCGTTGGCCACCACCGCAGTGGTGGACGATGCGTACGCGCCACCATCGAGCAGGATCCGGGCCTCGACCCGCACCAGCCTCCCCGACCGTGTCCGCCTCGTGCCGGTACCACATCCGCGCCGGATGACGGTGGACGTGGCCGGCGAACGACTCGGCACGGCGGTACGCCATCTTCACCGGCTTCCCGGTGCGTAGTGCGAGCAGACAGAGATGGATATGGAGGTTGAGGTCCTCGCGGGCTCCGAAGGCGCCACCCATCCCGGCGGGGTGGACCCTCACCTGGTCGGGCCGCAGCCCGAGCGAGGCGACGATCTGGGTGTGGTCGACGTGGACCCACTGGCTGGTGGCGTAGAGATCGACCCCACCGTCCCCGTCGGGCACGGCAAGACCCGCTTCCGGTCCCAACGGCGCCTGGTCCTGGATGCCCACCTCGTAGTAACCCTCGACGACGACGTCGCCACGGAGGTCGGGGTCTCCCCGTCTGATCCGCAGCCGGCGGAACACCTCGTCGCGACGGTCGGCCTCTTCCGGGTCGACCAGCGGCTCCAGTTCTTCGAACTCGACCACCACCGCGTCGGCTCCCTGTCTTGCCGTCTCTTCGTCACGACCCACCACCAGGGCGACAGGCTCCCCGAAGAAGCGCGCCTCTCCGTCGGCGAGCACCGGTTGGTCGGTGTGCTCCAGGCCGAAGGTCTTCCTCCCCGGGACATCGTCCTGGGTGAGCGCCGCCACCACCCCGGGGACCGCCAGGGCAGGAGCCACGTCGATCGCTCCGATACGGGCGCGGGCGAACGGGCTCCTCACCGTGGCGCCCCACAGCATCCCCTCTGCCCATAGATCGGAGGGGTAGGCGAAGCTCCCGGTGAGCTTGGGGATGGCGTCGGGCCGGTTGGCGGAGGTCCCCACGCCGGCAGCGACATCCACCGGTGGTCGCTGGACAGTCCGGGTCGGTGCGGTCACCTCACCTCTCCCCGCCCTCAGCATCGGAGAGCCGGCGCACCGCCCGTACGATCGACCCGTAGCCGGTGCATCGGCAGATGTTTCCCGCCAGCGCCTCCCCGATGTCGGCGGTGTCGGGATGGGGCACACGGTCGAGCAGGTCGACAATCGCCATCACGAACCCCGGCGTGCAGAAGCCGCATTGGGTCGCCCCCGCTTCGAGCAGTGCCTGTTGCACCGGATGGAACGAGCCGCTGCCTCCAGCGACCCCCTCGACGGTCGACACGGTCGAGCCATCGGTGTCCGCTGCCATCACCAGACAAGAGCACACCAACCGGCCATCGAGGATCACCGAGCAGGAACCACACTCGCCCTCCTCGCAAGCGTTCTTCGAACCGGCAAGCCGCAACTCGTCGCGCAGCATGGTGAGCAGGCTCTCGCTTCCCTGGACGGTGGCAGAACGGTTCTCACCGTTGACGACGACATTGACGATCACAGCACACGCTCCAGCAGCCTCCGGGCGAGCACCCCGGCGGCGTGACGCCGATAGTCGGAGGTCGAGCGATGATCGGTGATCGGCCGCACCTCCCCGGCGACCAAGCGGGCGAACTCATCGAGCGCGGCGGCCGAGGGGTGGCGCTCCGCCGAGATCATCCGCTCGGCATCCTGAGCCCTCATCGGGGTCGGCGCCACCGAGCCCAATGCCACCCGGGTGGCACCGTCTTCGTGGCGCAGCACGCAACAGACCACGATGGAGATCACCATCGCCGATCGGATCCCCACCTTCCCGAAGGCCTGTCGCCCCGGGATGTCGCTCGGGATCGTCACCGCAGTGATGAGCTCGTCGGGCCGTCTCGAGGTCTGCTTGACGCCGACGAAGAACTCTTCCCAGCCCACCTTCCGGGTGGCACCTGCTGAGGCGAGTTCGATGTCGGCGTCGGCGGCGGCGAGAAAGGCGAGCCCATCGCCCGCCGGGCTGGCGGTGCCCACGTTGCCTCCCAGAGTGCCGGCGTTTCGGATCTGAGGTGAGCCGATGGTCCGTGCCGCCTGGGCCAGCGCCGGGTGGCCGGCGTCTTGCAACCTCCGCCAGGTCACACCGGACCCGATCCTGCCGTCCTCCCATTCCTGCAGTTCGGGCACACGCCGCAAGCGAGAGCACCCTCTGCGGTCGGGCCCGCCCCGCGTTCACCTCGACCATGAGATCGGTTCCTCCAGCCAGCGGCGTGGCGTCGGGCCACTCCTGGAGGAACCCGAGCGCCTCGTCGAGGCCGGGGGCGAGATAGGCATCCACTCCCCCGCCGAAGCTAGCCGAGGACCACTCCGCTCAGCCCGCGAGAGCCTTCGCCATGGCGTTGTGCCTCTCGACCAGGGGCGGGACATCGACCGTGACCAACTCACCGTCCACCACCACGGAGCGCACCGTGGACCCACGACCGGTCGATCCCCACCGGGGCGCACAGCAGCAGCGCCGCGACCGGATCCCACCCTGCACCGGCGTATTCGAGGTGGTCGACCCGCACCGCCACCATGTCCGCAGCCTTGCCCGCTTCGAGCGACCCGATGTCCCGTCTTCCCAGCACCTCGGCGCCACCGGCCGTCGCCAGCCGCAGCGCGGTCCGCGCCGCGAGCAGTGGCCCGTCGGGGGCCGCGGCGAGGCGAGCGAGGAGCATCGCCTGGCGCGCCTCGGCCAGCAGGCCCCCTCCGTCGTTGGAGGCGGAGCCGTCAACCCCGATCCCCACCGGCACACCGTCATCCAGGTAGCGCCTGTAGCGGAGCGATTCCCGAACCGAGCCGCATGTTCGAGGTCGGGCAGTGCGCCACTCCGGTTCCGGTCTCGGCGAGGCGACGGACACCGTCGTCACCGACGTGGACGGCGTGGGCCCACCAGACGTCGTCACCCAGCCAGCCGAATTGCTCGGCGAGTTCAACCGGGGTCGACGCCAAACCGCTCCCTGCAGTAGCGCTCCTCGTCGACCGTCTCGGCCAGATGGGTGTGGAGCCGCACACCGGCGCTTCTCGCCAGTCGTGGCGGAGACGGTCATCAAGTCCGGGCTCACGGTGAACGGAGAGCACGGTGCCAACGCCACCTGCAACATCGCCCCGGGCTGCAGGGTCGTGGAAGCTGTCGATGACTCGCTCGCTGTCCGCCATGATTGAGCGCTTCATCCTCCACCACGTCATCGGGAGGAAGCCCACCGCTGCTTTCGCCAACGCTCATCGAGCCGCGCGACAGGTGGACCCTGATCCCAACGTCGGCGGCGCCCTCCACCTGGTCATCGAGCCGGGTGCCTCGCCGGGCCACAAATAGGTGTGGTCGGCGGCGGTCGTGCACCCGGAGAGCGCCAGTTCGGCCAGCGCCACCGTCGTCGAGACCCGGACGTGGTCGGGGGTGATCCGGCCCCAAAGCGGATAGAGCGTGGTGAGCCAGTCGAAGAGGTTGGCGTCCTGGGCGCCTGGGACCGCCCGGGTCAGGGTCTGGGTGAAGTGATGGTGGGTGTTGACCAATCCGGGGAGAAGCAGGTGGCCGGTGAGGTCGACCACCTGATCGGCGGTAGTCCGGGCAGGACTGCCGTGGGGCCGACCTGCTCGATCCACCCGTCACGGACGAACACGGCGCCATCGGAGATCTCGGTGCCTCGATCGTCCATCGTCACCAGCACCGCGGCATGGCGGAGCAGCAGCGTCCCCATGGGCGGCGACGGTACCGTGACCGCATGACGCTCGGCGACCACAGCATCGACACACTCAGCGAGAGGCTTCGCCCGGTCAACGATCGGATCGCCGCTCGATATCCCGGAGAATCGGGGAAGCGCCAGCCGGTGCACACCGTCTACGGCGGAGCCCACCTCTTCACCGCAGCGACCGCGCCAAAGCTCGGCGAGCTGGCTCGGAGGGCCCTCCAGACGCTATGCGCCCGGACGGCGAGACGCTCGGCTGGCGCTCTCGGGATGGCCGGGGGCGCAGACCTCGTCGAGCGGGTCTACCAGAGAGTGGTGGACAAACTGGAGCGGGAACCGGTCGAGGACTTCCGGCTCGATTTCGAGGACGGGTACGGAAACCGACCCGACGACGAAGAGGACGGGCACGCCCGCTCGGCCGCCGCCGAGGTGGCCACGGCGGCGGCTGAAGGGACCGCACCACCCTTCATCGGGATCCGGATCAAGCCCTTCTCAGCCGACCTTCACCGCAGGTCGCTGCGCACGCTCGACATCTTCATCACAACGCTCGTCGAGCAGTCAGGCGGGCTTGCCCGATGGCTTCGTCGTGACCATGCCCAAGGTCGTCGACCCCGAGCAGGTGGCGGTGCTCGATGCGGCGCTCTCCGAGTTGGAGGGAGCGCTCGGGATCGGCAGGGTGCCCTGCGAGCTCATGGTGGAGACACCGCAGTCGATCATCGGCGACGACGGTCTCACCGGGGTTCGCCGGCTGGTCGACGCCGGCAACGGACGGGTCATCGCCGCTCACTTCGGCACATACGACTACACCGCATCCTGCTCGATCACCGCCGCCTACCAGTCGATGACCCATCCGGCGTGCGACTTCGCCCGCCATGTCCAGCAGGTGAGCCTGGCGGGCAGCGGGGTATGGCTCAGCGACGGCGCCACCAACGTCATGCCGGTACCGGTGCACCGCGGCGCCGACCTGACCGACGAGCAAGCAAGAGGAGAACCGGCGCACCGTCCACGGCGCATGGCGGCTCCATTACAACGACATCAGGCACTCGCTCGCCCACGGGTACTACCAGGGTTGGGACCTGCATCCCGCCCAACTGCCCAGCCGCTACGCCGCCGTGTACTCGTTCTTTCTGGAGAGCATCGAACCCGCCGGCGCCCGGCTCCGCGCCTTCATGGACCAGGCGGCGACCGCCACCCTGGTGGGAGAGGTATTCGACGATGCCGCCACCGGCCAGGGTCTGCTCAACTCCTTCCTCCGCGCCCTCAACTGCGGTGCCGTCACCGAGGACGAAGTCACCGACCTGACCGGCCTGACCGTCGACGAGCTTCGCACCCGATCGTTCCTGCGCATCCTCGAGGGCCGCCGCGACGCCACCGGCTAGTCGGAAGGCGGAAGTCAATCCCCAGGCATCGCACCTCTGGGAATGAACCAGCCTCCCGCGGCCTACCGGGGCGAGCGAGCGGATGCTCTCGTCCCCCGACTGCCCGGCGGGGAGCGAACCGTTCAGAAGGGCTCGCCGCGATTCTCCGTCCCCCCGATGGCGAAGGGACCCGCTGCGGAGCAGCGGGTAGGGGGCTGGCGAACTCCCAACGTTGCTCGATCCGCCGCTTTCGCACCTTGGGAGCTAACCATTCCCCCCGCTTCCAGCGTCGAGTTTCGCTCGTCAGTCTTCCGTCTTCCGTCATCCGTCTCTCTCCGCACCGTGAGGGCGATGTCGCCGAAGGGCTCGTCGGTGGGTTGGTAGACCACGCCGCGGTCGTCGATGCGCGAAGCGGGTCGAGACCGAACTCGAGGTGGTGGACGTTGGGCAGCCGGAGTCGGATCTCGCCGACTTCTGGGTGTGACGCCAGCACGGCCTGTCCCATCTCGTATCCCTGGTTCTGGCCGAGTCGCTGTCGATCGAGGCGAATGACTCGAGCAGCGTGTCCCGCACTCCTCGCCAGGTTGCGAGGTAGTCGTCGAGCGGGTCCGGGTAGCTCCACCGCGCGGTGAGCCTGGTGGCGAGTATCCGGTCCTCGGTCTCGGCGAGGGTGGTGAATTGGTCACGGGGGAAACCCGAGAACCGTGAGCCGGCGCTCTTGAGGATGCAGCAGACCATCAAGCCCGCCGAGAGCTCGCCCTCCCGCGACGTCACCACGACCCGGGCCAGCCTCCGCTCCGTGCCCGTGGAGGCGAAGGCGTGACCCGCTCCGGGAAGGTGGCTCCAACTCCGCTCGGAGAGGGCCACCGACACCCGATCGGCGCCCGAGGCGTCGAGAAGATGATGACCGGCATGGAGCCCGAAACCGCTCGATCTCGGGACCGAGGTGGTCCTGGGCCAGGACGTAGAGAGTGTTCTTCATGGTGTCGGTGGGCAGGACGTTTCGGTTGTCACCGGCGACGTGCGCATCCCGTAGTCGCCGGACAGCAGGACACGCACCGTCAGGTCGGTGATCTCGTCGCGGTCCTCGCCCCGATGGAGCTTGAAGACGCGCACCCCCGACTTGCCGTAGCGGTTCGGACCGAGCATCAACTGCCCCGATAGGTCGTGTACCCGAACCGGCTGAGCAGCAACGGAATGTGGAGGTGGTCGTCACCGTGGTCACACGGAAGACGACAGCGACCTCCGGGTAGAAGGGATGATCGGCGGTCTCGAACGTGATCAGATGGTCGCAGGAGTCCGCCGCGTCACCGAAGTCGTCCACCCGGCCGTCGCGTCGGTCACCGCCTTGCCCACCAGGTCGTCCCCATCGGGAGCCGAGCCGCTCCAGCCGAACCGTGATCCCCGACGCCGGACCGCCCGTCTCGCAGGTCGAGCACGTGGGTGCTCACCCTGGTCATGGTCGAACCGGTCCCGAGACAGAGCATGTGCCGCAGGCGCCGCTCGGTGATCAATCGCTGTTCGGTGGCGGCCGCGTCTCGCTCCGTCTCCGGGTCGTTGGTCATGCGTCGCTCCAATGCATCGATGATCTCACCCGTGGTCCTCCCTTCGGCGGCGATGATGAAGGACCGCCCGAACCGATCCTCGTACCGGACTGTTTCCCGACGACCAGTTCCTCTTCCGACCGGTGGCGGTCGCCGCCGCCATCGCCTGCTCCCGTCCCGGGATCCCGCCGGACCGTTCCCCGATCCGTGGGTGGGCGGCGAAGGCCACCTCCCAGTCCGAATCCTCGAGCGTGTCGAAAGCCTGCCTCGGCAGCCTCGAGCACGGCTGCCCCGCTCGCAAAGGGCGTCCCGCGGCCATCGTTCCACCCAGCGCTCCGACCCGCAGGCTGTTCCGAAGAAGCGATGTGCTTCATCCTCGAAGAGCGCGTTGAGGTAGCGGACCCGGACCTGCTCCTTCGGCGGAGGGTATCGGAGTCACCATAGACCCGGAAACGGGCGACACCGCCGTCGGGGAAGATGTCGAGGCGGACCAGCGCAGCCTCGACATCGCCCTCCACCTCGAAGAGATGCTGGCGGTTGGCGCCGACCCAGCGTCTCTCCACGATCGGGGTCCATCGCTCGCCGTCGGCTCGGAGGCCTCGACCGCAACCCACCCCGGAGCGTTGCCCTTGAAGTGCGACGTGTCCACCAGGACCTGACGTGGGGTTCCGGGCAGCCCGAGCCGCACCTTGACCCAGTCGTTCCCCTCGCCTCTCCGGCGACGGGTCTCCCAACCGTCGAACATCCCCGAGTCGAGGGACCGGGCCGGAGCAGTGCATCGGCCGACCCGAAGAAGTCGTCACTGGAATCGACGACGCTTCCCCCGACCACGGCACCGGCGAGATCGGGGAGTCGCTCCCTCCGGCGCCACCTCCTGGAGGGCGGGAAGCGGAACGCCCAGGACCCGGAGACGGGCGACACCGCCGTCGGGGAAGATGTTGAGACGGACGATGGGTGACCCTTCGTCCCCCATCCACATCGAAGTCGTTGACCTCGTCGCCCTTCAACTCGCTGCGGGGCAGCAATCCCTCCCACGTTGCGCCGGGCAGAGCGTCGTCCAGGCCCACCCCGCACGCCTCCAACGAACAGGCCTCGGGGTAGTTGCCCCGGAAGTGGGTGGTGTCCACCAGGACCCGCTTGACCTCGCCGGCGATGCCGAGTCGGATGATGCACCAGTCATGTCCCGGCGAGCGGCGCCGACGGCTCTCCCACCCGTCCATCCACTTGCCGCGGTCGGTGTATACGCCCTCCCGCCACTCCGGGGGGTGCGCCTTGACCAGGTTGGACGCCGGGGCGAAGAACTCATCATTTGCCGCCAGCACCGCGCCACCCACCGCCTCCGAGGCGAGATCGACCAGGCCCTCGGTCATCGGTGCTCCCTCGCCAGCAGCGCCCCATTTTGCGAGAGCACCTCGTCACCCCGTGCCGCGACCTCACCGCGCACGATGGTTGTCTCGACGACACCGCGCATCGTCATCCCCTCATATGGGCTCACCGGGTGCCGATGGTGGAGACCGGACGGCCTCCACGACGAACTCGGCCTCGGGATCCCACACGATCAGGTCGGCGTCTTTCCCCGGCTCGATCGTCCCTTTGGCGAGCCCGGCGAGCGTCGCCGGAGCCGTTGCCAGCCAATCGACCAGCGTCTCGACGGCGATACCCCGGGCGGCTGCGCCGCCGTCCAGGTGGCAGCAAGCCTGAGCTGCAGCGACGAGATCCCGCCCCAGGCGACGGCGAAGTCGCCCGAGGTTTGCTTGATCTCTGGAGGAGCCGGGGAATGGTCGGATACCACCATCCCCACCACGCCGGCGGCAAGTCCCTCCCACAGCAGCTCTTGGTGTCTCCGCTCCCTGATCGGCGGGGCGCACTTGAACACGGTCGCCCGCGGGATCGATCTCCTCGGCAGCGAACACCAGGTAGTGGGGGCAGGTTTCGGCAGTGACTGGCAGACCGCGCTCGCTGGGCGGCTGGCGATCAACTCGACAGCATCACCCGATGCGAGATGGAGGACATGGATCGCAGCACCGGTCTCTTCGACGAGATCGATCGAGCATCTTCACCGCGGCATCCTCCGCCGCCGACGGGCGCGCTGCCAGGTGATCGAGATACGAACCGCCCGACGGGCAGTTCCTGATGAGCCCGGGAAGCTCGGCATGGACCAGCAGCGGGAGACCGAGGGAGGCGAGCTTGGGCAGTGCCTTCCTCAGCACGTCCTCGGTCACATGCGGGAACTCGGGAACGCCCGAATCGACGAGGAATGCCTTGAACCCGCAAACCCCCTCAACCGCCAGCGGCCTCGATCTCGTCGACCGAATCGGGGGTGAGCCCTCCCCAGAAGGCGACGTCCACGGCGCACACACCTGTGGCGGCCCGGCGCTTGATCAGGAGTGACGGTCGTGTCGATCGTGGGCGGTATCGAGTTGAGCGGCATGTCCACGATTGCGGTGGTTCCCCCGGCGCCTGCAGCGGCGGTGGCGGTGGCGAACCCTTCCCAGTCGGTCCGACCCGGCTCGTTGACATGGACGTGGCTGTCCACCAACCCGGGGAACACCAACCGCTGGCCCGCATCGAGGACCTCGACCCCTTTGGCGGTGCGTCGTCATGAGCGACCACCGCGGTGATACGGCCGCTCGCCCACCAGGACGGCCGCCGGCTGCAACCCACTGGGAAGCGCCACTCGCGCGCCGCGCACCACGAAGTCCACCGGGCCGCTCACGGTGCGGGGGTGGTGGCCACCCCGTGCTCCTCCGCCACGCGAACAACTCGGCGACCATTCGTTCCTTGTTCTCCTCGCTCATGAAGCTCGCCTCGATCGAGTTGCGGCTAAGCGGCACAGATCCCCAGCCGTGAGGTCGAGGCTCGCCGCCGCCGCCATGTAGTTGTCGAGCACGTACCCACCGAAGTACGCCGGGTCGTCTGAGTTGACCGTCACCACCATGTCTCGATCGAGTAGCGCTTCAGGTTGTGGTCCTCGAGCCGATCGACCACCCGCAGCGCCAGGTTCGACAGCGGGCACACGTCAGCGGGATCCGCTGCTCGATCGAGTCGGTCGAGCAGGGCCGGATCCTCCTCGCTGCGGACACCGTGATCGATCCTCTCGGCGCCGAGAATGTCGAGCGCACCCCACACGTATGACGCGGGCGCTTCCTCACCGGCATGGGCCACGACCCGGAAACCGAGTGGACCGGGCCCGTTCGAACACATCGGCGAACTTCTCCGGTGGGTTGCCGACCTCGCTGGAGTCGAGTCCGACGCCGATGATCATCTCCCGGTACGGGAGCGACGCATCCAAGCGTCGTCTCAGCCTCGGCGGCGGTGAGATGGCGGAGGAAGCACATGATCGAGCGACGAGGTGATCCCGAGCCGCTCGTGCGGACTCGACCGACGCCCGATGCAGTGCCGGCAGGAAGACGTCGAACCCGACACCCCGGCCGGTGTGGGTCTGGGGGTCGAAGAACACCTCGGCGTGGCGGACGCCGTCGGCGGCGGCACGCTCCAGGTAGGCGAGCATCAGGTCTGCGAAATCCTCTGCGGTGCGGAGGACTGCGGCTCCTCGGTAGTAGATGTCGAGGAACGACTGCAGATCGAGGAATCGGTAAGCGGCGTGCACCTCGTCGACGGTGCGGTATCCAACCTCGACGCCATTGCGCGCCGCCAGCCGGAACATCATCTCCGGCTCGAGAGTCCCCTCGATGTGAACATGGAGCTCGGTCTTGGGCAGTGCCCTGACCAGATCGCGCATGAATTGATTCAAGCGCGTCAGTCGGGCGGCCACCTCGGACCGTATGATCGCCTCCTCCGAGCGGAGGTGCATCACATGCGGAGACGACAGCCGGTTCGACCCGTCCTCTCACTCACCGTGCTGTTGGCTCTGATCGCAGCGGCCTGCACGCAGGGCCCGCACCGACACCACCCCGGCCGACCGGGGACCACCGCAGACAACCACCTCTGCGACCACCGGCGAGGTGCAGACGACCGTGATCACCGAGACCAGCGGTGCCGAGACCACGGCCCCTCCCGAGACCACCCCGGCCACCGAGACCACCGCCTCGGCCGGAGGTGAGCTCACCTTCGGGATGGTCCTGGTCGGCCCCGAGAACGACCACGGTTGGTCGCAAGCGCACTTCGAGGCCGGGCAGTATCTCGAGGAGCAACTCGGCGCCTCGATGATCTCGCTCGACACGGTCAACCCGGCCGACCGCCCCGAGACAAGCGTCGAGCAGGTCGTGGACGACATGGTCTCTCAGGGGGCGCAACTGGTGTTCGCCACCTCGGACGACATGAAGGACGGCATCCTGGCGGCCGCCGCCGCCAACCCCGACGTTCCCATGATCTGGTCATCCGGTGACAGCGCCTGGGAAGAGGGCCAGGACTACCGGGCCAACCTCACCAACCTGGGCAACGTGATGGGTCGGATGGAGTACGGCAAGATGATCGCCGGCTGCGCCGCCGCCCTCACCACCCAGACCGGCCAGATCGGCTATCTCGGACCGTTGATCAACGACGAGACCAGGCGTCTGGTCAACTCGGCCTACCTCGGTGCCCGCCACTGCTGGGAGGGTGCCGGGAACGATCCTGCCGACCTCAGCTTCACCGTCAACTGGATCGGGTTCTGGTTCAACATCCCCGGACAGACCCTCGACCCGACCCAGGTGACCAACGAGTTCTTCGACTCGGGTGCCGACGTGGTGATCAGTGGGATCGACACCACCGAGGCCGTGGTGCGGGCCGGACAGCGGTTCGCCGCCGACGAAGCGGTGTGGGCGGTTCCCTACGACTTCGAGGGTGCCTGCGAAGAAGCGCCCGCGGCGTGTCTCGGCGTCCCCTACTTCAACTGGGCGCCCTGCGTATCTCGAGATCGCCCAATCGGTGGTGGACGGGACGTTCGAAGCCGGGTTCGAGTTGGAACGCACCCGATTGGTCCGACATCAACAACCCGGAGACTTCGGCTGTGGGGTGGATCAACGGCGAGGGTCTCTCCCCCGAGGTCGCCACCGACGTCGAGGCTTTCATCGGGACCCTGGCCGATGGGTCGGCGAACCTGTTCACCGGGCCGCTCAACTTCCAGGACGGGTCGGTGTTCCTCGAGGACGGCGAGGAGGCGACCGACACCCAGATCTGGTACATGCCCCAGTTGCTCGAAGGCATGGTGGGAGCGAGCTCGAGCGAATAGACCGGCCGGGGACGGCGGATGCACCTCGAGCTGCGGAACATCGAGAAGCGGTTCGGCCAGACCGTGGCCAACCGCGACATCTCGCTCGGCGTGGAATCGGGGACGATTCACGCCGTCCTCGGGGAGAACGGCGCAGGCAAGTCGACCCTGATGAAGATCATCTCCGGTTTCCTCGCACCCGATTCGGGAGAGGTGTTGATCGACGGCAAACCGCTCCCACCGGGATCGCCACGCCACTCGGCCGAGGCAGGGATCGGGATGCTCCATCAGGATCCGCTGGTGTTCCTCCCCATGACGATGCTCGACAACGCCCTGCTCGGGTCGGAACGCAGCAGCCGGACCGCCGCCGACCACTGGCCGATATCGCCGACCGGCTTGGGTTCCCCTTCCTGCCCGACGTCAACGCGGCGAGGTTGAGCGTCGGAGCGCGCCAGCAGCACGAGATGATCCGGCTGCTCTGGCTCGGGGTGAACGTGCTGATCCTCGACGAGCCGACCACCGGCATCACCGAGGAGCAGCGAGACCAACTCTTCTCAGCCCTTCGCACGCTGGCCGGCGAGGGGCTGATCGTGCTCTTCGTGTCCCACAAGCTCGAAGAGGTGGCCGACCTGTGCGAGCGGGTAACGGTGCTCCGCCACGGCAGCGTTGCCGGTCACACCGAGTTGCCTGCTCCTCCCCGACAACTGGTCGAGATGATGTTCGGCCGCTCGGTGGAACCGCCATCGAGGGAGCGGGTAGCGCTTGGCGATGTGACGCTCGACATCGATCGGGCGTTGAACTCGCCGAGGACGGGGCGAGCGCCGGTCCGATCAGCCTCGAGGTGCGCCGAGGGGAGGCGCTCGGGCTGGCTGGCTTGGAGGGGAGCGGACAACGGCTCCTGCTGCGGGCCTGCGCCGGCCGGTTGCAGCCGTCCTCGGGGCAGTATCCATTTCGAAGGGGCAGACCCGGAGACCCGTTCGGACGAGATCCACTACGTGCCGGCGGGGCGGCTCGAAGAAGGGCTCATTCCCGGTCTCAGCGTCACCGAGCACCTCGAGCTGACGGCTCCGAACGACTCGTTCACCATCGATTGGGGAGCGTCCGAGGAGCGGGCGGACTCGATCATCGCCAGTTACCAGATCAGGGGAAGACCGGGGACGCTGGCCGACGTGCTCTCCGGCGGCAACCAGCAGACGGCTGATGCTGGCGATGGCCCCGGAGAAGGTCCCGGCTCCTCCTGTTCGAGCAGCCCACCCGTGGCCTCGACCTCGAGTCGGCCCGTTGGGTCTGGTCGGAACTCGACCGAAGGCGACGGCGAGGGCGCGACCGTGGTCTTCACCTCGAGCGACCTCGACGAGCTCGTCGCCCAGAGCGACCGGATCGCCGTGTTCTTCGCCGGCGAGGTCGTGGGGGTGGTCGATCACCGCCACCGCCACCATCTCCGAGTTGGGCCACCTCATCGGTGGGCTGGCGCCGGCGTGAGCTCGTGAAGCGAGTCGTCCGGTTCGCCCTTCCGGTCATCGCCGCGCTTGCGCGTCGGTGCCGTCCTGCTCGCGATCGCAGGCGTCCCTCCCACGCGAGGCGTCGGACTGGTCTGGGAGGGTGCTTTCGGCTCCGCCGCAAAGGTCTCCGACACGCTGATGGCCTGGGTGCCGCTGGTGCTCGCCGCCACCGGCTTGGTGGTGACCTTCACCGCCGGTTTGTGGAACATCGGAATCGAGGGGCAGATCGTGGCCGGGGCGATAGCGGCGACCTGGGTGGCCAGGTCGCTCCCCGGCCCGGGGTGGGTCGTGGTCCCGGCAGCCTGCTCGCCGCCTTGGCGGGCGGCGTCGTCTGGGCGCTGCTTGGCGGGATTGCTCCGCACCAGGGGCGGCGTCAACGAGATCTTCGGCGGTCTCGGGCTCGACTTCGTCGCTGCCGGTCTTGCCGTCTACCTGATCCTCGGACCATGGCAGCGGCAAGGGATCGCCTCCACCAGCGGCACCGACGTCTTCCGGGTCGAAGCCTGGCTCCCCACTCTGCCCAACCTGAGGCTCTCACCGCTCGCCATCGGGATCGCACTCGTCGGGTTGGTGGGAGTCGGCCTGCTGCTGCGCGGCACCCGGCCCGGGCTGCGGCTGCGCGCCGTGGGAGGCAACCCCGAGAGCGCTCTGGTGCTCGGGATCAGCACCGAGCGATACCTTCTGGGCGCCTTCGCCCTGTGCGGCGCCCTCGCCGGGTTGGCCGGAGCGATGCAGGCGACTCGGTTTCCACCACAAGCTCGTCCCCGCCGTGTCCGGGGGATATGGGTTCCTCGGGATCCTGGTGGTGTTGCTCGCCGGCTTCCGCGTCCTCTGGATCGGTCCGCTGGCACTGGTCTTTGTGGCGGTGGCGGCCGGCGGGACCCAACTCCAACTCCGGCTCGACGTCGACTCCTCGCTCTCCGGTGTCGTTCTCGGTGTCGGGGTGCTGGTTGCCCTCCTCCTCGGGGGCCGGGGTGCCAAGAAGGCGCCGCCCCTGGTCGAGGAGCCCTGACATGGAAGCTGCGCTCGCCTCGATCGTCGCCGCCGCCACACCGCTCGTCTTCGCCGCAGTGGGCGAGACCATCACCGAGAGGGCCGGGGTGGTCAACCTGGGTCTGGAGGGGAGCCTCATGCTCTCGGCGATGACCGGCTTCGCCGTGGCGACGACCACCGGGAACACCCTGCTCGGGTTTGTCGCCGCCGCGCTGGTGTCGATGGCCCTGGCCGGTGTCGTGGCCTACGCCGGGATCCGCCTCGGTGTCGGCCAGATCGCCGCCGGTTTCGTCCTCACCCTCCTCGCCATCGACCTCAGCGACTACCTCGGCAACGCCCTTTGTCGGCGTGGCGGGGCCGGGCGTCCCCTCACTCAGCATCCCGTTGCTCTCCGAGATCCCGGTGCTCGGCCCGGTCCTCTTCTCGCAGAACATCGTCGTGTACGCCAGCTACCTGCTGATCGTCGGGTCGGCGTTCTACCTGTACCGGACCCGGAGCGGTCTGGCGCTCCGCGGGGTCGGGGAAAGGCCCGAAGCGGCGTTCGCACGTGGGAGTCCCGGTGACCCTATCCCGCGTCCTGGCCACGCTCGCCGGAGGTGCCCTGGTCGGCGTGGCAGGTGCCGCCTTCTCGCTCGACGTCAAGTTGGGGTGGCGCGAGGGCCTCACCGCCAACTTCGGTTGGATCGCTCTGGCGATCGTCATCTTCGGGGGGTGGAACCCGGTCCGGGCTGCCTTCGGCGCTTACCTCTTCGGGGTATTCCAGGTCGTAGCGCTCCGTCTGCAGCCGGTCCTACCCGGCCTGTCGCAGGTACTTCCGCTGCTCCCCTTCCCGCTGATGATCTTCACGCTGGTGTTGATCCACCGGCCCTGGTTGCGCCACCTCACCGAGCGAAACCAGGCGCTCCGCTTTCTGGTAGCCGGTCCCGCGCCCATCCGGGCTGGGGAGACCCTTCCACCCCGACTGACCTTGCCTAACGAACGATCGTTCGTTAGCGTGACTTCGTGACGATCGTCGGACCACCGCAGGGCACCCCGGTCCCCAGGGGAGACTCCCATGTGAAATACGTTCTGCGTCACGCCGACGACAACCTCGTGGTGGCGCAACGGCTCGGGGAGTGGATCAGCCGGGGGCCTGAACTGGAGGAGGACATCGCACTGGCCAACATCGCCCTCGACCACCTCGGCGTGGCCCGGGCGCTCCTCACCCATGCCGGCCGAACTGGAGGACGGGGCCCGACGAAGACGACTTCGCCATGGGCCGCTCCGAAAGGGAATTCACCAACCTCCTCCTGGTCGAACAACCAAACGGCGACTTCGCCCAGACGCAGATCCGCCAGATGCTGCTCGACGGCTATCAGTTGGAGCTTTGGGAAGCACTCAGCCAATCGACCGATCAGACGCTGGCCGGGATCGCCGCCAAAGCGCTCAAGGAGTCCAGGTACCACTTCCGCCACTCGGCGACATGGGTGGTCCGTCTCGGTGACGGCACCGAGGAGAGCCATAGGCGGACCCAGGATGCGTCGACCATCCTCTGGCGATTCACCGGCGAGTTGTTCGAGGGCGACGACATCGACCACGAGATGACGAAGGCCGCGATCGGGGTAGACCCGGCGACGCTGCGGCCGGGTTGGGAGGACAGGATCGGGAAGGTGCTCGCCGAGGCTCGGCTGGAGACGCCTGGCCGGCGCCTCGCAGCGGATCGGCGGCCGCGAGGGCTACCACACCGAGCACCTCGGCAAGCTGGTGGCCGAGATGCAGTGGTTGGCCCGCAGCATGCCGGAGGCGGTGTGGTGAGCACCAGGATCGACACCGATGACCTGACCGAGATCCGCTCCGTGATCGCCTCGGTGACCGACCCCGAGATCCCGGTGTCTGACGATTGACGACCTCGGGATCCTGCGCGACGTATCCATCGAAGAGGGACGGGTCGTCGGTCACCATCACTCCCACCTATTCGGGTTGCCCGGCGATGGATGCGATAAGGGATGCGATCGTCGGGTCGCTCCCGGGGCGGGAGGTAGAGGTGCGCACCGTTCATACCCCGGCCTGGACGACCGATTGGATGAGCGCCGAGGGCAGACGCAAGCTCGAGGAGTACGGCATCGCCCCGCCATCCCCTGTCCACGAGGCGCGTTGTCCCCGTTGTCGGGCGGCTGGCGCCCGTACCGTTTCCTTCTTCGGCTCCACCGCATGCAAGGCGTTGCTGGTGTGCACCAGTTGCGGCGAGCCGTTCGATCTCTTCAAGGAGCTGCTGAGCTGGGTACGCCCCGCTTTCACCCGCTGCGTGTATCCGAGGTAGCCCCGCTCACCGACGACGCGGTTGCGGTCACCCTCGATGTGCCCGAGCCGCTGGCCGACAGCTTCCGCTACCTCCCCGGCCAGCACGTCACGTTGCGGGCCATGATCGACGGCCGCGACGTGCGCCGCTCCTACTCGATCTGCGCCAACGCCAACACGGCGAGGCTCCGTGTGGGCATCAAGCGACTCGGCGGTGGCGCCTTCTCCACCTGGGCGGTGAACGAGCTGCGGCCCGGCGTCATGCTCGACGTGATGCCCCCGGTGGGCGAGTTCACCATCACCCCGGACCCCGAGGCGGAGCACCACTACGCCGCCATCGCAGCGGGCTCGGGGATAACGCCGGTCCTCTCGCTTGGTATCGACCACGCTCGAATCCGAGCCGGCGAGTCGATGGACGGTGATCTTCGGCAACCGCTCCGCCCGCACGGTGATGTTCCTCGACGAACTGCAGGGCCTCAAGGACCGCTACCCCGATCGCCTGCAACTCGTGCACGTACTCAGCCAGGAGATGCCCGAAGTCCCGCTGTTCGCCGGGCGGATCGACCGGGACAAGCTGGAGAAGCTCTTTGCCACCGTCACCGACGCCGCAACGGTCGATGAGTGGTTCCTTTGCGGTCCTTTCGAGATGGTGGGTGAGGCCCGTGACCTGCTCGAGGAGCGCGGCGTCGAGCCGAAAAGATCCACGACGAGCTCTTCTTCGCCGGCCCGCTCGACGTGGAGGCACTCCCCACCGAACCACCACCCGGTGAAGGCGCAGTCGGTGTCGAGTTCACCCTTGCCGGACGCAAGCTCGGAAGTGCGGATGCGTCCCGAAGAGAAGATCCTCGACGCCGCATCTGCGGGTGCGCCGAGAGCTCCCCTTCTCCTGCAAGGGAGGAATGTGCGCCTCGTGCAAGGCCCGACTCCTCGAGGGTGAGGTCGAGATGGAGAAGAACTACGCCCTGGTAGACACCGACCTCGAGCAGGGCATTGATCCTCACCTGCCAGAGCCACCCGCTCACCGACCACGTCGTCCTGGACTACGACGTATGACCGTTCAGACGGCGGACGGCGGACGGCGGACGGCGGAGTCCTACTCCGTCTCCCGCGTAGAGCGGAAGGGCCCCGCTGCGCCCTTCTTTCTGTCCCCCCGCAGGGGGGAAGGGCCCCGCTGCGGCAGCAGCGGGTAGGGGGGCTGGCGAACTCCCAACGGTGCTCCTCTCCCAGTCACCCCCTCCGCTCGCTTGGCTCGCGTCTCCCCCTCACCGGGGGAGGCAGGAAGCGCCGCGAACATGGTGAGCTCGACGGCATCGGCGCGCAACAGCCGCGACGACGTTATCCGCGCCGCCGGGCGGCTGTTTGCCGAGCGGGGTTACCACGGCACATCGATGCGCGACCTCGGTGCCGAGCTCGGGCTGTTCGGCTCCTCCCTCTACTCACACGTCGGTTCGAAGCAGGAGCTGCTGGTCGACGTCGTCGCCACCGGGGCGCAGCTCTTTCAGGAGTCGGCGGAGCGAGCCAAGGATGTCGATGGAGGTGCGGAGGCCCGGCTCAGGGCGCTCGTCGTGGGTCACCTCGAGGTGGTTCTGGACAACCTCGACGAGGTTCGGACCTTCCTCAACGAGGCATCGGCTCTCGAACCGGAGTACCGGGAACAGATCATCGCGGCACGAGACAGATACGAGCGGCTCGTTCCGCGAGGTGCTCTCCAGCAAGGTGATCGACCAGGGCGTATTCCGCTCCGACCTCAATCCCAAGCTCGGTGCCATCTTCATCCTCTCCATCCTCAACGCGGTCGAGCGCTGGTACCGGCCCGACGGAGAGCTCGACCGGGACGGGCTGGCCGACGAGATCATGCGGTTCGTCCGTCGATGGGACCGGTTGAGACTCAATCCGAGCTCTTCCAGACCCGCCAGACGCGGCCAACCACCTCCTCGAAGGTAGCGAGCGTCCCCGGACATTGGGCGAGGGTCTCGAGAAACGTGGCCCTGTCGATGGCGAGCAACCGCCCATTCTCGACAGCCGCCACCGTCGCCGTTCGGGGCACGTCCGCGATCAGCGCGATCTCGCCGAAGATGTCGCCGCTCTCGAGCGTGTTGACCAGGTGTCCCATCGGCGATGACGTCGTATCGACCGGCATCGATCACATAGACACGGTCGCCGGCGTCTCCTTGGCGAATCACCACGCGGCCCCGTTCCACCTCTTCGACATGCGATCCCAGCGCCAGCGCCTCGAGGGCGGGTGGGTCGAGGAGCCGCAACATGGCGACCCGCTCCAGGATGCCGACCTCCACCTCTGGCACGTAGGCCGAGATGTCGGCGGCGCGGATCATCGGCCATCCGGCGACCGCCGCGACCGGGAGCAACAATCCGAGCACCACGAAGGCGCCCTGCGCGCCGACCAGGTTGATGAGAATCGGGGCGACGACGGCGCCGACGGCGAGCCCGGCCATTGCCATCCCCTCGAGCACGCCAAAGACGCGAGCCATGACCTCCCGCGGCGCCAACCGTTGCAGGAGGGTGCGACCGGCGACATCACCCAAGCCGACGCCCGCACCCGAAACCGCCAACAACGGCGCCGTCGCCGGGACGATCCCAACCAAGGTGATGGGCAATCCTCGGGCGAGCGCACCGCCCAACAGCGATGGCGCCAGACGAGGTCGACCGACGAGCCCGGCCGCTCCCATGGCGCCGAACAGAGCCCCTACCCCGACGATTGCCCCGAGATAGCCGACTCCTGGCTCGCCGATACCAAGCAGCTCGATGGCCAGAACCACGAGGAGCACATCGAGCGCTCCGTCCACGATCGACTGCAGCCCACCGAGACCGACGATGACACGTGTGCGGCGTTCGGAGAGCACCATCGAGACACCTCCGAGGAGGGTCCGGATCGGCGAGACCCGTACGACCAATGCCGGAGCCTGGCGTGCCGACGCGCCGGCAACGGTCGCAGCCGACACCGCCAACACAACCGCCATCGCCAAGAAGACAATTGCCGGGTCGCCGACCTCGAGCAGTAGACCGGCGATGAGCGGACCCGCGAGTGCGGCGAAGCCTTCCACCATGGCCGACACCACGTTGGCCGCGATCGTCTGATCGGGCCCGGTGCTGAGCTCAGGAATGAGAGCGATGTGGGCGGGCCGGGTTGCGGTGATCAGGATTGCGGTCAGCGCAGCGAACCCGACCACCAGCGGCGGAGCCTGCCCGCTCGCCATGGCCCACCACGTCAGAGCGGCGGCGACGGCCTGCGATGCGTAACCGAACACGAGAGCTAAGTGCCGGGGCAACCGATCGGCGGCTGTCGCCAGTAGAGGTGCCGCCACCGCGGCGGGGAGCAACTGGAGGGCCGCCACCAACCCGACCGTCGCCGAACCACCCACCTGGTACGCATAGACCAGGATCGCCACCCACGTGGCCCACTCCGCCAAGCCGAACCCGAAGAAAGCCAACTCGAGGCGTCGCAGCGGTGGTTGACCGAACACGGCCGCCACCGCCGCCACCTTCGCCCTCTGCCGCGACAGCAGCGTTGTCACCCTTCACCCCGTTGAGGCTCAACCGAGTCTGACAGAGGGCGCGATGGCTCAGGTTCAGTACACGTTCAGTGGATGGATGTCTCCGGGCGACGCCGTGGGACACCCATCCGGCTTAGCTGTAGGACCTCACCCGGCGGGAGTTTCCGTCACCCCCGTCGGCTCGAAGTCGTAGGTCGTGTCGTTGATGGTGAGAGCATCGACCGCACCGGAGAACGGGTTGTTGCGCCCCTTGTTGAACTGCACGGTGAGAATCATCGGTGGAGCATCGTCACCATCGTTCAAGGCAATCAAGAGCTCATCCCACGTGCAGGGACCTGCCTGATCACACCCGGTGATGGTTCCCGAAGTTCCCGTTATCCACCACTCTCCCTCTTGGGTGGTGTCGATCTCGGTCCAACCAGGAAGTGTGTTCTCATGCTCGTTGATCAACGTCGTGAAGTGTTCGTCGGGGTCGCCGGCGAGATTGGGGTCGATCTCAAATTGGAGATCCGGCATGTTGGGCACGAGTTGGTTGTTCTCCACCGTTGTCATGACCCAGTAGCTCAAGACTGTGATCTCAAGGAGATTCATGCCGATGAAGTCGACTTGGTTTCCGAAGGCCGCTTTGTCGTCACCGCTGCCAGTGCGAATCCCCAGACTGCCGACCCCTAGGGGCGGATTAAATGCGTCGAGTTCTCCCACCGGGCCAGCAATCGGCCCGGCTCGGAGATACGCAGTCGCCATTGCCGATCACGTTTCGGTCGACGATTCCCCAGTTGGGGCCGTCGAATCCGCCGTAAGCCAGCAATCAAGGCATCGACGGCTGCGGCACCTACCGATCGTCGATCGGCGACGCGTCCCACGTTCGCCACATCGGCGCCGTAACGCTGCCATCGGCGATCTTGGCGCTGTTGACCGCGTTGGCTGCGAGCTCGCTGGTGCCGACCGCGTTGGCGGCAAGATCGCCTGCGGTGAGGCTGTTGTCCTTCGACATCAGCGCTGTTGACGGTTCCATTCAGAATGTCACCGCTCTTGATGGTCTCATTCTTGATGTCGTTGGTGTTGATGGTCGAATTAAGAATGTCACCGCTCTTGATGGTCTCATTCTTGATGTCGCCGCTGGTGACGGTCCCGTCCTTGATGTCACCGCTGGTGACCGTCCCGCCCTTGATATCGACACTTTGGATGGTGTTGTCCTTGATGTCCGCCGAAGTGATGAGCGCCTGGCCGGCGGCCGCTCCGGCAGTGAGGACGACGACAAGAGCTACGCCAATGGCGATGCCCGACGGGGTGGGTGGTCTAAACCGCATGGGACCTCCTCGGTCTCCGGCCCGGCCCCCTGCCGGGCGCGATTGAAACCTACGCACGCTAGCGCAGTTGTGCATTTCGGGGGTTCTCCGCCGGGTTCGGCACCGACGGCGATACCCTCTCGATGTGACTGTCCCCGAACGAACCCGGTCCGCCCGCCGACGAGGCGCCGCAGGATCCCCGCTGCCCACTGCGTTTTGGTCTGCTGACCGTCGTCACCCTTGCGGTGGTGGTGATCGGCGTGGCGGTGGCGGCGGTGATGGGCGGTGATGGCGGACAGCCGTCATCTACGACCGGCGCTAGCCGGACTGACCGGCTCGCCGGCGCCCGGAGTTCACCGTGCCCCTTCTCGATGGGGGCGAGTTCAGCCTCTCCGAGCACCTTGCCGATGACGGACGCCCGCTGATCCTCAACCTCTGGGCCTCGTGGTGCATCCCCTGTCGGGAAGAGCTTCCCGAAATCGACCGGGTGGCGGCAGAGCACCCCGAGGTCGCCTTTCTCGGTGTCGCCGTGGAGGACCAGGAGCCGGCGGCCCGTCAGTTCGCCGAGGAAGTCGGTGTCAGCATTCCCCTCGGCTTCGACGCGACCGGGAACGTGTCCAGCGCCTATCAGACATTCGGGCTACCGATCACGGTGGCGATCGACTCGGACGGAACAGTGGTCCAGCAGATCACCAGCCGGGTCCCCGAGGAACAGCTGCTCGAACTCGTGGAGGAACTGGCCGGCTGAGGCTCAGCTGACTGGACTCAGCCCGACTGTGCCGCCGCGGCCAACTGGTGGTCGGGGTTGGCCCGGATGTACCGCATGTTTGGTCCATCGACCATCTCGGCGTGGACGATGTAGCGCTGTTGCGCAGAGAACTCGGGGTGACAGGTGGTCAATGTCAGCCACCCACCGGAGCGGGGATCGGTCACCCAGATGTCGGTCGGGTTGACGACGAGCGTCTCGCGCACCCTGTACACGTGACGTCCCACCGCGCTGATCACGACGATCTTGTCGCCCTTTTCCAGTTCGTCGATCCGGTTGAAGGGAGCGCCGTATGTGGTGCGATGCCCGCTCATCACTGCGTTGCCTGGCTGACCGGGCAGCGGCGTCCACGGCATGTGCCCTGGTCCGAGTTGGAGAGTGGGGACGTCTACCCCCTCGAACACGACCTCTTTGACCTCGATCGATGGGATCCGGAGCTCGGCGAAGGCGGTCCCCGCTTCGGGCGGCTCCTCGGTGAACAGCTCGGCGGGCGGGATGACGACCTTGTTGGGACGCGGGTTGGCGTCCGGCTTGCCCGAAGGAGTGGCCACCACCACTGGTTCTTCCTCGGCGAGACGGATCGCAAGTTGGCGGGCGCCTTCCTGCTGACCCCGCGCTGCGGCAAGGTCGGTGTACCAGTACTGGTAGGCCAAAACGCCGAGCACAACGAGCCCGACCGCCATCAACCCCCAGCCGGCGAAACGAATCCACTTCTTCATCGGTTGAGTGAAAGTTATCAGCTTGTGGACCGTAGACCTATTGGCTCAGCGGCCCGACCACTCCGGCGGACGCTTCTCGATGAAGGCCCGTACCCCCTCAGCGGCGTCTTCGGTCAGAGGCCACAGACGTCAGGCCGGTCCTGGAGATGGTCGAGCGCATCGTCGAAATTCAGATCCTCGACCGCGTAGAAGGCATCGCGTCCCAACCGGATCGTCGCCGGGCTCTTGGCGGCGAGTTGCTCGACGAGAGCATCTACTTCCTCGTCGAGACGATCGGGAGCGACAACCCTCGAGACTGCTCCGAGCGACTCTCGCCTCGTCGGCGTCGATCAGTCGGCCGGTCATCATCAGTTCGAGTACTGCTCGACGCGGCATGCATCGCATCAGCACGGCGCCGATCATCATCGGCCACAAGCCCGACGTCGATCTCGGGCATGCCGAATTTGCGCGCTCGGTCGGAGGCAACGACGATGTCGCACGCCGCCGCCAGTCCAAAGCCTCCGGCGAGTGCATGACCGTTGACCCGGGCGATGGTCGGCTTCCCCACGCGCCGCATGAGACGGAAGCACCTCGGCGAAAGCGGCGCGGGCGTGGTGCGCTCTCGATTGGCTTGTCGAAGAAATCGCCCGGCGAGATCCCCTCCGGCCGAGAAGACCCGGTCGCCTGCACCGGTGACGACAACAACCCGCACGGCAGAGATCGGCCCCAGCGGAGGCGAGCGCATCACCGAAACTTCTCCATCACGGCGAGCGACAGCGGATTGCGCCGGTCGGGATCGTCGATGACCAGCCAGGCCGCCGGTCCACGCACCTCATAGCGAAACATTCCGCGCTCTCGTTCGACGGGTCACCACGCTACTTGCCACTCCTCCACCGGTTGGTACCGTGCTCGAATGGTCCTTGTTCTGGCGGTGTTGCTCGTCGGAATGGCTCGTGGCGCTGATGCGCGGCGGCAAATTCCGCAACCTGAGCGACGTCCGGATCAGACAATGGTGGCTGCTACCGATGGCGTTCGCCCTGCAACTCGCCGCCGAGGTCGTGCCCGACCTCGCCGGCTGGTCGCGGGGCGTGACGCTGTCCTCGTGCTCGGCTCCTACGTGCCACTGCTGGTCCTCGTTGCACTGAACCGGGGGACACCGGGGATGTGGCTGATCGGCCTGGGCATACTGATGAACTTCACGGTGATCGTCGCCAACAGCGGGATGCCCGTGATGAGCGAGGCCGCGTACGTCGCCGGCGGCACCAACGCCGACGCCGACATCGTCGCCAGCGCCAAGCACGTTCTGCTCGACACGTCGACGGCGCTGCCCTTCCTCGCTGACGTGATCCCCCTCAGGCTGTTCGGTTTCGGCCAGGTCATATCGCTCGGCGACGTGTTCCTCGCTGTCGGTCTGGCGCAGGGTCCTCGAGCACGAACTGCGTCAGCCGGTCCGGTGGTTCAAGCACGGGGCACGCACCGAGGCGGGATCGGCCGCCAGGCGGTGACGAAACCCCTCCCGGGAGGGAGTGCCGACTCCACGTTTCCGGGCACGGGCGACGCCGTGGTGACACCCCACTACCTGGCGACCGCAGCAGCGATCGAAAGTGCTCGATGCTGGGGGCAACGGGGTCGACGCCGCCATCGCTGCCGATGCCGTCCTCGGAGTGGTCGCTCCAGAGGCCTGCGGCATCGGCGGCGACCTCTTCGCCCTGGTGCACCGCCCCGGGGACCGGGTACCGGCGACACTCAATGCATCGGGACGAGCCGGGTCGGGCGTCGACGCAGCAGCGATGCGTGGGCGAGGGCCATGCCGAGATCCCGTGGGACCACCCGGCGACCGCAACGGTGCCGGGATGCGTGGACGGTTGGGATCGCGCTCGATGACCACTTCGGAGCGCTTCCACTCCACGGCCTCCTCGCTCGGGCCGTTGCGCTCGCCGAGGACGGGTTCGAGGCATCTGACGAGTTGGCGACCTCGCTCCGCCGTCTCGAATCGAGGCTGAGCGACCAGCCTGCAGCGGACGGGCTCTATCCGGACGGGATCCGCTCCCGCTCCGGGTGATCGCCGTCCACCGACCCGGGCTGGCGAAGACCTTGCGCGCCATCGCGGAAGATGGTCGTGACGGCTTCTACCGAGGCAAGACCGCCGCGGCCATAGCCGCGGCACATCGCGGATTGGTCACCGAAGAAGACGTGGCGGCGAGCAGGTCCGACTGGGTGGACCCGATATCTCTTCGAGGTGCTCGGGCTGACCGGGTGGACGGTTCCCCCGAACTCGCAGGGGTACCTCGTCCTCGCTGGTCTCTGGATGCTGGAGCAGGCTGGGCACCTCGGGGGACCTCGACGACCCCGGCTACTGGCACGCTCAGATCGAGGCGTACCGGGCGGCGGCGTGGGACCGCGACGACCTCGTTGCAGACCCGCGACGGCCCCGGTCGATCCGGAACCAACTGCTCGACCCGCACGGCTGGCCGATCGGCTGGCGGGGATCGCCTCCGACTCATGGCCGACTGGCCGTCCACGCCGGGACGTGCCGTCGGGCACGGCCTACCTGTGCGTCGTGGACCGTCACGGCACCGGTGTCTCCTTCATCCAGTCCAACTTCATGGGGATCGGTTCGGGCATCGGCGCCGGCGAGGCGGGGTTCTTCCTCCACAACCGGGGCGCCGGATTCGATCTCCGGCCCGGGTCGCCCAACGAACTTGGCCCCCGGCATGCGGCCACTCCACACGTTGTCGCCCACCCTCTGGACCGATTCCGAGGGGGATCTCGCCATGGTCCTCGGGACGAGGGGTGGCCACCATCAACCGCAGTTGCTGATCCAGATGGCAGCGCACCTCCTGTTGGGCGGCATGTCGCCCGCCGAGGCGCAAGACGCCCCGCGCTGGGAGATCGCACCCGCCGGCTTTGGGGGTGCCACCTCGCTCGGGGTCGAGCCATCGACCCCAGCCGACGTGGTGGAAGGTCTGCGGCTACGCGGCCACACAGTCGAGGTGGCCGACGAGAGCCAGCCGGGGTGGGGCCCGGTGTCGGTCATCACCGTCGACAGAGAAGGTGTCCGCACCGCATGCCGCCGACCCCCGGGTGGCGACCGCCAACGCAGTGGTCAGCTGATCAGTCCCAATCGACGGCGACGACCTGAACCGGTGCGTCGATGCCCTTCAACTCCGCTTCCTTCGGGGCCGAGGTCGTCACATCCGCTGAGGCCATCGAGCGTGTCCATCGTCGCCAGGATCTCTCCACCCTGTGCCAGCGCAGCCACCCGGGCTGCGGCATGGACTCCGACCCCCGAGTAGTCCGACCCGTGGCGGTTGGCTTCGGCGGCGTGGAGGCCGATGCGCACCATCGGCGCGAAGCCGGTGGAGCTGCGGTGCTCGGCGAGCCGCCTCTGGACGGCGACGGCGGCATCGACGGCCGAGGCCGACGTCTCGAAGGCGACGAAGAACCCGTCACCCGTCGAGTTCACCACCTCACCGCCGTGGGCGACGAACAACTCGCGCAGCGTGTCGTCGTGCCAGCGGAGCAACTGGTCCCACGACTGATCGCCCATCAGCTCGGCGAATTTGGTCGAGCCGACGATGTCGGTGAAGACAAAGGTGCGCCGGGTCTGGGTGGGTCCGCTCCGGCGCGCCGACACCGCCGCGATCTCAGCAGCAACAGCATCGGCGTCCCGCTTGGCGCCGAGCGTGTCCAGATCCTTGAACGCAGCGTCGAGCTCCAGGTCGGCCTGGTCGTCGTCGTGGACCGCCCGCAGGGCCTTGGCCAGCAGCCGGCGTGAAATGGCCGTCTCGTATGGCGCAATGACCCTTCCCCACAGCACGATGGCGGCTCGCAGCCGGGCGGCGGCTCCGACCGGGTCACCCTCGGCAAGGAGAACCCTCCCCCAGGCAAGCTCCCGCTCCGCCCTGCCTCGTCACCGTGTCGAATGTCTCTACGAGCCCGTCCAGTTCCTCAGCGGCCTCGCGGGCGATCGCCAGGCTCGCCGGCGGCGACGGCGATCTCGACCTGGACGGGGAGCATGCGCGTCCTGGTCCATTGGTCCCAGGACTCCTCCTGGAGCGCCGACCTGATCCCAGCTTCGGCCGTATGGACATTTCCCTGGGCGAGCCTTATCAACGCAAGGAGGGGCTGCGTCGAGTGGCCCAAGGCATGCGATTGGCGGAATGTCTCCTCCGCCGCTTCGAGATTCCCCCTCCGGAAGCGGAGGACGCGCAAGCGAGTAGAGCCCGTCCGCGCGCGGTGGGGTGGCGTTGTACGCCTCGAGCTCGGCGGTGGCCCGTTCCAACTCTGCTTCCGCCTTGGTCCCACGCGCCGGACATCGCAACAACCTCGGCGCGGTGGACCCGGCAGATCCCGGGGAATCCCGAGATCGACTGCTTCTCACACCACTTCTCGGTGGCTTGAGTCCACTCCCCGGCGCGGACGTAGTCGGTCAGGTCGCGGCAGGCGGAGATCATGTTGCAGTAGGTGATCCCGGTCACCAGTGGGCGACAGCTCACCGTTGACTGCGGCGACCGAGGCCTCCTCGAGTAACTGGAAGCCGTCCACAACGGCGCCCGCCGGCGATCCTCAACGTTCCGAGCGCGACGAGGGCCTCGCCTCCAGATCGATGTCGCCGGTTTCGGTGCCGATCCTCACCGCCTCCTCGGCCTGCCCGACCGCCTCCTCAACGTTTCCCTCGACTGCGAGCCATACCGGACTTGCTCAGCGACAGATAGCCATGGGCGGGACCCTCCGGCTCTCCGGTGATCAAGCGTTCACCGCGCCGCAACCAGGCACCTGCGATCGAGCCTTGGCCCTTGTAGGCGTACTGCCTGGCAAGATCGATCGACGTCTTCGGGCGGCTCGGGCGCGTTGCTCCACTCGGCAAACGAACGCCTTTGAAGGCCCGCTCAAAGACTCGATCATGAGATCGACCTGGCCGGTGAACCAGGCAGCCTCGGCCATCCTCTTCAGATCGAGCCCCGAGAGCTCGGTTTGCTCGTCCGCCAGTGGTGAAGAGGTCGAGGGCCTCCTGCCAGGCATGCCTATCCAAGTGAGTCCCGGGCGGCAGTCGATCGCGTCGGGCGCAGCGGTGTCGACAACAGACAGATCGGTTCCCTTTCCTCGCCTGGATTCTCCCACGACGGGACGGTGGAGGCGACAGACGCCCGGCGTACCATCCGACGAGTGGTGGATCACGACGTCACCCTGCTCCTCGTCCGGCACGGGGAAGCCGAGGGCAACAAGGAACGACGATTCATAGGGCAGTCCGATGTCCCGCTCTCCGATCTGGGACGCCGTCAGGCCCTCGCCATCGCCGACCGCCTCACCGAGGTGCCCATCTCGCGGATCGTGTCGAGCGACCTGCAGCGGGCGCGTGACACGGTCAACCCTCTCGCCGAGATGCTCCAGCTGGCGGTGGAGACCTACAAGGGGCTGCGCGAGATCGAGAACGGCGAGTGGTCGGGTTTGCTCGCCTCCGAGATCGAGCAGCTATGGCCGGAGATGTGGGACAAGTACCGGTTGGGAGAGGACGTCCCCCGGCCCGGCGGGGAGCGGTGGGCCGACGTCCGCGCCAGGGTTGTGGAGGCTGTGACCGAGGTCGCCGACGGCGCGGCGCCGGGTGAGGTCGTTGTGGTGTCCACTCACGGAGGTCCAGCGCTGCAGTTGGTGATGTGGGCCGCAGGTATCACCTGGGAGGGCAACATCTTCCGCGGCTCATTCGGGGCGATCCTCAACGCCTCGATCAGCACGATCAGGCTTCCCGGCCCGCGCCTCTTGGGCTACAACGACGTCGGGCATCTCGCCGGCGGGCTGCTGGCCGAGGTGACGCTCCCCTTCCGACCCGGTCCGATCACCCCCGGATCGCCGAAATGAGCCGTGCCCAGGAGTCGTCGTCGTTCGCCGGCAGCCCGTCGCCCAGTTCGTAGAAGCTGAGCCGGGCCAGTCGATCTCCGTATCGATGGCGGATTGCCCCGCCGACCTCCTCGATCGGGGCGACGACCGCAACCTGGTCGAGCATCTCGTCGTCGATCAGGTCTCCCATCTCCTTCCAACGTCCCTGCCTGGCGAGGCTCGACAGCGCCGGCCCGACATCCCAACCGGCACGCTCCACCACCAGCCGGTAGGAGGGAGTAGAGGCGTAGAAGGCGATCTGCTGGCGCGCCTGGGCGGCCGCCCGCTCCATCTCACTCGCCGTCGCGTCCGGTCACCACCATGACGGCGGCATGGAGTCCGACCTCCTCGGCCGATCGCCCGGTGCGCTCGGCTCCCTCGGCCACCGCGGGCGCCACCACCCCATCGAGGTAGTCGATGGTGTGGAAGGGGTGGACCACCAGCCCCTGACAGAGCTCGCCCGCCAGCCGGCACATCGCCGGGTTGACCGCGGCGACGATCACCGGGATGTCCGGGTGGTCGATCGGCCCCGGGTTGAAGAAAGGCGTCATCAGAGAGAGCCGGTAGTGGTCGCCGTCGAAACGGAGAGGGCCTCCCTCTTGCCATGCCGCCCACACCGCCCTGACCGCCTGGATGTACTCCCTCATCCGTGGCACCGGAGGCTCCCAGGTTCCGCCGAAGCGACGGGTGATGTGGGCCCGAACCTGAGTCCCCAATCCCAGGTGAACCGTCCTCCGCTTGCTTGGGCAAGGTCCCATGCGATGTGGGCGGTGATGGTGGGCGACCGCGGGAAGGCGACCGCGATCCCCGTCTCGAGGTCGAGATCCGGCGCCGTGGTGGTGGCGACCGCCAGTGCCAGGAAGGGGTCGTGCGAGGTCTCAACCGTGACCACACCGTCGAACCCGATCAGACTCGCCCACCGGGCCCTTTCGGCAACCTGGCTCAGTGAGCCGGGAGGCAGCGCGGCGTCGACCTTCATGTCGACCACGCTTCCCGATCGTGCTCCCATGTACGCCTCTCCCCGGGGCGAGAGCCGGTATCCCGCGTTCCAGGCTCCAGGTCAGCCCGAGTTCCTTCAGCTTGCGGACATTCCGCTTGAACACGTCCCGCTCGACCCCCAGCGAGGCGGCCAGGTCGCCGGCGCGCACCGCCGGGCTCTCCGGCTATCGCCCTCAATGCTGCGGCGGTCCACGGACCGTTGGGCGATGCCCGGTCGAGCCGGGCGAGTCGCTGATCGATTCAGATCGACATCTTCCGGCGACAGATCGGCGGTCTGCGACAAGCAAGAGGCGTGGGTCGGGCTCGTCCACCTTGTGGAACCGCACCCGATGAAGAGGATGTGCCGGATCACCCCTCAGATCGGCCACCAGATCCATCGGCCGATCCATATCCGGCGGAGCGAGCAGCGCGGTCATCGATCTCGTCGGGTTCCACGAGTCCACCGACTCCACTTCGATGATTCCCGGCTGCGGTTCGATAGCGCCGTCCGGCAAGCACCCGCGCCCTTTCCCATCGCCGGTAGGCCGCGGTCACCGAACCGGTCGAGATTCCCTCCCGAGAACCCCTTGGGGAACAACACGGGGCGACCATAGGACGGCGAGTGGGGTCGGCGTCTACCATTCTCGGACGCATGGATGAACCCATCGTCCGAAGAGGCGGAGATCGCCGTTCCAGAGGATGGCGAATCCGGAGGGACGTGGCGGGCGGCGCGGTCTGATCGCCGTGATCGCAGGCGTCGCCGCTCTGGTTTGGGCGATGCGGGATCGGTTCATCTCACTCGTGGTTCCCCGCGAGCCCGAGCGGCCGACCTTCCGGGTGGCACCGCCCCGCCGGCGGCCCCGGCGGCATCGGAGCAGGACGATCTGACGGTGATCGCCGGGATCGGTCCCGTCTACCAGAGTCGCCTCTACGCAGCCGGGTTCGGAACGCTGACCGCGGTCGCCGAGGCGTCGCCCGCCGAGTTGGCGAATGCCGCCCAGGTGCCCGAGGGTCGCGCCGCCGATTGGGTGAGCAAGGCAGTGACGATGGTGGGGAAGAGCGACTGATCGTCAGAGCCGGACGTGGGAGACCACGACCTCCTCGCGCACCATCATTCGACCCAGGATCCAGTAGGTGAGAGCGGCGGCGACTATGGACGTGACCAGGCCAGGCAGAGCGAGATCGTTCAGCTGGGCCCGGAATGGGAGGCTCTCGATCCACTCCACCATCGGGGCCGGTCCGACGGGTGGACGAGGAGTGAGCCGATCACACCGACGGCGACCGCCAACCAGCCCCAAGGGTTGAGCACTCCATAGGAGCCTCCGCCTGCCATAGAGCTGATCGGTCCTGTACACCTGCCTCCTGACGACGTAGAAGTCGATGAGGTAGACGGCGGCGACCGCCCCGACGATCACCAACGGAAGCTCGAGCGTGGCGACCGATTCGGGCTGCAGCACCATGGCGACGGCCATGATCCCGAGCACCGTTGCCACGGCGACCGCCTTCCCGATACGCCGGCCAGTGAGCGAGACAACGCACATGCCCGCGGCGTACCCGACCGCAAAGGGCAGGAGCGCCTGGACCGTCAGCATCCACACAACGATCACGGCCAACCCGGCGTAGCCCGGCAATGACGAAGAAATCCCGGCGGCGATGTCTGCCGGTCCTTCGCCGAGCAGCGCCGCGGTTCCACCGATCAGCGACCCGATGAGGACGGTCAACCCGAACCCGAGTGCGGTCCCCGAGGCGGCCACCGCCTCGTCCGAGGCAAACCGGCTCACGTCGCCGATCAGCGGGAACCAGAGAATCCCGAGGGCGATGACGGCGTCGATCCCGAGCCAGAGCGCGCTGGCGTCTGATGGCACCGGCGCCGGGGATCGGTTTGGTGGACAACAACCAGATGACGAGCCCGACGGTGACGCACAGCCACCCAGAAGACCACGCGGCTGATCCATCGCACCGTGACCTTGGACGGCCCGATCAGGGCGAGGGCGACGGAAACGAGGCCGATGATCGAGATGGTCGCCCCGTCTGGGGGAGCGGTCAGACCTACGCGCAGAAAGGCCATTTCCACAGTGTCTGCGGCGGCCTGAAGCTGGACGGCTGCCCAGCCTCCCAGCGTGAGGACCACCATCAATCCGAAGAGCGCCGCCCCGCTGGAGCCGAATGCAGGACGCAATGCCAGCACGGTAGGGACCCCGTTGTAAGCGCCGGCCCATGCCGCGAGGGAGAGGATGGTGCCACCCACCACCGCCCCGATCGGCATCGCTATGGCCATCTGCTCGCGTCGAGAGGCTCAAACCCTCGGACGCGAGGCTGAAGCCGAGGAGGACGGTCGGACCGCTCAGTACGAGCGTCGCCCAGAGCGCGGCAATACCCGATGCCCCGAACCGTCGTTGCAGCAATGAAGCCGGCTCCGCAGACCAGGCCCCGTCGTACCCCCGGCGACCGCTCACTGAGAGCAGGTTAGGGGTTTCCTCCAGTCTGCGCTCAGTCCTCATGGGGATGTCCATCCGACCGCAAATGCCCGGCTGTCGGTCGTAGAGAAGTCGTCGGTGCCACTGCAGCGTTCCCGCTTATCGACCGGTCTGAAACCCGAACGGGATGTCTTGGGTGAAATTGGGCAAATCACTGGGGCGGCCCAACGGGAAGCGTCAACAATCACCATCCCGACTTTGCGAACTGCCACCAATCGCTCAGATACCTTGTAACACATCTAACTACCGAACCTTTAATCTCTAGTAGAGGTGGATGGCAGTCTGGCTCAATCTCCTATTGCACCTCTCGAGCAAGGGGGGTTAGGTTGAGGTGACCGAAGCGGGCGGAGACGCGGAGGTAGTTCGAAAATGGCCACGCTCATCAAGCCCCCCAATCGGCATGTCGTCCTCGTCATCGCTGCCATCCTCGGTCTTGTCTGGCTGCCGCGTTGGCCCCGTAGCGACAGCCACTCCCCTCATCGCTTCAGCACGCAATGGGCCTCGCTACCACGTGGTCCAGCTGGGCGAGACTCTCTGGCAGATCGCGGCGCGCTTCGGCACCACCGTCGGTGCATTGGTGCGCGCCAACGGCATCGACAACCCCAACGTCATCTTCCCAGGAACGCGTCTCGTGGTCCCCGGTAGTGGGGGCATTCCGGCGGCGGTTCGGGCACGGTTCAGGCGGGGGGGGGTCCGGCACACGGAAAGCAAGGTGGGTGGAAGATCCACGTCGTTGCTGCCGGTGATCTGCTCTGGGAGATAGCCATTCGCTACGACACCACGACCGCCGTCCTGGTGCGGGCCAATGACATCGCCAACCCGGACGCCCTCAGGATCGGGATGCGACTCCGTGTACCGGGGGCGGCAGCGGGTGACAGCCGGTGGCAGGTGGACGGCGGAAGTGGCGGTGGTGGTTCCGGTGGCGGCGGTAACGGCTCCGATCGGGTGGGGAATCCACGTCGTGCGGCGAGGTGAGTTGTTGTGGGAGATCGCGCTCCGCTACGGGACGACGGCAGGTGCGCTCATCAGAGCCAACGACATCCCCAACCCGGACGCCCTCAGGATCGGGATGCGGCTGCGAGTCCCCGGTGGCGGCGGCGATGGAGGAACGGGCGGCGGTGACGGTGGAGGCGGCGGAGGTAGCGGCGGAGGTAGCGGCGGCGGTGAGGCTCCCAATCGGATGGGGAATCCACGTTGTCCGGCCCGGGGAGATGCTGTGGCAGATAGCGCTCCGGTACGGGACCACTGCCGGTGAACTGATCCGAGCCAATGACATCCCCAACCCCGACGCCCTGACCATCGGGATGAGGCTGCGCGTGCCCAACGGAGGTGCTACGCCCGAGTCCCAATCGATCAAGTGCCCGGTCAGAGGTGCCCAGTTCATCAACGACTTCGGTGCCCCACGCCCGGGAGGTCGGACTCATGCCGGAATCGACCTCTTCGCTCCGAGGCGCACCCCGGTCAGAGCACCAGTCTCGGGTTGGGTCGCTGCCTGGGTCGGCGACATCGGCGGCAGACCAGGTCCGCGTCGTCGGTGACAACGGCCACTACTACTCGTCAAGCCATCTCGCCGCCTTTGGCGCCGGCGGTTGGGTCGAGGGCGGCACCGTGATCGGATACGTCGGGAACACCGGCAACGCCAAGGGCAGCCCGCCCCATGTCCACTTCGAGTTCCACCCCAACGGCGGCGCCGCTGTGAACCCCTACAACATGCTCGTGCAGAGCGTGTGGGTGAGGATAGACGGTAGCGCGGTGACGTCCATGACGCGGACAGTGCACACCCATCGAGCTGAGCCGGAGGGGCCAACCGCTCCGAGCCGGGCGAACGTGGCCTGAGCCGCCACCTGACTTCCGTCCCGTGCCGTCTGTTCAGTCCGTGCTCGAGACTTCTCGGGTGAGGAGGTCGAGACCGACCGGGCCGATTTCGAGGACTCTGTCGTGAAAGTCTCTCAGACTGAACCGCTCGCCGAGTCGCCGCTTCTCGCTTTCCCGCAAGTCGAGGATGACCCGCTCCCCCAGTTTGTAGGAGATCGCCTGACCCGGCCAGCCGAGGTATCTGGTGACCTCGCTCACGGCGTAGTCGTTCGCCTGGAAAGCCAGTTCTTCGAGCACCTTCACCCCGAGGTCGAAATTCCATTTTTCTCCGCCGGCGATAGGCGCTGTATCGGGTACCGGGTACCCGACGTGGCACCCGATGTCGATGACCACCCGGCAGGCACGGAGGAGATGCGAGACGACCATTCCCGAGCACGTACTCGGGTCTTTCGAAGTACCCCAACTCCTCCATGAGACGCTCGGCGTACAGCGCCCAGCCCTCTCCCGACCCCGAGTACCACACAACACTGCGATGCAACCGGCTGAGGCGATCCCCCGTCAGCATCTGGGTCCCGATCTGGAGATGATGGCCAGGAAAGCCCTCGTGATAGGCGACCGACACTTCCTCATAGAGGGGGACGTGCGGATCGTCGGGAAGCGCGTACCAGACCCCGCCGGGTCGTGAGAAGTCCTCGGACGGAGCCTGGTAGAAGGCTCCGAGCGCCGTCCCGGGTGGAGCGAGGTTGATCGTTATCTGCGCGGATCTCGGACGGAACGTCGAAGTGGACGCCCTCGAGTGCCCGTAAGGCCGCTTCCTGTCGCTCCTGCATCGTCTGAACGAATTCCTCGTGGGTAGCGGCTGCGTGCTCGGGGTCGGACCGAAGCATCGCGATCACCTCAGCGGGCGGTGCGCCGGGCGATATCTGGTCGGCCAGGGTCCGGGCTCTCGCCGTCAGCGCGAGACACCTCATCCCAACCCCACTGGTAGGCCTCGGACGGATCGATCTCACATCCGAGGAACCCTCGTGCCGCTGTGACGTAGCGCTCTTCACCTACCCCGTCCTCCTCCCGGGCCGCCTCGAGATAGGTGTCTCGCAGGTAATCGCCGAAGTCGCCAACCGCTCGATTGGCCGTGGCGACGGCGGCGGCAAAGCGGTCGCGCTGGGCGCAGCCCTCGGGGAGGCGCCTCTCGAGTGACTGGAGGCCGTCTCCACTCGCCAGTTTCGATGTCTGATCGATCACCGATTCCACCTGGCGCCTCGCCACGGTCAAGCCACGGCTCCGAGCCTCCTCCAGACTGGCGCTGAGACCCCGATAGAACCGATCGAGTGATCCGATACGGCGTGTCACGAGGTCCTGATCCTCGGGAGTGTCCAGCGGCATCAGGTCGAGGGTCTCCCGCAATTGTTGGAACGGGGAGGCGATGCTGTTGAGATCGCGCAGGTCCTCGCCTCTGGCGTGCTCGTCACTGCAGCTCCTCGATCAACTCGATGGCGACCTCCCGGGCAAGACGGTCCCATCGGTCATCTGGGGGCGGCAATTGGTCGATGGCTTTTCGGTGCCTGGCGCGCATCTCGTCGAAGGCGTCCAAGCCCTCGGGGCTGAGGTCGTCCCACTCCGATCGGTCGTTCCTGGATTCCGAGGCTGACGGCGAGCATCGGGCTCATCTCGACCATGTCATCCACGATCTGATCGGATAACGGGAACATCGCTCGCTCGGTCAGTCGGATGCCTCCTCGTCTCACCGGGACGCTAACCGGTAGTCTCGATGCGATGGAGGCCGTCGGGGCCGAGAACCGCCCCGAAGTGATCCCCGTCCGAGCCGACGAGGACTTCGACCACGAGCGACTCGCTTCATATCTCGCCCCCCGTCTGCCCGGAGCGAAAGAGCCGATGGAAGTGGCCCAGTTCGCCGGGGGCAAAGCCAACCTCACCTATCTGTTGCGATTCGGTACCACCGAGTACGTCCTCCGCCGACCCCCGCTGGGCCCGGTGGCGCCGACATTCGCATGACATGGCCCGCGAGTACCGGGTGTTGGCCAACCTGTGGTCGGCCTTCCCGCTTGCGCCGCGCGCCTATCTCCATTGCGACGACCCCTCGGTGATCGGGACGGAGTTCTTCGTGATGGAGCGGCGCCACGGAGTAGTGGTACGAGATGGGGTTCCGGCGAATTCGGCGGCGGGAGCGACCCGAACGCGCAACCAAAAGCTGTCCGAGGTCGTGATCGACACCCTCGTCACCTTTCATTCGGTCGATCCGGCTGCGGCCGGTCTCGCCGATCTGGGTCACCCCGAGGGATTCCTAGACCGACAGGTGGGGGGTTGGATCGAGCGTATGCACCGAGCGAGTCATGGCCCCAAGCCAGTCGCCAGAGGACCTCGCGAAATGGCTTCCCGAACACATGCCCTCATCGCCCCCAGCCACGCTCGTCCACAACGATTGGCGGTTGGACAACATGGCGGTCCACCCCGAGGATCCCGGCCGGTGCGTCGCCGTCTACGACTGGGACATGACGACCCGCGGCGATCCACTGGCCGATCTGGGTACGTTGCTCGCCGTCTGGTACCGACCCGATGAGATCCCCTCGGCGCTCAACCCGATGCCGACCACGGTCCCGGGCTTCCTCGACCGTGCTGATGCGGCGCAGCGTTATGCCGATGCCACGCGGCAGGGATCTCTCTCATCTCCCGTGGTACCTCGTGTTCGGCAGCTTCAAGATGGCGGTGATCCTCCAACAGATCCACGTCCGCTGGCAGCGGGGACAGACACGCGACGCCAGGTTCGCCGCCATGGGCGATGCTGCCGACCAGCTCTTCTTCCTCGCTGCCGACAGGCGGCCAAACTGAGCCGGCTCGTGGGTAGTGGAATGCCAATCCCGGCGCCCGGCGTAGCGGGACGGGCGCCCGAGTAGCCTCGCTCGGGTCGTGGACCTATACGCCCGGGTCAACATCCTCGGTGGTCGGGCGGTGAGGCTGCCGCGGGGCGATATCGATCAGGCCATCGCCCTCGACACCGATCCGCTCGCCTGGGCGCGTCGGTGGGAAGCTCGCGGTGCGCCGCGACTTCTCATCGTGGACCTCGATGCAGCTGCCCGCCGCGACGGGGACAACCGTGCTCTCATCCACCGAATGCTCTCCGAGTTGGACCTGCCCGTCCAGGTCGCCGGTGGCATCCGTTCCCCAGCTGAGGTGGATCGGATGCTCACCGCCGGCGCATGGCGGGTGGTGATGGGGACCGCCGCCATAGAAGACCAGAACATGGTCTGGGATCTGTGCCGGCTCTATCCGAATCGGATATCGGTCAGCCTCGATGTCCGCGACGACGAAGAACTCGCCACCCGTGGGTGGACTTCGAACAGCGGGCGATTCCTCGAAGAGGTTCTCATCGAGTTGTCCTCGGCTGGAGTTGCATCAGTGATGGTCGCAGAGGCCGGTCGCGATTCGCTCGCCGAGCCGCCCAACTTCGACGTCATCCGAACCGCACTGGAGACGGTGGAACAGCCCGTCATCGCAGCCGGAGGGGTGCGGAACCTGGCCGACCTCACCGCCCTCACCAAGCTCGAGGCCGCCGGCCGCAGGCTCGCAGGTGTGGTGGTGGGACGAGAAGTGACGGTCGGGCGATTCAGCATGGAGGATGCCGCCGAGGTCCTCGGTGGCGCCGACAAGCGCGACTGACTGCGTCCTCCGGCCACACTGCGCACACTACCGGCCACAGATCGTGGGAATCTCTCGTTGCGTGGCCGCGCGACGTCGTGTAGCGTTCAAGACGACCGTTCTGGGGGATGGACAAATCGGTCAAGTCCCGGCAGTGGGGCAGCCGATAACGAGTGGCTGGTTTGTCTTGGGGAGTAGGGCAATGGTTGTCAAGATTCGGACCAAGCAGCGTGACGGAGAACACGAGTACGTGGGACACGTCCTTACCCGGGGGCCGAGCCGGATCGTCATGATCCTCACCGAGCCGTACCACACGGCCGGCGACTCGGTCACCTTCCACATCGCAGATGTCCTCTCGGAGGAACTGCTCGAGGGGCGCGTCGCAAGCTGACACCCGGTCTCTCACGAGACCAGAAGAGGCGGCGATCGACACCCTGGTGATCGCGCTCGTCACCGCAACACCCGTCCCGCCGAGGCGGTGCAACCGAGGCTGGTGTCGCCAGCATCCCGCTCCGGCTCACAGTCCCGAACTTCAGGATCCCTCCCGCTGATACCGTGACGCCACCGTGAACCTCCTCGATCGCCTGCGCGCACCGGTTGTCCCCCAGGAAATAGTCACCAGGAATTGGGATGCCATCGTCGTTGGGGGCGGGCACAACGGGCTCGCGGCCGCCGCATACCTCGCCAAAGCCGGCAACCAGGTCCTCGTGGTGGAAAGACGAGACCGGCTCGGCGGCGCCGCCACGGTCGAGGAGATGTGGCCCGGGTATCAGATCTCGCCCTGCGCCTACCTGGCCGGGCTGCTCCACACAAGGGTCATCGACGACCTCGATCTGCGCCGCCACGGTTTCGCCGTGACGACCATCGACCCCGATCTCTTCGTCCCGTTCGCCGACGGCACCTCGCTGACCTGCTGGTCCGACACCGACCGCACCGTTGCCGAGATCGCACGGCTCTCCCCGCCGGACGTGGAGGGCTATCTCGCCAGGCAACGACTGTGGGACCGGATACGGGACGCGCTCCGACCCGAGGGTGACGGCGACGTATGGCTCGGAGAGCCACCCTCCCGCTCTGAGATCGAAGACCGGCTGGGTGGCGACCCTGACCTGATCCATGTCCTCTTCGAACAGTCGCAGATCGACCACCTGAAGAGCTTCTTCAAGGACGACCGGCTGGTGACCGCTTACGCCGGTCAAGGCGTGATCGGGACCAACGCCTCGCCCTTCGACCGCGGTACGGCATCGATCGAGTTCCACCACTCGTCCGGCCGGCTCGAAGGGAAGGCGGGGACATGGGGATTCGTCTCGGGGGGCATGGGGACGGTATCGGCTGCACTCGCAGATGCTGCTCGAGAGGCCGGTGCCTTGTTGGCGACCGGTGTCGAGGTCGCCAGCATCCTGCCTGGCGAGGGTGTGGAATTGGTCGAGGGTGGCGTCATCCATGCGCCTGTCGTCCTGTGCAATGCCGACCCGGAGAGGGCCGCCGCGTTGCTCGGGGCGGCGGCACCTGCATCGTTCCTGCGACGGGTCGAGGAGGTGCCCCGGAGTTCTCCGGTGGTGAAAGTCACATACGCCTTGTCCGCTCTTCCTGACTTCGGCGTCCCCCATGCCACCTCGGCCCAGGTGGAGATCACCACCGGACCCGAGGCCATGCACGAGTCCTTCCTCGCCGCCACCCGTGGCGAGTTGGCCGAAGACTTGTGGTGCGAGCTGTATTTCCAAACGGTCTACGACCCATCGATCGCTCCGCCCGGCAAGCACGTGCTCTCCGCCTTCTGCCAATACGTCCCCCACACCTTCGCCTCAGGCACCTGGGACGAGAGGCGCGAGGCGGTGGGCGACCTCGTAACTCGCTCGATCGAACGCTTCGCCCCGGGGTTCTCCCACCTGGTCGAGCAACGGCACATCGACGGGCCACCCGACGTCGAGGAGCGAATCGGGCTCGCCGGGGGCCACATCTTCCAGGGCGAGTGCCTCCCCGCCTTCATGTGGGACCGGCGTCTCCCCTACCGAACGGGTGCCGACGGCGTGTATCTCTGCGGCGCCGCCACCCATCCCGGCGGGAGCGTCATCGCCGTCAACGGCCGCAACGCTGCAATGGCTGTATTGAAAGACACGGCGATCACTTCGTGATCGCCGGATTACTCAGTACTTAGTACTTAGTACTTAGTCATCACGTTCTCCTAGAGCGTTCGCACCAGCGAGACGGGCGCGCCGGATCTCGGTTGCGGCCATCCCTCCAAACCCGGTGACTCGAAGAGCGTGCCTCCCTCCACCGCCTGCATGCCTCATCTCTTCCGCTTCCGTCTACCTCTTGCTCCGCCGTCCGCGTCCGCCGTCCGCCGTCCCAGGACCTCCATACGACGTTCACACCATCTCCACGTTCTCGACCGACGATGTGATGGTCACAGATGAAAGGAGTGACCATGAACCGTCGAGTCTGGTTGAGCGTGTTGCTCACCGTGCTCGTAATCGGTGTCGTCGCCGCCATCGGCTACGGCGTGTATCAGATCGGCTTCGATCAGGGGGTGGCGGCGACGGCCGGGGAAACGACCACGGTGGTCCAAGTCGGTCACCGCGGCTACGGATGGGGGTTCTTCCCCTGGTTCATCTTCCCGCTGTTCTTCTTCCTGTTCATCATCGGGAAGGCGTTCTGGTGGGGACCTTGGCGGGGTGGATGGCGCGGTCCGTACGGCGGCGGGCCCTACGGCGACATGAGGGCGAGGTCCCGCCCACACATCGAACAGCGTCTCCAGACGTGGCACGAACAGGCGCACGCAGTCAGACGAGACTCCAAGAGTGACGGCAGGGGGCGGCCGGGTCGTCGCCGGCCGCCCCTTTGCGCTCCGACATCGGGAGAATGACGACATGGCCACCGTCCTGGTCGTAGACGACGAACTCAAAATCACCCGGTTGGTGCGCGACTACCTCGAGCAGGGCCGGCATCGCGGTACTCACCGCATCCGACGGTCCAGGGGCGCTGGCGGCGGTCCGGTCGGCCAAGCCCGACCTCGTCATCCTCGACCTCGGGCTCCCCGGGATGAGCGGGCTCGACGTGACAACCCATCTTCGTCGCTCGAGCTCGATCCCGATCATCGTGCTCACCGCCAGGAGCGAAGAGACCGACCGAGTGGTTGGGCTCGAGCTGGGCGCCGACGACTACGTCGTCAAACCGTTCAGCCCCAAGGAACTGGTGGCGAGGGTGCGCGCCGTTCTCCGCAGGGTCGAGGCGCAGCACCCCGGGGCAGAGGTGATCAGGGTCGGCGACGTCACGATCGACCTTCCCCGGATGCGGGTCACGGTCGGCGAGCCGGACGGTTGACCTGACGGCCACCGAGTTCGACCTGTTGGCCACCATGGCTGCGCCGGCCGGGCCAGGTCTTCACCCGCGTCACAGCTGCTCGACGCGGTCCATGGTGTTGCCTTCGACTCGTACGAGCGGGCGATCGACGCCCACATCAAGAACATCCGGCGCAAGCTGGAGCCCGACCCGCGCCAGCCCCGCTACATCCAGACCGTCTACGGCGTGGGCTACCGGTTCACCGATGCCTGACCGTCACCACAGGGCGCCGCCGTGGTGGCCCGAGGGTGAAGGTTGGCCACCGCAGCGGGGCATCGGCCCCGACGCGTGGAGGGCATGGCGACGAAGGACCATCCGGATCGTCCTCATCGGCTTTGGGGCCCTCGTCATCGTCTGGTCGGTGGCCGGGTACTTCTACTTCGATGGCGAGGGCCGGCACGGACGCTGCTTCTTCCCCTGGTTCGTCATCCCGATCACTCTGCTGATCCTGTTCGTGGCAGGACGCGGCGTTCCGTCGCACCTGGGCGCCCTTGGGGAGCCTCATGGATGCCACGGGACGATTGGCCGATGGCGAGTACGGGGCGCGGGTGGAGCCTGCCGGTCCGCCACAGTTGCGTCGAGGTGATGGGTGCCTTCAACCGGATGGCGGACCGGATCGAAGCTGCAGACGAACAACGCCGGAGGCTGCTCGCCGACCTCAGCCACGAATTGCGGACTCCCCTCACCGTCATCCAGGGAAGCGTCGAGGCGATGCTCGATGGAGTCCATCCGGCGGACGAGGAGCATCTGTCCCGGCTGCTCGACGAAACCCGTGTCCTGAGCAGACTGCTCGACGACCTGCGCACCGTCACCCTGGCCGAGGCGGGTCGATTGTCGCTCCACCCGGAAACGGCGGAACTCGGGGCACTCGTGGCTGACGCGGTGTGCGTCGCATCCTTCCGGGGCCGAGGAAGCCGGGGTCACGGTGACGGTGACGGTCGCATCCGAACTCCCTGATTTGGAAGTCGATCCGGTCCGTATCCGGGAAGTGGTGGCCAATCTGGTGGTCAATGCGCTTCGCCACACTCCACCCATGGGACTGGTCAGCGTCGAGGTGGCCAGCGCCCCGGACGGGGTCCGGGTGTCGGTGTCCGACAACGGGGCTGGAATCCCATCCGATGTCCTTCCCCATGTGTTCGACCGATTCGTCAAGTCGGCCGACTCAACCGGGACGGGGCTCGGGCTGACCATCGCCCGAGACCTGGTGGAAGCGCATGGCGGGTCGATCGTGGCCATGTCCGCTCCAGAGGGCGGCACCACGGTGAGCTTCACGCTCCCGACGGCCCATCGCTGAGTCAAGCGAACGGCTCCACAGGCCGATATCACACGGGGAACCGCGGGTCAAAGACGGTGTGCTGGCTATCGTTGCCGGCAGCGGTCGATCAACGAAAGGGCGGTTGGTGAAGTCCAGGAACAGCGGTCGTGCTCGACGGTTCGAGCCTCACCGTCGAGGAGATCGTCTCGATTGGGCGAGGAGAGCGGGCAGTCACGCTCGACCCGACCGCCATCGAACGGTGTATCGCCAGTCGCAGCTTCCTCGAGGAGGAGGTCGCCGCCGGCAAGGTGATCTACGGCGTCAACACCTCGTTTGGCCCGATGTGCAACAAGATCATCAGCGATGAGGAGATCGAGGCGCTCCAGGTCAACCTCATCCGCAGCCATGCCTCCGGGCTTGGCGACCCGCTCGATCCGGCGATCGCCACGGCAGTGACCGCAGTCCGGCTCAACACCCTGGTCGAAGGGGTACAGCGGGGTCCGAATCGAATTGCTCGACTTCCTCGCTGAGATGATCAACCGGGGCATCGCCCCCTACATCCCGGAGAACGGCAGCGTCGGTGCCAGCGGTGACCTCACCCATCTCGCCCACCTGGCGCTCGGTGTGATCGGCGAGGGTCAATTCTTCTACAAGGGACGTCTCGGCCGGGCCGAGGAGGTGCTCGCCGAGGAGGGCCTCACCCCGGTGCGCCTCGCCTTCAAGGAAGGCCTGGCGATGATGAACGGGACCGCCGCCGCCACCGCCATCGCCGCCTTCGCAGTCCACGACGCCCGCCGCCTTCTCAATCTGGCGTGTGTCACCGGGGCGCTTTCGGGATCGAGGTGTTCGCCGGTCTCGACGACGCTTTCGACGAGGACCTGCACCGGGTCAAGCCGCACCGCGGCCAGCAGCACGATAGCCGACACCATCCGACTGCTGTGCCGCGACTCGAGCAACGTGACCAGCCGCGAGGGGATCCACTCGCTGATCCGTCAGGAGGAGACCACTGGCCCGGTCTTCGAGACCAGCCTCACCGTCCAGGACGTCTACTCGATCAGGTGCACGCCCCAGATCCTGGCGCCGGTCGTCGAGGCCATCGAAGAGGCCGCAGCGGGTGCTCGAGGTGGAAGCGAACTCGACCAACGACAACCCCCTGGTCTTCCCCGAAAAGCGCAAGGTGGTGCATGGTGGGAACTTCCACGGCCAGAGCGTCGGCTTCGTGTCCGACATGCTGGCGGTGGCCATATCCACGCTGTGCAACCTTTCGGAGCGCCGCATCGCCAAGTACCTCGACGTGAAGCTCAACCAGGGTCTCCCCGAGTTCCTCATCGCCGGCACAGTCGGACTCACCATGGGTTTCATGGGCTCTCAATACCTGGCCACGTCCACCACCGCCGAGAACCGGCAACTGGCCAACCCGGTCAGCACGATGAGCATCTCGACCAACGCCGCCAACCAGGACGTCGTGCCCATGTCCCCGGTGGCGGCGCGCAAGGCGCTGAGTGCCGTCGAGAACGCCAAGCACATTCTCACGCTCGAAGTCCTCGTCGCCATGCAAGCGCTCACCTTCAGGGGCGCTAGTGGCCTCGGCACCGGCACCGCCCGGGTCCACGCCGTGCTCGACGAGCACTTCGAGCAGTACGACAACAAGAGGGTCCTCCACGACGACCTCGTCCGCTTCCGCAGCCTGCTCGTTTTCCTCCAACCTTCTCGACGACCTGAGCGGGTATCTGAACTAGGAGAGACGGCAGACGGCAGACGGCGGTCAACCAGAAGTCGCCAACTTCGTTCGACCCGGCGGCTTTCACACCTTTGGGAGTGAACCAGCCCCCTTCCCCCGCCGGGGAGCACCGTCTTCCGTCTTCCGTCTGCCGTCTTCCTTGATTTCTTGGGTATCTTCCTGACCCAGAACCCAACACCGACAAGCCATAACCCTTTAGGGTGAATCGATGGAAACCTGGGACGCGATCACCTCTCGCCGCAACGTTCGTCAGTTCTCACAGCAACCGATCTCGCCGGACGATCTCGACCGGATCCTCGAAGCGGCACGACGCACCCCGTCGGCGGGCAACAAGCAGCAGTGGGACTTCATCGTCGTGACCGACGCCCGATGTGCTCGCCGAGCTTCCGAGGCTCTGGCAGGCGAGCGGGGCACATGTCACGCGGTCAAGCAGCGATCATCTGGTGGCGCCGGAAGTCGATGACGCCCGAAACCGCGACGCTGATCCAATACGACCTCGGCCAGGTCACGATGTCGATCATGGTGGCGGCTTCCGACCTGGGGATCGGGACCGGGCACTCCTCGGTCAGGGATCAGGAACTGGCGAGGCAGTTGCTCGGTGTCCCTGACGATCGGTTCGTCGCCTGGATGATGGCTCTGGGCTACCCCGACGGACCGTCCGCTATCCCCAATTGGGAAACCGATGCGGCGACCCTTCGACGAAGTCGTCCACCGCGAGCGGTGGTGAGTCACTAGGTCTTTCCGGGAGCAACACCGGGTCGGCGTAGCATCGCGGTCATGGATGAGCTGCGGATCCACCTGCTGGGTGGGTTCCTCCTCGAGTGGGGCGACCATCCGGTCCCGCCGATTCCGTCCCGGCTGGGCAGGTCACTGCTCGCCTATCTGGTGATCAACCGCAACCGACCCCAGATGCGGGACTACCTGGGCGGGATGTTCTGGCCCGAACTGTCCGAAGGGCGAGCCCGGCGACGGCTGAGCCACACGCTGTGGCAGGTGCAGGACGCCTTGTCGGAGGTGTGCGACCCGCAGCGGTTCTTGACGGTGACACCGGATGATCTCGCCTTCACCCCCCGTGCCCCCTATTGGCTCGATGTGGAGGAGTTCGAGCGAACTCTCGAAGAGGTCGGCAGACCCGACCCGGCGCGGGCTCCGGCGGCCGACCTGGAGCGGCTTCGTCACTGCGTTGAGTTGTACCGCGGTGATCTCCTTGCCTGGGTTCTACGAGGAGTGGGTCGATCCTCGAACAGGACCGTTATCAGCAACTCTTCCTCAACGCGCTCGAACAACTCGTTTCACTCGAGAAGGCTCATGGAAACCACGAAGAGGCACTCACCTACGCCCGCCGGCTGACCCACCACGATCCGCTGCGGGAGGCATCCCACCAGGAAGTGATGAGGCTCTGTTTCCTGCTCGGCAGGGTGAACGAGGCAATGGCCCAATACCAACGTTGTGCCTCGGTCCTGGCCGAGGAACTCGGTACCGAGCCCTCCCCCGACACCACCGCGCTCAACGACAAGATCGCCCGCTACCGCCAGATCGGACTCCGCCCCCTCGAGTCCGAGCCACCTCCCCCCCTGTTCCAGCCGGGAGGCGAGGCGCCGTTCGTAGGGAGGTCCGAGGAACGCGCCATCCTCGTAGACGCCCTCGAGGGTGCTCTGGCGTCACGCGGCGGTGTGGTCCTTGTCGAAGGCGAGGCCGGCATCGGCAAGACGCGCCTCGTCCGCGAGATCACCGAGGACGCCCGATGGCGGGGCTTCGACGTGCTGTGGGGCGCCTGCAACCAACTGGGCGCCCTCCGACCGTACGAGTCGCTCACAGCCGCGCTCGCTGGAGGGCTCACTGTCCTCCGCACCGAACAGCTCGCCCAGCAGGTCGATGGCGTCTGGCTGCGTGAATCCGCCGAGCTCATCCCGTCGCTCGAACGCTGGGTATCGACACTGCCACCCTCGGGCTCGCTGTGGGGCAAAGAGGCACAGGAGCGGAAGCAGGAGGCTCTGGTCCAACTGGTGCTCGCCATCGGCCGCCTGGCTCCTCACATCGTCGTCATCGACGACTTGCAATGGGCCGACAAGGACACCCTGCGAGCCCTGACTCTGCTCGCCGACCGTGTCTCGACGAGCCAGGTGCTGTTGTGCGTGACCTACCGGCACGACGAGGCGAGGCAACGTCCCGATGTATGGGACGCCATCCGCGAGCTCGACCGCAAGGCGGGGCGAGGACGGGTATTGCTAGGACCGCTGTCGGTTTTCGACACCGCCGAACTGGTAGGACGCGGATTCGGTACTGCTCGGGTACCCAACCGTTTTGTCACCCGGCTCCACCGTGAGACGAGCGGAACTCCCCTATTCGTCTTGGAGACTCTTCGCGCCCTCCACGAGGAGGGGCACTCGCTCGCCGAGTTGGAGACATCCCAACTCCCGCTTCCGGCCAGCATCTACCACCTCGTTGCCGACCGGATTGCCGCTCTCGGAGGAGAGGTTCGATCCGTGCTGGAGACTGTCGCCGTCCATTCCACCGAAGTGGACCTTCAGGCGCTGCTCGCAGTCACCGATGGCTCGCGATCCCGCCCTTCTGGCCGCGGTAGACGAGGCCGAGCGCGGTGGCCTGCTCGTCGGAGGTCACGACGGTTACGACTTCCACCACGACGCGGTCCGGCGGGTGGTCTACGGCGAGATACCTGAGGAGTGGCGTCGTTCTCTCCACGTCAGGGTGGCCGAGGTGCTCGAGCAGCAGTACCCCGATCGATGTGAGGAACTGGCTCATCACTACTCCGAGGGCGGTGTGAGCGACAAGGCGGCCGCGGCGACGTGGGAGGCGGCACGACGAGCCGAGAGGTTGTTCGGGTACGAGACCGCGGCCCGTCACTATGCCGCCGCCGTGGGTTTGGCCGAGAGCGCCGGTCTTCCAGGCGAACAGCGGTTCGAGCTGTTCGGCGCCTACGAGGCCACCCTCGGCGTGCTGGGCCGTCGTCACGAGCAGGACGCGGTGCTCGCCGACATGGCGGTGCTGGCCGGGGACCAGTCCGATCGGTTGGGCGAGGTGGAGCGGCGGCGCGCCTGGCTCCTCGCCAGCACGGACCGGTTCACCGAAGCAGAGCAGGCGGCCAGACGCTCTCTGGAGCTCGCTGGCACCGGCACCGAGGCCGAGGGTGGCGCCCTCGCCGCGCTCGGCGCAGTGCTCAGCTGGTCGGGCAAGGTGCGCCAGGCCATCCCCCACCTCCGAGCGGCCCTCGAGGTGTACACGGGCAATGCGAGCAAGGAACCTGAAGCACGCCTGGCGCTGGGAACCGCACTCAGCTACGGGGAGTACGACGAAGCCGTCGATCAGCTCGAGGTCGCCCTCCACCTGTGTATCGAGGCCAACGATCAGCGCGGTCAAGCGGAAACACTCGGAGTGCTCGCCTCGATCCACATGGAACGTGGCGACGCCTCGGCGGCGGAACGGTCCTACCGACATGCGCTCTCGCTCTGCCAGGAGATGGGTTATCGGTACGGCGAGGGCGTCAACCTGGTGAACCTCGCCAACCATCACTACGTCTCTGGGCGCACAGGGGAGGCGGTGGCAAGTTACGAGCAGGCGCTCGATGTCTTCCGCGCCATCGGCAATGCGCGCGGCGAGGCGATGGTCCGGGCAAACGCAGCCTCGGTGTACCACCAACTGCTCGGCGACGATGACCGAGCCGCCGACTGGGCCGGCGCCGCCCTGGTCTTCTTCGAGGAGATCGGTGACGAGCGTGGTCAGGCGCAGTGTCTCGAGGTCATTGGGCGGCATCGCCCGTCGCCGAGGCAAGCTCGTACGGGCTCGGAGGCTGCTCGAGTCGGGGATGCAGAAGGCGGAGGTGAGCGGACGCCGCTGGCTCGAGGTCCAGCTACTGCGGGCCTTGCGTTGCTCGACCTCGACGTTGGTGACTACCAGTTCGGCCCTGGAGAGAATCGAGGAAGCCGAGAACACCTCGCCGTCAGCTGGGCCTTCGGGACGTCGAGGTGGGTTTGATGGCAGTACGTGGAAAGGCACTCGCCGCCATGGGAGATTTGGATTCTGCATTGGAAGCGACGTCGGCGGCGATGCAGGGACTCAGCCCCAGCGTCGAGCAGGGGTATCTCGTCCCGTACGCCCATGCGTCGGTGATGGCGATGGCCCGGCCCGACGAACGTCGCCGCGGTTTGATCGACGAGGCCTACCGCGGCCTGATGGAGGTGCTCGAGGGCCTCGACTCGGCTCAACTGGAGAGAGCACTCATCGCGGTACCCGAGCACCGGGCCATCGTCGACGCCTGGGAAGAGACCGCACCCCGCCGGGTGGCATTCGCCATGCCGCGACACGATGTACCCGTCGGTAGGACGCTGACCGAGGCCGATCTTGTCGAGATCACCTGGACGTTGGAGACCGCCCCAGACGAGGTGGTGGGTGGCGACGGTTCACGGCGCCGCACCCGGCTCCTCCGGCTGCTGGGTCAGGCCGAGGAGCAGGGCGGACTGCCCACGATCGACCACCTCGCCGCCGCCCTCGCGGTCAGCCCGGCGACAGTGAAGCGTGATCTTCAGATGCTGCGGACCGAGGGCTTTCCGGTGCGCACCAGGGGCACTCGTACCGGCTGAGCCGAAGGTCGGCCCATGTCGTCTCAGAGGAAAGACACCTGAGAGACACCCCTGGGCGACCATATTGCATATAGGAGGTGTGGATGACCCGCCGTCGGATAGCCATTTTCGTCACGACGGTCTTCGCCCTGTTGGCGTCGGCCGCCCCGGCCCTGGCCGGGCTGGACAACATGCGCCCTTGAGGGGGAGGTAGATCGGCAACGATCACCGGGGCACGGCTGAGGACTCACTTCGAGGGGGCCTTGGCGGGAGCGTTCTCGAGGGGGTGCCGTGCGCCGGCGATATCGAGAAAGGAAGCCGAGGTCTCGGCTAGGGAAGTGAAGCCCCGATGGGCGGCGGTAGTGCCAAGGGGGTCAAGCACCACCGCCGCCGCCTCGGGACCGGAGCCCGGGTAGCTGTCGCATACGACCGGGCCGTCGGTACAACTGTAATCGTTGCGCGCTGCACATGTCGTCCCGAGCGTGCGCAGCGGTTTTTCGCGCTCTCTTGCGCGTGATCAGCCGACCAGAGGTCGGCTCACTCCGACACCCTCCAAGCGTGTCTGCCCCGAAGCGATCGATCTCGGCGTCGAGGTCGAGCCTGCCGCGCAACCGGGGTCGTGCCGGGTTCGAGCAGTTCGGCGGGCACCAGCCAGCTGATCTCGAATTCGATCCCATCGACATCACGCCCGTACAGCGCCTTGGTGCTGCCGTGGTCGGTGGCTCCGACCAATGCGCCGGCGTTGCTCAACTTCTCGGACAGGTCGGCGAGATCGCCGAGCGTGTCCACCTCCCAGGCGAGGTGGTAGAGGCCGACCGCGCTCCGTCCCGCAGGCGAATCCCCTGCGGCCGCTCCGATGGTGAACAATCCGAGATCGTGATCGTTGGTCGATCCCTCGGCCTGGAGGAACACGCCACCTGGGAAGTCGAAGGGCAGACGGCGGAACCCGAGGACCTCGGTGTAGAAGTCGGCGCTGCGATCGGCGTCGCGCACGATAGAGCACGGCATGGTTGAGTCGGTTGATGGGCATTCGGCTCCAACTCGATTGACCAGCACAACGTCAGAGCGCCACGGACTTCCCGATGGAGTCGCTACCTTGACCCACTTGTCGCTGCACGAAGGGGAGGACTCATGGACTGGAAGCTCGAACTGATCACCGTGCCGGTTGCAGACGTCGATCGTGCCATCGGGTTCTACACCGACCGGTGGGTTTCAACCTGGACTACGACCATCAGGTCGACGAGAGGATCCGCTTCGTCCAACTGACGCCGCCTGGATCGGCATGCTCGATCTCCCTCGGGACCGGGCTCTCCGAGGCTCCACCCGGGTCGGTTCCCGGGCTGCAACTGGTCGTAGACGACGTGGCGGCGGCGCGCGACCATCTCGCCGGAAAGGGTGTCGAGGTGAGCGAGATCTCCGATTTCCCCTGGGGCCGCTTCGTCTTCTTCACCGATCCCGACGGAAACCGTTGGGCGGTGCAGCAACTACCCGAGTGGGCGGGGGAACAGCTCCCCGAGGGGTGAACTCGAACTCAGTCGAGGTGGAACACCTCGATCAGCTCCTCCATGACGGTGTCGGCAGGGCGCCGGCGTTGTCGAAGTACTCGGCCATCGCCTCCTGCCAGCGGGTGTTGACCTCCTCCGAGGCCATCCCGGCGAGGGCCTGCTCCAGCGAGACCGGTGTCTCGAAGTAGCCGAAGAGAGTGCCGTCGTCGCGGAGGAACAGGCTGTAGTTGTGCCATCCGTGCCGGCCCAGAGCCTCGAGCATCTCCGGCCAGACCTCCTGGTGCGCAGCGCGGTACTCATCGAGTCGTTCCTCACGGACCCGGAGCACGAAAGCCGACCCGCTGCATTGTGGTCCTCCTTCACAAAAGCTCCACCGACTCCCGGAACGGATCGAGCCGGCTATCGTCCCGGGATCGAGTTCGGTGACCAGGAGATCCACCTCTTCGAGCTCGAACATACGCGCCGGCGCTCTGGTGCCGAGCTTGCTGCGGTCCACGGCGAGGATCAACCTCGAGCTTGTCTCGCTGAAGGCCCGCTTCACCTCCGACTCGGCCAGGCTCGCCTCAGACGAGCCGACGTCGTGGGCCAGAGCGGCGCCCGAGCAAATCAACAGGTCGTACAGGAACGAGCGCGCCACGCGGACCCGCCATCGCACCGACCAGGCTTCCGGTGCGCGGTTCCTCGGTCCCGCCGGTCATCGTCGCCGCGATGCCGGGCTTCCCTGTAAGCGCCTGGAAGGTGTCGACGCCATTGGTCACCATTGTCAGGTCCCGCCCTCCCTCGAGGCTCCTGGCGAGTCGGTGGACGGTGCTCGAAGCATCGAGCGCCACGGTGCCGGTCGCGGGCAGCAGCGGCAGCAGCTTCTCGGCGATACGCGCCTTCGACTTGGCGTTGTGCCGGTGCCGCTGGACGAACGGCTCAGGCCCAAGGGCCACGGCACCACCCCGAACCCGGCGTGCCGCACCCGAGTGCCTCCAATTCCGCCAGATCGCGCCGGATGGTCATCTCGCTCACCCCGAACTCGATGGCCAGATCGATCGATGCGGACGCCACCCCGCTCGACGATCAGACGCCGCAGATCGATGCAGTCGCTGTTCGGGACTCATCGACGTGATGGTCGTCTGACACTTTCACTCGCCGCGCGCGAGCCACGATCGGCTTCATCGCGACCGTCAAATGGCCAAGGGCGATCCCCTGGACGACACCATTGCCCAATGCCGTCGCCTCAGGATCGCCAACGAGGACGGGCGAGCCCGGTCGACTTCGGCAAGCAGATCTGCGAGGAGACCGGTCCGTGCCCCCCCGCCGACCAGGGCGAGCCGGATCATTTCGATCTCCGGTGAGTGCCTCCAACTCACCGACGACCCGTGCCACGCCGTCGGCGATCGACTCGAGGATCGACCGGACCACCACGCCTCGGGGTACTCCTGCCGGAAGCCCGGCTGCGGCGCGGATCTCGGCTTCCATGTCGAGCGGCGCCACCAGTCGCTTGTCGGCGGCGTCGAATACGAGGTACGGGTCGGTGATCGCAGCGGCCTCGTCGATGAGGACGTCGACAGGCGGGTTGTCCCATGCCGGCCGGCAAGCCTCGATCATCCAGAAGCCGACCACGTTCTTGAGGAAGCGGAAGCCACCGAGAGCGCCGGACTCGTTGGAGAAGTTGGCTGCCATGGCGGCGGCCGATGTGTCGGCCTCGGACCGCTCGATCCCGACGATCACCCAACTACCGGTGGAGACAAACACCGTTCCTGGTTCCCTTCCTCCGGGAACGCCGAGGAAGGCCGAAGCCGTGTCGTGCGAACCCACCAGGTGCAACGGGATCCCGCGCCACATCCCCACTGCCTGTCCGGCAGCAGCCACGGCCGGCAGCAAGTGCGACGACATCCCAATCGCCTCGATCAACTCGGCGGACCAGTCGCCGCTCCTGGCGTCGAGAAGTCCCGTGGTCGAGGCGTTCGATCGCTCGGCGCCCTCGAAACCAGTCAGGGTGGAGACGAGCAGATCGGGGAGGAGCAGCACACGTGCCGCCCGCTCCATCTCGTTCCGGTCGTGGGCGGCAAGTTGGAAGATGGTGTTGATCCCCATCAACTGGATGCCGGTGATCTCATAGAGCCGTTCGAGCCCGATCGACTCGGCCGTGGCCATCCACGCATCGGTACGAGAGTCGCGGTAGGAGTAGGGGTCGGCGACCATCCGACCGGCGTCGTCGATCAATCCGTAGTCGACACCCCAGCCGTCCACGCCGATCGACTCGACGGAACCCGATTCCATCCCGATCTCGAGTCCGGTCTCCACCTCGGCCACGATCCTCTCCCAATCCCAGCGGAGCGAGCCTCTTGGGTCGGGCACCGGACCGTGCGGCCAGCGGTGGATCACCTCGACCGCCGGGGTCGCGGCGAGTTCGATGGCCGCCACCCGGACCGAACCGGCGCCGAGATCGACCGCCAGCACCCGCACCGCGTCGGTCACAGCCCGGTGGCCACCGAAGCCATCCCCCGCCTCTCGATCATCTCCTGGCGATATCCGATGGCGCGGTATGCCGCCAGCGGTGCGATGGCCCCGCCTTGCCTGCGACGCGCCTCGGCGACGAGGGGTCGGACATCGGTTCGGAAGGCGGATTGGAGGATGTCCTGGGCAGCGGCGGCGTCGTTGGCGTCCTGGGCGGCGGTCAATGCGGCGCGGTCCACCAGCATCGCCTGGGCATATGCGATGGCCACCGCCTCTGTCGACTGGATGAGGTCCTCGAGTGGGTCCTTGATGTTGTGGCTCTGATCGATCATGTAAGCCAGGTCGGGCAAGTGGCCGTTGCCGGCGCGGACGAGCTCGCAGAAGATGAGGAAGAGCTGATATGGCCTGATGGACCCGGTGGTGAGATCGTCGTCGCCGTACTTGGAGTCGTTGAAGTGGAATCCTCCCAATCGGCCGACCATCGCCAACCTGCTGACGATCTGTTCGATGTTGGCGTTGGGGAGGTGGTGACCCAGGTCCACCAGGCACGATGCCTTGTCACCAGCCGCCTGCGCCAGCAGGAGTGACGATCCCCAGTCCTGGTTGACCGTCGCATAGAAGGCAGGCTCGTACGGCTTGTGCTCGGTGAACATGCGCCATTCGTCGGGAAGATGGGCATGGATCTGCTGCAGGCCCTCGGCGACTCTCTCGAACTGGGTGCGGTGGTCTGCCTGTCCGGGGTGGTTGATCCCGTCGGCCAGCCAGACGGTGAGCGCCCGCGACCCGAGCTTGCACCCCTAGGTCGATCACATAGAGGTTGTGCTCCACCGCCGCATCCCTCACCGAGGGGTCGGCGTTGGCCAGGCTGCCGAATTTGTAGGTGATGGCGCCATCGCGGGTGGTCGCCGGGTTGTCCTGGAAGGTGTTCGAGTTCATCGCGTCGAATTCGATCGAGCACGACGCGGCGTACTGGCGAAGACCTTCGGGATCGTCGGGGTCGTCCCAGGGAACGTGGAGCGAGATCGACCCGTTGCTGGCGGTGAGCGCATTGAGCGTCGCCACGTCGTCGATCTTCTCCTCGGTGGTGCTCGGCTCACCGCCGAGCGGGAAGCGCCCGAACCTGGTACCCCCGGTCCCCACCGCCCACGACGGAGCCGCCACCGAGAACTCGACCAGTGCATCGATCACCGCGCTCGGCGTCACGGCGCGTCGTCCGCTCCAGACTGATCTCCAGGGACCCGAGGTCGGCGCGCAGCGCCGCCTCTTGCGGTGCGTTCAATTCGGCGATGCGTGCCGGGTCGATCATGGAACGCCTCCTACCGTAGGAATGCCGCGGCGACGCCGCTGTCAACCGGGATGATCAGACCTGTGGTCCGGCTGAGCGTCCCGCCCACCAGTGCGAGCGCCGCCTGCGCCACGTGCTCGGGGAGCACTTCCTGTTTGAGCAACGTCCTGTTGGCGTAGAAGCGGCCGAGCTCTTCCTCGGGGACGCCGTAGACCCTGGCCCGCTCCGCACCCCACCCGCCGGCGAATATCCCCGAGCCCTTCACCACCCCGTCGGGGTTGATCCCATTGACCCGGATCCCCCACTGACCGAGCTCGGCGGCGAGCAGCCGGACCTGATGCGCCTGGCTCGCCTTGGCCGACCCGTACGCCAGGTTGTTCGGCCCGGCAACCACGGCGTTCTTGCTGACCACGTAGACGATGTCGCCACCCGTTCCCTGGGCGATCATCGCCGCCGCGGCGTGTTTCGAGATGAGGAACGAGCCCTTGGCCATCACATCGTGCTGCAGGTCCCAGTCCTTCTCGGTGGTCTCGAGAAGGGTCTTCGAGATCGACAGCCCGGCGTTGTTGACGACGATGTCAACCCCGCCATAGCGGAGCAGCACCTCATCGATCGCCGCCTGCACGGCATCCGGATCGGAGACATCGGCCTGGACGCCCATCGCCGTGTCGGCCGTTCCGATCTCATTGGCGGTCTGGGCCGCGGCATCGGCGTCGATGTCGGCCACCGCCACCGACGCCCCGTTTTCGCTGAAGATGGCGGCGATGGCCCGCCCGATCCCCGAGCCGCCCCCTGTCACCAACGCCACCTTGCCGGTCAGCGGCTTGGGAGGAGGTCGCCGCCTCAGCTTCATCTCCTCCAGCATCCAATACTCGATCCGGAATTTCTCCCGCTCGGGGACCGGCGCGTAGGTGGAAACCGATTCGGCCCCCCTGATCACATTGATGGCGTTGATGTAGAACTCGCCGGCTATCCGGGCGCTCGGAGCATCCGGCCCGAAGCTGAACATCCCCACCCCGGGAACCAGGACGATGGCGGGGTCGGCCCCCCGCATCGGTGGTGTCTCCTCGTCGGCGTACCGCTGGTAGTAGCGGCGGTACTCGTCGCGGTATTCGGCGTGCAGTTCGTTGAACCGCTCGATCTGCGCCTCGATCGGATCGGTGTGCGGTAGGTCGAGCAGCAAGGGTCTGACCTTGGTGCGGATGAAGTGGTCGGGGCACGAGGTCCCTAGCGGCACCACCCGGGGAGCCGCCTCGCGACCGATGAAATCGAGCACCAGATCGTCATCGAACCAATGACCCACCACGGGGCTGTCGGTGGAGCAGGCGCCTCGGATCACAGGTGCCATGGCGGCGGCGCGCCTCCGACGCTCTTCGGGAGGCTAGGGGCTCGAACCCGGGGCGGAGCGGTCCCAACGGATCGGGGCGGCCATGGGTTTCGAGGAACTCCGTTGCGGTGTGGATGATCGCCAGCGTCGTCGCCTCGCATTGCTCTGAGGTCTCGCCCCAGGTCGTCAAGCCATGACCGCCCAAAACCACGCCCTTCAGGTTCGGGTGGTCGCGTGCCATCTCGGCGATGCTCAGGCCCAACTCGAACCCGGGTCGCCGCCACGGGACCCAGCCCACCTCGTCTCCGAAGCACTGCTTGGTCAGCGCCTCACCGTCGACGGCCGCCGCCAGAGCGATGACCGCATCGGGGTGGAGATGATCGACGTGGGCCGGTTCCAGCAGCCCGTGCATTGCGGTGTCGATGCTCGGTGCAGCGCCGCGTGCCCCAAAGCCGCAGTGGTCGAGGAAAGACTGCATCTCATCCTCGTGTTCCTCCCCCCGATAGACGGAGCGGAGTGCTCGCAACCGATCCACCCGGAGAGCGGCAAGTCCATCGGCACGAAGAGTTCCGAGATCGCCACCCGATCCTTTGACCCACATGACCTCGACCTCGTCACCCGATGCCGGGTCAACCGCCATCGCCTTGGCCGACGTGTTGCCACCGCCGTAGTTGGTGTTGCGACGGTCGGCGCCCAGTCGGTTGGAGCGCGTGATCAACTGCTCGACAACTGGTGGCGTGTCTGAGCTCTTCATCGCGATCTCGGTCGTAAGAACTCTCATGATCTCCCAAGCGATCCCGATACAGGATCCTCCGATCGTGGCGGCAGTCTGGACCCGGACCGGAGCCCGGGCCCAGGTTGCCCTCACAGGTCAGCTGTCGATGTTGTCGGCGTTGAACTTCTTGATCGGTCCCAACAGGACACGGAGGCCAGCTTCGCGACCAGGATCTTCTTCGATCGTGTACTCACCCAGGCGACCTGCCTCGAACTGTTGCCCTGCCTCGGCCTCGATCTGACCGGTGGCGAGGCCGTAGCCGACGTAATAGGACAGATAGCCGAGGTCGGGGAAGCTCCACAGGGCGAATTCAGGGGCGCACCCGCTGAGCGTGTAATCACGCATCTCCGTCGAGACTCCCAAGCCTGAGACCTTGACCCGATCGCACTCATCGGCTTGCGTCACGACCTGAGCGGCCGCCACGATGCCGACGGTGGTCGGGGCCATGATCAGGTCCAGGTCGGGATTCTCGAGCAGCTCCTCTGCCCGATCCTGGCTGTCCTGGGCGACGTCGTTCCCGTAGACAGTGTCGACCAGTTCGATGTTCTCGTACTCCGGGGTCGCCAGCAGGTCTTCCAATGCCGCGATCCAGATGTTCTGGTTCGCTGCTTCGGGCGTCGCGGAGAGAATGGCCATCTGGCCCCCCTCCTCACCGAGGATGCTCCGAGCCATCTCCGCCATCACCTGGCCGGCACCGCTCAGGTCTGCCGGTGCGATGTACACCGACTCGCCCTCGGCCGATGGGATCGGAGAGTCCCAGGTCACGACCGGGATGCCAGCCTCTTGGGCAGCCGCCGCGGCCGGGCCCAGCTGATCACCGGCGTTGTTCGAGACCATGATGACGTCGACCTCTTGCGTGACCGCGTTGGTGACTATGTCGATGCCTGCCGTGGTGTCGGCACAGTCAGCCGGGCCGAGCAATTCGGTGGGTTCGGAGCCGAGTTCTCCAGCTGCTTCCACCGCGCCATCGTTCGCCTGCGGGAACACAGGATTGGTGGTGCACTTTCCCACGAACGCCCCGGTGATGGAATCGGCGGCGCTGATGGTCACCGGTCCCTCTGCTGCGACCGTGGTATCGGCCGCAACCGTTGTCTCGGCCGCCGCCGTGGTGTCCGCTGCTGCGGTGGTGTCCGCCGCTGCAGTGGTGTCGGCGGCAGCCGTGGTGTCCGCAGCAGCCGTCGTGGTGTCCGCTCCGACGGTCGTGTCGGCTGCACCACCGCCACATGCCGCCACGACCATGGCCAGCGCCACCAGGGCGACGGCGGGGATGCGTCGTCTAATCGCTGTCACGATGTCTCCTTCTATTGGTCGGTCTCTTAACAAACGCTCGTAGATGACTCCGATGGACCTCCGTTTCGCTCCTACGTCAGGGTGGGGCATGGGCGATCGCTGGTGCCGAACGCCGCTGGCGTGCCTTCTGGACGAGATTCGGAATCAGGACGGAGCCAATGAGCAGGAGCCCAACGACCCCGGTCTGGATGAGGCCGTCCACGTTGGTCAGACCCATCCCGTTGCGAATGTTGAGGACCGTGAAGATGGCCAAGGCCACCCCCAGCATCGACCCTGAACCTCCGAAGATGCTCACCCCGCCGAGAAGAACGATCGTGATGATGTCCAGCTCGAAGAACTGGCCCAGATCGCCGCGCACCGATCCCACACGGGCGGCGAACAACACACCGGCCAGACCCGCCACCAAGCCGGAGGTCACAAAGATCTTCAGCTTCACCCCAGTCACTCCGATCCCGGCAAAACGGGCGACCTCGGCACTGTTGCCGATCGCATACACCTTGCGACCAAATGACCCGCGCTCGAGGATGATCCAGGCGATTGTCAACTCGACGATGAAGATCACCACGGCGAGCGGGAGCGGACCGAGCAACGGTTGCTGACCTAGTTGGTCGAACCATTCCGGGAAGTCGCCCACCGACGTGTCCTCCAACAAGACCCGCGCCGCTCCGCGGAAGCCGATCAAACCGGCCAATGTGACCACGAGCGAGGGCAAGCCGAACCGGATGATGACTAGTCCTTGAAGCAGCCCCGCTGTGGCTCCTGCCGCTATCGCGATGGCGACAGCGGCCAAGAACGGTACGTCGCCCCCCACGTACAGGGCAGCCATCACCGCGGCTGAGAAACCCATCACGGAAGCGACCGACAGGTCGATCTCCCCGTTGATGATGACGAAGGCCATCACGACTGCGACGATGATCTTCTCGACGGAGAGCCCGAACAGATTGATGAAGTTGCCTACGCCGAGGTAGACCGGCGTAATGGCGATGTTGATCGCGGTCGTAGCAATCAACAGCCCGAGAAGGACGACCTCCCATCGATGGTTTCGGGCCCACTCACGCATCGGCCGACCCGCCTTGAGGGATGCCCTGAGTGGCGGGCGCCGGCTCGCCGATCGATCTCCGGACTTCAGCCGCCCAGCGAGAATTGAGCCGCTTCCTCAGGGTCGCATCGAGTACGACCGCTACCAGGATCAAGGCTCCGAGAGCAGCCTCGATCCAGAACTCGCTGATAGCCGGCAACCTGATCAGGCTCAGCCGCAATTCGTCGAGGAGCACTGCGCCTAGGAAAGCGCCCAGCACGGTCCCCGAGCCCCCGAGGATGCTGACCCCGCCCACGACGGCGGCGGCAACCGATCGCAGTTCCAGTCCGGCCCCGGCGGCGGCGCTGATGGTGCCGACCCGGGTCAGATACATGAAGCCGGCGAGCCCGGCGAGGGCACCCGAGATGAGAAAGGCGAGGAAGATCATCCGGGCGGCTGGAAGCCCCGCTTGGCTGGCGGCATCAGGGTTGGATCCAATTGCGTAGAGCCTTCGACCACCCCTTACTCGTGCAAGGAACCATTGGAAGAACGCAACGACGGCGATCGTGATCACGAATATCAGGGTGAGGTCGAACCCACCAAGGGTGAGCACAGAACGCTGGTTGAATTCGAGAACCCAATCGGGCAACCGATCGACTGTGATGTCGATTCCGCCCGCATACAGCCCCATTGCGGTGCGAAATACAGCCAGCGTCCCCAGCGTGGCGATTATGGCCGGGACGCCACCGAAGGCAACGAGCGCGCCGTTGATCGAGCCGAGTACGGCACCCGCCACGATCGCAATTCCGATTGCCGCGATCGGTCCAGCTGAGCCAAAGGTCGCAAGGAAGTCGCCGGTCAGATAGGCGGTGAATCCGACGATGGATCCGACCGACAGGTCGACATTGCGGGTGATGATCACGATCGACTGGCCGACTGCCAGGATCGCCACGATGACCACACTGGTGGTGAGCCGATCGAAGAACCGCGCCCCCGGATAGTCATCGATGAAGAAGCTGAAGACGATCATCGAGAATGCGATCATCCCCAGAAGCGATATCTCTTTGATCCGATCGGGCTGCGGAAATCGCCTCGGACGCGATCGCAACGCTCGCATCCGTGGTGGTCATTCGGCGCCCACCGCCAGCGCCATCACCTCTTCCTGGGTGGCTCTTGCACCGGGGAAGATCGCTCTGAGCAGCCCTTCCCGCATCACCGCCACGCGGTCGCTCATCGCCAGGACTTCCGGCAGATCCGATGAGATCAAGATGATGCCCAGTCCGGAACGCGCCAACTCGTCGATGAAGCGGTGCACGTCCGCCTTGGCCCCCACGTCGATTCCTCTGGTGGGCTCGTCGAGAACCAGGATCCGTGGCTCTGCATTCAGCCACTTGGCGAGCATCGTCTTCTGCTGATTGCCACCGGACAACTGCCCCACCGGTGTCTTCAAGCTCGGTGTCTTGATCCCGAGGCGCTGCCTGAAGGACTCGGCATCGGAGCGTTCTCGCGCTGCGTCGAGGAGACCGAATCGCGCCGTATAGCGCTTCAGCGTCGCCAGGGTGATGTTGGCGGTCACCGATTGGGGGAGAGAGAGGCCCGAGCGCCTCCGGTCCTCCGACAGGTAGGCAATGCCATGTCTCAGTGCATCGCCGGGAGAGGAGATGGTCAGTTGACGGCCGTCGAGCTCTATCGACCCGGTGTCGGCGGGTGCGATACCAAAGAGAGCAAGGCCGACGTCGGTCCGGCCGGCGCCGACCAGACCGGCAAACCCGAGCACCTCACCTCGGCGCAACTCGAAGCTGATGTCTGCGAAGGCGCCGGCGCGGCCCAGACCGCTCACCTTGAGTACCGGATCTCCCTCGTGATGCTCCGTCCGGGCGAAGAAGTCGGCAGGGTCTCGGCCGACCATTTCCCTGACCAGAGAGTCCTCCGTCACCTCGGCGGCGACACGGGTCGAGATGTGCCGCCCATCGCGGAACACCGAGATGCGATCCGAGATCGCAAAGATCTCCTCGAGGCGGTGGCTGATGAAGAGGATGGCGGCGCCGGATGCCTTGAGTTGCCGCACCTGGCGGAACAGCCGATCCACCTCGTGAGCGGACAGGGCCGCCGTCGGCTCGTCCATGATCAGGACCCGGGTGTCGAGCGATATCGCCTTGGCGATCTCGACGGCCTGCTGCCCGGCGACGGTCAGACCGGCCGCCGGCAGACGGGGATCGATATGGAAGTCGAGAGTGGCCAGGATCTGGGATGCATCCCGTGCCATCGCCTGCCGGTTGACCAGGAGTCCCCTGTCCCGGTGACCGATGAATATGTTCTCCGCCACACTCAGGTCGGGAAAGATCGACGGTTCCTGGTAGATGGCGGCGACACCGAGCTGTTGTGCCTCGGCTGCATTCCGAGGAGCGAACGGTTGACCGTCCAGGGTCATGGCGCCTTCGTCGGCCGCGTAGATCCCGGTCATCAACTTGATCAAGGTGGACTTGCCCGCCCCGTTCTCGCCGACCAGGGCGTGGATCTCACCGGAACGGAGCGTGAGGTCCACATCGGAGAGCGCTTGCGTCGCACCGAAGCGCTTGGACACGCCCTCGATGACGAGGAGAGCCGCTTCCTCGGTCATGCGGTCCACGAAAGCGTGATCAGCCCGACACCCGCTCCCACCCGCCCGCCTCCTCTACGTTCAAAGGTGTGAATTCTCACACTACCTCACAGTGGAGGACGCAGGAAGCCCGATCTTTCGCGGCACTTCGCCCCGGGTATGGAACGACGTGGTCTCACGCTTCAGAGCACCGTTACCCGGGAGCCGCCGCGATGAGAATCCTGGCGTACGACGGTCATACGCTGATGGCCCCAAAGAGGAGAGTGGTGTCGTGAGCAAGGTGCGAGTGCTGGTAGGCACGCGGAAAGGCGGTTTCGTCCTGACTTCGGACGGGAGTCGAGAGGAGTGGGATGTCAGCGGTCCCCTCTTCGGGGGCTGGGAGATCTACCACATGAAAGGGTCTCCGGCCGACCCGCAGCGGCTCTTCGCTTCGCAGGCAAGCAGCTGGTTCGGGCAGGTGATCCACCGGTCCGACGACGGCGGAGCTAGCTGGGAGCCGGTGGGCAACGAATTCGTTTACGACGGTGTACCCGGAACCCACCAGTGGTACGACGGAACACCTCATCCTTGGGAGTTTGCACGGGTTTGGCATCTCGAACCGTCACTCACAGACCCCGACACCGTCTATGCCGGAGTGGAGGACGCCGCCCTGTTCCGCACCACCGACGGGGGGATTACCTGGGAGGAGCTTGCCGGGCTACGCGGTCACGGATCTGGGCCGACATGGTCGCCGGGAGCCGGAGGGATGTGTCTGCACACCATCCTCCTCGACCCCGAAAATCCCGACCGCATCTTCGTCGCCATCTCGGCGGCCGGTGCTTTCCGCAGCGACGATGCCGGCGCCACATGGCGAGCGATCAACAAGGGGCTCATCTCGGAGGGCATCCCCGACCCTGACGCTGAGACGGGCCACTGTGTGCACCGCGTCGCGATGCACCCGTCGCGCCCAGAGGTGCTGTTCATGCAGAAGCACTGGGATGTGATGCGCAGCGACAATGCCGGCGAAACGTGGGTCGAGGTGAGTGGCAACCTTCCCAGCGACTTCGGGTTTCCCATCGACGTCCACGCTCACGAGCCCGAAACCATCTACGTAGTCCCCATCAAGAGCGACTCTGAACACTTCCCTCCTGAGGGGAAGCTGCGGGTCTACCGGAGCCGGAGCGGAGGGAATGAATGGGAGCCGCTCACCGACGGTCTGCCCCAGAGCAATTGCTACGTCAACGTGCTGCGCGATGCCATGGCGGTCGACAGCCTCGACCCTTGTGGGGTGTACTTCGGAACCACCGGCGGCCAGGTGTATGCCTCGGCCGACGCCGGAGACAGCTGGGCGCCAATCGTGCGGGATTTCCCTGCGGTTCTCTCGGTCGAGGTCCAGACACTGCCATGATCCGGGTCAGGCTCCCCGCCCATCTGCGCACCCTGGCCCGTGTCAACGGAGACGTCGAGCTCGCGGTCGAGGGCCCGGTCACTCAGTGCTCTGTCCTCGATTCTCTCGAGGCCACATATCCGGTGCTACGCGGGACGATCCGCGATCACGTCACCCATGAGCGCCGTCCCTTCGTCAGGTTCTACGCATGCGAGCAAGATCTATCGCACGAACCCCCCGACATCCCGTTGCCCGACGAGGTAGCGAACGGTTCCGAGTTGTTCCTCATCCTGGGGGCGATGGCCGGGGGATGACGGCTATCCTCTTCGATGAGCGCTACGCCAGCGAGACCCCCGATATCCAGCAGAGCGAACGGCCCGCCCAAGCCGTATTCAGCGTCTCGTTCTGGCGTTGACGATGTTCGAGTACGGGGAGGACTGGTCGGAGTCGAAGCCACGCACCCTGTAGCGGTAGGTGGTGTTTGGACTACGACCCCCGTCCCGGTAGCTCGTTGCCGTGCCGCTTACCCGGGCGATCTCGGCGAAGTTGGTGCAGCCGGCGCCGCGGCAACGCTCCACTCCCACCGCGGTCTGGTCGGGATCTTGGTTGGTCCACGCCAGACGCACCTCGGTTCGAGTGGTACCGGTCACCCGAAGCGCGCTTGGGGCGATCAGCGGTGGTGGCGGCGGCGGCGTGTCGGTGTTCGACAACCGCAGGGTGAGCATTTCGTAGAGGCTCTGCACGAAAACGGCGTCCCCGGCGTTGGCGACCCGAACCGAGATGCCGCGTCCGTTGCCGCTGAGGGCAACCCACTCCACCGAACCCGCTGGCGTGTATTTCACCGTCACCAACTGCAGGTAGTCGGTTCCCCCTTGGCGTAGAAACGGGCCGCCGTCCCCGGTGACATATATCCCGCCCGCCGAGTCGAGATCGAGGGCCCAGGGGCGCTCGTCGTGGGTGAACGGTTCCCCGCTGTAGAACTGCGACCAACGCAACGTTCCGTCCGGGGCGAGCTTGAGCGTCACCCAATCCAAGAAGAACGTCTCAATGGGGGACTCGACACCGGCGACGATGACGTCACCCGCAGAGTCGACCGCCACTCGGTACCCGAAGACACCTTGCGAGAAGAACCGATTCCAGAGGAGGTTCGCGCTGGAATTGAGCTTGACCACCGCCAGTTGATTCGAGGTCTCAATCGTCCACCGGCTCGCCGTGGCATAAAGGACGTTCCCTGGTCCGAAATCCGCATCCCAGGCGGTGCCGAGCGCGGGTTGGATGTTTCGACCCACCTCGTTGCCCTGCGAGTCGTAGATGACAGCGAAGAACTGGAGACCACTGGAACCCACGGCGGCAACCCGGGTCCCATCGAGGCTAACTGCCAGCGAGTAGGGCTCATCGGCGGTGTTGGCCCCTCCTCCGTCGAAGGCACGAGTCCAC
>CAWGRK010000013.1:0-79534 GCA_963824995.1 uncultured Actinomycetes bacterium | reverse complement strand
AGCCGCTCATCCGGGGCCGCCCCGGTGCGCTTGTTCGGTCCTCTCGTGCAACAGGCGGAGCACACTCAGTTCCTCGTTCGTTGGTGCCTCGGTTTCACCGAGATCGGCGGTGAAGCGCACATCCCATCCCGTCGCCGCCTCTACGTCGCTCCGGCCCACGCCCGGGTGGAGTGCGCTGACCACGAGTTCGTTGCTTTCCCGCGTCGGGCGTCAGAGTGCAGAGGTCGGTGATGACGAGGGTCAGGCCACGCGTCGGCACCCCGAGTGCCGTCCGCTCCACCCCGGTGGGACCGAACCCGAAGGAGGTGACGAAGTCGACACGTTCGACGAAGCGCTTGGCCGTGGGCGCATCATGACGAACGTCTGGCGGCACGAGGTAGCGATCTCCGGTGCGCCGCCGCCGCCCGGGAGCCGCACCTTCGGCTCGTGGTAGTCGCCGATCACGGTCGTGTTGATGTTGCCGAATCGGTCCAGCTGCGCCGCCCCCAGAAAGCCCACCGAGATGCGGCCTGCCCTGCAGCCAGTAGCGCGAACATCTCGGGACGGACACCGTGGTCAGCGCGGTCTCGCCAGCTCACCATCGCCGATCGACAGCGGCAGCACCTCGGGTCGGTCGCCATCGTGCCCGACTCGTAGATCAGCGTGATGTCCGGGGAGCGTGGGTCAGTCGCGCCAGGTTGCACGCGGCCGACGGTGCGCCGATCCCGACGAAGCAGACGTCGTCGTTCTGCAGAGCCGCGGCCGCGGCGATGGTCATCATCTCGTCGGCGGCGGCTCGCTCATGCCCGCGCCTCGCGGCCTGCCTCGACGTGCTCCGCCATCCAGCCGCGGAACCTGTCCCGGTCGCGCGAGATGGCGTCCCACGCCAGGTAGAACGCGTTGTCGCGCCCGTAGTAGCCGTGGGCGTACGAGGGGCGGCCCCGCCCGGCACCACTGCGATCGCGTCGATCGTCCAGGTGGGAGCGACGCGGAGTTCAGGCTCGGCGCGCGCAGGTCGTCGACTACCTCCTCCACGTGACGACCGCCGTGGGTGCCGCGAGCACGACCTCCTTCTGCACGCCGACGATCCCCTCGACCAGCACGTTGCCGCGCCGATCGGCGCGCTGCGCGTGGACGATCGCGACATCGGGCCGCAGCGCCGGCACCGCCGCCACTCCTCGCCGGTGAACGGGCACGCGACCGTCGGGATGTGTGGGTTCACCGTCGGCAACGGCTCGTGCCGCGGTAACCGCGCAGACGGCGAAGGGCAGCCCCGCCGCGCCGGCCGCCCACGCAGCCGCCATCGCGGCGTGGCTGTGCTCCTCGAGTCTCCAGCGGGCGCGGGCCACCCGCGCTCGACCGCGTCACGGAAACGGTGCAGCGAACCGACGCCGGGGTTGCCGCCCCGGAGAAGACCAGCTGCGACCGCGCATGCCCATGCCGATCATCTGGTCGTAGATGAGATCGGGCGTCATCCGCACCAGCGTCAGGTCGCGCCGCTCCTGACGGATGATCTCGTGCGCCGCCGCGAACGGGATGAGATGCGTGAAGCCTTCGAGAGCGACGGTGTGACCGTCGCGCACCGCGCCCGCGATCGCGTCGCGCAGGGACGGTAGTCTCCGCCACGTCTAGAAGTCCAAGAACACGGTCTCGTCGCTCGCCCTGGTAGCGGATGTCGAAGCGGTAGGCTCACGATCGCCGGGCTGTGCCGGCGGCTGCGCGACAGCGTCGTTGGCGCCCCTCGGCCGGCACCTGCGCGAGCACCAGGGTCGCCCGCGTTGGCTTCGTCTCGTCGCCGAAGTAGACCGCGGGTGAACGACGGGTTGAGCATGCCGCGCGCCTGGATCACGAGGTTGAGATGCGGCGCCTGCAGGCCCCCGTCGGGGTCGGGCACCGGGCCCGGCTTGACCGTCTCGAACGCAGATAGTCGCCGGACTCGAAGTCGGTCACGCGCGCTGCCCGAAGCCGGTGAAGCCGTCGTGCGGCGGTCGAGCTCGGTCCGGTCGTCGAGCGGATGGCGGTAGCGCCCGGCGGAGTTCGCCTGCCAGACCTCGATCAGGGCGTCCTCGATCGGCCGCCGGTCGCCGTCGAGCACCGTCCCGGCGATCGGTATCCGTAACCCGGGGACGCCTGAGCGGCCAGGACGTTCTCGCCTGCGCGCAGTCGCAGCGAGAAGTACGGCCCGAGCGGTCTGCGACGGTGTCTGGCCGAGCCGCCCCCTCCAGTCGAGCGGGGCCGATCGGCACCGGGCAGCAACGATGTCCCAGCGCCATCCGATGGCCCAGTTCTCGCTCGGTCACGTCGTGGTCGTAGGTGGCCACCAGGCGGCCTGCGGGATGCGCCGGGACCGCGTTGAAGATCGGGTCGAGCGGAAGCAGAGGGTCGCCTCGAAGTACATCTGCGTCACCAGCCGGCTCCCCCACGAAGTGCCCAGCAGCGAGAAGTGGATGTGCGCCGGGCGCCAGGCGTTGGGGTGGTTGCCCCACGGGTAAGGGCCGGGTTCGAACGGTGATGAAGCGGTATACGCCGTCGGCGTCGGTCATGACCTGGCCCGCACCGAGGAAGTTCGGGTCGAGCGGTGCCGGGAAGTCCACCTCCCGCCAGTGCGCGTAACGACCCGGCGTTCGCCTGCCAGACCTCGATGAGCGTGCCGGGACAGGACGCGACCCTCCTCGAGCACCCGGCCCGTGACAATGATCCGCGCGCCGATCGCCGGCGAGCCGGTGCCGGCGTTGGTGGTGAGATCGGCGTCATCCTCCGACAACTCGCACACGCCATCCCCGGCCCTGTCGTCTCCGACAGCGAATCAGGGCGAGCAACTGGGTGAGGTGGTTCTGCAGGATGTCGCGCACCGCACCGGACTTGTCGTAGTAGCGGCCCCGGGTGCCGACCCCGCCGTCCTCGGCCACCGTCACCTGGACTGCAGCTATCCGGTCGCGGTGCCATGAGCTCTCGAAGAGGAGGTTGGCGAAGCGGAAGACCAACAGGTTCTGCACCGTCTCCTTGCCCAGGTAGTGATCGATGCGGAAGATCTGCGACTCGTCGAACCACCGTGCCAGCGTCCCCGTGGCTTTCGACTCGATGCGAGGTCCTCCCCGAACGGCTTCTCGACGACGATTCGTGCCCAACCCGGAGCTCTGCTCAGTCCGGACTCGCCGAGCTGTGTCACCGTCTCGTCGAACGCCTCGGGCGGCAGGGCGAGATAGAAGACCCGGTTGCCGGGGAGCGACTCGTCCTTCTCGATTCGCTCGATCCGCTCGACCAGAGCGTCGAACCCCTCGCCGATCGGCTGGTAATGCAGCGCCCGGCCGCACCATCGCGTGGCGTCCTCGTCTGCGAACCCCGGCCTCGACCAGCGCCTTGATCGACCTGGCCCGGAACTCCTCGTCGGTCAACTCCGACCCGGCCACGCCCAAGCACGACGCTTTCGCCGAGCCTGTCCTTCATCAGACGGTGGAAGGCGGGGAGCAGCTTGCGTCTGGAGAGATCGCCGGTCGCCCCGAAGACGACGAAGAGATGCGGCTCCACCTTTTCCATTTCGAGACGTCTGGTCATCGGCGAGCACCTCCAGACCCAGGCTCTCCACTGCGGCGCGCAGCTGCTCGGGTGACTCGAACCGGATCACATTGAGTCCGAGATCGGCCGCCGCCTCGACGTTGATCGCCCGGTCGTCCACAAAGAGAGCGTCGATCGGCGCCGTCTGCGTGATCTCGAGTGCGGTGTGGAATATCGCCGGGTCCGGCTTGCTCTTCCCCAGGAAAGACGAGGTGAAGAAGACGTCGAACAGATCGTCGGAGGCCAAACCTCTCGACACGGTGACGATTGAGCTCGCGCGACTCATTGTTGAGCGTGGCCAGGAGATAGCGGCGCGAAGCTCGGAGTCCTTCAAGGACCGCCCTCGTTCCCGGAAGTTCCTGGGACTCGTCGAGGATGGCGTCGACGAACTGCTCTCTCGGTAAAGGAACGGGTTCGGTAGAACACAGTCCGATCGAGATAGCTGTCGAGCGTGATGCCGCCCGCCTCGAACTCGTGGGCCACGAAGACGTGGCGGTCCTCGAACTCATCCCAGTCGAGGTCGAACTCCTCGATCACACGGCGGCGATGGTGACGGTCCCAGCCATTGGTGAGGAGCACCCCGCCGATGTCGAAGAAGAGGGTGCGGATCTCACCCATCGATGGTCTCCGCAAGGCGGGCGAGCGCCCCGACAGGGTCGTCTCCCAAGACCACTCTGATCACTCGGCGGTCGCGGTCCACCAGCGCCGCCAGATCGCCGTCGGCTTGAGCGGCGAGGAGGCGGCCGAAGCTGAAGCCGAGGTCCGGTACCTCGAGATCCTCGCTGGGGGCATCGGTCAGCTGCATGGCCACCACCGAGGCTGGACCGCCCTTGTGGAGCTGACCGGTCGAATGGAGAAAACGCGGTCCCCAGCCAACCGTGGTGGCGACGCGATGTCGATCACGCAGCAGAAGACGGAGATGCTGCAGACGATCTTCGAACTCGATCGCTCGGCGCCAGGAACGCCTGAAGGGCGACGTAGTCGCCGGCAGCGATCGAGCCGGTCCAACTCCCCCAGCGAGGCACGATCCGCCGGGTCGACCGTCGGCACATCCCCTGCGGGAAGCTCGCCCGCCATGGCCCTCTTCGCCAGGTCCTTGGCCAACTGGACGTCCGGCTGGTCGAAGGGGTGGATCCCGAGTATCGAACCGGCGGCGGCGACCGCGATCTCCGCCCGCAACATCTCGGCGCCGAGATCGGTGGTCTCGTCGAGATGGATCCTCACCACCGGGTGCCCGGCCGACTCGAGCAACTCGACACCGCCCGTCGTCGTCGTCTTGCCGAGCGTGATGTGGACGAAGAACCGGTCGTCGCCGTAGACGTCGGGTCACCGAGATCCTCCCCGGCTACGGGCACGATCCCCTTTTGCTTCTTGCCGGTGCTCTCCGCAACCAACTGCTCCAGCCAGACGGGGAAAGCATCCAACTCGGGCGAGACCACGAATGTGAGTTTGTCCCTGCCGCCTGAGGGCGCCGACCCCGATCACCGCCCCGAGGACCAGCGCCGGGTTCTCGGCAGCGTGCACCTCCGGCCCTGCGGCGTCTGCCATTGCAGCCGCCGACGCACGAATCCGGTCTGCCTCCGCGCCGATCAGCGCCGCGGGGAGCAACCCGAATGGAGTGAGCGCCGAGTAGCGACCGCCTACGTCGGTCGGCGTCGGCACCGCCGCGGCGAATCCACGGTTCTTCCGCCATGCGCTGCAACGGCGTGCCTGGGTCGGTGACCGCCACGAACTGCGATCCAGGTTCGGCCGATCACCCGGGACACGACGTCCCAGAAGAAGTGGAAGAAGCGAAAGGGTCTCGAGCGTGGTCCCCGACTTCGACGACACGAGGAACCAGGTGCGAGCGGGGTCGATGGCGTCGAGGACGGAGCGCACCGCCCCCGGGTGGGTCGAGTCGAGGACCAATAGCGAAGGCATCCCCGGCCCGCTGCCGATCACCTTGCGAGAACACCTCGGGTGCCAGGCTGGAGCCACCCATCCCCAACAGCACCACATGGCGCACGCCCTCGGCGGCGCCCGGTCCGCCAGTCGGGTCAGGGTCGGATCAGGGCTCGGCGGTTGCCAGATCGAGCCATCCGAGCCGGTCGGTGAGCTCGGGGGGGAAGGGCTCGGGCGACCACAACGTCGGGTCCTTCGCCCAGAGCCGACGGCCGAACCCGGCTTCCTCCCAGGCTGTGCAGCTGCGCATCCACCGCCGGCGCCAGGTCGCCCAGAGCGAGCGTCTGTGCTGGGATCGAGGTGGCCGACACTGCCGGTGACGCTACTCGCGGGATCGAATTCCGGAGTGCAGGCCCGCGACCTGCGAGCGTGACCCTCTTCCCGGGCCATCCGCGTAAACAGGACGTCAATATCAGCTCTGCCGGCGTCAAGATCGCATCAATGGACCGCGGCTGGGAGTCGTTCCCGCCCTACATAGACACCGATGAGTCCCCAGCCGGCTTCCGGAAGTACCGGGGAACCGGTCAGCGCCGCAGCCCCCGCAGGATCCAGGTAGTTCTTGGTTCGCTGGGCGATCTTCAAGAGGTCGGTGATTGGTCGGCCGCTTGCGTCGGACGAGCTCCACGAGCAGCTCCTCCCCAAGACGCTGGCGCTTCCCGTATTCGCCTCTGACCCCCTCTCCTCGGTGGCCTATGCCACCGAGGAGTCGATGCTCGTCCTCGCCCTGGCCGGAGCGGCCGCCTTCGCCTATCTCACCCCGGTCTCCGTGGCCATCGCCCTCCTCCTCCTCATCGTGATCATCTCCTACCGCCAGACGATCCGCGCCTACCCGGACGGCGGCGGAGCCTTCATCGTCGCCCACGAGAATCTCGGGCTGCAGCCGGCGATGGTGGCGGCGGCAGCATTGCTGACCGATTACACGCTCACCGTCTCGGTATCGGTCGCCGCCGGCGTGGCCGCCATCACCTCGGCGTTCCCAGTAATCAGCGACTGGAGGGTCGAGATCGCGGTGGGGCTGGTCATCCTGCTCACCCTGGCCAACCTCCGCGGCGTGAAGGAGTCGAGCACGGTGTTCGCCATCCCGACCTACGCCTTCGTCGTCACCGTGTTCGTGATGCTGGTCACCGGGTTCGTCGAGTGCATCGACGGGGAGTGCCCCCAGGCGATCTCGGCTGGGACCGATGTAGTGCCCGAGGTGGCCGCGGTCAGCTTGTTCCTGATCCTCCGCGCGTTTGCCTCGGGTTCGACCGCGCTCACCGGGGTGGAGGCGATCGCCAACGGGGTGCCGGCGTTCCGCGAGCCTAGAGCGCACAACGCGGCAGCCACTTTGGCGGTCATGGGTGCCATCTCGATCACGATGTTCCTCGGGATCAGCACCTTGGCGCGGCTCTTCGATGTACGCATAACCGAGGAGACCGTTGACGAGTTCGGCACGGTCCTGTCTCAGATCGGTCGGGCCGCCTTCAACGACGGGCTCGGGTTCTGGATCCTTCAGGTGGTCACCGCCGGGATCCTGATCCTGGCGGCGAACACCGCCTACCAGGATTTCCCGCGCCTCTCGTCGATCCTGGCGCGGCACAAGCTCATGCCGCGCCAGTTCCGGAACCTGGGCGACCGTCTCGTCTTCTCAAATGGCGTGATTGCCGCTAGCCGCCATCGCATCGCTACTGATCATCGTGTTCGACGCCGAGGTGACCCGGCTCATCCAGCTGTACGTGATCGGCGTCTTCATCAGCTTCACGTTGAGCCAGGCGGGGATGGTTCGTCACTGGTTGCGCATCCGCGAGTCGGGATGGCGCCGTTCAGTCGTGATAAACGCCGTCGGTGCCGTCACCACCGGGGTAGTGCTGGTGGTCACCGCTTCGGTTAAGTTCTCCGGTGGCGCCTGGATCGTGCTCGTTGCCATCCCGCTTCTCGTAATGCTGATGGCATCGATCCGCCGCCATTACCTCAATGTGGCCGACCAGCTCGGCCACGTGCCCACTGCGCCCCCCTTCCCCGGCCGGAACCGGGCGATTGTGCTCGTCTCCCGTCTTGGTGAGGCGACCAGACGCGCCGTGGCCTACGCCGAACTGATCGGCGCCGAGACGGTGAGCGCGGTCCACATCCGCGAGTCTCGGGATGAGGAGCTGATCGAGACCTGGAGCCATCTCTTCCCCGGCCTGCCGCTGACCCTTGTCGAGCCGGACAATGGCCGCACCTACCGAACGCTTCGCAACCTCATCAGGGCGGAACGGCAGAGCCACCCCGAGTGCCTTCACCACGGTCATCGTCCCCGAACTGATCAGGAGTAGGAGCATCTGGTCGGTGCTGGCGAGCCCCCACTCGCTCGTGGTCAAGCTGCTTCTCCTCTTCGAGCGGGGCGTGGTGGTCACCGACCTGACCCAGCAGAGGCGGCCGATCGAGCGCACATTGGTTCTGTCGCCGACACTCGAGCGGCAGGAAGCGGTGATCCTCATAAGCGAGGTCACCCAACCGGCCCGACTGGCGATCGGCTACTCCCAACTTCTCGCCAACACGAATGTGCGAGCCGTCCACCTCGACATCGACGAGGAGCAGCGCGACCGGGTGCTGCGCAAGTGGGACTTCGATCTCGGCAGCCTCGAGGTGGTGGAGAGCCCGTACAGGGGCATAGTCAGGCCGATCCTGCGCTACATCCGCCGCCTTAGGCGTGCCGTCGGCCCAGAGACGCTGATCAACGTCGTCATACCCGAGTTCATCGTCCCCGGCTGGCTCTCCCAGTTCCTCCACAACCAGACGGCGTTCGCCATAAAGGCGACACTGCTCTTCGAGCAGGGCGTGTCCGTCTCGAGCGTTCCGTGGCACCTAGACGCGGGGAACGGCGATCGTCGGGCGGAAGCCCCCGAGGCGGGCGAAATCGCCGAACTGTGACGTGCCTTCAGCGTCCTTCGTTGGTGATTGCCATCGCCGCCTGACCGGCGAGCAGGACGGCGGTGACCTGGCGGTCGAAGTCAATGGTGCCCCCGGGTGACGGTTCGAGGATGAACCGACCCAGCGACCTGCCCTCGTATTGGACGGGGAGGTCGAGCCCACCGCCGGGGATCTCGAAACCGGTCCGCCGCGCCACCAGGACACCCGAGGATCCGAGCATCCCGCCGATCCCCAGCACCGGCCGGGTGCCGTCAGGCTCACCGGGGTCGAAGCGGGCGTCGCGCAACCCGAGTTCGGCGACGAGCGCGGTGCGGACCGCCTCGACCACGTCCCGGGATCCAGCACCGGCCAGCAAGAGTTTGGAGACGTCGTTGAGCCGTTGGAGCTCGTCGTGGTGGGCCTGCCCCTTGCGCCGCTCGCCCTCGAAGAACTGCGCCAGCTCACCAACCACCAGACCGATCAGCACCAAGAGCAGCGTGGTGATGATGTCCTCACGAGAATCGATGTCGAGGCTCAGGTAGGGCTGGGTGTGGAAGAAGTTGAACGAGAGACCGGCGACGACAGCCGTCACCACTCCGGCGACGCGGCCGCCTGCTGCGGCGGCTGCAACGACGACCGCCAACAGGATCAGAGCCACGTTGGTGTTGCCCATCCAGTCGCGGAACGGCCCGAGCGCCATCGCGATCAGCAGGACGGCGATCCCGCCCCCCGCAGCAGCCAGCCAGTCGACACGGTCCTGTCTCATCACTGCCTCACCTTCCCGGCCTCCGGTTCGAAGCGGTAGCCCATGCCCGGTTCGGTCACGAAGTACCGCGGCCGGCTGGGGTCGGGCTCGAGCTTTCGTCTGATCTGGGCCATGTAAACCCGTAGGTAGTTGGTCTCCTCGCCGTAACTGGGTCCCCATACGTCGTGTAGTACCTGACGCTGCGTCACCAGCCGCCCCGGGTGGCGGGCGAGCAACTCGACGATGCCCCACTCGGTCGGCGTCAGCCGCACCTCATCCCCGTCCCGCTGGACCCGCTTGGCGGCCAGGTCGATGACGAAGTCGGCGGTGGTCACCGAGGCCGGCTCGTCCGATGGCGTCGCCCGACGCAGCGCCGCCCGCAGCCGGGCCAACAGTTCACCCATCCCGAACGGCTTGGTCACGTAGTCGTCGGCGCCGGCGTCGAGGGCGGCGATCTTGTCCCACTCCCGATCGCGCACCGAGAGGACGACGATGGGGACGCTGGTCCACCCCCGCAGCCCTCGGATCACCTCCACCCCGTCGATGCCGGGAAGCCCCAGGTCGAGAATGATCGCATCGGGCCGGTGGTTGGCCGCCTCGATGAGCGCCTCCTCACCACTGGCCGCAGAGGCCACCTCGTAGCCGAGCGCCTTGAGGTTTGTCAGCAGCGCCCGCACGATCTGCGGCTCATCGTCTACGACCAGGATCACGGGGCAGTCCACCGGCTCTCGTCCAGGTCTGAGTACTGAGTACTTCTTCATCGCACCGCCTTGATCCCGACAACCATGGTGGTGCCGCCACCTGGGGTGTCCTCGACGATCAGTTCGTGCCCCATCGCCTCGACCAGGCCGTGGGCGACCGCCAGCCCGAGCCCGACGCCGGCGCCGTCGGGGGTGTCGCCGAGTCGTTGAAACGGTTGGAAGACCCTTTCCCTATCGGTCTCCGTGATGCCGGGGCCGCGATCGGTGATGCGTAGATCCACCCGGCCCGCGACCTCTCCCGCCGTGACTCGGACGGGCTGGCCCTCCGGTCGACCATTTGACGGCGTTCTCCACCAGGTTGGCAACGACCCGTTCGAGGAGCGCCGGGTCGGTCTGCACGCTGGGTAGCGACTCGGGTACATCGATGACGACCCGGGATGCCACCTCCGGTCGCCCGGCGATCGCCGAGGCAACCACCTCGTCGATACCGACTACCTGGAAGAACACATGTACCGCGCCGGTCTGGATGCGAGAGGCGTCGAGCAGCTTGCCCACCATGTCGTTGAGCCGTTCGGTCTCGGAGAGGATCGCCTCGAGGAAGCCGTCCACCTCTTCCTCGGTCCAATCGACGTCTGTCTCCAACAAGCTGGTCACCGACGCCTTGATCCCCGCCAATGGCGTTCGCAGGTCATGCGAGACCGCACTCAGCAGCGCTGTTCGCAGTCGGTCCGTCTCCGCCATCGACTGCGCTGCCGCCGCCTCCACCTGGAGCTTGCGCGCTTCGAGCACGGCAGCGAGCTGGGCGGTGAAGACGTGGAGCACGTTCCAATCGTCAGATCCCAACCTCGACCCGAGCAGGGCGAGCCGGGTGCCCGTCGCCAACTCGAGGACCTCGCTTGCCAGTTCGGGGGTCACAGGCACCGGCTCCCCTGCGCTCGCCACCACCTCCCACCCCGAGTCGTTGGGTCGGAGCACCGACGCTGCCTCGAGATCGAATGTGGCTCTGATCTGATGGACGAGATCGTTGAGCGCGTCACGGTCGAGGGTGATCGAGCCGGCGAGCGTGGCCAGCGCCTCCGCCTCGCGGCGGGCCCTGCTTGCTTCGACAGCCCGGCGTGAAGCCAGACCCACCAGCCCGCCGACGGCGCCCGCCACGATCAGGAAGACGACCAATGTAAAGAGGCTGGCAGGCTCGGCGATGGTGAATGTCCCGGTCGGGGCGGTGAAGAACCAGTTCGCCAGGAGGAATGCGATCACGGAGGCGACCAGCGCCGGGAGAATGCCACCCACGGCGGCGACCGCCACCGTGACCAAGAGAAGCACGAGCAACTCGGTGTCGAGCGCGGTCTGATCGCTGAACGGGAGCAGGGCGGCTGTCGCAAGGACCGGGAGGACCACGGCCAGCGTCCACCCGGCGATCCGTCTGCGCCGCGGGAGTGGCGACCTCGGCAGTTCGGGAGTAGCCAGCCGTCTGCCAGGCACACCGGGGTGCGAGATGACGTGAACATCGATGGGGCCTGACCGCCTCACCACCTCGAGAATGGGCGAGCCTCGCAGCAGCTCCTCCCACCGCGTCCGTCGCGATGCCCCCATCACCAGCTGAGTGGCGTTCTCCGCTCTGGCGAACCTGACCAGTGCCTCGCCGACGTCGTCACCGACCACCTCGTGGTATGTGCCACCGAGGTCGGTGAGAAGGCGACGCTGGCTTGCCAGCTCATCGGCGGCCAGGCTGCCTACGGCCAACCCGTCCTGGGCACGCACGTGAACCCCGAGCAAGTCGGAGCGGGCCCGCATCGCCATGCGCGCAGCCCGTCGGACCACGTGATCTCCCCCGGTGAGGCCGGCGATGGCAACCACCACCCGCTCCTTGGTCTCCCAGGAGGCGTCGATCCCGTGGGTCTCCCGATAGCGCTCCAGCGCCTCGTCCACCCGGTCGGCGGTCCACGAGAGCGCAAGCTCCCGAAGCGCCCCCAGGTTCCCCGGACGGAAGAAGTTGGCCAGGGCGGCGTCGATCCGCTCGGCGGGGTAGATCTTCCCGGCCGCCATCCTCTCCCGAATCCCCTCCTGGGTGAGGTCCACCATCTCGATCTCGTTGGCGCGCCGTACCACCTCGTCGGGGATGGTCTCCCGCTGCACCACACCCGTGATCGCGGTCACGACGTCGTTCATCGACTCCAGGTGCTGGATGTTCAGGGTTGTGACTACGTCGATTCCAGCTGTGAGTAGGACCTCGACGTCTTCCCATCTCTTTGCATGACCAGAACCGGGCACATTCGTGTGAGCCAACTCGTCGATCAAGGCGATGTCCGGTCTGCGTTGCAACACCGCATCGACGTCCATCTCTTCGAAGGTGTTCTCGCGGTAGTTGACCATTCGCCGCGGGACCACCTCGAGACCCTCGATCAGCGCCGCGGTGTCGACCCTCCCGTGCGTCTCCACCAGGCCGACCACCACGTCCATGCCCTCGACGGCGAGCCGGTGCCCTTCTTCGAGCATGGCGTATGTCTTGCCCACCCCGGGAGCGGCGCCCAGGAACACCCGGAGCTTGCCGCGCGGCATTAGACGGAAGACGGAGGACGGAAGACGGAAGAAGACATCACGGAGAAGTGTCGCGCTCTTCGAGTGCGATGTTGAGCGTCAGGACGTTCACCGCCGGTTCGTTGAGGAAGCCGAGCATGGGGCGGTCTATCACCAAATTTGGACATCAAGCCCGGGACTGACGCCAGGTTGATGTGCCGGTGGCGGATCTTGACGCAGCATTGACGGCCGGCGCTGAGGAGACCCCACGGCGGCGGACGTGGGCCCCTTCCCCGTTGGTCGGTACCCCGGGTAGGCTCGAAGCCATGACCGTCGGCGACCGAAACCGCACCATCATCGACGGGTTCGTCCACCAACTCCCCGACAACGACCCGGTCGAGACCCAGGAGTGGATCGACTCGCTCGACGGCGTCGTAGCTGAAGAGGGCCAGGTCAGAGGGCGTTTCCTGCTGGCGAAGCTGCTCGAGCGTGCCCATGGGACCGGGCTGGGGGTACCGGCCACCGTCACCACTCCCTACGTCAACACCATCCCGGCCGAGGAAGAGCCGCCCTATCCGGGCGATGAGCACATCGAGCGCCGCATCCGGCGGTTCATCCGCTGGAACGCGGCGGTGATGGTGATCAAGGCCAACCACTTGGAGAAGGGAATCGGCGGCCACCTGTCGACCTTCGCCTCCTCCGCCACCCTCTACGAGGTCGGGTTCAACCACTTCTGGAAGGGCAAGGAGGACGGCAACCCGGGGGACCACATCTACATCCAGGGCCACGCCGCCCCCGGCATCTACGCCCGGGCCTTCCTGGAGCGGCGGTTCGACGAGGAGCACCTCGACCGCTTCCGGTTCGAGGTCGGTGGCGGCGGCCTCTCCTCGTATCCCCATCCCGCGGCTCATGCCCACCTTCTGGGAGTACCCCACGGTGTCGATGGGTTTGGGGCCGATCAACTCGATCTACCACGCCCGGTTCAACAAGTACCTCCACAACCGCGGGCTCGACGACACCTCCGAGTCGCGGGTTTGGTGCTTCATCGGCGACGGCGAGACGGACGAGCCCGAGACCCTGGGTTCGATCACGCTCGCCGCCCGGGAGAAGCTCGACAACCTCACCTGGGTGATCAACTGCAACCTGCAGCGGCTCGACGGCCCCGTCCGGGGCAACGGCAAGATCATCCAGGAGTTCGAGGCCATCTTCCGCGGCGCCGGCTGGAACGTGATCAAGGTCATCTGGGGAACCGGTTGGGACGAGCTGCTGGCCAGGGACACCGAGGGGCACCTGGTCAACAAGATGAACAAGACGCTGGACGGCGACTACCAGCGGCTCAGGGCGGAGGACGGTGCCTACATCCGCGAGCACTTCTTCGGACCCGAACCCGAGTTGCGGGCGCTGGTCGAGGACTGGACCGACGACCAGATCTGGGCGCTCCGTCGCGGTGGGCTCGACTTCCGCAAGATCTACAGCGCCTACCGGGCGGCGACCGAGCTGACCGGCGCCCCCACCGTCATCCTGGCGAAGACGATCAAGGGGTGGACGCTCGGCCCCGACGTCGAGGGCCGGAACGCCACCCATCAGATCAAGGAGCTGACCAACAAGCAGCTACTGGTCCTGCGCACCAGGCTCAATCTCGAGGAGGACATCCCCGAGGAGGCGCTGGCGGGCGATCAGGATCCTCCCTACTTCCGGCCCGGCGCCGACACCCCCGAGTATCAGTACCTGATGGAGCGGCGCAAGACGCTCCACGGGTCGCTCCCCTCGCGTGTGGTGCGGATCAGGTCACCGCTCACGCTTCCATCGGAGGACACCTTCTCCGAGGTGCTCGCCGGAAGCGGCAAGGTCGAGGCTTCGACCACGATGGCCTTCACCCGCCTGCTGCGCAGCCTCGCCAGGAGCGATCAGTTCGGGCCGCGGGTGATCCCCATCGTCCCCGATGAGGCCCGCACCTTCGGGATGGACTCGCTGTTCAGAGAGTTGAAGATCTACGCCTCAGAGGGCCAGCTTTACGAGCCGGTGGATGCCCAGATGCTGCTCTCGTACATGGAGGCCAAAGCTGGTCAGATTCTCGAGGAAGGCATAACCGAAGCCGGGTCGATGGCCAGCTTCACCGCGGCGGCGAGCTCATACGCCACGCGGGGCGTCCCGGTGGTCCCCTTCTACATCTTCTACTCGATGTTCGGGTTCCAGCGGGTGGGCGACCTGATCTGGGCAGCGGCCGATCTCCGGGCGCGCGGCTTCCTCCTCGGCGCTACGGCGGGGAGGACCACCCTCCAGGGCGAGGGTCTGCAGCACCAGGACGGGCACAGTCACCTGCTGGTCTCGGCGGTGCCGCCGCTGATGGCGTACGACCCGGCATTCGCCTACGAAATGGGTGTGGTGATCAAGGACGGGCTCCGCCGGATGTACGGCGACGACCCCGAGGATGTCCTCTACTACCTGACCCTCTACAACGAGAACTACGTGCAGCCCCCGATGGCCGAAGGGGTCGAGGACGGGAGTGATCCAGGGGCTCTACCGGTGGGCGCCGGCGCCCGACGGCGACCTTCCACATCGCGCCACACTGGCCTTCTCGGGCACCGCCCAGAAGGCGGCCCGCGAGGCCCAGGTGGAATTGGCCGAGCAATGGGGGGTGGGGGTCGAGTTGTGGTCGGCCACCTCGTTCAAGATGCTCCGCGAGGAGGCGATGAGCGTCGAACGCTGGAACAGGCTCCACCCTGGCGAGGAACAGCAGGTGCCGCTGGTGACCCGCTTGCTCGAGGAGACCTCAGGCCCCTTCGTCGCCGTCACCGACAACATGCGAGCGGTCCCCGACCAGATGAGCCGGTGGGTGCCCAGGCCCTACCTTTCACTGGGAACCGACGGGTTCGGGCGTTCCGACACCCGCGCGGCGCTGCGACGTCTCTTCGAGACCGACCGGGAACATGTTGTGCTCGGTGTGCTCACCGCACTCCACCGGGATGGCGCTTTCGGGCCCGAGGTAGTGCAGGGACGCCATCGACCGCTACGACCTCGACCCCGACACCCCGGATCCTTGGCGGTCGTAGTCAGAAGAAGCCCCCGTACAAACGTACCCGGACCTTTCAGATGGCCCGGGTACGAGTCGTTTGTGATCCGTTGACCGGATGGCTCACGAAGCGGTGTCGTTCGTTTCGGAGTCGCCGGCTTGCTCGCTGCCACTCGTCTCAATGGCGGTGGGTGCTGTCCCACCGTTGGCCACAGGGATACGGCGCGGTCTGCGGGCCAAGAGCCGACGGGAGCGGCATCGTCACCGTGAGCACTCCGGAGTCGTAGGCCGCATGCAGGACCGGATCCAGCTCGAACCACCGTCGTCTTTCGGGGTGGTTGACTTCCCGACGGCATCGGCGACCGGGCGGACGGGCGCGTCGAGAGCACGACAACGCACCCGACCATGCCCGCGAGGAGCTCGGCGCCATGTCTGAGAGTCGTCTCCCGACGCCAGATCCTGTCCCGTTCGGAACGTCTCTGAAGCACCGACCCGCCCTGGCCGCTCGCAGCCTCTGCCGTGATCCCCGGTGCCGGTCAATGGTTCCAGGGCCGGAGGAGGCAGGCCGCGCCGTTGCTGATCGTCTCCGCAGTTGCCTTGTTGGCCACGATCGGCGCCATCTGGTTCCTCAATCGGCGGGGACCCGTCTACATCCTCGAAGTGGCGATGCGTCCGGGAGCGCTCGCCACGATCTTCGTGGTCAACGGAGTCTTCTTGGCGGTCCGAGCCTGGGCTGCTGCCGACGCCTACCAAGGTGGACGGGGGATCGGCACCCGGGCTTCGCACTCGCCGGTGTGGTGGTGATGGCAATGGTCGTATTGCCGCATCCTTCGATCGGCGCTCAGGCAGCGCAGGCTCACCAAGTGGTCACCACCGTCTTCCAACAACCCGGCGGCAAGTAACGGGCCACCATGGCCACAGCGAGATGGCGGCCGGGCGAGCGTCTCACCGTGCTCTTCCTCGGGGCGGAGCGGAACCCAGTGGCGCCAGCCGAGGTCCGAGTGACGCAATGGTCATCACCGTCTTCCCGGGGGATGACCGTGTCGCCGCAGTAGCCCTTCCCGCAAATCTCACCGGGATCCCGCGCCTTCCAGAGCCACGGACCGACTCCCCCGGCGATGGTTCGCTGACCGACCTCTACCGGTTCGGCAACCCGTCACCGCCGTCTCTATCCAGGGTCTGCCGACCCCGGCGCCGCCATGGTCAAGGATGGCGTGCAGACGCTGCTCGGTATCCCGGTGCACCACGCCGTGGTGTTCGATTCGAGCAATCTCGACGAGACGGACTTCGTCGACACCCCGCACAGGCAAGCGCTGCGCCGGCGGCAGGCGTGGTCCGCTCGCTTCGACCTGCGGGACTGGTGTCGTCGATCCCCTCGATGGTCGGCGCACTTGGCGAACAGTGTCACCAGCGACATCCCGCTCGACCTCGTCCCCGACATGGTCGACATGCTCCCCACCCTCTCCCCCCGCCAGGTGCTCACCGTTCCGATCACCGCACCCGACTACGGGCGAGTCGAGCAGAAGCTCGCAGGTGGCCGATCCGGAGAGGGTCAGGGCAGCCATGGTGAGCCTGGTCAGGCTGTCTTCGCACGAAGCCGCCGATCGGCTCGGTGTCGACGATCCGGCCCGCTGCGGCACCGGCCGCCGCTCCAGGCCGCCGCAGACAACCGGTGATCGTCACGGGTCGCAGTACCATCGGCCGACCCTGACCGCCTTCCGGGTTGCCAGAACTGCCCGGTCGAGGAGCCAGCGTGACCGAGCAGCAGACCCGATCCGCCCCACCCGATCCCCCGCGTCATCGCAGCGAGAACCAGGCGCGCCGTCAGGCGAGGCTGGTCACAGTCGTCTTGCTGGTGGTGGCGGCCGGGTCGCCATCTGGCTGCTCCTCGACGTTTTCTCCGGCGACGTCGGCGGTGCCGGATCGCCGAGCTCCGTCCCCGGGGTCCGCTGCCGAATCGACGTTGGCGACCACCACCACCGTCCCGCCTCAGCCGATGGCGGTCCCGCCCGACAGCCTCGGTGCCCCCTGGGGTACGACTGAGGGGGTCACCATGTTCCGGGGCAATCCGACCCGGTCCTGGTTCGGGCAGGGGACGCTCGACGCCGAACCGCAGATCGAGTGGAGTTACCCCGAGGGAGAGATGTGTTCGGTCTCGGTCGATCTCGGGGAGGAGTCCGAGTGGTGCGGAAGCGGCTGGACCGGGCAACCGCTGGTCTGGACCAATCTCGAGGGAACAACCGAGGTCGTATTCGGCGGCTACGACGGTGCGGTCCACTTCCTCGACGCCGCAACCGGCCAACCGACCAGAGAGCCGTTCGCCACCGACGACCTCATCAAGGGTTTCGGTGCGATCGACCCAGACGGCTACCCCCTGCTCTACTTCGGCTCACGGGACAACAAGTTCCGGATCGTCGCACTCGACCGGGAACCGGTGGGTCAGATCTGGTCGATGGACGCCTTCGATGTCGATGGTCTGTGGAACGACGACTGGGACTCGAGCCCGGCCATCATCGACGGCATCCTCTACGTTGGCGGCGAGAACGGCTGGTTCTACGCCATCGAGTTGAACCGCAGCTACGGCGAGCAGGGCCGGGTGCGTGTCCGCCCCGAGATCCTGTTCTCGGTGCCGACCTACGACGACGAGTTCCTCGACATGCTCAACGAGGGCAAGCCGATGCCGCCCGTCGACGAACTGCCCCGCGATGGCAGCGGGTCAGATCTCGACTACGACGTCGAGATCAGCGTCGAGAACAGCCCGGTGTTCTTCCGCAACAGGGTGTACATCGCCAACTCGGCGGGTCGGATCCTCGGCTTCGACATCAGTGACATCCGGGAAGGGTCGCGCTCCCGATCGTCTTCGACTATTGGTCGGGCGGTGACATCGACGGGACCATGGCCGTGGACCCCAAGGGCCGGTTGATCGTTCCCATCGAATTCGAGCCCAACGACAAGGCGGGGAAGCCCCCGATGTCAGCGGCCGAGGCCGCCCACCAGCGTGAGGTCGGTCAACTGGTCAAGCTCGACCCATACTCCGAAGGTCGACCCGAGACTCTGGGGTGTCGACCTCACCGCCGGTGGCGAGAACGCAGGGATATGGGCGAGTCCGGTGCTCTACGAAGGGCTGGTCTACGTCCCAACCCACACTGGCGAACTGCTCGCCGTCAGCGCCGCCAACGGTGAGGTGGTGTGGCGCGATTCGGTCGGTCCCAAGACGTGGTCGTCTCCGGTGATCGTCGGCGATCAACTCATCCAGGCCACCTTCGCCTCTGGAATCCGTGGCTACTCCCTGGCCGATCCCGACATCCCGAGCGCCTCTGGACAGTCGAGCTACCCGAGAGCGGCGAGACTCGAGTCCACCCCGATCGTCTGGGACGGCACCCTCTACGTCGGTTCCCGCAACGGATTCTTCTACGCCGTCGGTGGGTAAGAGGACGGCGGACGGCGGACGGCGGCCGATCCGACCTCGTCCGCTCTTCATTTCCGTCCCCCCGAAGCGGAGTCACCCGCAGCGCCAGCAGCGGGTAGGAGAATCCCGAACTCCCAACGGCGCTCGACCGCGGCTATCGCCCTCTTGGGAGTGAACCAGCTCCCCGAACTCCCCACGGGTGCCGCCTAGACGATCCTCCGGTCGGTGGCCCACCGTGCCAATTCGTGACGGCTGGAGAGCTGCAGCTTGCGAAGCACCGCCGAGACATGCGACTCGACCGTCTTCACCGAGATCTCGAGACGGCGGGCGACCTGCTTGTAGGCGAAGCCACGGGCGATGAGGCGAAGCACCTCCCGCTCCCTCGGGGTCAGCTGGTCCAGCTCGGGATCGGCGGCTGGGACCGACCCGGCGAAGGCATCGAGCACGAAACCGGCGAGCCGCGGCGAGAAGACGGCATCTCCATCGTCCACCCGTCGGATCGCCTCGACCAGGTCGGCTGGGAGCGATCGACTTGGTCACATAGCCGCGCGCCCCGGCGCGGATCATGGCGATGACGTCCTCGGGCTCGTCGGACACCGACAGCGCCAGGAAGCGCACCTCGGGATGGGCGTCGGCCAGGCTGCGCACCACGGCGATCCCGCCACCCCCCGGCATGTGGACGTCGATCAAGCACCACTTCGGGTTGGGCCGCCCGGATGGCGTTGACCGCCTCGTCCACGTCGCCCGACGATCCGACGATCTCGAAGTGCTCGCCCAACTCGGATCGCACGCCGGCGAGGAACAACTCGTGGTCGTCCACCAGGAACAGCTTGATCATCCGCGCTCCAACCGGAGATGCACCTCGGTGCCCTCCCCAGGTTCGCTGCTCAGCTCGGCGCTCCCGCCGTGCCGGCGCATCCGGGCGACGATCGACTCGGCGATTCCCACGCCTGTCGGGCGGGATAGCGCCGTGGATCGAACCCCTTGCCCTTGGTCGGTCACCCAGACGTCGACAGCCTCCGTCCCCCACCTCGAGGTAAACCGAGATCGAGCCGGCGCCGGAGTGGCGTGCCGCATTGGTCATCGCCTCTCCGGCCGCAGCCACCATCGCCCGGGTGCGGTCATCGAGCGGGAGATCACCCACCGCCACCACCTCGATCGGTAGATCGAAATCTGTCTCGACCCTGTCGGCGGCCGAGCGCAGAGTCGCCACCAGCCGCTCACCCTCCACCGCCGGGCCCTTCTCGTACAGCCAGCGGCGCAATTCCCGCTCCTGAGCCCTGGCCAGCGTGACCATCCGTCGCGGGTCGTCGGTGCGCTGCATCAAGGCGAGCGTCTGGAGCACCGAATCGTGGAGATGGGCGGTCATCTCGGCTCGTTCCTCCTGGCGGATCCTCTCGGTCCTCTCCCTGCCCAGATCACGTGCCAGACCCACCAGCCACGGACCCAGCACCAGGGTGACCCCGGCGGCGGTCACCAGGGCCGCCAGCACGACAGTGCCCAACCCGGAGATGGCGTCGATTCCCCCAGCGAGGAGTCCCAGCCCGACCAGAAGAAGTAGGCCCCCCACGACGAGCCGACCCACCGATCTCTCGCCCCGGTCGCCGGGGAGCAGCAAGTCGGGCATCGCCCCGGCGTCGGCTGCCCTCGGATCGGTCCCATAACGCAGCCAGCCCGAAGGCCATGGCAGTGCCCGCAGCCATGACGACGTCGCCGGGCCAGAGCCCGACTCCGCGGAGAATGAAAAGGTCCCGCGAAGAAGACCACGAGGAGGCCGAGCCGCTGGCGCCGGTCGATTGCCGCGATGGTGCGGCCGCTGGGCCATGCTCCTCGGGGAGGATCGCCCAGAGACCGACATAGAGAACGAGTCCCAGTCCATAGACCAGCCCGAGCGTGACGAAACCGGCCCGGACGTAGACCGGCTCGATCCCGAGCGAGCGCCCCAGCCCGGCGGCGACACCACCGAGGACGCCACGTTGGCGGTCGCGGTGCAATTCGAGGCGCGATTTGGTGGTCGTGGCGGATTCCACGGTCCGATGATCCCATGGCGGACGATGCGCCGACAATGGGTGATCACCCTCGGCACCTGGCTGCGGGGTTAGGGGACTCTGGGGGACATCCCCGATGGACTCCGGAAGCTGCGCCCTCAGGATGGCGGCATGAACGACGAAGCGACCACGACCACCGCCGACCTCCCACCGCCACCACCGCCGCCACCGCCGCCACCACCCAGCCCAGCGCGCGCGCCATCACTCCACCGCTCCCGCTCGCACCGGGTCGTGGCCGGGGTGGCGGGAGGGATTGCCGAGCGTTACGGGGTTGCCCTCTGGGTGGTCCGTACCGGGTTCATCGCCCTTTGTATTCGCGGGAGGCGTCGGAGCCCTCCTCTACCTGGCCGGCTGGCTGCTCATTCCCGAGGACGGCACCGACAAGTCCGTCCTCGGGGTTTCGTCGCCGGCCGATACCTCGCTCGTCCTCGGTGTGGCGCTCATCGGGCTCGGCCTTGCGGTCCTCCTCGGTTGGATGGGGATCGTCAGCGGCGAACTGGTGGTCGGTGCCGCGTTGGTGGTGTGCGGGATCCTCCTCTACCGGCGCAGCTCGTCGCCGTCGGGCGGCCTGTCCGGAGGACAACTGAGGTCTACGGCACCGATGGATCACCGGCATGGCGATCGTCGAGCGACAACCTGCAGTGCCGCCTCCTCCGCCACCACCTCCAAGACCAAGAAGGCCGCGTCGATCCTGGGTCGTCTCACCATTGCGGTCGCACTGGTCGCGATCGGGGTGGTTGCGCTGCTCGATGTGACCGGGGTCCTCGCTCCCCACCGCAATGCACTATCTCGGCATCGGTCTCGGAGTCATCGCTCTCGGACTGCTGGTCGGCTCCTTTTGGGGTCGAGCGAAGTGGCTGGTGATTCCCGGGCTGCTGCTCCTCCCTCTGTTGCTCGTTGCCCGCTTCTCCGAGCTGACCTGGGACTACAGCTACACGAATCAGGTGATCCGCCCGCTCGAAATCGACGACCTGCTGCCCGAGTACCGAGCCGATTCAGGGTCCCTTGTCCTCGACATGAGGGCCCTCGACCTCGACGGGGCATCGGTGACGGTCGAGGTATCGGTCGGTGCAGGCGAGCTCATCGTGGAGCTTCCCGAGGGGGTGGCGGTGGACTCGCTTGTGACCGCCCAGGCGGGTGAGGTCGTTACGTGCTCGGGCAGCACGCCTCCGGGCTCGACGTCAGCCGGTCGGTGACGCTGGTCGGCGACGAGGGCTCGATCGACCTCAACGCCTCCGTCGGAGTGGGTACCGCTGAGGTCCGGCTAGGCCGCGAGAAGTTCGGGCCGATCGCACCGATCCCACCCTCACCGCCGTTTCTCGATCCGAGGAGATGAACAGTGCAAGCGAACGCCACCGATTCGACGTCTGGTCATTCATTTTCGGTGCCTTCTTCGCAGTCCTGGCCGCTCTCACCATCTGGCTCCCGGTCGAGCCTGGGTGGATGATCACGATCGGGCGCGCCGTGGGCCCGGCCATCCTCGTGCTGATCGGGATAGGACTACTCGTGTCGGTATTGCAGGGGCGCCGGCCGGACGAGACCAGCGATCCCCTAGTCGTCGGGAACGGTGAGGACACGGTCGATCACATGGATCACACCGTTACCGGCAGTGATGTCGCTCTCGAGGACGGTGGCATCACCGACCATTACGGTCTCGCCCCTCGAACGTGACCGGTAGGTCGGACCCCTCGGCGGTGGAGAGCGAGGTCTCGGCAGCCAGATCGGCTGCCGGGTACTCACCAGGGACGATGTGGTACAGCAGGAAGGGCTCGAGCTGCGCCGGGTCGGCGAGGATCTCCTCCAATGTCCCTTCGGGTAGATCGGCAAACGCATCGTCGGTTGGGGCGAAGAGGGTGTAGGGACCTGCCCCCGCCAACTCCTCGGTCAGCCCCGCAGCATCGATGGCGCTGAGCAACGTTGCGAACCGCCCGATTCCGGCAGCGACATCGACGATCGTCTCCCCGCCCTCGGCACCGGTGCCGGCCGTCGACGCGGTGTCGTCGGTCCGTGGCTCGGTGACATCGGTGGAAGTGTCCTCGGTTCTCGGCTCGGTGTCGTCGGTCGTCGTGTCATCGGTGCGCGGCTCGGTGTCGTCCGTGCTTGGCGCGGTGCTGGCAACGCCGACGGTCGTATCGATGCCCGGGACAGTCGTGTCTGTGGCACCGCCGTCGCACGCAGCAAGCACAACAGCCACGACGCCAGGCAGATGTGAACGCCACACCTCTTCAGGCCGTTCCGTCCTCGGTCGTCGACGACGATCATCCCCCGTGACGCTAGGCGAACCGAGTCGACTGTTCATGCGCGTAGGGTGCTCGATAGTCTCATTGGCCATGGACGACCTCGATCAGGTACTCGACAGGTGGCGTCAAGGGACCGACGCGCTGGTCAAGGGCGACCCCGAACCGCTCAAGGCTGTGTGGTCGCACGGTGACGATGTCACCGTGGCGAACCCATTGGGCCCCCCGGTGCACGGCTGGAAGCGCGTAGCCGAGACAATCGAGCACGTCGCGTCGAACGTCACCGACGGTGAAGCCCTGAATTTCGAAGTAATCGAGACGTATCAGACAAGTGACCTTGCTTACGTCGTGCAGATCGAGCACATGAGGGCCAGGCTCGGGGAGCTGGAGGAGGTGACGCCGTTTTCGTTACGGGTCACGATGGTCCTCCGCCCGGAGGAGACCGGCTGGAAGGTCGTTCATCGCCACGCCGACTCCGATCATGTCGGCACAGCCAATCGAATCGGTGATCCGACAAGCCACCCAGTAGTCACCCTCAGACAAGAATCGGAACTCAGACCGACCCCGCCCGTCAGGAGAGCTGTGCTCGGACGTAGGCGGCGACGGTGTCTGGGTAGTAGTAGAGGAAATGTTCAGTCTCGTCGATGACGTCGGGCACCGTCCCTCGGACCGCAGCCAGACGGGTCGAGATGTCGCGCATGGCCGGGATCGTTTTCGACCCGAAGGAGAAACGGATATCTGCCTGAGCCGAAGCCAGAGCGGCCTGATCGACGTTCTCGAGGGTCAGGATCGGGATGTCGTCGAGCAAGAGCGTCTCGGCATTGCCCTCCTCCCGCTCGTCGTACCACGACCTCGATTGCGGCGCGTCGGTGGACGTGTCAGGGGGCCGGTCCGTGGCCAGGGCGGCAGCCTCGCAAAAGCGCCGCGTAGGCACCGGACCAGTCGTCGGGGTTGGAAGCGAGGTACTGGTCGGCGGCCTTGCGCATCCGCCGTTGGAGCTCCGCAGCCTCCGGGACCAAACGGAGGTACCCGGGTTCGTAGACGAGGGCACGGCGGATCAGGTCGGGGTGTCGCAGCGCCAATTGGAGCGTGATGTTCCCACTCGAGCTGTACCCGAGTACCACAGCGTCGCCCAGGCCCAACGCCTCGAGGAGCCCAGCGGCGTCATCGGCATGTTGGGCCGAGCCCCCACCTGGCCAATCGTCCGCACCGCTGCGCAGGGTGCCGCGACGGTCGTAAGTGACCACCGTGAAGCCTGTGAGGCGCTCAGCGATGGGACGCCACCCCTCGGCGTCCTCTGCGCCGGCGTGGATCAGCAGCACCGCCGGGCCAGAACCGCGGACCTCGGTGTACAAGGTCGTTCCGTTGACCCGGAGGCGAGACGATCCGCGGTGGTTCGGCGTCGGGTAGCGCCTCGGGGTTTGTTCTGAGATCCGCGTCAGCGATGTCTCGCACTCCGTCTCAGCATCGTGGGCCCTGGCAGGATTTGAACCTACAACCGATAGGTCATTGATCCGCACAGCACGGCGAAGACCCTCGTAGCGGACGCGAGACAGAGGGTCGTGCCGAGAGGTGCCCCGCTCAGCGGTAGGTAACCGGTACCGGTGTCGCACACTCCCGGGGCCGGTCGGCGAGGGCGGATCGATTATCGGTCGGGCTGGTTGTCCTAAAATTGATGATGCCATTCCGGTTCGGGCTCGGGCCCGCGCTTATGCTTTCGGGTCAGGCGATGCACCTCCTTCTCCAGAGCCTTCTCACAGATGCGGGAAACGTTCAGCTCGTCTCGCCAATGTTCCATCAGCTGATAGAGGTCATCGGAGATGTTGACCACGACTGTCGCCATTCCCCCTCCCTGATCTGGACACGCCTGTCAAGGCTACGCCGATCCGGGCGTGTGATGGCCGGCGCCAATCGCGGCAACTGGGTCGGTGCTCACCGCCGGAGCGCGAGCACGTTCTCGGCTGACTGAGCGTGAAGCGCCTCAAGCCGGCCAGCGAGGGTTACGAGGTGGTCCTTGAACTGCCCGCCTTACACGTCGACCGCTATCACCGCCGACGAGTGGGAGAGCATCCGCTGACAGAATCCCGCGATTACCGGAAAGTGAGGGGAAGCGTACGTTTTCCCCTGGTCAGATGCCGATTCCTGGGGAAATCGCGTGGTGGGCCTGGCAGGATTTGAACCTGCAACCGACGGATTATGAGTCCGCTGCTCTGACCGAAGTTGAGCTACAGGCCCCAGGGGGTGATCGTAGGTCAGCGTACGATGAGTACGTCGCACGGGACCGAGCTGAGAACCTGCTCGGCGACGGTCCCCAGCAACGGCGCCGGTGCTCCTCCCCATCCCCGCCGGCCAACTGCCACCAGATCGGCCGACCGACGGCGGACGACCTCCTCCAACACCTCAGAAGGTGGCCCCTCCTCGAGGATGGCGGGTACCCGGCCATCCCACTGGGCGATGAACTCGTCGAGCTTCTCCTCCGCCCTCGTCCGACGTTGCTTGCGGAGTTGCTGGACCTCCTCGGGGAACATCCCCGCTTCGCCGAACTGCCACTCGAAGCGGTAGGACAGAGCGAACACCGCGGTGACTTCGGCATCGGGTGCCTGCTCGATCACGGTCTCGACTGCCCGGGCCGAGTGGGGCGACAGATCAACGGCGACGACCACCCTCCGATAGCCGGTCCGCGGTCGACGCCGCACCGCCAACAATGGGAACCCGACAGGTCCGGGCCATCCGGGCGGCGATCGGGCCGACCCTGGCCGCGTCGACCGATGACGTCCCAACGACCACCAGATCGGCATCACGCGACAACCGACCGAGTACGGCGGCGGGTGAGCCCGACTGCACGGTCAACTTCAATTTCGCAGGTCGCCTCGCTGGCGCACCCAGGCGGACGAGATCCTCGGCGGACCGGCGGCGCTGCGAGCGGACGACCTGCTCGACCGTCCGGTCGACGAAGGCCTCGCGCATCGGCTCATCGACGTGGACCAGCACCAGTTCGGCCCCGTGCTTCTCGGCAACGAGGCGCGCCCGCTCAGCCACCCGCCGGCTCACCGGCGTCAGGTCGAATGCCGCTAGCACCCGTCGCACGTCGTCGTCCTCCCGCTGGTCCGATGCTAGGGCGGTCACCCGAATCGGACGTGTCGGGCGCGAACGGGTCTGTGTGATCGATCAAGGCGATGGCGAGCCGGTCGAGATAGCTGACTGCGCGGCGATCTCGATCGCGCCCAGCGCAGCCAGGTGCCCGGTGAGCCACTGGACGTCGAGAACGGCGTCATGCAACGTCCGGAGCAGGTCGACCAGGTGCGACCAAGGCCACCTTGGATGCGTCGGTGCTCGGTGGAACATCGACTCTCCGGCGAACAAACCCCCGATCGAAACTCCGTAGAGACCACCGGCCAGTTCCGCCGGCGGGTCCCAAACCTCGATGCTGTGAGCCCAGCCCATCGTGTGCAGTCCGTCCGTACGCTTCGACGAATTCGCTCGTGATCCAGCCGTTGGGGCGTTCGGGGTTCGCACAAGCCTCCACGACTTCGCTCAAAGCACCTGTCGTGGGTGACGGTGAAGCTGCGGGTCGAACGGCGCAATGACCGGCTCACCGCCAGTTGATCGACCTCGATGATCGCCCTGGGATTCGGGGGAAAACCAGGCGATCCGGCCCCTTCGTGCGGCATCGGGAACAAGCCCGACCGGTAGGCGGCAAGAAGCGTCCCCGGCTCGAGGTCTCCGCCGACCCCACCAGATCGTCCTGGCCCTCGCTCGGGAGTTGGGAAGAGCCACCGCGAAGGGGCCGGCTCGACCCTCATCGACCTCGGAGAGGCGGGCCTCCGTGGGCTCGGTTCGAATCACGAACGAGCGATGACGTCGGCCGATCGCACGTGATCGACGGTCGATAGGACGCCGACGACGGAGAGGGCTCGGTCCGCCTCGGTGTCGAGGTCCAACGTGATGGAGTCATCTCCAGATAAGACGTCGACGACATCCACCGAGCTGTCCACAGTGGTCACCAATGTCACCAGCCCGGGGAGGTCCAGGTCGGGGTCGGCGACCACACGGACCCGTCCCGAATTGAGCGAGAACGCCGACGCGATGACCTTCTCCAAGGGTGGCAGAGCGACCAGGATGACCAGCGAGACGATGGTGACGGCCACTGCAATCCCGATCTGACCGACGCCGGCGGCGACACCTATTGCAGCCACCACCCACAGACCCCCCGCCGTGGTGAGTCCCTTGACTACCACGCCCTCCCGGAATATCACACCTGCACCGATGAATCCGATCCCTGCAGCCACCTGCGACGCGATGCGTGAGAGATCGGTTCCAGGGCCTGTGAAACCGGCCACGCCCACGTAAGCGAACAAGGCTGCCCCCAGCCCGATCATCATGTGGGTGCGTATGCCGGCCGCCTTGCGCCGAACCTCTCTTTCCAGACCCACCAGCCCGGCGAGCCCGGCGACGATCAGCATCCGGACTATGCCGTCGACGAGGTCCATAGCTCGCCTCCTCTTCGTTGCCCCTTCCGCCAATGCCATGTTGTCATAGTGGCCGTGAAGTCCCGGCCACCATTCGTTTCTTGGGTCGCTACCTCGGGTACCCTGGTAACCGAATTCAGGAGCGACGGATATGAGAGTTTGGATCGATCAAGACCTGTGCACCGGGGACGGCATCTGCTCGGAGATCGCCCCCGACGTCTTCCAACCCCGTGACGACGGGCTTGTGGGTGGTCAAAGAGGAAGCATCGAACTTCGGGAGCAAGAAGATCTTCGATGGCAAGGACGCCCCGGATGGTGCCGACGGCGTTGCCCGAGTCCCGGGCGGGCAGAGGACATAACCATCGAAGCCGCCGAGGAGTGCCCCGGCGAGTGCATCATGCTGGAGCCCTGAATCCGGTTCCAGCCTCCCGCTACCATCCTCGGGTCCCGTTCCGGGGTAGCTCAATTGGCAGAGCAGTGGACTGTTAATCCATGTGTTGAGAGTTCGAGTCTCTCCCCCGGAGCAAACGCCACATGCCAGCCCCTTTGAAGTTCGGGCGCATGGGCACTCAGCGCCAGGCCCACCGATGACGCTGGGCCGGAGCAGTCAGAAGGGTTGTTCGCTACCGGCGACCAGTGAAATCAAGCCGACGACGAACGCCACACCCGTCAGGAAGAGCCCGACATTCCAGATCGCCAACACTTGTCCAGCGGGCTACACGGGCGGCTCCACCACCCGATCTCTTGGCGACATCGAGGTCTGACTTCCTGTCCATCGAGCGGTCCGCGAACGACCGCCGTAAAGAGCGATCCGGTTCTCGATCGCCATGGTGATCGATGTTGAAGTCGGTTGTGGTCATCGTAGGCCTCGCTTCGGACCGCCAGGGTTTGATCGAGCCGTCGATTGCTTAGGCCATCGTGCGCTAGGTCCCGTTCGCTGTCATCGTCAGTTTTGATGATTCGGCTGGCAGGCCCCGGTCGAGCCAGCTACACATTTCGGACGACGGCCGGGCGTTGGGCGTCAACCGGGCGTCACCGAGCCATCAAGCTCAGCAGCGAGCCCGAGGAGCTCTCAACCAGCGGACCCGGCGACCACTTTGACGGGCAGGCCGGCGGTCGCCTCCAGTTCGGACCCCTCTGCGTAGGGAGCTCTCGATTCATCGGCCGGGAAGGGCTCTGTGACGTAGATGGTCTCGCGCTCGATTCGGCCGTCGCGCCATTGCTGCACGAAGACGAACGGCATGGGGTCTCCCCCGTCGTAGCGGACCAACCCTCGCCGACCCACGAGATCTCCCTCGCCGCGGAGCGATCGAAGCTCGAACTCCACCTCGGAGGGATAGCTCGCCCGCCAAGTGGTGAAGTTGTCCCGACCGCGGAACCTCTCGCCCGATTGGGGGAACTCGACGCAGGGCGTCATCGTGGTACATCTCGGCGGCCACTAATGGGTCGCCGTCGCCGTGGGACCAGGCCCACAACACCTTTGCCTTGACTGCTTCATATTCCATGGGTATCACCTAGATTCAGTATGGTCGGAGGAACAGAACACGGGGATGGCGATATGAAACGCATGGCGAAACTCGGAATGCTGGCGATTGTCTGCTTCACGGCACTGGCTGCCTGCAGCAACCTGAGCGTCGAGGACGGCCAGGCGAGCTTCGACGTCAATCTCGACGAGAGTGCCATCAACGGCGTGATCGGAAATGTCGACGAGCGATCAGACACCCGCTTGCTCGACGACGTCACCTCGATCGACTTCATCGAACCGAATATCGTCCAAGCCATCGGCACCAAAGACGGGCAGCCCGGCAGCTACGACATGACCTTCACCGCCGAGGACAACAGCATCCGGGTCGAGGTAACTGCGGTCGACATCGAGGGGGTGGAGCTGACCAGCGACGTCGTCACCGACCTGAACGAGGAGCTCACCGAGGGATTTCAGGAGAGCGCCAACGCCGAGAGCGACTCGGGGGTGACCGACGTGAAGGTCGAGGACGACCAGCTCGTGATCACGGTCACCGCTGCTCTCGACGGCGGCTGACAGACCCCTTTTGGCGTCACCAACCGGCCCTACCGCATCAGTGACGCCAACCACCGAGCGATCCCGGTCGCCGAGGACTGCAGCAGAGCCGCGCGCTCAGGGGTTGGAGATGCCTCAGGGGGCGTGTCTGTCACTCAGGCACCGATCGCATCTCGCTGAAACTAACCAGCTCAGCACCGGGGGCCAACGTCACCGATCCCACCGAAGCGGGTCCCGTGGACATCACGGAAATCCGCAAACGGCGCTACGTTGAAGGTCGGTTCGGTAAGACGGGTGGCTGCTCGCGTCGGGCAAGTAGGAGGAAGACGTGCGACTGAGAGCAGGTTTGATCATCGGGTTCGGTGCCGGCTACATAGTGGGAGCAGCCGCTGGGCGGGAGCGGTACGAGCAGATCGCCCGCACTTGGCGCAATGCCCTCGAGTCGGAACCGGGACAGGCAGTCGTCCAGGCCGGCAGCAAGCTCACCGGACAATTGCGCGACCTTGCCGGACGCGGCATGGAGACGGCCTCGTCCACGATCAAGAGAACCGTGAGCTCGTCCGACGACAAGGTCGTGGTGGCCGTTCCTACCAACGGGGTGGGCGCCTCGAGCAGCTGAGCCCGGGAGTCCTCAGCCCTCGCGCAGGTAGCCCTGGAGCCGGCGTGACCGTGCCGGGTGCCGCAGCTTGGCCAGCGCCTTGGTCTCCAGTTGACGAACCCGCTCTCGAGTGACGTTGAAGTGAGCCCCGACCTCCTCGAGGGTGCGGACCCGGCCGTCGGCGAGCCCGAACCTCATCACGATCACCTGACGTTCCCGCTCGTTGAGATCCTCGAGTGCGTGGGCCACGTACTCCTGGAGTAGCCGGAACGAAGCGGCCTCGACCGGCACCTCGGCCTCGGAATCCTCCACGAAGTCGCCCAGTGTCGACTCGTCGTCCTCGCCGAGCGGCGTCTCCAGCGACACCGGGTCCTGGGCGATCTGGCGTAGCTCGGTGACCCGCCCGGGATCCACCTCCATCTCGCCGGCGATCTCGGCGATGTTGGGCTCGCGGCCCAGCTCTTGGAGCAAGTTGGCGCTGGACCTGTGCCAACTTGTTGATCGTCTCCACCATGTGAACCGGCACCCGGATGGTCCGCGCCTGGTCGGCGAGAGCCCGGGTGACCGCCTGTCGGATCCACCACGTGGCGTAAGTGGAGAACTTGAAGCCCTTGCGGTAGTCGAACTTCTCGACCGCTCGCATCAGTCCGAGGTTGCCCTCCTGGATCAGGTCGAGCAGCGGCATCCCGCGGCCTACGTACTTCTTGGCGATGGAAACCACGAGTCGCAGGTTTGCCTCCACCAGGCGGTCCTTGGCCTGCTGGCCGATGGCGCGCCGTCCGTTGCAGGATGACCCGGTCCTCGGTGGAGAACTGACCGGCGGCGAGCTTGTCCGCGGCCTTGACCCCCGCCTCCACCTGGAGCGCCAACTCGACCTCCTGCTGCGGCGTGAGCAGTGGCACCCTGACCGATCTCCTGGAGGTACATCCGGACGGGGTCGGACACCGAAACCAGTTCCTCGGCGGTGATGCCGGTGGCGAGCGCATCTGGGTCCTTCTTCGGCGATCGCGATGTCCGCCGCTCTGAGTCGTCTCGAAAACGGTCTCGAAGGACTCGGCGGGTGCGCTGGGCGTCTTCGAGCGCCTGGAGGACCTCGGACGCGGTTAGGAATCCCCTCTGAGTCCCCCGTCTCGTCAGATCGGCTACGACCTCGTCTGTCTCGGTCACTTCAGCCCCCACGCAACGCCCTCCGTGACTGCTCCAACGCTATCAACTCGGCGAGCAGCCGGGAATGGGTCTCCCCGTCCACCGACTCGACGCGCTCCAGCCGACGGCGCAGATCGGCGATGCGCCGCTCCATCGCCCAGGAGCGGAGACTGGCGACCACCTCGACGGGATCGTCTAGCGGACGGTCGTCCACGGCGAGCTCACGGAGCAGCTCGGCCACAGTGCTGTCCTCGTCCCCGAGAAGCGAGCCCATGTCGAGCGGATGGCCCGGATCGGCCCCACCGGACATGGCGGGGGCGAGGCGGGCGAGTGCGGCGAGGTGCTCATCCGAGGTGAACCAGTCGGCAGAGACTTCGATCGTCGCCATCGGCTGTGGGTTGGCAACCAGCAAACGGAGCAACTCCCGCTCGGCCCGCGCCTGACCGCTGCGGCGTGGTATCGCTGCCGAAGGCACCGCGGCTCGTCTTAAGCCACCTGCTGCGTCGAACACCGCTCTCTCCACCATCGCCTGGTCGGTGCCGGTGCGGCGGGAGACGTGGCGGATGTACTCCTGGCGTGCGATGAGGTCGCCCTGCTCGGCGAGCAGTGGCGCCACTTCCTTTATCGCCCGCGCCCGGCCCTCGGGCTCGTCGAGGTCGAAGCTCTCCAGCATCCGATCGATGCGGAACCGGACCAACGGGACCGCACTGTCCACGGCCTGCTGTAGCTCGGCCAGCCGGCCGTCCTGGGCGAGATCGGCCGGATCGTTGCCGGCAGGCATCATCGCCACACGGAGATCGAGCCCCATCTCGAAGGGCGACCGCAACTGCCCGCCGCGTAATGCGGCACCGGCGCCCGCTTGGTCGGCGTCGAAGGCGAGTACCACCCGCTCGGCGAATCGTCGAAGCAGGTCGATGTGCTCCTCGCCCAACGCGGTCCCACACGTCGGCTACCGCCTCCGGAATGCCGTTGCGATGGCAGGCGATCACATCGGTGTACCCCTCGACCACGACCGACCGACCGACACGGGTGATCGGAGCCTTGGCTCGATCGAGCCCGTAGAGGAGTCGCGCCTTCTGGTAGAGCTTGGTCTCGGGCGTGTTGAGGTACTTCGGCCCCTCGCCCTCGAGCAGCCGCCCACCGAATCCGACCGGGTCGCCCCGCAGATCGTGGATGGGGAAGAGCACACGGCCGTGGAACCAGTCGCGTAGGCGGCCGTTCCTACCCCGGGCCGCCAGCCCCGTGTCGAGCATCGCTCGATCCGAGACTCCCACGCCCGCCGAGGTCGCGGGCAAGCACGTCCCAGTCGGACGCCCTGCGCCGCCGGCGACCAGCCGATCCGATAGTGCTCGACGGTATCGGCGTCGTATCCGCGTCCCCGCAGGTAAGCCCGGGCCTTTCCAGCGTCGGAGCCATCGAGCAGCCGCCGGTGATAGAAGTCGATCGCGGCGGTCATCGCCTCGACCAGCCGGTCGCGATCGCTCCGACGTCGTCGTCTCGCCCGGGTCCCGCTCCAGCGTGATCCCAGCCTGGGAAGCGAGTTCCTCGATCGGCCTCGTTGAAGTCGAGGCCCTTGGTGTCCATGAGGAACTTGAAGACATCCCCACCCTGGTGGCAGCCGTGGCAGTACCACACCGCCTTGGCCGGGTCGAGCGACAGCGACGGCGTCTTCTCCTGATGGAAGGGACAGATCGCCATGTAGCTCCTGCCGCTCCGCCGCACCGTGGTCACCGTCTGGACGAGTTCCACCAGGTTGATTGCGGTCCGCACCCGCTCGATGTCGTCGCGGCGGAAGGTCACCTGCCGAGTGTACGGCCGGGGGGCGACTGCTCACGGACGCGGCCCGGCACGGTGTTGCCCGTAAACTCCGCCCGTGGACCCGAGCTCGGCCGCGATCGGAGAGACCCCGCCGTACCGGCCCCATCTGGGTGATTCCCGGCAGTACTGGCGAGACATCATCCTCGGGGTCAACGACGGGCTGGTCTCGATCTTCCTCCTCGTCGCCGGCGTGGTCGGCGGTGGTCTCTCCACCAGCGACGTCCTGCTGACCGCCATCGCCGGCGCGGTGGCCGGCGCTATCAGCATGGCGGCCGGGCGAGTATCTCGCCACCAAGTCCCAGGACGAGGTCTTCCGCGGTGAAATGGCTCTCGAGGAAGAGCACTTCGCCTACCACCGCCAACGAGAGGTGGACGAGCTCGAGGAGCTGCTGGCCGACCTGGGTCTCCACGGCGAGGTGCTGCAGGCGGCGACCGCCCAACTCGCCGAGAACGACGAGTCGATGCTCAAGGTGATGATGGCGCTCGAGTTCGGGGCGCTGGAGAAAGAGCGACGCTCGCCCTGGAAGGCGATGATCGCATCGGGTGCCCTCTTCCTGGTAGGGGCGCTGCCCTCGGTGATCCCGTTCTTCTTCGTGACCGAGCCACGCACCGGGCTCATCTGGGCGGCGATCCTCGCCGGTATCGGGCTGTTCGCCGTGGGTTGGGTGAAGTCGGTCGTGACCCGCGCCATCCGCTCTGCGCTCGGTCTGGAGAACTTTCGCGGTGGCCGCCGGGGGTGCCGGTGTCAGCTACCTGGTGGGCAGCCTCTACGGTCGGGTGGCGTGAGACAGAGACGGAAGTCGGAAGTCGGAAGACGGAAGATCGGATCGTCGATCGATGGAGCTTCACCAACTAGGAATCGCTGAACTCGCTGACGGGTATCGCCAGCGTGAGTTCTCTCCTGTCGAGGTGGTCGAAGCGCTGCTGGCGAGGATCGAGTCGATCGGGAATGAGGTCGACGCATTTGCCACCGTCACCGCCGAGACCGCCTTCGCCCAGGCAATCGAGGCCGAAGGGGCCCTGGGACAAGGGGACGACAGACCCTTGCTCGGTATTCCGGTAGCGGTCAAGGACCTGATCGACACCGCCGGCATCGTCACCGAAGCAGGGAGCGCCCTGTTCGCCGGGCGGACGCCATTCGAGGACGCCCCGGTGTGGAGCGCGCTCCGCCATGCGGGGTGCGTGCTCATCGGCAAGGCCCGAACCCACGAATTCGCCTTCGGTTCCTCCACCCCACCAACCACCAACCCGTGGAACAAATCACACATCCCTGGCGGGTCTTCGGGGGGAAGCGCCGCTGCACTCGCCGCCGGCTTGACCCCGGCCGCGATCGGGACCGACACCGCGGGGTCGATCAGGATCCCCTCCGGTCTCTGCGGCACCGTCGGGCTCAAGCCCACCGCAACTCTTGTACCGACCGTCGGCGTGGTCCCTTTGTCCTGGAGTCTCGACAACGTCGGGCCCATGGCGCGCAGCCCTCGTGACTGTGCGCTGTTGCTCGAGGCGATCATGGCGGGGGCGCCTGGCACCGCACCCCTGATCCCCGGCGATGTCAGCGGATGGCGGGTCGGAGTGCTGACCAATCCTGGACCCCTCTCCGCCGGAGTGGCCGAAGCGGTGAAGACAGCCTCCGAGCATCTCACCGATGCCGGAGCCGTGTTGGACGAGATCGAAATCAGCGACTTCGAGGGCTGCGTAGACCTCGACTTCGACATCATCGACGCCGAGGCGGCGCTCTACCACCGTCCTTGGTACGAGAGACGCATGTCCGAATACACCGGCGAGGTCGGGCCACGGGTCGGCACCGGGTTCTCCAGCGGCTGCTGCCGACTACCTCGAGAATCGCCGACGTGCCGACACCTATCGCACCAACTTTCTCGAGGCGCTACACCGCCGGGATCTGCTCCTTCTCCCCGGCATGCCCGCCCCGGCACCCAGGATCGGGGACGAGATGCTGTGGATGGGAAAGGCATCCGACCAGTTCGACCATGCCCTGTGCCGCAACACGTCCTTCGCCAATCTCACCGGACTGCCCGCCCTGGCGGTCCCAGCCGGACTAGAGAACGGACTTCCTATCGGCGTGCAACTCACCGCCCGTCACTTCGATGACCACCGCCTCCTCGGCGCCGGCCAGGTCCTCTGGGAGCGACTCGACCCACCGATGTTCGCGCCTGTCTAGAACGGGAAGACGGAAGACGGAAGGCGGAAGACGGAAGCCAAATCCCCGGGCTGTTGCGTCTTTGGGAGTGAACCGTCCCTTCCCCCGCCGGGGAGGAAGCCGTTGGAAACATCCGCTGCCAGTTTGTTTCCGTCCCCCCGGAGGGGGGAAGGGACCCGCTGCGGGGCAGCGGGTAGGGGGGCACCCCGAGTTCCCACCGGTGCTCGACACGCGGTCATCGCACCCATGGGAGTGCACCGTTCCCCCTCCCCCGCCGCCTACGGCGGATTGTTTTCCGTCTCCCCGCCGTCGGGCGGGATCACTGCCCCGATCACCGAGCGGCGACAGCTCGGGCGATCTCGTCGGGGGTGACGGGGATCCGATCGATCTCGATGCCGAGAGGGGAAAGGGCGTCGTTGACCGCGTTGAGGATGGCCGCCGGTGCTCCGATCGTGCCCCCCTCCCCCATCCCCTTGGCACCGGTGGCGCTCACCGTGGAGGGCGTGACCAGATGGTGGATCTCGATCGACGGCACCTCTGCCGCGGTGGGCACCAGGTAGTCCATGAAACCGGTCACCAGCGGTTGACCGGCCGGGTCGAACACCAGACTGCTCGTAGAGCGCGGCACCGATTCCCTGTGCCACCCCGCCGGTGATCTGGCCATCGACGATCAATGGGTTGATCATCACCCCGCAGTCCTCAGTCACCAGATAGCGGACGATCAGTCACCTCCCACGTGGCTGGGTCGATCTCGACCACGGCGAGGTGGGCGGCGTTGGAGAATGTCCCCGGCGGGTCGGAGGAGCCCCACTCCTCCAACTCGGCACGCTCGTCGGGCGGAAGCCGATGAGGTGCGTGGTAGACCGATCGGGCCAGGTCGGGCAGCGACATCCCCGACTCGGGCACCCCACGGACACCGAACCGCCCACCCTCGAACACCACGTCCTCCGGTGCCGCCTCGAGCAGGTGGGCCGCGATCCGCGTCAGCCTCTCGACACAAGCCGGTCAGCAGCCTCGGTGGCGGCGTCACCGGACAACACGACCGACCTGCTGGCAAACGTGCCCCAGCCGTAGGGAACGGCATCGGTGTCCCCCTGGACGACGCGCACGTCGGCCGGTGTCAGCGCAAGCCTGTCGGCGACCATCTGGGCGAGGGTCGTTGCGTGCCCCTGACCGTGCGAGACGGTGCCGGCGAGGACGGTGGCGCCCCCCGACGGGTCGATCCGGACGTGGGTGGTTTCGTACCCCGGCGTGATGCCCATGAGCCGTTGCCCGAAGACCGGGGTCCCGTATGCGGTGCGCTCGGAGAACACCGACAACCCGACACCCGACAGAGGCTGCCCGTCGTCCGACGAGCCTCGCTCGTTGCGCCGTTCCCTCAGCGACTCGTAACCGGCCGCCGTCATCACGTCCTCGAGAGCCTCGAGGTAGCTCCCCTCGTCGTAGAGGATCCCGGTTGCGCCCCGATAGGGGAACTCGTCGCGCTTGATCAGGTTGCGGCGCCGTATCTCAGCCGGGTCCATCCCGAGACGGGCCGCCGCCTTGTCCATCACCCTCTCCATCGCCAGGGTGATCTGGGGACGTGACACCCCCCGATAGGGCGCCATCGGGGGCTTGTTGGTGGCGATTGCCCTGGTGTGGGCGCTGTAGTGCTCGAGCCGGTATGGCCCGGGCATCTCTGTGGCGGCCATGAGCGGCTCCACGCCCCCGGTGAACGGGTAGCAGTGGTAAGCGCCGACGTCGCACCAGATGTCGGTGGCGAGCCCGAGAAGAGTTCCATCGGCGTCGAAACCCGCACGGACGCTATGACGCTGCTCGTGCCCCTGGAAGGCGGACTGCAGGTTCTCTCGGCGGTCCTCGACCCACTTGAGCGGCCGGCGGGTGAGCAGCGGCCGCAGCAGCTACCGCCAGCTCCTCGCGGCCCACGGCGCACTTCTGCCCGAAGCCCCCGCCGACGTCGGGGGCGATCACCCTCACCAGGTGCTCGGCCAGCCCCAGCGTGTCGGCGATGGCGGTGCGCACGATGTGAGGTACCTGGGTGGAGGCGTGCAACGACAGCCGCCCGTCGCGCCGATCCCATTCCGCAACCACACCGCGACCCTCCATGGGCGCCGCGGTGACCCGGCCGGAGTCGAAGATACCGTCGACCACGACCGCCGCACCGGCGAGGATGTCATCGAGCGCCGCGTCCTGGAACATGGGCAGGTCGAGCAGCACGTTGCCGGGAGCGTCAGCATGAACCGGCTCAGCACCGTCGGCCAGGGCATCGTCGATCGACGAGACGGCCGGTGTCTCGTCGTACTCCACCCAGACCAGGTCGGCTGCGTCCTCGGCGGCGCCACGAGTTCTCGCCAGCACCAAGGCCAGGGGCTCGCCGACATACCTGACCCGGTCCGTGGCCAGCAGCGGCATCTCGGTGGGGACGAACTGGGGACGGTGGAGCACCGGTCGGAGCGGATTGGTGTGAGCGAGGTCTGCGGCGGTCAGCACCGCGAAGACCCCTGGGGCCTTGCTGGCTTCCGAGGTCTCGACCTCAGCGAAGACGGCGGCGGCGACCTGGCGACCTGACGATTGCGACGTGGAGCAGACCAGGACGGGAGATGTCGTCGACGAAGCGGGTATCACCGGTGAGAAAGTGCTCGTCCTCGAGCCGGGCGATCGGTGCGCCCGTCCATGTGCTCATCGTCGGCACGGCCTCCAAGGTGGACCGCCATCACCCTGTACCCAGGTCCCGGCGCGGAACGTCCATCACCGAATCTTGGCACCCGATCGGCCCCGTGTGCCGCGTCCGCATCGACGGGTAGCCATCACTAGATTCCCGCGACCGGATCCCGAGACACAGAGCTGGGTGGGGCACCAAGGCGATGAGATTCGGATTGCGACTTCCGTCATATGCGTGGCCGGCATGGGTTATGACCAGGCGGAAGGTTTGCTCGACTACTGCAGGAAGGTCGAGGAAGGGCCCTACGAGGACATCTGGGTGATCGATCACCTGCTGGTATCGAAGGGTGTCTACGGCGTCTCCTGGCTCGACTCGCTCGTCGTCCTCTCGGCGGCCGCCGGGGTCACCTCGCGGGTCGGACTTGGGACCGCTGCGCTGGTCCTTCCATTGCGCCACCCGGTGATCCTGGCCAAGGAGATCGCCTCGATCCACCTCCTGTCGGGGGGTCGGTTATCGGTTCGGAGTCGCGGTGGGGTGGGACCCGGCCGAATTCGATGCTGTGGGCATCTCGCTTGCGCGAGCGTGGGAGGCGGACCGACGAGGCCATCCACCTGGTCCGGCTGCTGCTCACCGAGGAGGACGTGACCTTCAACGGGCGCTACTGGGAGGTGGAGGGGGTGACCATCCACCCCCGGATTCCCGAGCCTCCGCCGCTCTGGGTGGCTGGCGGCTCGCTGACCCATGCTCCCGACACCCCCGACAAGCCGTTCATGGCGAAGGGCGTCCTCGACCGGATCGCACAAGCAGTCGGGCTGGATGGCCCGCTCCTCTGGATCGGACCCTGGCGACGTGAAGCGCGACTGGCAGGTGGTCCGCAGCCACCTGGAGGAGCAGGGCCGCGAGCCCGACGATCTGATATTCGCCGCCACCCAGTTCCTCCATGTGACAGAGACGGGCAGCCGGGAGGAGGCACTCGAGTACCCAGATCCCCCGTTTCCTCGACGTGATGGGACACCATCGAACTGTCGAGGACCTGCAGGCCTCCTACCTCACCGGGACCGATCGATGACATGATGGGCGCCATCGCCGAATTGGCCGCGGCCGGGCTTCAGTACCTGATCCTGACGCCCCTGGTCAACGATCCGGGCCAACTCGACCTGATAACCCCCACATAGTCGAGCCCATGCTCGACACTGGCTGAGGGCGATCGATGATCTTCCTCGCTGGGACTTAGGGAGGCGGCACCGATGGAACTGAAGCATCCGCAGGTTGGTGGTCTGCGTGGACGAGACCCGGACCGAGATGGGACGACCGGTCGAACCGCCGGTCACCCGGGTCATAGCCGCCGCGGTGGTGACCAACCCACACGCCGGTCGTTACGAGGAGTCTCTCGATGACCTGGCCGACGCCAGCGTCGCCCTCTCCACGCTCCTCGCCGAGAGGGCGGTATGCCCAACTCGGGGGCGTCCGGTGAACTCGTACGGCAAGGCCGGGATCGTGGGGATGGCCGGCGAGTTGGAGCACGTGGCGGCGATGCTCCACCCCAAGTTCGGCAACCCGTTGCGCGATGCCAGTGGTGGCGGCAAGGCGATCATCCCGTCGGCGAAGAAGCGAGGCGGACCGGGGACCCCCATCGATGTCCCGCTCCACTACAAGGACGCGGCATTCGTCCGCAGCCATTTCGACGCTGCGGAGTTGCGGATCGTGGATGCTCCCGCCGACGACGAGATGGTCATCGCTGTGGCGGTGACCGACGGTGGCCGTCCACTGCCCCGTGTCGGAGGGCTGACCGTCTCAGAGGCGGTCGGCGAGGACGGGCTCAGGTGACGACCGGCGAACGGCGGCCGGTGATGGCCGACCTCGCCATAGTCAACGCTTCCACCGTGGTCAGTGGCGACGTAAACACTCCGATCGCCGACGCCGACAGCGTCGTGGTCCGCGATGGCCTGATCGCCGAGGTGGGCCGTGGCCTCGACCCGGGCGACATCGACAAGGTGATCGACTGCGGCGGCGCCACACTCATGCCCGGGTTGATCGACTCGCATATCCACCCGGTCATAGGTGACTTCTCCCCGAGGCAGCGGATCCTCGACTTCCTCGAGAGCTATGCACACGGCGGGGTCACCACCATGATCTCCGCAGGCGAGCCCCACACCCCGGGCCGGCCCACCGACCCGGCCGGGGTCAAGGCGCTCGCCATACTCGCCGCCCGATCATTTCAGTCGCTGCGTCCGGGCGGGGCCAAGGTGATCGCCGGGGCAGTGCTGCTCGAAGCCGGGCTCACCGAGACGGACTTCGCAGAAATGGCGGCTGCCGGGGTGCGTCTCGTCGGCGAGATCGGAATCTCGGGTGTGAAGGACCCGGCGGAGGCCGAGCCCATGGTCCGCTGGGCTCAACTCACGGAATGAAGGTCGTCGTCCACACCGGCGGGGCCTCGATCCCGGGGAGTGGTGTCATCGGCGCCGATTTCGTCCTTGCCGTCCGGCCCGACGTGGCAGCGCACGTCAACGGTGGTCCCACTGCGCCTCCGCTGGAAGACGTCGCCCGGATCATCGACGAGTCCGATGCCGCCATCGAGGTCGTCCACAACGGCAACGTCAAGGCATGCGGCGAGGTGGTCGCTCTCGCCGCCCAGCGGGGCGCTCTCGACCGGGTGATCGTCGGGACCGACTCCCCTGCGGGGACCGGTGTGGTGCCCCTGGGAGTGCTCCGCACCATCTCCTGGGCGGCGGCCTTCGGTGGGGTCCCACCGGAGGTGGCGGTGTCCTTTGCCACCGGGAACACCGCTCGGGTCCACGGACTGAACCGGGGAGTCGTCGCCGAGGGCATGGAGGCCGACCTGATCATCGCCGACGCCCCGCTCGGGTCGCAGGCTGGGGATGCCCTCGGGTCATTGGCTATCGGAGACACGCCGGCGGTCTACGCATCGGTGACCGATGGCGTCGTCCGCTTCGTCAAGTCCCGCAATACCCCGCCACCGGTTCGCACCATCTCGATCCCCTGGATGTCCGCTGGAGGTGGGCATTGAGCGTCCGCTCCCTCCGCAACCTCGCCGGCGGCGAATGGTTCGAGCCAGGCGGCGGTGATGTCGATGTCATCGACCCGGCGTCGGGCGAGGTCATCGCACGTCAGCGGGCTCCACCGCCGCCGATGTGGACGCGGTGGTTGCCGCTGCGAACGACTCCTTCTGGGAATGGAGGATGACTCCGGTGCCGCAGCGGGCGGCGGCATTGTTCCGCTACCGCGAGTTGGTGAGCGGCGCGATCGACGAGCTCTCCGAGCTCACCGTTGCCGAGAACGGCAAGACGCTGGCCGAGGCCAAAGGCGAGTTGGTTCGGGGCCTGCAGTACATCGAGCACGCCTGCGCCATACCCGAGCTGATCAAGGGGTCCGCCTCGGAAGAGATCGGCACCGGGGTGGACACCGAATACATCCGGGAGCCGCTCGGTGTCTTCGGCATCGTCGCTCCCTTCAACTTCCCGGCGATGATCCCGCTCTACTTCACCTGGGCGGTCGCCTGTGGCAACACGGTGGTGATCAAGCCCTCGGAGCACTGCCCGCTGACCGCAGTGAGGCTGGCCGAGCTTGCGGGCGAGGCGGGTTTCCCTGCCGGCGTGGTGAACCTCGTACTGGGTGGCGCAGATGTGGTCAGCGCGCTGGCGTCTCACCCCCTGGTCGCCGGCATCTCGTTTGTGGGCTCATCCGAGATCGCCCGCCGGGTATACACGATGACCACCGCCGCCGGGAAGCGGTGCCAGAGCCAAGGAGGCTCGAAGAACCACCTCGTCGTCACCAACAGCGCGGTGGTCGAGCGATGCCTCCCCAACATCGTCTCCTCGATGCTGGGCAACGCCTCGCAGCGCTGCTTCGCAGGCTCCAACCTGTTGGTCTACGACGAGGTCTGGGACGATGTGGTGCCCCGCCTGCTGGACGAGGTGCGTGGCCTTCGGCTGGGTCACGGGATGGACCCCTCGACGACGATGGGCCCGGTGATCTCGGAGCGGGCCCTCCGAATGCTGGAGGAATCGGTCGAGACCGCGGTAGAACAGGGAGCTGATCTGGTCCTCGACGGGAGAGGAGCCACCGTCGAGAGATATCCCGGTGGGTTCTGGCTCGGCCCGACCATGCTTCTCGCCGAACCGGGGATGGACGTGTTCGACCGCGAGTTGTTCGGCCCGGTGCGTTGCCTCCGCCGGGTACAGGGCCTCGAGGACGCGCTGGAGATCGTCAATGCCAGCACATACGGCCACACGGCGGTGGTGTACACCGAGCACGGCGGGGTCGCCCGTGAGTTCCGGCAGCGGGCCCAGGTCGGCCAGGTTGGGATCAACGTGGGGACCCCGGCACCGATCGCCTTTTACCCGGTTGGTGGGCGCAAGACATCCCTCTTCGGCTCCCACCGCGGACGCGCCAACGACGCAGTGGACTTCTACACCGACAAGAAGGTCGTGGTGACCACCTGGTACGGCGAGACCGGGCGTCGTGCTGCGGTGGATCCCGCGTTCGGGGACAGGTGATCACCAAGGATCGAGGACGGTTCGACGAGCATCGGTGCCGAAACGAGAAGGAGGCGGTGGTATGCGAACACGGCGGTTGGTCACTTTGGTCATGGCGGTGGCGGTGGCGTTGGCGGCTTGCGGGGGCGGCGCCGCCGAGGAGACAGATCCGATCTCCATCGGGATCATCGCCGACCTCACCGGGCCATTCACCACCTATGGGACCTCGCTAGATCGCAGCGCCCGCCTTGCGATCCAAGAAATCAACGATGCTGGTGGCATCGACGGGCGGCAGGTGGAGGTGACCACCGAGGACATCCAGACCGACGTGGCTGCCACGGTGGACAAGGCCCGCCAGCTCGTCGAGAGCGACGAGGTGGATCTGGTGATGGGCCCGATCGGGTCCGATGCCAACGACGCCGCCGCCCAGGCGGTCGTCGAGGACAACGGGGCGCTCCTCTTCTACACCGAGACCTACGAGGGCGGGAAGTGCCTCCCCACTTATTTCTCGTTCGGCGCCGTGCCCGCCCAGCAGATCCGCCCCTTCATCCCGGTGCTCCAGGAGGAGTTCGGTCCCCGAGTCCTGCTATTCGGGGCCGACTACGTATGGCCGCGCCGCAGCTTCGAAATCGCCAAGCCGATCATCGAGGAGAACCAAGGCGAGGTGGTGGGCGAGGTCTACCTGCCACTGGTCGCCGAAGATTTCACCGAATTGGTCAGCGCGGTGCGGGACACGCAGCCCGATTACATGTTCTCTCTCTACCCGGCAGCTTTTGCTCCGGCCCTCCAGGCGCTCGACGATGCCGGGCTGCTCGAGGGTCTCGGCCAGGGCAACATCTTCGTCGGAGACCCCGATCTGCCCGGTGTCATCGATCTCGCTCAGGGGATGTACACCACGCTCCCCTACTTCACCGCCATCGACACACCGGAGGCCACGGAGTTCCTCGAGGCCTTCCAGGCCGAGTTCGGCGAGGATGCCATCCCTTCGGGTGGCGAGGGTGTGGGTGCATACGATGCCGTTTACCTCTACAAGCAGGCCGTCGAGCAGGCAGGGACGACCGAGGCCGAAGCGGTCGCCGAGGCCATGGTGGGCCAGACGTTCGACGGGCCGACGGGCACGGTCGAGGTGATGCCCTCGCACCACCTCAAGCAGACCATCCACCTGGTCCGAGCGGAGGGCGACGGCTATGTCCTGGTAGACGCCTTTGCTGACCAGGACCCGGAGGAGGCCTGCGAATTGTGAACCTTCCCGGCGTCGGCGATGGCGACTGAGCAGCCCATCCTGACGCCGGACGCACCGCCCAAGCGGACGCGCTGGCCGCCGTCGCGACGCGCTGTCGAGTTGGTCGGTCTCGGCCTGCTCGTGGTGGCGCCGATCGCCCTGGGTGACAGTTTCGCCATCGATCGTCTCGGCCGGTACTTGCTGCTTGCCGTCTTCGCCATGACGGTCGACATGGTCTGGGGATACGGCGGCATGTTCACCTTCGGTCACGCCGCCTTCTTCGGCGGGGCGGCGTACGTCGTCGCAATCCTCACCACCCAGGAGTACTCGATACTCCCTTTGACCCTGTGGCCGGCCGTGGCGATCGGGGTGGCGGCGGCTGCGGCCCTGGCATGGGCGATCGGCACCTTCACCTTCTCGGGCAGGTTCGCTCTCCGCGGGGTGGAGTTCGCCGTGGTGACGCTTGCCGTCTCCTTCCTGTTGGAGCGGCTCATGAACGCCGGCGGGTCGGTGACCGGCGGGCAGAACGGGATCCTGTTCGATGTGCGCATCGAGATCGGACCGCTAGATCTGCAGCGGCGCCTCCCCTTCTACCTTCTCGCCGCCGCGCTCCTCGTCGCTGCCTACACGGGGTTGCGTACCTTCGTCAAAGGGAGGACCGGTCTGGTCAACCTCGGCATCCGCGAGAACGAGGACCGGGTGGCTCTGCTCGGTTACGAGGTGCCCGCAGTCAAGCGGAGTGTCCTCGTGTCGTCGGCGTCGCTGGCCGGTCTCTGTGGGGCGCTCTATTACGTCCACGAGGGGATCGTCTCCCCCGCCGCCGTAGGGGTGGATGCCTCGACCCTTGTGCTGTTGTGGGTCGTGCTCGGCGGGCGGGGGACCTTGATCGGCCCTGTGGTCGGAGCGGTCCTCCTCAACATGCTCACCGCCAGCCTCTCGGGGACACTGCTCGGTACGTGGCTCGTCGTGGTGGGAGTGGTGCTGGTGGCAGTGATCCTTTTCTTCCCGAGCGGGTTGTTCGGGTTCCTCTCCGGACCGGAGGGGCGACGGTGACCGCCACTCCGGTTCTGGCGCTGCGGGGGATATCCACCCTCCTCGGCGGCTACCGCGCCCTCGATCGGGTGGACTTCATCGTCGATCCGGGAGAGGTGCGCGGTCTCATCGGGTCCAACGGCGCCGGCAAGTCCACCCTGCTCAATGTGGTGGTGGGCCGGGTCGAGCCCGAGACAGGATCGGTGGAGTTCCTCGGCTCCGAGATAGGCACCGTGCCAGGTTGGCGGCGCGCCCAACTGGGGATAGCACTCAAGTTCCAGGTGAGCAGCGTGTTCGAGCGGCTCAGCGTCGAGGAGAACATGAGGCTCGGCGCCCAATCGAAGCGGCGAGGCGCAAAGGGGAACCTGGATCTCGTCGGCGAGGTGTTGGACCTGATCGGACTCGGGGGTAAGAAGGCCACGCTGGCCGCCGAACTGGGTCACGGCGAGCGTCAGTGGCTCGAGATCGGGATGGTCCTGCTCACCGGTCCCAAGTTGCTGCTGCTCGACGAGCCAACCTCAGGGATGACGCTGGGAGAGAGCCACCGCACCGCCGAGCTGATCGAACGCCTGCAGCGCTCGGGCCGGGTGCGGGCAATGGTCGTGGTTGAACACGACATCGATTTCATCCGCCTGGTCAGCGACCGGGTCACGGTGCTCCACCGCGGCCGGGTGCTCGCATCCGGCGGGGTCGATGAGGTGCAGGCGGACCCGGCGGTGCGCGACGCCTATCTCGGTCGGTTGGAGTGAGCGAGCCAGCCCTCGAGCTTTCCTCGGTCAGCGCCGGCTACGGGACAGCACGGGTGCTCTGGGAGGTGACACTGCGCGTCGGTGCCGGGGAAGTGGGCTGCCTCCTCGGACGCAACGGGGCAGGCAAGACCACCCTGCTCAAGACGGTGATGGGCCTGGTCAAACCCGAGGCGGGAACCGTCCGTGCCCTGGGTGAGAACATGACCGGATGGACCGGGCACAGGGTCTACCGGTCCGGAGTGGTGTGGGTTCCCCAGGATGACGGCGTCTTCTCCGGACTCACCGTCGAGGAGCACCTCGCGCTGGCTACCGGGAGTGACGACGCCGATGCGGTGGTGGGTCGAGCAGCGGGCTGGTTTCCCATCCTCGCAGAGAGACGGCATCAACAAGCCCAGACGCTCTCGGGTGGCGAGCGGAAGATGCTCGGAGTAGCCCAAGCGCTGGTGACCGACCCCCGGCTGCTGCTGCTGGACGAGCCCACCGAGGGGGTGGCACCGCAGGTGGTCGAGCAACTGCTCGAGGTGCTGGCCGACGCCACCGATGGCCGCTCGGTCCTGCTGGTGGAGCAGAACATCGACACCGCCCTCGCTTTGGGAGGCACCGCCCACGTCCTCGAAGAGGGCAGGATCGTTGCTGTCGGACCGCTCGCCGAGCTGCACGACAGCGGCGAGCTGCACCGGCGGTTGACGTTGTGAGCTCGCCGTTCGTCGACGCCTTCAACGCCATCAGCCTCATCGCCGTATTCGTCCTCATTTCGCTCGGGCTCCACTTCACGTTCGGGATGCTCGGATTGGTCAACCTGGTCCACGGCGAACTCCTGTTGATCGGTGGGTATGCCACCTACGCCGTGGCCGGCCTCACCGGGAGCGTGTTTGTTGGGATGCTGGCGGCGCCGGTGGTGGCGGGACTGGTCGGGCTGGCGATGGAGCGGGGCGTGCTTCGCTTCCTCTATCAACGTCCGCTGGACTCATTGCTCGCCACCTTCGGGTTGGCGGTGATCATCCGGCAGGCCGTTCAGCTCATCTACACCTCGAGCCCGCGGAACGTCCCCGACCTGCTGAGAGGCTCGTGGACGATTCTCGGGATCAACATCCCCCGCTGGCGGCTGGTGCTGGCGCTGCTGGCGGTTCTCCTCGTCATCGGGACCTGGTGGCTGCTGGGGCGCACCCGTTTCGGGCTCAAGGCCCGCGCTCGTGGTCGCCAACCCTGACCTTGCGGAGAGCGTGGGCCTCGATGTCGGGGCGATGCGCGCCGGGCTGTTCACCATCGGCGCCGCTCTCGCCGGTCTCGCCGGTGGTGTCCTGGCACCGGTGTCTACTCTCGACCCGCAGTACGGGTTGCTCTTCATGGTCAACGCCTTTCTGGTCACCATCCTTGGTGGACCCGGATCGTTGACAGGTTTGGTGGTGGCGGCGGTGGTGCTCGGGGGATCGCTGGCGCTGCTGCAGTTCGTCATTCCCACCGTCTTCGCTCAGATCCTGGTTCTGGTGATCGTGGTCGTGGGTGTCCGACTCCGACCTGTCGTCGTTGCGGCCTTGGCAGAGCGACGGTCGCACCGTGCCGCGATAGCCGCAGAGTGAGTTGACTGCTTCAGATCGGGCCGGTCGAGTCACCCTCGACCAATTCGATCCGCAGCCGGTGACGAGGCACGGCCTCCGAGCCGGCGATGAGCGCCAAGAGGTTCTCCACCGCCCAGCGCCCGCTCTCGGCCAACTGCTGGCCGACGGTGGTGAGACCCACGTGGCGGGCCAGATCCGATCCGTCGAATCCGACCACCGACAGGTCCCCGGGAACACGCATGCCACGGCGCCGAGCCTCGGCGAGCACCGACACGCCCAGCCAATCGGATCCGGCCACCACCGTGGTGGGGGTGGGTGCCGTGTCGAGAATGGCAGCGGCGGACGCTGCTTCGTCGATCAGCGCCTGCCGGTTCGGCGACATCCCAGCTGCGGTCATTGCGGAGGTGAAGCCGCGCAGCCGCCGGGTGGAGCCTCCGGAAGTCCCCGACTCACCCAGGTAGGCGATCTCGCGGTGCCCAAGACCGAGCAGGTGCTCGGTGGCGACCCGGGTGCCCCTGGCCTCGTCCGCCCAGGCCGCCGGCCATCCCTCCACATCCCTACCGACGAAGACGCACCTGGCGCCGGCGCGTCGCAGCATGGCGTTCTCGGCCGGCGACGGCCGGAGGTCGATGACCACCGCCCCCTCGGATCTTCCCCTCTCGGCGATGCGACGGAACCGGTCACGGCCCTGGTCCTCGTCGGGCACCTCGAGCAGCACGGGATCGAGCCCGGTGAGCGAGAGCGAGTCGAGGACGCCGCGCAACCGAGTGCCCACCGTGGTCCCGTTCACGTCCGGAAGCACCACAAAGACGGAACTGCTCCGACCTAGCGACAGGTTGCGGGCGAGCGAACTGGGTTGATAACCGAGATCTTCGATCGCGGCCAGTACCGATTGACGGGTCGCCGCGTCGACCGTGGGCGAGTCGTTGAGGACTCGCGAGACAGTCCCCACTCCGACCCCGGCGCGGGCCGCTACATCGAGGATCGTGGCCACGGGGACCCCCCAATTGCGGTGGAACCGCTTCCACGGTAAACAGGAGGGCTGGGGGTGTCAACGGTATCTGCACGCCGGTGTGGGCTCGAACCCGCTGTACGATCGCCTCCCGACCAATGACCATCACCCTCGACACCATCGCCAACCTGGCCAAGCGCCGCGGATTTGTCTTCCAGGCCTCGGAGATATACGGCGGGCTCCGCTCCGCCTACGACTACGGGCCTCTTGGCGTCGAACTGCTGCGCAACGTGAAGAGCGAATGGTGGCGGTCCATGGTCCAGTTGCGCTCCGACATCGTGGGGATCGACTCGGCCATCCTCCAGTCACCTGAGGTATGGGCCGCGTCAGGTCACCTCGCCTCCTTCACCGACCCCCTTGTGGAGTGCTCCAACTGCAACACACGCTGGCGGCTCGACAAGCTGGACGATCCCGATCTGTGCCCCCACTGCGGGCAACGCGGGACATTCGGAGAGGCGCGCCAGTTCAACCTCATGTTCAAGACCTTCATGGGGCCGGTCGAGGACGAAGCCGCGGTGGTCTATCTACGACCTGAGACAGCCCAGGGGATCTTCATCAACTACGAGAATGTGCGTCGCGCCGCCCGGCTCAAGCTCCCCTTCGGTATAGCCCAGTTGGGCAAGTCCTTCCGAAACGAGATCACCCCGGGCCAATTCGTCTTCCGCACCCGTGAGTTCGAACAGATGGAGATGGAGTTCTTCTGCCGGCCCGAGGAGTCGGCCACGTGGTTCGAGTACTGGGTGGAGGAGCGCTTCCGTTGGTACACCGAACTCGGGATGAACAAGGACCGTCTCAGGATCAGGCCACACGACGCCGACGAGCTTTCGCATTACTCGGCTGGAACATCGGATATCGAGTACGCCTTTCCCTGGGGGTGGGATGAGCTCGAGGGTGTCGCCAACCGGACCGACTTCGACCTGAAGGCGCACACTGAGCGGTCCGGGGTTGACCTGAGCTACTTCGACGAGGCAAGTGGTGAGCGCTTCTTCCCCCATGTGGTCGAGCCTGCCGCCGGAGCGACGCGTACCACCTTCGCCTTCTTGATCGATGCCTATCACGAAGAAGAAGTGCGCGGCGAGCGCCGGGTCGTGCTTCGTCTCGACCCACGTCTCGCACCGTACGAGGTCGCCGTCCTCCCACTGTCCCGTAAACCGGAGCTCACCGCCGAGGCCGAAAAGCTCTCCGACCTGCTCCGTCCCAAGTTCATGGTCGAGTACGACGACACCCAATCGATAGGGCGGAGGTACCGACGCCAGGACGAAATTGGGACGCCCCTGTGTGTCACCTTCGACTTCGACTCGCTCGACGACCGCGCCGTCACGGTGCGCGACCGCGACACCATGGAGCAGGTCCGGGTCTCGATCGACCGCCTCAGCGAGCACCTCGAAACCTCGCTGGGTAGATAGCACGGCGGACGGCGGACGGCGGACGGCGGACGGCGGACGAATCATCAATCCCACGCCGGGTGCAAGGACCCGCCATATCCTCTCCCCGTCCTCCGGAGGACCTGTCTGAGTACTAAGTACTAAGTACTCGGATCTCTGAGTATCCAAGGTGGGACGGCGGCGGCGGCGGCGGCCAGGCGCCTTGGGTCGGAGCGACCTCGGTTGCCCATCGCCACGATCCCCCAGGCCCCGGAGCCGAGCCAACGCAGAACGAGCGGACCGTGTCTGACCTCCGAATTCGGATCCACCGGTTGGCCCATGGCGAGTTGCACAACAGCTCTTTCCAGACGGTCCGGATCGGGTTCGATCCCTTCGGATCTGGCACGCAGGGCCAGATACGAGGCGAGAGCGCTCAACTCATTCGTCCCTCGCGCCACCGCCGCCCAGAGGGCGGGAACCGCGGTGGCCAGGAGCCACATCGGTGTGCGACGGGTGAGAAAACTGAGGGCACCGACCTTTCGGGCGACACTGGCTGCCATGGCAGCGACCGGGCCTGCAAATGCCGACCCCGTCGGGCGGGTCACCAAAGCCCTGGCGAGCGAAGCGGTTTCCTCGACAGCGCGGGGCTGGGCGAGTGCAGCTCTGATGACCCTCCTGGTGAGGACTGTCGCCGCGCCGTCCGCGGAGCGCGCAACGGCTGAGGCGGACGCCTGACCTCCCTTGGCCAGCGACCCGGTGACCGCCTGGACCACCCCGCCCGCCGCAGCGAGAATGCCGCTCCGGTCAGACGCCGATGTATCGCCCTCCGGGCCCTGGGCGGCGGGAACAGACGGGACGTCGGGAGTGTTCATCGGCCGTCCATCTACCCGGTGCGGGCACTTCGCACACTCATGGAGCAGAGAGTACCGACGACCCGCGTGGGGTCTCCACGCGTAGGGCTCCTGCCGTCAGCTTCAGGTTGCCAATCCTTCGGCCCCTCCGAATCGCCGTTGCCGTTGCTGGTATTCGAGGACGCAATCGAGGAGGGAAACTCGATCGAAGTCGGGCCAGAGGATCCCTGGGAAGACCAACTCGGCGTAGGCCGCCTGCCACAGCAGGAAGTTCGAGATGCGGTGCTCGCCGGATGAGCGCACCACCAGGTCGAGGTCTGGCATGTCGGCCAGGTACAGGTTGGTGGAGAACATCTCCTCATCGATGTCATCGGGATCGATCTCTCCGGCAACTGCCGCGGCCGCCAGCCGACGCCCTGCCTCGGTCAGCTCCCTCCTGCTCCCATAGTTGAAGGCGAACACCAGGGTGAGCCTGTCGTTTCCCGCCGTCTTCTCTTCGGCATCCGACATGTGCTGGCGGTTCCGGTCGGGGATCCGTGGATCGCTCAAGTCACCGGCGAATCGCATCCGCACCCCGTCGCGGTGGAGGTCATCACGCCTGCGCACCAAGAGGTCCTCGTTGAACCACATGAGGAATTCGACCTCATCATCGGACCGCCGCCAATTCTCGGTGGAGAAGGTGAATGCGGTGAGCCACCCGATCCCGATCTGAAGGGCACCCTCCACGGTGTCGAACAGCGCGGTCTCGCCGGCGAGATGCCCGGCGGTACGCGGCATTCCCCTGGCCTGAGCCCAACGACCGTTTCCATCGAGGATCAGCCCTACATGGCGCGGGATCCGCTCCTTATCGAGCGCTGACAGATCGAGATCGTTCACTGCTGGTCACCACTCGACCGTCGCCGCGGTCAGGCGACGATCGAGATGATGCTCGACAAATCTCCGGGTGACACCGAATGCCTCGCCGGCCAGGGCATCATCGTCCGAGGGGAGTTCGCCCAGATCGGCGATGGCGAGGACGGCAAGCCGTTCGGCCACACCGGGCCTGAGCCGGACGGTCCCTTCCGGCCGACACCGCTGGCACACCGCCCCCCCGGCGTCAAAGCTGAAACGCAGTGGTCCCGATCCGCCGCACCCGGCACAACGGTCGAACGAGGGCGCCATCCCGATGGCCGCTGCCAGTTTGAGCAGGTAGGCGGTCAGCAGGTCGGGAGAACTGCCGGTTGTCTCGAGCGCCCGCAGCCCTCGCTGGAGGAGCAGAAACAATCGGGCGGAAGGCTCCGCCTCCTGGGCGACGGCATCCACGGCCTCGACCATCGCCCCGGCGGTCACGACGCGGTCGAGATGGCGACGGAGCACCGGGTGCGCCTCGATCACCTCCACCTGGGTCACCGTGGCCAGGCTCCGGCCCTCGTAGAGAACCAGATCCACGTGGGTGAATGGCTCGAGTCTCCCACCGAACCTGCTCTTGGTCTTCCTGATTCCTTTGGCGACGACCCCCAACCGCCCCGTGTTGGGGCTGATCAACACCACCACCCGGTCTGCCTCGCCGAATGGGTAGGCGCGAAGGACGATGCCCTGGTCGTGGCGGAGACCCATGGTGCCCGACGTTAGACCGGGGCCAGTGGTGGATCAGATCAAGTCGTCGATGGTTGCGACCATCTCTGCATCGTTTCCGGTCAGCCCTCCCTCACTATGCGTCGAGAGCACCAGTTTCACCTTGTTCCAACGGATGTCGACATCGGGATGGTGATCGGCCTTCTCAGCGGCGAGAGCCACCCTCGTCACGAAGCCCATCGCCTCGTTGAAGTCGGAGAACTCGAACTGGCGGCTGACCTCCTCCCCGGCTACATCCCAGTCAGGGTGATCATTGGTCAGGGTCTCACGCTCGCTCGACGACAGCAGCGCCACGATCGCCTCCTCCTTATGGGTATTTCTCAGAATGGTCGCGGAAGTCGAGTTTGGACGCACAGCCTGACTCCGGGGGAAAACTCGACATACGGCTCCGAAGCGGTGAACAACGTCGAGTGATACGTTCGCTTGCAAGGGTGAGAAGGTCCCTTCTGGCGATGTTGGCTCTTTACGTGGTGGCATGTTCTTCGCCCGGCGGATCGGTGGCGTACCAGTTCGAGGATGCTCCCGGTGCTGCCGGCTCGGAAGGTGACCCGCCGGCTCGGCACACCTATGAGACCAGCCACGCCGACGCAGGCTTGGCCGAGTGATACCCATTCGGGGTAGAGGTAACCACGGCAACGAATACACATATCCCTTTACGTGGGCGAGGATTCGGTACAGGCCGTCGCTGCCACGGCAAGACAACCGGCGGCGACGACTGCGAAGCTAACTGGAGCGCCGACGCGGACCCGCTCGCCCGGGGGAAAGGTGGAACGACGATGGATGACATAAACGACTGGAGACTGAGGGACGACCTCGACCAGCGGACTTTCGTGCTTTCCGTTTCGCCCAGCGGGTTTGACATGGTGCATACGGAGTCCTGCGGATTGGCCTCAAAGGATCCGGACATCCGCTGGGTCGGGGTGACTCCGGAATTCGTGCGAGCCAAGTTTGAGCAGGCGTTGACGCTTGGGTTCGACCGGACCATCGGGTTCTGCGGGGTTTGCACGGTGGGAGGGCGATGAGCGACTACTGAACGTGAGCGAGCCGTGACGACGTCGAGTGGCCGGGTGAATTGTCCGCCGAGTGGGGGAAATCCGGGGGAACGCCCCACCGTTCTGCGAAGCCATCGTAGGACCGACGATCAAGCATCGGCCCGCGGCACCGCGGAAGGAGGAACCGCTCCTTGGTGGGCCGCCCGCTGTGAATCTGGCGGGGGATCGAACAGCGCCAGCTCTGCAGCATCGGGGGCCTGGAACGCGTCCAGCCACTCGTCGAGCTGGGCGCGACTGATGGGTTCGTTGTCCCACGGTGGCGCCGAGTTCCGTACCTCGATGCGCCGCCAGAGCTCGTCGGTAGGCACTTCGAGGTAGTGCAGTTCGACGCCGACATCAAGGCCACGAGCCACGGATCGCATCTCGTCACGTTCGATCCGCGCCCAAAGCCCAAAATCGAGGACGACGCTCAGGCCGAGCCTCAGGATCTCTTGGGCCAAGCGCCAGAGTTCCTGTTCGATCTTCTCTCCAGTGGCTCTGTCCCATGGACTTGAGCCAAGGGCCCACAGCCATTCATCTTTCGTGAGGCGCACGGCACTCCGGTCCGCGGCCAGTTGCGTTGCGAGTGCGGTCTTGCCCGCTCCGGGCAACCCGCAGGTGAGAATCAATCGGGCCTCACTCACAGCGTGTTAGTCCAGCAGCCCGGCGAGCTGAGTGAGCGAGTACGGAGCTCGACGACCGTCGGAGGGTATGGGCGCAGTCGGTCGCACTTTCGTGGCGGCATGTATGCAACTTTCGGCCCTGAACCAGTCCCCTCGGACACAATACACCACGGGGCCCCGACCCGCCATAGCCTCAGCCGACGGGCGTGCTCACGCATCCTCGAGCACTATGACGTGGATATGTCTCGGGCCGTGCACCCCGATTGTGAGCCGTTGCTCGATGTCGGCGGTGCGACTTGGCCCGGTGATGACCACGAGGTTGGCTGTCCCGGTGATCAGATCCGGCTCTTCGGACAGGAGGTGGGCGAAGGAGCGCACGACTCGGCTCGCCGGGAGAAGGGCGATGTGGACCTCGGGAGCCAGCGAGGCGAGCCGAGGGCGGCCCGGGCCGTGAGAGAGCACCACCGACCCGGACTCGGCGAGCCCGGCATCGGCGCCGGTCAGTCCCGCCGCAAGTCCGAGGTAGCCGCCGAGGTGATGGGCACGGTCCGCCCGATCAGCTGGGAGGGACAGAGGTCAGGATTTCGACTCCTGCCTCGTTCGAGCAGACCGCGCAGCCCCGACACCGGGAGGTCGTCCCAGGCGATCAGTGCGGTGGCCTCGTACTCGCCGAGGAGGTCGAGGACCTGACTGGGCGTCTCCTCGACAGTGCACCGGTGGGCGTGACCACCGATGATTCCGAGACGGGCACAGAAGGTCTCCACGAGATCGACGTCGGGCAAGTTGGGTGGCCCGGTTGTGGTCTGGGGGGCGGTGGGAAGTATCCCGATGGCTGCGTTTGCCCTTACCGAGGCTAGGAAGCGCTCACGCTCCATGCCGGCGTTCCTTCCATCGGTGTCGAAAGCTGTGGGTGGCCGGACGGGGCAGGTCCCGGCTCTCGGTCCAAGCGGCGCCGTACCAGGGGAGTGACTTGATCCAGCCCTTGCCCGGGACGAGGCGAGCCGATTGACCGGCAGCGGCAAGTGCGAAACCCCACGCCCGAGGGCGGGTCGCTACTGCGGCATAGGCGCGCACCGTGCGGCGCAGCCCGGGTTCGAGCCCACCGCGGATCGCCGTGGTTGCCCGCGAGACGAGCAGCAGGCCGGGCAGGTCTATTCCCACGGGGCACACCTCCCGGCACGCCCCACAGAGCGTCGACGCATAGGGGAGGTCGGCCCACCCCTCAGGCCCTTCCAGTGCTGGAGTGAGTACGGCACCGACCGGCCCGGCGTAGACGCTCCCGTAAGAGTGGCCGCCCACCCGCCGATAGACGGGACAGACATTGAGACAGGCCCCGCAGCGGATGCAGGCGAGAACCTCGGCGACGTTCGACCCCAGGACCCGTGACCTGCCGTTGTCCAGGATCACGACATGGAGCTCATCGGGCCCGTCCGGATCGCCCGGCCGTCGGGGCCCGGTGAGCATCGTGGTGTACACCGACAGCCTTTGACCCGTTCCAGACCGGGCGAGCACCTCGAGCACCGCAGCCGCCTCGTCCACGGTCTCCACCAACCGCTCCATCCCCATCATGGCGATGTGGACACGGGGCGCGCTGGTGACAAAGCGCCCGTTGCCCTCGTTGGTGACCAGGACCACCGTGCCGGTGTCAGCGATGCCGATGTTGACACCGCTGACCCCGACGTCGGCGCTGAGGAAGACGCGGCGCAGATGCTGCCGGGCGATGTCGTTGAGCTCCTCCGGAACGTCCGTGTAAGCCACTCCGAGCTTCTCGGTGAACAGCCGGGCGACGTCGTACCGGGTGGTGTGGAGAATGGGTGCGATGAGGTGCGACGGCCGGTCGTTTCCCAACTGGACGATGAACTCGCCCAGATCGGTCTCGACTACTTCGATTCCGGCGGCCTCGAGTGCGTGGTTCAGCTCGGTCTCCTCGGTGACCATCGACTTGGATTTGGCCACCAGCCCGGCGCCGGCATCGGCCGCGATCCGGGTCACGATGGCATTCGCCTCGGCGGCGTCCGCCGCCCACCAGACCTTGCCGCCCGCAACCTCCACCTGATCGGCGAACCGGCCCAGCAGGGTGTCCAGATTTCGGAGGGCGTTCATACGCCCGGCCCGGGCACGCGCCCTCATCTCCTCCATCGCCGGGTATCCGGCCACTGCCTCGGCCCGGTGACGGTAGAGACGGCGGGCACCGTCCTCCACCGCCGCCACCTTGGCGGTGCCCAGATCCCGCTTCGCCCGCCCCAGGAAGGTCACCGGAATGGCTTGGGCGTCACCGAGAGCGGTATGAGCGCGTTCAGTGACGCCAAAACGGGGTTCGGTCACCACCCGCCGGTTCTCCCCGCCAACAACTCGGCGAGATGGCACACGCGGATCTCGCTCCCCCGCTTCCGCAGCCCCCCGCCGATGTGGAGCAGGCAGCTGACGTCTCCGCCGGCTACCACATCAGCCCCCGACGCCTCGATGGAGTCCAGCTTCGCTTTGAGGATCGCTGCGGAGACTTCGGGCATCTCCACGGAGAAAAGCCCTCCGAAGCCGCAGCACTCATCAGCGCCGGGTATTTCCACCCGCTCGACACCAGATACGCCGTCCAGTAGACGCATGGGCTGATCGGTGATCCCCAGCTCGCGTAACCCGTGGCACGACGGGTGCCAGGCAACCCGAACCGGTTCGGGAGCATCGCTGCGATCTTCAACAGCCCGATCCTCGTCTAGGAACACGGATAGCTCGCGCACCCGGGCAGCCACCCGGTGCGCCGCATCCGCTTCCTCCTCGCCGGCGAGCAGCGAGGGTGCGTGGTGGATGAGGAAGGCGGTACAGGAGCCCGACGGCGCCACGATCGGCCCCGCGGTGGCATCGAATACCTTGACGGTGTGAGCTGCCATCCGTGCCGCCTCAGCCGACAGCCCGGCGTTGAATGCCGGCTGGCCGCAACAAGTCTGGGCTTCGGGAAACTCGACCTCTAAGCCGCGCCGCTCCAGTACCTCGACCACGGCCTCACCCACCTCTGGGACCAAGGCGTCGATCAGGCAGGTGACCATTAGCTGGATGGGCGGCACCGACAGCACGGTACCCGGCTCGGGGCCCCGTCTACTCGAATCCGAGCCGATCGAGAAGAGTCGGATGGCGTTGCCAGTCCCGCTCCACCCGGACTCGGAGAGCCAGGTGCACCTGCCTCCCGAAACGCGCCTCGAGTTCGGCGCGGGCCTCCTCGCCGGCGATGCGGAGCATCGACCCGCCCGCCCCGATCACGATCCCTTTTTGCGAGTCGCGCTCAACCACGACATCGGCTTCGATGACGACCAGAGTGTCCGACCTCTCCTCGATGCTCCTTGTGATCACGACGAGGGCGTGAGGCAGTTCCTCCCGGAGCCTGTCGAGGAACTTCTCCCGGACGACCTCGGCCACGAGTATGTGCTCCGCCTGGTCTGTGGTCATTTCTCTAGGGAAGAACATGGGCCCCTCGGGGAGACGGCTCAGGACCTCCGCCCGCAGGGCTTCCACCCCATCGCCACGAAGCGCGCTCACCGGCACGTAGGCATCGAGGTCCCATTCGGCCGCTTCCCCGAGACGCTCGGCGATCTGGGCCGGTCGGGCGACGTCGGTCTTGGTTACCGCCACCACGGTGGGACGCGCTGCTTCCCCGACCCTTGCCGCTACAAGACGGTCACCCGGGCCGACGGGAGCGGTGGCGTCGACCACCATGAGGACGGTATCGGCTTCCCCGAGCGCTTTGGTGGCGATCGAGTTGAGGCGCTCGCCAAGGACGGTCCGGGGGCGATGCAACCCGGGGGTGTCCACCAGCACCGCCTGGGCTTCGGGGACGGCAGGCTCAGCGGGTTCGGTGATGATCCCGCGGATGCGCGACCGCGTCGTCCCCGGCCGGGTCGAGGTGATCGCCACCTTCTCTCCCACCAAGGCATTGACCAGGGTCGACTTGCCCACATTGGGCCGGCCGACGACGGCGACGAAGCCCGACCTCACGAAGCCATATCAGGTGCCCGACGTTCTCCGCCGTCGAGCCGCTGTACCCGAACCTGTGCAACCCGGCGTCCCTGAACACGAAGCGGGGTAAAGCTCGCCCCTGCCGAGATGAGCGTCTCGCCTTCCTCGGGCACCCTTCCTGCCAACCCCAGTACAAGGCCGCCGACGGTGTCCCACTCGTCGTCGGGGAAGTGGACACCGACCAGATCGCTGAGGTCGGCCACGGGCAGCCGGCCGTCCACCCGCCACCCACCGTCCTCCTCCGCCTCGACGAGCGGCACCTCGACGTCGTACTCATCGACGATCTCGCCAACCAGCTCCTCCAAGAGGTCCTCCAGGGTCACCAGACCCGAGGTGCCACCGAATTCATCGACGACGACCGACATGTGCGACTTGGTCGCCTGCATGTCCTTGAGCAACTCGGCGATTCGCTTGTTCTCGGGTACGAAGTCGGCCGACCTCATGACGGCGGAGACAGGTACCGGCGTTTCTCCGCGGTCGATCATCGCCAACAGGTCCTTGGCGTAGCAGATGCCGACAACATCATCGGGGTCGTCACCGATCACCGGTACCCGCGAGAACCCGTGCTCCACCAGGAGATCCATGAGGTCGTCGGTGGTGGCATCACGACCGATCACAACCATGTCGGCCCGGGGCACCATGACTTCGCGTACAACGGCGTCTCCGAACGCGATGACCGAGGTGATCAGATCCAACTCCTGCTCCACGGTGTCGGCCTCGTCCTCTTCCTCGCTGGTGCCGTTCTCGGGGACCGAAGCCGGCACGGTGACCACCGGCCGCCCCATCACGGCGGCGATCCGGAGAAGGGCCGCCAACCGATAGGCGAACCACTCTGGCCAGCGTGCTCCAGCTAGCCCGGGCAACACCAGTCCGATCAGAACGACCAGGGCGACCACTGCGAGCAACCCGAGAACGAGCAGCAGGCCCGAGGCGATCCCGGCGAGGGCGACGGCGGCGAAGCCGGTGGCCAGTACGAGGAGGACTGTCTGCACAATGCCCACGGCCGATCGGACCCGATCAGCCCGCTCGAGTAGCGCGGCCGCGGTGGCGGCACCCGAGACCCCATCGGCGGCGGCGTGGAGAGCCTCGGCGCGGGGCAGCCGTGCCAGGCCTGCGGCCCCTGCGCGGATCAGGCCGGCGATCACGAGGATCACCGCTGCTGCCAGGAAACTGGCGCCGGTCATCGGATGGCCCCGGAGGGCGGCCGTTGGTAGGGCGTCATCGGCGCGTCACACCCAGCGCGCCGAGGAGACCGGCTTCGCGTTGCTCCATCGCATCGGCCTCGGCGTCGTTCTGGTGATCCCAGCCGAGAAGATGGAGGATGCCGTGCACGACCATGAGGGCAAGCTCGTCCTCGAAGGCTACCCCGAGGTCGGCGGCTTGACGCTCGATCTCTTCAGGGGAGATCACGACGTCTCCCAGCGTGAGCGGCGGCCCATTCTGAGCGGCGGGCGGCACCCTCCCTGGGGCGAACTGTTCGAGCGGGAAAGCGAGAACGTCGGTGGGCCCCTCACGTCCCATGAACCGGGAGTTGTATCCGGCTATCTCCGCTGCAGACACGAGGAGGATGCTCAGCTCGGCGGACTCGGGGTAGCCCTCCGAGGAGAGCACGTGGCGCGCGATCGATCCGAGATGTTCGGTGTCGACGTCGACGTCGTCCTGCTCGTCTGCAACGAAGATGGGCACTTGGACTTCAGGAACGCTGCGGGGAGCCGAGGTCGCCGCCCGGGAAGTTCGGATACGGGATGCGCGGGTGGTAGTGACCGACCAGCGCATCGACGAAAGCCTGCTTGACGTTGGTGAGGTCACCCAGGGTGAGCGAGCACTCGCCGAGCTGGCCATCGTCCACCTTCTCACCAATCACCCGCTCGACGACCTTGGTGATGCCGTCCACCGATGGGTCCTCGGTTTGCAGCGCGGCACGGCACGCCGCCTCGGTCGAGTCGGCCATCATGAGGATGGCCATCTCACGTGATCGTGGTTTGCGACCGGCGTGGCGGTAGTCGACGATGTCAACCAGATCGGCTCCGTAGAGCTCCTTTGCCTTCTCGTAGAAGTAGTGCATCACGCCGTCGCCGTGGTGGGTGACTATCCCCTCGCTGACCTCTGCAGGGATGCGGTATGTCTTGGCCAGCCGGACGCCGTCGAACACGTGCTGACGGATGATCGCCACCGATTCCTCTGGTTTCAGGTCGTCGTGCGGGTTGGAGATCCCGAACTGGTTCTCGATGAAGTAGAGCGAGTTCTCCGTCTTTCCCAGGTCGTGGTAGTAGGCGGCGGCGAGAGCGAGCAGGTTGTCGGCGCCGATCGCCTTCGCCGCCGCGGAGGCCAGCGTCCCCACCATGAGCGAGTGGTTGAACGTCCCCCATGCCCGGTCCTGGAGCAGGACGAGAGCCGGGTGGTTGCGGTCGGTGACATCGAGGAGCCGGGGCGTCGTGGTCACGTCGAAGAGCACCTCTAGGAAGCCGAGAGCCGAGAGACCGACCAGGCTGGTGATAGCACTGCTCGCAGCCGCCCAGGATGCCGAACGCCACACGAAGCCCCAGACATCGGCGGCCTCGGAGAACCCGGGCGTGAACAGCCACGACGTGGCGGCGGCGATCACGCCGACCGTCAACGAGGTGAAGGCGACGGCTCGGCGGAGGTCGGCCCTGGTCGAGATCGAGGAGACGAAGGGGATTGGGGCCAGCCCGGCGACGATGGCGTATGTGGTGACACCAGGGTCGCCGACAGCGACCGCGGCGAACACCCCCATGGCGATCGACATGAGCACCGCGATGCGCCCATCGAAGAGGATGGCTGCCATCAAACCGAAGGCGGCTACCGGTATCACGTACGGGCTTGTCGCCTCGCCGGCGATCGCGGCGAGCCGGGCGGAGCCGGCACCGAGGACCAGCAACACGCCGAACAACGCCACCCGACGCACCTGGTTCCAGATCTCCGGTCGAAACCTCTGCAGGTAAAAGGCCTCGACGATGACGAGAACGGCCACGACGGCGAGCACCGGCCAGTAGGACGGGCCGGTCACGTCGGCCAGCCCCAACTCGGCGATGGCCGCCAGGTGCACGGCGCGCAGGGTGTCACCCTGTCGGACGATGTTCTCCCGCGCCTGATATGTCCGCTCGACAGGAACAACGCCGGCTTCGGCCTCGTCGCGCACCGCCTGTGTCGCCTCGAGGTCGATGATCCGGTTCGGCTCGAGGAAGGCGCCGGCCACGTCGGCCATGGCCCTTCCCGCCGCCTGGTCGGCCTGACCTCCGAGCAGGATGGCCGACGAGGTCTCCACCAACTCGGCGGCGACTTCCTGGCGGTCCTCCTCGACCAGGCCCTCCTCGAGCACGGCCAGTGCCCGCTCCTTGGATAGCCGCTCCAACTCGTCGAGCCAGGGCTCCTGGTTGAGCGCCATCCTCACAATGTCGCCCGTGGCCAGCCCGGCGATCGTCTCTAGGGTCGCCGCCTCGAGTTGAGGGGCAACCTCGGCCAGCCCATCCACCTGGTCGATGATGGAAGCCGTCGCCGGAGCGAAGCCGATCGGATCCAGAACGACCGGGCCGGAATCCACCGTCATCTCGGTGTTGGTGCTCCCCTGCGACGGGGCGAAGAACCGGGGGAAGTCGGGGTCAGCATCGTTGACTCTGACCACGATGTCGCCGCCGGCCACCGAGCTGAGGGCGAAGTTGCCGTCGAGATCCGACTCGACCGTTTGGGACCCGCCGTCGCCACCGGTAACCACCACCCCGACCGCGGCGAGCGGCTCGTCGCCACCTTCGTGCACACCGTCCCCGTCCAGGTCGAGGAAGAGCGTCCCGCTCAACTCGACGGTGGAGGATGCGGTGGTGGTCGTCGCCCTCGGAGCCGATGTGCCGGTGCCCTGACGCCGCCCCGTGGTAGCCGTCGTCTCCGGAACGGTCGTCGCCGTTGTCGACGGGGCCAGCGTGGTGGTTGTCGACGGTGAAACCACGCCTGCGCCAATCCGCTCGCGGGCTGCTTCGAAGAGAGCCGTGATCCCATCAGTGACCTCGGAGTCGACCCCGGGGATGATCTCGTACACGTTGCCCACATCTCGTTGCGCCGCCTGGATGCGCTCCTCGGTGGTGTCCTGATCAACGACGGTCACCCGCGCCGTGGCGTCGAAATCGCTGGGCGACGGCGTGCCGATGGCAAGCCTGCCGAACCGGTCCCCGGTGCCGATCACCAGCACTGCCCAACAGAGCAACACGGTGACGGCGACGACCGCGATCCTGGCGGCGGTGCGATGGCGGCGGAGCCAGATCATGAGGAAACACTCTCGTCGTAGCGGGCGTAGGCATCGACGATCGCCTGGACGATGCGGTGACGAACCACGTCCTTCGAAGTGAGCTCGACGAACTCGACCCCAGCTATGTCGTGGACGATGGAGCGGACCACCCTCAGCCCCGATCCGGTATTGGCCGGCAGATCCACCTGGGTGATGTCGCCGGTGATCACCATTTTCGAGTTGAACCCGAGGCGGGTGAGGAACATCTTCATCTGCTCCGGTGACGTGTTCTGTGCCTCGTCGAGGATGATGCAGGAGTCGTTCAGCGTGCGCCCCCGCATGTAGGCGAGCGGGGCGATCTCGATGGTCCCGCGCTCGGTGAGCCGAGCCGTCTCGTCCGGGCCGAGCATGTCCCAGAGGGCGTCATAGAGCGGTCGAAGATAGGGATCGATCTTTGCGCTCAGGTCCCCTGGGAGGAAACCGAGCCGCTCCCCCGCCTCCACCGCCGGCCTGGTGAGGACGATGCGCCGCACCGCTCCAGTCTGGAGCAACTCGACCGCGGCAGCCATCGCCAGGTATGTCTTGCCGGTGCCCGCAGGGCCGACCCCGAAGACCACCGTGTTGTCGCGGATCGCCTGGATGTACTGGCGCTGTCCCAGGGTCTTGGGCCGCACCACCCGCCCCCGGCCAACCGGGATCCCGTCGGTGAGGACGCCGGCTGGAGATGGGACTTCCTCGCGCACCATCTGGACGACGCGCTGCACCCGGTCCTCGTCGAGACCTTCACCTTCCTCGAGGAGAAGGAGCAACTCCTCGAGGACGGTTCGCATCTGGTCTACTTCCTCGCCGGAGCCGGTGAGGGTGAACTCGTTTCCGCGCGCCACCACCCGGACACCGGGGAAGAGGGATTCGACGGTCCTCAGGTGAGCATCGCGCTCGCCGAGCAACTCCAGCATGAGATGGTTGCTCGGAACGCGCCAGTGCTCCTCAGTTTCGGTGGACGTGGGAAGCAACGAAGCCTCGTGAAGGGGAGCCCATTCGGACCCCGGGAGTATACCGGTGCCCACCCTCATCACTCCACAACGAGCCGATCATGACCCGGGTTCCCCGCCTCGGGCCCATCCGAGACGGCAACCCTCACGAATCGGCGAGGGCGGCGCGCAGCTTTTCGGCTTCCGCAGCGAGTTGCTCGGCGGTGGCCGACGAGTCGGCATTCGAGAAGTCGAGGTCGGTCACGGTGGTGATCGGCACGACATGGATGTGGAGGTGCGGCACCTCTAGTCCGGCGATCATCAAACCGACCTTGACCGGGCGGTAGACCCGCTGTTGCGCCCTTCCGACAGTCCGGGCCGTCGTCATCAGATGTCCCAACAGTGACGGGTCTGCATCGGTCCAGTCGTCCACCTCCTCGAGGGGAACGACGAGGGTGTGACCCGGCTGGAGTGGGGCGATCGAAAGGAATGCGGCACACCGCTCGTCGCGATGGACGAGATGACCGGGTAGCTCTCCCGAGATGATGCGGGTGAAAACGCTGGGCACGCCGGGCAACCTAGTGGCTCCGGCTGTGGCTGCCAGCAGAGCCTGCTCAGCTGGGGACGATCAGCCCCGAGTCGGCGAGCATCTCCGAAACCTGCTCCTCGCTCTCCGCCATGAGGCCCGAGATGATCTGGAGGTCGCCGCGGCGGATGGTGAGGACCCTGCCGTTGAAGTCCTGCCTCATGATCTGGATGGTCTTGACGAACCGCCCGATGAGCTCGGAGGGTGCCCCCGACTCCTCTAGCCGGGAGAGATCGATGGTGATCCCTTCGCCGGCGGACTGGGGTGAGGCACCGACCGCAGACCTGTCGCCGGGGGGAAGCAACTGATCGACGGGAACCCCGTAGAACCCGGCGAGCCGCTGCAGCCGGGGCAACGAGAGACTGCGCTCCCCCCGCTCGTACGCTCCCAGCACCGAGGCCTTGAACTCGAGGTCGCTCTTCGCCTCGACATCCTGGAGCGACATGCCCTTCTGCTTGCGGATGGCGCGCAGCCTCCGACCGATCGACTGGTTGTACAACTCGGTCTGGCCCTCGTCGAGCGCCGTCATCGCTTCCGCCATCCCGTCACGCTACTACGGACGCGCTCCGCGCGACTACGACACTCAGAGTGGCGAAATCCCCGAAGTCAGGTCCGGCGCCGGCGGAAACCGCGCTTTGGGACCGATACATGACGTCCCCTCGCTGCGGCGTAGGCGCGCAATGCCTCCTCCTCCTGCTCGGAGAGTTCGGTGGGAATGCCAACCTCCACCCTGACTATGAGGTCGCCACGGCCGCGGCGTCCGAGACGCGACGCTCCCTTGCCCCCGATGCGGAGCGTGGAACCGGTCTGGGTTCCCCGGGGAACCGCGAGAAGCTCCTCCCCACCGTCGATGAGGGGCACTTTCACCTCCGTGCCAAGGGCGGCCTCCACCATGTCGAGCGGAAGGGGGTGAAACAGGTCGTCACCATCGCGGACGAAGTCGGGATGGGGGCTCACCACGATCTCGACATATAGGTCGCCGGACGGCCCACCACGAAGCCCGGCGGCACCGCGCCCGGTCAGCCGGAGGCGGGTGCCGCTGGTCACGCCGGGTGGCACCTCGACGGTAACCGAGCGCGCCGTCTCGACCACTCCGTTGCCCCAACAGCGCTCGCAGGGATCGGCGATGATCTGCCCTGCGCCCCGGCATGTCGAGCACGTGGTGACCGACATCATCGAGCCGAGAACACTCCGGCGGGCCACCCTGACCGACCCCGACCCGCGACAGGTGGGGCAGGTCTCTGGGTACGTGCCCGGCTGTGCGCCATTACCGCCGCAGAGGTCGCACAAGCCGTCGGCACTGAAGTCGACTTCGGTCTCGGTGCCGAAAACGGCCGCGGCCAGATCGATCGACGCCACCGCCAGGATGTCGCTGCCTCGCTGGGGACCCTGCCGTGGCGGTGCGGCCCCGAACAATCCGCCGTCTCCGAACACTCCGCGCAGCAGGTCTTCGAAGCCCCCGAAGCCGCCAAGGATGTCGCCCAACTCGATGGTGTCGCCCCGGTCGTAGCGCCGGCGGCGCGCCGGGTCGGACAGCACTTCGTAGGCCTCGGCAGCACGGCGAAACCGAGCTTCAGCCTGGGGGTCCCCGGGATTGGCATCGGGATGCGACTCGCGAGCCAGTCGGCGGAAGGCCCGCTTTATCTCGTCGGTATCGGCGTCTCGCGGGACGCCCAGGACTGCGTAGTAATCGTCGGCCATGGTCCTATCGGATCGGCGGATTGGTCTGTCTCAGGAGCCCAGGCTCTCCGCGAGGCCGTCTCCGACCTCCTCGACCACCGAGATGGTACGACGGTAATCCATCCTCATAGGGCCGATAACCCCCACCCGGCCGCTCCCCCGTCCGGCCACCTCGTAGTTGGTGGAGACCATTGCGATGTCCACGTCGCGGCCACCAGGGAGCTCCTCGCCGATATGGATGCTGGTCCCCTCCGAGCCGGACATCATTCCCAACAGCAGCGCCTCACGCTCCAAGAACTCGAGCATCTGCCGGACCGTCGTGATGTCGTCGAAGACAGTCGCCATCTGACCGGTTCCACCGATGTAGACGTCGGCGCTCTGGCTGTCGAGTCTCGAGGCGGCGTCCATCGCCGCCTGCACCACCTCGGCGACCGGCGCAGCCAGGTCGCCGACCAGTTCCGCTGCGGCAGGCGCGGCGACCTCGACCGAGCGGCGGGCGAACACCCGGGTGAGTATTTCCTCGGCGGCCTCGACGGTCTCCGGGTCCACGGGGTGCGGCGTGCGCACCACCTCTTGGCTCACCCGGCCTCCCTCAGCCACCAGCACCAGAAGGAGGACCTGTGGGCCGAGTTGCACCAGATGGGCGGCCCAGACGATGCCGCCCTCCAACCCCGGCCCGACGACCACCGCCGGATAACGCGTCAACTCGGCAAGCAGATCCGAGGTTGCCTTGAGCAGCCTGCCCAACTCGACGTGCACCGAAGAGAAGAAGGAGTGGATCCGGACCCTGGTCGGGGCGCGCAAAGGTGACGCGGTCAGATGATCCACGTAGTAGCGGTAAGCCTTCGAGGTGGGCACCCGCCCCGCAGATGTGTGCGGCTGCACGCAATACCCATCACGGTCGAGAGCCGCCAGATCGTTCCGCACCGTTGCTGTGGACACAGGGAGGGCGGTGGCGTCGAGAATCGCCCGCGAGCTCACCGGTTCACCGGTGCGGATGTGCTCCTGCACCAGCCCGCGAAGCACCTCACCGCGCCGCTCGTCCAGCATGGGTAAAGGGTAGTGGGTAGTGGGTACTGGGCGGTGGGTAGTGGGTACTCGGGTAGTGCGTAACCCAATGCTCAGAACCCAATGCTCAGAACCTCACACCGCCAAGAGTGCTCTCTGCACCTCGTCGGTGAGGAGGGGGCGGGTGACCACCAATCTGCCATCTCGCATCGTCAACACGCCGGCTTGGCGCAACCGCTCGCCCCATGGGGAGGCGAGCAGGGTGAGGCCCAGCTTCCCCGGGCGGACCCCGGAGGCCAGCCGCAGACCGACGAACAGGCGGTCGAGCTCGCTATCCATCACTCGCTCCTCGCCCTGTTGCGGGGAGACGCCCTCCTCCACCCTCCTCAGGTAGGTGTCGAGGCGGCGCCGCGTTCCACGAGCGGACGCCCTTGCGGTGGCTGTGGGCTCCCATGCCCAGGCCGATGTACTCCCCGCCCGACCAGACCGAGAGGTTGTAGCGGGCCACCGCACCAGGGTGGGCATGGTTGGAGACCTCATACCGAACCAGCCCGGATTCGCCGATGACCCTCGATGCCGCCTCCCAGAAGTCCGCCTGGGTGTCGGGGTCAGGCGCCGGGGCGCCACCGGCCACCGCCCGGCCCAGGACCGTGCCCCGCTCTACGGTGAGGGCGTATGTCGAGATGTGGTCCGGATCGACCGCCAGGGCCCGCTCGACGCTGGCCATCCACATGCCCGCCGTCTCTCCGGGCGTCCCGAATATGAGATCGATGTTGAGCTGCGTGATCCCGGCCGAGCGCATCATTGTCACGGCACGCTCGATGTCCGCGGGAACGTGGCGCCGCCCCAATGCGTCGAGCACGGCGGGTTCGAAGGACTGGGCCCCGATCGAGACCCGGTTGATCCCGATGGAAGCGAGCCCGTGTGCCAGTTCCGAAGTGACATCCTCGGGGTTGACTTCGATCGACACCTCGCACCCGGGGGCCAGGCCGCTGTGGGCGCGCAACGCCTCCACCACACGCCCGAGCGATTGGGGTGCGAGGCGCGAGGGAGTACCGCCCCCAAAGGCAACGGCGTCGAGCGGGTCCCAGCTAGGCATTCCCTCCAGCTCAGCCAGCAGAGCCGACACATACCGCTCGGCGGACCCGTCTTCCCCGACCACGACCGCGAAGTCGCAGTAGGGGCACACCCGGGCGCAAAACGGGATATGGATGTATGCGCTCCTCCAGGCAGCCGCCTCATCGGACAGGACCGGAGAGTCTGGAGAAACCTGCGAGAGCACACCGGCCGTGGTCATGACTCCACCTTGAGCGCCGCGATGAAGGCCTCTTGGGGGACCTCGACCGATCCCACCATCTTCATCCGCTTCTTCCCTTCCTTCTGGCGCTCCAACAGCTTCCGCTTCCGGGTGATGTCACCGCCATAGCATTTCGCGGTCACGTCCTTGCGGCGCGCCTTGATCGTCTCGCGGGCGATGATCCGGCCACCGCTGGCCGCCTGGATCGGTACATCGAACAGCTGGCGGGGTATGAGCTCGCGCAGCCGCTCCACCATCCTTCTCCCATACGCCGCGGCCTTGTCACGGTGCGTGATCGTCGAGAAGGCATCCACCGGTTGCTCGTTAAGGAGGATGTCCACCCTGACCAGGTCCGACGGCCGGTAGTCAGAGGGCTCGTAGTCGAGCGAGGCGTACCCACACGTGCGCGATTTGACCGCGTCGAAGAAGTCGAAGACGACGTCGGCGAGTGGCAATTGGTAGACGAGTTCCACACGCTCGGGGCTCAGGTAATGGAGATGATCGAGTTCGCCACGGCGCGACTGGACCAATTCCATGATGGCGCCGGTGTACTCAGCAGGGGCGATGATCATCGCCCGGACATAGGGCTCCTCCAGGGCTTGCTGCTTGTTGGGCTCTGGCAGGTCCTGCGGTGATCGGATCTCGTGGACGGCGCCATCGGTGGTGGTCACCCGGTAGGCGACGGACGGGGCTGTTGCCACCAGGTCGAGGTCGTATTCCCGCTCCAGCCGCTCGCGCACGATCTCCATATGGAGCAAGCCGAGAAAGCCGCAACGAAAGCCGAACCCGAGGGCGCGTGACGTCTCGGGCTCGTAGACCAGGGCGGTGTCGTTGAGCCTCAGCTTCTCGAGGGCGTCGCGCAAACGCTCGAATTCGTCACCATCGGTGGGAAATAGGCCCGAGTACACCATCGGGTGGGGCTCGGCATACCCGGGAAGCGGCTCGGTGGCGCGCTGCGAGGCCGATGTGACCGTGTCCCCCACCCTGATCAGGTCGATCTCCTTGACGCCGGTGATGAGGTATCCGACCTCCCCTGTGGTGAGCTCGGCTAGGGGCAGCGCTCGAGGTGTGAGCACTCCGACCTCGGCGGCCGAGTGCTGCTCCCCGGTGGCGTGGAACCGGATCGGCTCACCGCTCCCGAGGCGCCCATCCACCACCCGCAGGTAGCACACGACGCCGCGGTAGATGTCGTAATAGGAGTCGAAAACCAGGGCACGGAGCGGGTCGTCGGGCTTGCCTCTCGGTGGGGGGATCTGACTGACGATCCGATCGAGGAGTTGCTCGATCCCCTCGCCGGTCTTGGCGGACACTCGGATCACGTCGTCAGGCGAGCCACCGAGGACCCCGACCAACTCGGCAGCGGCCCGGTCGGGCTCCGCAGCCGGCAGATCGATCTTGTTGACGACCGAGATCACCTCGAGTCCAGCCTCGACTGCCAGATATGCGTTGGCCAGGGTCTGCGCCTCCACTCCCTGGGCGGCATCGACCACCAGAAGCGCACCCTCACACGCCGCCAGCGAGCGCGATACCTCGTAGGAGAAGTCGACATGGCCGGGCGTGTCGATCAGGTTGAGCGTGTAGTCGGTGCGGTCGGGGGCGGTGTATCGAAGCCGCACCGCCTGGGCCTTGATGGTGATGCCGCGCTCGCGCTCCAGGTCCATGGTGTCGAGGACCTGCTCCCGCATCTCACGTGGGCTGATCGCCCCGGTCCTTTCGAGCAAACGGTCTGCCAGGGTGGACTTGCCGTGGTCTATGTGGGCGATGATGCAGAAATTGCGGATGCGAGTGACGTCGCTCACTCCGGGGACGGTAGACGGCGGACCGACCGGGCCTCGACGCTGCTAACATCCCGCCCCGGCACCCGTTCGGGCGCCGAACCCTTGACGCAGACGGTCCAGTTCGAACGCGAGACCATCAAATGGCCAACATCAAGTCACAGATCAAGCGCAACCGGCAGAACGAGAAGCGCCAGGTGCGGAACAAGTCGATTCGATCCGAGCTGAAGACCCGGTCGAAGAACGCACTCCAGATTGCCGCTTCGGGCGACGCCGACCAGGCCGCCGAGGCACTCCGCCTCGCTCAACAGAGGATCGACACGGCAGTCGCCAAGGGCGTGCTCCACAAGAACACCGCTGCCCGCCGCAAGTCCCGCCTCTCCCGCCAGGTGCAGTCCTCACTCGAGTAGCCCGGCGGCAGGCCGCCGGGCATCCCAAGATCGAGCGGCCTTCGGCCGCGCTCACTCTTGCTGGTTGGGCCGTACACGCCGGCCCAACCAGACCGAGGGGCCGGCAGGAGCCTCTCCCCCTCGGGCACCCCCTCCCAGAAAGCACCCACTGCTGGTTCGTTCCCCGTGAGAGGGGTCCAGGATTGGCTGCCGTCCGCCGTCCGCCGTCCTATTTCCTATACCACCTGCTCAGGGCGACGGTGAGGCGCTCCATGGTGATGCGGTGGATGTCCTCGGGTTCGGTCTTGAGGATGCGATCAGCTCGGTGGAGGGCGGAGAGCGCTTTCTGCAGGTCGGTGTCCGAGGTGGCGCGCCTTCGCGCCAGGCCCGCGTCACCCGATAGTCGTCGGCGCTCGCACCGAGCGCTTCGGCAAGCGTGACCTGGTCGGGGGCAGCGCCGGCGATAGCGCGTCGACGGAGGTCGGCCTCGAGAAAGCCGAGAAGTTGCAGTGGGTGGCCATGCGTGAGGAAATCGGCGAGTCTCCGCAGCGCTTCACCGGTCTTCCCGGCGGCGACCGCATCCGAGTAGTGCCACATGGGCTCGTCCGGCCTGTTGCGAAAACGGTCGAGCACTTCCTGGCGGGTTATCCGGTTCCCCGACGAGACCAATTGGTCGAGCGCCTGGCCGAGCGCGGCCACGTCCGATCCAAAGCGCTGGACAAGAGCGGCGGCGGCCGGTCCCTCGATCTCGACCCCCCTCTCCGAAGCTGCCCTCTGGAGCCACCCGACGGCGTCCCGCTCGCGCATCTTCTTGACCGTGATCGACGTCCCCGCCGAGCGAACGACCTTTGCCACCGCCGCCGGGATCGCCCCGGCCGACAGCAGGACGGCGACGACCTGACCCCTGGGATCAAGGCGCTCCAACAACTGTGCAACCGTGACCGCTTCCCCTGCCAGGAGGTTCTGGGCGTCAACCACCTGCAGGCCTGAAGCGGTCCCGAAGAGCGAGGTCGACTGGAGGGCCGGGATGAGGGGCTCGAGCTCGTGACGGAGCGATGCCCCCTCGATCGTCCCCTCGCTTCCACCTCTACCCGGGACGTCGACGCGTACCACGTCCTCGACCGAGTGCTCGCCGAAGAAGGCCTTGGCCCGCTCGAGCATCTCCTGGCGCTCTCCGGCGCCGGCGTCTGCGGGTCCCTTCACATGAAGCAGCGGGCTCAACCCATCCTCCTCCCCATTAGCTCGACGAGCGTCATCGCATCGGCGACGTCGTGAACCCGGATCATGTCGGCGCCGTGTTCGAGCGACAACGTCACGTACCCCATGGTCGCCGCCAGGGTCTGCTTTCGGGGAATCGGCACCAACACCGGCCGCCCCAGCCGGCGCAACTCGGAGATCCGGCGGATCACCTCCAGCTGGAGCCTCGTGTATGCGGCGTAGTCGCCCGGGTAGTTGATGGCGATCCCGGGGTCAACCATCAGGTTCGTCACGCCGGCGTTCTCCAATCCGTCGAGGAGACGCTCCAGTTCGCCGAATATCCTGCCGGGAAGATCCCCGCTCGTGTCGAGGGTTCGCACCCGGTGGGGGTCGGTCCCATCGATCCGCATCGCCACCCCCGCCGACCCCGTGTCGGCAAGCAGCTTGACCATGCGTGGGTCGCGCAGTCCTCCCGTGTCATTGACCAGGCCCGCACCCTCGGCGACAGCGTGCCTCGCAACCTCGGGCTTCCAGGTATCGACCGACACGGGCAACCCGACCGAGAGGACCTGGTCCAGAGCCGGTGCCAGCCGGGACCATTCCTCCTCAGGGTGGAGCGTTTCCTCCTCATAGTGCGACGACTGGGCTCCCAAGTCGATCAGGTCTGCGCCGGCGTCGGCATATCTCTCGGCCATGTCACGAGCCTCAGCCGGTGTGGAGGCGATGGTCTGGCGGTTGCGCGACTCGGGGGAGACGTTTATCACCCCCATCACCGCGGTCATGGTCCCGTCGAACTCGAGGGTTATGTCGCCTACGACCAGCGCCACCGGTGCCTGCGCGTCCTCAGTGGCCACGATCCGGAGTGTGCCAGGTCGTCACACTCAGGGCGGGCGAACCAGGATGTCGCCGGCTTGGTCGGTGCGGACGACGCGGGCACCGGAGGCCTCGATGGCGGCAATGATCTCCGGGGACGGATGACCGAAGTCGTTGGGGCCGACGCTGATCACCGCCAAGGTGGCACCCGTACCGGTGAGCCATTCGACATCCGAGGTAGCGGCTCCATGGTGGGCGACCTTGAGCACCTCGGCTCGTATCGGTCCCAACTCGTGCTGGGCGGTCTCTTCGACGTCCCCGGCGAGCAGCAGGTCGAGATCACCCAGCCGAGCGTCGATCACCAGCGAGTGGTCGTTGGGCGAGGCGTAGCGGCGTAACGGTCCCATCACCTCTAGCTCGACCCCGCCGACATCGACCTCTTGCCCCACAATGGGAACCGCCACCTCAATCCCTCGGTCAGCTGCCATCTCGAGAAGCAGGTCGAAGGTGGCCCCGCCATCGGGGAACCCGGGGTGCCACAACTCCCCCACAGGGATCCGCTCCATCACCGCAACCAGACCGGCGACGTGGTCCTCGTGGGGGTGCGAGACGACCATGAGGTCGATTCTCCTTATGCCGTGCTCGGAGAGCCCGGCCAGGACAACGGCGCCGTCGGGACCGCCATCGACCAGCACCACGCCGCCAGAAGCGCCGAGGAGGACGATTGAATCTCCCTGGCCGACATCGAGGAACACCGCGGCTGGTGGGTCCGGGCCTTCCGAGGGGATACCGATCGCCACGGCCAGTGCCATGGCTCCGGCCAGCGCCACCAGCGGTCGCCAACCGCGGCGGAGAGCCACCAGCCCGAGGATTACGGCGACGGCAACGCCCGCCAGGTCGAGCTGGGGTAACTCGGCGGCACCATGAGCCACCGCGAGAACGCCCGATGCCGCCGCCAACGCAGGTGGCAGGAGGATCCCGATGCCGGTGAGGACAGCGACACCGCCAATCACGGTGGCAACTGCGACCAGGGGGGCCGCAACCAGGTTTGTCAAGGGGCTGACCAGCGGAACATGCCCGACCGCAGCCAGCAGAATCGGCGTCACCGCCAACTGGGCGGCGACCGTCACCCCGAGGGCGGAGCCCACCCAAGCGGGCCGGACACGGGAAAACATGCCCGACCCGCCGAGGATCCCCACCGTTGCCGCCACCGAGAGCTGAAACCCGAGCTCGATTCCCAGACCCGGTGAGACGAGGAGTGCACCGAACACCGCCACAGCGAGGGCCGTCCAACCGCTGATGGCAAGACCGGCCGCCCGCCCGACCAGCATCACCGCCGCCATCCCCACTGCACGCAGCACCGATGGCTCCCAACGGGTGACCGTGACGAAGAGTGCCAGCCCCATCAGGCCGGCGGCGAGCCGCGTACCGCGGCCGAGCGAAAGAGGGGCAACCACCACCCACCACACCGCCAGAAACAGGGCGACGTTGCTCCCCGAGACCGCTACGAAGTGGGACAGACCGGCAGCTCGCAGCGCTTCGACATCCGATTCGGCCATCTGGCTGGTGTCACCTATCAGGAACCCGCTGAGAAGCGCCGCGGCTGGATCATCGACTTCGTCGAGTCGGTCCGAGACCCGCTCCCGAACTGAGTTGCCGGCGCGCAGCAGTGGGTTCCTGGCCTTGGCCAGCCACTCCACTCGATGTGCCCGGACGCGGGCCGCGTACGAAAGACCCCGAGCCGTGCCGGGACTGTCGACGAGTTCCCCGACCACCAGGGCGATCTCCCCCACGGCAAGTTCGGGGAGGTCGTCCGCTTGAATGAGCAAGGACGACTTCCCCGATGGCACCCAGCCGTCTTCCGACCAGCGCTGCTCGGGGCTAGCCAATAACCAGTCACCGTGAAACCCGGCCACCGTGTCGGTCGAGGCACTCACCAGCAGCCTCACCGGGCCGGCCTCGACAGAGGAGACCAGGCCCTCCTCTACCGAGCGTTCGTGAGCCGCGCCGGCCGCGGCCCCGAGGATCAGCGCGGCGGCGAGTGCGACAGTGGACAACTGGGCGCGCAGAATTGCCGCCACCACGCCGATGGCAATGGCTCCCGCCACGGCTCTTCCGCCGCCAGCCAGCCCGGCAACCGTTCCCGCCCAGACGAGGGCCGCAGCCGCCAGAGCCCAACGGGCCGCCGGGTCGGGTGCAACGAAGCGGCGGAGAGGTTCAGGGGACGACGGCGGCGTCACGAAGCGTGGCCAGCCGCCCTTCGCCGATTCCGGAGACGTCGAGCAGGTCCTCGACCGAGCCGAAAGGGCCGTTTGCCTCCCGGTGGGCAACGATCCTCTCGGCGAGCACCGGACCGACACCCGGCAGGTCCTCGAGGTCGGTCGCGTCGGCCAGGTTGAGGTCGATCGGGGCGCCACTCGAGTCGCCTGCCACCGGCTGGGTCCCGGGCTGGGCCGCCATGCCTCCCGCCCGGGGCACGATCACCTGCTGACCATCCACCACCGGCGCCGCCAGGTTGAGCAGTTCGAGGTCGGCGGACCGCAGAGCACCTCCGGCCGACGCCAAGGCATCGGCGACCCGGCTGTCCGCCGGGAGGACGACGAGGCCGGGGCGTGCCACGGGACCCGATACGTGGACGACCAGTTGACCTGCCGCGGCCTGCTGTTCCTCGTTGGGGCGAGCGGGCGGATCGCCGGATGCCGTCACCTCTTCGGCGCTCAGGTCTGGCTGCGGAGGAGGCCGGCCCCACCACCAGACACCCGCAGCGGCAGCCGCCGCCACGATGCTCGCAACCACCAATCTCCACCGCGCCACGGCCATCACCTTCCAGTCGTCAGGCCCGCACCCCACCGCCAGTCGATAGGTACCACCGGGCACTGACAAATAGAAGGGTGTTCGCTTGCTCTGCCGTCTGCCGTCTGCCGTCTAGGTTCCAGGCTCATGGACAAGTACCGCGTCACACAAGGCGCCGATGTCATCCTCGACGACCGGATGGCACAAGACACCGGGAGGTTCGAGACGAAGTCGGAAGCCGAGGAGGCGACCGACCAGCTCACCGAGCGGCTTCAAGTCCTCCAGGAACTCCTCTGGGCCGAGCACAAGCACCGGCTGCTGCTCGTTCTCCAGGGCATGGATGCATCGGGCAAAGACAGCGCGGTCCGCCATGTCTTCTCGGGTGTCAACCCCGTCGGGGTGAAAGTGATCTCGTTCAAGGCGCCAACCGCGGAGGAACTGGCGCACGACTATCTCTGGCGGATCCATCGCCACGTGCCTGGCAATGGCGAGATCGCCATCTTCAACAGGAGCCACTACGAGGACGTCGGAGTGGTGAGGGTCAAGCAACTCGTCCCCGAATCGGTGTGGCGCCGGCGCTACGAGCAGATCAACGCCTTCGAGAAGATGCTCGCCGAGGAGGGCACCACCATCCTCAAGTTCTTCCTCCACATCACGAAAGACGAGCAGCGAAAGCAGCTACAAGAGCGGATCGACGACCCTACGAAGTGGTGGAAGTTCAACCCCGGCGACCTTGCAGAACGTGCCCGATGGGACGACTACATGACGGCATACAGCGAGGCGATCAGTGCCACCAGCACAGAGTGGGCACCGTGGTACGTGTTGCCAACCAACCACCGCTGGTACCGGGACAATCTGCTGGCATCGGTCATCGTGGAGACGCTCGACGGGTTCGGGATGTCATATCCCGAACCCACTGAGGACCTCACGGGCGTCGTCGTAGAGTGACCTCGCCGGTACCGTTGACCCGGTGATCTCACGCTCGCTCGCCATAAGGCTGCGCGATGCCGGGTTGGAGTGGGCACCGCAACCACACGACGTGTTCGCCATTCCCGACCGCGATCTCGATGACCGCCTCTTCGTGGTCGCCGACCTCTCCACCGAGATAGCAGAGATCGCCGGGCTCCGCACCATCACCTTCAACGGCGTCGTCGAGTGGTCACTCGACTGGATCCTCAGTGAGGACGTGGTCTGGATGCCGTCCGAGGCCCAATTGCGGGAGCGGGTGGGCGCCAACCTGGTGGCGCTGGTGCGGACGCCCGATGGGTACCGGTGCACGGTGAGTGTCGGGTCCGGAACGAGGCACTTCGATTCGGCGGAGGCGGCGGACGCCTACGCCGCTGCGCTGCTGGAGTTGATCGAGACCGCCTGAGGTCAGTCCCAGTTGCCAAGCCTGCGGGCCTCGTCCTCCTGCGGTATCGACAGGTAAGCCTCCTGGTGTGAAAGACCGCGGAGCCTGCCAGATGCATACGCACCGAGGTAGCGCCGGAGGAATCCGATCCGGCCCATGCGGCGCCATTGCCGGATGTGGACCAACTCGTGGAGGAGAAGACCTGGTGGGAGCCGCCCGGGGGCCAGCAGGTCGGGGCGGACCCACACCACGCCGGCCATCGCCATCGCCGCGGTGGACCGCCCCCATACGGCGTGCACCGCTGCCGGCGCCGGCCTCACCGCAACCCCGTAGGGCTCCACTCCGGGAAGCCGTCTCCGGACCTCGGCGATGTCGACACCGGCATCTCGGAACAGCGAGCCAGCAGTCCGTGTTCTCGCCTTGCCACCCAGCCGTTCCTGTCTGAACGCCATCGCCCGCCAGTCTTGTCGGTCTCAGTCCACCACGAAGTTGATCAGGTTCGGTGGCCGGACCACCACCGTACGTTCAGTCGCGTTGTCGAGCCAGCGTGCAACCTGCGGAGACTCACGCGCCATCCGCTCCACCTCGGCCGCAGACACGCTCGGGGGCACGGCGATGCGGTGCCGCACCTTGCCGTTGACCTGGACAACCAGGGTGACCGAGGTCTCCGCAGCCAGTGCCTCGTCCCATCCCGGCCAAGGCTCTAGCGCCAGCATCGTGTCATGCCCTCGTCGCTCCCACATCTCGTGCGATACGTGCGGTGCCATCGGCGCCAGCATCCGAATCAACATGTCGAACACGGTGTCGAAGGTCCCCCGGGCCAGACCATCCCCTGAGCGCAGCCTGGCGCTGATCGCATTGGACAACTCCATCAGAGCCGCCACCGCAGTGTTGAAGCTGAACCGGTCGATGTCCTCGGTCACCTTGCGAACGGTGCGGTGCGCCTCGGCGAGCAACTCCCGGTCGGCATCGTCGGGGGACCGATCCACCAATTCCCCGACATCTCCCGACGCCATCCTCCAGACCCGGTCGAGAAAACGGCTGGTCCCGTCGATCCCAGACTCGTTCCATTCGGCGTCGTCGGTGGGCGGCCCTATGAAGTACTCGTAGAGACGGATGGCGTCCGCTCCGTACCGCAGGTAGAAGGAGTCGGGGGCGACCACGTTCCCCTTGGATTTCGACATCGCCCGCCCGCCGAGAGTCAGCATCCCCTGCGTGAAGAGCCGGGCGAACGGCTCCTCGACCGCCACCAAGCCGTCGTCGTGGAGGACCTTGGTGATGAACCTGGCGTAGAGCAGGTGGAGGACGGCGTGCTCCACTCCCCCGATGTATTGGTCCACCGGCATCCAATAGGCAGCCCGGTCGGGCGAGAAGATCGTCTCGGTGTTGACAGGGTCGGTGTATCGCAGGAAGTACCACGAAGAGTCGACGAAGGTGTCCATCGTGTCGGTCTCCCGCTGCGCCGGCCCCCCGCACTTGGGACAATCCACCTCGACGAAGCTCGCCACCGCCGCCAGCGGGGACCGCCCCTTCGGGGTGTAGTCCTCGACATCGGGAAGCACGACCGGCAGGTCCTCGTCCGGAACAGGAACCAAGCCGCAGGCCGGGCAAGTGACAATCGGTATCGGGCAGCCCCAGTAGCGCTGCCTGCTTATCAGCCAGTCGCGCAGCCGGTACTGCACCGTGGCGTAGCCCGAACCTGCATCCTCGAACCAGGCGATGACTCGCTTCTTGGCATCCGCCATCCATAGCCCGTCGAGGAACTCCGAGTTGATCGCCGGCCCGTCGCCCAGGTAGGCGTCACCTTCCCAGTCGTCTGGCGGCTGGACCGTACGGATGATCTCCAGCCCGTGATCCTCGGCGAATTGCCAGTCGCGCTGATCCTGGCCGGGGACCGCCATGATCGCCCCCGTCCCGTATGTCATCAGGACGTACTCGGCCACGAAGATCGGCACCTCGCGCCCGTTGACCGGGTTGACCGCATGGCGGCCGATGAAGACACCGGTCTTGCCGCCTTCGGCCAACCGCTCGATCTCGCTCGCCTTGCGCGCTGCGGCGGCGTACCGCTTCACCTCCTCCTCGTACTCGGTCCCCGCTACCAACTGATCGACCAGCGGGTGCTCGGGAGCGAGCACGGCGAATGTAATCCCGAAGGCGGTGTCCGGCCTCGTGGTGAACACCTCGAAGCTGTGCTCGGTCCCGGCCACGGTCATGGTGAAGGTCAGCCCCTCGGACCGGCCGATCCAGTTTTCCTGCATGGTCCTGACCCGGTCGGGCCACGCGTCCAACTGGTCGAGGTCGTTCAGCAGCCGATCGGCATATTCGGTGATGCGGAAAAACCACTGCTCGAGATCACGTTTCTCCACCTCATGACCACACCGCTCGCATCGCCCGTCGACGACCTGTTCGTTGGCCAGAACGGTCTGGTCGTTTGGGCACCAGTTGACCGGTGACTTCTTCTTGTATGCGAGCCCGCGCTCGAAGAGGCGCAGGAACAGCCACTGGTCCCAGCGGTAGTACTCCGGGGTGTGGCTGGCCAGCTCGCGGTCCCAGTCGTAGACGGCGCCGAGACGGCGCAGTTGCACCTTCATCCGTGCGATCTGCTCCTCGGTGAAGACGCGGGGATGGATACCGGTCTGGATGGCAGCGTTCTCGGCGGGCAGGCCGAATGAGTCCCAACCCATCGGCGCCAGGACGTTGAAACCCTGCATCCGGCGATACCGCGTGAGCAGATCGAGGTACCCGTAGTTGCGCAGGTGCCCCATGTGCAGGTCGCCCGACGGGTACGGGTACATCTGGACGTTGTAGTACTTGGCCCGATCCGGGTCCTCGGTGACGTAGAACGTCCGCTCCGACTCCCAGCGGTCCTGCCACTTCTTCTCAACGGTGGTGACGTCGTACGCCGGCACCTACTGCGCTCCTGGCCTCGGAGCCGGACAGGGTAATGCCAGGTCAGTGGAGCGCCGTTCGAGAATTCAGCCTTGACGGGCGCGACCTCAGACGGCGGACGGCGACGCGGACGGCAGTTTCTTTCCCTCGGCTCGATCCGCTCGGTGATCGGCTCCCCTCACCGGTGAGGAGGGGGCTGGGGGGAGGGTGATTGGCGCCGCCCGCTGGAGTCACCCCTCCGCTCGCTTCGCTCGCCTCCCCCTCACCGAGGGAGGCAAGCCGGGGAGAGACTCTTCACTTCGTAGCCACAAGAAACAGCCGGCGGAAGGGGTACAGCGTCGTTCCATCGGGTCTGCTGGGGTGGACCCGGCGCAAGCGTTCACCCACTTCGGCGAGGAACTCGTCCTGGCGGTCCGGTCCCAACGCGTCGAGGAGTGGGACGAGGAGCGTTCCCCGCAGCCAGTTGAGCACTGGGTCGTCGCCGTCGAGCACGTGGAAGTACTTGGTCTCCCAAATATCGATCGACTCGACCAGCGGCCCGACCAGATCGAGGTACATCTCTGGCTCGGCCACGGGGTCCGGGCGCATGACACCCTCGAGCGACGCCGACCAGCGTGGCGAGGATGCGACCTCGCCCACCGCCAGGTGCGACCGTGAGTGATAGTTCCGCGGCATCTGGACCGCCAGAATGCCGCCCGGCGACACCCAGGAGAGGGTGCGGGGGAAGAGCCGCTCGTGTTCGTCGAGCCACTGCATAGTGGCGTTGCTGAACACGACATCACCCGGGCGGTCCGGTACCCACGTCGCCAGGTCGCCCTGCACGAAGTACGCCCCCGGTACCTCGCGGCGCGCCTCGACGAGCATCGCCTCGGAACGATCGACACCCACCACGTCGGCCGCCGGCCACCGCTCGGTGAGAAGGGCCGTGCTGTTGCCCGGTCCACATCCAAGGTCGTACACCAACTCGGGTTCCGCTGCGGCAACCCGCTCGAGGAGGTCGATGGCAGGGCGGGTGCGAGGACCGCCGTATCTGAGATAGCGAGTCGGGTCCCAAGGCACCGGCGCAGGCTATCCGGCGGTTCACGGACGCACCGAACGCGGAGTGG
>CAWGRK010000012.1:0-10964 GCA_963824995.1 uncultured Actinomycetes bacterium | reverse complement strand
CCAAGTGGTTGGCCTTGATCACCATCACCGCCGCGTTCCAGCGGATGAACCGCCGGATGCGGCGCTCGATGTGCTCATCGCCCGGATAGGGCGGCTCTTCCTCGGCCGGGATGGTGTTGACGTAGGGAGTGGTGACGGTGGCCGGTACCCCCAGCCCGGTCCCATGGGCACGCTCGAGCAGCTTCGCCAGCAGGAAACGTCCTCTGACCTGGCCCTCTTCCGCCACGACGCCGTCGAGCGAGTCGATCCACTCCTGGGTCTCGACCGGGTCGTTGTCGGGGAGTTGGTGGACGAACCCGTCGATGATGGTGCGGTTTCGGTCGCCGACGGTCATGGCGTCGAGCCTACCCGGGGGATAGACCAACGGGGAAGGGGCCCCTCCGTCCTGCCGCCATGGAGCAGGTCTCCTCAGCGCCGGCCGTCAATGCGGCGTCAAGATCCGCCGCAGGCGCATCAACCTGGCGTCAGGCCCGGGTCTGGTGTCCAAATTGGGTGATACACAGGCGACATGGCTGACCTGGTCTACATCCTGATCACAATCGCCTTCTTCGCGTTGTGCGTCGGCTACGTCGGGTTCGCCGATCGGATCATCCAGCGAGGTGAAACCGACCCGGTGGCACGAACCGAGCGGACGCGGACCGACCGACGTCGAGGTGATCGCTCCATGAGCGCCGACAACATCGTCGGGTTGGTCGTTGCCGTGGCGCTGATCGTCTACCTGGTGATCGCCCTGCTCGACCCGGAACGGTTCTGATGGACATCCCGGGTTGGGTCTTCATCGTGGTCCTCGTCGTCTTCACGGCGTTGACCACAGTCGTCCTCGGCCGGTACATGGCCAGTGTCTACGGCGATGGCAAGGCGCCGGGCGACCGGTTCTTCCTCCCCATCGAGCGGTTCTTCTACCGGATCTGCGGCATCGACTCCACCGTCGAGCAGCGCTGGACCGGCTACGCCATGGCGCTGCTGGCTTTCAGCGTGGTCTCCGTGCTCTTCCTCTACGCCTTGTTCCGGCTGCAGGCGGTCCTCCCACTCAACCCGACCGACATGCCGGCCGTCGAGCCGGGGGTGGCCTTCAGCACCGCGGTCAGCTTCATGACCAACACCAACTGGCAGAGCTATGCGGGCGAGGCGACGATGAGCCATCTCTCCCAATTCGCCGGTCTCGTCGTGCAGAACTTCGTGTCGCCGGCGGTGGGCTTGGCGGCACTGGTCGCACTGGTCAGGGGTATCGCCCGGCGGCGGGCGAACACCATCGGCAACTTCTGGGTGGACATGACCCGCTCGGTCACCCGCATCCTCCTGCCTCTGTCATTCGTCTTCGCCATTGTCCTCGTCAGCCAGGGAGTCATTCAGAACTTCGACGGGTTCACCGAGGTCACGACCTTGGAGGGGGCGACTCAGTCGGTACCGGGTGGGCCGGTCGCCAGTCAGATCGCCATCAAGCAACTGGGTAGCAACGGGGGCGGCTTCTTCAACGTCAACTCGTCGCACCCGTTCGAGAACCCCAACGGACTTACCAACTTCCTCTCGACCTGGGCCTTGTTCTCAATCGCCTTCGCCAGCGTCGACATGTACGGGCGGATGGTGGGCAACCGCCGTCAGGGGTTCGCCCTGATCGCGGTGATGGCGGTGCTCCTGGTCGGCTCGATCGCCGTCGACGTCTGGGCAGAGGACGTCGGCAACCCCAGCCTCAGCGCCCTCGGCGCCGATCAGGCGACGGTGAGCGAGGCGCCGGGCGGGAACATGGAAGGCAAGGAGGTCCGCTTCGGGCCCGCCCTGTCTGCGGTGTGGGCTGCGTCCACCACTGCCACCTCCAACGGATCGGTCAACTCGATGCACGACTCGAACACCCCGATCGGCGGTCTGATCCCGATGATCAACATGAAACTGGGCGAGATCACGCCCGGTGGCCTCGGCGTCGGGCTCACCGGGATGCTGATCTTCGTGTTCCTCACCGTGTTCATCGCCGGTCTGATGGTGGGGAGGACTCCCGAGTACCTGGGCAAGAAGATCCAGGCCACCGAGGTCAAGCTGGTGGTCCTCTACATCCTGGCCATGCCCCTGGTGGTGCTCGGGTTCAGCGCCGCGGGAGTCTTGCTATCCGCCGGCCTCGAGGGGCAGCTCAACACCGGCCCGCACGGCCTCTCCGAGATCCTCTACGCCTTCACCTCTGCGGGGAACAACAACGGCAGCGCCTTCGCCGGGCTGACCGCCACCAACAGCTTCTACTCCCCGACGCTGGGCTCGCGATGCTTGTGGGGCGGTTCTTCCTGATCATCCCGGTGCTCGGGATCGCCGGCTCGTTGGTGCGCAAGCAGACCGTTCCCGCTTCGGCGGGGACCTTTCCCACCGACCGGACCCTCTTCGCCGGCCTCCTCATCGGGGTGATCCTGGTGGTGGCCGGCCTCACCTTCTTCCCCGTTTGGGCTCTCGGGCCCATCGTCGAGCACCTCAGCCTCTAGGAGAACGGAGACATGGCACGTCCCGTACGACGCTTCGACCCGGCCATCATGCGCCGGGCAGCCGGAGACGCCTTCCGCAAACTCGACCCGCGCCACATGGTGCGCAACCCGGTGATGCTCGTAGTCGAGGTCGGGGCCGTGCTCACCACCATCATCTGGTTGCGCGACCTCGGCTCGGCCACAGGCGCCGAAAATTCGTTCGCCGGCCAGGTGGTGCTCTGGCTTTGGTTCACCGTCCTCTTCGCCAACTTCGCCGAGGCGATGGCAGAGGGGCGGGGGAAAGCTCAGGCCGACTCGCTACGCCGAACCAGGACCCAGACCACGGCAAACCGTCGCAACTCTGACGGGTCTATCGAGGTCGTGGCAGCGACCGCGCTCGATCTCGACGACATCGTGGTTGTGTCGGCCGGCGAGGTCATCCCCAGCGACGGGGAAGTCGTCGAAGGGGTGGCCTCGGTGGACGAGTCGGCCATCACCGGCGAGTCGGCACCGGTGATCCGGGAATCTGGTGGCGACCGCTCGGCGGTGACCGGAGGCACGCGGGTGCTATCCGACGAGTTGGTGGTGCGGATCACCGCCCGCCCCGGCCAGACGTTCCTCGACCGGATGATCGCCTTGGTCGAGGGTGCCGAGAGGCAGAAGACGCCGAACGAGATCGCTCTCAACATCCTGCTCGCCGGGCTCACCATCATCTTCCTGCTGGCGGTGGTGACGCTCCAGCCATTCGCCATCTACTCGGGCGGCGAGCAGGCGATCGTGGTGCTGGTGGCGCTGCTGGTCTGCCTGATCCCGACCACGATCGGCGCCCTGCTCTCCGCCATCGGCATCGCCGGGATGGACCGTCTCGTCCAGGCCAACGTGCTGGCGATGAGCGGCCGGGCGGTGGAGGCTGCGGGTGACTGCTCGACGCTGCTTCTCGACAAGACCGGCACCATCACGCTCGGCGACCGCCAGGCCCGGGAGTTGATACCGGCCCCCGGCGTCACCGAGGCCGAACTGGCCGAGGCGGCCCAGCTGGCGAGCCTGGCGGACGAGACACCCGAGGGTCGCTCGATCGTCGTCCTCGCCAAGGAGGCGTTCGGTCTCCGGGGCCGAGAGTTGCGCGGATCGACCCTGATCCCATTCACCGCCCAGACGCGGATGAGCGGGGTGGACACCGACGGTCGCACCATCCGCAAGGGTGCCGCCGACTCGGTGGCGGCCTGGGTCGAGTCGAACGGCGGCTACTTCTCCCCTGAGGTGAGCACCGCGGTGGCCGATGTCGCCTCGCAGGGCGCCACGCCGCTCGTGGTTGCCGACGGCACCCGTGTGCTCGGTATCGTCGTTCTCAGGGACATCGTCAAGCAGGGAATCCGCGAGCGGTTCGACGAGCTGCGGAGGATGGGGATCCGCACGGTGATGATCACCGGTGACAACCCGCTCACGGCGGCCGCCATCGCCCGAGAGGCTGGCGTGGACGACTTCCTCGCCGAAGCCAAGCCCGAGGACAAGATGGACCTGATCAGGCGGGAGCAGGTCGGGGGCCGGTTGGTCGCGATGACCGGTGACGGAACCAACGACGCCCCGGCCCTGGCTCAGGCCGACGTCGGGGTCGCCATGAACACCGGCACCCAGGCGGCCAAAGAGGCGGGGAACATGGTCGACCTCGACTCCAATCCGACCAAGCTGCTCGAGATCGTCGAGATCGGGAAGCAGCTTCTCATCACCCGTGGTTCGTTGACCACGTTCTCCATAGCCAACGACGTGGCCAAGTACTTCGCCATCATCCCGGCGATGTTCGCCGTGGTGTTCCCGGTGCTCGACCGCATCAACATCATGCAGCTCGAGTCGCCGGAGTCGGCGATCCTTTCGGCGGTCATCTTCAACGCCCTGATCATCGTCGCCCTGATCCCGCTGGCCCTGCGCGGAGTCCGGTTCCGGGCGGCCGGCGCGTCGGCGATCCTGCGTCGCAACGTGCTCGTCTACGGCCTGGGTGGGCTGTTGATCCCGTTCCTCGGGATCAAGCTCATCGACCTCATCATCAACGCGATTGGACTGGTGTGATGCGGCGCCAACTGCTTCCTTCGATCCTGATGCTGCTGGTCATGACGGTGGTGACCGGCTTTGCCTACACCCTCGCCGTCACCGGCGTCGGCCAGCTGCTCTTCGGCGAGCCGCGCCGACGGGTCGCTCCTCGAGCGGGACGGACAGCCCGTTGGGTCCGAGCTGATCGGCCAGAGCTTCACGTCCCCCGAGTTCTTCCACCCTCGTCCCTCGGCGGCCGGTGACGGCTATGACCCAACCATCTCCAGTGGGTCCAACCTGGGGCCGCTGAATCCCGACCTCCTGGCCTCGGTCGAGGAGCGGATCGCTGCCTACCGCGAGCTCAACGGCCTCGGACCCGACGAGTCCGTCCCCGTCGACGCGGTCACCGCCTCGGGCTCCGGTCTCGACCCCCACATATCGGTGGCGAACGCTCGCCTCCAAGCTCCTCGGATAGCGGAGGCGCGGGGATCTCGGCAGGACGAGGTGATGGCGCTGATCGACGAGAGCACCGTCAACCCCATGCTCGGCTTCCTCAACGAGCCAGCGGTGAACGTGCTCATGCTCAACCTGGCGCTCGAAGAGCGCGAGACTTCCTCGTGATGATCCGCCGTCTGCCGTCCGTCCGTCTTCCGTCTGATGGCCCGTGGCAAGCTCCGGGTGTTCCTGGGCGCTGCGCCCGGAGTGGGCAAGACATACGCCATGCTCGAGGAGGGACACCGGCTCGCCGTCGAGGGCCTCGACGTGGCGGTCGGTTTGGTGGAGACGCACGGGAGAACCGACACCGCGGCGCTGATCGACGGTCTCGAGGTGCTCCCGCGCCGCACCGTGACCTATCGGGGCAACACCTTCGAAGAGATGGACCTCGATGCGGTGCTGCGCCGCAAACCCGACATCGCCCTGATCGACGAGTTGGCTCACACCAACGTGCCGGGTTCGGGTCACGAGAAACGGTGGGAGGACGTCGAGGTGCTCTTGGCTGCCGGCATCGACGTCATCACCACGCTCAACATCCAACACCTCGAGTCGATGAACGACGTGGTGACCGCGATCACCGGTGTGGTGCAGCGGGAGACGATCCCCGACGAAGTGGTGCGGCGCGCCGACGAGATCGAGATGGTGGACCTCACCCAAGAGGGGATCCGGGAGAGGATGGCGGCCGGAAAGATCTACCCGGCCGAGCGAATCGACGCCGCCCTCGCCAACTTCTTCCGTCCGGGGAACCTGGGGGCGCTGCGCGAGCTTGCGCTTTCGTGGACCGCCGATCGGGTCGACGAGGCGCTGGAGCGCTACCGCGAGACCCACGGTATCGACGCCTCGTGGGAGACCAAGGAACGGGTGGTGGTTGCCATCGCCGGCCTCACCGGGGGAGACCACGTCGTCCGTCGGGCGGCGCGAATGGCGATGCGTGCCCGCTCCGAGTTGCTCGGGGTCCATGTGCGCGCCCAGGACGGACTGGCCGTGGGCACCCTGGCTGCCGATGAGCTGGCCAGCCAGCGCCGTCTTCTCACCGATCTCGGTGGCACCTACCACGAGGTGGTGGGAGACGACGTCGGTGAGGCGCTGGTCCGGTTCGCCCGGGCCGAGAACGCCACCCAGTTGGTGATGGGCGCCTCGCGACGGACGCGGTGGGAGGAGCTCTTGCGTGGCTCGCCCATCCTCGAGGTGGTGAGGCGGTCGGGACCCATCGACGTCCATGTCATCTCGCACCCCGGGTTGCCCGGCAGAAGGCTGGCCACCCCCAACCTGCCCAGGTCGCGTCTGCCGCGACGCCGCCGAATTGCCGGGTGGGCTCTGGCGGTCATCATTCCCGTCCTGGCGACGGCGGCACTGTTTCCCTTCAGAGATCAAACCGGGCTCGACACCGAGTTGCTCGTGTTTCTCCTGGTCACGGTGGCGGTCGCCGCCGTGGGTGGCATCCTCCCGGCGCTTGTCGCATCGATCATCGCCTTCCTCCTGGCGAACTGGTTCTTCACCGAGCCGACGGGCACATTTACCATCGCCGAACCCGCCAACCTTTTCACCCTGATCGTCTTCCTGATCGTCGCCGGCGCCGTTGGCGGGCTGGTGGGTCTGTCTTCACGCCGCGCGACGGAGGCGAGTAGGGCACGCCGCGAGGCGGAGGCATTGGCCACGCTCGCCGGCTCGATCACCCTTGACCGCGACGCCCTCGATGATCTAGTCCACCAGATAAGGGCGACATTCGAGTTGGAGGCGGCGGCCGTGCTCCGACCGACCGACTCTGGGTGGGAGGTGGTGGCGAGCGCAGGCGAGCCGGTGCCGGCGACACCCGAGCTGGCCAGTGAGGTCCTCGAGTTGGCTGCGGGTACCCGGCTGGCTCTGCACGGGTCGAGGTTGGGAGTCGATGACTGGAACGTGCTCCACGTCTTCACCGCCCAACTCGCCGCGGTGCTCGAGGCCAGGAAGCTCCAGGGGGAGGCGGCGGCGGCGCAGTCGATGGCAGAGACCGACCGGCTGCGAACCGCGCTGCTCACCGCGGTCTCGCACGACCTGCGCACCCCACTGGCGGGGATCAAGGCTTCGGTGACCAGCCTGTTGGAGACCAATGTCGACTGGTCCGAGGATGAGGTGGACGACTTTCTCGAGGCGATCCTCTCCGAGACCGAACGGCTCAACGACATGGTCGGCAAGCTGCTCGATGCCTCTCGCATTCAGACCGGAGCGGTTCATGTGTTCTTCCAGGTGGTCGGTCTCGACGAGGTGGTTGCCTCGGCCATCGCCGGCCGCCCCGAGGTGGCGTCGCGCCTCGTGATCGACGTACCCGAGTCGCTGCCCAGCGTTCAGACCGACCCGGCGCTCCTCGAGCGGGTCGTTGCCAACCTGGTGGAGAACGCTCTCACCTGGTCGCCGGAAGGAAAGCCCGTCCGGGTCACGGCGGGAGAGGTGGCGGGCCGGGTGGACCTTCGGATCTCGGATCGCGGCCCCGGCATCTCGGATATCGATCGGGAGAGGGTCTTCCAACCGTTTCAACGCCTCGGCGACAGCCCCGACGGTGCCGGCGTCGGGCTCGGGCTGGCGGTCGCCCACGGGCTGGTCGAGGCGATGGGGCACGAACTGATCGTCGAGGACACCCCCGGTGGCGGCACCACCATGGTTGTCGGGATCAAGGCGGCGCGGTGAAGCAAGTACTTAGTACTCAGTACCTAGTACCTGGACAGCCAGAGGACGGGTCGCCCGTGACCAGGGTCCTGGTCGTCGACGATGAGCCGCAGATCGTGCGGGCGCTGCTGACCAACCTCAAGGCGCTCGGCTACCAGGTGGCCTCTGCTGCCAGTGGTGAGGAGGCGCTCATCGAGGCGGCCAACCACCGGCCCGATGCGATCATCCTCGACCTGGGGCTTCCCGGCATCGACGGGGTGGAGGTGATCCGGGGGCTGAGGGGCTGGACCAGCGTCCCCATCGTCGTCCTCTCGGTGCGCGACCGGGAGTGGGACAAAATTGCCGCCCTCGACGCAGGCGCCGACGACTACGTGACCAAGCCGTTCGGGATGGGCGAACTGTTGGCCCGGCTGAGGGCGGCGCTGCGTCGGGCGACGCCATCGGACGAGCCGGCCTCGGTGACCACCGCCGACTTCGTCATCGACCTGGCCGCCAAGCGGGTCCAGCGGGACGGGGATGAGGTGCGGCTGACGCCAACCGAGTGGGGCATTGTCGAGTTGCTCGCCCGCCACCCGGGGCGGCTGGTGACGCAGCGTCAGCTACTACACGACGTATGGGGGCCCAGTTACGGGGAGGAGACCAACTATCTACGCGTCTACATGGCCCAGATCAGACGGAAGCTCGAGCCCGACCCCAGCCGGCCGCGGTACTTCGTGACCGAACCGGGCATGGGCTACCGCTTCGAACCGGATGCCGGGAAGGTGAGGCAGTGATGAGACAGGAACGTGTCGACTGGCTGGCTGCTGCGGGGGGCGGGATCGCCGTCCTGCTGATCGCGATGGCGCTCGGGCCGTTCCGCGACTGGATGGGCAACACCAACGTGGCTCTGATCCTGTTGGCGGTCGTCGTTGCAGCCGCCGCAGCAGGCGGGCCGCGTCGCCGGCGTTGTGACGGCTGTCGTCGCCGGTCTCTCGTTCAACTTCTTCCACACCCAGCCCTACCTGAGCCTCGACATCGATTCTCGTGAGGACATCATCACCACGCTGCTGTTGGTGCTGATCGGTCTGGTGGTTGGTGAGCTGGCGCAGTTCTTTGAGGGTGAGCGGCGCAAGGGGCAGGCCCACCACGACGAGCTCCAACGGCTCAACGGCGTTTCCAAACTCTTGCTGGGCGGCGCCGGATCACGGGACGTCCTCGAGGCGGTCCGCGCCGCGCTAGTCGCCGAACTCGGGTTGCGCGACGCCCGCTTCGACCCCGGTGAGCCCGACGGCACAAGGCCCATCCTGGGCATCGACGGTTTGCTCGGATCCTCCGGTGTCCTGGTGGCGAGGAGAACCGGTTTCGAGATTCCCGGCGGTGGGCTCGATCTCCCCGTCCAATACGAGGGCAGGTCGCTCGGTCGGTTCATCCTCGAACCCTCACCAGGCGGCACCATGGACTTCGACCGACAGGTCACCGCCGTCCTGCTCGCCGGTCAGGCCGCGATGGCAATCACCAACGAGGACCGCTGAAGATTGATCAGCGCTCGGTTGACTCGCCTTCCTTGGGCGCGCCAGCCCGACGGTCACCGTTCCCCGCGGCTAGGTGCCACGGAACACTCGAGACGGACACGCCCTGCTCGAAGAGCAGTGTCGCCTTTATGGCGAACGCCGTCTGGTTGTGGAGGAACTGGGAAAGCCAGCCGGGGACGATGAACTCGGGTATGACGACGTTGATCAGCGTCTCTGGGTCCGACGGTGCGCCTCAGGCGGCGTATGTAGCGCAGGATCGGCCTGACTATGCCCCTGTACGGGCTCTCCACCACCTCGAGGCTGCCGAGATCGAGGTCCCACTTGCGCAGCACCCGATCGCGCTGCTCCTCGTCGATGTCGAGGTGGACCGCCCGCACATTCGTGTTGGCGAGAAGCTGGGAGTAGCCGATCGCCAGCCGGGCCGGCTGGGTGACCTCGCTTATGAGGATCACCGCTTCCTGCCGCTCGAGTGTCGGCGACAGAACCAATGTGCGCTCGATCGGCCGCCTCTGCTGGGTCAGGTCGGTGACCACCACGCCCCGCTCGAATAGGAGAAGCAGCTTGACCACGAGCGAGTGGGGGCTCGCCAGCACCGACCAGATGCTCCTACTCCTGATCAGTTCGGGGACGATGACGGTGGTGAAGGCATCGGGATGGCTCTGTCGCTCCGCCCTGATGAGGTTGCGCAGCGTCCGGTAGGTGCGATCCTTGTCGGGCTGGACGAGGGTCAGTGGCAGGCTCGGGAAGAGATGGCTCCACGTCTCGACCAGCTCCTCATCCCGTGGCTCGCGAATGTGGACCACGCTCACCGTCTCGGCGCCGATCAGTTCGGCGTAGGCCACGGCGCGTCTGGTCGCCTCGCCAAGACGGGAGACGAGCACAATGGCCCGGTTCCGGCGCGGGAACGGGGGCGCAGTGGGCACGTGGCCGAGCTGGTCGGCCACATTGAGGTAATGGCGGCGGATCGATGCCATCAGCAATACGAGAAGCGGGATGGCAACGAGCACGATCCAGGCGCCTCCGGAGAACTTTACCGAAGCGGTAACCACCAGCACTACCCCGGTGGTTAGGGCGCCGACGGCGTTGATCACCACCGAACGCTGCCATCCCTGCTCGCGGATGCGCAGCCAGTGACGAACCATCCCCGCCTGGCTCAACGTGAAGCTGATGAAGACGCCGATCACGTACAGCTGGATGAGCCGGGTCACCTCGGCGTCGAACACGATGATCAGTAGCGATGCGATGGCGGCTAGGGCGATCACGCCGTTTGAGAAGACGAGACGGTCGCCCAGGTTGCGGAATTGGCGGGGCACGAGTTTGTGCCGCGCCAGGATCGACGAGAGGCGCGGGAAATCCTGGTAGGCGGTATTCGCCGCCAGGATGAGGATCCCGGCGGTGACCACCTGCAGTATCCAGAACCCGAGCCCGTCGTTGAAGGCGGCCCGACCGATCTGAGAGAGGACGGTGCCGAACTCGTCAACGGTCTCCTCGGTTATGCGTACATCGAAGAGCCGCGCCAAGGTGCTGATTCCGAGGAACATCGTGATCGAGATGGCACCCATGACCGCCAAAGTGGCTGCCGCGTTGTGCGCTCTCGGCTCGCGGAACGCCGGCACCCCGTTGGCGATCGCCTCCACCCGGTGAGCGCGGTCGAACCCGAGGCAAACGCGCGGAGGATCAAGAACAAGCTGACCGCGGCCACCTCGGGCACTACCTCGGTCCCAGCCGAGATCGCCTGGGGGCACTCCCCGTCGATGCATTCGACGAACCCGGTGACCAGCATCACGAACACGGTGACGACGAAGGCGTAGGTCGGGATGGCGAACACCGTGCTCGACTCCTTCACACC
>CAWGRK010000011.1:0-57225 GCA_963824995.1 uncultured Actinomycetes bacterium | reverse complement strand
CGTTGGACCGGGTCGCCATGAATCCATCGCGCAGGTCGGAATCCTCATCGCCGATACTCGAGGTCACACCATCGAGGTACTCGGAAGCCGTGGTACGCACGGCCGCCGCCCCAGGTGGGTCCACCCGATCGAGGACCTTGATGCATGCGAGGTACACCCGTGCCGGTTCGAGACAACCCTCCAGCCGTATCCGTTCGATCCTCCCACTCAGCCCGGCCACGATCTTGCCCGCTCCGTCGAGGTCGCCGCGGAGCAATGCGATCTCGGCGAGGGCGGCATCGGTCTCGGTGACCATGTAGCCGATCGACATCTCCTCCCCTTGGCGTCTTGCCTCGGTCAGCGCCCCCTCCGCACCATCGAGATCACCGGTGTCTGCCAGCACCAGACCTTCACCCAGCCGGGCACGGGCGATGGCGAGCGGCGAGTCAGCCTTCTCGCCGCGCTGCGGAGCTTTGGCGTTGAACTCCGCTGCTTCGGAGGTGCTTTTCTTGGACGTCGGCTATCAGCGCCAGACTGAGCAGGGCATCGCTGGCCACGAAATCGAACCCGATCTCGTCCGACACCCGCACCGACTCCTCCAACTGCTCCCTGGCCAACTGATACATGCCGGCGCGCCGGTAGACATCACCGAGGATGGTGTGGGCGGTGGCGATTCCCTCCTTGTCCCCGAGATGCAGGGTGAGCTCGAGACCCTTGGTGACCAGTTTTCTGGCCACCCCAAGATCGCCCTGGATCACCGCGATCCCGGCGATGTTGCTCATGGCGACCGCCTGGCGATAGCGGTGGCCCGACTCGATGTAGATGGGAAGGGCGCGCTCCAACTGGACCCGCGCCTTGGCGTAATGCCCCTGGTTGTAGAGCACGGTGCCCATCTGGACGAGGACCAAGCTCTCGGCCTCGGTGTCGTTGCTGGCCCGGCCGACCTCGAGGGCTTGCCCCAACAGGTCCATCGACCGTGCGAAATCGCTCTGGTTGTTGGCGACGATCGACATGTAGCGGAGCGTCTCGCCAATGAGCCGGGGGCGTCCCACCTGGCGGGCCAGCGCCAGCGCCTTTTCGAGCACTTCACGGGCGGCCAGGTGCTGGCCCGACCAGGCGAGACCCTTGCCCCACGCCAGGCGGGCCTCGCCCTCGGCGTCGGTGAGCCCATGCTCGGAGGCGACCTCGACCGCCTCCTGGGCGAACACCACCTGGGTGGCGTAGTCGCTGTGGTTGAACGACCAGGTGGCCTTGCAGATGAGGAGGTTCGTCCTGCGGAGCGGGTCGAGCCGGGGGAGTAGCGCATCCATGGCCGCCAGGTCTTCCTGCTGTGCGGCGCGGTCCCCAATCTGGTCGAGCACCGTCTCCCTCGCCATGAGCAGGTCGAAGCGAAGCTCCCACTCGTCCTCGGGGAGGATCTCGATGCCGCGCCCCAGCAGCCTCGTCGCTTCGGTGAGAGCGTGGACCGATGCCGCCTGCCGCCCGGCTCTCAGGTACCACCTCGCCCCGGTGACGGCATCGGCGGCGAGGTCATGATGTCCAGCGATCAGCCCGGCGTACTGGTCGGTGCGGCGATTGCGCTCCGCGACCTGTTCCAGCCATCTGGCCGCCTGAGCGTGGTACCCGACACGGCGGCCCTTGAGCACGCTGTCATAGGTCACGTCGCGCAGTAGGGCGTGCTTGAAGAGGAACTCTCTGGTGTCGTCGAATGTCGACTGCCGCCGCTCGAATACGACCTCGCGGGAGCGCAGCCTGTCGAGCGAAGTGCCCACCGGCACCTGTCCCGCTCCGGTTGCGGCGGAAAGGGTCTCGACGGCCTCGTCCCAGAAGACCCTGCCGATCACGGCGGCCTGCTGCAGCGCCTGTCGCTCGTCTGGTGCCAAAGCGTCGAGTCGGGCCTGGAGGACGCCGCGCAGTGTGGCAGGGACCCGAGCCCGGTCGATCTTCTGCTCGAGCACCGTCCAGCGGTCGCCGTCCTTTTCGATCACACCCGCTTCGAGCATCCACTTGACCAGTTCCTCGATGTAGAAGGGGTTGCCATCGGTGGCTTCAACGATCAGTTCGACCAGCGATGCCGGGATGTGTTCGGCCTTCTGGAGTATCTCGCCCACCAATCGGCGGCTCTGGCGTGGGGAGAGCGAGTCGAGAGGGATCCGGGTGTGGAAGTCGCCGTTCTCGCCCCACGCCGGGTAGCGCTCGAACAACGACGGCCGAGCCGTCGCCACCACAAGCACCGGACTCCCCTCGAGAAGCAGGCCGGCGTCATCGAACCACCGGAGCGAGCCCTCGTCCGCCCAGTGCAGATCCTCGAGCAGCACCACGACGGGCGATTCGCCGGCGAGTTTCTTCAGGAAATCGGCGAGGTAGGTGCGGGCCCGGTCGTGCAGCCCCTGGGAGTCATGGCGGACACCACGGATGTGGGCGCTGTCGCCGACGTCGAAGCCGAGCCAGTGGGCGACGAGGTGGGCTCGAGCCTCTACCCCCTCGTCGAAGTGCCTCGCCATCCCGTCTTCCCACTTGAGGCGGACCGCCTCGGGACCATCGCTCTCGTGGATGTCGAGCCGTGCGGCCATCATGTCGCGAACCAGCGAGTTGGGGAGGTTCTGCGAAGACGGTGATGCCCTGCCGCGGAACCACCACACCTGGTCGGGGATCTCGGCCAACCAGCGGTCGAGCTCGCGCAGCAGGCGCGAGCTTGCCCACACCGGCATCTCCCACGATGGTGACCGCCCGAGGACTCCCGTCGTCGACCATGTCCTCGAAATGCTGTTGCAGCCCGAGAAGCTCCACCTCGCGCCCGATGGTCCTGGTGTCGACTCCCTCGACACCCCGGCCTTCGTCTAGCTCGAACCGGTGCGGCCGCTCCCTGATGACGACGTGTCCCTCGACGGGGCGGCCGACGCCCCTGAGCGTCAGAGGCCCGAGTGCGCGGAAGGAGAAGCCCCCGCGCACATGGCGATAGGTGTCGCCTGAGATGAGGACCCCGTCTTCGGGGGCCTCCCCCTGGAGCCTGCTGGCCAGGTTGACCGTCTCCCCGACGACGCTCACCTTCTGATCGGGCCGGTCCATGCTCACCACCACCTCGCCGGTGTCGATCCCGACCCGCATCGCAAGAGTGATCCCGAACTCGGCCTCGAGATGCGCGTTGAGCTCGCTCATGGCCCCCTTCATCTCGAGCGCCGCTCTTATCGCGCGGTGTGGGTCATCCTCCTTTGCCTGGTGGAGGCCGAAGACGGCCATCACCGCGTCACCGATGAACTTCTCGACCACTCCGCCGTGGCGCTCGATGACCTCGCTCCATCGAGAGAAGTAGGAATTGACCACCGAACGAACGTCCTCGGCGTCGAGTTGGCGGGACATGGCGGTGAAGTCGACGAGATCGGCGAAGAGCACCGTCACCTGCTTGCGCTGACCACCCGATATGCCGGCCAAGATGGCGACACGGCGCGCCCGCAGCGGCTGGAGGGCGGTCTCGACCACCACGTCACCCAGGACTTCCCTTTGTGCTTCGAGGGCGGCGACGGCGTCGTCGATCGCTGACAGATCATCGAGGCCGGCAGTCGCCCCCCGACTACCGCTCACCCGCCGACGTTACCCACCACGAAGGGGCCGGCAGCCACCACCCGTCCCTCAGCCCGGGGCGTGGAAGGCCGGTATCCCGGTGAGCGCCTGGCCGAGGATGAGGGTGTGGATCTCGTTGGTCCCCTCGTACGTGTAGACCGACTCGAGGTTGGTCATGTGACGGATCACCGGGTACTCGAGCGTGATCCCGTTGGCGCCGAGCACGCCACGCGCCGTCCTGGCGACCTCGAGGGCCGTGCGCACGTTGTCGAACTTCCCAAAGCTCACCTGCTCCGGCGCCAGAAGTCCCTGATCCTTGAGCCGGCCGAGGTGGAGGGCGAGGAGCGTCCCCCGCTGCACCGCCACCATCATCTCGACGAGCTTCTGCTGGATGAGTTGGAACGAGGCGATAGGCGCGTCGAACTGGTGCCGTGTCATGGCGTAGTCGAGCGCCGCCTCGTAACAGGAGCGCGCCGACGCCCATCACCCCGAAGAGGATCCCGAAGCGGGCCTCGCTCAGACAACTGAGCGGGCCACGGATCGAGGCTACGCCAGGAAGCACGGCATGCTCGGGGAGCCGGACGTCCTCCATGACCAACTCCGAGGTCACCGAGGCACGCAGGCTCATCTTGGCGTGGATGTCGTTGGTGGAGAACCCTGGGGTATCGGTTGGGACGATGAAGCCGCGGATCCCCTCCTCGGTCCGCGCCCAGACGATGGCGACATCGGCGATTCCACCGTTGGTGATCCACATCTTCGAGCCGTTGAGTACCCAATCGCCGCCGTGCCGCTGGGCGTTTGTCCGCATCGATCCTGGGTCCGAGCCGGAGTCGGACTCGGTGAGACCGAAGCAGCCGATCACCTCACCGGCGGCCATCCGAGGGAGCCACTCCTGCTTCTGCTCCTCCGAGCCGAACCGCCAGATGGGGAACATCGCCAGCGAACCCTGAACAGAGACGAAGCTGCGGGTCCCTGTGTCGCCCGCCTCGAGTTCGATGCAGGCCAGTCCGTAGGCGGTGGCGCTGGTCCCGGCGCAGCCGTAGCCCTCGAGGTGCATCCCGAGCAGCCCGAGGGCGCCCATCTCCTTGGCCAGATCGCGGGGAAAAGTCCCCTCCTCGTACCAGGTTCCGACGTCGGGCAGGATCCGGTCGGCCACGAACCGTCTCACCGTGTCGCGCAGCAGGCGCTCCTCGTCGTCGAGCAGCCCGTCGATTCGGAGGAAGTCCCGCGGGTCGGCCGGCGGGGCTGGGATATCTCTCACGAGTCAAGTATCCCACGCCAGTTGATACGCCGTCGATCCGGCACTGGCGGCGTGACGACGCGAGGATACGAAATCGGATGCTTCCAGGAGGAGGGCCCATGGACATGCACGGTGTCGAAGTGACCTGGCTCGGGCATGCAACGGTGAAGTTGCGAACCTCGGAAGGGACCGTGGTGCTCATCGATCCCTGGTTGTCCGGGAACCCGGCATGCCTGCCTTCTGAACACGAGCAGGAGCGGGTGGACACCGTGTTCATCACCCACGGCCATTTCGACCACATCGGCAACGTTCTCGACGTCGCCCATCGTCACCGCCCCCAGATCTTCGCCATCCACGAGATCGCAACCTGGTTGGGTGGAAAGGGGCTCGAGAACGTGACCGGGCTCAACATGGGTGGGACGGTGTCCGGCCCCGGGGTCGCCGCTGCCACTCTGGTACCGGCGGTCCACTCGAGTGGCATAACCGGTGACACCGGGATAGTGGATGGCGGTTCTCCCGGCGGGTGGGTGCTCGAGCTTGCCGGCGGGCTGAAGGTGTATCACGCCGGCGACACCATGGTGTTCTCGGACATGGCGCTGATCGGCGAGTTGTGGGCCCCTGACATCGCGCTGCTGCCCATCGGTGGCCATTACACGATGGATCCCCGCCAGGCGGGCCGGGCGGCGCAGCTCATTGGGGCCGGGACCGTGGTCCCCGTTCATTACGGGACGTTCCCCCTCCTGAGCGGCACCCCGGACGAGCTGCGCGCTCGAAGTGGGCGACGACATCGAGGTCGTCCAGCTCGACAGCTGCGTCCCGATGAGATAAGGGTCAGATCGGACGGAGAAGCCGGGGGAGCCGGAAGGCGAGCCAGGGGCGGCTCCCCGTGGCCATCATCTTTCCCCGGAGGATCTGGCTCAATTGGGTTGCCCGTCCGTAGCCGACGGTGACGAAGGCCACCGGGTCGGCGCTGATCCTGCAGTCGACCCTTCCCTGGGGAAGAGACACCGCGGCCGATCCATCTGCGAACTCGACGCGCACCGGTTGTGATCCGCGCACCGCGATCCCGAATACGCCAATGAATTCGGCGGCGGCATCCGGGTCGACATAGCGCGGGAGCAGTTCCCAGAAGGCGGGCATCATCAGCAGGGCGTCTCTTCTCTTCACTGTGTTCGGGAGCGCCAGCCCCCGGGCGATGTCGACCCCGTGGATCGACAGTTCACCGACGAGCACCGAGAGGGCGGCGGCGAGGTCGATCTGGCTGTCGTCGTACCAGGGAAAAGATGTATCCGTGTCCATCCCGGCGGTGGCTTGGGCGAACCCGGCCACCGCCTCGAGGAGCAGACCCTCCAGAACGCCGCCGTGCCGGTCGGGGAGGAGATCGATACGGCGCTGATTGAGTGCGGGAATCTCGTCGGTGGTCCCCACCGGGAGACGCTCGCCGGTGGCGTATGCGGTCAGGTCATTGACAAGAGTGACCAGATGGGCGCCGGTCTCTCCCACCGACCAGTCCAGGCCCGGCACCCGTCGCCCGGTCTCGGCGGGATGGTCAGACAGATCGGCGCCCGCCTTGGCGGCGAGCCGGTCGATTGCCGCTTGCGTTTCTTCTCGATCCACCGGTACCAGGCTCATTTCGGGGCCCCCCCGAAGGCTGTCCCAACCGTAACGGCACCGCCTACGCTCGCCGAGTGACGGAGCGGCACCTCGTCCTTGTAGGTTCCATGGGCGCCGGTAAGACCACCATCGGCGGGTTGCTGGCGGAGCGGACCGGCCGCCCCTTCATCGACTCGGACCCGCAACTGCGCGCTCTGACCGGCCGGTCCGGGAGGGAGGTCGTGGCGGCAGAGGGGATAGAGCGGCTCCACGATCTCGAGTCGGACGCACTACGACGGGCGCTCTCTTCACCGGAACCGGCGGTCATCGCCGCCGCCGCCAGCGTCGCCGACGACGAGGAGTCCCTGTCGGCGTTACGGCACTCGGGGGCGGTGGTCGTCATGCTCGAAGCGGATCCGGGGACCCTTCTCGATCGTCTCCGCACCGTCGACCATCGGCGGCCGGTCACTCGCGAGGATCTCATCGCCATCACGGAGGCGCGCCGGATCGCATTGCTCGACCTGGCACCGGTTGCGGTTCTCGACACCTCGCGGCTGTCTCCGGCGGAGACCGTCGATGAGATCCTCGATCGGGCCGGCACATTGATGGCTGTCGATCAGCGGGGATAGAGCACCATCTGGGTGCAGCGGAAGAGAGCAAGGCGGCGGCCCTCAGGCTCGACGGTGACGGTGGCGTCCCACACCTGGGTGGTCCGGCCGAGGTGGGAGGGCGCCGCCACCGCCTCCAGACGGCCCTCGAGCGCAGTGCCAACGTGATTGGAGCTGATCTCGATCGTGGTGAAACCGCTGGCACCGTCGGGCAGCGTGGCGACACACCCGAACCCGCACGCCGTGTCGGCCAAAGTGACCAGGGTCCCAGCGTGGAGATAGCCGTTTGGCGCCTCGTGACGCTTATCGATCTCGAGCGCGAGCCGCGAGTGGCCGCGGGAGAGCTCGAGGATCTCTATCCCGAGTAGACCCGGCAGGCGCCCTTCGGCCCGCTCGGCGAGAAACGCCGCCAACACCTTCGGGTCCTTGGGGAAGACAGGCTGCTCGACCACGGGGGCACCCTAGGGGAGGTCTTCGGGGGAGTCGTCGGCGGCACCTTCGGGGGCGCTCTCGGGGAGGTACCCGGCTACCAGCTCCAGCAACTGCTCTCCGTAGAGGTCGAGCTTGATCGGCCCGATGCCGGGACATGCAGCCAGTTCGTCCATCGTCGCCGGGCGTCGCACCGCGATCGCATTGAGGGTCTTGTCGGGGAGCACCACGTAGGCGGGCCAGCCACGCGCCGCCGCCGTCTCCCGGCGCCAATCCTTGAGTCGGGCGAGCAGGTCCTGCTCCTCCGGGGTGGAGACGGCGGGGACGGGGGCGGGTGGCCTGGGTCTGGGTGTCGGGGCGGGTAGCGGTGGCGGAGGCCCGGGGCGGCCCAACTCGTCAAGGAATGGAGAGGGCCGGGCGTCATCGGCCAAGATGGTCACCGCCTCGATTCCGCGGGTGATTGCGACATGGAACACCCGTCTCTCCTCTTCCTCGTCATCGCTCAGGCGGTGTGGCATCAACCCGTCGTCTGCCCGAAAGACCAGTACCCGGTCCCACTCCATCCCCTTGACGCGGTGGATCGACGAGAGGGTCACACCCTTTGGATCGCCCGGCTTGCCTAGTAGGTCGTTCAGCCAGGACTCGAATGTTCCCGGATCGGGATGGAGCGCCGCCACCTGTTCGAGCGCATCGAGATCGTCGCCATGGCCGGCGCGGTCCGCCGCTCCCCGCGAGGCATCGAGCAGGGCCGTGGCCCGATCGAGGCCGGCGTCACTTCTCACCAAACGAAGAAGGACCTGTGTGGACCCGCCATCCTGAGCTGCTTTCGCCAGCGCCTCCAGTTGGGCGACGAACTCGTCCCACTTGGCCGCCTTCCTCTCATCAAGTGTCGCCGGGAGATCCCACAGTTGCTCGATCTCCCAGGTGCGACGTCGTTGCAGGAGGTCAAACGCGACCTGGTTGAGCCCGCGCCACGGTCTCTTCACTGCTTCCAGCAGATCGGCTCTGGTCATCTCGTCGGGACGGAGTGCGAGCCGCAGGTAGGCGAGGGCGGCCCGCATCCCCGTTCGTTGGAGCACGGCTGTATCGACGGTGGACGTGTATGGCACACCGATCTCGGCCAGCGCGGCCTGCGCCGGGAGCAAGCCGTCGTTCACCCGGCACAGCACCGCCATCCGACCTGGTTCGACGTCATCTTCGAGCCACCGGGTGATGACGGCTGCCGCCTCGACGCCGAGAGAGTTCGAAGCGACTCTGCGCACGAGCAGTCGGTCGGCGGGATCTTGCCGACCCTCGGGCGCCCGTATCTTCTTGGCGACGCGGCGCCGATTGCCCGACAGCAAGTTGGCTGCGGCCTCGACCACCGGTGTCGGGCAGCGGTAGTTGACCTCGAGCGGGTGGTGGCCCGCTCCCGGGAAGAGATGGTCGAAATCGATGAGGAACTGAGGGTCGGCCCCGGCATACCCGTAGATCACCTGGTCGTCGTCACCCACCCCGAAGACGGTGAGCCCGGGCGACGCCACCAGCCGGAGAAGGAGAAGGTAGGCGGGGGTGAGGTCCTGGAACTCGTCCACCAGCAGGTGCCGGCACGTCGCCTGGACGCTCCTTCGTAGCGCCGGGTCGGCGAGGAGCACCTCGATGGCGCCGAAGACCTGCTCGTCGAAGTCGGCCGCTCCTCTGGATGCGAGCCGGCGGCGGTACTCCGGGTAGAGGTCGGCGAAGCCGGGGACGTCGTCGCGGTCGCCCTCCACGGTTTCGGGCGGGCGAAGGGCGACGCGTACCTCTGCCAGCGCCTCGATGTAGGCGGCAAGCGGATCCTGATTGACCCTTGGTCCCACGGGTGCCAGCGGACCGACCATCGACCGCACATCGCGCTCGTTGAGCAGATCCAAACCGGGGCGGTGCTGGCGCAGGATCCACCATCCCAGCGAGTGGATGGTGCGTATCGAGACCTCGCTCGGTCCCAGCCGGCTGCGCAACTCGGCGGCCGCACGGTTGTTGTAGGCGACCACCGTGATGAGCCCAGGCTCCACGCCGACCGAATCGACCAGATGCCGGATCCGGGCGATGAGCGTCCGGGTCTTCCCCGACCCGGCGGGCGCGATCACCCGCGCCGGTCCGGCCAGATGGCCCACCGCGGCGAGTTGGTCGGGGGCGAGGTCACCGACCACCGGAGTCGGCGACCGCACCGCGGTCAGTCCTCCAGACTCGACCGTTTCCCGATGGATGACCGGATGGCCCAAGTCTGGAAGCGGCTGGCGAGGCCCCGCGTCTATCCACGCCGCCCTGCCGTCGGGGAGGGTGACGTCGGCGGGGCCGCCAGGGGTTGCCGCAGCCCCGATGGCCGCCGCCTTGCGCCCGTGCCACCACACCGGTTCGCTGGTGCGGCAGTCGTATGTGTTGGCCCAAACGAGGAAATGGAGACGCTCCCTGGCGAGGTCGTAGCGTCCGCCGAAATCGAACGCCGGGCGTCGCTCGACGACCGGCTCGGCGAGCACCTTCTGGTCGATCGCGAACTCGATCACCACCGGATGCCGTCTCACCCAATCCCGGTGCAGCGACTCGATGACCGCGGCCGGTTCGGCCAGCACGGCGTCGTCAACGACGACCCGCGTTGCGCCGTCCAACCCGGGCGGTACCGGAGCGCCGGGGAGGAAGACGGCACCGCGCCCCAGCGCCGCTGGTCCTGGGAAGGGGGAACTGTCCGTCACCGGCGGGCGAGGGTACTGCCGGGGTGCGACGTGCTCAGGCGGTCAACCGGCGCGGGAGTTTGCCGAGACCATCGAGCGCACCGTCTCGGGGAGGAGCGGGTATCGGTCGACCACCACTCCGAGGTCGGAGAGAGCGTCGTCCACCGCAGCGGCCACAGCCGCCATGGCGGGGAGCGTTCCGCCCTCGCCTGCACCCTTGGCACCAAGGGGGTTGCGCGGCGAGGGCGTCTCGGTGTGGACCTTGGTGATCGGGGGAACCTGCTCGGCCGCCGGGATCCGATAGTCGACGAAGGTGGTGACGAGGGGTTGGGCGTCGTCGCTGTGGACGACCCGCTCCATGATGGCGTTCCCCAGCCCGTGGGCGACACCACCGATCTCGATGGCGCCGAGCACGGCGTTGGCCTCGCGGCAGCGGACGAAAACCGCGTGGAGCGTGCCGGGAGGCTCGAGGTCGTCCAGGTACCTCCCGGCGCCGGTGATCAGCCGGCGGTCCTCGGTGCGCCGCAGCGGCCGGCCGAGCGCGCCCACGGGGGTCAGCTACTCCTCCTCGTTCCAGCGGGGGTCGTTGTCCCAGGCCGCGTTGCGACGCTGGGCGGTCTCCAGCGCCTGCTCCGCCTCCTCCCTGGTCGTATAGGGACCGAGACGTTCGGCGTCCCGGCATCCAAGCCGGGGCTCGACCCGGCGGTGGTCGAGACAGAAGTACCAACCGTCATCCATGACCGCAGTCTTGCCGCTCGGCTCAGGTTGCGCCGGTCGCCCATTCGAGGAGCCGGTGCGCCTTCCAGGCATTGACCACCCCGTCGGGGGGAACCCCGGCCCGCTGCAGTACCGCCACCGCGTTGGCGACGTTGCCCATCTCGTCGGGGCGGTGGGCATCGCTGTCGGCGACCAGAGCGACCCCGGCTGCAGCGGCCCGGCGGGCCAGGTCGGCGGGCAGGTCGAGTCGGTCGAGGTGTCCGTTGACCTCGAGGGCTGTGCCGGTGCGGCCGGCGGCGTCGAGCACCGCATCGATGTCGAAGTCGATCTGGGGCCGTGTACCGAGGCGGCGGGTGGTGGGGTGTGCGATCACACGCACCGCGGGGTGCTCTATGGCCCGGATCAGCCGGGCGGTTTGTTCCTCCCGGCTCAGCCCGAAGTTGGAGTGGATCGCGGCGATACAGAAGTCCAGCCATGCGAGCACGTCGTCGTCGTAGTCGAGGCTTCCATCGCGACTGATGTTGAGTTCGGCGCCATGAAGCACGACCAACCCATCCGGCAACTCGATATCGTCGAGCACATGCCGCTGCTCGACGAGCGCCGCTGCGGTGAGCGCCCCCAACCGCAGACCCTCGGCGTGGTCGGTTATGGCGATGCACCGGTAGCCGCGCCGTCGCCGCGTCCCGCACCACTTCTTCGATCTCCTGTTGTCCGTCGGGTGACCAGGTGGTGTGGATGTGGAAGTCGGCGATGATGTCGTCGACTGTCACCAACCTTTCCTGGCGGATCTCCTCGTCCCGGGCGGGGGGAGGCACCATCTCCAATCCGGCGCTCTGGTAGGCCTCTCTCTCCGTTCTCACCTGAATGGTGCCGATACGCCGTTCCAACGCCGCCACGTGGCGTCCCGGGCCAGTCGAGCGCACCAGCGCCCAACCCGCTTCCTCGGGGGAGGCGGCGATGATCCTGAGGGGGAGATCGGCGTGGGTGCCGAGGATGACGGTGTCCGCTGCCGGCACCTCCGAATGGCCGGTGACCGCGGCGATTTCCGAAGCGTCCTCCAACATGGCCCCGGGCTCGTTGTCCACCATGGCCAAGTCGAGGACACCAACCCATTCCTCCCGGCGCCGCACCTCGCCCCCGACGGTGACCGTGGCACCGAGCAGGCGACGCAGATGGGCGGCGAACACCTCGGCTAGCTGATCGGCTCTGACCACGGGGAGCGACACCGCGTCGGGCCAGCCGGCCATGATGCGGTCCCAATACTCGGCGGTAGCCGGGCCGACCCCATGCAGACTCTCCACCGCAGCGCTGTCGATGGCGTCGCTGAGTTGGGCGGCGGTGTCGATACCTATCTCCTTGAGCAGCTGCAACTGCTTCGCCGTCATCCTGGGAAGCTGTCTCAGCCGGTTCGACTCGGCCGGGTAGCGGCGCTCGAGCAACTCGAGGGAGGCGATGGTGCCCGTCTGGCGCATCTCCTCGATTAGCCGGATGATCCCCGCCCCAATGCCCCGAACCGCCTGCATCTCCTCGACCGTCTCGTCGAGGCCGGGCGAGAGATCGTCGAGCGCCCATACCCCTCGTCGGTAGGCGCGGGCGCGGTAGGAGCGCGGCTCGTCGATGGCGGTGAGATCCCCGAGCCGCCAGAGAGCGCCACCGACCAACTGTCGGGGGTTGGGCCGATCGGTATCCATAGGACCGGAAGAAGGCATCCCTACAGTGTCGCCGCCATGGACGCCATCGGCAGCAGCAGGTGAACCGACGGGTACCCGTGCTGGTAGTGGCGGCTCTGATGGCCGCCTGTTCGGCGACCGCCGATCCGGCTCAGACGACCGTCGAGGCGGCCGGGACCACGATCGAGACCGCTACGTCAGCACCGAGCACGACGAGGACGACAAGGCCCCGGCGGACGACGACCACCTCCACCACAAGGCCGCCGACGACGACCACGCTCCCCCCGCTGCAGGGGCTTCGGCTCGAGGAGGTCGCTTCAGGCCTCTCCCAGCCCACATACGCAACGTCCCCGAGCGGCGACCGCCGGCTCTTCGTCATCGAGCGCACCGGCACCATCCGGGTCATCGGCGACGACGGTCTTGTCGCCGAGCCGTTCCTCGACATCCGCGACCGGGTCGCCTCCAACGGGATCGAACAGGGTCTGCTCGGACTCGCCTTTCACCCCCGATTCGAGGAGAACGGGCGGCTGTTCGTCTACTACGTCCACACTTCGGGGAACAGGCGGCTCGCCGAGTACCACGCGCAGCGTGGCCGGGCCGACCCCGGCTCGGAGCGTCTCCTCATCGACCTCGCCCAACCGGAGGACAGCACCGACATCAGGCACTACGGCGGGATGGTCCTCTTCGGGCCGGACGGGAACCTCTGGGTCTCGCTTGGGGACGGGGCCAACGCTTCGGCGCAGGGCCAGGACCCGGGAACCCTGTTCGCCACCATCTCCCGGATCGATGTCGATGGCCGGCCTGCCGACGGCCTTCCGTATGCGATCCCCGAGGACAACCCCTTTGTCGATGGCGGTGGTGCGCCCGAGGTGTGGGCCTATGGGCTGCGCAACCCGTGGCGGTTCACCATCGACACCAAGTCGGTGATCGTGGCCGACGTGGGTCTGGAGCAGCGGGAAGAGGTGAACGTCCTCCCATTGCGACGTGGTGGCTGGAACCTGGGGTGGCCAATCGTCGAGGGAACCTCCTGCTTCGCCGAGAACCCATGCGACCCGAGCGAGTTCGTCGTCCCCATTGCGGAGTACGACCACGAACAGGGTTGCGCCATCACCGGCGGCCACGTCTACCGCGGCAGGGCGATCCCCGAGATCCGTGGCCACTACTTCTTCGGGGACTGGTGCAACGGATTCATCCGCAGCTTCCGAATCGCAGGAGGTGAGGCGGTGGATCACCGCGACTGGACCGAACAGCTTGGGGCGGTCCCCGGGATCAACGCATTCGGCATCGACTCGCAGGGCGAGCTCTACCTGGTCTCGCACGACGGCCTCGTCCGCAAGCTGGTCCCGGTCCGTTAGAGCTGCCAACCCTGGGTTCGAAGCGCGCCATAGCGACAGTTCGAGCCCACAGAACGGCTCTGGTTGACGGCTCGTCCCGACTCTTCACCGTCCCGAAACCCGGCGGAAACAACAATGCGGAACGGTGCTCCCTTCCCAGAAGGAGGAGGCGGAAAAGGTGAGCGAAGCCACCATCGCCTGGTTGCTGGTCTGCAGCGCCCTGGTGCTGTTCATGACCCCCGGGCTGGCGCTCTTCTATGGCGGCATGGTGCGTTCCAAGAACGTGCTGAGCATGCTGATGAAGAACTTCTTCACCATCTCGATAGTCACGGTGACATGGACCCTGATCGGGTACACGCTGGCTTTCGGGACCGACAACGGAGGGATGATCGGCGGGTTGGACTTCATCGGGCTGGCGGGTCTCGACACCGACGGGCTCGTCTTCATGACCTTCCAGCTCATGTTCGCCATCATCACTCCGGCGCTGATCACCGGCGCCGTCGCCGAGCGGATGAAATTCTCCGCATGGGTGGCGTTCACCGTCCTCTGGTCGCTGCTGGTGTATCCGGTGGTGGCGCACTGGGCGTTCGCCGCCGACGGATGGCTGTTCGCTCTCGGCGCTCGTGACTTCGCCGGCGGCCTGGTCGTCCACATAAACGCCGGGATCGCCGCGCTGTGCGATGGTCTTCGTTCTCGGCCCGCGCGCGGGTTTGGGACCGAGGCGATCCGACCGCATTCGCTCCCGCTGACACTGCTCGGTACCGGGATCCTCTGGTTCGGGTGGTTCGGGTTCAACGCCGGTTCGGCGCTGGCGGCCGATGGCATCGCGGTTGGCGCCTTCGTCACTACCCAGATAGCTGCGGCGGTGGCTGCCCTCGGCTGGGTCGCCGCCGAGTGGATCCGCAACGGCAAGCCCACCACGCTGGGCGCAGCTTCGGGTGCTGTGGCCGGGCTGGTGGCGATCACGCCCTGTGCCGGATTCGTCTCGCCGCTCGCCGCCATGGCCATAGGGCTGCTGGCGGGGGCGATCTGCTTCTGGGCGGTGAGCCTCAAGTTCAGGTTCGGCTACGACGACTCGCTCGACGTGGTCGGCGTCCACCTGGTGGGGGGGATCGTTGGGAGCCTGCTGCTCGGGGTGTTCGCCTCTTCGGCGGTGAATCCCGCCGGTCCCGACGGTCTTCTCAACGGCGACGCCGGCTTCCTCGGCATCCAGGCGCTCGCGGTGGTGGCGGTGATGGCGTACAGCTTCGTTGTCAGCTACATACTGGCCCGGATCATCAAGGCCGTCATGGGACTGCGAGTGACCGAACAGGCCGAGGTCGAGGGTCTCGACATCTCGCTCCACGAGGAGCGGGGCTACGCCCTGACGGACTAGGAGGGAAGATGAAGCTGGTGATCGCGTTCGTCAAGCCCTTCAAGCTCGACGAGATAAAGGACGCCCTGAAGGCGGTCGGCGTGACCGGGATGTCGGTCGGGGAGATTCGGGGGTTCGGGCGGCAGTCCGGCCAGACCGAGTTCTACCGGGGTGCCGAGTACCAGGTCGAGTTCGTCCCGAAAGTGCGGATCGAGATCGTCGTCGAGGACGGGAACCTCCCGTCCGTGGTTGACGCCATCGAGCAGGCCGCCAATACCGGTGAGATCGGAGATGGCAAGGTCGTGGTGGTTCCGGTGGAGGAGGTGGTCCGTATCCGAACCGGGGAGCGAGGCGCCGACGCCATCTGAGAAGGACTCGCCACTGCGGGGCTTCCTCGAGCTGCGCCGGAAGCGTCTCGAGGAGCCGGGGCCCGAGGGACCCGGTGGAGGACTTTGCCGGGCGTTGACCGACGCCCTGGATGTGGCCGTGGCGGAGTTGGCGGCAGGCTCAGGGGTGACCGTGGTCGCCGTCGGCGGGTACGGGCGGGGCGAGCTGGCGCTCCACTCCGACATCGACCTGATGCTGCTCGGGTCGCCGGGTGAAGCCGAGGCTCGGTCGATCCTCTACCCGCTGTGGGATGCCCACCTCAAGGTGGGCCACTCGATCCGCACCGTGCGCCAGGCCGCCGCTGCGGGGCGTGACCGGGTCGACACGCTGTGCTCGTTTCTCACCGGACGTGTCGTAACGGGCGATCCGGAACCGTTCGTCGCGTTCGAGCGCGAGTTGACGACGATCCTGAGGCGCGAACGCGGTCGCTTCGTCTCGGTGCTCGCCACCGAGGAGCGGGCCCGACGGGTCGACGAGCCGCATCACAAGCAGTCGGTCGATGTGAAGAGCGGTAGGGGCGCGCTTCGCTGCTTCCACGCCGCCGACTGGCTGCGCCGTCGTGCCGCGCTGACCGGCCAGCCCGGACCCGAACCGGTATCCGGAGAGGAGGAGGCGCGTGATGTGCTGCGCGCCGTGCGGAACGCCCTCCACGCCGTCGCTGACCGGCCCACCGACGTCTTCGCCACCGAGCGAAGGGAGGCGGTGGGGTCCTGGCTCGGTTCCGACCCGATGGAAGTTGCGGGCGACCTCTACCGGGCGGTCCGCGTCGGTGACCGCTTGACCCGGCCACTGATGGCGGTCCCCGAGCAGTTCGATCCGGTGGCAACGACCGGTCGGATGGTTGGTGCCGTCTTCCGCTCCCCGGTTCGTGAGGCGCGCTCCGGAGGGTCGGCCGCACTGGTGATGGCGTCAGCTGCCCTCTCCAGAGGGATCTGGATACCCGACGCCGACCAGCGTGCCGTGCTGGCCGATGACCCGGCGCCGGATTGGTCGGACACCGACCGTTCCAACCTTCTCGGCATCGTCGGAGCTGGAAGCGCCGGTTGGGACGTGCTTGACCGGTTGGTCGAGGCGGGATGGGTGGCGCGGTCGCTTCCCGAATGGGAGCGCGTGGTCGGGCTTCCTCAGGTGGCCCCATTCCACGAGCACCCGGTCGATGCCCATCTCTGGCGGACCGTCGCTGAGTTGATGGCCGTCACCGCCCCCGATTCGTCGGAGCCGTGGTGCCGTCAGGTTGCAGAGGACCTCGGGCCGCTCGACGAGGTTCTCCTGGCGGCGGTGAGCCACGACCTGGGCAAGGCGCTGCCGGGAGACCACTCGGACGTAGGGGCCGATCTGGCCAGAACGATGCTCAGCCGGCTCGGTTTCGGCCCGGCGTCGGTCGAGACCGTCGCCACCGCGGTGCGACAGCATCTCCTCCTACCCACGATCGCCACGCGTCAGGATCTGGACGATCCGGCCGTGGTGACCTCCGTGGCGGACCGCGTTGGCGACCGCTCGTCGCTCCGTCTCCTCTTTCTGTTGACCGTGGCCGACGCCAGGGCGACCGGTCCCGAGTCGTGGAGCTCGTGGCGAGCCTCACTGGTGCGCTCGCTCTTCTCGCGGGCCGATGCCGAACTGGCGCGCCGGGCCCAAGGTGCCAGGGCTCCGCTCGAGGCAGAAGTGATCGATTCCGCCGCCGAGCAGGCAGGGGTCACCGCCGAAACGTTGATGCGCCACGCCGACGGAATGCCCGAGGGATATCTCCTCCGGTTCGGCGCCGAGGAGGTCGCTCGGCACATCCGTTTGAGTGAGCCCGTGCCTGCCACCGGCGAGGTCAGGGTCGATGTCCGCACCGGGGCACCGCTTTCCGATGTGGTGGTCGCCGGCGCCGACCGACCCCAGTTTCTCGCCACCGTGTGCGGGGTGCTGGCGCTGCATTCGGTATCGGTCCGCACCGCCAGGCTGGCAACGAGGAGCGACGGGTTGGTGCTCGATGCGTTCACCGTCGAAGACACGCTGGGGACGGGGATGATCGGCCCAGCGAGGTGGCCGTCGATCCGCACCGACCTCGGTGCCGCGCTCCGTGGCGACCTTCCCTTGGAGGAGCGGCTCCGGGAAAAAGTGGATGCGTACGTCCGTCGCCGGACCCTCTCAGCAAACCCGGATGCCACCGTCCGGGTGGCTCCCGCGTCGGGCCGACGTGGTGTGGTCGAGGTGAGGACCGCCGACCGGCTCGGCCTCCTCTACGAGGTGTGCGGCGCTCTGGCTGCCGCCGGCCTCGACGTCCACCGCGCCACCGTCGACACCCTTGCCGGCCAGGCCATAGACGTCTTCCACGTCGACGGGTTGCCCGAGGAGGTCGAAGTGTTGAAACGGAGCTTGGAGGAACGGCTGTCGGGTGGCGAGTGAGGATTCGCTTCCCCGCTGCGGGACGAGAAACGGCTCGCTCTCCCTGCCGGGGGGAGTACCCGAAGCCGCCGTCCGCCGTCCGCCGTCCGCCGTCCGGAAGGGGTGATACCGTCGACGCTCCATGCAACACGACGGTGCAGAGCCCGAGCGCTGGAGCCGGCTCTTCGCCTGGATGTACGGGCTCACCGGGCGCAACTCGCTCTCCAACCGTCTCGTGGTCGAACAGGCCGCCCTGGACCCGGGCGACAAGGTGCTCGATCTGGGCTGCGGGCCGGGGGCGGCGCTGGCCGCTGCGTCAAAGGTCGTGGATCCCTCACAACTCGCCGGGGTGGACCCGACGCCCGGCTTCATCGACCAGTGCCGCCGCCGATTCCCAACCGCCGACATCCGCCTCGGGGAGGCAGAGGACATCCCTTTTGAGGACGACCGGTTCACCATGGCGTGGACCATCTCCTCGCTCCACCACTGGGTGGACGCCGACGCCGGTCTGGTCGAGTTGCTTCGGGTGCTCTGCCCGGCGGGGCGGGTCATCGTCGCCGAGGACCTGGTGCGCCGCCCCGGCGGTCACGGGGTCGCTGAGGACGAGATCGACGATCTAGTCGCCAAGGTCGAGGACGCAGGGTTCGCCGGGGTCCGGGTCGATACCGTCCGCAAACGGTGGGGCAGGTTGATCGTGGTGAGCGGACGGAAACCGGGCAGTCCGGGCGCCTCTCCCTAGATCAGTCGAGCGCCGCCGACACCTCTTTCACGATCCGGTCCACCGACGGGATGGCCATGTCCTCGAGCGACTCGGCTGCGGGGAGTGGGATGTGCGGGGTAGTGATCCGCACCACTGGTCCGTCTAGGTCCCAGAAGGCCTCATTGGCTACCAGCGAAGCGATCTCTGCTCCCCATCCGCACAACTGAGGGTTCTCCTCGACGGTGAACAGTCTGCTGGTCTTCGAGACAGACTCGAGGATGGCTTTGGTGTCGAGCGGGACAAGGGTGCGAAGGTCGATCACCTCGGCCGAGACCCCGTGTTCGTCCGACAGGCGATCTGCCGCCGCCACCGCCCTCGGCACCATCAGGGCGAGGGAGGCGATGGTGCAGTCGGTCCCATCCCGGACGACACGAGCGGTCCCCAATTCTTCGACGTGCTCGCCGTCGGGGATCTCGCCCTTGGTGGCCATGAGCGACTTGTGCTCGAACATGACGACCGGGTCCGGATCGCGCACCGCAGCCGCCATCAACCCGACGACGTCGGCAGGGGTGGAGGGCGCCACCACCTTGAGGCCGGGGATCATCATGCACCAGTTCTCCACGCTCTGACTGTGCTGTGCCCCGAACCTCGACCCTCCGCCGTTGGCGGTCCTGATCACGAGGGGGAGGGTCACCTGACCGGCGGTCATGTACCTGGTCTTGGCGATCTCGTTGGCCACGATGTCCCAACAGACCGCCAGGAAGTCGGAGAACATGATTTCGGCGATCACCGGCACCCCGGTCATCGCCGCCCCCATTGCGGCGCCGAGGATCGCCTGTTCCGAGATGGGGGTGTCGCGTACCCGCAGGGGACCGAACTCGTCGAGCAACCCAACGGTGGTCTTGAAGACTCCGCCTGCTCCTGCGATGTCCTCGCCAAGCATGACAAGGCTCGGGTCGCGCCTCATCTCCTGGGCGATCCCGTAGGCGACGGCGTCGCGGTAGCTCAGTTCCGCCACGACCAGCCTCCGTCGGCCCAGACATCGGTGAGGAGGAGTTCCTCCCCCGGCACCTCGCCCGCCTTGGCGAACTCGGTGGCCTCGTCCACCCGACGCGCCACATCCTGCTGGATGCTGGAGAGGCGACCCTCGTCTACCCCGAGCCGTAACAGCCTCTGGTGGTATGCCGGGATGGGGTCGCGCTCCATCCAGGCCTCGATCTCGTCGGCGGGGCGGTATTTACCGGGGTCGGCCCGGCTGTGCCCCCCGTGGCGGTAGGTGAGCGCCTCGACCAACGAGGGGCCCTCGCCTGCCCGGGCGCGCTCCACGGCGCGCCGTGCCTCGACATGGACGGCGTCGGCGTCGTTGCCGTCGACGATGATCCGCTCGAGGCCGTAGGCGGAGGCGCGGTCGGCGGCGGGGTTGGGAACCGCGGTGACCAGGTCGATCGGCGTGTACTCCATATAGAGGTTGTTCTCGCAAACGAAAACGACCGGCAGGTCCCAGATCACAGCCAGGTTGAGGGCTTCGTGGAAGGCGCCGATGTTGGTGGTCCCGTCGCCGAAGAAGGCCACGGCCACCTGCCCGCTCTGCCTCATCTGGGCCGACCAGGCGGCGCCGTTAGCGATGCAGAGATGGGCACCGATGATGGCGTAGGAACCCATCATCCCGTGCTCGACCGAGGTGAGGTGCATCGAGCCACCCTTGCCGGCGAGCAACCCGTTCGATCTCCCCAGCAGTTCCGCTAGGACCGGTCCCAGCGGCGTTCCCCTGGCCATCGTGTGGGCGTGCCCGCGGTAGGTGGCGAAGGTGTAGTCGTCGGCCCGCATCGCCGCGGCGAACCCTGTGGCGACCGCCTCCATCCCGAGGGAGAGATGGCTGGTCCCCTTGACAAGGTTCTGCAGGAAGAGGTCATGTGCCCGCTTCTCCATCTGGCGGAGGACATGCTGGGTTTCGTACATCGAGACCCGGGTTTCGATGGCGATCTCGAGCCCATCGGCCGCCGGATCGAGCGGCGCCGGTCGCCGCGGTGCTCGCTGGGCGTAATCCAGCAGTCCCGGTTCGGCCAACTCCGAGCTCATGAGCCATTTCCTGTCATGCGCCGATCGTAATGCGCGACCTGATTGAACGGGCTGACGAGATTTCGTGCTGGGACGGAGCCGGCGCCGAGTCGGGGGGTACAGTGGCACTCAACACGGGCCGTGAGGTTGGGCTGGAACACGAGTTCGAGAAGGTGATCGGCGCCCGGCTTCGGGAGCAGCGGGAGCGCCTTGGGATCAGTCAACGCGAGGTGGCGCGCCGCACCGGCTGTTCACCGAGCCTCGTCTCCCAGATCGAGAACGGATTGTCTCGTCCGTCGGTGAGCACCCTCTACTCGCTCGTCACCGAGCTCGGGCTCTCGCTGGACGAGGCCTTCGGAGCAGTCGAGCACCGCACGGTCGCCCCGATCGACCACCAGAGGGTGGTCCATCCAGATGAAAGGGCGGTGCTGACCCTCGAATCCCGGGTGCGGTGGGAGCGGCTCACCGCCTCCCCGGAGGAAGGCCTCGACTTCCTCTACGTGGTATACGAGGTGGGCGGGGCGTCTGGCGACGGCGACACGATGATGCGGCACAGCGGCCGTGAGCATGGGTTGGTGGTGTCGGGAAGGCTCGACGTACAGGTGGGGTTCGATCATCACTCGCTCGGGCCGGGAGACTCCATCTCATACGACTCGACCACACCTCACCGGTTGTGGAACGAGGGCTCGGAGCCGGCACACGGCATCTGGGTCGTGATTGGTCGCTGAACAGTGACACTGGACAGGATCTCTAGGAACTAGGAGGGCCGATGGCCGAGTTTCCGGTGGCGACCACGCCGTCGCCAGGCACGATGGCGGTCGACTGGGAGGACAGGGTCGACTTCAACCGGCTGCGCGATCACCGTCTGGCGCGGGTTCGCGAAGTCCTCGACCGATTCGAGTTGGGCGCGCTGCTCCTCTTCGAGACGTCCAATATCCGATACGCCACCTCCACCAACATCGGCTATTGGGCCTTCAACAAGGGGGAGCGCTGGGCGCTGATCACCCGCCAGGGCCCGCCGCGGATCTGGGACTTCGGCTCGGCGGCCAAGGCCCACCGGCTGCAACTCCCGGGGATGTATGACGAGACCAACTCGATCGGCGGCAACACCGGCCTCCAGGGCGCCATCGGTCCCGAGGCCGGACTTCACCAACGAGCCGCATCGGAGATCGCAGCGGCGCTCGCCGACGACGGCGTTGCCGGTGAGCCGCTCGGGGTGGACATGGCGGAGACGTCGGTGTTCCTCGCCCTCCAGGCGGCCGGTCTCCAGGTGACGGACGGACAGCAGGCGATGATGCTGGCCCGCGAGATCAAGAGCCAGGACGAGATCGTCCTGCTCACCCAGGCCTCGGCGATGGTCGACGGCGTCTACCAGGACATTTTCGAGACGCTCAAGCCCGGCGTCCGTGAGTCGGACATCGTTGCGCTGGCGCACGCTCGGCTCTTCGAGATGGGATCGGAGTTCGTCGAGGCGGTCAATTCGATCGCCGGTGAACGGTGTAGCCCGCACCCCCATGTTTTCTCCGATCGCCTGATACGCCCAGGTGACCAGGCCTACTTCGACATCATCCACGCCTACAACGGTTACCGCACCTGCTACTACCGCACCTTCGTCGTGGGGCGGGCCACCCAGGCGCAGCGGGATGCCTTCAAGCAGTCCAGGGAGTGGATGGACGCCGCCATCGAACTGGTCAGGCCGGGCAACACCACCGACATGATCGCCAAGGTGTGGCCGCGCGCCGAGGACTTCGGTTTCGTGGACGAGATGGACGCCTTCGGTCTCCAGTTCGGCCACGGTGTCGGTGTCGGTCTCCACGAGCGCCCCATCATCAGCCGGCTCAATTCGCTCGACGATCCCATCGAGATCCAGGAAGGCATGTACTTCGCCCTCGAGACGTACGCCCCGGCCAAGGACGGCAGGTCGGCGGCGCGAATCGAGGAGATGATGGTCGTGACCGCCGAAGGTCCGCAGATCACCACCCTCTTCCCCTGCGAAGAGCTGATGGTGGCGAATGAGTACTGATTCTGGCGAGTGTTGATATGGCGAGTACCGAGGAGGCTGGGATGAATGGGTCCGTCGTCGTCGTGGGGGGCACGTCCGGTCTGGGTCGGGAGATCGCCGCCTACTACGCCGCCGAGGGCCGAGAAGTGGTCGTCACCGGTCGTGAAGAGGATCGCTGCGCGCAGGTGGCCGCCGAGATCGGAGGCGAGACCTCCTCGGTGGCGCTCGATCTCTCCGAACCGGAGGGCATCGAAGAGGCGCTGGCCGGGATCGACGGTGTCCAGCACCTCGTTATCGCCGCCATCGAGCGCGACGAGAACACGGTTGCCGACTACGACATGGCGCGGGCGAAGAAACTGGCCATCCTCAAACTGGTCGGTTACACCGAGGTGGTCCATGTGCTCGCCCCGCGGATGGACGATGACGGCTCGATCGTCCTCTTCGGCGGTCTGGCCAAGGATCGCCCCTACCCGGGCTCGACCACGGTGACGACGGTCAACGGGGCCGTGGCCACCATGATCCACACGCTTGCCGTGGAACTTGCACCCATCCGGGTGAACGCCATCCACCCGGCGATCGTCGGCGACAGCCCCTACTGGTCGGGCAAGCCCGACCATGTATTGGAGGGCTTCCGCTCCCGCACCCCGTTGGGAAGGCTCGTCGCCATGGAAGACATCGTCCACGCCACCGTGTTCCTCCTCGAGAACCGCTCGGTCACAGGGGTGAATCTCAGAGTGGACGGTGGGTGGCTATTGAACTGAGTACTCTAGTACTCGGTACTTAGTACTTAGTAGGAACCCGCTCAAGACATGCGGCGCGGCAACACCCGGTCTCACCGGGCACATACCCTTTATCGATCTGGACTTCTGTCGGTCTGCTGGATGACCAATAGCGGCACGATCGACCGTGAGCTGCGGGGTCCTGGCACATGAGAAAGGTCGTGGCTTCACGCCGAATTGGACACCATGATCACCCGGGTAACTCTCATGTTGGGTGATGAGCTGAGCTGGGTATTTTCTAAGTACAAAGTACTAAGTACTAAGTACCTCTTCTAGGTATCTCCAGTCCCGGGCGAACCGGTACGAGTGACGCGCCGGTGGTTGCGGAGCCTGGGTCTCGAGCCAGCGGACGATGGCAGTGCCCGGATTCCTGAACTCGTGGACCGCACCCACGCCGGCGAAGGCGATGTCGCCCGAATCAAGCCGGTACTCGACGCCGTCGAACACTGCATCCACTCCGCCGTCCAGGATCAGGTAGGTCTCCTCGAACGGGTGGTCGTGGGCTCCGGCGAAGCCATCGGGCTGGTACTGCACCATGAACATGGTCTGCAGGTGTGCGCCGAGGTCGGAGTCCACCATCATCTTGACGGTGATCCCGCTGTAGACCAGCAGGGCGGTTCGCATGCTGGCGGAGACCGCCAGTCGGTCCTGGGTCTGCTGGGCGACGTCCATGTTCTCCGGGTCGATGTGCCCATAGCTCCGGGTCCGTGGGTCGCGCACGTTCAATTCGACCGCTTCCCCCCGCTCGAACTCGGCGACGAACCACGTGTCTTCCCCGTGATGCGAGCGCGGTTGGGGAGCAAGCATCGATGCCCACCTCACCGGCGACGTCCCGCTGTTCCGCCAGGCGTGCGGGGACCCCATGGGGATCAGCCCGTAGTCGCCCGGTCGGAGGGCGACGCTGCCCTCGGTGGTGTCGAGGGTCAATGACCCGTCGAGGACGTATCCGGTCTCCTCGTAGGCATGGACGTGAGCGCCGACCGACCCGCCCGGCTCGAGCCGGTTGATCCTGAACCCGGTGTGGACCGCTCCCGGCGTGGACTGGTCCACCGCGTCCCAACGGGTGAATCCGTCCGCATGGTCAGCAAAGCGAGCCGGCTGCTCGAAGGCGGCGTCGGTGCCTCGAACCACAAGATGACGCAGCGGTGCGGTCAAGTCCCTCCCTCCTCTGCCCCGGCGTACCCCGGCGGTGATCCGGGGATGAAGCCACGGTGCTACCCGCTCAACGTACTCGACACTCTCTCGCCGCGCCCACAAACGATTGCTGCCAAGAGGTCCGCGGGGATAGGCTCGCCGCCGATGGAGACCAGGGCCGACGGGATGCTCATCGAATGGGATGTGCCGGTGGAGATGCGCGACGGAGCGGTCCTGGCGGCGGACGTATACCGACCCGATGCCCCGGGCCGTTACCCGGTGATCCTCAGCCACGGGGTCTACGCAAAAGGTCTCCCCTTCGACGGCGACATCTACCGGATGCAATGGGAGAAGCTGGTGGCGAAGGACCCGAGTGTGCTGGAGGGCTCGACCAACCGGTACCAGTCCTGGGAGGTCACCGACCCGGAGCGCTGGGTGCCCCACGGCTACGCCGTGGTGAGGGTGGACTCGCGCGGTGCCGGGCGCTCACCTGGTGTGCTCGATCCCCGCTCACCGCAGGAGTACGAGGACGTCTGCGGAAGTGTCACCTGGGCAGGAACCCAACCATGGAGCACCGGCAAGGTCGCCATCATGGGGATCTCGTACTACGCGGTGATGGCCTGGGCGGCGGCGGAGCGCAACCCCGCCCACCTGGCCGCCATCGTTGCTTGGGAGGGATTCAACGACCCCTACCGGGACGCCTACTACCACGGAGGAATCCTCAGCGAGTTCACCCGGCGCTGGCAGCCCAACCAGATCGACCCTATCCAGAACGGGCGTGGCGAGCGGGCTCCGGTGAACCCCAACACCGGGCTTTCGGTGGCGGGAGACATCACGCTGTCCGATGACGAGCTGGCCGCCAACCGGATCGACGTGTTCGCCGGGATCAAAGCCCACCCGCTGTTCGACGGTTGGCACGCGCAGCGCCGGATCGATCTGTCGAAGATCACCATCCCGCTCCTCACCGCAGCCAACTGGGGGGGCCAGGGGATCCATCCCAGGGGCAACTTCAACGGCTTCGTCGAGTCGCCGTCGCAGCAGAAGTGGCTCGAAGCCCATGGTGACACCCACTGGACCCACTTCTATTCGTCGTACGGCCGCGACGTCCAGAAGCGATTCCTCGACCATTTCCTCAAGGGCGAGGAGAACGGGTGGGACCGCACACCCCGCGTCCAACTCAACATCCGCCACCCAGGCGAGCGCTTCGTGTGGCGTGGTGAGAACGAGTGGCCCATCGCCCGGACGAAATGGACCCGCTACCACCTTCACCCCGACCTGACCCTCCGCCTCGAGCCACCCGATGCCGAAGCGGAGATCCCTTACGACGCCCTTGGTGACGGGCTCGTCTTCAGCACCGAGCCATTCGTTGAGGAGACCGAGATCACCGGGCCGATGGCGGCTCGGCTCTTCGTCTCCTCCTCGACCAGTGACGCCGATCTCTTCCTCATCGTCCAGTTGTTCGACCCCGACGGCGAAGAGGTCACCTTCGAGGGGTCGACCGATCCCAACACGCCGATCGCCAACGGCTGGCTACGCGCCTCGCACCGGGCGATCGACCCGGAGCGGTCTCGTCCCTGGCAGCCCTACCACCCTCACGACCGCGTCGAACCACTCACTCCCGGGAGGTCGGTCGAGTTGGAGGTGGAGATCGTGCCCTCCTGCATCGTGGTTCCACCGGGGTACCGGCTCGGTCTGTGGATCCGGGGCCGCGACTACGAGTACCGGGGCCGCCTCGACGACTACGGCGAGCGCTTCGTCTATGCCACCAGGGGCACCGGGGGGATGACCCACGCCGATCCCGACGACCGCCCACCCGAGGTGTTCGATGCCGTGGTCACGCTGCACATCGGCCCGGAGTCACCGTGCTCGCTGCTGCTCCCGGTGATCCCTCCCGGACAGCCAGCGAAACCGGAACCAGAAGCCGATCGACGTGGGTAGCCGCGCCGCTGACCGCGCCTGCCGCCAACCGCGCTGGTGCCGTGGCGGTGGTCGATGCCGACGGGGATCACACCTACGACGACTTGCTGGCGTTGTCGGCTGCCGGAGCAGCGGTGCTGCTCGATGGAAGCGCCGACCTTGCCGGCGGCCGGGTCTGCTTCATGGTCACCCCAGGCTGGCGATACGTCGCCTGGCAATGGGCCATTTGGCGGGCTGGCGGGGTAGCGGTCCCACTCTGCCTCACCCACCCGGCACCCGAGTTGGCCTACGTCCTCGACGACGCCCGTCCAACCGCCGTGGTCATCGACGATGAGTTCGAGCCTGTCCTCGGCCCGCTGGCTACTGAGCGGGGGATCCGCACCATCAGCGTGGAGTCGATTGCGGAATCGCTCGACGTTGAAGCGAGCCTCCCCGAGGTGGCCGATGACCGGCCGGCGATGATGCTGTACACCAGCGGCACCACCGGCCGTCCCAAGGGCGTGGTCACCACCCACCGCAACATCGTCGCGCAGGTGGAGTCGCTGGTCGCAGCCTGGGAGTGGGTGCCAGAGGACCGGACCCTGCTGGCACTCCCTCTCCACCACGTCCACGGAATCGTCAATGTGTTGGCCTGCGCCTTCTGGGTAGGGGCGACGGTCGAGGTCCACCCGACGTTCTCCGCGGAGGCGGTGTGGGAGAGGCTCGCCTCGGGCGAACTTTCGGTGTTCATGGCCGTCCCCACCATCTACCACCGACTGATCGGCGCATGGGAGACAGCCGCCCCGGCCGAGCGCGCTGCCAGGAGCGAGGGGTGCCGGTCGCTCCGGTTGATGGTCTCCGGATCGGCGGCGCTCCCGGTACCGACGCTTGAGCGGTGGAGGGAGATCAGCGGGCACACCCTGCTCGAGCGTTACGGGATGACCGAGATCGGGATGGGGCTCTCCAACCCGCTCCACGGGGAACGACAGCCCGGCCGGGTGGGCTCGTCGCTCCCCGGTGTCGAGGTCCGTCTGGTGGACGACGAAGGCAACGAGGTCAACGACGGGATCCCCGGCGAGATCCAGGTCCGCGGCGATACCGTCTTCGCCGAGTACTGGGACCGCCCCGACGCCACCGAGGATGCCTTCGACGGCGATTGGTTCCGCACCGGCGACGTGGCGGTGAGAGAGAACGCCAGCTATCGGATCCTGGGCCGCGCTTCGGTGGACATCCTCAAGACCGGCGGGGAGAAGGTGTCGGCGCTCGAGATCGAGGAGGTCCTGCTCGGCCATCCCTCTGTCGCCGAGGTGGCGGTGGTCGGCCTACCCGATCCGGAGTGGGGCGATCGTGTGGTCGCCGCAGTGGTCTCAGCGTCTGAATCCCCGGACCCGGACGAGTTGCGAGCCTGGTGCCGCGACCGCCTGGCACCCGCCAAGGTGCCCAAGGACTTTCACATCGTCGAGACGCTGCCCCGCAACGCCATGGGGAAGGTCACCAAACCCGACGTGGTGAAGATGGTTGGTGCGACCTGAGCCGGAGCGTCAGAAGCCCGACTTCCTGCCCCTGACCGTCGCCGACCACATTCCGTCGGCGACAGCGTGGGTTGGCGTGATCGTGATGTCCTCGAGGCCTGCCGCCGACAGCCCTTGCCGGTACTCGTTGAAGGTGAGCGCCCCGGCAATACATCCAACCCAACTGCCGCGCTCGGCGATCTCCTCGGGAGAGAGATGGTCATCGGCGACGATATCGGTGATCCCGATGCGGCCACCTGGTCGAAGCACCCGCTGGATCTCATCGAATACCGCCTGCTTGTCCGCCGAGAGGTTGATCACGCAGTTGGAGATGACGACGTCGACGCTCCCGTCGCCCAATGGGATTTCTTCGATGTATCCGCGCAGGAACTCGACATTTTCGGCCCCTGCTTCGGCGGCGTTGCGGCGGGCCAGGTCGAGCATCTCGTCGGTCATGTCCAACCCGTAGGCGAACCCGTCGGGGCCGACCCGACGAGCCGAGAGCAAGACGTCGATCCCCCCGCCCGACCCCAGATCGAGCACGACCTCGCCCTCGGCGAGTTCGGCGACGGCAAACGGATTGCCGCATCCCAGGCTTGCTGCAGCAGCGTCCGCGGGTAATGCCGCCAAGTCGGCCTCGTCATAGAGGTGAGCGCCCGGGTCGGCACTCAATGGACCACAGGAGTCCGGACCACAGCAGCCGTCATCGGCACCAATTGCGCTGGCGGCATACCGCCGCCGAACCCGTTCGCGGATCTCTGTTTCTGGCATCTGGCTCTCCTCGCATCGAAGGCGATCGATATGTGCAGAGCCTATGCTAAATATCGACGTCCGTCAATACATCGATCGAGACGACGATATGCTGTCGGGGATGCAAGTCCAACCCATCGAGTATTGCTGCGACCCGGTTCTGGTAGAGCCCCTGCAAGAATCCGAGGCGGAAACGCTGGCGGCGGGGTTCAGGGTGCTGGCCGACCCAACCCGGCTCCGGTTGCTCAGCATGATCGCCAACGCTCCCGACGGGGAGATGTGCGCCTGCGACGTCACCGCCCCGGTGGGCCGTAGTCAACCCACGGTAAGTCACCACTTGTCGATCTTGACCGATGCCGGACTCCTCGCCCGCGAGCAAAGAGGCAAATGGGCCTGGTTCCGTGTAGTTCCAGAGCGCCTCTCGGTGCTGCGCGATGCGCTCACTCCGGTCTAGCCGACCGGGGTAACCCCCAACTCGACTAGCAGCCGGCGCACCCGGTTCTCGAGCTCGTCACGGATCGGCCGAACCTCGTCCGGATCGAGCCTGGCCGGATCTGGCACTTCCCAGTCCACGTACCGCTTCCCGGGGAAATAGGGGCAGGTGTCGCCGCATCCCATGGTGACGACGACATCGGCGGCCCGCACCGCATCATCGGTCCACGGTTTGGGCGATTCGCCGGCGATATCGATCCCCGCCTCGGCCATCACTGCGACGGCCGCACTGTTGACCTCGGGCGCTGGCTCGGAACCACCGGAGAACACCTCGACCTGCTCGCCGGCCAGGTGACGCATCCAGCCCGCCGCCATCTGCGAACGCCCGGCGTTGTGCGTGCACAGGAATAGAACGGTTGGCTTTTCGACCACGGCGTCGACCGTAGCTCACCGAACCCGATGCCGGCCAAGCCTCCCGAACTACCGTCCGGCTGACCAGGAGGCACGCTGCGATGGGAATCGGCGAACTGCGTTGCGTCGTAATCAACGTCACCGATCTGACGGTCGCTTACCGATTCTGGTCGGCGGTCACCGGGCTCGAGATAATCGGATCGGCGGACGGCTGGCACGGATGGCTCGGATATCTGGGAACCAAGGATCCCTGGAAGCACGAGATCATCCTGCAACGCATCGACAACGCCCCTGTCGAGGTAGCCACACCTTCGCACGACACGACGAACGCCGTTCACATCGACATAACTCCGAGTAGCGGCATCGACTCGGCGATCGAGGAGATCGTTGCCCTGGGTGGCAGCGTCAAGAAGCCACCGAGCCTCTACCCGCGACCTGGATCTCACAAGGATCACCGACCCCTGATCGATTGGGCCGTTATGCAAGACCCATTTGGAAACGAGTTCTGCCTGGTCCACGAGCTCACCGATGAACAGTCACACGCCGCCATGGCCGCAGGCGCCACTACCGACCACGAATGGCGGCTGGCCGCCGGACAAACCGGTTATAGGTCAGGGCGCGCACGATCCGGTGAGTGGTAGGTGTGCCCGAGGGGACTGGTCCAGACGAAGCGTCCCGGTGTGGGTTGTTCGATTCTCCACCCCGCCTCGTGTCGCAACCGGTGGTGGTACCGGCAGAGCGGTCCCAGGTTGTGGGGGTGGGTGCGTCCCCCCTTGGAGTACTCCACGGTGTGGTCGAGGTCGCTGTCGCGGGCGGGCATGCGGCACCCGGGGAAGACGCACACCGGTCGCCGGGCCAGGACGTGGCGGCGCTCGCTGGCGCTGGGTCTTCTCCGGGTGGTCCCGTTCCAGAGGACCCCGCCGGTTGCGGGATCGGTGACGCTGCACCGCCACTCGCCACCCTCGTTGGCCAGGGCGACCTGGCGGGCGATGTCGGCGATGACCGCTCCCCACCCCGGGATCTCCCCGGGGACCTCGGAGAGCCCGGTGAGGGTGGCCAGGTCGACGGTGATGTCCACCGACCCGGCGGCAGCGGTGGACAGCCCTCTCCCGGTGACCAGGTCGGAGAACACGTCGGCGCAGGTCTGGTCGAGGCTGCGGGTGTCATCCTTGGTCTTGGCTACCTTGGCCAACCGGTTGACCCGTTCCAGCATGGCGGTGACAGATTCGGGGGGGAGGTTGAGCGCCAAGAGGTTGGCGGTGCCGTCGGGGTTGGCTTCCCCGATCACCCTCCGTTCGGAGAGACCGGTCTCATAGCGCTGCCTGGCGTCCTCGGGGTCGATGGTGATGGTGAGACGACGGAGGCGGGCGGCCAGTCTGACCGGTGGTCAGTCCCGGGCGCTTCGGCCAGCACCACCTGGGCGGCTTCCCGGGCCTGGTCTTCGGTGAGGTGACCGGTGCCGTCACAGATCACCCGGGCCCTGGGCAAATCGATCAGTCCCGCAGAGAGCGCTTCCCCCACCTCGGGGAGCCGTTCCACCAGGTTCCAGGCGATTCCCAGGGCGATGTCGGCCGCTCTCCGGGTGAGGTGGAGCGCCGCTCCGATCTCGGCTGCGGAGTCCTCGTCGAGGTTGTCGATCCGCTCGGGGCGTGATGAGGCGTCACCCGCTGGGGAGAGCGCCACCTCCAGCATGTCGGCGTACATCCGTGCTTGGTCGTGGGCGACCTGGCGGGCGCTCGCTTGGAGCACGATCACCATCTGGTGACCGTTGAGTGTCGAGCGGTCGAGATCGCGTCGAGGACCGTTCCCAGTTCGGGACCCGGTGCCATCTCCGCCAACCCGTCGGGAAGCACGGTTCTCGGCGGGCACTCATTCACCGTATCGAACATGTGTTCGATTGTATGTCAGGACACTGACAGGATCTAGACCCTTGATTGCTGGTTGTAAACATCGGCAAGGCTGCCTGGCGAGCGCCAACCGCCGAGCGACAGCGAGATGCCACGAGATGCGCGCCGCACCCGCGAACGTATGTACGGTCGTTGAGACCGCGACGGCGGACCTGTCACAGTATGAGGGTGTCGAGCAGAGGGTCACATGGAAGCGCGACGGCACACAACGACATCTAGCTTTCGGGGTGTCGGGGCGAGAGAACCACGATGCTTCGCCCTTCTACGAGCGCTTTCACCCGCCAGAGCTCTCTAACGAGGCAACCGTTCTTGCTCCTGAGCCAGTGCTCGAGCCCTTTGTGTGCGGAGATGCACGATCGATGTCGCACGTTAGGGACGGCTCCGTTGCGTTGGTCGTAACCTCTCCGCCGTACTTCGCCGGAAAGCAGTACGAAGAAGAGATCGAGCGCGAGGGCACGCCGTCCTCCTATCTCGAGTATCTCGAATTGCTCACGGATGTATTTGCCGAATGCGTGCGCAAGCTCGAGTCAGGTGGGCGGATGGCGATCAACGTCGCCAACCTCGGACGGAAGCCGTATCGGAGTCTGGCAGCAGACGTCATTGGGATACTGCAGGACGACCTCGGCCTTCTGTTGAGGGGTGAGATCATCTGGCGCAAGGGCGAAGGCGCGAACAGTTCATGTGCCTGGGGTTCGTTTCGCAGTGCCTCCAACCCGGTGTTACGAGACACGACAGAGCGCGTAATCGTCGCCAGCAAGGGTCGTTTCGACCGTGCGCGATCGATCAAGCAGCGGTCAACCGAGGGCTTGCCGTTTGAAAGCACGCTGATGACAGAAGACTTCATGGCCCTGACTTTGGACGTGTGGGAGATACCACCCGAGAGCGCGAGGCGCGTAGGTCACCCCGCTCCTTTTCCCATCGAACTCCCAGAACAGCTGATTCGGCTCTTTACGTTCCGGGATGATCTGATACTGGATCCGTTCATGGGAAGCGGCTCCGCCTTGGTTGCGGCAGCGCGTCTTGGTCGACGCTACGTGGGTTATGACACAGAGCCGCAATACGTGGACATCGCCAGGCGTCGAGTGGAGGAGGCGTTATCCACCCACGAAGACGTCCCGCGCGGGGAGAGACGAGAACTGGCGCCACCGCTTGCGAGAGCTGACGACGATGAAGACTTCCAGAGCAGGGCCACACGGGAGGGCAAGGCGGCCCAGCAACTCGCAGAGGAATTGCTCTTGGATGCAGGGTTCGCAGTCATCGACCGCAACCACCGCATCCCGAGAACCGGCGTGACGGTGAATTTCGTTGCCACGGACAGCGGAGGCGCGACTTGGTTCTTCGATGTTTCAGGGGCATTCACAAGTCACCGTGGCGGACTACTTCGAACCGATACCGTCTGGAAGTCGCTCGGAAGAGCACACGCTCTTCGGGGCCGGATTCCTACTGAGCATTCCATTGGTGTTTCTGACGACCCATCTTCCACGCCGGCCGAGCGAGGGCGATACGGCGCTGCGATCTGCAGGCGCTGACGCGTTCTTCGACGCCATCGAAATGTTGTCCGATGAAGGACGAGCAAGGCTCGAGCTATATGGATCCGGAGGCCATACGCGCGATCCGCACCTGGGTTTCTGGACAGAAGCCGATCTGGCTCGCCATAGTCCCTGAACTGGACGGAAGCGGACGACCCAATCATATTTCCGCGCCACTCACACGAACAGCAGGTAGATCCCGGTGGCGGTGAGGATTCCGAGGATGATCCGGTCGAAGACGAGCGGTGCCACGTGGTGGACCAGCCAGCGGCCGGCGACGACTCCCAACGGAAGGAAGATGAGGGTGGGAGCCAGCGCCAGTTGGAGTTCCAGGTCGAACAGCCCTGCGGCGGCGTAGGCGGGGACCTTGAGCAGGTTGATCCCGGCGAAGAGAAGTACGTGGGTGGCGGCGTAGACCACCGGTGACACTTTGGCGATCAGCAGGTAGATAGCCACCGGTGGGGCGCCGGCGTGGGCGACGGTCGATGCTGCGCCGCCGGCGGCACCGGCGATGACACCTAGAGGGATGGTGGCTCGCACCGCGGCCATCGACTGCAGCCGGGGCTGGATCAACCGATAGGCGACGAAGCTCAGGCTGACGATGCCGACGATGCGCTGGACGGTGGTCGGCTCGACCGAGGTCAGGATCAGCGTCCCGAGGGCAACCCCGACTACCGCGCCCGCCCCCAAAATGATGACGTGGCGGCGGCTCCACTTCCGCCAATGGGCGCCGATGGAGAAGATGTCGCCCACGATCAACATGGGAAGTTGGATACCCAGGGCTACTTCCACCGGCATCGCCAGGATCATCACCGCGGTGATGACGGGACCGAGCCCGCCGCCCAGCCCTGCCTTGGTCAGTCCGATGAGGAAAGCGGCGACCGAGACAGCCGCTATCACCTGAGGTGTTATCTCGATCGTTTCGATGGGCGAGCATAAGATCGATTGCGCACCCGGCCGATCCCGTACCCACGCTGTCAAACCGGGGATAGGGTGACGAGCGGACCGAGGAGGACGAGCCATGCCGCGTATCAGCTACGTCGACTTCGAGACGCTCGACCCGAAGAGCCAGGAGCATCTCGAGTACGCCAGGCAACGGGGGACTCCACGTCCCGAGAGCCAGGCGGTTCGGGCCCATGTCCCTGGTGTGCTCGACACGTTCACCGCCACGTGGCGCACCGCCTTTGACGACGGGGTGCTCGACAACGCGATCAAGGAACTGTGCCGTCTCTACGTGTCGAAGACGGTGGAGTGCGAATACTGCGGGGCGCAGCGCTCCGAAGCGGCCAAGGCCCAGGGTGTCACCGAGACCAAGCTCGACGAGGTGGTCGACTTCGAGCGTTCCGATCGATACACCGACCGGGAAAGGGCGGCGCTGCGGTGGGCGCAGGCAATCGCTTGGGACTCCTCATTGGCCGATGACGAGGTATGGGATGACCTGCACCGTCACTTCACCGAGCCCCAGCTTGTCGAACTCGGGTACTTCATCGCCCTCACCGTCGGGCAGCAGCGGTGGATCAAGACCCTCGGTCTGGGCCATCGCGAGTATCTCGGGGACACCACCGCAGGACTGGCGCCCGTATCGGTGGGCTGAGACTCAGATCAGCAACCGGTCCTCGTACTCCACCCGGGAGAGGACGTGCGCTTCTCCCTCGGTTATGAGGACCATGTCCTCGATCCGGACGCCGCCCCCTCCTCGGACGTCTGGGACCCAGACCAGTGGTTCGACCGCGAACACCATGTTGGGTTGGTACTCGTAGACCGTCGCCCCGGGGAGAGTCTCACCGATGTAGGGGGGTTCGTTGGCGCCGATGCCGATCCCGTGCCCGATGAAGAGGCTGAAGAGGTGGTCCTCCAACCCGTGCTCGGCGATCTTGGAGATGATGGCATCGGCCGTGTCCTGGTTGGTCTGGCCGGGTCGCATCGTCTCCACACCCGCCATCAGCCCCTGGTAGACGGCGGTGTAGACCTGCTGTTGGCGCTTCGACGGTCGTCCGACCACCGTGGTCCGCCCGATGTCGGCGAAGTAGCCGTTCCACATCGCACCGATGTCGATGAAGCACAGGTCGCCATTGCGGATGATCTTGTCGGTGGCGAGGCGGTGCGGTGGCGACATGTGCTCGCCCGAGGCGACGTATGGGGTGATGACGTGGGCCATCTCCCCTCCGAGATGGAACAGCGTCTGCATGGCGTCGCCTGCAACCTCGAGTTCTCGTCGGCCCGGTCGTGCCTCGTCGAGGGCGCGTTGGGTCACCGAGTCGCCGATGGCGCACGCCTCCTCGATTATCACGATCTCGTCCTCGGTCTTCACCCACCTCGCCTGCTGCATGACGGTGTCACCGTCCACCAACTCGAGGTCGGCGTGGTGGTGCCGCATCGACTCGATGAATGAGAGGTTGGCCTGGTCCACGGCGAGCCGGCCCGACGTGAGCCCGACGGTCGGCGAGGATGTTGCCGAGGATCTTCTCGACGAATCCGTCCACCAGTTCGCGCTGCTCCATGATGGGGACGGCGTGCACCTCGCCGATCCACGACATCCCGAAGCGCGCCTTGTCCACCTCGCCGCCCGAACTGAGGAGGACGGGCTCCTGGCCGGGGAGAAGCAGGGCGCCGTTGAGCGAGGTGGTCTTGCCTGCGATGAGTTGGGCGCGCAGTGAAGTGAGGTAGCGGACGTTCTCGTCCTTCCAGACGAGAAGGCCGTCCAAGCCCGAGGCCGTCAACGCCTCATGCGCCCGCTGCACCCGTTCGCGCCTCAGCCGGGAGACGTCGAACCGGTCCTCCCAATCCACCCTGAACTGCCCACGGGCGTATCCGCTCACTACTACCTCCGAATTCGGGTCACATTCGCGACCGGGATCCTCACAGGTCCATGTTCCACTGCATGGTCGCCGGGCTGATCTGGATCACGAGGTAGACGATCGGACAGGATGAAGAACACCAGCCGATGATCTCACCGGCGTGGCTCTTGCGGCGCCGGTGGTCCGGTCCTTTAGGCGCCGTATCCTCTGATATCGAGGTCGCTCATGACTGAGGCGTGGAGAACCCTGCACCATATACGATGCAGATAGAGTCGCTTGCAGGCCCTGTCAACGAGTCTCGGGCACCGGTCAGCGGGACGAGACCACCGCTACTGCCTCGATCTCGACGAGGAACTCGGGTCGGGCCAGGCTGCTGACCACTAGGAGGGTATTGGCAGGTGGTGGTGCGGTGAACGCCTCACGGCGAGCCTCGTCCACCGGGCCACGTCCGTCGAGATCGGTGAGGAAAACTGTTGTCTTCACCACGTCGTCGAGTGACGCCCCGGCTCCCTCGAGCACCCGACCGAGGTTGACCAGGACCTGTCGTGCCTGAGCAGCCACATCGCCGGCGCCCACCAGTGCCCCGTCCTCGTCTAGCGAGATCTGCCCAGCGACATAGATCGTCGTGCCCTGAGGGCGACCACGCCGTGTGAGTAGTGCCCGCCCGGCGGTGAGACTCCTTCGGGTTGTACCGCTTTGCGGCTCATTTTCCTCCGATCTCGGCATCACCGCCACCGCTTCTCCAAAGTCGGGGAGCTCGAGAGCGTCATCGGTTACCCACTTGTACCGGATCACTCCGTCGCGATCGATCACGAACACCGATCGCTTGGCAAGTCCCGAGTGTCCCTTCCAGGTGTCATATTGGACGCCGTATGCATCGGCGGTGGCGCCTCCCCAGTCGGAGAGCAGGGGGAAGCCGATACCGAGATGCGAGGCGAAGGCCATCTGGGAGAAGGTGGCGGTGACCGCGATGGCGGCGACCTTCCCACCCAACTCCTCCACATTCGATTCGATCTGACCCAACTGGATCAGTTCGCTGCTTCAAGCGTGGCCGAAGTCGAAGACATAGAAGGCGAGCAGCAGCGGCCCATCGGCGATCAACTCCTCCAGGGTGACGGTTCCCTCGAACGTCTCCCGCAAGGCGAAACTCGGCGCGTGCGCTCCTATCTCCATGAGGACGGGAAGCTAGTGGGGTGCACGCGGTGATCGAGACCACCATCGGGCCGGTATCAATGCTGCGGGGCGGCCGCGGACCGGCGCTGATCTTGCTCCATTCGCTCCTCACCGATCGGGGCGTCTTCGACATGGCCGTGCCGGCGCTGACAGCGAATTGGACGGTTCACGCCATCGACCTTCCCGGTTTCGGATCGACGCCGGCGGTGGAGGCTTCGATCGACGCCAATGCCGATGTGGTGGGGGAGTTGCTCGAGGCAGGCGAACTCGACCCGGCGACCACGGCGATCATGGGAAACGGGCTCGGAGCATTCGTCGCCCTCGGGACCGCGGTCCGTCATGGCGATCGGTTCGACCGCCTCGTCTTAGTGGGATGTGGTGCCAGCTTTCCAGCAGATGCGGCCGGGGCGTTCTCGACGATGGCATCGGCTGCGACCGAAGGCGGTATGGAGGCCGTCGTCGAGCGGGCCCTCGAGAGGATTTTCCCCCGGCCGTACATCGAGTCCCACCCCGAGGAGGCCGACGAGCGCCGCCGGGTGTTGCTCGCCACGCGGCCGGGAATATTCGCTACGGCCTGTCATGCGCTCGCCAGGGTGGACTACTCGATCGATGCCGCGTCCGTTCACAATCCGACGTTGATCATCGTCGGGAGCGAGGACGCGGCGACACCGGCGGCGATGGCAGGGCAACTTCATGGTGCTCATCGACGGCTCGCAGTTGATTCGTCTCGAAGGTCTGGGACACGCCCCGCAACTTCAGGATCCGGACCGTTCTCGCTGCGGTCGGGCCGTTCCTCTTACAGAACAATGCATAGACAACCGATCGAGTGAGGTGAGCGGATGAGCATCATCGAGGAAGGGCATTTCGACCCCTCCGACTACCAGGAGGAACTGGTCGATGCGCCAGGCAACCTGGCGGTGGGAACGACGCTGCGTTTCGAGAACGAGCGGCTCAAGGTGTGGGATATCACCCTCCAACCCGGCGAGCGGGGGCCGTTCCATGCCCACATCCGCCCCTATTTCTGGACCGTCGTGTCCGGCAGTCTGGGGCTGCAGCGGTTCGACGACGGCCGCTACGTGGTGAGGGACTACGGCGACGGGGACACCATGTTCCTCACGCACACTCCGGACGACGTGATGATCCACGATCTGGAGAATGTGGGTGACACGGTGCTCCGGTTCGTCACCGTCGAGTTGCTCGGTTGAGATCGCGCCCCCGCATCCTGGTTGCGGGCGGATCGATCGGTGGTCTCACCGCGGCCGTCCTGCTCTCCGAACTCGGGTGCGAGGTCGATGTGTACGAGCGGTCCCCCCATCCGCTGCGCGACCGTGGGGCGGGGATCGTGGTGCTCCCGGTGACAGAGCGCTACTTCGTCGAACGGGGTGGCGAGGGACGCCGGGTCAGTCTCCGGCTCGAGAACTGGACATACCTCGACCATGCCGGCCGGGTCATCTCGGCCGACCCCGATGGTTACCGCTTCACCGGGTGGAGCACTTTGTACAGAGCCCTTCTCGGCGCCTTCGACGAGAGTCGTTATCACCTGGGGAGTGAGATGGTCGGTTTCGAAGCGGCCGGGTCGGGTGTCGTCATGCGTCTTGCCGCCGGCGATACCGTCGAGGGTGACATCCTGGTGTGCGCCGATGGGATCGCCTCGACAGCCCGCTCCATCCTCCTCCCAGAGGTGACTCCCCGATACTCGGGATACGTCGCCTGGCGCGGGGTCACCGACGAAGCCGCGCTATCGGAGGGGGCAAGGGCCGACTTGGCCGATGCGATGCTCTACCAGGTACTCGACCACAGCCATATCCTGGCCTACGCCATCCCGGGCGACGATCCCGTGACCGGTGGCCGACAGGTCAACTCGGTTTGGTACCGCAATGCACCGACAGGGGGTGCCTTCGAATCGCTGATGACCGACCGGTGGGGCGAACGCCGCACTTGGACCGTCCCGCCGGGAGCGATCGACCCCGCCCACCTCGACGAGATGCGCGCAGTTGCCGAAGAGGAACTTGCCCCGACGCTGGCGGAAGTGGTCACCGGAGCACACGAGACCCTCATCCAGGCGGTGGTCGATCTGGAGAGCCCGCGCCTCGTCTTCGGTCGGGTGTGTCTCATGGGGGACGCCGCCTTCGTGGCACGACCCCATCTCGCCGCCGGTCAGGCCAAGGCTTGCGCCGATGCCTGGGCGCTGCGTGACGCCATCAAGAGGTCTTCGGACTTGGACGAGGCATTGGCCGAGTGGGAGCAGAGCCAACTCGCCCTCGGGCGAGCGGTCGTTGCCCGCGCCAGGGAGATGGGTGACCGGTCGCAAGTGCAGGGAACCATGGTCCCCGGCGACCCCTCATGGAAGTTCGGTTTGGTTGATCCAGCCGCCTGATCGGCGGCGTTCTGTGGGCCCGCAGCGCGTCTCGGCGCGCCTCCAACCCAGGGTTGCCAGCAACCGTGGCGGTAGTCTCCAACCCTGGGTTGACGGGCTTCGGGCCGGTCAGTCGTCGAGGAGCGCTACCGCCCGGGTCGGTCCGCCGTGGGCACCGATCACTTTGAGCGGGAAGCCGATAAAGGTGAACCGCTTACCGACGACCTCGGTCAGGACCAGGTTCTCGTAGTGGGTGATGTGCTCGCGGCGCGACATCATGTGGGTCGGGTAGGTCTTCGACACCGGATTGTCAGGGGTCGGGGAGTCGACGCCGAAGGCCTTGACCCCTTTGTCCACGATCCACTCGGCGGCGCTGGCCCCGAGGCCGGGGAACCGGCTCAGGTACTCGGGGGTGCCCCGATAGCGGTCATAGGTGGCGGTGTAGAAGAAACAGAGATCGCCCTTGTCGAAGGTCAGACCGCTCTGCTCCAGCGCCGCGTCGAGATGCTCTGCGGTGACGTCGGTGTGCTCGGGCACGTGCGACACGTCGAGACAGATGGCGGGCCCGTAGAACAACTCGAGCGGCATCTGGTCGATGGTCGCCGCACCGGGGTCGGGGTCGAGGTGCGAGAACGAGTCGACATGCGTGGGCCCGTTGTCGTTGAGCATGAACCCCCAGGTTTGAAAGGAGAAGCCTCCCTCGAAGCGCACCGCCGTCTCCTCATGGGTGGCGTGCTGAAAGGTGACTGTCTTCAAATGGCCGGGGTATACCTGCATGCCCTCATAGATGTCCTGTGACAGATCGACCAACCTGGTCATCCTCAGTCCTCCTCGGCGACCTCGAGCTATCTAGCAGGATGGCGCGTCCGCAGAGCCTCGGGTCAGTGGTGAACCGGGATCGGGCGGCCCCGGAAGTAGCCGGGGCGCGCTTGACGATCGCCGGCAGCTCCCGGGTCGTCGCAAAGCCCGAGCGGCGGGGGCGGATCGGGAACCTCGCCCTGGAAGCCGGGTTGTACCCGCACCTGAAGCTCTTGCTCGAGGTCGTAGCCGTAGGCGAGGAGCTTCGGTTCTTCGAGGAAGCGGGCGTACATCCAGATCCCGGCGGGCCATCCTGTGCTTGCGAGTCCGACTGGGACCGAGATGCTCGGGTAGCCGGCGACCGCCGGCGCCGATGACCCGAAGGCATACGAGGGCGAGAGCACGGCGTCGAGGTCGTGCTCCGCCATCACCCGCTCTATCCCCTCGTCCCGAGCCAAGGCGAGTGAGTTGGCCCGGGCCGCCAAGTAGACCGGATCCTCGGGGTCGCCACTGGTTGCCTGCGATGCCTCGAAGATGCTCTGGTCGAGGTAGGTCATCTCGGCCTCGCAGTTCTCCAGGTTGAAGGCGATCAGGTCGGCGAGAGTCCGCATACGGGTGCGCCGTACCGGGCGCAGGTAGGCGGCAATGTCGACCTTGAACTCGTGGAGCAGCACGGTGAACTCGTCGTCGAAGAAGGCGAAGGGGTCGCCGGTGTCCACCGGGTCGACGATTACCGCCCCCAGCGACGCCATGACTCCGATGGCCTCTTCGACCACCGCGTTGAGCTCGGGCAGGGCGAAGTACTCCTCCAGGAACATGCGCCGGTCGATGCCGATCCGGGCACCCGCGCAGCGCTCCGCGCCGCAGGAACTGCTGGTAATCGCGCGGCAGCCCTCCGCCCGGCGACCTCTCCGAAGGCGGTCGCCATGGGCCCGAGGAGGACGGCCACGTCGGTGACGGTGCGGGCCATCGGACCGGCGGTGTCCTGGCTGTGGGCGATCGGGATGATCCCCTGCTGCGAGACCAGACCCAGCGTGGGCTTCAGACCCGACCACGAGGTTGTTCCCGGCCGGGCAGACGATCGAGCCGTCGGTCTCGGTGCCGACCGCCGCGGCGCACAGGTTGGCCGCCGGCGCCACCGCCGAGCCGGACGATGGAGCCGCACGGGTCGAAGTCGAGCACGTAGGGGTTGCGGGTGAACCCGCCCGCGGGCGCTCCAGCCGTTGATGAAGATGCCATCGGGCGGCCGCCTCGGAAGTTGGCCCACTCGGAGAGGTTCGCCTTGCCGAGGATCACGGCGCCGGCCGGCCGCAGCCGCGTCACGAACGGAGCGTCGCGCCGGGACCCGGCTGCCGACCAGCGCGAGCGAGCCCGGCCGTGGTCTCCATGGCGTCGTCGGTGGCGATGTTGTCCTTGACCAGGATGGGGATGCCGTGCAGCGGACCGCGCGACCTACCGGCGGCTCGCTCGGCGTCGCGCCGGGCGGCGATGGCGAGCGCCGTCCGGGTTGGTCTCGATCACCGAATGGAGGACTGGGTCGATCTGGCGGATGCGGCGCAGGTATCCCCGGGTCAGTGCGACGCTGGAGAGCCGGCGCTGCCGCATCATCCGTTGCAGCTCGGGGATTGTGGCCTCAATCCAGGGTGGGTCACCGGCCGCCAAAGCTGGTGCTTCCCGGAGACTGCTACCTCCGACGAGTAGCGCGCCGCTGCTTGCTGCCACGGCGGCAATGAACTGCCGGCGCGACGGCGGGGACTCCCATCCTCCCATGCGACCTCCCTTCGCCCAAACGAGCGTAATGCAAGGCTCTCGGGCTTGCCTCGGTGAGCGGTTCCGGTGCACTGCTACCGTCGCCCGCCATGTCACCGCCGCTGTGGCTCGTGATGTCCGAGGGCCACCAGCGGCGCTTCCGGATGCCGGCCGCCGCCGAGAGTGCCCGGTCGCTTCCTAATCTCGCCCAGGCCGACCTCGCCGGGATGCTCACCGACCCGGCGCTGGCCTCGTTGCGAGTCGCGCGCCCTCCTCGAGGTGGCCGGGATCGGGTGAGCTGGCATTGACCGGGACCGGCTGGGCCCTGGTGGCCGCAATCTGCTTCGGGGTCGGCCAGTTGCTCAACCGCAAGAGCAACCAGTTGATCGACGCCTACCGGACCACTTTCGGGTTGCTGGTAGTCGTGGAGACGCTCCTCCTCACGCGAGCCCTGCTGGTCGGGGACCTCGGGCTTCTCGGCAACGCCCCATTCGCATCGCTGCTCGCCTTCGTCGTGGCCACCCTCATCCACTTCGTGGGTGCTTGGACACTGCTCGCCCTGAGCCAGCAGCGGATCGGTGTCGCCCGGACGGGGGCGCTTGTGGCGGCTTCTCCTCTGGTGGGAACTCTGCTCGCTGCGGCCTTCCTCGACGAGCCGCTGACCTGGGGGATCGCCGCCGGTGTGACGCTGGCGGCCGGTGGTGTTGCACTGATCTCGATGAGCGGCCGGTCGGATGACGGGGGTTGGGCCAGACCGTGGTTCGCGGTGGGGGTCGCTGCTCTGTGGGGGACCAGCCCTTTGCTCATCCGGTTCGGGATGCGTGGCTTCGACCAGCCGCTCCTCGGGCTGACCGCCGGGTTGGCGGTGTGCGTCGTGGTCTACGCGGTTGCCCTGTCGGCACGCGCCGCATGGCGCCGCCCGCTCCCGCGCGCCGCACTCGGGTGGATCGCGCTCGGCGGGGCGGTGAGCACCCTCGCCATATCAGCCCAGTGGCTCTCGTTCGGGCTGACGACCATCGCCGTCTCCATCACGATCCAACAACTGTCGACCCTCGTCGTGGTTGCCTTGGTGCCACTGCTCTTCCACGAGCCGTTCGAGCGGTTCAACGTGCGATTCCTCATCGGGACCGCCGCCATGCTGGGCGGGACCGCCATCGTGGTGGTGGTTGCAGCCTGAACCTGGCCAATTCCGAGCCGACGCGGACCGGGCGGGACTAACTTCGCCCGCCCATGGACATCCGACAGCTCATGAGCGCCGATCTGCCTGATGCGCTCAAGCGGCGCGATACCGAGACCGTTTCGGTGTTGCGAACCACGCTGGCGGCTATTGGCAACGCCGAAGCTGTTCCGCTGGCGACCACGAAGTCATGGCCGGTCGTCGGGCCCACCGAGGTACCGAGACGGCAACTCACCGAGGACGAAGTCGCCCATTTGGTGCGCGGCGAGATGGAGGAGCGGGAAGCGGCCGCCCAGGTGTACCGAACCGCCGGCCGGCCCGAGATGGCCGAGCGTCTCGACGCCGGGAGCCGATTGCTCGCCGGCTACCTCACCTCCGGGCTGTGACCGAGCGGATCAGTCAGACGGCGGGATCACCGGAAGCAGGATCGAGTTCGGTCGATCGGGACCGAAGTGAAGAGTGGTGACTCCGCCAAATATCTCGGGAGGTCGGTCCTCGGGATCGTCGTGGAGAAACGGCCCTACGCCGGTGAACCGGTTCTTGAAGCTGGCGATCTCCTCACCGCCGGTGTCGCTTCCCCGGTACTCGTAGTCCTTCCCTCTGACCGATAGGGCCAGCCGGTATCCAGGTGGGACGACGATGCTCGTCGGCCAGATCTCCACCTCGACCTCGACCACCTCACCCGGACGGAGCGGTTGCGGCCGGCTGTGGGTGTGGAAGGGGCGCCATTCCTCGGAGAGGGCGGGGTCGAGCTCGCGGTGCGAGGCGCGCAGCCATCCATGGGCGAGGGGGGTATGCGGGTCGAGTGCGCCCTGGAAGGTGACCTCGGCGCCGTCGGGGTCGAGCAGACGGAGAACGAGAAAGAGATCGGCGTCCTCGGTGGTAGAGGACACCGCACAACCTCGCCGAGAGGGGGCCGGTGAACTCGGTCTCGGTTTTGAATGGCTCAGCGGTGAAGTCGAGGCCATCGCCGAGAGCCTCGAAGGAGATCTCAGCCTCGTCCGGAGAGTCGGCCCGCAGCGTCCCGTCCGGCCAGAGGTGATGCCGGGTCCAAACCGTCCTTGGGATCGGCCAGCCCTCCTCCGCTCGCTCGACGAAGTCGTCGATCCGCCGCACCTGGAGCAGAACCGGCGGCCTTTCATCCCACCCGTTGTCGGTTCCCCTTGAGGAAGTGATCGAAGAACTCGAGTTGGAGGCGGCGGCCGTAGTCGGTGTAGAAGTGGGTCCAGTGCTCGATCCCGTGCATCTCGAGCCACTTCTGGTCGGAGGCGGACCGGGTGAAGCCCTCAGTGTTGCCTCGGAGGTGAAGACCGTGCCCGCCCCAGTTGCCAGCCGAGAGGAGCGGGGTGACGATCCGCTCGAACCGGGCTGAGCGATCCCGGTGGTAGGAGTCGTCGAGCGGGTGCGCCCTGATCTCGCCGCCGAAATCGGCCCGATTGGCGGCGAGCTCTTCGTCGGTCATGGTGGCGTCTCCGCAGACGTTGACACCGGTCACCGGGTGCCGGGGACCGCGGTCACCCAACCCGTGCTGGACGGTCTTCACCTGCATGTCGTACCAGTTCGCCCAGAAGGTGGAAACGATGCCGCCATGGTGGGTCATGTCCCGGTACCAGTCGGCGGCGCCCTCCCAGACGCACATCGCGGCGAGCCCCGGCGGCTGGAGCGAAGCGACGTGCCACTGGTTGATCCCGTAGTAGGAGATCCCGTTGAGGCCCACCTTTCCCGATGACCACGGCTGCTCCGCCGCCCAGGCGATGCACGTCGCCAGGTCGGCGGTCTCGCGGGGTGAGAAGTGGTCTATGTACCCCGGCGACCTGCCGGCGCCCCGGGAATCGACCCTGACGCACACGTAGCCCTCGGGGACCCATTTCTCGGGGTCCACCACCTCCCAGTTCTGGTACACATTGCTCGACCCGGCGGCCACGTCGGGGTGCTGTTCGACCATCCTCCGCCACTGGTCGGGATATCCCTCTTGAAACGCCAGGCCCTTGGCGTAAGGCCCGTAGGTGAGGATCACCGGATGAGGGTCTCCGTCCGATGGACGGAACACATCGGAGCGCAGCACGATCCCGTCGTCCATCTCGATGGGAACGTCCCATTCGATCTCCATGCTGGCTGTGGTCTCATCGGGCACGGTCACTCTCCCCGGTACGTGCCAAAGCTCCAGAGATTCCCCTCCGGGTCGGCGACCGTGAAGCCACGGGACCCGTAGTCTTCGTCCTGCAGCGGTTGGATCAACTCTGCTTCGGCGGCGACCGCCCGATCGTGGACTTCGTCGGGGTGGTCGGTGACCACGTAAACCGATGCCGCTCCGGTTGGCTTGCGCGAGAACACGCTGTCGTCGCGATCGGCGCTGTGCAGCATGACCCCACCTCCTTCGGGCCATACGAACTCGGCATGGCTGACGACGGGGTCGTCATCACCAGGGACGACCAGCCGCTCCTCGAACCCGAGCGCATCTACCAGGAACCGGATGGCGGCGGGGGCATCGCGATAGACGAGAACCGGCCAGACAGTGGGTTTGGAATCCATATCTTGCAGGATGGCACAGGCCGTCGGGGGGGATAGCATCGAGTCTGTGGACACGGTGACCCAAGGCGCCCGCGAGTCTTGAGGGACGGACCGCTCGGTCATCTGGTGACGCTCAACCCCGACGGGACCCCGCACGTGACGCTGGTGTGGGCGGGGTTCGAAGACGACGGATTGGTGTTCGCCTCCTTCTTCGACCAGCACAAGCTGGACTGCCTGCGCCGCGACCCGTGGGTCACCGTTTCATTCCAAGCGAACGAGCACGACGGTGAGGGGCTACATCCTTACCTCGTGGTTCGGGGGAAGGCTCGCATCTCCGAGGGTGGAGCACTGGCGGTGATGGATCGCCTGGCTGAGTACTACATCGGACCCGGGGCGGAGTTCCCGATGCGCGATGCACCTCCCGGCTTCGTGGTCCATGTCGCCATCGAGCGTGTGTATGGACTCGGTCCGTGGAAGGATCAAGAGGAATAGCAGGAGCTATTCAGCGGCGAGGATTCCGTGCATAGGCCTCGGTTTGTCAGACCCAGGTTTGCGATAGCGGACATCACGCCGCTCGCGTCTTCCGAGAAGTCAGCGCCCGTCTGAACCGTTTCGCCCGGCCCCGGAGCCCGAGAGCACGGTTACGAAGTTCCTCCGCTCGTCGTGCCTGCGAAGATCACGGTCTGCCTGTCGGGTTTGAATCCTGCGCTGAGGTAGAGACTTCCTGATGCCGGATTGTCCGGTTCGTAACAAATCTTGATGCGCTCTGCGCCGGCCGCGACGAGGAGGTCGATGCCGGTGGTGAGGATGTGGCGGGCAAGACCTCGTCGTTGATGGTCGTCTTCAGTGCGCATGGGTTCGATGAGACCCGTGGCGGTCACGGGGTCGTACCAGAACAACCCGTACGCCGCCACGTCGTCTCGGCTGTCGTGTACCACCAGGTCGAGGTCGGGGCGGTACAGCGAAGTCTGACGAAGACGCGGCTCGGGGTCGGGGTTGTTCCGTTTGGGACTGATCATGTGATGCGGACGCTGCATCGTGCCGAGGCGATTGGACAGCCGATAGCCCTCGTGCAGCGGGCTGATCGCTGGTCGAGTGTCTGCGGCCAGCCATGTCTCGACCAGTCCGTCTTCCTCGATCGCGAAGCCATGCCCGACCAACACATCGCGCAGGACGTCATCGGCGCGGTCAACCTCCAGGCCGACGGCTTCAAGTCCTGACTCACGGGCATGAGCGAGCCCGCGCTCGATGACATGTGCAACCCAGTCGGGAGTTGCGTCGGGCATGACCATCGGGTCGAGCTGCGTCCGAAGCGGCGACTCGGTGGCGATCATCGCGGCTTCCGGGCGACCGAGGTGATCGAACCAGAAGAGCTGAGGGAGGTTGTCGGTGGAGCGCGGCCTCTGCGACCACCACCACTGCAGATCAGCAGCTTCGAACAGGCCTGCGGTGGGGTGAGCACTGCGGACTCGCTGTAGAAGCACCGTCACGGCTTCCAGGTAGTGGAGGCCGACGCGACGCTCGTTCTCGCAGCGGGCACATCTCAGTGACGGGCGATGAACTCGGCCACGGTGGCGTGGAAGCCGGCGGGATCTTCCTTGTAGATGAGGTGGCCCCCTTCGAGCACTTTCAACTCGGCGCCTGGGATGGCGGACGCCAATTCGGCAGAGAAGTAGGGCGGTGTGCACCCATCCTGATCTCCCACCAGCACCAAGGTGGGATGGCGGACCTCGCCGAGCCGATCGAGCACGTCGTGGGCCAGGATCATGTCGATCCGAGACGCCATCACCGATGGATCGACCGCCACGGCCCGGTCGCACCAATCCCTCACCTGCGGGTAGCTCCTTTGGAAGAACGGGGGAGAGAAGAGAAAGAGCGCGGTGAGCTCGGTGTATGCCTCGGTGCCGAGCCGTTCCAGCGCCTCCTTGCGGACGGCGAACTGGTGGCGGAAGAAGTCGTCGGCTCGGGCCCAGGAGGAAACGAGCGACAGCGAGCGGACGACATGGGGATGGTCGAGCGCCATGACCATGGCAATTGCCCCACCGGTGGACGACCCCACCAGGTGGGCGGGGTCAGACCCGATCTCCCGTAGCGCACCGGCGATCGCTCCAGCGTGTTGGCCGACGCTGATGTCATCCACCGGCGCCGAGGCGCCCACACCTGGGTGGTCGGGGACGATGGTGAGATGGTCGGCGGCGAAACGGTCGATCTGGTCGCCCCACCCGCTCCCGTTCCCGGCGAGACCGGCGATGAGCACCACCGGTTCCCCGGCACCCTCGATCTGAACATGTAGGCCGTTGATCATCTGTTCACCCCGAATGGCTTGACGGTGACGAAGTCTTCGATCTCGAGACCGATACCGGCCCGCTCTGCCTCCTCGAGGAGCCGTAACGCCAGTATCAGGTCCTGTAGGCCGGTCCCGACCGACTTGAACAGCGTGATCTCGTCGTCCGACCGCCGGCCATCGTTCCCGCTCAGCATCGTTGCCAGATCGAGGGCACTCCCAGGGCTGATCGAGCCGCGCTCGGCTGCGGCGATGGCATCGCCGGCCTCGGTGAGCACGAGGTCCACGCTGTCGCACACGACCCGGTCGAAGCGCCGGAAGGCTTCCGGATCGATCTCTTGGCGGTCCCTGCTCGCCGGGCCGACCGAGTTGACGTGCATCCCCGGTTGGAGATGCTCGGCTGTCAGCACCGGGGACGTGGCATTTGTGGCGAGAGTCACCATCTGCGCCCCCTCGATGGCCGATTCGACCGAGTCCGCCACGACCAACTCGCCGGTGGTCGTTTCGCTCATCTCCTCGACGAGCGCCTCCCTCCGCGGCAGGCGTGGGGGAGAAGACTCTGGTGACCGCAGCAGGTCTGACCAGGTCGAGCGCCTGCAACTGGCCCCTGGCCACCGGCCCCGTCCCGATCAGGGCGGCGACCTCGACCCTGGGGACCGCCAAGCGATCGGCGGCAAGCGCCGTCACCGCCCCGGTTCGGGCGTTGGTCACGGCCAACCCATCGACCATGCCCCGCAGCGCTCCACTATTCAGGTCGTGGATGTGGATCACATACCTCATTCCCACATCAGCGGTGCGGTTGAGCATCTTGTAGCCGAACACCTGCTCGAGGAAGCCGGGGAGGACCCGCATCCAGCCTCTGCCGTGGTGGAGATCGATCCTCCCGTATCCCTGGGAATCAGCCGGCATGGCGAACAACTCGGTCATGGCTTCGAGCGCCAGCCTCGGTTCGAGCAGGCGGTCCACCGCCTCGCCGTCGAGGATCCGGATCACGGGTTGCGGCCGGTGAAGAAGTCGGCGAACGGCTCGTCGGCGGGAGCGATGCCGGCGGCACGCACTCCGTCTGCGGCGAGCTTCATCTGGCGCTCGGACAGCTTCATCATCGGCTGACGAAGCGGACCGCCGTTGTAGCCGTTGAGCCATGCCTGGAACTTCCAGAGATAGCGGTGCACCAGGTTGGCCCCCGACCCGGTGGTCGCCGCCCGTGCCCGGCGCGCCGGTTCGATCTGCCAATAAAGGTCCATGGCCTTTTCGGTCTCACCCGAGCAGAGCATCTCCATCATCCGTGGTACGGCGTCGCCGTAGTACTCGTAGTTGCTCGTCCCAATCCATTGCATGCCGAACCGCTCCACCCAGAGCGGGGCGTGGAACTCCATGGGGTCGGAGAGGAGGACCCCGGTCTTCTGGAGCTTGGTGAACGCCTCCCATGTGTTGGTCGGCTGTTCACGACCGACTTCGTACTTGACCGCGACGACGGTTTCCAGTCCCGCCATCCTCACCAGGGCCTCGGAGGGGAAGCCGCGGACGTCGAGGCGTCGCAGGTTGGAGTGCTCGACGATGAAGAGGATCACCGCCAGATCGGTCCCGGTGCACACCTCCTCGGTGTAGGCCTCGACCGCGGCGGCGTCGGCGGGGTAGAAGCTGTTGGGGTGCCCTAGCAACAAGGCGTCCACCCCGATGGCGGTGCCGTCTTTGGCCATCCCCACGGTGTCGGCGACGGTGTCGAACGTTCCCTGGAGGACGAGCCGCTGCCGTCCTGCGGCCTCGTCCACCGCGATCTCCATGAACCGGCGCATCTCGTCTGCGGTCGTCCCTCCCTCGGAGACCAGCAGCGTCCCCCAGAAACCGAGTTCGATGTTGCGTCTCACGTCGTGTCGGATTCCGGCCTCGTTGAGCGACCGGAGGTCGGAGGAGTACGACGGGATGATGACGTTGCAGGCACCGTGGAATGTCTCGGCGGCCCACTGCTTGGCCTCGCTCCTCGTGTACGGGAGGCTGCTGCTCATCGCTCCAGTTCTGCCTTCTGCTCGAGGAACCGGCACAGCGCGGCGGCGTCGAGGTCTCCCAACCCCGCAGCGGCTGAATCCTCGTAGACCGGGATGGCGGCGTCGAGCAGGGGGGTCGGTGCCCCGACCGCTTCGGCGAAAGTCTTGATGATCCGGGCGTCCTTGAGGATGATGTCGAGCCGGGCCGAGGCGGGCAGGTACTCGTCCGCCACCATCATCGGGCCGCGGATCTCGAATATCCGCGAGGACCCGACGCCGTCGCTGGTCACCCGCTGCACCGTCTCGGGGTCGATCCCGGCAGCGATGCCAAGGGCATGGGCCTCGGCGGTCGAGAGGTTGTGCACCGCCACCAACAGATTGGCGATGTACTTCATCACCGACCCGTTGCCGAACTCACCCAGGTAGTGGGTCGACCGTCCGATCACCTCGAAGACAGGTCTGGCCCGCTCGAAGGCCTCGGCGGAGCCGGATGCCAGGATGACCAGCGTGGCATCGGCGGCCTGGAGGCCGGTGCCGCTCACCGGGACGTCCATCAACTCGACGCCGGAGTCGGCTAGCAGGGCCCTGGCCCGCTGCTTCGCCTCGATGGGGAGCGTCCCCATCTCTACCGCGATCAGGCCGGGGCGTGCCCCCTTCGCCACGTCCTCTGCCACCCGGTCGAGCGCCTCCACCGTTGGTAGCGAGAAAAGGACGATCCCGGAGCGGGACGCCACCGCGGTCGCCGATGATTCGGGGGTCCCTCCCATCTCTGCGAATCGGGCGACCTTGTCCGCATCGATGTCGAAGCCATGGATCTCGAACCCGGCGGCAATGAGATGGCCCGCCATGGCGGAGCCCATGACCCCAAGCCCCACGACGCCGATCGTTTCAGCCATCTTCCCTCCTCACCATGGAACGGTCCCCACCGAACCTTCGGTGCCGTCGACCGCGATGGCAACCCGCCCGGTTGCCTCCGCAGGTGTCATTTCCAACAGGTCAGAGAAATCGACGCCGCACACCGCGGGGATCCCAAGAGCCCGGGCCGATTCGAAGAGGTGGGCGGCTGGACTGCCGCCGGCCGTCACCAGCCCGGCGGCGTCCCACAGAAGGGGGCCGAGCTGCGGCACCGGGTACTGCGCAGCCACCACCTGGCGGGATCGAACGGGTTCGATCCGTTCCGGGTGGACGAATGCGAGCCGGCCCCAGCCCAGCCCGGCGGAGGCGGGAACCCCTCCGGCACGACGACCGGTGGCCATGGTCACCGCCGCTTCAAACGGCTCCCACCGGTCGAATCCGACTCGCCCGTTTGGGGGTGCTTCGGCGCCACCCATCATGGCGGTCACCTCGGCCATCTCGAGACGCCAGACGAGTTCGACGTCCATGCCATCGAGATGTTGGAGCACGGACCCGAGCAGGGCGAGCAGGTGGCGCCCGTCGGCCTCGCTCACCTGATGACCGTGGTCGATCGATGCCAAGTCTGGCCGATCGCTACGTAGCGAACGGAGCAGTCCACGGGCATGCTCACCTGCGGACTCTGGAGGCATTCCCCAGGTTCGAGAGGCGAGCCGGCCAGCGAGCTCCTGCGCCTCCCGCCACGCATCGGCCGGGTCTGATCCGGCGGGCGGCACCGGGTCGAGCCATGTATCGGGGGCGGTGATCGCCCAACCGAGGACCATCGCCTCGCCCAATGGACCCGGGTAGCGACTAACCAGACGCGCGATCGATGCGGCGCGCTCCAGTGGTATCGCCAGTGGCGGCGGTGCCGGTACCGGCCGCTGGCGCACCGGGCTCGGTCCCAGTTGGAGAAGTGTGGGGCCAGCCGCGGTCCAGGCCCACTCGGCGACGGTGGCGCCGATGGTCAAGCCGGCCGCACGCATCAGATCGGCGAGTGCACCGAGTCGGGCGGGTGCGATCGCATCGTTCCCGCCTTCGATGGCGCCATCGCTGTCCACCACGGCCCGGATCCCGGTCGCCCACCCCTGGACGAGTGGCGCCGGTGGCCCCTCGACTGCATCGATCAGCACCGAGGAGCCGTCGAGCCGGGCCACCCCGCTCCACTCCGGGGAAACCTCGGGCTGCACCAGTACGGCGAGAGCGACGGAACCGGGCTCGATCCCCATCGCTACCTGACGGTCGATGGCCGCGGGGGAGAACATCGATGCCCAGCACCCGGTGACGGCGACGGGGAGATCATCCCGGCCGATACCGAGGTAGGAGGTGAACGCGCCCGACCAGATGCCGGGCTTCTCCAGCGGGCTCGATGAGCGGACGACGAGAGGCTCCCCCAAGACGACCTTTGCCAGATCGGCGGCGAGGGCAGCAGAGAGTGGATGCCGGGAGACCTCGAGCCGGGCACCACCGGAGCCTCGGCGTCGGAGGGCGTCCACCCCGGTGGCTACATGGGTCGCCGACGCCGGCACCGTCACCACCACCCCTGGGAGCACGGGTAGCCCGGACCGCCGACCCTTGGCGAGCCAAGCCGCCTTGGCCCCGGCGACAGTGGGATCGGCAGCAAGGTCGTCGTCGAGATCGATGACGAGAGGATTCATCGCACCGTTGGGAGTCCGTCAGCCCCCCTACCCGCTGCTCCGCAGCGGGTCCCTTCCCCCCTACGGGGAGACGGAACGGACAGGGCGGGCCGTCGGTCAACGCGGGGCGACGGAACGACATTTCCGCCTTCCGTCTTCCGCCTTCCGTCTTCAGTCCACAACGATGATCTCGTGTTGCTTGTAGGTGGAGACCATCTCGATCCCGGTGTCGGTGACGTAGAGCATCTCCTCGAGACGGACACCGTGATCGTGGAGTTTGCCGTTTTGGGTCTCCAGGGCGAAGGTCATGCCCGGCTCGATCTCGACGGGGTGGTCGAGCGACCAGATCCGTGAGATCACCGGGGGGTCGTACTGGGCGAGACCCAGACCGTGTCCCCAGTTGTTGGCCGCAGCCTGGTCTTCCTCTTCGTACCCCCACGCCTCCTTGGCCGATGGCCACTTGGAGGCGACGTCGGCCGTGGTCACCCCTGGTTTGGTCGCCTCGATCGAGTCCCAGAGCCACTTGTGGGCCGCGTCGTATGTCTTCTGGTGCTCGTCTGTGGGCTTGCCGCCGACGCAGTAGGTCCGGTAGACGCACGACTTGAACCCGTTCCAGGTGAGCGCCGCCAGGTCCACGATGACCAACTCCCCGGGGCGGATCATCCGGTCGGAGAAGTTGCGCCAGTTGGGCCAGGCGTTGGGGCCCGATGAGACGATGACGTCCTCGACGTCCTCCATCCCCGGGATCGAGTACAGCTTCTCGAATCCGAAGGCGGCGACCTGGTTCTCGGTCATGCCGGGCTTGATGAAGTTGGTTATCTCGTAGTGGACGTAGTCACAGATCGAGCCGACGATCGAGAAGGCCTTGATCTCGTCGGGGCTCTTGATGGCGCGGGCTTCCATCATCGGGGACATGCCGTCGGTCCATTCGATCCCGCGCTGCTCGAAGGCGCGCATCAGGTTGATGTCGATGAAGTCGAGCCCGAGCGGCTGACCCGAGACGCCGGCCTCCTCCAGATCGTTGACCAGGGCGTTGACGAACTTGGTCACCTGCTGGTCGGCGGCGGGGCCGACGGCGCCCTTGATCCAGACGTAGGAGTGGCGGATGTTCTCCTCGGGGATCCACGGGTTGTGAACCTTGAGATGGAATCCGATGTCGCCCTGCTCGTAGACGATGGGCGGCTTTCCGGCAGGGAGCACGACGTAGCGGAGCCCCGGCTTGAGCCGGTTCCAACCGGGGGTCAGAGTCGAGGAGACATAGCGCATGTTCTCGTCGTAGAAGAGAAGGAGAGCCCCCAGCCCGTTGCGCTCCATCGCCTCGTGGGCCCGCTTCAGGCGCCAGTCGCGGACGTTGGCCCAGTTGATGCCCTCTTTCCAGTCGGTGCTGAGCACACCGAATGCTTCGCGCATGGATCCCTCCTGGTTTTTAGCTCTTCTACTCGAGTACTTAGTACTTAGTACTTAGAAAGAGGCACCGACTAACCACGATCTACCAGCTTCTCTGCCTGCCTTTGGATTTGGTTCGATCTGAGTACTGAGTACCAAGTACTAAGTACTTCTTCCCGGCAACACCTTGTCGACGATCGAGAGAAACTCCTCGTCGTCGAGCAAACCCTTCTTCTCCAGCGACTTCGCCTTGACCTCGCGCAGCACCTCCTCGATCTCGGCGGTCGATGCGTCCTCGATCCCGTGGCGATCGAGCCAGATGGCCACCGAGTCGAGCCCTGATCCCTTGCCAAGCACGATCTCGGGTTGCTGCTGGCCGACCAGTTCGGGGCGGTAGGGGAAGGGCTCGGTGAGTTGGTCGCCTGCGTTCTTCACCCAGGTGGCGATGATCCCCGACTCGACGTGGTAGAGCCGCTCCCCGGTCACCGGTCGGTTCGACGGCTGCTGCACACCGGTCAACTCGGCCACCAGCCGGGCGATCCCGGTGAAGTGCTCGGTCTTGATCCCCATGTCGATCCCGTACATGGTGAGCAACGCAAGGACGGTCTCTTCCATCGGGGCGTTCCCCGCCCGCTCGCCGAGCCCGCTCACCGTGGTCTGGATCACCGAGGCGCCCTCGGCGACGGCGAGGACCGTGTTGGCGACCCCCATACCGAAGTCCATGTGGAAGTGGGTCTCCAGCGGCACCCCGAGTCGTCGCCCCACCTGACGTGAAAAGAAGGAGATGGCGTGGGGCGAGGTGACGCCGAAAGTGTCCACCAGGCCGACGGTGTCAACGTGGCCCTCGCGCGCCACCGTCTCCAGATCGTCGAGCAGTTCCACCATCCCCGCCCTGGTGGCGTCTATGGGGAAGAAGGAGACGGTGAGGCCGCGCTCGTGGGCCAGCTTGGTGGTCTCCACCGATGCCTCGATGGCCTTCTCCAACGGCCAGCGGTAGGCGACCTCGATGAGGTGATGGCTGGAAGGGATCTCCATGACGACGCCCTCGACCCCGCAATCGGCGGCGAGTTCCACGTCGCCCACCATGCACCGGGAGAAGGCGAAAATCCTCGAATCGAAACCGGCCGATGCGATCTTGCGGACCGCCGCCTCGTCGGAGGGCGATACCGCGGGGAGGCCCGCCTCGATGCGGTGGATCCCGGCTTCGGACAACGCCTCGGCAATCCGCAGCTTGTCGTCGGAATTGAGCTCGACGCCGGCTTGCTGCTCGCCGTCGCGCAACGTGACATCATGTACCTGGAGGTCCTCCGGCAACTGGAAGTCGGCGGTGACCTCGGGTAGGTAGTTCCACGGGCTGGAGAACCACCTGTCCGTTTTCCACGGTTGATCGGCCATGCCCCGCCCTCCTCGCGCCATCGGGATGCGATCGTGCATGGTATACGATCGAAGAGTTCGGTTCGCTAGGAGGTCCACCTTGACGGAAACACCGGTCCGGCTGGCATCGATCGGTTTGGGATGGTGGGGCGGAGTGCTGGCCGAGGCGGCGGCGAAGTCGGCCACCGTGGTCGCCTGTTTTGCCCGGGACCCGGAGAGTCGTGCTCAATTCGCCGAGAAGCACGGGTGCCGGTCGGCGTCAGATCTCGAGGAGATCTGGTCAGACGACGAGATCGACGGTGTGTTGGTGGCAACGCCGCACCAGGTGCGGCTGGAGGTTGTCGAGGCGGCGGCCGGGGCGCGGAAGCACGTGTTCGTGGAGAAGCCCCTCGCCCTCACAGGCGACGAGGCGAGAGCTTGCGCCGCTGCCGCCGATGCGGCCGGCGTCGTGCTCCAGGTGGGGCACAACAAGCGCCGCCAGACCGCCAACCGGAGGCTGGCCGAGTTGGTCCACGGAGGTGATCTCGGGGACCTTCAGTACATCGAGACCCACATCTCGGTCCCCGTGGCCTTCAAGCCGAGCGTCCCCGAATGGCGACAGCAGCCCGAGCAGCTCCCCGCCGGTGGGATGACCCCGCTCGGTGTCCACATGGTCGATGCCATCGGGTACCTCGGCGGTGCGGTGACCGAGGTGTTCACCATGAGCCGGCGCGTGTATGGCAGGTACGACGTCGACGACGTCACCTCGGTCGTCCTCGGTCTCGAAGCAGGCCCTCTGGCATCGCTGGTCACCCTGATGGCGGTTGGCCCGGTGACCACCATCGGCGCACACGGGACCGAAGCCTCCGCCTGGTCGGAGGGTGACGGTGTCCGTCTCTACATCCAGCCCCGCGGTGCTTCGGAGCGGTCGGAGGAGAAGGTGGACACCATCGACACGGTCGCCGACGAGCTCGAGGAGTTCGCCGCCTGCATCCGCACCGGCGACAAGCCGGAGACCGGCGCCGCCGAAGGCGTGGCCGTGGCCGCCATCCTGGAAGCCATCGTGGAGAGCGCCGAGACCAACGCCCCCGCACAAGTGCGCTGATGCGGCTGGTCTCCTTCGGCGACGACGCCAGGGTCGGCGTGCTGGAGGAAGAGTCGGTGGCCGACCTCGCCACGGTGGGGTACTCGTCCACGATGTCCGAGGTGACCGCAGGCGGCGAGGCCGCCCTTACCGCGCTTGGCGACGCGATGGCGCGCAACCCCGAGCGCGTCCCGGTGCCCGAGGTGCGTCTGCTCGCCCCGATACCCAGGCCCAGCCGCAACGTCTTCGCCGTGGGACGCAACTACCGCGAGCACGCCAGGGAGTTCAATGCCTCGGGCTTCGACGCCTCGAGCGACGTCGACCTCCCCGACCAGCCGATGGTGTTCACCAAGGCGCCCAGTTCGGTGATCGGGCCCGGCGAGGCGATCCAGACCCGGTTCGACCCGACGGGTACCACCGACTACGAAGGTGAGCTCGGTGTCATCATCGGCCGTAGCGGCTTCCGGCTGTCGGCCGACACCGCCCTCGACCACGTCTTCGGGTACACCATCGTCAACGACGTCACCGCCCGGGATGTGCAGCGCCGCCACGTGCAGTGGTTCCTCGGGAAGAGCCCCGACACCTTCTGCCCGATGGGACCGTGCATCGTCACCGCCGACGAGATGGGCGAACTGGGACCGCAGCGGCTGCGCACCAGGGTCAATGGAGAACTCCGCCAGGAGGCGGCTATCGGCGATCTCATCTTCGATGTGCCCACCCTGCTCGCCACCATCTCGGAGGTGATGACACTCCAGCCGGGGGACATCATTGCCACCGGCACCCCGGCGGGCGTCGGGATCGGGTTCGACCCTCCCCGCTATCTGTCGCCGGGTGATGTGGTGGAGGTGGAGGTCGATGGGATCGGCGTCCTCTCCAACCCGGTGGAATGACGGTGGGCGACTCCTGGTCGGGGTGGGGGGACCGGTTCCGGCGGACGGGGGCGGGGAAGCCCCCCTGTCAAAACGGTCGATGTCCACACCCACTTCACCGTTCCCCAGGCAT
>CAWGRK010000010.1:0-366517 GCA_963824995.1 uncultured Actinomycetes bacterium | reverse complement strand
GTCGGCAACACTCTCGTCCTCTTAATGGTGTTGGTCGCCCCGGTGGGTGCACAGAACTTCCCCATTGCGACCGAGTTCGAGATCACCGAGCGGGACCGGGTCGCGAGATCCTCGGGTTCGACGGGACCTTCTCGGCGCCCGCCGAGATTGGTGAGCTCTCGGTCCGCTCGCTCGACCCAGGACCGGCAGGCGACCGAGCAGGCATCAACGCCCCACCGTGGTTCGAGGTCTCCCCGCTGCCCGGTGGGCTGGTGCGCTACGCCCACGCCCAGTGCGAGGACAACGGCGCCACCAGCTTCTACATCTTCGCCGGCGTTGACGGGACCCTCACAGTCACCGACGCCTCGTGGCGCTACGACGCCGACACCGACACCTGGACCGAGTTGGCCCCGGTGCCGGAAGGAGGCGAAGGCCCAAGCGCGGCCTGTCTGGAGGGGAAGATCCACGTGATGGGCGGTGACGGCACCAACCGGCACTTCGTCTACGACGTCGCAACCGACACGTGGACAGCCGCCGCCCCGGTCCCACGGCCGGTGTGGGGCGCCGCCGCCGCCGCCTTTGACGGCAAGGTCGTGCTCGCCGGAGGTGACGCCGACTTCTTCTTCGGCGAGCCGTCCGACGAGGTGAACATCTACGACCCGGCATCCGACACCTGGACTACCGGGGCCCCGATGCCAGCGGCCGCGAGCACGCCCGGCTACGCCCAGTCAGGCGAGCTGCTGTTCGTGGTCGGCGGGTGGGGCGAGAACGCATCGAACAATGTCGATGTCACCCAGCGTTACGACATCGCAGCCGACGCCTGGGAGACAGGGCCGACCTTCGAGAGTGCCCGCAGTGACCTGGCGCTGTCCGCCACCGGTACCGCCATCTACGCCGCCGGCGGAGATGCCGACGCGGGTGGTCCCTTCGATCCTTCGGCCTTGGTCGAGCGGCTCGACGTCAGCGCGTGGCCATCTGGCGCCTGGGAAGAGGTGGATCCGCTTCCTGAGGCGCTGACCGCGAACCGCGCCGGAGCCTGCACCGAAGCGGTGGTGGGCGGCGAGATCTGGTCGGTGGCCGGGACCGGAACCCCCCCGAGCGTTACAGGTCGAACCTTCTACCGATCTACCTCCGGTGAGGGCTGCACCCCGCCGGACTTGGGCAAGGTGACCGGCACCGTGTTCGGACTGTTGCGCTGCGACGAGCCGGGGTCGCCCCTGGCGGGCGCAACCGTCCAGATCGGTGACTTCGTGGTGGAGACCGATGGTGATGGCGTGTACGAGTGGTGGCTCGAGGAGGGCACCTACCCGGTCACGGTCACCATCGACGGCTATGTCACCCAAACCGGTGAGGTGACGGTGACCGCCGGTGAGACCACCACCCTGGACTTCACCCTGCGGCTCGACGCACCATGCGCCGACGTCACACCGGAGAGCTTGGAGTTCACCGTGCCCGAGGGCGGGACCGACAGCGCCGAGCTCACTCTGACCAACACCGGGGCCGGGGCGTTCCAGTTCGTCATCGAGGAGGCGCCCTTTGATGTGCCGGAGGACGTGCCGTGGCTGTCGGTCGAGCCGAACGAGGGCGAGGTAGCTGGTGACAGCAGCACCACTGTCACGGTGACGGTTGACGCCACCGGTCTCGAAGAGGGGACATACGAGGCGACGCTGATAATCACCACCACCGATCCGGGTGCCCCAGAGTTCCTGGTGCCGGTCACCTTCACGGTGGAGGGCGAGGTCGAGACAGAGGTGACAGCCTGGATCGTGCTGGAGAACAACGGCACCGTCGGTGACCTGACGGTGACAAGGCAGGACATCGTGGCGGTGAACAGCGACGGGAGCGTGGAGCTTGCCTTCGACGGCAGCGATGCCGGGCTGCCCGACCGCGCCGTCATCGACGGCTTCGCCCACACCGAAGACGCCCTGATGCTCTCCTTTCGCAACCCGACCTCGGTGCCGGGGATAACCGGAGAAGTAGACGACGCCGACATCGTCATCTATCAGGGTGGTGTGTGGAGTCTCTGGTTCGACGGCAACGACGTGGACCTGAACGGAGAAGGTGAGGACGTCGACGCCATCGAGGTGCTGGCCGACGGCACCATCCTGGTGTCGACCGAGGGGCAGGCGACCGTCAGCGGTATTCGGGTCCGACCCGAGGACATGCTGGCCTTCACCCCCGAGTCGCTCGGTGATGACACCGCGGGCACCTGGGCATTCCACTTCGATGGAAGCGATGTCGGCCTGAGCGGCTCCGGCGAGAACGTCGATGCGGCAGCGGTGGACGCAGCCGGCTCGATCGCACTCAGCACCAGGGGCGCGCTATCGGTGCCCGGTCTGACCGCCGATGATGACGATGTCGTCGTCTTCGACCCGACCTCACTTGGACCGGACACTGCCGGCAGCTTCTTGCCCGACCTGCTGCTCGATGGCTCCAGCCTCGGCTTGGACGCCAACGACATCACGGCGGTCGAGGTGCCTGACTGAGAGCGGATGGAGGGGCGGATGAGGCGGGGCGCGTTCAGCGCCCCGCCTCTCCGTTGAGCCACATGCGGGCAGGGCGATGACATCGGTAGTGGTGGATAACGATCGAGACGGCGAGGAGCGCCGGCGCATTCTGCGATCGGTAATCGCCGCCAACCGCTTCATGACGCTGGGTACCGCCGACGAGTCAGGGACGCCATGGGCGACGCCTGTGTGGTTCGCAAGTCCCGATGGTCGGCGCTTTCTGTGGGTCTCGCGGCCCACCGCCAGGCACTCGCAGAACATCGCCGCTCGGCCCGACGTCGCCATCGTGATCTACGACTCGCAGACGACGCCCGATGACCGCCAGGCCGTGTATGTCGAGGCCACTGCCGGCCTGGTGGCGGATGATCGGATCGATGAGGGCATGGAGATCTACGCCCGTAAGTTGGTTTCCGAGGGTCTCGACGAATGGAGCCGCGAAGAGGTCACTCCACCCCGCCGGCTACGACTCTACGAAGCGATTGCAACGGCCCACTTCATCCTCGCCGACTCCACCGACGAGCGCCTCTCCGTCACCATGGACTAGGTGCGACCGGGTTGCGGGGTTGTCCCTGCTGAAGCGCGACCACCGATCGAGGGCGTGAATACCGACCCAAAGGTAGCCTTTATCTCCATGAGCGACCTGATGACGCTAATCGAGAGTCACGTCGAGGATTTCAACCATGGCGTGCGGACCGGCGACTTCGGCCCGATGCTGGTCCGCTTCGCTCCCGACGCCGAGCTCCGCTTCGAGGGTGAGCGCTTCGGGCCTTTCGTCGGGCGCGAATCCATCGCCGCCGCATATTTCGACCAGCCTCCCGACGACCGTATCGCAGTGGAGTCGGTCCGTCAGGAGGGGAGCGAAATCGTGGCCGATTTCCGCTGGGCATCGGAGCCCGACAGGGTCGCCGGCGAGATGCGGATCGAAACCGACGGCCCGCAGATTCGTCGCATGGTGGTATCCCTCTCGAGCTAAACACACTTTTGGCGTCACTTGAAGGGGTAGCGCCGCGTCGGTTGACGCCAAAACCGGGTCGGCGCAGGTCCGGCGTCAGCCGAAGCGATAACCCACCGATCGGACAGTCGTGATCCAACTGGCGCGTTCCTCGCCCAGCTTGGAGCGCAACCGTCTCACGTGAACATCAACCGTCCTCGCCCCGCCGTAGTAGTCGTAGCCCCATACCTTCGATAGGAGCTGTTCGCGGCTCCAGACCCGTCCCTGGTGCTCGACGAAGAAGCGGAGCAGTTCGTATTCCATGTAGGTGAGGTCTACCGGCCGCCCCGCCACAGCCGCTTGGTAGGTGGCGGTGTTGATGACCAGATCCTTGAAATGGACCACGTGGTCGGCTGGCTCGGAGCGGATGATCCGCCGCAGCCGGAGCCCGATCTCGATCGGATCGGCAGGGTTGAGCAGGAAGTCGGTGCCTGCGCCGGCGTTCTCCAGCAGCATGGCGTGGTCGCGGCCGGCGGCGATGAGCACGGGCACACCAAACTCCTGGCTGACCCTGAGCACGGTCCGGAGCTGGAGGGGGGCGTCGTCGTCCAACTCGACCACCAGTGCCTCCCACTCGCTCACCAGGTCACGGTCGGCCTCGGCCAGGTCGACGACCGGCACCGGCTCGAACCCGGCCAGGGCCATCGCCCTGAGCAACCCCGTGGAGGCCCCTGCCGGCCAGACCGCAATGTTCACGGTCCACCACCATCGTGGCTTGCCGAGTATGAGGTCCTCACGGGCTGCAACTCCCAGGATCGGGATCTACCCATTACTCAGAACCCAGTACCCATTACAGGATCGGTAGGTAGTTCTCGAGCTCGAAGCGGGAGACATGGTGCTGAAAGCGGTCCCACTCGGCTCGCTTGTTGCGGAGGAACCATCCGAAGACGTGCTCACCCAGCGCCTCCGCCACCAACTCGGACCTCTCCATGTCGTCGATGGCGTGGGAGAGCGTTGCAGGCAGCCGCTCGATTCCGATCGCGGCACGCTCGCTGGCCGTCATCTCGAACACGTTCCCCATCACCTCGGGGGGGAGTTCGTAGTTGTTCTCGATACCTGCCAGCCCGGCGGCGAGGAGCACGGAGAACGCCAGATAGGGGTTGCATGCTGCGTCGGGCGCCCGGTATTCCACCCGGGTGCTCGAGGTCTTTCCCTTCTTGATGGTTGGCACACGCACCAGAGCCGATTGGTTGTTGCGCGCCCAGAAGACGTATATGGGCGCCTCGAAACCGGCCACGAGCCGCTTGTAGGAGTTGACCCACTGGTTGGTCACCGCGGTTAGCTCGCGGGCATGGCGCAACAACCCGGCGATGAACCCCTCGCCGACCTTGGACAACCCGTTGGGCGATCCCGGCTCGTGGAAGGCGTTGCGGTCACCCTCGAAGAGCGAGAGATGCATGTGGAAACCGCTCCCGTCGTGCGCCTCGAGCGGTTTGGGCATGAAGGTGGCGTAGATGGAGTGCTCGAGGGCGATTTCCTTCACGGTGAGCCGGTAGGTCATCACGTTGTCCGCCATGGTGAGGGCATCGGTGTAACGGAGGTCGATCTCGTGCTGGCTGGGTGCCACTTCGTGATGCGAGTACTCGACCGGTATCCCGAGTTGCTCGAGGGCATTGATCGTCTGGCGCCGGTATTCCTGGGCGACGTCGAGCGGCGTCTGGTCGAAGTAGCCGCCATGGTCGAGCACCTTGGGGTCGGGCGAGGAGTCCTCGAAGTAGAAGTACTCCAACTCGGGTGCGACGTAGAAGGTGTACCCGAGACGTGCCGCCCGCTCCAGGTTTCGTTTGAGCACATGTCGAGGATCGCCCTCGAAAGGCTGGCCGTCGGGGGACACGATGTCGCAGTACATTCGGGCGACCTGCTGCTCGGGGCGCCAGGGGAGTATCTGAAAGGTGGAAGGATCGGGACGGGCGAGCATGTCGGCTTCCTGCACCCTGGCGTAACCGTCGATGGCCGATCCGTCGAAGGTCATCCCTTCGTCGAAGGCCACCTCCAGCTCCGCCGGGCTGATCGAGACCGACTTGAGGAATCCCTGGACGTCGGTGAACCACAGGCGGACAAAGCGGATGCCCCGCTCTTCGACCGTGCGCATCACATACTCGGCCTGTTTGTCCATGTTGTCCACGGTAGACCTTTGGCTCGACGGTGGAACGGTAAACCCTCAAACACTCCGATCTTCCATTCGAAAGCGTGCGAAACACAGTGTTCACACTCGGGCAACTGACACGAAACGGCGCGGGTCTACAACCCTGGCCCGAGGCAGGTTTGAGAGGAGTGAGGAATGGCCAAGTCACCCGCGGACGTCCTGAAAACGGTGTCCGACGAGAGCTACGAGTACATCGATCTGCGATTCTGTGACCTGCCGGGACAGGTTCAGCACTTCACCGTCCCGGCCCACGAACTGACCGAGGACGCATTCGAGGACGGGTTCGGATTCGACGGCTCCTCGATCCGCGGGTTCCAGGCGATCCAGGAATCGGACATGCTCCTGGTCCCCGATTCGGACACCGCGGTAGACGACCCCTTCCGGTCGCGCAAGACGCTGATCCTCTACTGCTTCGTCCACGACCCGGTGACCGGCGAGCCATACAGCCGCGATCCCCGATTCGTGGCGCGCAAGGCCGAGGTTCACCTTCAGGGCACCGGGATCGCCGAGACCTCCTATTGGGGGCCCGAAGCCGAGTTCTACATCTTCGATTCGGCCCGTTTCGCCCAGAACCAGCACTCGTCGTTCCACTACGTGGATTCCGAAGAGGGTGCATGGAACTCGGGCCGCGATGAGGAAGGCGGAAACCTCGGGTACAAGCCCCGGTACAAGGAGGGCTACTTCCCGGTACCACCCACCGACCACTTCCAGGACCTGCGCTCCGAGATGGTTTCGGTGATGGAGAGCCTTGGCATCAACATCGAGGTGCACCACCACGAAGTGGGTACCGCCGGACAGGCGGAGATCGACATCCGCTACGACACGCTGCTGCGGCAGGCCGACAACGTGACCCTGTACAAGTACATCACCAAGAGCGTCGCCTGGCGCCACGGCAAGACGGTCACCTTCATGCCCAAGCCAATATTCGAGGACAACGGGTCGGGCATGCACACCCACCAGAGCCTGTGGAACGGCGATACCCCGCTGTTCTTCGACGAGAACGGCTACGCCGGGCTGTCAGACATCGCCCGTTGGTACATCGGGGGCTTGTTGGAGCATGCCCCTTCGATCCTCGCCTTCGCTGCACCCACCACCAACTCCTATCGGCGGTTGGTTCCGGGATACGAGGCGCCGGTGAACCTGGTCTACAGCCAGCGAAACAGGTCGGCTGCGGTGCGGATCCCGCTCTATTCGAACAAGCCGGCAGCGAAGCGGCTCGAGTTCCGCTGCCCCGATCCGTCCTGCAACCCCTACCTCGCCTTCTCTGCGATGCTCATGGCCGGCCTCGACGGCATCCAGCGCCAGGTAGAGCCGCGGGAGCCGGTGGACAAGGACATCTACGACCTGCCTCCCGAAGAGCTGGGCAACCTCCCCTCGGTCCCGGGCAGCCTCGAGGAGGCGCTGGCGGCGCTCGATGCCGACCACGACTACCTGCTCGAGGGTGGGGTGTTCACCGAGGACCTGATCGAGACCTGGATCGACTACAAGGTCGAGCGCGAGATCGACGCCGTCCGTCTCCGCCCCCACCCGCACGAGTTCTACTTGTACTACGACATCTGAGGTACGACTCGGGATCCCTACGACTCCAGATCCCGACATCCCCAGGGATCCCTAAGACGTAGCCTGGCGCGATGTCGTGCTGCACTCTGACAACTGAAAAGGAGCGATACTCGAAGCCGTTGGCCAAAACAGGAGGCCACAGCAGTGAGTGAGCTTCAGGCTATCGCTCGGTTCAAGTTCCACGAGGGCAAGGTCGAGGAGTTCAAGCGACTCTCTGCTCAATGCATGGAGATCGTGAAGGCGATGGATACCGGAACGCTGCAGTACGAGAGCTACTTCAACGACGATGAGTCCGAGTGCATCGTCCTCGAGCGGTTCACGGACTCCGAGGCGCTCATCGAGCACGCCACCCACCTCGGCGACCTGACGGATGCAGTCCTTGCGACGGGATCGGTTTCCGGCGAACTCCTTGGTGAGCCGAGCGCAGAGCTCAAAGCGAATCTGGCAGAAAGCGGAGTCCGTCTCTTCACGCCCTTCCTGTCGATATAGGCGCTCTTGGAATGTCAGGGTGGGGACGCTTCAGCCCAACGACGGGAGGGTCAGCGGGGTAACTTCACGCACTTCGTCTCCTTCCGGAAAGGCGCTGTAATGACCTCAACTGACGATCGGATTGCCGTGTTTCGACACCTGCACGAGTCCGGTTGCTTCGTGATGCCGAATCCGTGGGACGTGGGGAGCGCCAGGGTCTTGGAGCAGATGGGATTCAAGGCGCTGGCGACGACGAGTGCCGGATTCGCCTGGACGCTGGGTCGCCCCGACGACGGGGTCACGCTCGATGAAGTCCTGGATCATCTACGTGTCGTGGCGGACGCCGTCTCCGTGCCGGTGAACGCAGATTTCCGAGGTGGTTACGCGGTCGATCCTGACGAGGTCGGAGCCAACGTGAAGCTTGCTGCGGCCACTGGGATAGCCGGGCTGTCGATCGAGGACTCGACCGGCGACGAGGCGGATCCGCTCCATGAGTTCGATTTGGCTGTAGAGCGTGTCCGCGCCGCACGACAGGCGATTGACGAAAGCGGTACCGGCGTGCTTCTGACCGGGAGATCGGAGGGCTTCGTGATCGGTCGCCCCGACATCGACGAGACGATTCGCAGACTCCGCGCCTACTCGGAAGCCGGTGCAGATTGCCTCTACGCGCCAGCGGATCGACAATTTGGACCACGTTGTCGCCATCGTCGCCGCGGTATCACCGAAACCGGTCAACCTATTGATCAACGCTCCGTTCACCACGGTTGCAGAAGCGGCGACCCTGGGAGTGCGGCGGATAAGTGTGGGGGGCACGTTGGCGCGCACAGCGTGGGGTGGCTTCCTGCGAGCGGCCAATGAGATCGCCGACTCGGGGACATTCTCGGGGTTTGAGCAGTTGCCGGACGTCGAGGGCCTGCTGAGCGATCGATAGGACCAAGCCAGGGGCCCGGGACGCTCTGGAGCGTTGTCAGTCGAGCGAGCGGAGCCGAACACAGCAGTAGCCGTCTTCCGGTGCGAGGACGGGATGCACGTCCCATTCCCGGGCGCCCTCGACCATTCCCTCGACAAGCGCCAGGTTCATCCCGCAGATCGTGTCCCGGTCCTGCTCCTTGAGCACGTGGAACGGGCAGTTGCGGAACCGGGTCTCGCCGCCTTCTTCGGTCGGTTCATATCCGGTCCCTTGGAGGGCTGCGGACAACCCATTCCTACCGAGGTCCTCGCCAATCCGGCGAGCCGTATCGGCGAGGGCAAGATCGGTGACAAGAGCCTCGAGCATGATCTTGGCGGCTAACTCGTAGCGGCGCGGAGGCACCGAGACCGAGATCGATCGCTTCGACCTGCGGTAGAGCTTGGCGGGCCTGCCCGCCCCGGGACCGCTCAGCCCGCTGAGACGCCGAAACTCAACATCGAGCAGACCGTCGTCGGCCAGTCGGTCGAGGTGATAGGCAGCGGTCTGCCGTGAAATCCCGCACGCCGCCGCAGCATCGTCCCTACCCACCGGGATTCCTGTGCGGACCACGTAGTCGTAGAGAGCGGCTCGGGTCGGCTCGGCCAAAGAGGCGACCGCGTCGAGATCAGTCAGCGACATGGCTGGGGAGTCTAAAGCAGATTGCTGTTGACATTACAGGCAGAGAGAGTATAAAACTAATGGAAATCATCTATAGAGGAGGAGCGATGGCCACGACGACGACGGCTCAGGCGACTGCCCGGCAAACCGGGTCCCGTAGGGCTTTCGAGATACTCCGTGTGGGGTTCACTGTGGCGCCGATCCTCTTCGGCCTCGACAAGTTCTTCAATCTGATGGTCGACTGGGCCGACTACCTGCCTGCATTCGTCACCGACGCGGTTTCAGGCAACCTGGTGATGGGGGTGGTGGGTGTCATCGAGATCGTTGCCGGGATCGGTGTTTGGCTGCGCCCGCGGACTTTCGCATATGTGGTCGCGGCTTGGCTTGCGGTGATCATCGTCACCCTCCTCATTGGAGGATTCTGGGACATCGCTCTGCGGGACTTCGGGCTGCTGCTCGGCGCCCTCGCACTGGGACAACTCGCCCAAGACAACGTTTGAAATCGATCGAGGCGCCCGGCTGACGGGGGTCGAGGCTCCCCCCGGTTCCCCTGACCGAAAGCCACGGGGCCGGGGGTTCGTCTATCCCAGGTGTGGGCGGAACCCTTATCATCGCCGACCGTGGCGACTCGCTCTCTCCGTGGCGCTACGGATCAAGGCGCCACCTACGTGGAGCTGTTCTTCGATCTCGTGTTCGTTTTCGCCGTCACCCAGATCACGGCGATGCTGGCGCACGATCTGACCGGTATCGGAGTGCTTCGGGCCGTCATCGTCTTCTGGCTGGTGTGGTGGGCGTGGACCCAGTTCACCTGGTCGCTCAACGAGGCGGACACCGAGACCTCGGCCATCAGACTGACCACTCTGGTCGCCACCGCACTCGCCTTCATCATGGCGATGTCTCTGCCAGTGGTAGCCACCGAATTCGGCTGGCTCTTTCCGCTGGCCTACCTGGTGGTTCGCGTCGTCGGCATTTGGTTGCAGTGGCTTTTGGTCGAGGACGACGCAGGATGGTCATCGGCGGTCCGGCGCTGGACGGTGATGTCGAGCATCGGACTGATCGCGGTTGCAGTGGCCGTCGTGGTGCCACCTGGATATCGGTTCCTCGCCCTCGGGATCGCCGCGCTGTTCGACGTTCTCGCCGCGGCACGGGCTGGACAAGGTGAGTGGCGTCTCCACAGCGGGCACTTCGCCGAGCGCCACGGTCTGTTTGTCATCATCGCACTGGGTGAATCCCTGATCGCTGCAGGCATCACCGCCAGCGGTCAGGCACCTACCGCTGTCCTCCTCGGGGTTGCTCTGATCGCGGTCATTGCCGCCTGTGCCTTGTGGTGGACGTACTTCGGATGGGTGATGAGGGCGCTCGAAGACTCCCTCGCCAGGCAACCAGCGGCAAGGCTGGGGCGTGCTGCCCGTGACGTCTATTCCTTCGGCCACTTCCCGGTCATTGCCGGGATCATCGGGTTCGCGGTGGCGATCGAGGAGTGCGTGGCGCATCCTCTCGAACCGCTCACCACCCCCGTCGTCATTGCCCTCATCACCGGCGTGGGGCTCTTCATAGGCGGGGTTGCTCTTGCCTTGCTGCTCAGCGGGTGTCGGGTGTCCCGGTGGCGACTGGTCGTTCTCGGGCTGCTCGCTGTGGCGGCCCCATTCCTCCCGCAACTCCCGGCCTGGGGTTCGCTGGCCGTGGTCACCCTGCTGGTGGCGTCGCTGGCGCTAGTCGATCGACCCCCCGTCAGGCTGGGTTCTGAACCTGGTTTCCCTGTCGATGGGCCCCAAGCAGCCTGAGAACGGCCGGCGCACCTCGGTGACTATGCCCCGCTCACGAGTGCGGGCTCGGTCAGAGTTCTCCTCAGGAGTTTTCCCGAAGGAGTGCGGGGCAAATTCTCCACCTGATACACCGCTGCCAACCGCTTGTACGGGGCGACCTGAGCCGCCACCCACCCGGAGATCGCCTCGGCGTCGAACGCCGCGCTGTCGCGGGCCACCACAAAGGCGACCGGCAGTTCGCCATGGCGCTCGTTTGGTCGGGCTATCGCCGCGGCGTCCTGCACGGACGGGTGGGTGAGGAGCACGGCCTCCAATTCGACGGGCGAGACCTGGAAGCCATCGACCTTGATCAGGTCCTTGAGACGATCGACGATGACGACCTCGCCGTCGAGTTCGATGTGGCCGAGGTCACCGGTCCGAAGCCAGCCGTCAGAATCGACCATCTCAGCGGTGGCTTCGGGCTGGCAGAGATATCCGGCCATGACCTGCGGGCCACGAACCCAAAGCTCGCCGTCATGACCCGGTCCAAGATCTTCTCCGCTCTCCAGGTCAACCACACGAAGCTCGGTTTCGGGGAGGAGGCAGCCGACGGTCCCGGGAGAGGTTCCCTCACCTCGACGAGGCACGCACACCCCGCCAGTGGTCTCGGTCAAGCCCCAACCTTGGCCGACGGCGCACCACGGAAGGCGGTCGGCGAGGGCACGGTGCGCGTCGGCCGGGAAGGCCGCCCCGCCAACCGCGATCAGGTCGAGCGAGCTGAGGTCCCGGCCGAGGACGGCCGGGTGATGCGCCAGAAACGACCCGACCGGTGGCGGGACCGCCAGGTATGTCACCCGATGGTGTTCCAGCAGATCGAGGAACTCGATTGGATCGAAGCGGGGCATGGTCACCACCGTGGCACCGGCGGAAAGGGGGAGTACCAACTCGACCGCGAAGCCGAGTATGTGGAAGAAGGGCGCCAGGGCCAATGTCACGTCCTCGGGACCTATCTCGAGCGCCGCCGTCAGCTGTCTGCAATTGGTGACGAGGTTGTCATGGGTCAACATGACGCCCTTGGGCGCCCCGGTGGTGCCGCTCGAGTAGGGGAGGAATGCCAGATCATCTGGGCCGGCATCGAATGAGGCGCTCGGGGCCTCGCTGTCAATCACTTCAGAGAACGGGATGGCTCCGGGGGCTTCACCGAGACTGACGACTCGCGGGATGCCGAACGACAGGGCGGCCGGCACCCGCTCGGGGATGGTCAGCACTACCGCCGGGTTCGAGTCGGCGAACTGCGTCGCCGCCTCCAGGTCGGAGGCAGCGGGGTTGAGGCTGGTGATGACGCTCCCTGCTCGGAGGCCACCGAGCGTGAACACAGCGAACTCAGGGACGTTCGGCACCCACAACGCGATCCTGTCACCGGGGGCCAATCCTGCGTCGCCAAGCCAGGCGGCCACCCGATCGGCATTGGCAAACAACTCCCGATAGGTCATGGCTGCTCCGGTCACACCATCGACCAAGGCGATTCGATCGCCGTGGTTGCCGGCCACCGCCTCGAGCAGGCCGTAGAGGCTGCCTCCGCTCGCGATCGGCCGTTGTGCGCTCACCCAGATCATTCTCACTCCCCCCTTCTCACCGCTTTACGCGTGTAAAGTATTCCACCCCTTGACACCTGTCAAGTGCCGTACCACGCTTTCCGGGTGGCCACGACCGACACCCGGACTCGGATTCTCGCCGCCGCCTGGGAGATCACCCAGGAGCGGGGGATCGCCGCCGTCACCCTTGGTGATGTCGGGCGCCGGGCTGGTGTCTCCCGTCAGTCGGTCTACCTCCACTTCGGCAACAAAGCCACGCTGCTGGTCGAAATGGCGCATCGCGTCGACCGGACCTCGGGCTTCACCCAACGGCTGGCTGCCACCAGGGACCTCCCGCCGCTCGAGGGCTTCAGACAGACACTCGAGGAGTGGTTCGAATACGTCCCAAGCATTCTCGGCCTGGCTCGGGCGCTGGAGGCTGCCGCGGTCAACGCCGCCGACGGCGCCGAGGCATACCGGGACCGGATGGACGACTGGTGGAACGGGATCCGCATCGCCGTCGCCCGACTCGACGACGCCGGCCGGCTCGCCGAGGGGTGGGATGTGGACCTTGCCACAGATTGGGTCTGGACCGTCGTCCATCCGTCCGCATACCAGCACCTGGTGGTCGAGCGAGGCTGGGATCACACACGAGCGACGGGTCTTCTCATCGCCACGCTCGAACGCGACCTGCTCGACGGCGGCAATCACCCGAGAGCAGCCGATGAGCTCAAGGCCGCAATCCCGACTCCGGGCCCGCTCGGGCGCTAACTTCCACCACGGCCCCGTGACCAGATGAGGAGGAACGGCCGTGGAATCTCAGAGCTTCTTCAGCGGGCTCTTCGACTTCTCCTTCAGGGAGTACGTCACACCGAAGATCATCCGCGTAATCTTCGTCATCCTCCTCGTGTTCGCAGCGCTGGGGGCGTTGGCGATCCTCGTCACCTCGGCCCGTGGCGGCGGGTTGGGGATCGTGTTCGGGATCATCTTCGCCGTGGTGGGGTTCTTCCTCTACGTGATCCTGTTCCGGATCTACTTGGAGGTGGTCTCGGCGCTGTTCCGGATCAACGACAACATCGCCACGCTGGTCCAGCTCAACGGCGGCACCCCAATGGTGGCTCCGACGGGTCCGGTCTCGTCGATCCCACCGCCACCACCACCGTCCACGCCTCCGCCGCCTCCCCCGAGCGAGTTGCCGCCGAGTCCGCTCGACGAGCCGCCCCCCGCGATCTGATCAGCGGTCGAAACGCCGCAACCGAAGCGAGTTGGTGACCACCGAGACGCTTGACAGTGCCATGGCGGCAGCGGCGATCATCGGGTCGAGCAGGCCGAACGCGGCAAGGGGGATGGCGGCGACGTTGTAGGCGAACGCCCAGAAGAGGTTCTGCCTGATCACGGCGAGGGTCCGCCGCGCCAGGCGGATGGCGGTCACCGCCACCGCGGGGTCACCCGCCATCAGCACCACGTCGGCGGTCTCGATGGCGACGTCGGTGCCCGTCCCGATCGCCATACCCACGTCGGCTGCGGCCAGGGCGGGCGCGTCATTGATCCCGTCACCGACAAAGGCAACGACTCTGTTGCCGCTCCGCAACCGGTGCATGGCACCCGCCTTCTCTTCCGGCGTCACCTCGGCCTCCACCCGGGCTACCCCGAGCCGAGCCGCCACCGCTTCCGCCGTCCTCTGGTTGTCGCCGGTGATGAGGGCGGTGGCGAGGCCGAGTTCGCCCAAAGCGGCGATGGCGCCCGCGGCGCTCTGGCGGGGCGTATCGGCCACGGCGATCATCCCCCTCGCCTCACCGTCCCAGCCACCGAGGAAGGCCGTCGCTCCCTCACCCTCGACCTGCGGCCATGCGGTCGGATAGCGCACCAGGCACCCAGAGTCCTCGGTCGGCGAGCAGCTTGGGTGTGCCCACCACCACCTCGACGCCGTCCACCTCTCCGGTTGCACCTCGACCGCCGATGGCGTTGAACCTGGTCACGGCGGTCAACTCGACGCCCGCCTCCTCGGCACCTAGAGCCACTGCACGCCCGATGGGGTGCTCGCTGGCTGCCTCCACCGAGGCGACCCTGCGCAGGAACTCGGCACGATCACCGAGCACGACGACCTCGGTGAGACTCATGACGCCGGTGGTGAGCGTGCCGGTCTTGTCGAAGGCGACGTCGGTCACCCGAGCCGACCGTTCGATTGCCTCCCCGGTGCGGAAGAGGATCCCCGACTCGGCGCCCCGACCGCTGCCCACCATGACCGCGGTCGGTGTTGCCAGCCCCAGGGCGCAGGGGCAGGCGATGATGAGGACCGCCACTGCCGCCTGCATGGCCATGGCAACGTCGCCCCCGTACAGCAACCATCCGACGAACGTGATCACCGCTATCAGCACGACAACCGGGACGAAAACGGCGGAGACCCGGTCGGCGAGATGCTGGACGGGCGCCTTGGAGTTCTGAGCCTCCTCGACCGCCCTGACGATGCCGGCGAGGGCTGTGCCGGCGCCCACCGCAGTCGCCCTTATCAACAAACGCCCGTTCTGATTGATGGTCGCCCCGTAGACCGCGTGGCCGGGGTTCTTCTCGACGGGCAGCGACTCGCCGGTGAGCATGCTCTCATCGACTGCGGATTCGCCGTCCAACACCTCGCCGTCGGTGGGGATCTTCCCTCCGGGTCGGACCACCATGAGATCACCGACGCGTACCTGATCGATGGGAACCACCGTCTCGACGCCATCGGAGAGAACGACTGCCTCGCTGGCGCCGAGTTCGAGCAGTTTGCTTATCGCAGCCGAGGCGCGGCCTCTTGCTCGAGCTTCCAAGGCGCGTCCCAGGAGCACAAGAGTGACGATCACCGCCGCCACTTCGAAGAAGATCTCCTCACCGGCGGCAATCGCCCAGACCGAGTACCCATAGGCGGCGAGAGTCCCCACCGAGATCAAGGTGTCCATCGAAACGTCGCCGGAGCGGAGCCGCAACACCGCGTTGCGATGGAACTGCCAGCCGAATACGAGGACCACCGGGGTCGCCAGCGCCCACTGGAGCAGCCGGCTCCAAGTCGCATCCGGTCCGAACATGCCCAGCACCAGCAGAGGTGCAGATAAAGCGGCGGCCCACCAGAAGACGGCCCAGGTGGCACCGTGACCGGCGTGCTCGTCGGCGTCGTGGGCCGGCTCATCATCACTTCACGGCGTGCAGGTCGTAGCCAATACGCTGCACGGCCTTGCGAAGGCTCTCCGGCTCGACCGGGTCGGAGACGCTCACCACCGCCGTCCCGGTGGCGAAGTTCACCGCGGCGTTGTCCACCTCGGGCTGGCGGGAGAGCACGCGTTCAACCCGCAGGGCACACGAAGCGCATGTCATCCCCTCGACCTCGAATGTGATCTGCTCGGTCTCGTTCAACCGGTCACCTCGTAACCCTGGCCTTCGATCGCGCTGACGATGTCCTGCCGCGAGAGGGCGGCGCCGTCGAAATCGACCGCCACCACCTTGGATTCGATGCCGACCTCGACCGATTCGACCCCGTCGAGCACGCCGACCGCTCCCTCGATCGACTCCTTGCAGTGCTCGCAGGAGATGTCAGGAACCGAGAAGCTGATGTGGGTCATCGGGTCACCTCGGCTTCGATCGCCACCGGCCCGGTGACCGCAGTTGTGTACTTCATGGTCTCGAGGAGCTCGTCCACGATCTGGGCGGTGCGCCCCTCGGCGACGGCGTCGCTGACGCATGTCTCCAGGTGGTTCTGGAGGAGAACGCGATTGACCCGCTCGAGCGAGGCCTGAAGCGCCGATACCTGCTTCATGATCTCAGGGCAGTACCGCTCGTTCTCGACCATGGCGATGACCCCGTCGAGATGACCACGCACCGTCTTCAAACGGTTGAGCGAGGTCTGCTTGTGATGTTGCTGCATATGGGGATCATAGCACGTACCCACCCCACCGGGGGTGGGGTCTATCTGCACTCTAACCCGGGGTTGGCAACTACCGACGAGGTTCTCTCCAACCCAGGGTTGGTACGTGACGAGGCCCCGGGGAGGGGGTCCGGGGCCTCGTCGGACGCCGGGGAAGGAAGGGAAATCCCGGCGCGATCTGTGTCAGGCGCTCCCGGGCAGGATGCGGCCTCTGACCCGGGGGAACCTCACCGGGGCGTGGATGTGGCAGAACTCACGTCGGTTGTACATCGAGAGCTTGGTTTCACACCCGTTCACGCCGCAGACCCGCCCCTTGGCGTACGTGCGTGAGGGTCGCCTCCCGCTCTGGATCCTCTCACCCTTCAATGTGTCCGTACTCATATCGGGCCTCCTGACCCGGGCATCTATTCAACGCCTGACGATGCTCGCCCATTCCGCTGGGTGCCCGTACCCGCTTGTTCGGAGCCGGTGGCCCGGGCGGATTAGTCGCCGTCAAACGATTTGTACGTATGGCCGGGTCCAATGGTTCCCGGCGGGCAACGGGCTAGTCGGTGCCTCCAGTGGGGATCAGATTCCGAGCTTCTTGAGGAAGGCTCGGTTGTCGGGTTCGCGCCCCAGGAAGTCGCGCAGGATGTCGGCTCCGTCGCGGCTGCCCCCCGGCTCGAGGACGGTGCGGCGGTAGTCCTTCCCGACCTGATTCGAGGTGACACCCTCCTCATCGAAGCGGCTGAACATGTCGTCGCCGTAGACCTCCGACCACAGGTAGCCGTAGTAGCCGGCGTCGTAACCCGCCATCATGTGCCCAAAGCTGGCGGGGAAGAACGTGCCCTCGTGGAAGGGGACCAACGCCACCGCGTTCGCCTTGCGTGCTATCGCATCGAGATCCAGCTCGTCCCAAGGACCGTGCAGCCCGAGGTCGAGGACACCGAGAGAGATCTGACGCAGTGTCAGCAGCCCCACGTCCAGGTTGCGTGCTGCGACGAGGCGCTCTACCAGGTCGGCGGGGATGGGCTCGCCGGTTTCGTGGTGGCGGGCGAACCGTTGGAGAACCTCGGGCTTCCAGCACCAATGCTCCATGATCTGGGATGGCGCTTCGATGAAGTCCCCCTCGGTACTGCTCCCGGAGAACCGGACCATCTCGGCGCGGGTCAGGGTCTGATGGAGGATGTGGCCGAACTCGTGGAACAGCGTGACCACCTCGGAGTGCTGGAGCAGTGAAGGTCGCTCGGGGGTCGGTTTGGTCAGGTTGGCGACGATCGTCGAGACCGGACGCCGGTAGCTGCCGTCGGGCTCGAGCCTCCCGCCGACCAGGGTGAAGGCGGCGGCGTGGCTGTAGGTCCCCTCGCGGGGGAACAAATCCATGAAGACGGTGGCGATCTCTTCACCGGTGGCGCGATCGACGATGGCCCGCGCCGTTACATCAGGGTGCCAAACCGGATGGTCGTCGAGCTGTCGGTAATCGATACCGAACACTTCACCGGTTATCTCGAGCATGCCATCGAGCACCTGCTCGAGCGGGAAATAGGCGGCGACCTCGCTCGGGTCGACCCCGAAGTCACGACGCCGGATCTGCGTGTCGTAGTAGCGCCAGTCCCACGCCTGAACCGTCGACTCACCGGTGTCCTGCTCGAGGAGCTTTGCCATCACCTCCAACTCGGCACGGCCCTTCTCGGTCAGCGGAGGGGTGAGGTTGTCGTAGAAGTCCGAAACCTGACCGGGCTCCTTCGCCATCCGCTCGTCCATCACGTAGTGGGCCCAGGATGGGAGGCCGAATAGCTCTGCGGTGCGGCGACGCAGCTCGACCGCCTCCTCGAGCAATGGGGTGTTGGTCTCGACGGCACGCGTGTTGAACTTGAAGGCGAGCTCTTGGCGGAGGTCGCGCCGCTCGCGCGTTCTCGATGAACGGGATGACGTCGGGGTAGGCCATCGTGACCTTGTATGTCCCTTCGAGTTCGCCGGGTTGGAGTCGGGCGATGTAGTCATCGGAAAGGCCATCGAGGCCCTCGGCGGGGACGGTGAGATGGTCCTCCCAATCGGCGATGTTCTTGTCGAAAGCGACTGAAAGCTCCACGAGGCGGGCCGCGATCCGTTTCGCTTCTTCTCTGGCCGCTTGGTCGAGCTCGTGACCGGCCTTGCGCAGGTCGCGCATGGTGAACTCGAGCAGCCGCGCCCGCTCGCCGGTCAGCGCCTTCGCCTCTTCCGTCTCGGAGTACTCCTTGACCGCCTGGTAGAGGTCGTCTCTGAAGACGAGGTCCACGACCCACTTCTGCAGGCGTTCCTCTGCCTGACGGCTAGCTTGGCGCACCTCCGGGTCGGGGTGGACGAACGCCATGAAAGCGCCCCGCCCGAATGAGTCACCGACGACCGTGCCGATCTCATCGAGGGGGAGCAGCGTTGTCGCCGTGGTCCGCGGGGAGGAGGCGATGACGGCCTCGACGATGGCGTCGGCGCGCTCGATAGCCTCCTCGGTGATGCTGTCGACCTCTTCGGGCGTGTTGGCGAACTCGAAGCTCATAGGAGTGACCATAGGACGCCCCCACCGGGTTTCTAGATAGATCATGGACACAGGTCTCTCCGGTCTTGGGGTGCTGGTGACCGGCGGTGCCGGAGGGATCGGCACCGCAGTCGTGCGGGCATTTGCCGCCGAGGGCGCTCGGGTGGCCGTGCACCACCACACCTCACGATCCGGCGCGCAGGAGCTCGCCACCGAGGTCGGCGGGGTGGCGCTGCGGGCCGACCTCCGTCGCCGGCCCGAGGCCGATCAACTCATCGATGAGGCGGTTGCGGCGCTTGGCGGCCTCCGCGTCTGTGTGGCCAACGCCGGGGTATGGCCATCCCAAAACGAGACCATTTGGGAGATGTCATCCCAACGGTGGGAGGAGACGATCTCCTCCAACCTGTCGGTCACCTTCCACACCATTGCGGCCTTCCTCAGACACGCGGCGCATACCGGCCAGGGCAGCGTCGTGCTGGTGGGCTCCACCGCCGGCATATTCGGCGAAGCCGGTCACTCCGACTACGCCGCCGCCAAAGGGGCGATCCTCACGGGACTTCTCCTCTCGGTGAAGAACGAGGCGACCCGTCTCGGCGACGGCGTCCGGATCAATGCGGTCGCCCCTGGGTGGACGGCGACACCGATGATCGACGACGCCAGATCGGACCCGACCCTGGTGGAACGGGTCACCACCACCATGTCCCTGAAGAAGCTGGGTACTCCGGAAGACGTCGCCGCCGCCGTCGTCTGGCTGGCCAGCGACCGGCTGGCGGGACATGTCTCTGGTCAGGTGATCACCGTGGCAGGTGGGATGGAGGGGCGAATCGTCCCCTGACCCCATCGTCGGCGTGCCGCCACACTTCGTCTCCATCCACATAGGTGGCCAGCACCTCGATCTCCTCTACGGCGTGTGCTTCGGTATCCACCGGGTCGGCTGCTAGCACGACCAGATCGCCGGGGCTTCCCGGCTGCAGCGGAGCGGGCAACCCAGCGGCCCGCGCCGCGCCGTCGGTGAATAGGGCGAGGGCGGCATCGGCGTCCAGGGCTTCTCGAGGCACGATGCCGGCGCGGTGACGGGCGGCGGCCATGCCGCGCAGCGGCTCAGGGGTCTCCACCGGGGCATCCGACCCGCCCGCCAACGGGACACCGGCAGCGGCGAGCGAGCCGAAGGCGTAGGCCCAGCGCAACCGGTCGTGGCCGAGTCGGCGCTCCAGCCAGCCCGTCTCCGAGGGAAGGAACGCCGGCTGGATCGAAGCGGTCACCCCGAGCGCGGCGAACCGCTCGATGTCCTCGGGGAGGGTCACCGATGCGTGCTCCATGCGGAGTCGGATCGGGTCGGCCCCTTCATCGATCAACTCCTCGAACAGGTCGAGCACCCGCTCCACCGCCCGGTCTCCTATCGCATGGATGGCGACATGTCCACCCATGTCGAGAGCCTGACGAGCGAGCGCCCCCGTCCGGTCGTCGATACGAAGGGTGCCCGTTTCTCCTGGGGCATCGGCGAATGGCTGGCGCATGGCAGCGGTGTGGGCACCGAGACTGCCATCGGCGAAGGCCTTCAATCCGAGAAACCGGAGGCGGGAACCGGATCGATCGAACGAGGTGGCGGCGGACTCAAATCCATCGGGATCTTCAGCGGCAACGAGAACGGAGAGGCGCACAGGGAGGTCGGGTGCCATCTCGACGAGCGTTGCCACCTCGTCACCGGCACCGCACCAGAGCGCCGTTCCCGAATTGACGATGGCGCCGATCCCGGTGAGCCCGAGTGCCGGCAGCCGCTGCAGCGCCGTCACCACCTGTTGGGCGGTGATGACGGGCACGAGGGCACCGATCGCCTCGGTCACCACAGCCACCGCGGTTTCGCGGAGGACGCCGGTAGGCATCCCGGAGCGATCACGGTCGAAGGAACCGCCGGCCGGATCGGGGGTCGAGGGTGTCACGCCGGCAACCTCGAGAGCCGCCGTGGAGGCAACGGCGAGGTGACCGCACACCCTGTTGAGCAGCACGGGCCGTCCCGGAGCGATCCTGTCGAGGTCGTGCCGGGTGGGCAACCGTCTTTCCGCCAAAGTCTCGTCGTTCAGACCACGTCCCAGGACCGGTGTGCCGGTTGGCAATTCGGCCGCCGCCGCCGTGATGCGACCCGCCATGTCGTCGAAGTCGGCGCTCCCACCCAACTTCAACCCGGATTCCTCGAGGGCATATGCGAGGGGGTGGAAGTGGGCATCGACCAGACCGGGAATGATCACCCCGGCGTGATGCACCTCCTCGGTCCGTTCATCGCGCAGCGCATCCGCCTCGCCGACCGCGACCACCTTCCTGGCCTCGATCAGCACGGCGTCCCCTACGACCCCCTTCGAGGTACGGACCCGATCGGCGACAACGAGACGTCTCATCGCAGACGCACCGGGAGGTGTGAGGCGACGAGTCCGAGCAATTCGGGATGAACCGCCGGTGAGGCCGCCACGATCGTGGAGTCGCCGGGACGGGCGGTATGGCCGTTGTGGTCGGTCACGACTCCGCCCGCCTCCTGTACGAGGAGGATGCCGGCCGCCACGTCCCATGGCCCGAGCCCGTACTCCCAAAAGCCGCCGAACCTCCCTGCGGCCACCGCGGCCAGGTCGAGCGCTGCCGACCCCATCCGCCGCACGTCGCGGCCCTTCTCGAGCACGACCCTGAGGGCCATGAGGTATTCCTCGGCATGCGAACGGCGGTCGTAGGGAAACCCTGTGCCGATGAGCGATTCCGCCAGCGGCGCATCGGCAACGCGCAACTCACCGGAAGTCGACCAGGCACCTTGGCCCGCAACCGCCCAGTAGGTGTCGTCGTGGAACACGTCGGCGACAACCCCGACCAATGGCCGATCGCCTTCGCAGAGAGCCACCGAGACAGCCACCTGCGGGATGCGGTGCAGGAAGTTCACGGTCCCGTCGAGCGGATCGACCAGCCACCGGCGCCCCGTCCCGACATTCCCGCCGGCTTCCTCGGACAGGACTCCGTCTTGCGGTCGATAGCTCTCCAAGACCGAGAGGATCGATGCCTCGGCCGCTCGATCGGTCGCCGTCACCGGGTCCACTTCACCCTTGAACTCCGCGTCGGCAAGACCCAGGGCGCCTCGCACCACATCGGCCCCCGCCCGCACCGCCAGCCGCGCCACGCCGAGATCGTCCAATTCAGCCATGGGCTTGGACGCTACCGACTAGGAAGGCAGACGGCAGCCAATGAGAGTCCGTCTCCCCGCATCGGGGAAGGGTACCGCTGTGCCAGCAGCGGGGAGGAGGGCTGGCGAACCTCCAACGGTGCTCGACCCGCGTGATCGCTTCTTTGAGATTGAACCGTTCGCACCTTCCCGACGCCGTGTCGGACTCTCCACCCGCTGGGGGGAGAGAGGTTTCACGGGTGGCAGAGCGAGCATTGGAGGCGACAGCCTCGGGCTCGGTACCATGCCGTACCTACATGGGCGTGCTCGCTGCGCTGATCTCGGCGCTGCTCCTCATCATCGCTTTTCCACCGTTCGGGGTCGGCGCTCTCGCCGTGGTCGCCCCCGTCCCGCTTCTCTGGGCGGTCCGTCGGGCCAAGTCGGGGTGGATGGGTGCCCTTTACGGCGCAGTCTTCGGTCTGGCCTTCTTCCTCGGGCTGATCTGGTGGATCGGGTCGCTCGGATTCGTTGCCCTGATCCCGCTCCTGATACTGCAGGCGTCGTTCACCACGGTGTACAGCGCGCTCCTCGCCCGGGCCAGGGCATGGTCGCCGTTGCGGTGGTGGGTGGCGGCGGTGGGGGGGTGGGCCCTCATGGAACTGATCCGAGAGCGATTCCCGGTGGGTGGGCTCTCCTGGGGGATGCTCGGCTATCCGGTCGGTGAGTATGCCGCCACCCGTGGTGCAACCCAGTGGATCGGTACATCCGGCTGGTCGGTCGTCCTGATCGCCATTGCCGCCGGCGCCGTGGTGACATTGGAAGCTCGGCGGTTGGGGCCGCTCGCCGTCTCGATTGCAGCGATGGTCGGGCTGGGTCTTGCCGGGTGGGCATGGCCGGGGATGGCGGACGGCGAGCCTCTGCGCGTCGCCATCGTCCAGGGCAACACCCCGTGTCCGGGGACACATTGCATAGACGAGAGGTACGGCACCTACCTGCTCCACCTCGAGATGACCCGCACCATCCCCGAAGGATCGGTAGACCTCGTCGTATGGGCAGAGGGATCGACCGGTTCGATAAACGCCGACCCCGTCCTGGTGCCCGAGGTGGCCGAGGCCATCGGGGACGAGGCAGCGCGCATCGGGGCTTATGTGCTCGTCGGTGGCGACAGGGTGATAAGCGACACCGAGTGGATCAACGCCAACGTCCTCTTCGATCGCGAGGGTGAGATCGTCGGCGAGTACCGGAAGCGGCAACCGGTGCCATTTGGTGAGTACGTCCCGTGGCGCTCCTTGCTCGCTCCGCTCATCCCCGAGCTGAGCCAGGTTCCGAGGGACATGATCAGGGGAGAGGACCCAGTCGTCTTCTCGACCGACTTCGGCATGCTCGGATCGGTCGTCTCCTGGGAGGGGTCGTTCGCCCGCTTTCCGCGCGACGTGGCGCGCAACGGGGCGCAGCTGCTGGTGGTTGCCACCAACAATGCCAGCTACGAGGTGTCGCCCGCCTCCGACCAGCTCATCGGCATGACACGGATGCGAGGCGCCGAGTTGGGGCTCGACGTCGTCCACGCTGCCGTCACCGGTCGGTCCACCTTGATCACCGATGGAGGCGAGGTCGGTGAGCGAACTCCCATCTACGAACCGGCGCTTCTCACCGGCGAGGTACAGATGCGCGCCGCCGGCCCGACGCTGTACACGCGGGTCGGAGACTGGGTACAGGTGGCGGCGGTGTTGGGTCTGGTCGTTGCCCTGTTCCGTCGCCGACCCACTCCGCCGGAGTCGACCGAGGAGATCAGTCGCCCCGCCACTCCCGTCGGCTCGGGGTGACGCCGGCGAGGCGGATCATCCTCCCCCAGCCCTCCCTCCAAGGAGAGGAGCCGACTTCCGTCTTCCGTCGTCCGTCTAAGTTTGCCCCGCTGACAGTCGGTTGGAGGAGAGAGCGATGACCGAAGCGATCGAAAACCTGCTGCGCGAGGAGAGGAGCTTTCCGCCGCCGCCCGAATTCGCTGCCGTCGCCAACGCTCAGCCCGGTATCCACGATGAAGCGGAGCGGGACTTCGCCGGTTTCTGGCTTCGGAACGCCCACGAGCGGGTCAGTTGGTTCAAGGAGCCGACGGTGGCTCTCGACGACTCGGAGGCGCCCTTCTATCGCTGGTTCATCGATGGGACCATCAACCTCTCATACAACTGTCTCGACCGGCACCTGGAGGATGGCGGGGACAAGGTCGCCTACCACTGGGTAGGGGAGCCAGGTGATAAGCGAGACGTCACCTACCGGGAGCTGCACCGCGAGGTGTGCCGCTTCGCCAATGTCCTCACATCGCTCGGGGTGGAGCGAGGAGACCGGGTGGCCGTCTACATGGGGATGGTCCCGGAGTTGCCGGTGGCGATGCTGGCTTGTGCCCGGATCGGTGCGGTTCACTCCGTGGTGTTCGGGGGGTTCTCTTCGGACGCGCTAGCCGATCGCATCGATGACGGCCAGGCCAAGGTGCTCGTCACCCAGGACGGCGCCTGGCGCGGCGGGAACGTCGTCCCGCTGAAAGTCAACGCAGATGTCGCAGTGGCCAGGACTCCGTCGATCGAACACGTCGTGGTGCTGCGCCGGGTCGGAATCGAGATCGCCATGAAGGAAGGCCGCGACCTCTGGTGGGACGACCTCGTGGCCGATCAGCCGGACACCTTCGATCCGGTCGAGCTCGACGCCGAGGACATGCTCTACATCCTCTACACGTCGGGAACGACCGCGAAGCCCAAGGGGATCGTCCACACCCAGGGCGGCTATCTGGTCGGCGTTGCCGCCACCCACCACTACGTGTTCGACCTCAAGCCCGACGATGTCTATTGGTGCGCTGCCGACATCGGCTGGGTCACCGGGCACAGCTACATCGTCTACGGCCCGCTGTGCAACGGGGCTACAGGTGTGATCTACGAGGGTGCGCCCAACCACCCCGACTTCGACCGTCTCTGGCAGATCATCGAGGACTACGGGGTCACCATCCTGTACACGGCCCCGACCGCCATCCGCTCCTTCATGAAGTGGGGCGACCAGTACCCAGGGAAGCACGACCTCTCCAGCCTGCGGCTCCTCGGGAGCGTCGGCGAGCCGATCAACCCCGAGGCGTGGATGTGGTACCGCCAGGTGATCGGGGGAGGTCGCTGCCCGGTGGTGGACACCTGGTGGCAGACCGAGACCGGGATGATCATGATCACCCCGCTCCCCGGGATAACCGCCACCAAACCCGGGTCCGCCACCCTTCCCTTCCCCGGGGTCGAGGCGGATGTCGTTGACGAGGACGGTAACTCGGTAGCCACTCGGCGGTGGCGGGTATCTCGTGCTGACACGGCCCTGGCCGGCGATGGCGCGCACCATCTACGGCGATCCCGACCGGTATGTGCAGACCTATTGGTCGCGCTTTCCCGACCGTTACTTTCCCGGCGACGGGTGCAAGCGTGACGAGGACGGCTACTTCTGGCTGCTGGGGCGGGTGGACGACGTCATGCTCGTATCCGGGCACAACATCTCGACAACCGAGGTGGAGTCGGCCCTGGTGTCGCACCCCGCCGTGGCCGAGGCTGCGGTGGTTGGCCGTAAGGACGCGGTGACCGGCCAGGCCATCGCCGCCTTCGTCACCCTGCGAGGTGGTGTCCATGGGGACGAGAAGCTGCTCACGGAGTTGCGTGACCACGTAGCGCACACCATCGGGCCAATCGCCAAGCCGCGCAGCATCGTCTTCACCAATGACCTGCCCAAGACCAGGTCGGGCAAGATCATGCGGCGATTGCTCCGTGACATCTCCGAGCATCGTCAATTGGGCGATGTGACCACTCTCGCCAACGCCGACATCGTGGAGGAGATCGCCGCCACGGCCACCAGCGTCCCAACCGAGGAGTGAGCAGAAGGCTCCCGTGCGCGCCTACGGTTTGTACGCGGTCAAGGCAGGGCGTCCGCCTGCCGATGATTCAAGGTCGCTTGTAGGCCAGGGGGGCTGGAGGGTTATTCACCGATGAAATCTGTCATTAGGGCTGTTCTAGCGCTGACCTTGCTGTTCAGCACCGTCCTCGTAGGAGCATCGCCGGCGATGGCGGCGAACGGCTCCGTCAGCGGAACCGTGACTGGCTCCGGGAGCGGGAATCTGGCCAACATCACTGTCGAGTTGACCAACACATCCGGTACTCCGCTCGGCAAGACCGCCCTAACGAATGCCTCGGGTGTCTACACGATCACGGACGTGGTTCCAGGTGACTACAAGGTCCGGGCTCGCGACCTCGACGTGGGCTCGAGTCCCGGCAACGACTGGGTGAGCGAGTTCTACGACAACGTCCAGAATCAGGCCTCGGCCACGATTGTGAACGTCGGCGACGGCGAGGCGCAGGGCGGTATCAACTTCGTTCTGGCCAAAGGCGGGCGGATCGAGGGCATGGTCACCAGCAGCAACGGCGACCCGGTGGCCCAGATTTGCGTGAGCGTCTACGACCAGCAACTCCGGCTCAAGGGTTTTGACAAGACCAACCAAGACGGCATCTACACCGTTGCCACCGTCGCCGCGGGGGCGGTCGTGCTCCGCTTCCACGACTGCACCGCTCCCTTCGATTTCGGTCCGGAGTGGTACGACAACAAGCTAACCGGCCAAGCGGCCGACACCGTCACCGTCACCGCCGGCGGCGAAGTGACCGGGATCGACGCCCAGTTGGGCGAGGGCTTCACCCTCACCGGGACTGTGACCGAGGAACTGACCGGCAATGTCGCCAACGGCGCCTGCGTCACGGTCTACAGCGTCGGAGGCTCGAAGATCGACTCCGACACGGCCAACGGCAGCGGTGTCTTCGTGATCACCGGATTGGACCCCCAGAACTACGAGATGCGGATCTCGGACTGCACAGATGGGCAGCCGCGCTGGAAGACCGAGTGGTGGCAGGACGCCAGCGGCCGCGACAACGCCGAGTTGGTCGACCTCAGTACCGGCGGTCCCGCCGGCGGGTTCAACCCCGTCGTCACCCCGATCGGTGACATCAAGGGCAAGGTGACCAAGCAATCCGGCGGCGGATCCCTATCCGGGGTCAAGGTGCGGGCCTACCAGGGTCAGGACGTGGTCAAGTCGATCAAGACCAGTGGCAACGGCAAGTACAAGCTGGACAACATCCAGGCCGGCACCTACGACATCAGTTTCACCAAGTCGGGGTACACGACCGAGTGGTACAAGGGCGTGACCGTCCGTGCCAGCGCTACCGATGTCACCGTGAGCCGCGGTGCGATCAAGTCGAAGATCAACGCTTCGATGCAGAAGAAAAACGATGACGATGGCGGCGGCGGCAGCGGTGGTGGCAAGGGCTCGATTGCGGGCACCGTCACCGGCATCACCGGTAGCGCTGCGTCCGGCGCCAAGGTGCAGGTCTACAAGGCCGCCAGCGGCAACTCTGCCGGCAGCCTGGTGAAGAGCACCACCACCTCGAGCAGCGGCACATACAAGGTGAGCGGTCTCGACGATGGCACCTACCTGGTGTTGTTCGCCAACGGGTCAGCCTCGTACTTCGCCGACTGGTACACCAGCGCCCCGCTCTACCGCGAGGCCGATGCCACCAAGGTGACGGTCAACGGCGCCGAGACCGGGAAGAACGGAACTCTCCAGCCGATCTTCTCCGACATCTCCGGCTCGACCTTCTACGGCGACATCCTCTGGCTTCGCAACACCGGTATCACGCTGGGTTGTGACGACTTCCACTTCTGTCCATCTGCCAGCGTGACCAGGGGCCAGATGGCCGCCTTCCTGGTGCGAGGTCTTGACCTCACCGGCGACACCAGTGGCGACACCTTCCGGGACGACAACGGCTCGACCTTCGAGGACGAGATCGAGATCCTGGCGCAGGCCGGAGTCACCCTCGGGTGCGCCGACGGCTTGTTCTGCCCGGACGCCTCGGTGACCAGGGGCCAGATGGCCGCCTTCCTGGTGAGGGCGATGGACTATGACTACAACCCGCCGGGCGACCGCTTCACCGACGACAACGGCTCGACCTTCGAGGACGAGATCGAGAAGTTGGCCGAGGCGGGAGTCACCCAAGGTTGCACCGACACCCAGTTCTGCCCCAACGACCCTGTCACCAGGGGCCAGATGGCAGCCTTCCTCCACCGCGCCCTCGGCGGTGGGGAGATCTACCCCGGCTGAAGAAACCCACGCAACCCAGGGTTCGAAGCGTCGTAGAGGCGCAGCTCGAACCCTGGGTTGCTCGCGTTCTGCGAACCCTGGGTTCGGAGTGTTGCAGGGCAGCATTTCGAGCCCACGGAACAACGGCGGCGTAGCCTCGGCCCCGACGGGCGGGAGGACATGAAGGTCGTCACCGGGTTCGAACCGGCAATTCACGGGTTCCGTTTCACCAATCGCTTCATGGGGTCGGCGGTGCTATCCGAACTGGGGCGCACCCGCAGGCTCGCCGAGGTCACTGGGATCGGTGTTCCCCATCTCGTGCAACAGGCGCTTGGCCTCCTCGGTGGGACGAGGTTCTGGGACGGTTTCGGGCTGTGCGGGGGGATGTCGTGGCTGGCTCTCGACCGGTTCGATGCTGACGAGACACCCGAGGAGGATCCCCAGCCACCGGTTCCCGGCACCGACCTCTTCGAGCGACTGGTCGCGCGGCAGGCCGACTCGCTCGCCGAGACCGATTTGGTGGTCCGCTGCCTAGGGGCGCAGGCGCTCCACGATCATGACCGTTGGTGGTTGTTCTGGCGCGACAGCCTCGGTGCCCTCACCGAGAAGCTGGAGCTTCCCCGACTCCGCGCCACGCTCGATTCCGGCCGACCCGAATCGATCTGCCTCATCCGCACTTCGGGTGCCTCCGACCCGGGGGCAAACCACCAGGTCGTTGTCACCGGGTACGAGGATCTCGGCGATGGGCGGCTGATACTGAGTCTCTACGACCCAAACCACCCTGGTGAGTCACCCACCATCACGCTGCACACCGGCCAGCCGGGCCACCGTCTGACACCGTTGCAGTCCACCGGAGAGACGGTCAGGGGCTTGTTCGTCTGGCCCCGATCGGGCCGCTGAACGGTCCCGCCATCAGCCGGCGAATGCCGGCACCACGCACGGCTCCTCGCCGGGGAGGAGAGGCCGTGGGTAGACCCGCCACGTGGTGTCACCGGCCTCGAAGAGCGTCGCCGCGTTGGCTTCCTTGAACCCTTCGACCAGTGCTTGGGCGTCCTCGCCCTCGAACGAGGCGCACTTGATGCCCTGCTGTCCCTCGAGGTCGTCCCATGAGGCAGGGTCGTCGTCGATGGGAAACTCGACCACCTGCTCGAACTCGTCGCCGGTCGGCTCTGCCTCCTGGGCGATCACCTGGACGCGCTCCGGCTCGAGTTCGGTGACCTCGCCCTCGGCGCTGGCCACCCCGTCGAGCACCCGCACCAGTCCGGCGAGCCGCTGCACCTGCTCGCTCTGCCCCTCACCGATGTCGAGGGCGTAGACCTCGAAGCGGTGAGATCCCTGCTCGTCGTTATAGGTGATCACCGTGGTTGAGGCATCGGCGATGATGTTGGCCGAATTGTCGTCCACTTCGTCGGTGATCTGGTCGATCCCGGTCGCGAGGATGGAGTCCATCACCAGGTCGAGTTCTTCATCGGTCAGCTGGCGGACCTGGTAGTTGGGCCACAGCGGCTGCGGGAAGATCTCGATCATCGGTCCCTGGAAGATGAGCCGCCCGTCACTTGTGAGGACGTAGCGCGGCCCCCGACCGAGGGCGAACTCGATGGGGACGAATCCACCGACGTCCTCCACCACAAGGACGGCCTCCTCGGCGGCGGGAAGCGTCGTCGGGACGGGGGTGGTGTCGGTAGTGGCTGCAACGGTGGTCGCCGCTCCGCTCGTCGTCCCGCAGGCGGCGAGCAGCAGTGAGATGAGGGCGAGGCTTGTGGCGTGTCGTTTCATGCCCTGTTTGACGAGGGGTCCGACCGCCTCGGTTCCCGCCCGATCAGGCCGTCCTGCCCCTGCCCTCGGCGAGGTGGATCTCGGCGTCGTCGATGATCCCCAGCTCGTAGTCGGCGAGAGCTTCCTCGATCACGTCGATCGCACGGTCGAGTTCGTCCGTCGTCGTGACCAGGGGTGGGATGAACCTGATGATGTTCCCGTCGGGCCCGCAAGGGATCAGGATCAGTTCGTTGGCGAGCCCGTGCCGGCCAACCTGGTCCATCGCATCGCGGTCGGGCTCACGCGTTTCCCGGTTCTTGACCAGTTCGACTCCGATCATGAGGCCGAGGCCCCTGACGTCACCGATCGTCGTATAGGTCGCTTGCGCCTTGCGGAACCGCTCGAAGGCTCGCGCCGACAGGGAGGCGGCGTGGGGGAGCAGATCTTCCATGACCTCCATCACCGCCACCGCGGCGGCGCAAGCCACAGGGTTGCCGCCGAACGTGGTTCCGTGAGATCCCACCGGCCACGTGTTCATCCGCTCCCGCGACGAGCCGTAGGCCGACAGAGGCAGGCCGTTGGCTAACCCCTTGCCCACGGCGATGACGTCCGGGGCGATGCCGTAGTGCTCGGCGGCCGTCCATCCTCCGGTACGGCCAAACCCGGTCTGCACCTCGTCGAACACCAGCAGGATCCCCTGCTCGTCGGCGATTCGACGGAGTTCCTGGAGAAAGCGCACGGGCGCCGGGTAGTAGCCCCCTTCTCCCTGGACAGGTTCGATGAGGAAGCAGGCGACGTGTCCGGGTGAGATCTCGTGGCGGAACATCCGCTGCAACTCGTCGAGAGCGAGATCGGTGGCTTGCTCCTCATCGAGACCCCAGCGATAGGGGTGAGGGAATGGTGAGACGAGCACCGACCCGAGTACCGGGTGGTAGCCGTCGCGGTACTTGGCGTTGGACGTCGTGTAGGAGACAGACCCCATCGTCCTCCCATGGAACCCACCCCGGAAGGCGATCACCGCCTGCCGTCCCGATGTCTTTCGGGCGAGCTTGACCGCTGCCTCCACCGCTTCGGCTCCCGAGTTGGCAAAACCGAACATCTCGATGCCGGGCGGAGTGATCTCGGCCAATCGCTCGGCCGCCCGCACGATCGACTCGTAGCGGAAGACGCATCCCGAGTGGACCACCCGTCCCATCTGCTCCATGGCGGCGGCGACCACCTTGGGGTGGTTGTGTCCCAGGTTGGTGACCGCGGTGCCACAGGCGAAGTCGGCCCACCGGTTGCCTTCGTGGTCGTAAACCCAGAGGCCTTCGGCGCGGTCGACAACCACGTCGGTGTCGAAGGAGAGAACCGGGGCCACGGCGGCGTCGTGACGGGAGATGAGGTCGGACATGGCCGGCATGGTACGCGGAAAGAGATGGAAGACGGAAGACGGATGACGGAAGACGGCCGAGCTTCCGGTGCGAGAGCTGTTGGCTATCTAGCTGTATTCGACACCGCGTTCTCCTTCGAGTACCTCTCCTACCAACCAGGTGGTGTGGTCGAAACGAGCGAATGTCGCGGTAACTCGCTCCACGGCCGTCGGGTCGACCACAGCCAGGAAGCCGAGGCCCATGTTGAAGGTCGAGCGCATCTCGTCATCGGGGATGGTCCCCATCGTCTGCAGGATCCGAAAAACACCGGGCACTTCCCAGGCGGCCACATTGATCACGGCCCGGTTCCCCTCTGGGAGGACCCGCTCCAAGTTGCCGGCGATGCCGCCGCCTGTGACGTGGGCCAAACCGTGGATACCGCCGGACGCGGCCGCCTCGATGACGGCCGGCGAGTAGATGACCGACGGCTCGAGGAGGACCTCTCCCCAGGTGCGCTCGTCGTCCGGGAAGCGCTCATCCAGGCTGTGATCGCCGAGGATGGCCCGCACCAGCGAAAAGCCGTTGCTCCGCAGGTTGGGGCTGGCGAGGCCGATGACCAATGTCACCGGGCCGGATGTCGGATCCGTCTATCCGACCGTCCCGCTCCACCACGCCGAGAGCCGCCCCGGCGAGATCGACCTGGTCGGGCGGCATCACCCCGGGATGCTCAGCGGTCTCGCCGCCGAGCAGCGGCACTGCTGCGATGGCACACCCGGCCGCCACCGACGCGACAACGGCGCGGTCCCGCTCTGCATCGAGCCGGCCCACCGCCATGTAGTCGACCATCCCGAGTGGTGCGGCGGCCACCGCGGCGAGGTCGTCTACGCACATGGCGACCAGGTCGTGCCCAACCCCGTCCCAGCGACCCGTTCGCCGCGCCAGGTCGAGCTTTGTGCCCACTCCGTCGGTGGTCAGCATCAGCACCGGGTTCCGGTACCCGGGGGGGAGCGCCACGCCCCCGGCGAAGCCGCCGAACCGTCCGATCACGTTGGCACCCCAGGTTGCCGTGACCAGGTCCGCTATCGCATCGACATGGCGGTCGGCTCCGGCCAGGTCAACGCCGGCCGTCCGGTAGGAGGCCATCAGGCGGGAGCTTGCTCCAGGACGAATTTGCCCGCTTCGAGGTCCACAGGGATGGGGTATTCACCGCTGAGGCAGGCGGTGCAGAACCCGGCCTCGGACACCTCGGTGGCTGCCAGCAGGCCCTCGAGCGAGAGGTAGGCGAGGCTGTCGCACCCGAGGTAGTCGGCGATCTCGTCGACCGACATGCGCGCTGCGAGCAGTTGCGACCGGTCGGAAGTGTCCATCCCGTAGAAACAGGGCCAGCGGTAAGGAGGCGAGGAGATCCTGAGATGGACTTCCGCAGCGCCGGCTTCCCGGGTCATGGCGACGAGTTGGCGGGTGGTGCTTCCCCTCACGATCGAGTCGTCCACCAGGACCACACGCTTTCCCGCCAGCGTGGCCGGTATGGGATTCAACTTGAGCTTTATCCCCCGGTCCCGCTGCAACTGGGAGGGCTCGATGAAGGTCCTTCCTATGTACCGGTTCTTGACCAACCCGTCGGTATACGGGATCCCGCTGTGGGCGGCGAAGCCCTGTGCAGCTGGGATGCCCGATTCGGGAACCGGCACCACCGCGTCGGCTTCGGCCGGTGCCTCCTCGGCGAGTCGCCGCCCCATCCGCTGCCGGCTCGCCTGGACCGATTGGCCGTAGAGCAGCGAATCCGGCCGGGCGAAATAGACGAACTCGAAGAGGCACAACCGTGGCTCGCAAGTCTCGAACGGTCGCAGGCTCCTGATGCCGGTGGCGTCGATCACCACCATCTCGCCCGGCGCGACCTCGCGCACGAAGCTGGCTCCGACCAGGTCGAGGGCGGCGGTCTCCGAGGCGAGGACCCAACCGTCCTCGGCGAGCCGTCCCAGGCAAAGTGGCCGGAACCCGTGAGGGTCCCGCACTCCGATGATCCGACCCTGGTCCATCACGACGAGCGAGAAGGCACCCTCGAACATCGGGAGGGTGGCGAACAAGGCGCTCTCCAGGCCCCTGCCGTCGGAGCGGTCGTCCTCTACGGCGGCGGCGATGGCATCGAGCATCAACTCCGAGTCGGTGGTCCCGGGGCAATCGGGGTTCATCGATGCCAATCGGGCGGTGTTGGTCAGGTTCCCGTTGTGACCCAACGCAACGCCGACACTGCCGACCTGCCGGTACGCAGGCTGCGAGTTCTCCCAGAGGTTTGACCCCGTCGTCGAGTAGCGAGTGTGCCCGATGCCGAGGTGACCAACGAGCGCCGACAGCGATCGCTCGTCGAAGACCTGGGCCACCAGTCCGAGGTCCTTGAGGACGGTGACGGTCTCTCCATCGGAAACCGACATGCCCGCCGACTCCTGACCGCGGTGCTGGAGGGCGAACAACCCGAAGTAGATGAGGTGGGCAGCTCGCTGGTTGGGGGCATATATGGCGAATACCCCACAAGCCTCACCGGGTCGGTCGTCGGTCGGGATCGCTTGCACCATTGCGGCCAGTGTAGGAGGGAGCCGTACGGGCAACCCGCCATGCGATCGGGGCTCCTCGTGTCAGCCGGCGAGTCGGCGGGGGATGGCATCCCGCCAGGTCCGGATGGCGGTTTCCAGCGGAATGGCGGACACCGACGAACCGACCTGGAGGGCGATCGCATCGCCCCCGAACCGGCCGATGCGCGAGGCGGCCACGCCCATCTCGCCGGCCGCCGCCGCCAGGGCATCTCCGTATCCAGGCGTGATGGCGGCGACAAACCGGTGAGGATCCTCGCTGAAGAGCGACTCGAAATCCGGGCATTCCACCGTGGTCCCGATCGAGGATCTGATGCAAACCTCCGCCACAGCCATCCCCAGCCCGCCGTCGGAGACATCCTGGAGGACAGAGGCGAACCCGGCATCTGCAAGCCGCCTCGCCAGTGCAACCACGGCACGGGCGGCGGTCGGGTCCGGCGCGGTGGGCCTTCCCCCGACATGGCCGAACAGCACCTTCTCCAGGCTGCTGCCGGCGAGTCCCCGCCCGGCGGGCGGACCCAGCAGCCACAGTTCCATGCCCTCACTGGCCTTGTCGAGGCGGGGCGGGCTCGAAGGAAAAGGTTCGACAATCCCGAGCAGCCCGACCACCGGCGTCGGATCGATGTCCTGCCCGTCGGTCTCGTTGTAGAAAGAGACGTTGCCTCCCACAACCGGGACAGCCAACGCCTCGCACGCCGTGGCGATGCCTTCGATGGTCTCGATGAACTGCCACATCACCTCGGAGCGCTCCGGGTTGCCGAAATTGAGGTTGTCGACCACGGCCAGTGGTCGCGCCCCGACCATGGCGACGTTGAGCGCAGCCTCGTAGACAAGCCGGGCGGCGCCGCGGCGCGGGTCGAGGGCGCACAGCCTGCCGTTGCCATCCACCGAGACCGCAACACCCTTGCCGGTCTCGCCGAGCGCGAGCAGCGTGGCGCCGTGACCCGGGCCGACCGCGGTGTCGAGGAAGAGCATGTGGTCGTACTGCTCGTAGACCCAACTGCGGTCGGCAATAGCCGGGTCGTCGAGCAGAGCGAGCAAGGCCCTCGCAGGGTCGGGTGGGCGGAGGTACCGGTAGTTGCTGCCCCACCTGTCCTCGAGCCACCATGGCTCACCGGCGGGCCGGACGTATCGGGGTCCGGTGGCCAGAGACTCGGCCGGTACCTCGGCGACGACCTCCCCACCATGGCTGACCCGGACCATGCCGCCCGCCCGGACGGTGCCCACGACCGAGGCATCGATCTCCCAGCGGGCGGCAACCTCGAGGACCTCGGGGACCCGCTCGGGGAGCACGAAGGCCATCATCCTCTCCTGCGACTCCGACATGAGGAGTTCGGCGGCGGTCATCCCGCGTTCGCGCACATGCACCCGGTCGAGGTCGAGGTCGAGCCCCACCCCGGCCCGAGCCGCCGGCTCCGCGGCGGCACACGACAGCCCGGCTGCACCCAGGTCCTGCACCCCCACCACGAGCCGCCGGCGATACAGCTCGAGGCAGGCCTCGATCAGCTTCTTCTCCTCGAAGGGATCGCCCACCTGGACCGAAGGGCGCTTCGACCCGCTGTCCTCGTCGAACCCGGTCGATGCCAGCACCGATGCCCCACCGATGCCGTCGCGCCCGGTGGACGCTCCGAGCAGGACAGCCACCGACCCGGGGGACCCGGCGGTCCCCAGAACCAATTGGTCGCGTCTCATGACGCCGAGGCACATCACGTTCACCAGTGGGTTGCCCGAGTAACAATCCTCGAATGCCACCTCGCCGCCGACGGTCGGAACCCCCACCGCGTTTCCATAGGCGGCGATCCCGCCTACGACTCCGGTGAACAGGTAGCGGTTGAGCGGGTCGTCGAGCGGGCCGAAGCGGATCGAGTCCCAGAGGGCCACCGGACGGGCACCCATGGTGAACACATCGCGCAGGATGCCACCCACGCCGGTGGCGGCGCCCTGGTGTGGCTCGACGAAGGACGGATGGTTGTGGCTCTCGATCCGAATCGCAGCCAGCCACCCGTCACCGAGGTCTACGACGCCGGCGTTCTCGCCAGGCCCCACCACGACCCAGGGGGCGGTCGATGGCAAGCGCCCCAGGTGCGCACGCGATGACTTGTAAGAGCAGTGCTCCGACCACATGACCGAGAACATGGCAAGCTCGGCCACCGAGGGTTCGCGCCCCAGCCGGTTGAAGATGTCGCCCAACTCCTCGTCGCTCAACCCGAGAACGCGGTGAGCTGGGGAAGGATCGAGGTCCGAGTCGGCGCTGTCTGGGCCGGCTGTATCTGGGCCGGCTGTATCTGGCCGGCTGTGTTTGGGCCGGTGTTCACGAAGCTCGCTGCATTGCGCCTGACTCGCAGGCGCCGAGGAAGCTCTCGAGGAGCCTGACACCGCCGGTCTCCGACCGGTCGAGCACTGCCCGCTCCGGGTGGGGCATCACCCCTACGACGTTGCCCGCCTCGTTGGCAACAGCGGCCGCGGCAAGTTGCGACCCGTTGGGATCGTCGGTGTAGCGCATGACCACGCGCCCCGGCCCCTCGGGGTCAACCCAGGCTCCCTCGTATGAATTGAGCGGGATGCGGACCCGATCTCCCACCTCGCAATCCGAGGTGAGGATGGTTGTGTTGTCGGCGATCTCCACCTCGACGAAGCGGCAAATGAAGCGCAGGTCGCGATTGGCGATCAGTGCCCCGGGGAGGAGCCCCGCCTCGCACAGAACCTGGAACCCGTTGCAGATGCCGAGCACCGGCGAGCCCCTGGCGGCACCCCTCTCCACCTCGGCCATGACGGGTGAGATGCGGGCTATTGCCCCGGTGCGGAGGTAGTCGCCATGGGCGAAGCCTCCGGGCAGTATCACCCCATCGGCACCTCCCAGGTCCTGGTCACCGTGCCACACGAGCTCAGCATCTCCTCCCAGAGCCCGAAGGGCGCGGACCACATCCCGCTCGCAGTTGGTCCCCGGGAAGAGGATGACGGCTGTCCGGGCGGTCACTCCACAACCTCGACTGTGAAGTCCTCGAGCACGGGATTGGCCAGCAGGCGCCGGCACATTTCATCGACCCGAGCCGACAGTGCCTCCCGATCTTGATCCTGTACGTCGAGGGTGATCAGCTTGTCCACCCGCACCGCCGAAACCTCGTCAAATCCGAGTTGATGGAGAGCGCGGGCGATCGTGGTGCCCTGGGGGTCGGCGATGTCCGCCCGGCGCGTGACCGTCACCTCGACCCTCAAGACGGATCCGGGCTGTGGAGGGATCGGCCGGTGATTCGCCGATACGCCTCGAGGTAGCGCTCCGAGGTCTCGGAGACCACCTCGGGCGGCAGGGAGGGCGCCGGGGGGGTGTGGTCCCATCCGGAGGCATCGAGCCAATCCCGCAGCGGTTGTTTGTCGAAGGAGGGCACGTCGTTCCCCGGCGACCAGGCGTCCATCGGCCAATACCTCGACGAATCCGGGGTGAGCACCTCGTCTACCAGCATCAACTCACCGGAGCCGTCGCGGGCGAAGCCGAACTCGAACTTGGTGTCGGCGAGGATCACACCACGGTCGGCGGCATAGGCGGCGCCGGCCAGGTAGATGTCCACGGAGAGCTTGCGCAGTTCCTCGTAGAGGTCGTTTCCGACGAGGTTTCGTGCCCCCTCCTCGGTGAGGTTCTCGTCGTGTCCGGTTGCCGCCTTGGTCGCCGGTGTGAAGATCGGCTCGTCGAGACGGTCCGCCAACCGCAGCCCGTCCGGAAGATGCTCGGTCGTTGGACCGCCGCCATCGCGGTACTCCCGCCACGAGGATCCGTAGAGGTAGCCGCGCACCACGCACTCCAGCGGCACCACATCGGCCCGTCGCACGACCATGGCTCGGCCGGCGAGGTCAGACCGTTCCTCCTCGCTGAGTTCGAGACCGTCGAGCTCGGTCGTAAGCATGTGGTGGGGCGTATCGAGCAGGTCGAACCAGAAGACGGAGAGGTGGGTGAGCACCGCCCCCTTTGAGGGGATCAGGTCGGGCAGCACCACGTCGTACGCCGATACCCGGTCGGTCGCCACGAACAGCAGGCGATCCCGGTCGATCTCGTAGATCTCCCGGACCTTCCCCGACGCCACATGAGGCAGTGACACCACGCCTTGCGATGGTAGCGAGGGAGTGTCGCACCGCCTCCACACCAGGTGCGGGCGGCGATAGCCTCGATGAATGTCCGAGACAGGCGCCACTGACAGGAGTCGACGGGTGGAGAGCCTGCTGTCGGACGATCCCTATGCCGCCCTGCTCGGCATCGAGTTGGTGTCGGTGGACGACTCCTCGATCGTGCTCCGGATGGACGTCCGGTCCGATCTCGCCAACTTCACCGGTTCGACACATGGCGGGGCGGTGTTCTCGCTGGCCGACTGTGCCCTAAGCCTTGCTTCGAATGTCGCCGGGCCGGCGGTGGCGGTTGACACCCATCTGGCGGTGACCGCGTCCTCGTCGCCGGGCGAGACCCTCGAGGCGACTGTGGTGGAGGAAGCGGTGGGGAAACGGCTGGCCACCTACCGGGTCACGGTTCGCCGTGGCGATGGGCGGGTCTGCGGGGCGTTCACCGGGACCGTGTTCCGCACCGGCTGATCATCGGTCACCCGGCATCCCTCTAGCATTCCGGGTCCGCTCTGGAGACCCCTTGCACGCCGCCCCGGTTCCCACTCGACGTCGTCTGCTCAAGAGGATCCTGCTTGGCGCGGGCATCGCGATCGTGGTGGTTGCCGCGGTGGTGGGGATTCAGGTGTGGCGGACCTATCAGACGATCGAGACCGAGCAGTTCGACCCCGCTGCTGCAGGCGAGGCAATCGCCACCCGCACCGAGGGGGCGGACGTGGCCCCTCTCCGCCCACCCGCCGCCGACAGCGTGGCGACGACATCGGGGCCGGTGCCGACGGTGAGCGGCGCCTACGAGCGCCAACTCACCCGAGCCGCCGAGGCGATCTACCTGGTCGATGTCCTCTCCGGAGTGCAGCGTCCCTTCGAACTCGTGCCCCAGCAGATCGAGCACGCCGAGAGCCCCCCAATACCCGACGCCATGTTCGATGCCTACCTGCTGGTGGGGAGCGATCTGAGCGGAGAGCGGGCGGACGCCATCATCCTCGCCCTGGTTCCGAGCGACGGGTCCGATCCGATCCTCGCCTCGATCCCCCGCGATCTTTACATGACAAACCCCTGCACTGGGGTGAACGACCGGATCAATTCGACGCTGACGGGATGCCCCGGCTACGCCACCGGTAGCGAGCTTCTGGCCTTGGCCGTGCAGCAGTACACCGGGATCGGGGTGGACCACCTCGTCAGGGCGGACTTCGACGGGTTCGCCAGCATCATCGACGCCTTGGGTGGTGTCGAGTTGTGCGTCGAGGCCCCGACACGCGACGAGAAGGCCCATTTCGAACTTGCCCCAGGCTGCCACCAGGCCAACGGTGAGCTGGCCCTCGCCTGGGCGCGTTCGCGCACCACCGAAGAGCAGCAGGACGGCGTGTGGCGAATCGTCGCCGGCAATGACTTCACCCGCCAACAGAAGCAGCAAGAACTGCTCTTCAAAGTTGCCGGGAGGGTGGCTTCATTCTCCTCGCTCGGGTCGTTTACCAGCGTCACTCAGGAGATCGCCGAGGCGGTGAAGCTCGATGCAGGGTTCTCCATCACCGAGGCGCTCGGCATCGCCTGGCAGCACCGCGATATTCAGCCAGAGGACGTCAGCCGTGTCGCACTTTCCTTCGCCGACTACCGGACGGCCGCCGGGGCGGCGGTGCTCCTCCCGACAGAGACCTTCAACTCGGCGCTCGCCGAGATTTACCCACCGGCGGCGCGCTGAACATCTCCCGGTAGCTTGAGCGCTCGTGGCGGCTCGGCTGGGGATCGACATGGGTGGCACCAAGATCGAAGGTGTCGCCCTCGACGACGCCGGAAGCGCCGTGGTCCGGCTGCGGGCGGCCACTCCATCGGGCTCCTACGAGGCGATCGTCGAGACCGTCGCCGATCTGGTGGCCCAGGTGGATGCCGCAGCCGCCGCCAAGGGGCCCGTGCTCGACACCGTGGGGGTGGGACACCCCGGAGTGGTGTCACCGGCGACCGGCCTGGTCAAGAACGCCAACTCAACGGCGCTCATAGGGAAACCCCTCCACCTCGACCTGACCGAGCGTCTCGATCGCCCGGTCGTCCTCCGCAACGACGCCGACTGCTTCGTCCTGTCCGAGTCGACCGACGGTGCCGCGGCCGGTGCCTCATCGGTGTTCGGGGTGATCATCGGCACCGGGGTCGGGGGCGGCGTGGTGGTGCGGGGAAGTCTGGTCGAAGGACCCAACGCCATCGCCGGGGAGTGGGGGCACAACCCGCTGCCGTGGCCGGCCGACGGGGAGCGACCGGGACCACCCTGCTATTGCGGGAAGCGCGGTTGCATCGAGACCTGGCTCTCGGGACCGGGTCTGGCCGCCGATCATCTCCGCGCCACCGGTGCCTCGGTCGAGCCGCCCGAGTTGCTCAGCCTCGCCGGAGAAGGGAGTCCCGATGCCGCGGCATCCGTCGACCGCTACATCGACCGTCTGGCCCGATCGCTGGCGACCATCATCAACGTCCTCGACCCAGAGGTGATCGTCCTCGGGGGAGGTTTGTCCAACGTGTCGGTGCTCTACGAGGCGGTCCCCCGGGAGTGGGGTCAGTACGTCTTCTCGGACCGGGTCAGCACCAGACTCGTCCCCAACCACCACGGCGACTCGAGCGGCGTCAGAGGCGCCGCCATGTTGGTGAGTGAGTAGCGGGTAGTGCGTAATGGGTAGTGGGTATTGGGTTCTCGTTACTCACTACTCATTACTCAAGACCAGCTTCTCCAACCGCTCGAAGATCACGGCTGAGTGCTCCAGCATCCTGCCCGGCTGGAAGCAGGCGGTGAGTTGTTCGCTCGAGAGGTCCATTTCGGGGTCCTCGGCGAGCAGGTCGGCGAGATTGTGGCCCTCGTCCCAGGCGCGCATCGCATTGCGCTGGACCAGGCGGTACGCATCCTGGCGGGTCCAGCCGTTGCCGACCAGAGCCAGGAGCACGGACTGGCTGAACACGAGACCTCTGGTGGCCTCGAGGTTGGCCGCCATCCTCCCGACGTCCAGTTCGAGGCCCTCGACCACCTTGGTGAAGGTGACGAGGGCGTAGTCGAGTGCCAGGCAGGCGTCGGGGAGCGCTACCCGCTCGGCTGAAGAGTGCGAGATGTCGCGCTCGTGCCACAGGGCGACGTTCTCCAAACCGACCTGGGCGTAGCCGCGGAGCAGCCTGGCCAGCCCCGCCATCCTCTCGGAGACGATCGGATTCCGCTTGTGCGGCATCGCCGATGACCCCTTCTGTCCGGAGCGGAAAGGCTCGCCCGCCTCCCCGACCTCGCTGCGCTGCAGATGGCGGATCTCGGTGGCGAAGCGCTCCAGGGAGGCGCCAACAAGGGCCAGGGTGGAGAGGAACTGGGCGTGGCGGTCGCGAGCCACCACCTGGGTGGCGGCCGGTTCGGGAACGAGGTCGAGTCCGGAGCACACGTGCTGCTCCACCTCGGGTGGGAGATGGGCGTAGGTGCCGACGGCTCCACTCACCTTGCCGACCGCCACAGACCTCGTCGCCGCAGTGAGCCGGGCGTGGTCGCGGGCCAACTCGAAAGCCCACGATGCCAGCTTGAGCCCCATGGTGGTGGGCTCCGCCCAAATCCCGTGGGTCCGGCCGACCATCAACGTCGCGCGGTTCTCCAGCGCCCTCCCCTTCACCACCTCGAAGAGTCGCTCGACCCGGCTCAAGAGCAGGTTTCCCGCGTCGCGCAACTGGACCGCGCCGGCGGTATCGAGCACGTCCGACGATGTGAGCCCATGGTGGACCCACGGACCGCCCTCGGTCATCGATGCGCTGAGCACGTCAACGAATGCAGCGAGATCGTGATTCGTGACCCGCTCGCGTTCCGCCACCGTCTCCGCATCGATGGGTGGTGCTTGGCGGAGGGCGTCAACCGCCGACTCAGGGGCGACCCCCATCCGGACCCAGGCCTCGAGGGCAAGGGTCTCTACCTCGGTCCAGAGGGAGAGCTTCCGTTCCTCCGACCAGATCGCGCTCATCTCGGGGAGCGAGTAGCGGGGGATCACAACCGATGATGATAAGGGTGACCCTCGGTGACGATGATGGTCCGAAGCTATGGATGCAAAGTTGCGGGCTCCGAGGACGCTGGCCGTTTTCCTTCTCGGGATGGCCGCATTCGCCTGCACCACCGACCCCCAGACCGATGACCCGGTGGTGCTGGTGCTCGATTTCCTCCCAGGGGGGATACACAGCGGGATCTACGCCGCCGAAGGTGAGCGCCTTTTCGCAGAGGAGGGCCTCGCTGTCGAGATCCAGACGCCGGCATCGGCCGCCGACACGTTGCGGTTGATTCTCTCCGGGCGAGCCGACATAGGGATCGCGCCGTTGCCCGACGTGGCCCAACTGCGGGCCGACGGCGAGGACGTTGTGGTGTTCATGGCGCTGGAACAGGTCCCGCTCGGAGCGCTTCTCAGCACTGAGGACATCGGGATCACCGATCCGAGCCAATTGGAGGGCGGGACCATCGGCGTCACCGGCGCGCCGTCCGACGAGGCGGTCACCCGGATGATCCTCGAAGGGGCCGGCATCGACCCGGACGGAGCCGATCTCATCACCATCGGGTTCGACGCCGTGCCCAACCTCGTCTCTGGCTCGGTGGACGCCGCCTTCGGGTTCTGGAGCTCGGAGGCGGTGGCTCTCGAACTCGAGGGTGAGCGGCCGGTGGTCTTCCGGCCGGACGAATACGGTGCGCCCTCCTACCCCGAGTTGGTCCTCTTCGCCAAGGGTGAGACCATCGAACGCCGAATCCTCGAGGGTTTCGCCCGGGCGATGGAGGAGGGCTATCTATTCGCCATCGACGACCCTGAGGCCGCAGTGGGGCACCTCACCAGCCTTGCCGAGGGTGTCGACCCTGTCTTTGCCCGCGCCGAATTCGACAAGGTGGCGCCGCACTTCCTCGGCGCGGAGGGGGACTACGGCGTCATCACCGAGGATGGCATCGCCCGGTATCTGGAGTGGGCAGCCGAGGTCGGTGTGCTCGACCGGGTTCCAGAGGACCTCGTAGACCCCTCGTTCCTGCCGTGACACCACGGATCGAGGTGCGGGCCCTCGGTAAGACCTTCCCGACCAAGCAGGGAACCATCGAGGTCCTCGACGGGATCGATCTCGCCGTCGAGAGACGACAGTTCGTCACACTCCTCGGTCCCAGCGGGTGCGGCAAGTCGACCCTCTTCGACATCGTCGCCGGTCTGGAGGACCCGACCTCGGGTGAGGTGCTCATCGACGGAGACGCTGACCGCCGGGCCGGCCGCTGCGGGTACATGCCGCAAAAGGACCTGCTGATGCCATGGAAGACGGTCGTGGACAACGTGGCGGTGGGCAAGGTCGCTAGAGGTGAGGCCAGGCATCAGGCCAGGTCTGAGGCGTCTGCGGTGCTATCCCGCTTCGGGTTGAGCGACTTCGCCGATCTCTACCCGCGCATGCTGTCTGGGGGAATGAGGCAGCGAGCGGCGCTGGCCCGCACCTATCTGGCTGGGAACGACCTGCTCCTGCTCGACGAGCCGTTTGGCAGTCTCGACAGCCTGACGCGGTTGCGCATGCAATCTTGGCTGCTCGATGTATGGCGAGAGACCGAGTCGGCCATCCTGTTCGTGACCCACGATGTCGATGAGGCGATCCGATTGGGTGATCGGGTCTACGTGCTCACCGAGCGTCCCGCCTCGGTGGCGGTCGTACTCGACGTCGACCTGCCCCGACCGCGGCCATACGAAGCGGTCCTCTCTCGGCAATTTGCGGTGCTCAAGGCAGTAGCACTGCGGCATCTCCAAACCGGGACGCCCGAGAGTGCCTGATCGCCGGCTGTCGCCGGTCGCAGCACCGATCGGTTTCGCCGTGCTCATGCTGATTCTGTGGCAACTGGTCACCGACGTCACGGGTGCCGACCCTCGGATCATCCCTTCACCCATCGATGTGGGTGCTGCCTTGGCGCGCCAGCCGGGGACGCTGCTGGCCAACGCCGCGGTCACCGCCGCCGAGATGATCCTCGGGTTCATACTGGGTGCTCTGTTGGGCGCTCTCATCGGGGTGGTCGTCGGGTCGTGGGCATTGGCGCGGCGTGCCCTCTACCCGTGGCTGGTGGCCAGCCAGACGGTTCCCATCCCGGCGATCGCTGCCGTGCTGGTCATCTGGTTCGGGTTCTCGATACTCCCCAAGCTGTTGGTGGTGGCGCTGATCACGTTCTTCCCTGTGGCCGTTGCCACCGCCGACGGCTTCGCCTCGGTGGACGAGGACCTGGTGCGGTTGATGCGCAGCTTCGGTGCGGAAGATGCAACGATCACCCGCGAGGTGCGGATCCCGTCGGCACTTCCATTCATCTTCTCCGGTGCCAAGGTGGCGGCTGCGCTCGCCGTTCTCGGTGCCGTGTTCGGCGAGTGGGTCGGTGCCAGGGCGGGGCTGGGATACCTATTGCTGCTCGAGCAACGGGCGCTCGACACCGACGAGGTGTTCGCCATCATCGCCGTGTTGGCCCTGCTCGGAGTCGGCTTCGTGGCTCTGGTCTCATGGCTGGAGCGCCTCGTCATTCCCTGGCAGCGGTCCTGACCGGTGGGCCAGCTGTCCGCAATCGATCCCGGATATAGAGTCGTGGCGCCATGAATCTGACACTGGCTCAGGCGCGTCGCATCGCCATCACAGCTCAGGGTCTGGCCGACCCCCGGCCACCTGGCCGGGTGGACGCTCGCCACATCCGCCGGGTGCTGGGGCAGGTAGGGCTTTTTCAGATCGACTCGGTGAATGTGCTGGCCAGAGCCCACTATCTGCCCCTCTTCTCGCGTCTCGGCTCCTACCCGATGGCGATGCTCGACGACTACGCCTACCGCCGCCGAGGTTTGTTCGAGTACTGGGGCCACGTTGCGTCTCTGATCCCCGTGGAGCAATGGCCCTTGTACGTCTACCGCATGGAGACCTACAGCCGGGAGGGAGGCGGTCGCTTGGAACGGGAGCGACCCGGTCTGTTGAGCTCGGTGCTGGAGGAGGTAGCCGCCCGAGGACCGGTGACGGCGGCCGACCTGGATGGCGCCGAGCGGGCCAGAGGACCATGGTGGGACTGGAGCGATACCAAGCTGGCCCTCGAGTCGCACTTCTTTGCCGGCCGGCTCTCGGTTGCCGACCGGGTCAACTTCGTCCGTCGCTATGACCTCACCGAGCGGGTCATACCACCCGAGATCCTCGCCCAGGAGCCGCTTTCCAAGGAGGAGGCGCACCGGCGTCTCCTCCTCATCGCCGCCAGATCGCACGGGATCGGCACCGCTGCCGACCTGGCCGATTACCACCGCATCCCGCTCGCCCCGGCACGTCGCCAACTGGCTGCGCTGGCTGATTCCGGGCGGCTAACCGAGGTCTCGGTCGAAGGATGGACCGAGCCCGCCTACCTGGACCCTGAGATCCCGCTCAAGCGGCGGGTGGACGCCAGGGCACTGCTGGCCCCTTTCGACCCGCTCGTCTGGTTCCGCCCGCGAACCGAGCGGCTCTTCGACTACCACTATCGAATCGAGATATACGTACCCGAACCACAGCGTCGGTTCGGTTACTACGTACTCCCGTTCCTCCTCGGCGACCAGCTAGTCGCCCGGGTGGACCTCAAGGCCGACCGCGCCGCCGGCCAACTGCTCGCCAGGGCGGCACACCGTGAGACGAGCGTGGACGGTGCTGCCATCGCTCCCGACCTGGCAGTTGAGTTGGGGGAAATGGCGAAGTGGCTGGGAATGGGCGAGGTGGTGGTCGGCCGGAAGGGGAACCTGAGCGCCGACTTGCGCCGCGCCGTCTCGTGACCGCTAATCGCTGAGATTCTCGATCACCTCGATCAGTGCCGCATCCCGCACCTGGGCTCCGAGACGTCGGGGGACGGCAACCGCAACCACGGCCCCGGTCACCCGGTCGCGCGCTGCCGCCACCAGCCAGGTCTCGCCCCTGGTGAGCCGGTCCTGCCAGATCGGACTGGAGGTCGTCCGAACCAATGCTCCGGGCAGCGATTGAGACCGGTCGGACCCCGAGAAGTTCCTTGCGAACCAGTCCGGTCCGGAGAGCAGCCGGACATGGGCGACCGTTGCGTTTTCATCGTCAGCCGGCGGGCCGAACTCGCAGAGCAGTCCGGCCCAGGCGAGAACCTCACCGCTGACCTCGGCATAGACACGCGGCGCTCCGATCGTCGTGGCGTAGGCGTCCTCGAGATCCGGAGCGAGATCACGGCATCGGCGGGGCAGTGCGTCCAGGACCGATGGATCGGTGAATCCGTCGAGGGCCTCGTCGATCTCCGTGAGGACGGCACTGCCCGGGACCAGGCTTCGTCCGACCGGCTCGATCCCGACGCTGAGGACGGTTGCTGTCGGATCGGTGTCCACACCGCGGCATGCTCCGAGCATATGTTGCGCTCGACGAGGGAGCAGGGGGACAGCGGCCAACTCCACCGCGGGGAGCGTGGCAGCGAGGTATCGAGACGATCCCGACGCCTCTGGATCGAGCCTGCCCTCGGTGGTCACCATCCATCGGACTGCCCGTTCCAGCGGGCCCACCCGGGCGAACCTGATGTTGCGAGCCGTCGGTCCCGAGGTGGAGTCGCCCAGGATCCGATAGGCCGAGGCAAATCTGTTGAGCAGCCGGGCTTCTGGTGTGGGCGGTGTCTCACCACCCGCGCCGGCCAGTTGGCGGGTGCGTATATCGGTCACCCGCTCGGCTTGGTCGAGCAATACCCGCAATGCCTGACAAGCCGTGGGTGGTGGTTCGGTGGTGGTAGACGGTGCAACCGTGGTTGGGGGCGCAGTGGCCGCGACCGTGGTCGGAGGCGAGGTGGACGAGGTCGTGACCGTCGATGCTGTAGTGGACGTGATGACGGCGCCACCTGGGTTGCACGCCACCAGCGTCACGAGGGCGATCAGAACCTTCCGTCGCAGCCTCACCCGAGCCAGGGTAGGGCCGGGTCCTCCCCCGACCCTGACACTCACCCCTGCAGCGTCGCCTCGGCGAGGTCGGCGCGGTATGCGGTCAGTGAGGCGGCCAAATCATCATCCGACAAGGCGAGGATGGCAACGGCCAGCAAGGCAGCGTTGACCGCACCGTCGATCGCCACCGTTGCCACCGGGACGCCGGTTGGCATCTGGACGGTGGCAAGCAGCGAATCCAAGCCGTCGAGGGACGCGGCGAGCGGAACCCCGATCACGGGAAGAGTCGACTTGGCGGCCATGACACCCGCAAGGTGGGCCGCCTTGCCGGCCCCGGCGATGATCACCTTGAAGCCTTCATCGGCGGCCGATGTGGCAAAGGCGAAGGCCTCATCGGGGGTCTTGTGGGCTGACAACACCCTGGTCATGTGGTCTATCCCGAACTTCTCGAGCGTATCCGCGGCTCGCTGCATCACCGGGCGGTCCGATCCAGAGCCCATGAGGATGGCGACGCGTCCCCGGCCGCTCTTTTCGGAGGTCAAGCGATCACACTCCTCTGCTGTGGCGTGGGCACGGTACCGGTCTCGACGCCGGGAGATGCCTGTGCCCCGATATCGGTGCGGTAGCTCATCCCGGGAAAACTGACCAGGTCCACCGCCTCGTAGGCGCGTCGACGGGCGGTTGCCAGGTCATCGCCCAACCCGACGATGTTGAGCACCCGCCCACCTGCCGTGAGCGGCCGTGTGGCGTCTCCCGCCGTCGCGGCGTGGAAGATGAGGACATCCGCGAGGTCGGCGGCGGCATCGGTCCCGCGTATCCGATCACCGGTGCGGGGGCGCTCGGGGTAACCGGCTGCGGCGAGCACCACGTCTACCGCGGCGCGCCGCGACCACCGCAGCATCCCGGGGAGGTTCTCGTCGAGTGCGGCGAGCATCACCCCGACCAGGTCGTCTTCCAACCGAGGGAGAACCACCTGAGCCTCGGGGTCCCCGAGCCGGCAGTTGAACTCGAGTACCTGGGGACCGACTTCCGTCAAGACCAGTCCCGCATAAAGGAAGCCGGTGTAGGAGTCGCCAAGCTCCTCCATCGCCGCCAGGACGGGGAGGACGACGTTGTCACGGACATCGTCAACCAATCCGTTCGGGAGGTCGTCGACCGGGGAGAAGGCGCCCATGCCCCCCGTATTCGGCCCCAGGTCGCCGTCGAGCAGTCTCTTGTGGTCGCGAGCCGGCGCCAGCGCGACCGCCTCGGTGCCGGCACACAAGGCGAAGACCGAGACCTCCGGGCCGGAGAGGAAATCCTCGATCAGGACGGTGCTACCCGCCGAGCCGAAGTCGCCGCCGAAGCAGCGATCCACCCAGAGGTGGGCCGCTTCGACCTCATCGGTAACGAGGACACCCTTGCCGGCGGCAAGCCCGTCGGCCTTGACCACATAAGGGCCGGTGCTGCCCCGAAGGTAATCGTGTGCCGCGCCGGCCTCGTCGAAGACGGCAGCCGCCGCAGTGGGCACTCCTGCTCGTCGCATGACCTCCTTGGCATAAGACTTCGACGACTCGAGACGGGCCGCTGCCCGGGTCGGACCGAAGACCGGGATACCACGGGATGCCAATGCATCGGTCAGCCCGGCGGCCAGCGGCGCTTCCGGGCCTATCACCACCAGATCCACCCGCTGGGCGGCGGCCACTGCGGCCACGGCTCCTACGTCGGTGGGTTCGACGCCCTCGATCCGCGCACCGAGGGTGGACATCCCCGGGTTCCCCGGCAGGAGCAGGAGATCGACTGTTGACCGGTGCATCGTCCACGCCAGCGCGTGCCGTGCCCACCACCACCGACGAGAAGCGCCTTCATGGCCTGGAGATCATCTGCTGCCGCTCGGGGCCGACGGAGACCCATTCGACCGGGACCCCGACACGGTCCTCGATGAACTCGACGTACTGACGCGCCTCCTTGGGGAGGTCGTCGTAGGTGCGCGCCCCGCTGATGTCGCTCGACCAACCGGGGAGTTCCTCGTACACGGGGACGCAGTTGTAGAGGACCCGCTGCTGTCTGGGGAACTCGGTGTATCGCTCGCCGAGCGATGTATAGGCGACGGACACACGGAGCGTTTCGAAGTGGCTGAGGATGTCGAGCTTGGTCAGGAAGAGCCCGGTGAGCCCGTTGATCCTGGCCGCATAGCGCAGAGCCACCAGATCGAGCCAGCCACAACGTCTGCGGCGACCCGTCACCGTCCCGTACTCCCCGCCCAACTCGACCATGGCGTCGCCGACCTCGTCGTCGAGTTCGGTTGGGAATGGGCCGGTCCCCACCCGTGAGATGTACGCCTTGGTCACGCCAATGACCCTGTCGATCGCCTTCGGGCCGATACCGGTTCCGGTCAGCGCGCCCCCGGCTGTCGGGTTGCTCGAGGTGACGAACGGATACGTCCCGTGATCGATGTCGAGCAACGTGGCTTGGGCGCCTTCGAAAACGACATCGCCTCCATCGCTGAGTTTCTCCCAGACGAGCAGTGACGTGTCGCTGACATAGGGCAACAACCTCTCCGCGTATCCGAGGTACTCGGTGGCGATGGGCGCCGCCTCCATCGGGAGTTGGTTGTAGACCCTGGAGAGGATCTTGTTCTTCTCGGTCAGCGCCGTATCGAGCTTGTCTCGGAAGATGCTCGGGTCGAAGAGGTCCTGGATGCGGATGCCGGTGCGCGACGCCTTGTCGGTGTAGGCCGGGCCGATCCCCTTCTTGGTGGTCCCGATCTTGTTTCGACCGAGATATCGCTCCATGACGGCATCGAGCTTGCGGTGGTAGGGCATCACCAGGTGCGCATTCCCCGAAACCCGAAGGCGGCTCGGGTCGATTCCCCGCTCGGTCAACATATCGATCTCGGCGAGGAGGACCTTTGGGTCTACGACGCACCCCGAGGCGATGACCGGGGTGCAGTGCGGATACATGACACCACTGGGGATCTGGGAGAGGGCGAAGCGCTCCTCGCCGACGACGATGGTGTGGCCTGCGTTGTTGCCGCCCTGATAGCGGACGACCATGTCGGCGGTCTCGGCTAGAGCGTCGACCACCTTTCCTTTTCCTTCGTCACCCCATTGGGCACCGAGAACGATGGTGGCGGACATGGCGCTCCGGGACGGCGGAGCGGCGATGGTAGTGGTCGGCCTTCAAGGGAGGGCCCCGCCGGAATACTCCCCGGCACCACACCGTTGCCGGGTCAATGGACAGCACCATCACAGAGGCACTGGAAGAGGGCGGCATCGCCGACATCACCACCACCGGGAGGCAGAGCGGCGCTCCCCGCCGCAAGGAGATCTTCTTCCACACCTTCGACGGAGAGCACTACATCGGTGGCAAGCCCGGGTTCAAGCGCGACTGGCTGGCCAATCTGCAGGCAAACCCACGGTTCACGCTCCATCTCAAGCGCGGTGTGACCGCAGACCTCGAGGCGCTGGCTGAGCCGATCCGCGATCCGGAGGAGCGTGGCGCCATCCTCTTCAGGATGCTCACCGAGAACTGGGGCACCGACCCCGACCGCGCCCGAGCCGACCTAGACCGCTGGGTCGAGAGTTCACCGCTCGTCCGATTCACGCTATCGCCCGGCGGCGGGCCGCCGGAGAGTTAGGCGCCGCGCCCCGACTTGACCCATCCAGCCTGCACCATGGGTGCCATCACCTGGGGGAGGAACGATGGCGTGGTACCGGTCTCGGCGGCGAGGTCGGATCGGGTGACCCTTCCGCCGACCCTGGCAAGCGCTTGAAGCGCGGCCAGGGCGAGATCGGTGCGTCTTTTGAAACCGACGATCATTAGTTGTCTAGTCAACGACTAATGATTTTCTCGCCAATAGGGCCGAAAGTCCCTGCCGGCGGGGCTGCAGTCTCCTGCCATGCGGTCCCCGATAGCCTCCAGGCGTGCCGATCACCGTCCTGCTCGGGCCGCAGCGTCTCGGGCCAACCCTTGCCTCGGTGGCTGAGCGACTCGGGCTGGAGGGTCCGGTGGGGCTGGTGACCGCCGGCTGGCAGGAGCTCGAGTCGGCCGACTCGGAGCTTCGTGAGCATCTCGCCACCGATGTGGTCAACCTCGGTCTGTACCACCGGGCCGAGGCGGTATTCGCCGAAGACCCCGGACTTGCCGAGTCCCACCGGAGCCGCCAGGACCGGCTGAGGGCGCTCCAGTCGCTCCACCGGGTGAGGCTGCGGCACACCCTCGAGGCGGCGCGCCAATTGATGGCGCGACAGGGGGAGAGCGACGACCTCGATACCGAGCGGGATGCCGCCCTCCGCCAATTGACGGACCTCGACACCGAGCACGCCGAGAGGTTGAAGGCAGTTCACCGGGCATGGGGCGAGCAGGTTCGCCTGGCCGAACGACCGTCGGTGGCACGTCACCGGGCCGAGGTGGCCGATGTCCTGGGAGGTGTGTCCTTTCTCGCTGTCGCCGGAGGTCACGTCGTCGTCGTCCTCAACCGGCTTCGGCTGTTCGACGTACTCGGGCTTTGGGGGGACGGCCCGGTGGTCGCCTGGTCGGCGGGCGCCATGGCGCTCGCCCGGCGGGTCTTCGTCTACCACGACAACCCCCCACAGGGGGCGGCCAACACCGAGGTGCTCGAGAATGGGCTCGCCAGGTACCGATCGGTGCAGCCTTTCCCCCACGCCAAGAGGCGGCTCCGTCTCGATGACCCGGCACGAACTTCGGTGCTCGCTCGAAGGATGGCGCCGGCGATGGCTGTTCCTCTCGATGAGGGTGAATGGATCGCGCTCGACGGAGAGAGGGTCACACTCCACAACGGTGGGCGGCATATCGGCGCCGACGGCTCAGTGAGACCGATCGAGCAGTCGACATGATGTCCCCAACCGTGCGGCGGCTCAGGGCGGCGGCCCGTCGCGGCGAAGCGCCGCTCCTGCGATTCCTCGAAAAACATGGTGTTCCAATCCAGGGCGAAGGGCTCACGACCTTCGTGTTCGTGGGGGAGGCGGACAGGGTGGATCTGGACCACTGGATCTACGGCCTGCCAGGCACTCAGCCATTCGATCGCGTGACGGGCACGAACGTGTGGCACCTCTCGATGGACCTCCCCGCAGAGTCGCGCATCGAATACAAGCTGGGGGTCACACGCAACGGGCACCGCGAGACGATTCTCGACCCGCTCAACCCCAGGCGGGCGCACGATCCCTTCGGCGCCAACTCGGTCTGCTCCACCGAGGGCTACCGCACTCCTGAGTGGGCCGGTGCCGATCCGGATTCCCGACCCGGATCGATGGAGCACCTAGAGATCGACAGCACCGCGCTCGGTAGCAGGAGGACGGTCCTCGTCTACCTGCCGGCGCGCTTTCGCCCCGGGCGGAAGTACCCCCTTCTGATGGTCCATGACGGTTCTGACTACCTGCGCTACTCGTCACTCCAGCACGTGCTCGACAACCTGATCACACGGCTCGAGGTGGCTCCGCTAATCGTTGCCTTGACCGACCCGGGAAACCGGCTCAAGGAGTACGCCGCCGACACCCGTCACGCCCGTCACATCACCGAGGAGGTCCTGCCCTTGCTGGCCGACCGTTATCCGCTGGTGGACGAACCGGGGGGGCGCGGTCTCGATGGGGGCCAGCCTCGGCGCGGTCGCCTCGCTCTCCACCGCCTGGATGTACCCGGGGACATGGGGCCGGCTCATGCTCCAGTCGGGATCGTTCGCATTCACCGACATCGGGAAGACGAGGCGAGGCCCCATGTTCGAGCCGGTAGTCACCTGGATGAACCGGTTCCGGTCCGACCCGGGGCAACCCGCCGACCGGGTATATGTGAGCTGTGGCGTATACGAATCACTGATTTATGAGAACCGGTCGCTGGTTCCGATGTTGCAGCGGGCGGGCATGGAGGTCCTCTTCACCGAGGCGCGCGACGGGCACAACTGGGAGAACTGGCGCGACCGGATGAGACAAGGGCTGTCCTACCTCTATCCCGGCCCGCTCTGGCTGACATATGAGTAGCTCGGCGACTCACCGGTCCCGTCGACTGCCGTACCCTTCGACCATGGCTGATGCGACCAGGGTCATCGGGCTGTCGTTGGGGGCCGACCTCTGCTGGCCGGCTTGCTTCGAGGGGATCGTCAACCGGCTCGGAGCCGTCGCCCACGAGGGCGAGACGCACCGGATCGAGGTGGAGCGGATCACCATCGAGCCCTTCGATCTTCGGCAGGACACGCGCGACGACGTCGTGCTCGACCGGCTAACCCACTGGTACCACACCAGCAGGGAGTGGATCAAGAAGGCCGTTCTGATGGACGGCCTCTACGTCTTCAACAACCCTTGGTCGCTCCAGGTCGATGGAGAAGCACACCTCATACGTGGCGATGATGCGGCTCGGGCTCCCCGTCCCCGACACCTGGATGGTCCCACCGAAAGAGTACGAGCCCACCACCGACCTAGAGCCGACCCTGCAGCGCTACGCCCGGCTTTTCGACCTTCGGCCAGGTTGGCGAGGAGCTGGGCTACCCGATCTTCATGAAGCCGTACGACGGGGGCGCCTGGGTGGGTGTGAGCCGGATCGACAACTCCGACCAGCTGCAGGCGGCGTACGAGGAGTCGGGCCGCCGGGTCATGCATCTCCAGAAAGCCGCCGAGCCCTGGGACGTGTTCGTCCGGGTGCTCGGGGTGGGGCCGCAGACACGGATCATCCGGTATGACCCGGGAGCGCCGCTCCACGAGCGGTACTCCACCGACTACGGGTTCGTGGATGCCGACGAGGCCTCGCTCCTCGAGGACATGGCGCTCACCATCAACAGCTTCTTCGGATGGGACTTCAACTCGTGCGAGGCACTGCGCTCCAACGGCGGCTTCGTGCCCATCGACTTCGCCAACGCCTGCCCCGACTCGCAGGTGACCTCGCTGCACTACCACTTCCCCTGGCTGGTGATGGCCAAGGTGCGGTGGGCGCTCTTCTGTGCCATCACCAAGAGGCCCATGAGAGTCAACCTGGACTGGGACCCGTACTTCGAACTCGCCGACCAGGGTCTGCCCTATCGCGAGGCTCTTGCCGGCTACGGCGTCATCGCCAGGGACCGGTTCGAAACCGAGCGCTTTTGGGAATTCTGCGACACCACCCTCGCCGACCTGGACGAGGTGGCCCACGAGTTCTTCGGCACCTCCGAGGCGCGCCAGGCGGTCCGCTCCAAGGTCGTCGCCCTCTTCCCCGAACACGAGTGGGATCAGTTCACCGACCACTTCTGGGGGCTCATCCAGCAGTGGCGTGACGACCACGCCCGGGGTGAAGCCTGAGCGAATTCACCGGTTGGTTCTCGGATCGGCTCGACCAACACGTCACCGTGAGCAAGTGGGGCTCATGGGGCACACCGGTCCTGGTGTTTCCCACCGCAGGAGGTGACGCCGGCGAGATCGACCGGATGGGACTCGTCGGTGCGCTCTGGCCCTTGATCGATCAAGAGCGAATCAAGGTCTATTCCTGCGACAGCATTGCCGGGCGTTCCTGGCTGGTGGGCGCCGACCCGCGGCACTCCGCCTGGCTGCAGGGTCAGTTCGACGGGTTCATCCACGAAGAACTGGTTCCCTCCATACGCACCGATTGCAATGACGACAGCGTCGAGGTGATCACTGCCGGCGCCTCGATCGGCGCCTTCAATGCCGTCGCCTCGTTGTGCCGTCACCCCTGGACCTTCCGGGCGGCGATCGGGATGAGCGGGACGTACGACCTCAGCGCCTGGCTACACGGGACCTGGAGCGACGACGTCTATTACTCGTCGCCGCTCCACTTCCTGCCGGGGCTCGAAGGCGACCAACTCGACCAGCTTCGACGCCGGTTCGTCGTGCTCGCCACGGGACGGGGGCGTTGGGAGAACCCAGGTGAGACCTGGAGAATGGCCCACGTTCTCGGGTCGAAGAGCATCCCAAGCCGTGTGGACCTTTGGGGCCACGAGCACGACCACGACTGGCCGACCTGGGCGCAGATGCTCCCTCTCTACCTGGACGACCTGGCGTGAAGCCGACCGGCTCCTAGAGCCAGCCGCTCTTCTTGAGCTTTCGATATATCAAGAAGCTGGAGGCGGCCATGATGAGCAGAGCCACCGGGTACCCGAATGGCGAGTTCAATTCGGGCATGAACTCGAAGTTCATGCCCCAGATGCCGGCGAGCATGGTGGGGACGGCGACGATCGCCACCCAGGCGGTGATCTTTCGCATGTCGTTGTTCTGCCGAACGCTCACCTGGGTGAGGTTGGCCTCGAGGATCGAGGTGAGCAGGTCGCGGAACTGTGTGATCTGTTCGACCACGCGGGTCAGGTGATCGGCGATGTCACGGAAATAGGAGTCAACGACTGCGGTATCTGCTCGAACCGGTCCCCTTTGGCCAATTGCTCGAGCGGCTCGAGTAGGGGATGGGCCGCCCGATCGAACTCGAGCACTTCCCTTTTCAGGTAGTAGATGCGTTCGGCTGGGTTGTCTCCTCCTCCGACAGTCGAGAAGACCTCCTGCTCGACTTCCTGGATGTCATTGTCGAGCCCGTCCATCACCGGCATGTAGTCGTCCACGACCTTGTCGAGAATCCCGTAGAGCACCGCACCGGGGCCGAGTGCGAGGAGGTCGGGGCGATCCTCGATCCGCTTCCGAACGCCTCGGAGTGCACTGGCTTCCCCGTGTCGCACCGCAATGACGAACTCCCTGCTCAAGTAGAGGGCGATCTCGCCGAAGTCGACCACTTCCTCTGAGTCGACATAGCGAGCCGTCTTGAGCACTACCAGCATCGTGTTGCCGTAGATCTCGAGCTTGGGCCGCTGGTGCTTGACCTTGTGACCGTCCTCGACGGCTAGCTCGTGGAGGTCGAACTCGGCGGCCACGGCGTCGAACTCCGCCTCCGTCGGCTCAACAGGCCGATCCAGGCGAAGACGTTCGGGTCGCGACAGGCGAAGCGTGCACCTTCGAGGATGAACGGTTCCTCGCTGCGTTTCGCCGTCGACATAGAGCGCCTGATCGACTACCGGCACCCGTCACCTCCGGGCTTCAACCGGCAATCTAGGGATCTGAGCGGGAGGACCCGGACCACGACGGGTGCGCCGAGGTGGATCGAGTCATCCAGACGGTCAAGAGACGAGGCGACGGGTCTCCATCAACCAGCGGCGACGTACCGGTCGCCGTTCCTCCTCGGTGAGCCCACCCCAAACGCCGAAGCGCTGATTGCTTGCCAGGGCGTAGTCGAGGCACTCCTGGCGTACCGGGCAGCCGATGCAGATCCGCTTGGCCATTTCTATCTGCGCTCCGGCCAGCCCGGTCTCTCCCGCCGGGAAGAAGAGCTCCGGTGTGTACCTGGCGCACGACGCCAGCGCCCGCCACTGCGGGATCGTGGCAACCTCCTCGCCGACCTCTCGGCTCTCCATGGTGACCCCCTTTGATTCGCGCTAAATCTAGGTCATCGGGCCCGGAGCGCAACCGGCCGTCTTCGCGTTCTCGCCGACGTTGGCCTCACCGACCGGTGGGCTATTACCACTCAATGTGTTCTGCTCCTAGCCTGCCGACGTGTCTGGCGACGTTTTGGGCCTGGTGGAAGTGGCGCAGACGCTTGGCGTCCACTACATGACGGCATACCGCTATGTGCGGCTCGGGCAGTTGCCGGCGAGCAAGGTCGGGTCGGTGTGGCAGGTAGACCGGGGCGACCTCGACGGCTTTCTCGAACGCGGAAGCATCGAGACGTCACCCCGTCGTCGGGCCGACTGGGCGAGCCGGATGGAGGCGCGGCTTCTCGGTGGCGACCAGGCCGGCGCCTGGGCGGTCGTCGAGGCTGCGCTCACCGGCGGCATCGAACCAGTGGAGATTTACACCGAGGCTCTCGGACCGGCGCTCAGGTCGATCGGTGATCGATGGGCTGCCGGCGAGATCGACCCCGGGCAGGAGCATCTGGCCACAGCCATCGCCCACCGACTGATAGGGCGGCTTGGACCCCGGTTTGCGCGCAGGGGCAGGACACGCGGTTCCGTGGTGCTGGCGATGCCACCCAACGACAGGCATGGACTCGGGATCGCCATGGCGGGAGATGTCCTACTCGGGGCCGGATTCGAGCCGATCGATCTCGGGGCCGATGTCCCGCTCGACTCGCTGGCATCTGCCATCGGACGGGTCGATCGGCTGAGGGCGGTAGGTATAGGTGCGGTGGTGTCCAGCAACCGAAGGCAGTTGGCTGCCACCGTTCGAACGGCACGCCGCGCCGCTGGGCCGGACACCCCGGTCCTCCTCGGCGGGCGGGGGACCAACCAGGAAGAAGCCACCAGCATGGGAGCGGATGGATGGGCCGCAACCGCCGCCGAAGGCGTCGAATTGCTCGAAGTCCTCTTGGCAGAACGGGGAACTAACGGTCGGCCCTCGGCCGATCGGTGAGCATCGGACCGCAGCCGCGACGCCGGGAGTCACCGGCCCTCTCGTCCGGGCGGCATCGGGAAGAACCCGCTGGTGCGACGGACGTAGTCGTCGTATCCCGGGCGCCGCTTCCCGATGGTCTTCTCGAGCATTGCCTTGCCGGAGACCCGGATGAGCAGGATTGACATCACTACCGGCCCTATGACCGTCCACCAGGCGACACCCGTGGCCAGAGCGATCACGTAGAGGCCCCACCAGACCATGAAGTCACCGAAATAGTTGGGGTGGCGGGTGTACCGCCAGAGCCCACGGTCCATCACCTTGCCCTTGTTCGCCGGGTCGGCCTTGAACCTGGCCAGTTGCCAATCTCCGACCGATTCGAACACCAGTCCCACCAGCCAGACACCCGCTCCGAGGTAGTCCACCCAAGTCAACGTGGGTGGTGATGTCGGAACCTGGCCGGCCTGCACGGGGAGCGAGACCACCCACATGAGCGCGCCTTGGAGCCCGAAGACCGTCCCCAGGCTGACGAGGCCGAAGCGGTCACCGTGACGGCGTCTCATTTCCTGATACCGGTAGTCCTCCTCCTTGCCGAGGTTTCGCATCGCCAGGTAGACGGACAACCTCAGCCCCCAGACCGTGGTTAGTGCCGTCAGCAGCCAGCGACGCGGGTCGGCGCCATCGGAAACAAGGAACGCCGTCCAAGCCACGGTGACGAAGCCCAGACCCCACACGATGTCGACGATCGAGGCGTTGCGGATGGGGAGGCTCACCAACCAGGTGACGATCATGAGAACTGCGACAGCCACTGCCGAGGCCATGAGCACCGAACCGAGGCCCTCCATCATCGGACCTCGGACTGGACCGATTCGATCCAATCGTCGATCTGTTGCCACTGATCGAACAGCCAGGCGACACGCTCGCTGCGGTCCTCGGGGATCTGCTCCGCCTTGACCCGGCGGAAGCCGACGTGGATGGTCTTCCCCACCAATCCGACGCGTAGCACGTCGCTCACCTGGGCCAGTCCCTCCAGTCCCTGATGGGCACACACCACCACATCGGCGCCCGAGTCGAGCAGCGCCAATGGGCCACCCGGCCGGGGCGGTAGCAGTCGACGCAGCCGCCTCGCCTGGTTCGCCAATCCGGGATCCGTCCTCTCCAGCCGACGGATCGCCTGATCGCGCTTCCTGGGCGTGAATCGGGTCCCCTCGGGGTAGATCAGCACCCCTTCACGCTCGGTCAGACCCGCCCCGAGACGTCGGATCTGGGCGATCTCGGTGACTGAGTCGGAGCCATCACGGCGCACGAAAACGTTGGGGAGCCTTTGACCTCCGATGTCCAGGACAGGGTCCCAGAGAAGCTCCTTCTTGAGCACGTAGCGCAACCGGATGTCATGAGGAAGGCTCACCAACCCGGCCGGCAACAGGTTGTCGACGATGCTGGCGTGGCGCATCATCAACAGGATCGGACCCGGTGCGATCTCCTCGTCACCCTGGACGACGAATCGAAGCTGGAACACCGATTTCAGCGACTTGAACAGCGTGGACGACCACCACCGCTGAAGCGCCCAGGTGAGATCGACCGTTCGCCGGCCACCGGCACCCACCAGCCAGGCCGCACCGAGACCGATCAGCCCGATGGTCTCGGAGGCGAGGAACACCCAACCAAAAACGGCAAGGCGCGTGATCATCCAACGGTGTCTTCCCGGCCCCCGGATCACATCGGCGATCACGGTGAGCCCGAGAATCGCCGGTGAGAGCAAGGTGACTGCAACGAACAGCACCACCACCGTGGAAATCGTCCGCGCCCGCCGGGCGAGCCGCTCGAAGTCTTGGTCGTGGGGCGATTCGAAAGCTGTAGACGAACGGTTCCTCATCGGCATCCAGTCTCGGCACGGCTTCTCTCCCGCATCGAGCAGGTTGATAGCAGCCGGTCAGTGCACGGCCGGTGCCATCACTGCCCACCGATGCCATCTCCCACGAGTGCCGTCCTGAGACGCTTCATACCCGATCGGATTCTGCTTTTCACGGTTCCCTCTGGCTCACCGAGGAACTCCGCGACCTGGCGGTAGGTGAACCCATCGAAGTAGGCCAGTTCGATGGGGCGCCGTTCTCTGTCGTCGAGACGCAACACAGCAGCGCGCAGCCGTTCGGCCTCCTCCCATGCACACACCTCGTCGTCCGGGGCGGCTGCAGCACCCATCCGCTCCAGCCCAACCCTCTCCTGTCGTAAACGACGGGCCGCCTCCGATCGGATGAGATCGACGCTCCGACCGTGGGCATGCGAGAGGAGATAGGAGCGGAGCGTTCCCCGAAATGGGTCATACCGCTCTGGGCTTCGCCAGAGCCGGAGGAAAACTTCCTGGACGACGTCCTCGGCCAGCCCGGGGTCGTGGGTGAGCCGGCGGGCCAGACCGTGAACCGAGCCGGAGTGGAGCCTGAACGCCTCGGCAAATGACTCGTGGTCGCGCAGACGTGAGCTGGAACCGAAGCCGCATGTCAACTGGCTCAGTCGGAGTGTCGCGGCTGCGACGAGAAGGCATGGACAAGTTTTAGCACTAATTATTCGCAGCCCAAAGACCGCGGAGTCATCCCAACCGAACTGCGCTCCGTATCACAGGCAGGTACTCGAAGAAAGGAAACGAGATGCGGATCAGAACATTGGCCGTGGCGTTCGTACTTGCGATGCTCCCGGCGTCGGCTGCCCTTGCCCAGGAGACCGGGATCATCACCGTGGTCCATGGGATCCCAGGAGATAACGACTTCCCCGTTGATGTCTACGTCAACGGAGACCTGACCCTCGAAGGATTCACCTTTGCGACGGTGACCGATCCGCTGGAACTGCCAGCCGCCGACTACGACATCGAGATCTTCGCCGGTGGCGCCGACCCGGAGGCCGACGAGCCGGCGCTCGCCGACACGGTGACCCTCCCGGCCGGTGCGAACGCTTCGATCGTGGCGCACCTCACCGAAGGCGGCGACCCAGCACTTACGGTGTTTGTGAATGACACGTCGTCGATCGATGCCGGCAATGGGCGGGTTGTGCTTCGTCACACGGCGGCAGCCCCCGCCGTCGACGTGCTCTCCGGGGACACCGCACTCGCTGAGGGTTTGACAAATCCCAACGAGGCGCAACTCGACGTTCCTGCCGCCGACTACCCGATCAGCATCGTGCCAGCCGGCGGTGGCGATCCGGTGTTCTCGACAGATGCGGTGCCGGTGGTTGAGGGTGAGTCGCTGATCGCCTACGCCATCGGAACGCTCGACGGTCCGTTCACGGTCGCAGTACAGACCATCTCCGGTCTGCACGAGTCGCCATCTGGAGTGCCCACCGGCGACGGCGGTGCTGCCGGTGCGTTCCCGTTGTGGCTGGGTCTGCTCATGGCAGTGGCCGCGGTCGGTGTGGCGGGCTCGGTCGCCTTGGCCCGCCGGCCCTGAAGCAGCACCCTTTGGCGTCACTCGACGCGGTAGATCCGCGCTGGGTGACGCCAAAACGGGTTGGAAGACCAACCCGGTCGGCGTTCTGCTCCGTACATTGAATGGGATGTCTCGAATCACCCTCGGGTTGGTGGCCGCTGTCTGCGCCGGTGTGTTGGTCGGGGCACCATTGATCTGGCTTGCCGGGAGGCCGGCGGCGTCAGCGGGAGATCATGCCGCGGTGGTGGACCGGTTGATGTCGTCTGAGCGTGCAATCGGCGCTACCGAGCGAGGGCCGACGTTGGACTCGACCGATACAGAGCCGATGGCGATCACGACTGCGCCAACGGGCTCGCTCCGGCTTCCTGAATCAGACGAGTCCGAGGAGTCGAATGCCGACCACCTGCGGCTGGCGGAGAGCCGGCGCCGTTTGCGCCAGCATCACCGGCAGGAGGAGAGGGCCGCGCTTCTCGACTTCCGGCCCGCAGGGATCGAGCACCTCGACACCGCTGCACCCCCGGCACCGGTGCGGATACGGATCGAAGCCATCGAGTTGGACGCACCCGTCGCCGCCTTGGGTATCGACCCAGACAGCGGCCAGATGGACGTACCGGCGAATGTGAGCGAGGTCGGTTGGTATCGCCACGGACCCGTCCCTGGCGAACCCGGATCCTCGGTGATGGCGGCACACGTCGACCTCAGTGGCCCCGGCTACGGTCTCTTTTGGTCGCTCGATGAGCTCGACCCCGGAGACCGCATCTTCGTGGACTACGCCGGCGGCACGTCCGCCGAGTTCACCGTCGAGGCGCGGAACATCTACCTGAAGACCGAGCTACCCGTCGAGGCGATCTTCTCGCGGGGAGGGACCCCGGTGCTCACCCTGGTGACCTGCGGTGGCGGGTTCAACACATCGATCGGGCGCTACGACTCGAACGTGGTTGTCTTTGCAGTGCCCGTCGTCGACGGAAGCGCGTGAAGACGGAAGACGGAAGACGGATGCGAGTCCCCCAGCACCACTGGCGGCTCAATCCTCGACACTCGCCGAGACGAGGCGCACGATTCTGGCTGCCGTCCGCCGTCCGCCGTCCGCCGTCCGCCGTCCGGTCCGCCGCCGTCCGCCGTCGGTTCTGCCGCCCCTAGCCTTGACAGCCAATGGATTCGATGGGCTCGAGCCACACGGTGCGGACCGGTGACGGGACCCACCTCCACGTCGTCGAGTGGGCTCCGGAGACCGGTGAAGGCGAACGGCGCGAGGTGCTTCTCGTCCATGGTCTCGCTTCGAACGCCTACGTCTGGGAGGGAGTGGGGCGCTGCCTGGCGGGGTCGGGTCATCGGGTGGTAGCCGTTGACCAGCGGGGTCACGGCAGATCGGACAGACCCGAGAACGGTTACGACTTTGGAACGCTGGTGGAGGATCTTCGCTCGGTCATGGTCCGTCTCGGCATGTCCCGGCCTCTGGTCGCCGGCCAGTCGTGGGGCGGCAACGTCGTCCTCGAGCTGGCGTTCCTGCATCCCGCTGAGGTCGCTGCGATTACAGGAGTAGACGGAGGGTTCATTGATCTGCCCACGGCCTTCGCCACCTGGGAAGCGGCGCTCGAGGCGCTCACCCCACCCGAGTTGGACGGGATGAGCCTGGAGGATGCCGAGGTGTGGCTGCGGCATCAACACCCCGACTGGCCCGAGACCGGGATCGCCGGGAGCATCGCCAACCTCCATATCGGCGCGAGCGGGAGATTGGAGCGCCGGCTCCCACGAGACCGTCACCTCGAGATCCTACGCCAGCTATGGAACCACCGTCCCGGGCGCCGCTACCCAGGGCTCGCTGTCCCCATGCTCCTCATCCTGGCTTGCAGCCCTGACCCGCACGCCGCTGCCAGAGCGGAGAAGATCGAGCACGAGGCGACGGCCATCCCCCGGTCCCGGGTGGTGCTCCTCCAGGGCGACCATGACCTCCACGCTCAGCACCCGGCACAGGTCGCCGAGGTCATTGCCGCCACAGACGACCCCCGGTTCTTCATATGACGGCGCGGCTACTCGTGATCATGGGATCCGGGGAAACCGCCCCCACGATGGTCAAGACCCACCGCGCCGTGCTGGAGCGTTTCAACCAGCCGGTCCCGGCGGTACTGCTCGACACGCCGTACCGGTTCCAGGGGAATGCCGACTACATCTCGGGGCGGATCGTCGAGCACTTCAGGTCGAGCCTCAACCAGACGATCTCGGTGGCCACACTGCCCGACCAGGGCGAGCCAGGAGCGACAGCGGGTGTGATCGAATCGATCCGGGGTGCCAACTTTGTCTTCTCGGGACCCGGCAGCCCGAGTTACGCCCTCCGCAGATGGCGGGGATCGGACATACCGGCGGTCCTAGACGACACGCTCGCCTTCGGCGGGGCGGTGGTGCTCGCCAGCGCAGCGGCCTTGACGCTTGGCCGGTGGACCGTCCCCGTTTACGAGATCTACAAGGTTGGTGAGGACCCTCACTGGCTCGAAGGGCTCGACCTCCTCAGCCGAGCCGGGATCGTGGGGGCGGTGATCCCCCACTTCAACAATGCGGAGGGCGGGAACCACGACACCCGTTTCTGTTACCTGGGGGCGCGGAGGTTGGCGGCGATGCGTGCGATGCTCCCCGAGTCGGCGACCATCATCGGGGTGGACGAGCACACCGCATTGACCATCGACTTGGACGCGGCGGCAGCCTCGGTCAGCGGATTGGGCACCGTGACCGTCCTCACGGATGCCGGCTCGGAGGTCTTCGGTGCTGGTGATGAGGTGACTCTGTCCGAGTTGGGATCTCCCATCGGTCCAGAGCGCGGTCTGCCCGAATTCGCACCCTCGGAACCCGAGGAAGGGGACCCCTTCGCCGAGGGTTGGCGCGAGTTGGAGCAGCGATTCGAACCGGCACTCCTCGACGGTGACGTCGATGCCGCCCTCGACTCGGTCGTGGGCTTGCACCGGCTGATCCTGGACTGGGCGGCAGACACCAACCAGACCCCGGAGAGCGAGCGGGCCGAACGTGCCTTGCGGGGAATGCTCGTACGGCTTGCGGGTTCAGCGCGCCAGGGGGTACGCGATCGCCGCGAGCTCGTCGGTGGGCTCGTCGAGGCCGTGCTCGAAGCGCGGACCGCGGCGCGGGCCGACGACCGTTGGGGTGAAGCTGACGCCCTGCGCGACCGGCTCGATGCGCTCGGGATAGCTGTCAAGGACACCAGAGACGGTTCGATCTGGGAGCTGGCCGAAGACGGCGCAGACGATTGATGGGGAGCGTCATCGCCGGCACCGGCGTCCAGCTGCCCGATCGGATCGTCACCAACGACGACCTGGGCCGCGTGATGGACGTCTCCGACGACTGGATCCGATCGCGCAGTGGTGTGGAGCAGCGCCGGTTCGCCGATCCCGGCGTGGGAGCCTCCCACCTGGGTGCCCAGGCGGGGACGGCGGCTCTCGGCGATGCTGGACTGACTCCCCCCGATGTGGACGCCTTGGTCACCGCCACCATGACGCCCGACCTGTTCGCACCCGGGATCGCCCCGATGATCCAGAAGGCCATGGGTTTGCCCCGCATCCCGGCGCACGACCTGAGGGCGCAGTGCTGTGGGTTCCTATATGGCCTCGACATGGCAGACGCACTCATCGGGTCGGGGCGGGCCGGAACCGTGCTCGTGGTCGGCGCCGAGGTCCACTCCGGCTATCACCCGTGGTGGCAGAGCCGTGATTACCTGTACGGCTTGTCCGACGACCCGCCGACAACCGATCAGTGGGACGACAACACCAGGCACAGGTCCTGGAGCGTGCTCTTTGGTGACGGCGCCGGCGCCGTGGTGTTGAGGGGGAACGACGATCCTCGATCCGGGTACATCGGTTCGCGCCTCTTCACCGACGGCGAGATGCTGGAACTGATCCATGTACCCGGGGTTGGTTTCCGCCGGCAGCCATGGGTGGACCATGCCCAACTCGATGCTGGGCTCCACATACCGGTGATGGAGGGTCGCGAGCTCTTTCGGAATGCTGTCGAGCTGATGCCCAAAGCTGTCAGGGCGGTTCTCGCCGATCATGGGCTCGAGGTCGGCGACCTCGACCTCGTCATCGCACACCAGGCAAATGCCCGGATCGTCGAAGCGGTCCGCAAGGCGCTCGGCATCCATCGCGACCTGGTCCCCACGAACATCGACCGGTACGGGAACACCACCGCCGCCACGCTCCCCATTCTTCTCCACGAGATGCGGCAGCAGGGAAAGGTGCCACCCGGAGCCCTCGTCTGCCTGACCGCATTCGGCGCCGGCGCCCATTGGGGCGCGTCGCTCTACCGGGAGCCGCTGACGGCGACCCCGAAAGCAGCCGCGCCGTAACCTGGAGCGCAATGCCCCGGATTCGCGCGTCCAACATCGAGGAGCACAAGGAGCTGACGCGGCATCAGTTGCTCGACGCCACACGGCAACTGCTCGCCGAGGTCGGCTACGAGATCCTCACCATGGGCGACATCGCCGCCGCCGTCGGGATCGGGCGCACCACGATCTACCAGTACTTCCGAGACAAGGAGGACGTGCTCGCCTCGCTGGTCGAGGACACCCTCCCCCAGGTGGTCGAGGACATCATCGCCTCGGTCCCAGAGGACCTCCCCGTAGAGGGCCGGCTCACCGCTCTCGCCGAGGCAACGGTCGGTTTCGTCGCAAGCGATCCAGTGCTCGGCCTCGTGCTCCACCGTGATGTCTCCAAGCTCTCCGAGTCGACCCAAGAGAGGATCAGTGGCGCCCACCGGGATCTCTCGGCGGAGATCGCCAGGCTGTACACGGTTGGGGTCGAGGAGGGACGCTTCAGGGCGCTACCGCCCCGATTGGTGGGCCGGTTCATCCAGGACCTGATCATGTCGTCGGCGCGGGCCCTGGTCGATGCCCCCGATCCCGCGTTCGGTGGCGGACGAGACCACAGGCGCCATGGCGGATTTCCTGCTCTTCGGGCTCTCGGCGCGGTGACCCGCACCGTATTCACCGGAGGGTCGGTGTTCGACGGCACCGGTCATCCGCCAAGTCCCGGTGATGTCGTCATCGAGGACGGCCTGGTGGTGGATGTCGGCTCCGGTCTCGACGGTGACGAGCAGGTGGACTGCTCGGGCCGAACCATCCTCCCCGGTCTCTTCGATACCCACGTCCACTTCATGATCAGTGGTATCGACATGTGGGGCATGCTGCAGACGCCTCTCTCCTATCGCTTCTTCCAAGCGGCAGGCAACCTGGAGGCAACCCTCGCCGTCGGGATCACCACGGCGCCGCGACGCCGGCGGCGCCGACGCCGGGCTGCGCAAGGCGGTGGAGGACGGGCTGCTAGCCGGCCCGCGGATGCAGGTGTCGATCGGAATGCTCAGCCAGACCGGCGGGCACGGCGATCCCTGGCTGGCCTCCGGGGTCACCGCTCCACTCTTCCCTGCCTGGCCGGGTAGTCCCGAGACCATCGTTGACGGTCCCGACGAGGTGCGACGGAAGGTCCGCGAGTTGATACGTTGCGGTGCCGATGTGATCAAAGTGGCCACCTCGGGGGGAGTCCTCTCCGCCTCCGACGAGCCCACCCACGCCCATCTCTCGCCGACTGAGCTCGATGTGCTCATCGAAGAGGCCAACGCCGCGGGGCGTTTCGTAATGGCTCACGCTCAAGCGACCACCGGGATCAAGAACGCCATCCGCGCCGGGATCAGGTCGATCGAGCACGGTATCTATCTCGATGACGAGGCGATCGAGTTGATGGTGGAGCGGGGTACCTGGCTGGTGCCGACACTGATGGCCCCGCACGGAGTGATCGCCGCGGTGGAGCGGGGCGCCCGTGTTCCCGATAGCGCGGTCCGCAAGGCGACCGAGGTGATCGAGATCCACCGGGACTCGTTCAGCCGAGCGGTTTCCGCCGGGGTGAAGGTGGCAATGGGCACGGATACTGGAGTAACCCCCCATGGCCACAACCTCGGGGAGTTGAGCCTCATGGAGCAGGGCGGGATGTCGCCGATCGACGTGTTGGTGGCCACCACCCACAGCGCGGCCGAGTTGATGGGTCTGGACCGCGAGTTGGGGACCCTCCAACCAGGAAAGCGCGCCGACCTGGTGGTGGTGCAAGGCGACCCGCTCGATCTCGGGGCCCTCCCGTCCGCCATAGCTCAGGTTTGGAAGGACGGGGTGAGCGTCAAGGGATGAGGCTCACTGCCCGACAGTTGAACCGGGCCACGGTCGCCCGTCAGATGCTGCTTCGCCGCGAAACGCTGGACGTGGGCGAAGCGGTCAAGCGCCTCGTCGCCCTACAGGCGCAGAGTCCCGCCTCCCCCTATCTCGCCCTGTGGAACCGGCTCGCCGACTTCGACCCCACCGACCTCGACCGGGCGTTCATCGACCACATAGTGGTAAAGGCCTCGCTCATACGCCTCACCTTGCACGCCGTGCACGTCGCGGACTACCCGGAATTCCACAACGCGATGTTGCCCAGCCTCCGTGGGTCGGTGCTCTACGACGACCGATTCAAATCCACCGGGTTGTCGATCGCCGACGCCGACGCCCTGCTTCCCCATCTCGCCGAGTTCACTCTCGAGCCACGCCGTGGACCCGAGATCGAGGACCTGCTCGAGGGCTTGGTCGGCGAGCGCCAACCGCGGGTGTGGTGGGCGCTCCGCAGGTTCGCTCCCCTGCACCACGCCCCGGCCGGTCGGCCATGGTCTTTTGGCGAGCGGGCGTCGTACGAGACAGCAACAGCAGCCAAAGCGGGATCCCGCGAAGAGTCCGAAGAGCGACTGGTCCTGCGGTACCTGCAGGCCTTGGGCCCTGCCACTTCTGCCGACTTTGGGCAGTTCACGATCCTGAGACAGCCGGTGATCTCCCGGGCGATGCGGGCGCTGGGCGACAGGGTCGAGGAGATCGAAGGTCCCAACGGCCAGAAGCTGTACGACGTGCCAGGTGCAGTACTCCCACACGAGGACACCCCGGCTCCACCCCGATTACTCCCCATGTGGGACAACGTGCTGCTCGCCTATTTCGACAGAAGCCGCATCATTCCGCCCGACTACAAACCGTTGGTGATCAAGCGCAACGGCGACGTCCTCCCGACGGTGCTGGTCGACGGGTATGTCGCTGGTGTCTGGCGCCCGGTCGATGGTGGGATCGAGGCTACGGCCTTCCACCGGTTCGACGACGAGACGTGGAGCGGGCTGGCGACCGAGGCCCGAGCGCTCGTGGTGTTCCTGGCGAATCGCGATCCAGCCGTCTATGGCCGTTATGCCCATTGGTGGACCAAGGGGCTTCCCGGGGCCGAGGTCCGCTTGCTCGCCGGCTGAAAGGCACCGGCTGGCGCCGACCCGTCCGGAGAGAGCGCTTTCTCAACTAGCCTCGCCGCGTGTCAGCCCCGAGGATCAGTGTCGGATAGATACACGAATCGTGAGCTCTCGTGGCTCGACTTCAACGAACGTGTCCTCGCCATCGCCGAGGATCCGACGACGCCCTTGTTGGAGCGGACCAAGTTCCTAGCGATCTACTCGTCGAATCTCGACGAGTTCTTTCAGGTGCGGGTGGCGGGGCTCAAGGAGCAGCAAGCCGCGGGTGTGCGGACCGTGTCCCCCGACGGTTTGTCGGCCACCGAACAACTGGAGATGATCCGCCGTCTCGTGCTCGGTCAGTCCGAGCGCCAGTCGTGGTGCTTCCACGAGTCGGTGGCCCCGGCGCTCGAAGAAGCCGGGATCGCGTTCTCCTCATACGACAGTCTCGACGACGATGATCGGAAATACCTGGACGAGCAGTTTCGCGAGCGCGTCTTCCCCGTGGTGACGCCGCTGGCTGTTGACCCTGCCCACCCCTTCCCCTACATCTCAAATCTCTCGCTCAACCTGGCGGTTTTCGTGCGCAACCCGCGAACCGGGGTAACGCGCTTCGCCCGGGTCAAAGTCCCGCCGATCTTGCCCCGATTCGTTGTGATGCCGGACGGCGAGCGGTTCGTTTCGCTCGAGCAAGTGATCGCCGCCCACCTCGAGGCGTTGTTCCCTGGCATGGAGATCGTCGATCATCATCCGTTCCGGGTCACCCGCAACGCCGACTTCGAGATCGAGGAGGACGAGGCTCACGACCTTTTGGCGGCCATCGAGACGGAGTTGACCCGGCGGCGTTTCGGCCGGGTGGTGCGGCTCGAAGTCGAGCCCGAGATCCCCGACCACGCGCTCGAGTTGCTGATGCGCGAGATGCAGGTCGGACCCGAGGACGTCTACACGATGGCGGGACCGCTGGACATGGCCGGGCTGTTCTCCCTCAGCGCCTTGTCACGACAAGACCTCCGCTGGCCGGCCTACACCTGGGTGACCGACCGTCGGCTGGCGAGCATCGACGGCGAGCCTCCGGACATCTTCGTTGCCATCAGCAAGGGCGATCTGCTCGTTCATCACCCCTACGACTCCTTCTCCACTTCGGTCGAGGCGTTCCTCGCGGCGGCCGCTGCCGACCCCGATGTCCTCGCCATAAAGCAGACGCTCTACCGCACCTCGGCGGGCAGCCCGATCATGGAGGCGCTGATCGAGGCCGCCAACGGGGGCAAGCAGGTCGCCGTTCTGGTCGAGCTCAAGGCCCGCTTCGACGAAGAGCGGAACATCGAGTGGGCGCGTGCATTGGAGGAGGCGGGGGTGCACGTCGTCTATGGGCTGGTCGGGCTGAAGACCCACACCAAGACAACCCTCGTGGTGCGTGAGGAGGAAGGCGTGATCCGCCGTTACGCCCACATCGGGACCGGCAACTACAACGACGCCACCGCCCGCATCTACGAGGACCTGGGTCTGTTCACCACCGACGACGACATCGGTGCCGATCTCTCCGACTTGTTCAATTTCCTCACCGGTTACAGCGAGCAGAGCCAGTACAGAAAGCTGCTGGTGGCTCCTGTCGGCCTGCGACAGCGGATCTTGGAGCTCATCGACCGCGAAGCGTCTCGTCCCGACGGGCGGATCGTGATGAAAATGAACGCCCTGGTCGATGCCGAGATGATCGAGGCGCTCTACCGGGCGTCGGAGAGAGGCACCCGGATCGAGCTGATCGTGCGCAGCATCTGCTGTCTCCGCCCCGGAGTGAAGGGGATGTCGTCCAACATCACAGTCCGCTCGATCGTGGGGAGGTACCTGGAGCACTCCAGGCTCTACAGCTTCGGCGCCGAGCAACCTGTCTACTACATAGGTTCGGCCGACCTGATGCCGCGCAACCTCAACCGCCGAGTCGAGGCGCTCACACCTGTCGAGGATCCGGTGCTCCAGGCCCGGCTCGAAGCGGCGCTCGCCGTGCTCCGACAGGATGACGTGCTCGCTTGGGAGCTGAAACCCGACGGGAACTGGGTGAAGGTCCCGACGGTGAACGGCATCGAGACTCACAGGCGGCTCCAGGAGCTGGCGATGGAGCGGGTATCGGGCCGTGATGACTGACGTGACGAGACGGACCCTCCGGTTCGCCTTGGAGCGCGGGAGCCGGATCCCGGACCTGGGCTCGCTCGGGCTCCGCATGATTGCGCCTCCCGCTCCGCCTTCGCTGTTCGAGACCACCTTCCACGACACCGCCGATGTCCGGCTGGCTCGTTGGGGCTCGACCCTGACCTTCCGGGCGGGGGAGGGATGGACCGTCGAGCTCCCCGATCCCGACGGCGAGCCTCGCGCCGTGGGGAGGCTTCTCGGCGGCGACGGGGATGTCGTGCCCCTCGACGCCCTAAGCCTCACCCGCTCCTTCTCCCGCGGCGCACCTATCCGGCCACTGGCCTCGCTCCGCAGCAGCCGCCGCACCTTCCGTGTCATCGAGGCCTCGGGCGGCCTGTTGGCTGAGTTGCACGAGGACGCGGTGATCGTGAGACGTGATGCGGGTCCAGCCTCGGGCTTCCGCGAGCTCGAGGTCCAGTTCGTCGCAGATGGCGAGCGGGCCGACGAACTCTTGGCCGCCCTTCGCCGGGACATCGGCTTGGCGACGGGGACGCGTCTCGCCCGGGTGTTGGGCCCGAGAGCGGTCGAGCCATCCGACGTACCGGCAATCAGCGTCGGCGACGATGCGACCGCCGAGGAGTTGCTCATCGCCGAACTCTCGGGGGCGGTGCGCCGGTTCATCCTCCATGCTCCGGTTGCGGTCGAGGGGGTGGATCCTGAAGGAGTCCACCAGGCGAGGGTTGCAGTTCGCAGGTTTCGCTCGTATCTACAGAGTTTCCGCCCGGTGCTCGACGAGGAATGGTCCGAAGCTCTCCGCACCGACCTCAAGCTGCTGGCCGGCATGTTCGGCGAGGTGCGCGATGCCGACGTCCTCATAGATCGGCTGACGAGGATGGGTGACCAGCTGCCCATCGAGGATGGATCGATGGTCGACAAGATCGTGCTGCAGCGTCTCGGCGACAGGCACGTCGCCAGAGCCCGGCTGCTCCACTTTCTGGAGCAACCGGAGTATCTCGCCCTGCTCGACCGGATGGTCGAGGGGGCCGTCAATCCGAGGCTGCTCGAAAACGCCTCCGAGCCCGCGTTCGATGCCCTCCGACCCATGGTGGCCAAGCGGTGGCGCAAACTGCGCAAGGCGGTGGATGCCCTCGACAACCCGCCTGCCGACGAGCAGCTACACGCCGTCCGTCTCCAGGCGAAGAGGGCGCGCTACGCCGCCGAGGCGGTCGAGCCGGGGGCGGGAAAGACCGCCTCATCGTTCGCGTCGGCCGCAGCCGATCTGCAGGATGTTCTCGGCGCCCACCAGGACGCGGTCGTCGGTCAGCGCTGGCTCCGCGACGAGTTCCGCACCGGCGACCCCGATCTGAGATTCGTGGTCGGCGAGCTTGCCGGTCTCGAGCAATCGACCGCGGGGCGCACCCGCGCCGAGTGGACCGCAGTCTGGGATCGCCTCAGGAAGCGGTCGAGGTGGCTTAGATAGAGCTGCCCCGGCGGCAGGCGACGGCAGACGGCAGCCAGAAGGGCTCACGGGTTTGAAGCGGCACTCCTCGTTGCTGGCTATCTGATCTCCTCCAGTAGTCGATGAGCGATCCGTATCGATTCGACTTTCATCTAACTGCTACCTAGCCGACGCCGGGCGGTCATCCTGACCTGATAAGACTCTGTCGGGTTCGAGGTCCATCGCACGTTCCTCGTCCCTTCCGCCTCCGAGTAGGGGTCCGTCATCACTGGCGGACCCTTCCTCGTTGCCCGGCGGCAGCTCCGTCAAGCTCACAAAAGAGACAGACTCGCTGATCGGCTGGGCCTCCTGGCTGCGCCTCCTGGCTGCCGTCTGCCGTCTGCCATCTCTGCCTGTCGGTAACTCCCCGTTCACCTTCAGAGGTCGAGCGGACCGTGAGAACGTTCACCTTGTGTTCACGTTCGAGCCAGGGTGCGGTAAAGACCTGTGGATACCGTCCCGGCCGGTGGCCGGGCAGTCTGCCCGGGCGCGGCCCTCGGGCAAATGCGCGGAAGCTTGCAAGGAGCAAAGATGATATTCGGGAAACAGGTTCGCCTGGTGGCTGTGCTGAGCCTCTTGGCGCTGGTGATCGCCGCCTGCGGGGGCGGGAGCACCGACACAACGACCTCTGGAGACGGCACCGATACGAGCGCCGCTGACGGTGGCTCTGCGACGACGGCATCCGGAGAAGCCGGGGGCATCGTGGTCTCGGGGTCGTCCACCGTCGAGCCCGTCACCGCGCTCGCCGCGCAGAACTGGGGTGCTGACAACCCCGACGTGGCCATCTCGGTCGAGGGTCCCGGCACTGGTGACGGGTTCGCCCGTTTCTGCAACAACGAGACCGACATCTCCAACGCCTCGCGGGCGATCGACGAGGACGAAATCGCCCTCTGTGAGGAGGCTGGTGTCGAGTACGTCGAGTTGCTCATCGGCCTCGACGGATTGACCGTCATCACAAGCCCCAACAATGCCGAGGTGACCTGCCTCGACTTCAACGATCTGTACGCGCTGGTTGGGCCGGAGTCGGAGGGATTCGCCAACTGGTCAGATGCCAACGACCTCGCCGCGGAACTCGGCGCCGGGCACGCCCCCTACCCGGAGGCGCCATTGGTTATCACCGCCCCGGGTGAGGAGTCGGGCACATACGACTTCTTCGTCGAGACGGTGATCGAGCCGATCCAGGAAGAGCGAGCTCCCGAAGATCTCGACGGAGACGGCGAGAACGACTACTTCACCCGGGCCGACTACCAGGCGTCGCCCAACGACAACGTCATCATCGAGGGCGTGGCCGACAACGATACCTCTCTCGGCTGGGTGGGGTTCGCCTTCTTCACCGCCAACGAGGGGACCGTCACGGCGCTAGAGATCGATGGCGGCGAGGGATGCGTGGTGCCGAGCATCGAATCGGTTGCGGACGGCAGCTATCCCATCTCGCGGCCGTTGTTCATCTATGTCAAGACCACTGACCTGGCCAGCCGGCCAGAGCTGGTCTCGTTCGTCGACTTCTACCTGGGCGACGAGGGCATCAGCGCCACGGCCGAGGCAGGCTACGTAAACACCCCCGACCTGGAGGCGACACGGACCGCCTGGGAAGACGCCAAGTCAGCAGCCGGAGCCTGAGAACCCGGATCGACCGGGCGGGTAGCCTTGCCTGCCCGGTCATCCATGAGGAGCTAGATGACCACAAAGCAGGACATGGCCAAGCTGCTGAGGGGGACCCGCGCCGGCGTCGGCGCGAGTCGATCGTTCGTACGATCTTCTTCCTGACCGCGCTGCTATCAGTCCTGGTGAGCATCGGCATCGTGCTCTCTGTGTTGATCGATGCGGTCGAGTTCCTACGGGCCATCGACCTCAATCAGCTGTGGGCCGACGGCTGGTTCCCTAGGCGGGGTCGATTCAGCATCCCCACGATCTTCGTCGGATCGTTGATGATCACTCTGGTGGCCCTGGTGGTGGCGTTGCCACTCGGCTTGGGCGCTGCCATCTATCTCTCCGAATACGCCCGACCCGGGGTGCGGAGAGCGCTCAAGCCGACGCTCGAGATATTGGCCGGGGTCCCGAGTGTGGTCCTTGGGTTCTTCGCCCTGTCGTTCATCACCCCGAACATCATGCAGGCCATCTGGGAAGACGCCCAGGTGTTCAACTACGGCGCAGCCGGGATCGCAGTGGGCATCCTCATCATTCCCCTGGTCGCGTCGGTCGCCGAGGACGCCATGCGAGCCGTGCCCCAGTCGTTGCGCGAGGCGTCATACGGGCTCGGTGCCAAGCGCTGGCACACCAGCCTCCGGGTCATTTTTCCTGCTGCGCTCTCGGGGATCGTTGCCGCCGTGATCCTCGGGTTTGCCCGGGCGCTTGGCGAGACAATGGTGGTCGCCATCGCCGCCGGTGCATCGGGTGGGGCACTGCTCAATGTCGACATAACCCAAGGAGGCACCACGATGACGGCGGCGATGGCTTCGCTTGCCATCGGATCCGACCAGGTAGCGGGGGACTCATCCGCATTCCAGAGCCTGTTCTTTGTCGGCTTGTTGCTCTTCTTGATGACGCTGGGGCTCAACGTGTTCAGCGAGCGTCTGGTTCGCAGATTCAGGCAGAAGTACTGAGATGGCTATCACCACCGAGCGCCGAGAACTGACACCAGAGCTGGTTCGCCGCAGCCTTCAAGGCAGGAGGCTCAGCTGGGTCGATGTCCTCATCCAGCTCCTGCTCCTGATCGCGCTGCTCTCCTCGCTCCTCATCCTGGCGGTGCTGTTGATCGATGTGATCAGGACGGCATGGCCGGTGTTCGCCGAGCGCGGCCTCAGCTTCATCACGGCGCCACTGTCCCCTGATCCGACCCAGTCGGGGATTCTCCAGGGCATCATGGGGTCGCTGGCACTCACCGGCATCGTCATCGTGGTCGCCTTCCCGCTCGGGGTGGGGGCAGCCATCTACCTCGAGGAATACGCCAAGGACAGCACCCTCAACAGGCTGTTGGTGGCCAACATCCGCAACCTGGCCGGCGTCCCCTCGATCGTCTACGGATTGCTCGGTTTGGCGGTGTTCGTCCAGGCGATGGCTTCGGTCACCAACGGGCGTACCGTCGTCGCAGGTGGCCTGACCCTCGCTGTCTTGGTCATACCGATCATGATCATCACCACCCAGGAAGCGCTCCGTGCTGTTCCCCAGGCGCTGCGCGAAGCTTCGTTCGGAGTCGGAGCGACCAAGTGGGAGACGATCCGCCATCATGTTCTCCCAGTGGCGATGCCGGCGGTGCTTACCGGATCGGTGCTCACCATCGCCCGCGCCTTCGGAGAGGCGGCACCCCTGCTTCTCGCTGGAGCGCTGGTGACCAACTTCTTCCAGGTTTCGGCGGGTGCCAGCTTTGTTGATCTCATGACGTCTGAGCCGTACACCGCCCTGCCCGTCGTCATCTTCAACTGGTCGCGCCAACCGCAACCCGAGTTCCAGGCGCTCACCGCGGCAGCGATCCTGGTTCTGCTCGTCCTGCTCCTCATCATCAACGCCGTTGCCATCATTCTCAGAGATCGTTATGCCAGACGCTGAATCCGGAGGCCCCGAACCGATGTCCACCCACCAACCGGCACAGATCGAGGACGTCCTCGATCACTCGTCCACAAGCCCGCACGTCGCAGCACCCACGGTTCGCCATTCCGTCGACGACGGCCGAGACCGGCCGGTAATGCTCGACGTGCGAAACCTTCACGTCTACTACGGGGAATTCTTGGCCGTGAAGGAGGTGGACCTCCCTATCCGACAGAACGAGATCACCGCGCTGATCGGTCCGTCGGGGTGCGGCAAGTCGACAGTGCTGCGTTGTTTCAACCGTATGAACGACCTGATCGAGACCGCCCGGGTGGAGGGCGAGATCCTTTATCACGGTGTCGATCTCTATGGCGAGGGCGTAGACGCCGTTCAGGTGCGACGACATGTCGGCATGGTTTTTCAGAAGCCAAACCCGTTTCCCAAGACCATCTACGAGAACATCATGTTCGGGCCCAAGATCGCCGGGTTCAAGGGCGACGCCGATGCGCTCATCGAGGAGAGCCTCACCCGCGCCGCCCTCTGGGACGAGGTCAAGGACAAGCTCCAGGAGTCGGCACTCGCTCTCTCCGGCGGTCAGCAACAGCGACTCTGCATCGCTAGGGCCATCGCCACCAACCCAGATGTGGTGTTGATGGACGAGCCATGCTCGGCGCTCGACCCCATCGCCACACTCAGGATCGAGGAGCTCATGCTCGAGCTCAAGAAGGACTACACCATCATCATCGTCACCCACAACATGCAGCAGGCCGCCCGGGTGAGCGACCGGACCGCATTCTTCAGCGTCGATGTCGGTTCGCAAGGGGATCGGACCGGGCGACTCGTCGAGTTCGACCACACCGATCAGCTCTTCACTTCTCCGACCAAGACAGAGACCGAGGACTACATCACGGGGAGATTTGGCTGATGACAGACACCAGGGCCCGGTTCCACGAGGACCTGGCCGCCCTGGAGCAGCAGGTGCTCGACGTGGGCGACAAAGCGGAGAGGGCGGTCGCCGCCTCAGTTGACGCCTTTGTCGCCGACGATATTGCAGCAGCCGATCTGGTGGTGGCGATGGACGACGAGATCGACCGGATCTATCTCGAGGCCCATCGGCAGTGGATCGAGCTTGTCGCCCGTCAAAGCCCGATGGGTGCCGACCTGCGGATGCTCTCCTCGCTGCTCCACTTGCTGATAACGCTGGAGCGAATGGGCGACCAGGCGGTCAACATCGCCACTATCACCAAGGCAACCGCGGGCCTGCCGCGCAGCGAACGTATCGTCGGCCAGATCAGGGAGATGGGCGACCAGGTGCTCCCGATGATCCGGACCGCCCTCCAGGCGTTCGTGCGGCGCGACGCCGACGAGGCCCGACTGCTTCCCTCGATGGACGAGCCGATCGATCGTCTCAACCGCAACATGTACCGGGAGGTGGTCGAGACTGGAACCGACCTTGCTCTGCTCGAGTGGGCGACGAGAATGATGATGGTCTCTCGTGCGCTGGAGAGGATCGGCGACCAGGCGGTGGACATCGGCGAGCAGGTCGCCTTCGTGGCCACCGGTCAATTGCAGGAGTTCATCGAGGAAGGCATCGCAAACAGGAATGGTCGCGACTGACCGCACACCGAGGATCTTGATAGTCGAGGACGAGCCGGCCCTTGCCGATTCGGTGCGCTACGTGTTGGAGATGGAAGGTTTCGAGGTCGCCATCGCCGAAAACGGTCGAGCTGGGCTCGAGGAGGCGCGGCAGGGACCAGTGAACCTCGTGTTGCTCGACCTCATGCTCCCCGAGCTATCGGGTCTGGACGTATGCCGACACATCAGGGCGATCTCGGACGTGCCGATCATCGTGCTCACCGCCAAGGACAGCGAGGCGGACAAGGTCGCCGGTCTCGAGCTTGGAGCGGACGACTACGTCACCAAGCCGTTCTCGATGCGCGAGCTGGTATCACGGGTGCGGGCCGCGTTGCGCCGTTACGACATGGCGGACACGAGGGCGGTCTATGGAGGAGAAGTCCTTCGCGCCGCCATGGTGGAAATGGACATCGAACGCCACGAAGTCCGGGTGGGCGGTAGCCTTGTCCCGCTGCGGCCCAAGGAGTTCGAGCTGCTCGAGGCGCTGATACGCCGCAAGGACAGGCTGGCCACTCGCGACGTCCTCATCGACGAAGTTTGGGGTCCGCACTACTTCGGAGATACCAAGACCCTGGACGTACACATCAAGCGACTCCGCCAGAAGCTCGAGCCCGATCCACACCGACCGGCGTTGATCACCACCGTCCGCGGGCTGGGGTACAAGCTGATCGATGCCTGAAGGCGTCGGGGCCCGCCGCTCCTCGACGCTTGGCCGACGCCTCGTCACCTGGTACGCCTTCACCGTCCTCGTGGTCCTCATCGGCGTGGGTGTCGGCGTGGATCGCCTCCTCGCCGATCAGGTACGCCGCGAGCTCAGGGACTCGCTCGTCAGGGAGGCGGCAACCATCGCCGCCCTCGCCGAGCTCGACGAGCTGCAGAGCATGGCGAGCCGTCTCGGCGAGAACGGAGACGTGAGGGTCACCTTCATCGATATCGAGGGCACCGTCCTGGCGGACTCTGATGCAGACGCATCCACGGTCGAGGATCACGCCGTCAGAGAGGAAGTGCGCGAAGCGTTGCAAGGCGAAGTGGGGTCGGCGGAGAGAGAGAGCGAGACGACCGGGCAGGCCTATCTCTACACGGCTCTTCCCCCCCGAGGCGGCCTGATCGTGAGGCTGGCCCTCCCGCTCGAGGAGGTGCAGAACAGGCTCGATCGATCTCGCTTGGCCATGTTCCTCGTGGGTCTGGCCGTTGCGGCGGTCGGCCTGTTGGTTGTCTGGCTCGTCGCCCGGCGTCTGGCGGCACCCATCGAGAGCCTCACCGCCTCAGTGGACCGCATCGCCGAAGGAGATCTGGAGACGAGAGTCCCGCCGAGCCGTGTGGTCGAGGTGGAGCGACTGGGGTCAGCCTTCAACCATATGGCGGAACAACTCGGGGCGCGGCTGGAGGAAGCCAACCAGGAGCGGGCGCGGCGGGATCTGGTGCTGGCGACACTTGATAGCGGCGTGGTCCTCATCGAGCCGGACGACGCGGTGGCATACGCCAACAAGGCGGCAGAGGACCTGATAGGCCCAACACCCGAGGTGCTCGCCCGAATGGTCCCCCACCCGCTCCAAGGGCTGGTGCGGGCGGCGCGGGAGTCAGGGGAGCCGGTTGCCGCAGAGATCCGGCCACGGCCGCCCCGAGCAGGCGTTCGAGGTGAGCGCCGTCCCGCTGGATGCTCATGGGGGTGTCGTTCTCACGATCAGAAACGTCACCGAGCAGAGACGAATCGAGGCGATGCGTCATTCGTTCGTCGCCGACGCATCGCACGAGTTGAAGACACCGGTTGCTTCGATCCAGGCGGCAATGGAAACCGTCCAGGCGGCGATCGACCGCGATCCGGAGACAGCCAAGCGCTTGGCCGCCGGCGCGGAGCAATCGGCGGTTCGACTCGGTCGCATCGTCGGCGACCTTCTCGACCTCTCCCGATTGGAGACCGAGCAGATCAGTCCCGAGGAGGTCGAGCTCTCCGGTCTCGTTACCGAGGTGCTCGATAGAGCCGCGCCATTGGCGGCTGAGCGCGGGGTAACTCTCGAGAGCAGCCTCCACCCGGTCAAAGTCTCGGGTAAGCCGGGCGACCTGGTGCTGGCAGTGCGGAATCTCGTGGAGAACGCCATGGGGTACACCGATCGGGGGGGGAAGGTCACGGTGCGGCTCGACGATGTGGAGGGAGGAGTGGTGCTCGCCGTCGAGGACACCGGCATCGGGATACCGACCCGTGACCTTCCCAGGATCTTCGAGCGCTTCTACCGGGTGGATGCCTCCCGGTCGCGCAACACCGGCGGGACCGGTCTCGGCCTCGCCATCGTCCGCCATGTCGCCCACCGCCACGGCGGCCGCATCGAAGCCGAGAGTGAACTAGGACGCGGCAGCGTCTTCCGCCTGTATTTGCCCAGCGGCTGAGCCGATGGGCAAGACGAGCGGACGGCTACGGCGGACGGCGGACGGAGAGGGATCGCTGTGGAGCAGCGGCGGAGGCAGAGGCCTGCACGCTGCGCTCGGGCCTTCCACTCGCTGGGGAAAATCGCCCGGAGACGGCGGCCGAGTATCTGGCGCTCAGTACCATGCCGGTCCCCCTAAGGGGCCAAAAACGGAGGAAGCAAATGATCAGGAAGCGATGGGCGACTTCTGCCCTCTTGGTGGTGGTGGTGTTGCTGGCGGCATGCGGTGGTGGTACGTCCGCCACCACCATTGCCGGCGGCGGCGCCGAGACCACTGCGGGTGGCATCGCGAGCACGGTGGCCGCGGACACGACGGCTGCGGCTGACACGACCACGGCGGCGGAAACGACGTTGGCCACCGAGACCACCGAGGCCGCGACGGAGACGACGTCGGCTGGGGCACTGCCTGATCTGGAGGGCCGGGCGGTGACCGTTGCGGTGGAGAACGCCTACCCGCCGTTCAATTACATCGACGAGGACACCGGAGAGCCGGCCGGGTGGGACTACGACGCCTGGAACGAGATCTGCTCACGTCTCAACTGCACGCCAGAGTTCGTGGAGACGGCTTGGGACGGGATGATCATCGCCGTCTCGCAGGGGCAGTACGACGTCGCCGCCGACGGGATCACGATCACCGACGAGCGCAAGGAGCAGGTCGACTTCTCCGACGGATACATCGCGGTCGAGCAGCGACTCATGGTGCGGATCGACGAGGACCGTTTCACCACGCTCGAGGAGTTCAAGGCAAGCGACTACATAGTGGCCACCCAGAACGGGACGACCAACCTGACGATTGCTCTTGACGAGTACGGTCAGGAGCGGGTCCTGGCCTTCGAGCAGTTCGGGTTCGCGGTGCAGGCTTTGATCAGCGGCGACGCCGATGCCGTCATCATCGATGACACGGCCGGTCAGGGTTACATCGGTCAGAACGCCAACAAGATCAAGTTGGTGCAGGGCTCACTCAGGTCCGATGAGCTTGGGTTCATTTTCCCCAAGGGGAGCGAACTGGTCGATCAGGTCAACGCCGCTCTTGATTCGATGCGTGACGACGGGACGCTCGACGAGATCAACGCCACCTGGTTCTCCAGCTGATCACACCACTCTGAGCTGTGGGGCGGCGGTAGCCTGGCGCCCCACAGCATGACCCTCCCAGAAGTCGAGCGCCGCACCCCAGAGATGGAGCGCGCCGGTATCGAGGTGCCGGGGCTGAGTCGACGTCTCGTCGACGCCCCGTGGTGGTTCTTCACCCTCGTCGGGATCCTGATCTACCTCGGCTATCTGGTCTTCTTCGACCCCCGGTATGCCGGCGCCAAGGACGCGGTGGTGCAAGGGATACCGGTCACCATCCGAGCGACGATGATCGCTTTCTCCCTGGCCCTGGTAGTGGGCCTCTTCACCGGGTTAGGGCGGATCTCGCGCAACGTGCTCATTCGCAACCTGGCGACCCTCTATATCGAGTTCGTTCGAGGGGTACCGATTCTGGTGCTCATCTTCGTGGTGGCACTCTGGATCGTCCCCGAGGTGAGTGACGCTCTCGGCGTCGCCAACCGAATATCCCAGGAATGGAGGGCGATCATCGCCCTCACCATCATCTACGGGGCGTACATAGCCGAGGTCTTTCGGGCGGGTGTGGAGTCGGTCCCGGTAGGGCAGATGGAGGCGGCCCGCTCGCTGGGTATGAAGCGCAGGACCGCCATGCGGGTGATCGTGCTGCCCCAAGCGGTGCGCAACGTGCTTCCCGCGCTCGGCAACGACTTCATTGCCATGCTCAAGGATTCGTCGCTGCTCTCGGTACTCGGGGTTCGTGAGATCACCCAAATGGGACGGCTCTACGCCAACTCATCGTTCCAGTTCCGGGAGACGTTCCTCGCCATGACCTTCCTCTATCTGTTGTTCACCCTCATCCTCTCTCTAGTGGTTCAGTGGTATGGCAGGCGGCTCAAACGTGTCTGAAGCACCCGACAGGGTGGTGGTGCGCGACCTCCACAAGTGGTTCGGCGAGATCCACGCAGTGGCCGGGGTGAGCGTCACGGTGCGCACCGGTGAGGTCATGGTCATCGTCGGGCCCTCGGGGTCGGGAAAGTCGACCGTGCTGCGCTGCATGAACCACCTCGAGGTGCCTACCAGCGGCGAGGTCTACATCGACGGGGTCAACCTTGAGGCCAAGACCACCGACATCAACCGGATGCGGACCGAGGTGGGGATGGTCTTCCAGCAGTTCAACCTCTTCCCGCATCTCTCGGTGCTGGACAACATCACGGTGGCGCAACGGCGGGTGCTCAAACGGAACCGGGTCGAGGCGGAAAAGAGGGCAAGGTCTCTTCTCGAGCGGGTCGGCATCCCGGAGCAGGCTGGAAAGAAGCCGTCGCAGCTTTCGGGGGGGCAGCAGCAGAGGGTCGCCATCGCCCGGGCGCTGGCGATGACTCCGAAGGTGATGCTCTTCGACGAGGCGACTTCGGCGCTCGATCCGGAGATGATCAAGGAGGTGCTCGACGTCATGCGCGATCTGGCTCATACCGGGATGACGATGGTGGTGGTAACCCACGAGATGGGGTTCGCCAGACAGGTGGGGTCTCATCTCGTTTTCATGGACGAGGGCAAGGTGGTCGAGGAGGGTCCCGCTGAGGACGTGTTCACCGAATCCCCAGCACGAGCGCACCCAGAACTTCTTCGCACAGATCCTGTAAGAGCAAGACGGCAGACGGCAGACGGCAGAGGGCAGACAAGTAGCCTCTCTTGCCGTGCCAACATGGGACCTCGAGCCATGACGCCACTTCTCGACCGAATCGATGATCCGTCCGATCTGCGCGATCTGACCTCGGAACAACTCGACGACCTCGCCGCTGAGATCCGTGGCCGGCTGATCGAAACCCTGTCGCGCACCGGCGGGCATCTTTCGCCCAACCTGGGGGTCGTCGAACTCACGCTGGCGCTGCACCGGGTATTCGACAGTCCCAACGACCGGATCATCTGGGATGTCGGGCACCAGGCTTACGTCCACAAGCTGATCACCGGACGTCGTGACACCTTTGACTCACTGCGCACCCTCGGCGGCGTCTCTGGGTACCCGTCGCGCGCCGAGAGTCCCCACGATCATGTCGAAAACAGCCATGCCTCCACCGCCTTGAGCTACGCGCTCGGTCTTGCCATCGCTGCCGAGGATCAGGGTGAGGAGCGGTGGACGGTTGCGGTGATCGGGGACGGTGCTCTCACCGGTGGGATGGCGTACGAAGCCTTGAGCCACATCGCGGTGAGGCGACCCCGCCGGCTGCTGATCGTGCTCAACGACAACGGAATGTCGTATCAGGCAACGGTTGGCGGGGTGGCCGCCTCGCTCGCCGGAGTCAGGCTCGACCGGCGGTACGAGTGGGTGAAGCGCACCATCGGGCGGGTGCTGCGGAGCGTGCCCCTCGTCGGAGATACCGCCGACGAGTTGGCGAGGCGTCTCAAGGAAAGCCTGAAGCAGCTGATAGAGCCGAGCACCGTCTTCGATGCGATGGGGATCAAGTACGCGGGCACTGTTGACGGGCACGATCTCGCCAGTCTTGAAGAGACGCTCGTCAGGGCGAAGGCGCTCGACGAACCGGTGGTGATCAGGGTGCAGACGGAGAAGGGCCGCGGCTACCCGCCTGCAATCGCCGACGAGGTGGATCGTCTCCATGCTGTGGGTGCCTTCGACGTGGGGACTGGCAGGCCGCTCAAGGAAGAACGCAAGCTGACCGACGTCGCAGGTGCCGCCCTTCTCGAGGCGGCGAGGCGTCGGCCCGAAGTCGTGGCGATCTCGGCGGCGATGGTGTCGAGCACCGGACTGCAGGACATGGAAACAGAGATGCCGAAGCGGGTGATCGACACAGGGATCTGTGAGCAGCACTCGGTGACGCTCGCCGCCGGGCTGGCCATGGGGGGGCTTCGCCCGGTGGTGGCGATCTACTCGACTTTCCTCCAGCGGGCTCTCGACCAGATCGTCAGCGACGTGGCGCTCCACGACCTCCCAGTCACCTTCCTGGTAGACCGTTCGGGGGTGACCGGGCCGGATGGGCCCTCGCACCACGGGGTCTTCGACCTGACATTCCTGCGGATGGTCCCAAACATGGTGGTGGGCGCCCCGGCCGATGCCGATGAGCTGTGCTCGATGATCGAGACGGCGCTCGATCACCCGGGCCCGATCGCCATCCGCTTTCCCAAGGCGGCCGGATCGGCCGTTCCCAGCCTTCCCGCCCCGGCGCTGCCGGTGGGCCGCTGGGACGAGGTGCGACCGGGGACCGATGTCCTCGTGTTGGCGGTTGGTCGGATGGTGGAACCCGCGCTCAAGGCGGCCATCGGGCTGGAGGGCCACGGAGTCTCCTGCCGGGTGATAAACGCCCGCTGGGTCAAGCCGCTCGATCCCCGTCTCGTCGAATGGGCGGACGAGCACGAACTGGTTCTCACGATTGAGGACAATGTGGTCAGCGGCGGTTTCGGCGCCGCCGTGCTCGAGGAGCTCTCGGTGCACGGCATGGCCGGAAGAGTGAGGTTGGCCGGGATCGGCGATGGCTTCCTGCCCGCCGGCTCCGCCGATGAGGTCCTCCGTTTCGCTCGCCTCGACGTCGAGGGCATTGGCAACAGAATCCTCGAACTGACTCGGTCAAGCTGACCACCACCGGCTCACCAGCACCAGCAGGACCCGGCGTTCGGCCCCGACCGGAGTTGACCATCGGCTTCCCGGCGACCGACCCCGGAAACGGGGTCACCTATCAGGTCTCCGACTCAGCCTGGGCGACCTGGTCTCGCTGGGCCACCGAGGGCTCCGTTCACGAGTCCACTTCGCCCGGGGCCGGGTCGGTGACCGAGGCGGCGGCGACCCATCTCTATGAGGCGAAGGGGATCTACCAGATCGACGCTTCGGTCCGCTGGGTGGGGACGTATATGTACACCGGCTACACGGGTTCGGCGCCGGTTGGCCCGGTGGAGCTCACCGGAAGCGTGTCCTATCCGGTGCGCGAGGTCCGCAACCTGCTGCGCATCGCTCGCTGAACCTCCCTGATTCGATCGGGTCCGCAGGCATCATCCTGCTGCGCCCGTTATGTTCGCGGTACGAAGGACGACCGAGGAAGGGGCTAGATAGTGAAACGAAGGACAATGCTTCTCGCCTGTCTCGCCGTTGTGATGGCGGCTTGTACGACGGCCGCCACCGACACGACCGCCACAGGCGGGACCGGGACAACAACCGCCGGTGGCACCGAATCGACCACAGCCGCCGCTCCGGCCGGGGAGACCCTTGCCGCGGTCCAGGAGCGCGGCAACCTGATCTGCGGGGTGAACGACGCCGTGCCCGGATTCGGGTTTGTCGACGCCGATGGCAACTTCGCCGGATTCGACATCGACTTCTGCCGAGCGGTCGCCGCTGCGGTCCTCGGAGACCCGGAGGCGGTGGAGTTCCGACCGCTGACCACCGAGCAGCGCTTCACGGCCCTCCAGTCGGGTGAAGTGGACGTGCTCATCCGGAACACGACGCGCACGGCAGGGCGCGACGGCGAACTCACATCGACATTCCTCACCACGACCTTCTACGACGGTCAGGGGATGATGGTGAGGGCCGACAGCGGGTTCGAAGCCATCGACGACATGGCGGACACAGCCATATGCACGCTGTCGGGTACAACCACCGAGGGGAACCTCGCCGACCGGATGGGCGACATCGCATACGAGCCGATCACCTTCGAGGAGAACGAGCAGATTCAGGCCGCGTTCATCGCCGGCCAGTGTGACGGATGGACCTCCGACCGGAGCCAGCTCGCCGGGGTTCGCTCGACCTTCCCCGATGATGAGGGCGGACCGGAGTCGCTCGTCATATTCGACGAGATCTTCTCCAAGGAGCCGCTCGGCCCGGTGGTGCGCGACGGCGACAGCCAGTGGGCGCAGGTGGTTGACTGGGTCGTGCTGGCAACGATCCAGGCGGAGGAGTTCGGAATCGACTCCACCAACGTCGGCACATTCGATGACTCGGACGACCCCAATATCCGGCGCTTTCTCGGACTCGAGATCGAAGACCCGGAGACCGGGGAGCTGGCTGTATTCGATCCCGGTCTGGGTATCGAGCCCGGCTGGCAGGCCACAATGATCGAGGCAATGGGTAACTACGCCGAGATTTATGAGCGCAACGTGGGGCCGGAGAGCCCGCTCGGACTGGAGCGGGAGTTCAACGCACTTTGGACCGAGGGAGGGCTGCTCTACGCCCCGCCGTACCGGTGATCATCGCTGAGGGGGGCGGCCGTGTTGCCGCCCCCCTAGCCCGATGAGCGCACCGGGCCAAACCGCCCGCATCCCGTTCTGGCGCAACACCAAAGTGCTGCGCGTCGGCGCACAAGTGGTGGCTGCGGGGGCGGTCATCCTCATCTTCTACGTCCTCTGGTTCAACCTGACCAACAACATGCGGCGTGCCGGGATCTCGACCGACTTCGACTTCCTCAGCCAGCCCTCGGGGGTCGACATCGCCGGCAGCCCGATCAGCTCCCGCGCTGCCATAAGACGCACCCTGCTGGTCGGTGTGAAGAACACGCTGGCGCTGGCCGTCATCGGGGTTCCACTGCTGGCCATCCTCGGGGTGATCGTTGGGGTCGCTCGGCTCTCGTCCAACTGGCTGGTGGCCAAGGCGGCGACGGTCTATGTGGAGGTCCTGCGCAACATTCCGCCGCTGCTGATCATCTTCTTCGCCTTCAACGCGGTGATCCTGCAACTCCCCCCCATCCGCGAGGGCTATACGCCTTTCGGATGGTTCGTGGTCAGCAACCTTTTCATCGCGGTTCCCGGGCTGAGTGCCGGTGCCAACCTGGCGGTGTTCCTCGGAGTGCTCGGCACCGGTCTCGTGGTGGCGGCATTCGTCTGGTGGTGGCGAACCAGGGTTTCGGAGCGGACGGGTGAGCCACATCACCGGGCTCTGTGGGCCGGCGGCGTATTTCTTCTTTTCGCCGTTGTCGGATACCTGATCCTCGATCGACCGTTCACCATCTCGGTTCCAAGACTCGAGGGTCGACGCATTTCAGGAGGCTTCAGCGCGCTCGGGTCGTTCATGGCCGTGATGGTGGCTCTGGTCCTGTACACCGCCAGCCATGTCGCCGAGATCGTTCGAGGGAGCATCCAGGCGGTCCCAAAGGGTCAGACCGAGGCGGCAGAGGCGCTCGCCCTCCGCTCGTTCCAGCGGCTCCGCTTCGTGGTGCTTCCCCAAGCCTTTCGCATTGCGGTCCCGCCAATGATCAACCAGTTTCTCAACTTCGTGAAGAACACGTCGCTCGCCTTGGCGGTGGGATATGCGGAGATCACACGAATCGTGCGTCAGACAATCGGGAACGGGCAGCCGGCACCCCAACTCATCCTCCTCCTCATGCTGGCCTATCTCGCTTTCTCGATCGTGATCTCATTGGTGGCCAACGTGGTCAACCGCAGGCTGCAATTGGTGGAGAGATGATCGTCGAGATCGCCACCCCCGAGCCGCCGAAGCCGCCGCAGATCAAGCTGCGTCCGATGGAGTGGGCGAGACGCAACCTCTTCTCCACGTGGTACAACACCGTGCTCACCCTGGTGGTCGGCGGCTTGCTCCTGTATGGAGTGTTTGTCCTGGTCCGGTGGGTCTTCTTCGAGGCCGACTGGGAGATCATCCGGGTCAATCTCCTGCTTTTCCTGATGGGGCGGTTTCCCCGTGACCAATTGTGGCGGCCATGGGTCGCCACCGGGCTGCTCGCCTTGCTGATCGGGGTGGTGGCCGGTGTCGCCAGAGCTACTGCAATGGGGCGCGCCGACGAGTCGGGACTTCCGCCGCCGCGGCCCACCACTCCCCAGGGTTGGGCGCGCCGGTTCTGGCCGGTGATTCTCCTCGTCGGGGTGCTCCTGGCTCTCACCCGGACCTGGATTCCGGCGGTGCTCACGCTGGGGTGCATCGCCGCCGGGGTCGGAGCCTATGCCGTCGGGCTGAGACTGCCCGCCGCCGTCCGCCGATGGACGTGGCTGATTGCCCTCGCGCTGCTCGTCGGGATCTACCTGGTCCTCTCCGGCGGCGGAGTGGGTTGGGAGCAGTGGGGTGGTCTCCATCTCAATCTCTTCCTCACCGTGGCCGGGATCCTCTTCGCCTTCCCTATCGGAGTGCTGCTCGCGCTGGCACGAAGGTCCACGTTGCCGGTTGTGCGGACCATCGCCGTGGGCTACATCGAGTTCATCAGGGGCGTGCCGTTGATCACCCTGCTCTTCATGGCTGCCTTCGCCCTCGGCTTTCTCATCCCGGTCAACCTCCGGCCCGGGCAGGTGACCAGGGCGCTCATTGCAATCACCGCCTTCGAGGCGGCCTACATCGCCGAGATAGTCCGCGGAGGGCTCCAGGCCGTGCGGCGGGGTCAGGTGGAGGCATCGCAGGCGCTGGGACTTCCGGCCTGGAAGACCACCCGTCTCATCGTCCTACCCCAAGCTCTGAGGGCGGTGATCCCGGCAATGGTCGGTCAGTTCATCTCGTTGTTCAAAGACACTTCGCTGGTGACCATCATCGGGCTCACAGATGTGCTGCGTGTCTCGACCCTGGCGACGACGCAACCCGATTTCCTCGGCAGGGGGCTCGATGTGATCACTCTGACCTTTATTGCTCTTATCTTCTGGACCGGCTCATACACGATGTCGCGCGAAGCGCGGCGGTTGGAGGAGCGACTCGGCGTGGGGGAGCGATGACCGGGATATCAGACGCCACGCAGGCCAAGGGCGAGGCGATCATCGAGTTGATGGGCGTCAGCAAGTTCTTTGGCGACTTTCAGGCGCTCGACTCGATCGACATGCGGGTCGGCCGCCAGGAGGTGGTGGTGGTTATCGGTCCCTCGGGGTCGGGCAAGTCCACCCTGGTGCGCTGTATCAACCGTCTGGAGAAGCACGATCGCGGCCGGATCATCGTCGACGGCATCGAGTTGACCGACGACATCCGACACATCCAAGAAGTCCGGCGCGAGACAGGGATGGTCTTCCAGCAGTTCAACCTCTTTCCGCACCTCACGGTGATGGAGAACATCACCCTGGCGCCGCACGAGGTTCGTCACCTTCCCAGGAAGGAAGCCGAGGGCCTGGCACAGCGGATGCTGGAGCGGGTCAAGATCCCCGAACAGGCGCACAAATTCCCCGGCCAGCTATCGGGCGGGCAGCAGCAACGGGTCGCCATCGCCCGAGCCCTCGCCATGCAGCCCAAGGTGATGCTCTTCGACGAGCCCACCTCGGCATTGGATCCCGAGATGATCAGAGAGGTCCTCGAGGTGATGGAGGAGCTCGCCCAGTCGGGGATGACCATGATCGTCATCACCCACGAGATGGGTTTCGCCCGCGCCGTCGCCGACCGCGTCGTTTTCATGGCCGACGGCCAGATCGTGGAGGTGGGCACCCCGGAGCACTTCTTCGAGGACCCCGAGGAGGACCGGACGAAGCTCTTCCTCAGTCAGATCCTCTAGGAATTGGACGGCAGACGGCAGACGGCGGACGGCAGCCAGAGCCGGCGAAGCGCTTGTCGTCACCTTCCTCTCCGTCCCCGGAGGGGGGAAGGGGCCCGCCGCGCAGCAGCGGGTAAGGGGGCTGCCGAACTGCCCCACGGTGATCGACCTCGTGGTCGTTGCCTCAGTGCCGCGTTTTACCGACACCTTGGTCGAGGTCAGCCCAGAGATCCTGCTCCGCCAGATCGATCACGGTCCACGCCATGGCCAGGGCGCCGTCGCGGATCGCCATCTCCCCGGATTCGGTCACGGTCTTGGCGGCGAACTCGGGCTGATGGTTGACAGCGGGGAAGCAATCAAGGCTCAACATGGGATGGATCGAAGGGACTACCCAGGAGACGTTTCCCATGTCGGTCGACCCCGCCGCCTCGGGCGGGAAGTCGCTGGCGTGGAGCATGGTGCGCCCCAGTCGGCTGCTGTTGGCGGCGAATAGGTCAAGCAATAGAGGGTTGCTCCGCAGGCTGTCGTACTCGTGGCCGACGGGTTCGATCTCGACGGTACACCCGGTAGCCAACGCCGCCGCCTCGAAGCAAGCCCGCACCTTCTTCATGACCTCGTCGAGACGGTTGCGATCGTGGGCCCGCACGTACCAGGTCGAGCTTGTCGAGGCGGGGATGACGTTGGCGGCGTCACCACCATGGGTGACGATGCAATGCACCTTGTCCGAAGCTAAGAGCTGCTGGCGGAGGGTGGCGACGTTGACATAGGCCTGGACGAAGGCGTCGAGAGCGTTCACCCCGAGGTGAGGGGCGAAGGAGGCATGGGACTCCTTACCCCTGTAGTGGACATCGAGATGGGCGACGGCGATCACTGCAGGGTCGACGATGTCGAACGGCGAGGGGTGGATCATCATGGCGGCGGCGGCATCGGAGAAGGCACCCGCCTCCATGAGGTCCACTTTGCCCCCGTAATGCTCCTCAGCGGGGGTCCCGAGGACGGTGACTCGGCAACCCAGGTCTTCGGCGAGCGGCGCCAGCGCCAATCCGGCGCCGAGCGCCGCGGTGGCGATCAAATTGTGCCCGCAGGCGTGGCCGACGGCGGGCAGGGCGTCGTACTCGGCGCAGATCACAACTTCGGGTCCGGTGGAGCCCGATCTGGCGACAAAAGCCGTCTCCAGACCGTATGCGGGGAACTCGACTTCCATACCGCCATCTGCCAAGAACCGGGAGAGGCGGGCGGCGGACTCGTGTTCCTCGAAGGCGATCTCCGGGTTGTCGTACATCCATTGGCTCAGCTCACGCAGGTCGTTCTCGACCTCACCGAACAGTTGCTCTGCCCGCTCCTTGTGCTCCATCAGCCTCCTCACAGGACCGGGCGAGGGTACCCGAGACGATGTTGCCCGTTTCGATGGCGCGCGCCCCTTTCCAGCGGCGGCTCTCGCAAGGCGTGAATCACTCAGGTTGATCTTCGACCAGGCGGGTATGACACTGCTCGCTAATGACAGTCCTCGTCGTCACGGCCGTGTTCCTCGCCGTCTACAACAACGTGGCTCACATCTCCATTTGGGAGAAGGCCTGGAGCCGCAGCTATGTCGTGGTCAATCTTGCGGTTGCCGCCTCGATGCTTCTCTTGGCGCGGCCCCTGCTTACCGCCACCCAGCTCGGGCTGGGAAAGGACTCGTGGCTTCCCGGTCTCGCCTGGGGAGCACTGACCATGGTCGCCGGAGCGGCGGTGCTCTTCGTCTCCCAGCGGGTGCCGGTGGTTGCGAAGACCTTCGAGGATCGGCGCTACGCCGAGCTGAGCGATGCCGATGCGGTGAGGCACGCCCTGGTCAGGGTGCCGCTGGGAACGGCGCTGCTCGAGGAAGTCGCATTTCGCGGCGTCCTCTTTGCGCTCTTGGAGTCGGCCTTCTCGCAATGGGTAGCCGTGATCGGGACCAGCGTCATCTTCGGTATCTGGCATGTGGGCCCGGTGCTCCGCGGTCTTCGGGCCAACGGGTCGCCACCGGGGAGCCCCGGTGGGTGGCCAGGTTTGTGGCGCGGACTTGTCCTCACCACGCTTGCAGGGCTCGGGTTTGGCTTGCTTCGGGTGTGGAGCGGCGGCATCCTCGCCCCCTTCCTGCTCCATTGGGCCGTCAACGCTCTCGGTGTGCTCACCGCGGTGCAACGCCAGCGACGGCTTGCCACCGAGAAGGTGGTCGCCGCAGAGACCTGAGCCGATCAACCGGGCGCCGGGTAGGACCCTGGGTCGAGTTGATGTAAGAACTCGGCGCACCTCTGCGCTTCACCAGTTTCGCCGATTGCTCCCGCCACCCTCCGCAACCCGTCGAGAGCAGCGGAGGAAACCACGGTTCGACGGGTGCTCCCACCGTACGTAACCGGAACCCCGCCACCCGTTGCCACGTAGCGCGTCGAGGCCGCGGTGATACCCGACGCGGAAGTAGGCGTAGGCCTCGACCAGTTGCGGGACGTTGGCGGCGCTGCTCTCGACCAACTCACCGAGAGTCGCCCAACAAACCGAAGCAGTCGGGGCGGCGGCGGTCACGGCCGGCAGAACCCGCCGCGGATCATCGCCGGACAGGGCCTGCGACAAGCCCAGGGTGATCTGCGGATCGATCTCGGGGAGGACGGTCTCGGCCGGTCCTTCCGGCGAAAAGTTGACGTCGCTCATGGCGGCATTCTGCCAGCGCCAACCCCGGGTTCGAGCGGTTACACAGCAGCGCTCCGGGCCCACGGAACGAGCCCCGGCCAACCCCGGGTTCGAGCGGTTACACAGCAGCGCTCCGGGCCCACGGAACGAGCCCCGGCCAAACCCAGGGTTCGAGCGGTTACACAGCAACGACTCGAGCCCACGGAACGAACCCAGTCAACCCAGGGTTGGTAGCTACCTCCTGGGTACTCCCCAGCCCAGGGTTGGCGATCAGGCGCTGATGGTGACCGAGGTGGGCTCGGGGGTCAGCAATAGCTCGTCGCCGGCTACTCCCACGCTGAGGGTGTCGCCCTCGGCGAGTTTCCCTTCCAACAGGAGCATGGCCATCGGGTCGGCGAGTTGTGTCTGGATCAATCTCTTCAGCGGTCGCGCCCCGTAGGTGGCGTCGTACCCGCGCTCCGCCAACCAGTCCTTCGCCTGACCGGATAGCTGGAGGGTGATGCCTCGCTCCTCGAGTCGCTTCGCCAAATGCCGCAGTTGGATATCGACGATCAGGCGCAGGTTCTCCGGGGTGAGGCGGTGAAAGACGAGCATCTCGTCCACCCGGTTGAGGAACTCGGGACGAAAGTGCTCCCGCGCCCGGGCCAGGACGCGGTCCTCGACGACCTCCTCGGGTAGCCCGGGGTCGATGAACTCCGAGCCGAGGTTGGAGGTCATGATCAGCACCGCGTTGGAGAAGTCAACCGTGCGGCCCTGCCCGTCGGTGAGCCGGCCGTCGTCCATCAACTGGAGGAGCACGTTGAACACGTCGGGATGCGCCTTCTCGATCTCGTCGAACAGCACCACCGAGTAGGGGCGACGTCGCACCGCCTCGGTGAGCTGGCCGCCCTCCTCGTACCCGACGTAGCCGGGCGGGGCCCCGATGAGCCGCGACACCGAGTACTTCTCCATGTACTCCGACATGTCGATGCGGACCATGGCCCGCTCGTCGTCGAAGAGGAACTCGGCGAGCGCCCGTGCCAGTTCGGTCTTTCCCACACCGGTAGGTCCGAGGAAGATGAACGAGCCGATGGGGCGGTGTGGGTCAGACAGGCCGGCCCTGCTGCGACGGATGGCGTTGGATACGGCACGCACCGCGTCGTCCTGTCCCACCACCCGGTTGTGGAGGTGCTCCTCGAGGCGGATCAGCTTCTCGATCTCGCCCTCCATCAGGCGCGAGACGGGGATGCCGCTCCAGCGGCTCACCACCTCGGCGACGTCCTCCTCGGTGACCTCTTCGGAGAGCATTCGCATCTCGGATTGCAGCTCTCCGAGCCGCGCCTCCTGGTCGGCCAACGTCCGGTCGAGCTCGCGCAGCCGGCCATAGCGAAGCTCGGCCGCCTGCTCCAAGTCCCCTTCGCGCTCGGCGCGTTCCGCCTCGGCCTTGGCCTGCTCAATCTGCTCCTTGGTGGCGCGAATCGCGGTGATCGCCTCCTTCTCCATGGTCCAGTGGGCTTCGAGCCGCTGGACCTCCTCCTCCAGGTCGGCCAACTCCTTCTGGAGCGATTCCAACCGCTCGACCGAGGCGCGGTCGGATTCCTTCTGGAGGGCGGCCTCCTCGATCTGGAGTTGGATGATGCGCCGCTTCAACTCGTCTATCTCCTCGGGCATCGAGTCGATCTCGATGCGGAGCCGGCTGGCCGCCTCGTCAACCAGGTCGATCGCCTTGTCGGGGAGGAACCTGGCTGTGATGTAGCGGTCGGAGAGCACAGCCGCTGCCACCAGGGCGGCATCGGTGATCCGCACGCCGTGGTGGACCTCGTACCGCTCCTTTAGCCCACGGAGGATCCCGACGGTGTCCTCCACCGAGGGTGGCTCGACCAGCACCGGCTGGAAACGGCGCTCCAGCGCGGCATCCTTCTCGATGTGCTTGCGGTACTCGTCGAGCGTGGTGGCGCCGATCATGCGGAGCTCGCCCCGCGCCAACATCGGCTTGAGCATGTTGGAAGCATCCATGGCGCCTTCGGCCGCACCCGCTCCGACGACGGTGTGCAATTCGTCGAGGAATGTGATGACGCTCCCCTCGGATGCCCGGATCTCGTCGAGCACCGCCTTGAGCCTCTCCTCGAACTCACCGCGGTACTTGGCGCCGGCGACCATGGCCGCCAGGTCGAGGGCGATGATCCGCTTGTCGGTCAACGAGGTCGGGATATCGCCGTCGGCGACGCGCCGGGCTAGCCCCTCGACGATGGCGGTCTTCCCGACTCCCGGCTCCCCGATGAGGACCGGGTTGTTCTTTGTGCGCCGCGACAGCACCTGGATCACGCGACGGATCTCTTCGTCGCGCCCGATCACCGGGTCGAGCTTCTGACGGCGGGCCAGTTCGGTCAGGTCCCGTCCGTACTGCTCGAGCGCGTTGAACGTCGACTCAGGGTCAGGAGAAGTGACACGCTGTGCTCCGCGGACCGCGGCCAGCGCCTCGAGCAGCCGCTGGCGGTCGATCCCCAACCGCCGCAATTCCACCCCCATCGGGTCGGAAGACTCCGACAGCGCAACGACCAGATGCTCGACCGAGACGTAGTCGTCCTTGAGGTCGGCGCGGGCAGTGTCGGCTGCCTCTAGCACCCGGTTCAACTCGGGAGACAACCCTGGCTCGTTGGCGCCGTACACCTTTGGCAGCGCGTTGAGCGCTCGCTCCGCTTGGGCCCGGACCTCGGCCGGCTGGACCCCCATGCGCGCCAGCAACGGATAGACCAATCCGTCGGTCTGTCCGAGCAACGCCATCACCATGTGCGCTGGTTGGATCGTGGCGTTATTGCCCTCCACCGCCAGTTGGCGGCCGTCTATGAGCGCTTGGCGGCTCTTTGTGGTCAGCTTCTCGAAGTCCATCCGTTCGTCATCCCCGTGTAGGTTCCTGGGGGCTCAAGGACCCCGTGTTGTTCGTATAACGCAGAAAACTTGAGTCGTATTCTATCAAGTTTGAGGCAGTGCTGTGTCGAGAATCGAACTGGTCGAGTTGATGGAGCCGGGCGACGTCAACATCCGCGGCTTCGTCCACGGTGGAGTGATCATGAGGCTGGCAGATACCGCCGCCGGGCTTGCCGCGGTGCGGCATGCCGGCATGGGGGTCGTCACCGCTTCGGTCGACTCGCTGGCGTTCCTGGCACCGGTACACGTCGGCGATCTGGTGCATCTCATTGCCGAGTTGACCAGGGTGTGGCGGACCTCGATGGAGGTGGAGGTCGAGGTCTGGCGCGAGATCGTCAGCACCGGAGAGAGTCAGCTCACTACGACGGCTTTCTTCACCATGGTCGGGGTGGACGAGCAGGGGAGTCCAGTCCCCGTCCCACCGCTGCCCGCCGAGACCGATGAGAAGAAACGGCGCGCCGCCGCCGCTGACGTGCGGCGGGCGCGTCGACTCGAGGTGCGGGGAACCTGAGAGTTCGCTGAAAGAGCATCCTCCTCAATAGTGCCTAGTTTCGGCGGTCGCTCGAAGGGAGGATCCAGGTGTTGCAGGAGTTCCGCGACTTCCTCAACCGCGGCAACGTGGTCGACGTGGCGGTGGGGTTCGTGCTGGGGATCGCATTCACGGCAATCGTCACCGCCATCGTCGAGGGCCTGGTCAACCCATTGATCGCCCTGGTGATCCCAGGGCTGGACGACCTAGCCGAATGGATGGTCGGGTCTTTCGGCGTCGGGCGGGTGCTGAGCGCAATCATCAACTTCATCGCCGTTGGACTTGTGGTTTTCCTGTTGGTGCGCGCCTACAACCGGTTCAAGAGGGAGCAACCGGTCACTGCCGACTCAGACGAGGTGGTGTTGTTGACCGAGATCCGCGACGAGTTGCGGAGCCAGTCGGGTCAATAGGCCCCTCGGCCGTAAGAGGACGATCGGTTTGTTGCCGCCAGAACCAGGCGCCGGTTGACCACGATCCTCTTCACCGACCTCGTCTCTTCGACCCAACGGGCAGCCCGGCTGGGCGATGCCGCCTGGAAGAAGATGCTCGGCGAGCACCATGCGGCGACGGAGAGCCTGGTATCCCAGCACGGCGGCGCCATCGTTGGGACGACCGGCGATGGAGTCCTTGCCACATTCGACATCCCGTCGGCCGCCATCGACGCCGCCCTCGGGCTTCGGGACAGGCTGCAACGGGATGGTCTCTCCATGCGGGCGGCGATCCACACCGGGGAGGTGGAACGAGACCGATGACGACCTGTCGGGGCTGGCCGTCCACATCGCGCCCGGCTCCTCGGTGAGGCGGGGAAGCGGATAGTGGTCTCGGGCACAACGCGAGACCTGGCAACCGGGTCGGGGCTCAGCTTCATCGACCTCGGCGAGCACGAACTGCGTGGCGTGCCGGGAAGTTGGCGGATGTTCGAGGTGGTGGAGGGCGGCTGATAGGGCTGTGTCGCCTCGAAAGCAACAGCGGGCTCGCCCTACTCGAGCTCGGCGAGTCGCCGCTCCAGAAATCGCCTCTCTGCCGGGTTGACACTGAGTTCGAGGGCGCGGACGAAGGCGGTGGCCGCTTCCTCCGCCCGCCCCATCCGAGACGACAGGTCGCCTCTGGTGGCATGGAGGTATGGGTAGTCCTCCAACCGGCCTCCGGCGAAGTACCTCGTCAGCCTCGACCAATCCGGCCTCCGGCCCGTCGCGCATCGCCACCGCAACCGCTCGATTCAGAGCCACCACCGGGCCGGGCCGCATGTCGAGGAGGACGTCGTAGAGACCGACGATCTGGTCCCAATCGGTGTTCTCGGCGTCCGCCGCTTCGGCATGGACCGCGGCGATCGCCGCCTGTGTCTGGTACTGGCCGGGCGTCCGCCGCCGTAGGGCCTCCTCGAGCACCTCGAGGCCCTCCGCCTTCATCGTCTCGTCCCAAAGCCGGCGCTGCTGATCTTCGAGCAGGACCAGGGTGCCGTCGGCCCAACCCTGGCATCGCGCCGGGAGTGGGTGAGCAGCATCAGAGCCAAGAGACCGCCCACCTCCGGCTCGTCGGGCATCAGCCGCCACAAGACCCTGGTCAACCGGATCGCCTCTTCGCACAGGTCGAGTCGAACCAAATCCTCACCGATGGTGGCCACGTATCCCGCGGTGAAGGCCAAGTAAAGGGTGGCCAAGACCCCGTCGAGCCGGTCGGGAAGCTCGTGAGGATCGGGGACGCGGTAGGGGATGCCAGCGGCTGCGATCTTCCGCTTCGCCCGGACCAGCCGCTTGGACATAGTCGCCTCGGGGACCACAAACGCCCGGGCGATCTCGGAGGTGGACAATCCAGCGAGCAGCCGGAGTGTGAGCGCCACCCGCGCCTCGGCGTTCAGGGCGGGATGGCAGCAGGTGAAGACGAGGCGGAGCCTGTCGTCCGGTATCTCCTCTGGACTCGGATCGTCATCGATCACCAGGGCGGACCCCTGCGCCGATGCCTCCAGATCGGGCCGCTTCGTCTCGCGCCTGACCCGGTCGAGAGCCTTGTTGCGAGCCGTGGTGGTTATCCATGCCGCCGGGTTCTCCGGTATGCCTCGCTCCGGCCAGACCCGAATCGCCGTTTCGAAGGCCTCCTGGGCGGCCTCCTCCGCCAGGTCGATGCTGCGGAAGACCCGGGCGAGGGTGGCCACCACCTTCCCGGAATGCTCCCGAAAGGCGACGGCCACCGCTCGGCGCGGGTCGTCGGCCGGTGGCTCGTCCGCCACCCGGCTCATCGGCTCAGCTGATCTCCATGATCGGCCGCACCTCGATGGAGCCCGTCTTGGCTCCTGGGATCTGTGCCGCCCAGTGGACGGCGGTGTCGAGGTCGGGGCAATCGAGGATGTAGTAGCCGCCGATGACCTCCTTGGTCTCGGCAAAGGGGCCGTCGGTCAGCAGCGTTTCGCCGTCTCGCACCCGGACGGTGGTGGCGGTGCTGCTCGGCTCGAGAGCTTCGCCGCCAGCGAGGACGCCCGCCGCGCCCCCTGCCTCTCCGAAGGCGTTGTAGGCGTCCATCACCTGCTGCCACACCTCTGGGGGAACCTCTTCCTGAGACTCCTCGCCTGCGATCAGGGCCAGGTACTTCATGTCACTCCTCCCGGAGCTCGCGGGCCGGATCTCGCCACCGGCACTCTTTGAAAGACGACGAACCGGACCGTGCCGGATGGACAACCAATTCCGCGATCAGAAGGGGGCCCGGCCGGCTCCGACGAAACTGACGATGGCGTTGGCCGCGGAGATCTCGTTGTCCACCTGGAGCACGGCGGCACTGCGGGCAGTTCCGATGTCGATCAAGACCTGAAGGGCTTTTCCGACGATGTTGGACCCGCTGCTCACCTCGACCGTCCCCTCCCAGTGCCCGGGTCGCTCATCGACGGGGGAGAGGCTCCCCGTCCCGACGTCGAGCAACACCCCGTTGGGGTCGAGCACCCGGATCGGACCCTCGTATCCCGCCATGACGCCTCTCAGTCGTCCTGCCGGGCCTGGGATTGAATCCTGCTGTGAAGCACGATCTCGCGACGGTAGCTGCGGTGGACCTCGCGCACTCTCCGCTCCGCCTCTGCGGCCATCTCCTCGACGCGCCTTTGCATCTCGGCCACGTCGCGACGCATCTCCTCGATCTCCTCCTCCAGCTTCATCACCCGCTTTACTCCCTCCAGGTTGAGTCCGGCCTCGGTGAGCGCCTGGATGAGCTCGAGCCGGTCCAGGTCGGCCCGGGAGTAGCGCCGGGTACCCCCGGGGGTGCGGAAGGGCTCGATCAGCCCGCGACGCTCATAGATCCTCAGCGTCTGGGGATGGACTCCGGTGAGCTCGGCGGCCACCGAGATGACGAAGACGGCTTCGCTCCTCTGCACATCGTCTGCCATGTCAGACCCTCAGGTTGGCTCGTGGGTTCTCCGGCTCGAAGGCGCGTAACTCCTCGAGCAATTTCTTGGCATCACGGTTGACCTTCTGCGGGATGACGACGTCGACCGTGGCCAGAAGGTCGCCCGGTTTGCCCCTTGCCCGATCGATTCCTTTTCCTCTGATCCGGAACGTCTTGCCGCCTGGTGTGCCCGGAGGCACCTTGAGGGTGACCGAGCCGTTGAGGGTTGGGACCTCGACCTTGGCGCCGAGCACAGCCTCCGAGTAGGTGATTGGCACCTTGACGGTCAGGTCGTCGCCACGACGACCAAACACCGGGTGATGTGCCACGTGGGTCTTGATGAGGAGGTCTCCAGAGGGGCCGCCGTTACGACCCGGTGAGCCCTTGCCTTTGAGCCTGATCGTCCCTCCAGGCTTGACACCCGGCGGCACCCGAACCTTGACGGTCCTCGAGCGCACCTCTGTCCCGCTGCCGCGGCACTGGGCACAGGCCTGCTCGATCAACATCCCCGAGCCACGGCATTGCGGGCAGGGAGAGGCGAAGGAAAACACCCCTTGGTTCTGGGCGACTGTGCCCGAACCGCGACAGGTCGGGCACACAGTCACCGGTGTCCCCGGCTCGGCGCCCGAGCCGTGACATCTGCTGCACGTGGCCTCGCCACGCACCGTTACCGCGGTATCAACCCCGCGCACCGCCTCGTCGAAGGTGAGGTGTAGGTCGGTGCCGGCGTCCGGACCACGCTGCGGTGTGGTGGCACGCCCCCTTGACCCTCCGAAGATGTCACCGATCCCACCGAAGAGGTCGGACAGATCCTCGACGCGCACCCTCTGGCCACCGGAATACGCCCCCGATCCACCGAACCCACGGAACCCGCCGCTGTCCACCATGGTGCGGACTTCGTCGTACTCCTTGCGCTGCTCGGGATCGGAGAGGGTGGCGTAGGCCTCGGAGACGTCCTTGAACTTGTCCTCGGCCTTCTCGTCACCCTGGTTGGCGTCTGGGTGATGCTTCTGGGCGAGCTTGCGGTAGGCGCGCTTGATTTGGTCCTGGTCTGCGTCGCGGCCGACGCCCAGCACCTTGTAGAAGTCCTTGTCGACCCAGTCTCGGTTCAAGAGTTAGGCCTCCTATGCCCCCGCCATGGCCTCATCCGTGGTCTACGACAACGAGGGAGGGCCTCAGCACCCGGCTACCCAGCGTGTAGCCGCGCCGCAGTTCCTGGGTGACCACGAGGTCGCTCTCTCCACCGCCGGGCGCCGCCACAGCCTCGTGGACGGTCGGGTCGAAGTCCATGCCCAGCGCCTCGATGGGTACGAGACCCTCTTTCCCGAGCGTATCGAGGAGCAAGTTGAAGGTGCCCTTGACGCCGTCGAGAAGCTTGCGCTCAGTCTCGGTCTCCGGCTCGATCGCCATTGCGGCGTCGAGACTGTCGAGAACCGGGAGCAACGACTGGACCACCCGCTCCGAGGCGCGCTCGACAATGGCGCCCTGGTCGCGCAGGGCACGCTTCCTGAAGTTGTCGAAGTCGGCGGCGACCCGGCGAAGGTCATCGAGATAACGCCCGGCCTCGTCGCGACTCTCGGCCAAGGCACTCAACAGGACTTGACGTGCCTCCTCGGGATCCTCAGGGAACTCGAGACCGAGGACGTGCGGGTCGAGTGGCTCCGGTTCAGGGACGATCTCGCCCGTGACGACCTCGCCTTCGATGATCTCCACCTCCGGCGCACTTGCCTCCTCGTTCACGGTCGTCCGCCGTCCGCCGTCCGCCGTCAAGCCTGCTCCTCTTCGCCCTCATCGACGATCTCGGCCTCGACGATGTCCTCGTCCTCGACGCCCGACGATTCCTCGCCTGCCTGTTGCTCCGCTGCCTGCTGATAGATCCGCTGGGCCAGTGCCTGCGAAGCCGTTATCACCGCTTCCATCTTGGAGCGGATCTCGTCGGCGGCCACCGACTGGTCCTCCAGGGTGGTGCGGAGATCCTTGAGGGCAGACTCGATCGCGCTGCGCTCGTCGTCGCTCAGTTGCTCCGCCTGCTCGGTGAGCAGCTTGTCGGTCTGGTGCACCAACTGGTCGCCCTGGTTGCGTGTCTCCGCAGCCTCGCGACGTTGCCGGTCTTCCTCGGCGTACTGCTCGGCGTCCTTGACCATCCGGTCGATCTCGTCGCCGGCCAAGGCCGTCCCACCGGTGATGGTCATCGCCTGCTCCTTGCCGGTACCGAGATCCTTGGCGTTGACCGAGACGATGCCATTGGCGTCGATGTCGAAGGTCACCTCGATCTGGGGAATCCCCATCGGCGCCGGCGGGATGCCGGTCAGCCGGAACTTGCCGAGGCTCTTGTTGTCAGCGGACATCGCACGCTCACCCTGCAAGACGTGGATTTCGACCTCGGGTTGGTTGCTCTCGGCAGTGGTGAACACCTCCGACCGCCGGGTGGGGATGGTCGTGTTGCGCTCGATCATCTTGGTCATTACCCCACCCTTGGTCTCGATCCCGAGGGTCAGGGGGGTCACATCGAGGAGGAGGATGTCCTTGACATCGCCCTTGAGCACGCCCGCCTGGATAGCGGCACCTGCGGCGACCACCTCGTCGGGATTGACACCCTTGTGGGGATCCTTGCCGGTGAGCTCGCGCACCAGGTCCTGAACGGCGGGCATCCGGGTCGAGCCGCCGACCAGGACGATGTGGTCAATGTCGGCGACATCTACTCCGGCATCCTTGATCACCTGGTTGAACGGTGACTTGGTCCGGTCGAGCAGGTCCTCGGTCAGCTTCTGGAACTCCGAACGGGTCAGCTTGCGCTGCAGATGGAGCGGGCCCTCAGCCGTGGCGGTGATGAAGGGGAGGTTGATCTCGGTCTCGGGGACCGACGACAATTCGATCTTGGCCTTCTCCGCAGCCTCCTTGAGCCGCTGCAGTGCCATCTTGTCCTTGCCGAGGTCCACCCCGCTTTCGTTCTTGAACCCGGTCACCAGCCACTCCATGACTTTCTCGTCCCAGTCATCTCCCCCGAGATGGGTGTCACCTGAGGTCGCCTTGACCTCGAAGACGCCTTCGCCGATCTCGAGCAGCGAAACATCGAAGGTCCCTCCCCCCAGGTCGAAAACGAGAATGGTGTGGTCCGAGGTCTCCTTGTCCAAGCCATAGGCGAGCGAGGCGGCTGTCGGCTCGTTGATGATGCGGAGCACGTTGAGGCCGGCGATCTGACCGGCTTCCTTGGTCGCCTGCCGCTGCGCATCGTTGAAGTACGCCGGGACGGTGATGACGGCCTCCGCCACCGTGTCACCGAGGTACGACTCGGCGTCCCTCTTCAACTTCTGCAGGACGCGAGCGGAAATCTCCTGGGCGGTGTACTTCTTCCCGTCCGCCTCGGCGTTCCAGTTCGTTCCCATGTGACGCTTCACCGAACGGATGGTCCGGTCCGGGTTGGTGATCGCCTGGCGCTTGGCCACCTCGCCCACGAGAACCTCTCCGTCCTTGAAGGCGACTACCGATGGTGTGACCCGTGAACCTTCCGCATTGGGAATGATCGTGGGCTCGCCGCCCTCCAAGACGGCGATGACGCTGTTCGTGGTCCCGAGATCGATGCCGACGGCCTTGGCCATATCTGTCTACTCCTGACGATGTTCAGTGGCTTCGTACACTATAACTTGAGTGCACCATTGTAATATTTCCGGATCCTAAAGCCACCCGAGGGGAAGGATGGCCGACTCTCCATCGTGCCCGCCAGATGAGGCGAGAGCCGACCCACGCCGAGCTGCTGCTTTGGAGGCGTTTGCGCCGCGGGCAAATCGGTGTTCGATTCCGGCGCCAGGAGCCGATCGGTCCGTACATCATCGACTTCGTGGCTCTCTCGGTCGAGATCGTCGTCGATGTCGATGGCCAGACGCACGACGACCCGCGGCTGACGAGCAAGAGATCGTTACCTTCGGTCGAAGGGAATGCGAGTGCTCAGGTTCTACAACACCGACGTGCTGGAGAACTTGGACGGGGTGGTCGCAGTGATTTCGGAAGCTGTGATGCAGCGCCCTCAGCAGCGGCGCGGAGCGCGTAATGAGAAGATCGGCCATTGAGCGTCGAGGGGGGGGATCTCGCCCGTTGCCGATCACCCTCCCCCAACCCCTCCCTTCAGGAGGGGAGCCCAGTACCGTTCAGGCAGCCGCTTCGAGTGGCGTGCAGCGTTTGCACGGCCGATACCCCGCCGCGGTGGCTTGGGAGGCGTCGTGGAACCAGACGCGGTGCTTGTCGGTGACGCGGCGGGCGTGGTGGCAGCTCGGGTAGCAGTAGATGTGGGTGGTGTCGCTCCCGGTGAGACGGTGGCCGGCGATGGCTTCGGCTTCCATCTCGGCGACGTCGAGACCCTCGGCGGCTAGCAGGGCACGCTTCATCTCGGGGCCGTAGGCGTAATTGCCAACCGTCCCGTCGGAGCGGATGACGCGGTGGCATGGGACCACGACCGGAACCGGGTTCCTCGCCATTGCTGTTCCCACCGCTCGGACAGCCCCAGGACGCCCCACCTGACGGGCCACCCAGGCGTATGGGCGGACCTCGCCCGGTGGGATGGCGGTGATGGCACGCAGCACCTCGGCCTGGAACGGGGACACGCTCCGGAGATCCACCGGGAGCGACCCGAGTCGCCCCGTGTCGAGCGCCCGGTCGAGAGCGCGCTGCCACTTCGGAGGAAAGGTGGGAACCGACACGATCTCACGACCCACGTGGAGACGGAACGCTGCCTCGAACTCGGCCTCATCTACGGCGGGGGCGATCCAGGAGACACCGTCGGGGCTGAAGGCCACGAAGAGGTCTCCCATGGGGCCTGGAACCCGGACGTATCCGTCGGCCAGACCTGTCGCCGCAAGAACTCTCGTCAGAAGCGAAGGCGGTGCGGTTGTGCGCAGCCCTTCCAAACCCTCGATCACATCCATCATCGTTCCTCCTCGTCGAGCAGGGCTCGCAGCGTCGCCAACCCGCGGTGCACATCTGCCTTGACCGTCCCCGACGGCCGGCCTGTGGCCTCGGCGATCTCCTCGTAGCTGAGCCCAACGATGTGGCGCAGCACGACAGCGATGCGCTGCACCGATCGGATCGCCGCCAGCCTGCGGTGCCACTCGCTCTCCGCTTCGGCGATCAGTGCCGACTCCTCGGGGCCGGGGCCGGGCATGACAGGTTCACGGGGTGTTGTCAGTTCCAGCGGCGGGGGTTTGCGGCTGGTGGTTCTCGCCCGGTTGCGGGTGAGATTGAGCGCGATGGTCCACAACCACCCGCGAAGCCGGAGGGCGAGGATCCGGTCGGGTGGGAAGTCGCGCAGAGAGCGGTATGCCCTGGCAAAGGTCTCCTGGGCGAGATCCTCGGCGTCGCCCCTGTTGCCGACCATCCGGAGGAGTCCGGAGAACAGCCCGTCCTCGAAAGCGCGCACCATGGCGGGGAAGGCATCGTCGACGCCCGCCGCCAAGAGGTGCACGATCTCGGAGTCCCGCGTTTCTGCATCCACCACAGCCGTCATGATCACCATCCTGCATGAAGAACACCGGTCCACGTCGTCCGGTTGCAGGTTCCTCCTATGGTGCGCCAGTGGGTTTCACCAAGCTGGAACTCGAGGCCTTCCGCGATCAGCCGGTGGACGATCTCATCGGACCCGGTGTGAAACTGCTGTTCATCGGGATCAACCCTGGTTTGTGGACCGCCGCCACCAACACCCATTTCGCCCGGCCAGGGAACCGCTTCTACCCGGCGCTGTACATGGCGGGGATCACCGATCGGCTGCTTGATCCGGCCGCCGGGCTCGACGAGGCTGCCCGTCAGCACCTGTTGGATCGGGGGGTTGGGGTCACCAATCTGGTCAACCGAGCAACGGTGCGGGCCGACGAGCTGTCGTCTGCCGAGCTACAGGAAGGGGCGGCATCGCTGACCGCGCTGGTAGAGATGTGGCGTCCCAAGGTCGCCGCGGTGCTCGGCGTCACCGCCTACCGAATCGGTTTCTCCCGTCCGAAGGCGGTGCCAGGGCGCCAGCCCGAGTCGCTCGGCGGGACCGGTCTGTACGTGCTGGGCAACCCGAGCGGTCTCAACGCCCACGAGTCGGCGGGAACGCTGGCGCGTTCCTTCCGGGTGGTCGCTGAAGCCGCCGGCGTTCCGCTCGACCCGCCCCGTCGGTGATCTCAGCGAAGCTGGAGTACCGCCTTGCCCAAGAGGCGCCGCTCCGCCATGGCGATTAGGGCATCGGCCCCACTCTCCAGAGGAACGACCATCGAGACGTGGGGGCGCAACTCGTTGGCACGCACCCATTCGAAGAGGCGGTCGAAGAGCGCCCGGTTGTGGTCGGGCTGGCGGGCGGTGAAAGCACCCCAGAAAACGCCCACAACCGACGCCCCTTTGAGCAGGGCGATGTTGGCAGGAATCGCCGGGATGGACCCAGAGGCGAACCCGACCACCAACAGCCTCCCTCGCCACGCCAGCGAACGGGCCAGTACCTCGAACTGGTCGCCGCCCACTGGGTCGAACACCACGTCGAAGCCATCGGGGCTCGCCTCTCGCAGTCGAGGGCGCAGCTCACCGTCGGCCACGATGACCTCGTCGGCACCGAGGGCGGTGGCCAGCGTTGCCTTCTCCTCGCTGCTCACCACCGCCACGACCCGCGCTCCGAGTTGGCGGCCCACCTGGATCGCCGCCATGCCGACACCGCCCGAGGCACCCGTGACCAGCAGTCGCTCGCCAGCCTGGAGCGCCCCCCGGTCAATGAGCGCATGGATCGCGGTGCCGTAGGCGAGAGGGAAGGCGGCGACCTCGTTGTCTGTCAGTTCTTGGGGCGCAGGGAAGGTCATCGCCGCCGGTGCAACCACCTCCGTTGCCCAGCCGCCATGCCCGACCACCGCCATGACCCGATCACCCGGTGAGAACCCACCTACAGCCCCGGCAGCATCGGTCACGGTCCCGGCCACCTCCAGCCCGGGTGCGAAAGGAAGTTCGGGGCGGAACTGGTACCGCCCGAAGGTCATCAGCAGGTCGGGAAAGTTGACCCCGGCACGACTGACCTCGATGCGGACGGCGCCCGGGGCGGTGCTGGGTGGAGGGAAGTCGTCCTCGTACACGAGGTCTCCCGGTCCGGTCAACTGGTGGCAGACGAGCGCCCGCACGAGGCTATCCGTGACCCGGCCAGTGCCCCGACATGAGTCGGCGCATCGCATCGAATGCTGCCACCTTGAACGCCGACGCGTAGGTCGGGGTGGGGAGGGTGAGTGTGGTGAACATCTCCACCGTCCCGCGCAAGGCGAGGACCATGGAACCGGCGGCGACGATCTCCGAGGCTATGTCGCCGATGCAGTGGACGCCGATCAGGCGGCGGTCCCAGCGGCGCACTATCAGCTTGAGCAGACCGCCCCTGCCGGCGATAGCGCCCCTGGGAAGCTCGGCGAGGTCGGCACGGCCAACCTCGTAGACGACGCCGCGTTGGCGACACTCCTGCTCGGTCAGACCCGCCCCGGCCACCTCGGGTGTCCCGTACACCGCCGAGACCCACAGCGGATTGACCGTCTCGATGAAGTCGAGACCCAGGGCGTGAGCGACGGCCACCCGTCCCTGCTCGGCGGCCACCGACGCCACCGTTGCCCCCAGGACGTCGCCCACCGCGTAGATGCCGGGGACGGTGGTGCGGAACCGATCGTCGACCAGGATCCGCCCCGCGAGTCGGTTCCCACACCCGCAACCTCGAGTCCCAGACCCGTTGTGTTGGGGTCACGTCCTGCCGCGAAGAGGACCACGTCGGCGACGATGGTCGATCCGTCGGCAAGCGTGGCGACGAGATGGTCGCCAACGCGTTCCACCCGGTCAGTCCGCACCCCGAGCCTCGTCCCGATCCCCATCTTTTCGAGTTCGGCTTTCATCGCCGCCACGATCTCGTCATCCATGGCGGGCAGGATCCGCTCGAGGAGATCGGAGATGATCACCTCGACGCCGAGGGCGGCGAAGGCCGTGGCGAACTCGATGCCAACCGGCCCGGCGCCCACCACGAGCAACCGGTCGGGCACGCGGTGCAATCGGAGCACCTCGTCGGAGTCGCATACCCCGGGGTCGTCGAAGGGAATCCCATCGGGATGATGCGGCCCCGAGCCGGTGGCGATCACCACCGCCGGGGCTTCGACCAGAGTCGGCCCGTCGGCGCCGTCGACCTCGACCTTTCCATCGTCGGTGAGTCGTCCGGATCCACGAATCCACACGACTCCACAGTCGCTGATCGACCGCGCGGTGACCTTTTGGAGGAGAGAGCACACCTCCTCGGTTCTCTTTGCGATGCGCTCTATTGCGACCTGCGGCGGTGTCTCCAGCGAGACCTGGTACACGTCTCGGTCGCGGAACCCGGTCAAGTAGAGAGCCGCTTCCCGCAGAGTCTTGGTGGGAGCTCCTCCGGTGGTTGTCACGGTCCCTCCCGGCGCCGAACGCTCCACCACGGCGACCGTGCGGCCAAAAGTGGCGGCCAGTTCGGCGGCCGCCTCGCCAGCCGGGCCCGAGCCGATGACTATCAGATCGAAACTGGCGGCCACCGAGTTGACCCTAACGACGTGGCATCCCCCCCGACAGGTGAGGGCGTCGGTCGGGCGTCACAAAGGAGCGGGCTCGAGGCGGGCCAGGATCTCGGCTACGCAGAGGTGTCAGTGGTGACACTGCCCTCAGGGCTCAGGATGGTGGGTGAGCACCTTCCCCGGCTGATGTTGCACCTTGGTCCCGGCGAGGTGGTCGTGCCAGCCCCTGCGCTCGTCGTCCACCAGGACCCATAGGAAACCGGCGCCCAGAGGAATCAGCGACACCATGTAACCGATGGAGCGGAGCACCGCCCTGCCCAGGTTGATGTCGCCACCGCCGGTCCTCACTACCCGCAGACCCATGAGCCACTTTCCCGGAGTGCGGCCGGTGAGGTCGGTGGACAGGGCGAAGTAGAGAACGGCGATCACAGGAGCCACGAAGAAGAGGACCGTCGGGCTCAGCTCGAAAGGCCGCGCCCCGAGGATCAAGTCGAAGAAGCTCCGGAGCACCCACCCGCCTCCGGCGATGATCACGGTGAGCAAAACCGTGTCGATGACGATGGCAAGAGCGCGGCTCATGAACCCTGCGGTCATCCCGCTGCGCTGCTCGATCGGATCGTTCATTCCGCCGCCGGTGATGGGCGTCTGGACCGTCCCAGCAGCCGTCGGACGAACGCCTCTGCGTGGTCATCGATGTCGGCAGCGGCATCCCTCACCTCGGCCACCGCGCTCTGGGTCAGCCCGGCGCTGGCGTCGGTGACCAGATCACGCAACGCCTCGCTCTTGGCGAGGCGACCCATGAACCCCGCGACGGTCTCTTCGACGGCTCGGATGGCCATGGCCTCGGTGCGTGGGGCCTCGAGCTTGCCCAGAGTCACGATCCGCTCGATTTCCTCCTGGAGTGAGAGCCGGATTCGATCTACCCGGTCGGCAACCGCCGAACCCGGCCAGACCGCCGAGACCAAGGAGGTCACCGGCCCGGTGAATCGACCAACCGACCGGCGCGCCCGGTCGGTGGTGGTCAGTGCTGCCCTGGCGTAGTCGGGCAACGACAGAATCGCCCCCACGGCCAGAGCCGTGGCACGGCGGGTCTCTTCACTACCCGGGTCGCCTGGGACCATGGCGAGGCGCGCCTCCAATGCCGAGGCGTAGACGGTGAGGCGCTCGAGGCCGAGGGCGACGACGCCGGCGACAAGACGCAGCACGGATGGCGGTAGGCGGTGATCGACGACTACGGCGGGGACCGGCGGTTCGGTCATAGCCTCGGCACCGCGGTAGCGGCGATCGCAAGGTCATGGTGGGTCGGCGGCATTCGGACTGACGCTAGACGCCTGAACGCTGCCGGTAGCGAGAAGCAACCCACACGACGGTTCGTCGGACCTAGCCCTCGGGTTGAAATGCGCCCTCGGTGAACAGGCTGGCGGCGTTCCAGACCATGTACCCCATGTCCCGTGCGGCGGCGGCATCGATCTGGGCGCGCAGTTCGTCGACCTCGTACTCGGTGGTGCCGCATGGCGTCCAGTCGAAGTCCTGGATCCAGGGACGGATCTGGGCAGCGCCGAGTGGGCGGTCCGAGGCATCATCGAGCGCGCCCGCCATCACCGACCCGGGGTAGTCGTTGGGGCATTCGTGCCCGAACCAACCGGTCCCGTAGTGGCTCGGGTAGACCATCGGAGAGAGGACGTCCACCGCCTTGGTCAACTCCTCGAGTCGCTGACCGATCCCACCGTCGTCTGGTATCGAGACGATGAACCCGAAGATGTCGGCGCCCACGGCGCAGCCCTCGGCGTGGAGTCGCTCGCGTGCCTTCTCGAGGAACCCCGTGATGGTATTGACGCGTCCTTCCTCACCAGTCGGCCCGTCGAAACGGGCCGAGTCGGGATACCCGTCAGGGAACCTGACGTAGTCGAACTGGATCTCATCGAACCCGGCGCGGCAAGCCTCCACCGCGATGTCGGTGGCGTACTTCTGGGCGGCGCCGTCGGTGGGGTCGAGAAACCACTGCCCGTTCTTGGTGAACGGCTCACCGGTGGCTCGGTCCATAACCGCCATGGCCGGGATGGCCTGGGCGGCAACCGGGTCCTGAAATGCCACCACGCGGCCGACGAGGTAGATGTCACGCTGATCCATCGCCTTGGCGAGTTCGGCGGCGTCGTAGTCGGTGCGCCGGGCGCCTATCCGCCGCGCCACCGGAACGTCGCTCATGTGGAAGACCATCCCCGATTCGTCCTTGACGTCCACCACCATGGTGTTGATCTCGGTCCGGTCGGCCAGGTCGAGTAGCGACTCCCAGCGGTCCTGCGCCACGACCCAACCACCGATGTGGAGGCCTCGCGCCATGAAGGGCTCGAGACTCAGTTCGATCTGGCCGGCCCTTCCGGCCCACTCGACGGAGGCCTGCTCCCAGCCGGGCTTTGCGACGACGACCCGTCCGGGGACTACTCGGCGCAGCGAGAACCGGCCGTCAGGCGTAGTGACGACCGATCGACCACCCAAGTTGACGGTGGCGCCGCCCAACGCCGCCCCGGCCTCGGTGGTCACCCGGCCTCGCAGCACGACCGGGTCGATCGGCATTTCGAGAGGCTCCTGCCGTCTCTGCTCGACGACCAGGGTCGCCGGGGTGAACCCTCGCGCCGCAGCAATGACCTCGACGGGTTCGCCGAGCCAAGGGACCGAGACCAGACCATCGTCGGCGGTGACCATTGCCGTTGATCCATCGAACCGCACCCGCGCCTTGGCAACGGGGTCGCCCCGGTCATCGATCACCTTGACTTGGAGCAATGGAGTTTCGGGCACGGTGGATCCACTCGGCGCGATACCGCCTCCGTCCACGCCACCCTCATCCACGCTGTCGCCTGGCAGCGGAGTCAAGGCGTCGGGGAGGCAACCGACCAGTCCCAGCGACAGGACAGCCAGGGCGCAGACCAGCATCGATCGTTGTATCGGTCGCATGGGGTCGCGAAAGGCTAGCTATGGAGATGGCGATAACTCGCAGCACGCACTACGCTTGCAAATGCAAGCAGACTATGAACAGGCACATTCACATACTGCGCGATGGCACCGGTCTATCGGTCCGCCCGCTGCGATCGTCCGACAGGGGGTTGGTGGCGGCAGGATTCGATTCGCTGTCCGATGAATCCCGCTATCGGCGGTTCATGACGCCGACCTCGCGTATTACCGAACGCCAACTCGACTACTTCACCCGGATCGACCAAATCGACCATTTCGCCTGGGGAGTTCTCGGTCCGCTCCCCGAGGAGCGGCCGGTGGCCACCGCCAGGTACGTCCGCCTGAAGCAAACGCCCTCCATCGCCGAACTGGCGGTCACCGTGATCGACGAGTTTCAAGGGCGGCGGTGTCGGCGGCTTCCTGGTATCGGCGACCGCCCTGGCGGCCCATCGCAACGGGATCGACCTGCTCAAGGCGCACCTCCTCACCGACAACCATCGGATGCTCTCCGTCTTGGAGCGCGTAGGCGGGGTGATCGAGGAGACAGACGGGCCGACTCTGGTGGTCGACGTGGCCACCGAAGCGGCGGCGCTCGTGCTCGACGATGTCGAGCGCCAGCCGCTGATGCGGCTGATCGAAGCCGCGCCCCTGGCAGCCTGTGCTCAACCGTCCTCTTCTGGGTCGAGGACCGCCGCAATCTGTCGGTAGGCATCGGCAGCCGACGATCGCGGGGCGTGTTCCAGGACCGAAAGTCCCCGCCCCGGGGACTCGGCCACCCGGATGGAGCGAGGGATAGGAGGCTCGAGCAGGGTGACCCGATAGGTGTCACCAACCTGTCCGAGGATCTGGCGGGCCAATCTGGTGCGGCCGTCATACATCGTGGCCACCACCCCCAGGACGGTCAGCCCAGGATTTGTGAAGGTGCGGACCTCTTCCACCGTATCGAGCAGCTGGCCGACCGCCCGGTGGCTGAGTGTCTCCGGCTGCAGCGGTATCAGGACCTCGGTGGCTGCGGTCAGTCCGTTGACCGTGAGCAGACCGAGCGATGGCGGGCAATCGATGATCACCACGTCGTAACCGTCGAGGATGGGCGCCAGCGATCGCGCCAGCGTGTGCTCCCGACCGGTACGGGTCACCAGATGTACCTCCACGCCGGCGAGGTCGATCGCGGCGGGGAGGATGTCGCACCCCGAAGCCTCCCAGAGCACGGCGCCGGCTTCGCTGTGACCCATGAGCACATCGAAGAGGGATCGTTGCAACTGGTCGGCATCGATCCCAGCGGAGTAGGTGAGCCCCGCCTGGGGGTCGAGATCCACCAACAAAACCCGCCGCCCGCGCTCCGCCAGAGCAGCGCCCAGCGAGTGCACCGTGGTGGTCTTGGCCACCCCGCCCTTCTGGTTGGCGACGGCAATTGCGCGTGCCATCGGCCGAGGCTATCGGAGCAACGAGGCAGCCTCCCCCGGTGACGGGGACTCACGCGGCGCAGCGAGCGGAGGGGGTGGCTCCGCATGGTTGGGAGTGCGGCAGCCCCCCTACCCGCTGCTCCGCAGCGGGTCCCCCCTGCGGGAGGACCGACTCGGTCCGTCTAGCTGCGCTCCAAGTCCATTGCTGCAGAGTTCATGCAGTAGCGCAGGCCGGAGGGTTGGGGGCCATCGGGGAAGACGTGCCCGAGGTGGCCGTGGCAGGTGGCGCAGCGCACCTCGGTACGCGTCGTCCCGGTGCTGAAGTCGTCGCGGGTCTCGATGGCGGTTGGTGAAACCGGTTCCCAGAAGCTGGGCCATCCGGTCCCTGAGTCGTATTTGGTGTCCGACGAGAAGAGGGGAGTGCCGCACCCGGCGCAGCGATAGGTACCCGGCTCTTTCTCGTTCCAGTAGATGCCGGTGAAAGCTCTCTCGGTCCCCTCTCGCCGCAAGACCTCGAACTGTTCGGGTGTCAGCCTGCTCCGCCACTCATCCTCGGTGGTGGGTAGTTCGGTCCGTTCGGTGTCGGTCATGGCGCTCCTCTCGGTGATACCTGTTCGGTCAACACGGTGTCGGGCTGGTCCGTTCCAGAAAAGGATGACAGGAACTCGGCCCGAGCCGCCCCGACCTCGTCCCGTGCCCAACAACCAACCACGTGATCGTTGACCATGCCCATTGCCTGCATGAAGGCGTACACCGTCGTCGGCCCGACAAAGGACCAGCCTCGTCGCTTCAGATCCCGGCTCATGGCGCTCGACTCGGGCGAGATCGAGCGCAGCGTCGGTGCCTTCTCGGGCACTTCGGGGGCGTAATCCCATGCGAATGAGGCGAGCGAGCCGTGCTCCTCGATCAGACGCAGCGCCAAGCCGGCATTGCCTATCGCTGCAACGATCTTGCCACGATGACGGACGATGCCCGGATCGTCGAGCAGGCGGGATACGTCGGCCTCGCCGAAGCGCGCCACAGTTGCAATGTCGAACCCGTCGAAGGCGGATCGAAACGCAGGCCTCTTGCGCAGGATGGTGAGCCATGACAGACCTGCTTGGAACCCCTCGAGGCACAACTTCTCGAAGAGAAGACGGTCGTCACCGACCGGGCGGCCCCACTCCTCGTCGTGGTAGGCGAGATACTCCGGCGGGCTCGCTCCCCACCAACAGCGCGCCTTGCCATCGGCGCCGATCACGACCGCGCCAGCGTCGACTTCCGCCATGGCGGAATCCTATGACCGGCCCGTACGATTCCGCCATGGTCGATGGTCCGGTCCAACCCCTCCCCGCTCTCTACGAGAGGCTCGCCGAATGGTGGCCGCTATTCAGTCACCCCGACGACTACCTCGAAGAGGCGACCTTCTACGCCACTTTGCTCGCCGACGGGTCCAGGCGCGGACGCGACGTGCTCGAACTGGGGAGCGGTGGAGGCAACAACGCCTACCACCTGTGTCGGCACTTCGACATGACGCTGGTGGACCTGTCTCCCTCGATGATCGAGGTGAGTCGGGCGCTCAATCCCGAGTGCGAGCACGCTGTCGGCGACATGAGGACGGTGAGGCTCGGTCGGACATTCGACGCCGTGTTCGTCCACGATGCCGTCATGTACCTCACCACCGAGGAGGATCTTCGGGCCACGATGGAGACCGCCCGCGCCCACTGTGCCCCCGGGGGCGTGGCGCTGTTCGTGCCCGACTGGACCAGAGAGAGCCTCCGGCCATCGACAGACCACGGTGGGCGCGACGGAGAGGGAAAGGCGCTGAGATATCTGGAGTGGACCTGGGACCCCGACCCGCGCGACCAGCAGTATGTGGTGGACTTCGCCATCCTCCTCAGGGCCGGTGACGGCAGCGTCCGAATAGAACAGGACCGCCACTTCCTCGGGGTCTTCCCCCGGGCGACCTGGTTGCGGTTGCTCGATGAGGTCGGTTTCGAGGCGGCGGCCGTGGATGTCCCTGACTCGGGTGAGTGGCCGGAGGGTGCCGAGGTGTTCCTGGGTCGATGCTGAGAGTGTGAAACGTGGCGAAACTCGGGTCTGGGCGGTCACGATAGGGCCCGATGCAGCCGTAGATTTCCAGTGATGGCCGTAACCGAAGCACCGGTCGCCTCCCCTCCCACGCCGGCCGCGAGCCGTGGGCGTCAGGCGGTGTCCGGTGCGGTCGCAAGCCTGGCGGCCCTGGGCGCCGCAGAGTTGGTGGCCGGACTGCTGTCCGAGGTTCCTTCGCTGCTCGACGCAGTAGGGACCTTTGTCATCGACTCGGTGCCGCCCGGGGTGAAGGATGCCGCCATCTCTATCTTCGGCACCAACGACAAGACGGCACTCCTGGTGGGTTCGGTGTTGGTCATCGCCGGGATCGGTGCGGTGGTCGGTCTGCTGGCTGCCCGGTGGATGGGTTGGGGGATCATCGCGTTCGGTGTGTTCGGGGTGGCCGGGGCGATGTCGGCCCTGCGAATCCCCGATGTCCCGGCGGTTGGCGTCTGGCTCACCGCGGCGGCGGCCGCCTTGGTGGGCATTGCGGTTCTTGCCGCTCTGTTGCGGCTGAGCGCCCCCCCGGCCGACCGGGGAACTGACCGGGGGAGGCGGGCATTCATCGCCGCCGCCGGGTCGGTGGTTGCTTTGGCGGCGCTGGCCGCCGCCGGCGGGCGTTTTCTCGCCGACCAGGCGCGACGCATGCTGGCTGGGCGGGAGGATGTGGTGCTGCCGGCTGCGGCCGAGACGGTCGCCGCGCCTCCGGGCCGGGCATCGTTCCAGATCCAGGGCCTCTCCCCCCTGGTCACACCCAATGCCGAGTTCTATCGGATCGACACCGCGCTCACCGTGCCGAGGGTGGATCTGACCACCTGGCGACTCGGATTCACCGGGATGGTGAATCGCCCCTTCGAGGTCGACTTCTTGGAACTGATCGACATGCCCATGGTGGAGCGTCACATCACCATCGCCTGTGTGAGCAACGAGGTCGGGGGCGACCTGATAGGCACTGCGAAGTGGCTGGGAGTCCCGCTGCCGGTCCTGCTCGAGCGAGCGGGCGTGCAGCCGGGAGCGACCCAGATCGTGGGTCGCTCCGCCGACGGCTTCACCGTTGGCTTCCCCACCGAGGTGGCGCTCGACGGGCGAGACACCATGGTCGCGGTGGGTATGAATGGCGAGCCGCTGCCCTTCGAGCACGGGTTCCCGGCTCGGCTGATAGTCGCCGGTCTCTACGGATACGTATCCGCCACCAAGTGGCTCACCGAGGTCGAACTCGCCACCTGGGACGGCTTCGACGCCTACTGGGTGCCGCGGGGATGGTCCAAGGAGGCACCGATCAAGACGCAGTCGCGTGATCGACGTTCCAGTGGACGGTTCCACCATCCGTCCCGGCCAGCAGGCGATAGCCGGCGTCGCATGGGCGCCGACCCGCGGGATCAGCGGTGTCGAGGTGCGGGTGGATGGCGGTCGATGGCAGCCCGCCGAACTCGCCGCAGAACTGGCCGACACGACATGGCGACAATGGCGGATGCCGTGGGAAGCGACCTCGGGAACCCACTCGATCATGGTCCGTGCCACCGACGGAACAGGCGAAACCCAGACCGACGAGGTCGCTCCCCCTGCCCCCGACGGAGCGACCGGCTACCACTCCGTCGTGGTCAACGTCGAATAGAACCGAGTATCGGAAGTCGGTCAACGCCCGCCGGGGCGGGTACCACTTCTCGCCCAGCGACCGGGGTTAGGATCGGCCACCGACGTGCTCACCATCGCCCAGCTGTCGGACATCCACTGCGGCTCCCAGTATTTCGACCCTGACCTGCTCAGTCATGCCGTCGAGGAGATTCTCTCCCTTCAGCCAGACATGGTGGTGGTAGCCGGCGATCTCACCCAGGAGGGGTACGCCAACGAGTTCCAGATGGCCCGCGATGCGCTGCGACCTTTGGTCGACGAACTGCTCACCGTGATCATCCCGGGCAACCACGACGCCAAGAACGTCGGCTATGTCCACTTTGAGGACCATTTCGGGAAGGGTGACGCCGGAAACGATGTGGTGGTGGACCTGGCCAGGGGTGTCGAGCCTGAGCGGGTCACCCTGGTTGCCGTGGACAGCTCCAAGCCCGACCTCGCCGAGGGGGAGGTGGGGAGGGTCCGCTACCCGTGGATCCGGGAGCAGTTCACCACTCCGTCGGACCTGCGGATATTCGCCCTCCACCACCACCTCGTGCCTGTCCCGGGAACCGGACGAGAGCGCAACACCGTGTGGGACGCGGGCGACGTTCTGGCGGTGCTCGAGGAGAGCGGGGTCGATCTGGTCCTGTGTGGCCATAAGCACGTGCCCCACATCTGGGTGGTGGACGGGATCATGGTGGTCAACAGCGGGACAGTTTCCTCCTTCCGCCTCCGCGGCTACACGAGACCGTCGTACAACGTGGTCACCGTCGATTCCGAGGCGATCTCGGTGACCCTGATGTACCCGGGGAGCGGCGAGAAGCTGGCCGCCAGATACGACCGGAATACCCGAGCGCTCGACCGCAATCCCGAATTGGCCGGCATGTTCTCCAAGTCGAGTTGGGGCTGGTGAGCTACATCCGCTTCTTCCTCTCCGCGGTCTCCCCCGACGATGTCGAGGAGGTCATCTCGCTGTTCGAGGCCGATGTCGTTCCCGCCTTCCGCGACCACCCTGACTGCCTGGGGATCGATCTGGTGATCGCAGAGGAGGCCGGGGTGAGCGGACTCGTCGAGGGCGGCGTGGTCACCCGTTGGACGACGCTGGAGGCGATGGAGGCCGCCCTCGACTCGCCGGAACTCGTCGATAGTCAGGAACGCGTGCGGGGAATGCTCCGTAGGGAGCCGATACGCAAGATCTACCGCGTGCTCGGTTGAGTCTCGCGGGGCGCCGCCAGACGCTCTTCCAATAGGCCGGCCAGTGGCCCCAAACCCCCGTCGATCTCGACCAGGTTGTGGAGCAGCCCGACCTGGATTCCGGCCCGGTCCGCCCATGGGAACACCACGTCGGCAGCCGCGGCCTTCACCTCGGTGACGACGAGGTCGCACGGAGGAGCGCCCTCCAGATCGGCGAGGAGGCGGTCGCGCCTCGAGAGGGTGTGGACCACGACGACAGAGGTCGCGCCGAGGTTGCGGAACTGGGCGGCCAACTCGTCGCCGGCAGGCTCGGGGGCGGTGGTGGCGACCATGACCCGGCGCCCTTGGACCGGCACGGTCGGCTCGACCCGGTAGCGACAGGTGAAGAGCGCCACCTCGGGTGCCATCTGGCGGACCACTGCTGCCGCCGAGCCGCCATCGGCCACGACAACGACGGCGTCGGCCAGTGCCAGCCGGAAAGGGCCTAGGTACCCGGTGATGTACTCGGGATCGAGCTGGGACCGCATCACCAGTACGTTCGCATCCCAGCGAGCCGGGGGGAGGGCGGTCCCACTCCCCTCGAAGATGAGAAGCCCGGGATCCAGCAAATCCGCAGCGGCGACCCCAGCGGCGAACGTGTCGGCGACGGTGACGCCGGCCGGACCGGCACCTATCCGCCTCGTCCCCACCGTGGGGACGCCGGCGAAGATGGCGTCCTCGACGTAGTCCGACGCGGCATGGAGCCCGCGGCTCGCCAACGTGCGCAGCGCACTAGTCGCGTCGCCGAGGTTTGCGGGGTCGAGCACGATGGGCTCTGCGGGGCCTCCTCGCCCCATCGTCACCACAACGGGTTTTCTCCCGGATGCCGACCAGTGGCGCGCCAGCGCGATGGACACCGCCGTCTTTCCGGTCCGCTTGCCGGTTCCGACCACCGCCACCGAAGGCCTGGTCGTCAGTCTGGGCAGATCGGGCGGTTCGAACCGGAACCCTCCACCCGCGTAGGCGACGCCCGAGGCGAGAGCCACCCCAATCAGGGCGAATCGCGCCCGGTGGTCGAGCACGGGTTCGTCGCTTAGGTCAAAGACGACATCTGGCAGATAGCGCGCCATCAGGTCATGGAGCGCCGCACTCGGGTCGCCGGAATGGACCGGGATGGGCAATTCGGGCAGACCGGCCGTCTTCTCAGATCCACCCAGGAACAATGCCGCCACCGGCACCAGACCGCGCCGCTGCAACTCAGCCAGCCCATCCAGGACCACAGATGGGTGGTGCTCGCCGTCGATGAGGACCAGGGCCCGAGCGGGCGTCACCCGGCGACGACCACCTGGCTCTCCCCAGTGACGCTGGTCACCTCAGCCACGACCAGATCGAGTACCTGCTGGATCGCTCCGTCTAGGTCGGTGGCATCCACCAGTGAGAACCCATGCGGCCCGGCGAGGTCCTCGAGGTGGGTCTGGATCTTCCTGATGTCGCTGAGGTTGCGCAGGTAACGCTCCGGGCGCCGGCCATGCTCGCTCTCCAGGCGACCGATGAAGTGGGCCCGGTGGACCGAGGCATCGGGGAGGGTGAGCAGCACCTTGACCACGGCGGCCTCGAGGCGGAAACGATGGAGCATCTCCTCGTCGAGCATCCCCGGCACGAGATGGATCCCTTCGACGATCGAGTCCTTGTGTTCAGCGATCATCCTCCCCAGCAGCCCGTCGATCCCGGTTGCGACCGATCGGCTCTGGCGGAGGAACCCATGGATCAGCTCGTCGGCCCCCCCGCCCACCTCGAAGGAAGACGAGTGCAACTCTGGCGCTTGTATTGGCGGCATGAAGGTGCGCATCACCTCGCGCACCGTGTCGGTCGGGATCACTCTCGTGATGCCCAGCCGCGCTGCGAGCTTGGTGGCGACAGTCGACTTGCCCACACCGGTGGCGCCGCCGATGAGGACGACGATTGGGCGCGGGGAGCGCTTAGCCGCCCTCCAGGCGAGATATCCGCGCGCTATGTGATCGCCGGCGTGCCGGAGCAGGACATCTGCGGCGATGCCGGAGAGCGTGTCTGCATCGACGGTGTCCTGTCGCAAGGAGAGCAGATCGTGCTCGATGAGTTCGGCAAGGTCATAGGCCCGGCCCGGCGGGATGCCCGTTGCCATGATCGAGGCGGCCATCAGCCCCTTCGAGTAGGGCAGGTTGGCCCCCTCGCGATCGGCGACCAAGACCCTTCGGCGCATCTGCCGGTTTATGTCGGCTCTCCGGTGCGGCATGTTCTCCGCCCCCTCATGTCGGCCGGTCCCAGACCGGCGATCCGCGGAGAGCCAGCAAGCTGGCCTCCTTCCTGCTGCCTACGGGGTTAGCTGACGGGCTCGGGCCGGAAGGCGCCCTACCCGGCGTACCGGGATTCGCCCCATGGATTGGGTCCCCCGCCCCGGCCGCAGACAGCCGGGCTCGGCGTGGCTGGCAGAATACCGAAAATTGGGGGATTGCGGACCGGGAGGCCGGAAATTTGTCCGAGCCACCACCTCAGGTGGCAGGTCCGCCCGACCAGAATCCGGGCGTGCGACCCGAACTTCATCTCGAAGACGACGACATCGGAATGCTCGATGGTGACCGTGGTGAGGGTCCGCGGATCGCCATGGAGGTGGTGGTGGGGGCGGCGAAAGCCCTAGGTGCGGATCGTCTGCTCGACATCGCCGGGGCCCACGTGGACGGTTGCCTCTACCACGGTCAGGCGAGTCTCGATTTCGCCCTTCTCTTGGCCGAGGCAGGGACGAAGGCGGCTGTGCCCACCACGCTCAACGTGTCCACGCTCGACCTGCTCCATCCCGAGCGCTTTCGCGGGGATCCCGAATTGGCCGTGCAAGCCCGCCGGCTCATGGACGCTTACGTCGAGATGGGATGTCGCCCCACCTGGACGTGCTCCCCGTACCAACTGATGGAGCGTCCGTCGTTCGGGGACCAAGTTGCCTGGGCAGAGTCGAACGCCATCGTCTTCGCCAACAGCGTCCTCGGGGCGCGTACCGGCCGCTACGGCGACTTCATCGACATTTCCGCCGCTGTGACTGGTCGGGCGCCCGCCGCTGGGCTCCACCTCGACGCCGGGCGGCGGGCCCGTCTCGTCGTCCGCCTCGACGGCGTCCCGGACGATTGGCTCGAGGATGACGCCCTCTATCCGGTGGTTGGCCACGTTCTCGGTCGGCTGGCGGGGTCGGTGGTCCCGGTGCTCGTCGGTTTGCCTCCCGATACCGATGAGGACCGGTTGAAGGCGGTCGGCGCCGCTGCGGCGTCTGCCGGGTCGGTGGCGATGTTCCACGCCGTCGGCGTGACGCCGGAGGCGGCGACACTCGAAGACGCCCTTGGCGGCCGGGAGGCCGCCGAGTTCGAGGTGCTCGTCGATCCTGGGTTTCTCTCGGCCGCGGCAGCCGAGCTTTCCACGGCGACCGGGGACCGGCTCGACGCAGTGTGCATTGGCACTCCCCATGCTTCCAGGACAGAACTCGCCGAACTGGCTCGGCTGCTCGATGGCCGCGAGGTGCGGATCGACACCTACGTGAACGCCGGTCGCGGAGATGTCGCTGCCGCCCGCTCAGATGTCGAGGTCCTCGAGGCGGCCGGGGTTCGGATGGTCAGCGACACTTGCACCTATATCACCCCGATCCTCGACCCCGAGGCGAGGGTGGTGATGACCGACTCGGCCAAGTGGGCCTGGTACGCCCCGGCCAATCTCGGGGTGGAGGTGATTTTCGGATCGCGCCGCGACCGCGTCGCTTCGGCGGTCTCGGGTGTGGTGCGTCGCCAATCTCCCCTCTGGTCCGGCGGAGACCCAATCCACTGGGAGGAATTGGCCGTGTCCGAGCCGGCGGACTCAGACGACCGTGTCCTATTCCCGGGACGAGCCACCGGCGCCGCCCTGCTGCTCCGCCAGGCACTCTCCTTCTGGGGCGGTGTCGATCCTGCCGACGGTCGGATCATCGACCCACATCACCCCCAGTTTGGAGAGTCGGTGACCGGTCGGGTGCTGGTCATGCCATCGGGTCGCGGGTCGAGTTCGTCGTCCAGCGTGCTCGCCGAATCGCTTCGACTTGGAACCGGGCCGGCGGCGATCGTCCTCTCCGAGCCGGACGTGATCATCTCCGTCGGGGCGATGGCGGCCTCCGCGCTCTACGGGGTCGTTTGCCCAGTGGTGAGCGTCTCCCCACGGGAGGCGCCCGCGGTTTCCGGGGTCTCGGTGGAGGTGGTCGCCGCCGAGGGAGAGTTGAACATTGCCTGGTAGCCACCGATCAGCTCCCCGAACCGCTCGTCCCAGCTCAGCGATCCTCCCGTGATCGCCGCCTCGAGCAGGTCTAGGTGGGCGTGCCACCCGGCGGCGTAGCCGGCTGCATGGGAGATGCCGAGCAGGCGGTGGGTGAGGGTGATGACCGTGCGGTCACCTTCGGGCCGAAGTTCGATGCTCACCAAGCTGTCAGGCTCACCGGGAAACCGCCACTCATACTCGAGGGCGTGAGGCACCTCGAGGCGCCGGATACGGCCATGAGCCAGTCCCCCTTCGGTGTCATCGAAGCGGTGCTCGACGGTTCCTCCCACCCTCAGGTCGATCTTGGTCGCCGCAAGCCACTGCTCGAGCCGGTCGGGCTCGGTGAACCACCGCCACGTATCGGCGATATCGGCGTCCACGCTCCGCTCGAACCTCACGGTGGCGTGCTCTGGATCCCGGTCGATGATGGTCCCGTCACTCATTGGTCCTTCTCGTTCCTGTTGGTGATCTCTGCCGCCAACCGGGCCAGGCGGTCATCCCAGTCAGCCTTGGTGCGATCGAGCCAGCTTTCCACCGCGCCCAGCCCGGCGCGATCCATCGAGTAGATGCGTCGCTGGGCCTCGCGGCGATATATCACTAGTCCGGCGTCGCGGAGGACGCGCAGGTGGCGGGAGATGGCTGGTTGTGACAGGGCCGGGAAAGCGGCGACCAGGCCTCCAGCCGCCAGCTCGCCCGATGCCAGCATCTCGAGCATGCGACGGCGCGTCGGATCGGCTATCGCGGAGAAGGGATCTGCCATGCCAGCCAGTATATCGCAGATCTGTTATATAACAAGACTGAGAATTAGAGGACGTCGGTCGGTCGTGGAACGAACGCCCGATCGAGACCGAACGGGTTGTGGTGCTCACCATCGGTGACGATGCCGATCAGGTGCCGGCTGCCTGCTGGTCCGGCCATGATGCCGTGTCCGCTGTACCCGCAGTTGGTCCACAGCCCGGCGACACCTGTCTCGCCGAGCAGGGGACGGTGATCGGGCGTCATGTCGTATTGCCCGGACTGCACCATCCACGACACCGAACCATCACCCCATACGTCGGCCCAGAACGGGGCGACCTTGGCCAGGGATACAGGGCTCGCCGGGTCGAGAAGCCGGAATGCGAATGCGGCATCGGGCGGGACGTCCTCTAGTGGTGGTCCTGGCGGGGTGGATGGGTCGGTGTGGAGCAGGAACGCCCCTGCCAAGGCTGGTCGCCAGTGTGCCCCGGTGTCGTCGTCGATCGTCATGGGTGCGGACTGCGGCACCGCTGGGAGGTCGGGGACGACGACCTTGTGCCTGATCACCATCTCGAGCGGCAACTCGACCCCCGCCATACCCGCGACCGCGCCGGAGAACGGGCCGGCAGCCACCACCACCAGCTCGGTCGAGATGGTGCCGAGCGATGTCTCGACCGTGCTGACCCTTCCACCGGTCAAGCCGAACCCTTTCACCCCGCAGGAGACCACGACGTTGGCGCCAGAGCCCTCGATCAACCCGAGGGCCAGTTGTCTTGGGTCGAGAAAGCCGTCATTCGCTCGGAACCGCGCCTGGACGACATCCGGGCCGACAAATGGGAAGCGGGAACGCACCTCGTCGCCGCTTAGCAACTCGATATCTGTCTGGCCCCATTGGTGTTGTTGCTCGACCAACCGGCGCTGCCCGTCAGTTCGGGACGGCGACGTCGTCGCCCACAGATAGCCCTGCCGGCGCACGCCGGGGTCGTAGCGACCCTGGCCGGTGAACTCGGCGAAGTTGTCGAGCAGGGTCACCGTTTTCCGGACCAGTTCCATCTCCTCCTGATTGTCGAACTGGAGCCGGAAGGCGCCCGTGCTGGCCGCAGTGGTGTGGGTCACGGGAGCTGGCCGGCGCTCGAGGATCACCGGTTGGATCCCGGCTTTCGACGCGTAGAAGGCGGTCGACGCTCCCGCGATGCCTCCGCCGACGATGACCATCTGGGCGGTGGTGGGCAAGGTGGATGTGATTCGCAAGAGCGTTCCTTCAGCCCCAGTCGAGCATGGAACGCTCCTGCCAGTAAACCTCGGGATCGGAGGTGAGCGGCCGCAGCGATTCGACCTCGGAGGCCGATAGGCGCAGGCCGGTCGCCTCGACGTTGGAATGGAGTTGGCCGGCGGTCACCGCTCCGGAGAGGACCATGCCCGCCCAGGGCTGGGCCAGGACGGCGGCGATCGCCACCGCGTCTGCTCCTACTCGGTGAGTTCGGGCGAGGTCGGCGATCTGTGGCGGAGACGGGTCCCCCGCCAGCCGGCCGTTGGCCAGGGCTTCCTTCACAATGACCCCCCACCCAGCCTGGTATGCCGCTTCGAGGGCGGGTCCAGCCGATGTCTCGAGGACGTTCCACGTCGCCTGCACCTGCCGAAAGGGGTTCAGCCCATCCACCTCGGTCATCAGAGCGCGCTCGATGGTCTCCGCCTGCCGGGGCCCGCTCGTGCTGAGACCTACAACCACGCCCCCCTCCTCGCCGATCCTGACCAGTTCGGCGAGGACCGCCGAGTCGCCGAGGACACCGGTTTCAAGCGTTGCAGAGTGGATCTGATAGAGGCGGAGCCGTCGGCCGAGCAGCCGGCGGCTCGTCTTCCACTGGCTCTGGAGGGCGTCGAGTGAATGGTCCTTCACCTCATGGACCGGCACGTCCATCTGCCACTCACCGACATACCTGTATCCCCATTTGGAACCGATCGTCAATTCGCTCGATGGATGGTCTTCGAGCCATTCCGCCAGGAACTGCTCGGCCAGCCCATAGGAGCGGGCGACGTCGATGTAACCCACCCCGATGGCGGCGGCGAGGTCGAGCATCTGGCTGGTGCGCTCCCTCATGGCCTCCTCGGTGCGATCCACCCCGAGGTCACCGCCGCGGTGGGGTGTTATGTAGGCGGGTCGGCCGAGCGCCGCCAACCCCAGCCCGATCGGGGTGACCGAGAGCCCGGTAGATCCCAGAGGGCGCAGGTGCACGGCGGCGAGTCAAGCACCCAATGATTCATCGGTCGGCCGCCGACCTCGCTTGGGACCTCGCCAGCAACTCAGGGGGGATGCGTGGCTTGTGCTCGCTGGCCGGGGAGGCGGTGGCCTCTGCCGGCACCGCAGCCTGTTTGGCGGCACCCCGGGCCTGCGACCGCTCGAGCAACTCCGGGGGGATGCGTGGCTTGGCCGGTATCTCTTCCGTTTCGGTGACCCGTGTCCCCCGCGCCGCGGACCTCTCGAGCAGCTCGGGAGGGATGCGTTGCTTGGCCGGCGCCTCGGCGGCGGGGGTCGCTGGACCGGCCGTCGCCTCGACCGAGGCTGTCCGCCGCGACGACGAGCCTCCTGATTTGACGACCCTGAGGACGACCAGTCCGATCACTGCGGTCAAGGTGGCGGCGTACATGATCACCATCACCGGCTGCGCGCTATCGGTCCCGGCGGTGATCCCGTGGATAGCCGCTGAAAGGAAACACCCAAATGTGGCGAAATGGAGCGTGCGCCAGGCGCGCTGACCGATCCGGTTGCGGAGGTAGAACGACGGGGTGATCACCGCCAGCGCCCAGAACGCGACCACGCCGAGGGCGACGGGAACGGGACGGAATGTCGAGGCGCCCGGGATCAACAGGTGGCGAAGGTCGAAATCGATGAACTCCTCCAGCCCGAGGCTCACCATGTGCACCAAAGTCGACGCGACCGCGGCCAGGGACAGCGACTCGTGGACCCATGTGAGGTCGCGGGCCGATGCCGATCGGTCGAGCACCTTGCTGGAGAGCAACAGGCCCCAGATGGTCGCCCCCGAGAGCAGGAGATAGGCCGCAACCCCCGAGCCCCGAGCCAGCATCCAGATGGGGTTCATGCCGCCAACTCCAGGTCAGAAGTGGCGAACACCGATCCGTCCCACCAGACCACCAGACCGCCGCGCACCCAGGTCTGCTCTTCAGCCCAGGCGAGCGAGTCGGCACCGGCCAGCAGCATCGCCTTTGCCGCCGCCTCTGCCTCGGTGGCGGTGGCGGTTATCGCAGTCGCCGAACGCACGGGTGATTCCACAGGCTCACCCGTTCTCGGGTCCACCAGATGACTCGCCGCTCGGTCGCCTGCCCGCCAGCGGCGCCGGCTGGTCGAGCTGGTGGCGAGGGCTCCAATTCCTACCTTCACGGTTGCGGCGGTCGATCCGTCGGGGTGGAGGACCTCCACACGCAGGTCGGGGTGGCCGGAGCGAAGATCGCCACCTGCGTTGACCACACTCGCCAAGCGGTTCTCAACCGCTCGATCACAGGTCCATCCCTTGGCTACACCGCCGAGATCGAGCCGCGTTCCTCCACTCCTCCAAACAGAACCGACACCCAGGGTCCACGACCCCACAGGGACCGGGCCGGGGTCCGAATCGGTGTCGGTAACAAGCTCGAAGCTGCGGTCGTACCCCCACGCCTCGACCGCGGCGCCTATCGCCGGGTCGACCAGCCCACCCGTGATCGTCCGAGCCTCATCGGCTGCGGCAAGCACCTTGTGGAGCAGAGGTGAGACGTTGACCCAACCCGGTCCGGCGCAGTTGAGACGCGACAACTCGCTTTCCTGTCGGAACCGGCTGCACACGTCCTCTACCTGCTCGAACCACGGAGCGACCCGATCTTCGTCGTCCCCGTAGACCCATACCTTCGTCCCCATCGCCCGGAAGGCGGTCACGAGCCCGAGCTCTGAGTGCTGGGTGCCGGTGCCGGGGCGGGCGCAGGCGCTGGAGCGGGAGCCGGTTCAGGAGCGGGAGCCGGTTCAGGAGCGGGAGCCGGTGCTGGTGCCGATCTTGGTGCTTGGGCCGGCTCGGTCGATCGCTCCGCGGTTGAGTGGCGGATGATCACCAGCCCCTTGGTCGGTGCATTGGGGAGGGGAGCCGCTTGCACGAGAGTGGTGGTCACCGTCGTTGCAACCGGCTGGGGCTTTGGGGAGACCTCATCCGCCAATGCCAACCGGGCCATCCCGGCGGCTGTGGCAGCGGTGACTGCGGCCGACCAGGCGATGATCCGAGCGATCCGGGCCGGTCGGAGCCTGTTAGCCGCAACCGAAGGGCCATTTGGTATCTCGGTCATTTGCCCACCGTGAGGGCGGTCTGCTCGGCCCGCAGCACTGCGGTGATCGAGTCGGGGATACGTCGCAGTTGTGCTGCTGGAACGACCCGGCTCGCCCCGCTGTCGGCGAGCACCCGCTGGACGGCGGTGTCGAGTCCGGCGATGCGAGGCTGGCCAACAGCGGTCGGTTGGGTCACATTCGATCGAGGTGCGGAGCCCGCCGTCGAAGGAGGGGTGGACGTGGCGGGCTCTACCGCACCTCCCACGGTGAACAACAGCAGCGCGATCGATGCCGCAGTCACCACGGAGGGGACGACCAACCGCCTGGTCAGGCCGCTGCCGGGCCCCGATCGATCAGTCGTCGTCATCATCGTCGTCGTCCCGGTCGTCGTCATCGTCTACTTCGTCCTCGTCCCAGTCGTCCTCGTCCCAGTCGTCCTCGTCTACTTCGTCCTCGTCCCAGTCGTCGTCGTCCGAATCGTCCGGGACGTCGATCGGAGGCGCCGCTGCTGCCTCCTGGGAAAGGGCGGCTGCCGCAACCGGTGCCGCAACCGTTTCGACTGCGACCTCGGGGGTCGCCTCGTCGGCTCCGGGCAGCGGCTTTCCCCGCGCCTCGCAGATCGGTCGGAGAGCGGCAAGGGCCGCCGCCTCGACCTGGCTGGTCTTTCCGGCTTTCTGCCGGCTGACCAATGCCCGGCCGTCCCTTCCGCATGCGAGGCGGTAGTCGCGTCCGCTTGCTACGGCAGAGACGGTCCGTGCGGCTGTCGCCGTTCTCACCCCGGTGGGCGCGGCGACGGCCACCGGTTCTTGGTCTTCCGCGGCCGGCGGCGGGTCCGGCGGAGCCGACAAGGCCACTGCCAACAGGGCGATGGCAGGGACGGTGACAACTCCCAGGATGAGCGAACGGGCAAGAACGCGTCGCGGTTTCGTATTCATGGATCCCCTCGTCGATATGGCACCAATCCTTGGGGTCGCATGATCAAGACCTCATCAACGAGCGGTCAACGGAGTCAAACAATCCGGCCGCCCCCAAGGCCGATCGGGGTTACCGTCTTCGGCTTCCCCCACGAGGATCCCGATGATCCCGGTGCGCCGCTATTGGAAGCTGCTACGCGACTATCTCCGCCCCCATCGGGCCAGGGTCGGCTTCCTCGCGCTGTTGGTCGCCGGTGGAATCGCCCTGCAGTTGATCAACCCACAGTTGATGGCACAGATCATCGATGGCGCCGTGGCCGGCGACGAGGAAACCAACCTGGTGGGTCTCGCCGTGCTCTTCATGGCTCTCGCCGTGGCTCAGCAGGGCCTCGCCCTGGCGGCCACCTGGCTCGGGCAGCGGATCGGTTGGGCTGCGACCAACGAGTTGCGTGCCGATCTCGCCGAGCATTGCGTCAGGCTCGACCTCGGATTCCACAAGCGTCGGACTCCAGGCGAGTTGATCGAGAGGATCGACGGGGACGTCACTGCCCTCTCCAACTTCTTCTCGCAGTTCGTGGTCCACGTCGTCGGCAACCTCGTCCTCCTGGTCGGGATCCTGGTGCTGCTCACCATCGAGAGCCTCTGGATCGGCTTGGTGATGATCGTGTTCGCCGCGGTTTCGATGTTCGCGACGATGAGGATCCACCACCTCGCGGTGCCCTGGTGGGCGGGCTTCCGGGCCCGTAGCGCTGAGTTCTTCGGCTTTCTCGGCGAGATCCTCGGTGGCACCGAGGAGGTGCGGGCCAACGGTGCCTCTCCCTTCTTCATGGGTCGGCTTACCCGGATCCTCCACTCCTGGCTGCCCGATCAACAGCGCGCCGGCGCCGGATGGTCGGCGCTCTGGTCGGCGAACGTCTTCATCTTCGCCTTGAGCACGGCACTCATCTACTGGTTGGGCGAGCGGTTGTTCGGAGCTGGGGACCTCACCATCGGGTCGGTGTATCTGGTCTTCACCTACGTGGAGCTCTTGCGGTTGCCCATGGACCGGATCCGCGAACAGATGGAGGATCTGCAGAAGGCCGGTGCAGGGATAGACCGGGTAGAGGACCTCTTCTCGGTATCGACCAAGGTCGAGGACCTCGGGAGCCGCCGTCTGCCCGCCGGCCCTCTGTCGGTCTCCTTCGACCGGGTCACTTTTGGCTACGACGACGAGGATTCCGGCGGGGGCCCCGCTCTTGAAGAGGTCTCATTCGAGGTGGGGGAGGAGGTCGTCCTCGGCGTCCTGGGGCGCACCGGCAGCGGGAAGACCACCGTCGCCCGTCTGATCACGCGCCTGTATGACCCCGACCAGGGGTCGGTGAGAGTGGGTGGAGTCGCCTTGCCCGACGCCGATGCCATCCACCTGCGGCAGCGGGTGAGGATGGTCAGCCAGGACGTCCAGCTCTTCCATGCGTCGCTGCGCGACAACTTGACGCTGTTCTCCGAGTCGGTCGACGACGATCGGCTGCTCGACGTGCTCCATCGGCTCGGGCTGGGCGACTGGGCGATGGGGCTGCCGTCGGGACTCGACACGGTGCTACCGCCTGGTGGGGGAGGTCTGTCCGCCGGCGAGGGCCAGCTGCTCGCCTTTGCCCGCGCCTTCCTCGCCGACCCAGGACTCGTCGTGCTCGACGAAGCGTCGTCGCGCCTCGACCCGGCAACCGAGCGACTGATCGAACGCGCCGTGGACCATCTGCTGGAGGGTCGTACCGGGGTCATCATCGCCCACCGGCTTGCCACGCTGGAGAGGGCCGACGAGATCCTCATCGTCGACCGCGGCCGGGTGGTGGAGCACGGGCGGCGTGGTGACCTTGCCGCCGACCCGTCCAGCAGGTTCGCCCATTACCTCCGGGTGGGCCTGGAAGAGGTGTTGGTGTGAGCGACCGCCCCATCCCCGCGGCGAGGATCATGGCCAAGCTGTTGCGCACCGAACCGTGGCGTTACCTGGCCAACGTGACCCTCTGGGTGATCATCTACCTGTCGCCGATCGTGCCCGGCCTGCTCACCAAGTGGTTCTTCGATGAGCTCACCGGCGATGCCCCGGCCGGCGTCACGGTGCCGACGCTGATCGCACTGCTCCTCGGCTACGCCGTCTTCCGGGTATCGAACATCTTCGTCGCCATCAGGAACGATGTGAACTTCCGATTCCGGATGTCCTCGCGGCTACGGATCAACCTGATCAGCAGGATCCTCGAACTCCCCGGTGCCACCGCCGTCCCCGGATCGACGGGGGACGCATTGACCCGCTTCAGGGAGGACGTGGAGCAGATCGAGGAGACCCTGAGCTGGACCGTCGACGTCATCGGGTCGATCGTCTTCTCGACGGTGGCGCTGTGGGTGCTCGCCTCGATCGACGCCCAACTGACACTCGTCGTGTTCGCCCCGCTCATCGTGGTCGTCGTCCTGGCGGAGCGGGCCGGCTCGATGGTGGAGCGGGCGCGGCGACAGGCGCGCGACGCCACCAGCGAGGTCACCGGTGCCATCGGCGAGATCTTCGGAGGCGTCCAGGCCGTGAAGTTGGCGGGCGCCGAGGACCGGGCGGTAGGTCATCTGCGCCGGCTGAACCAGGCGCGCCTCAAGTTCATGGTGCGCGACCGCGTCCTCGAGGAGGGATTGGACGCCCTCTTCTGGAACACGGTCAACCTCGGCACCGGACTCGTCCTGCTGTTGGCGGCCGACAGGATCGGGCAGCCGGATGGCATCACCGTGGGCGACTTCGCCCTATTCGTTTACTTCATGGGCTTCATCACCGAGAACGTCCATGTGCTCGGCCTCTTCATCGCACGGTTCCGCCAAGGCCGGGTGGCAATCGACCTGATGAGCGGGATGCTCGGCGGCGCACCACCACGGAGGCTGGCGGAGCGATCTGACCTCCACCTGGGCGAAACCGAGCCCGTGGCTTCGCCGCCCCCGGCCCCGATGCACGAGCGGCTGGCGCTGCTCGAGACGAGAGGTCTCAGTTACCGGCACCCCGGCACCGGAAGAGGCATCACCGAGGTGGACCTCATCATTCCGGCCGGCTCGTTCACCGTGATCGCAGGGAGAATCGGGTCGGGAAAGACGACCCTGCTCAGGACGATGCTCGGCCTGGTAGTGCCCGATTCGGGGGAGATCCGATGGAACGGGGAGACTGTGCCCGACCCGGGCGGTTTCATGGTGCCCCCCAGGGCCGCCTACACGCCCCAGGTGCCGCGCCTTTTCTCCATGACGCTGCGTGACAACCTGGATCTCGGCCTCGATCACGCCGAGGTCGAGATCGACTCCGCTCTCCGCACTGCGGTCCTCGATGAGGACGTCGTCGACATGCCCGACGGCCTCGACACCAAGGTCGGCCCGCTCGGAGTCCGGCTGTCAGGTGGTCAGGTGCAGAGGGCGGCGACGGCGCGGGCGCTGCTCCGCCGTGCCGACCTGCTCGTGTTCGACGATCTCTCCTCTGCTCTCGACGTGGAGACCGAACGGACACTGTGGGCACGGCTTTTCGCCGATCAGAGCGATGTCACCTGCCTGGTGGTGTCGCACCGTCGGGCCGCTCTGCGGCGCGCCGACCAGATCGTCGTGCTCGACGATGGAGCAGTGGCCGCCGTGGGGACGCTCGACCGGTTGCTCGCCACGAACGACGTGATGCGCGCCATCTGGTCAGCCGATCAAGATGCCAAGGATCCCGCGCAGCTAGTGCCGGTCGTGTAGAGGCCCAAGAGGAACTTGTGGCTCTCGCAACTCCAAGTTTTGACAACCTAAAACCCAGCCTTCTAGGGTCGAGATCCCGTGGCCATCAATCAACAGGAGCGGGAAACGCTCAAGGCGATCTGGCGGCTCGCCTCGAACGGGGGTGAGGCGCGCACCGGCGATCTTGCCACCGCTCTCGGGTGCAGTCCCGCCACCGCAACGAGCAGGGTGAAGCGACTCACCACCGATGGACTGGTGGATCATGCTCCCTATCAGGGGGTGACCCTGACCGCCGAAGGTCGTCGTCTCGCCGTGGCGGCGATCCGTCGCCATCGGATCGTCGAGCGGTTCCTGGCGGACACGCTCGGGTACCGGTGGGATGAGGCTGATGCCCTCTCGGTGACTTTCGAGCACCATCTGCCCCACGAGGTCGAGGAACGTCTATTCGTTGCGCTGGGCCGACCTGCCACCTGTCCGCACGGCTTTTCGATACCTCCGGGCGACGCCGATAGCCTTCCGGTCCTACCGACGCTCGACACGTTGGAACCGGGAGACGTCGCCGAAGTGGCGATACCGGGCACAACCAACCCCGACGTGGTGAGCTTTCTCAACGAGTTGGGGATTCGCCCCGGTGTCGAGGTCCGACTGAAGGAAAAGCAGAGGTTCGAGGGGCCGCTTACCTTGAGTGTCGCCGGCAGCGAGCGCACTCTGGGGAACCGGTTGGCCCGCGAGATCTATGTCCGACCGAAGAAGGAGAGCAATCGATGAGCGTCGTTCTGGCCGCGGAGGGCGGCTTCCAGGAATTCACGCTCGGCACGGCCGAGTGGTTCTGGCTGATATTCGCCGCGGTGACTGCGGTGATCGCCCTCATCGTTGGACTTGCCCTGTCGCGCACCGTCATCAGGGCGGACCAAGGCACCCCCAAGATGATCGAGATAGCCAAGGCAATCCAGGAAGGGGCGATGGCCTACCTGAAACGCCAATTCCGCACCATCGTGCTGATCCTGCTCCCGGTCGCCGCCGTGGTTTTCCTGACTTCGACCGCCGTCTTCGATGCCGACGGGGCCGAGGTCTTGACCTTCACCCAATCGGGGACGTACCGGACGCTGGCGTTCATCGCCGGATGCTTTCTTTCCGGTCTCACCGGTTTCATCGGGATGAGCCTTGCCGTACGTGGGAATGTCCGCACCGCAGCAGCAGCAAAGACGGGATCGCTCCCGGCGGCGTTGCGGATCGCCTTCCGCACCGGGGGGGTGGCGGGGATGTTCACCGTCGGACTCGGGCTTCTCGGGGCGACATTGATCATCATGATCTTCCAGAACGTCTCGTCGGCGATCCTCATCGGCTTCGGTTTCGGTGGCTCGTTGATCGCCCTGTTCCTCCGTGTCGGCGGCGGAATCTTCACCAAGGCGGCAGACGTGGGCGCCGACCTGGTGGGCAAGGTGGAGCAGGGGATCCCGGAGGACGACCCGCGCAACCCCGCCACCATCGCCGACAACGTCGGCGACAACGTCGGGGACTGCGCCGGCATGGCCTCCGACCTCTTCGAGAGCTACGAGGTCACCCTCGTGGCATCGATCATCCTCGGTGTGGCCGCATTCGCCTCGATCGGCGCCAACCCGGTGCTCGGGTTGATCTTCCCGGTGATCGTGCGCGCCATCGGCGTGCTCGCTTCGATCGCCGGGGTGTTCGCGGTGCGCGCCACCGACCGGGACCGGACCGCCATGGCTCCGATCAACAGGGGCTTCCTCACCGCCGGGATCCTCACCGTCATCGGGACTCTCGGGGTGGCTCTGTTCTATGTGGGAAACGACAACGGCGGTGAGGGTTGGAAGGTGTTCGCCGCAGTGGTCGCCGGTCTGATCCTGGCGCAGGTGGCGAGCCGGCTCACCGAGTATTTCACCTCGACCGAGGAGAAGCCGGTCCGGGAGATCGCAGATGCCACCCGCACCGGTCCCGCCACCACCGTGCTCGCCGGGACGAGCATCGGGCTCGAGTCGTCGGTGTGGGCGATCGTCGCCATCGCCGGAGCCATCGGTGTTGCCGTCGGGCTGGGCGGGGGGAACCTGATGTTCTCGCTCTACCTGGTGGCACTCACCGGAATGGGGATGCTTGCCACCACGGGTGTGGTGGTCTCCGAGGACACCTTCGGCCCGGTCGCAGACAACGCTGCCGGGATCGCCGAGATGTCCGGCGAGTTCCAAGGCGAGGCGCAGCGGATCATGGTGAGCCTCGATGCGGTGGGCAACACCACCAAGGCGGTGACCAAGGGCTTCGCCATCGGCTCGGCGGTGATCGCCGCGGTGGCGCTGTTCGCCTCGTACATCGAGACCATCGGCGGCGAGTTGAGCCTCGGCCTCGAGGGAAGTGCCCTGTTCGAGGACGTGGCGACCTCGATCAACCTGGCAAACCCGGTGACCTTCATCGGGTTGCTCATCGGGGGCGCCGTTCCCTTCCTGTTCGCATCGCTTGCGATTCGAGCCGTGAGCCGAACGGCCGGTGTGGTCGTCGAGGAGGTTCGGCGGCAATTCGCCGACGGCAAGATCATGTCGGGGCTGAAACGGCCGGACTACGCGCCGGTGATCGACATCTGCACCCGCGCCTCGCTGCGCGAGTTGGCCACACCGGCGCTGTTGGCGGTGCTCACCCCGCTGATCATCGGGTTCGGCATCAACTACTTCGCGCTCGGTGCGTTCCTGGCGGCGGTGATCCTCACCGGACAGTTGATGGCCAACTATCTGTCGAACGCAGGCGGTGCATGGGACAACGCCAAGAAATACATCGAGGACGGGCATCTCGGCGGCAAGGGATCGGAGTCGCACAAGGCGGCGGTGATCGGCGACACGGTCGGCGACCCGTTCAAGGACACGGCCGGGCCAGCCCTCAACCCGCTGATCAAGGTGATGAACCTCGTATCGCTGCTGGTTCTCCCGGCGGTGATCGCCCTCCAGGACAGCGGGTGGCGTTTCGTCGTCGCCGGGGTGGCGCTGATCGTGTTGCTGGTGGCGATCTTCATATCGAAGCGCAGCGGCGCCGTGCTCCGTCCCTCCGAGGAAGAGCCGGTCAGGGCAGCGGCCTGATTTGATGGGACCGGGGCGGATGCCCCGGTCCCATCCGCTTTCCCGCTGGAGGAGGAGAGAGCGGGACCTCTGCACGGTAGGTGGGCTGGGTGTCGGCTCTGTTTCGACCGGGTTACCGCTGCCCTTCCTCCGTCCTTCGGCTTTTCCCAGAGATCTTGAGGGATGGTCGGCTGAGTACACCGAATATACACATTAGGTGTAGACTTGGTGTATGAGCCGGGTTCGTACCAATATCGAGATCGAGGACCGCTACGTCGAGGCGATCATGGACCGGTACGGGGTCAGGACCAAGACCGAGGCAGTCGACCTTGCGCTGAGACAGCTTGCCGGGCTGCCGATGACCCGTGAGGAGGCGCTGAAGATGCGCGGCGCCCACGCCATAGCAACACCACCCGAGGACGCCGGCCCAAGGTCGTGATACTCGTACACACCTCGGCATGGGTCGAGTACGACCGGAGCACCGGCAGCCGGGTAGACCGGCGCCTCACCGAGCTGATCGCGGCCGGCGCCGAACTCGCCGTCACGGAGCCGGTTGCTATGGAAGTTCTCGCCGGAGCTCACGACGAGGCGAGCGCTTCTGATCTCCGCCGCCTGTTGCTGAGATTCCATCTCCTCCGGTTCGATTCGGTGGTCGATTTCGAAGGCGCCGCCACCATTTACCGAAGGTGCCGGCGCTCTGGGATCACTCCGAGGGGGATGGTCGACTGCATGATCGCCGCGGTCGCCTGGCGGACCAGAGCATCGCTCCTGGCCCGCGACGCGGACCTCAACCGCATTGCCGCCTTAGTGGACATCGACGTCGACCCGGCTTCGCTCGCCAAGTGATGCACCCCAGCTTGCATCTCGTCGGTTGAACCGACCGATTCAGTTGAGCTCTCGCCCGGCGGCAGGCCGCCGGGCGTGTCCAAACGAGCGGCCTTCGGCCGCGCCCATTTCTCCTGGTCGGGCCGTACACGCCGGCCCCGACCAGACTGAGGGGGGCAGGCAGGAGCCACCCCCCTCAGGCACCCCCCATAGGAACTCCCACTCAGCCTTCTGGCTGCCGTCTGCCGTCCGCCGTCCGCCGTCCTCCGTCTCTTGATCTACCGTTCTCGCCCACATGGATCCAGGTGGGTCGATCGGCGCCGTCACCACCCGGTTCTTCACCTACGGAGGACCGGACGACCGGGTGCGTCTCCAGAGCGGGGCATCGCTTGCCCAGGTGACCCTGGCATACGAGCTTTACGGCGAGGTTTCCCCTGACAAGGACAATGTGGTCCTGGTCATCCATGCTCTCACCGGCAGCCAGCACGCCGCCGGGTGGAACGAGATGGTGGGCGGGATCGGCGACCGCTGGACCGAGGAGTGCTGTCCGGGTTGGTGGGACCCATTCATCGGGTCGGGCCGCGCAATAGACACGGACCGGTTCGCCGTGCTCTGCGTCAACTACCTGGGTGGCTGCTACGGGTCCACCGGTCCTGCCAGCCTCGACCCGGAGACGGGCCGGCCCTACGGCTCGACCTTCCCGGCGGTGACGTTTGACGACATAGTCGACAGTCAGGTGCGGCTGCTCGATCACCTGGGGATTGACCGCCTTCATGCCGTCGTGGGGGGATCGGTCGGCGGGCAAATGTGCCTCAGCCTCGCCACCCGGTACCCCCAGCGTGTCTCGATCGTCATACCGATTGCAACCGGGCTGGCGACGACGGTGCTGCAACGTCTCCACAACTTCGAGCAGAAGGTGGCCATCCTCCACGACCCCGACTTCGCCGGCGGTGACTTCTACGGCGGATCCCCGCCCGACCGGGGTCTGGCTCTGGCCCGGATGATCGGCCACAAGACTTTCGTGTCGCTGTCCGCAATCGAAGAGCGCGCCAGGGGTGAAGTCACCTCGCCCGGGGATGCGCTCGGGGGCCGGATCCGGCACCCCCTCGAGTCGTACATGTGGCACCAGGGGAGCAAGTTCGTCCTCCGCTTCGACGCCAACACCTACCTTTTGCTCATGGAGGCGTGGCAGCGCTACGACCTGGTGGCGGAGCACGGCGGATCGGCTGTGCCTGCCTTCGCCCGCTGCAGGCATCAGCGTTACATGGTCTTCAGCATCGATTCAGACGTCTGCTACTACCCCGAGGAACAGGAGGCGCTGGTTGGTGTGCTCAAGAGCGCGAAGGTGCCGGTGAGGCGGATCACCGTCCACTCCGACAAAGGCCACGACTCCTTCCTCCTCGAACCGGAGCTGTTCGCCCCCCACCTCGCCGATACGCTCGAGCGGGAGTGGAAGGTGGAATGAGGTCACCCGGACCCACAGGCCCCTGCTGGTAACGTCGCCGCTCGGTGACGACGAACGAATGGTGGCTATTGCTGGTCTTGCCCGTGGGGGCATACCTGATCGGCTCGATTCCCTTTTCCTATCTTGTTGGGAAAGCCTCTGGAGTAGACCTCAGAAACGAGGGGACGGGTAACCCCGGGGCGGGGAACCTACGCCGGGTGGTCGGATTTCCGGCGGCGTTGACCGCCGGTCTGCTCGACGGGTTCAAGGGTCTCTTCATCGTGTTGCCGCTCCTCGGCAATATCCCGGATCTCGTCCTCGTCCTCACCGCACTCGCCACCGTCGTGGGTCACAACTGGTCGGTGTTCATGGGTTTCCGATCGGGGCGGGGATTGGCCACCGCGGCTGGGGTCGTCCTCGCCATGTCGCCGCTGCTCCTCCTCTGGCCGTTGGTGTGGGGCATCGCCGGATGGTGGATCGGGGGAGGAATCGCCGGGTTCATCGGATGGACCGCTCTCCCCTTCGTGGCGGCGCTCATAGACGTGCCCCAGGTGCCGCAGGTTGCGGTCCCGGTGACCGCGGGGCTCGCCGTGCTCATCCTGATCCGCCGAATGCAGGGGAACGCCGATGCAGTCCGCGGCTGGCAGGCGGCCGCTCAGCGGATGGTCTTCGACACCGACCGCGCCATGAGCAAACTGGACGGCTGAGGGGTGCGGCTACCGCAGTCGCGCTGGCTGCAATGGCCGGCGTGGGTCGCCCTGGGGGTGGGCGCCTACCTTGTCGCAGCCGGCTTTTTGGGCGAGCGAACCCGGCTCCCGGCATTCGATCTCACGGTCTGGCTGTCGCTGGTGGCTTCGCTGCTGGCGCACACCGCCGCAATCGCCGCATTTGGGCTCAATTTCATCGAAGCGGCAGCGCTGTCGGGTGTTGCCGTGAGCCGGTGGGGCGGATTCAAGGCCGCTCTGGTGGCGACCGGAGTTGCCAGACTCATACCCGCCGGCGGCGTGTTCACCCCGGCCGCCATGGCATGGACGGTGCGGTCGGAGGCGCCCAGGACCGGTGGTCCGGCGGCGAGGGCGACGGTTCTCGCCTACGGCTCACTGCTGATGGTCACCGGAATTGGTGCCCTGTGGGCCGCCCTGCTCGGTCTCGAGACCACGCTCACCGTGTCGATGGTCGTCCTGGGGATCATCCTCGTCGTGCTCGGCGGCATCGTCTGGCCGGCTCCGGCCGGCTGGCGACTCTGGTCGGACTCGTACCGGAGGGTGCGCGCAAGCGGGTTTCGGCAACCCTCATCGACCGGCCCGTGACTTTCGCCGAGGTGATGACGGTGCTCGCCCGCACCGGTTTCGAGGTGCTGGCTCTCGGCCTGGTGCTGGGACCGGTTGGAATCGATCTGCCAGTTCCGGCCTTGTTCGCCGCGTACGGCTTCTCCCAGCTCGTCGGCGGCCTTCCCGGACCCCCGGGGGGAATAGGGCTGGTCGAAGCCGGTCTGGTGGGGGCGTTGGCGGCGTTCGGGGTGGATCCTCAAACCAGCCCTCCCGGCGATTCTGGTCTACAGGCTGGTGTCCTATTGGATCCCGGCTGCCGCCGGCTTGCTCGCCGGCGGCGCCGCCTTCGTCAGAGCGGGCAAGCCGACTCCGCCCGAGGTGATCGAGCAGCCGCTTCCCGTCGACTCGCCCTAGCGGCCACCTTTCGCACGCTGGCGCCCAACGCTGGGTGGGCCGGCGAAACACTGGGCTATCTCCATCCATTGCCGGGCGATCGGGCCGTCAACCATCAGCGCGGTGTCGTCCACGTGGCGCCGCTGGGTCACCACCAGTGAGAAGTCCTCGAGCGTGCCGACGATCGACTGGGTGTCGTTCTCGTTCCAGCGGTGCACCTCGCCGTTGGCGTCGGTCAACTCGATGCGAACCCGATGGTCGGGGACGGCGAGCCCTCGGTTCTGGAAACTCCAACCGAACGTCTTCACACCGAGGGCGGCGACGTGACGCAGTGGGTCACCGACGCGGAAGGGGACACCCAGGGAATCGGCGACATCGGTCCCGTGAGCGAATGTCTCCATCACTCGCGCCCCGACGAAGGTGCGGCTCGCCATCGACGGCCCGAACCAGAGGACACGGCCCGCCGGGTCGAGACCGCGGAACGCATCTTGGGCGGCCCCCGCGCCCGGCGCCACCAGTCGAGCAATTCCGAGCCGGTCTTGTCGCGGCCGAGATCGATCGCCACCGCCATGTATTCGTCCACCCCGCCACCGAGCAGCTCATTCAACGAGGAGGCGAACTTGTCCGGATCGCGAGCCGCCAGTTCGGCCTGCTCCTCGAACCAGGCGAGGTGGCTGACAGTGTCACCGATGCTCCAGCCCTCGGCGGGGGTCGGTCGTCGCCATGCCTCGTCGTCGAGCGGCTGGAGGATGGCGTCGAGCGAGCGCTCGATCTGGTCCAGGTCGGCGAGGACGTCGTCCACAGGTCAACGGTACTCGGGCCGGCGCCACTCGGCCGGCGCTGCTCGGGCCGGCGCAACTCGGGCGGGAGGGCAACCAGAGGTCCTCTCATTCGACAATCACGAGGACCTGATCGGCTTCCACCTGGTCCTCCGGTTGAGCTTCCACAGAGGTCACCTTTCCGGCGTGGGGAGCGCGGAGCGTGTGCTCCATCTTCATAGCCTCGAGGATCAGCAGTGCCTGTCCGGCCTCCACCGGATCGTCCTTGGCGACGAGCACCTTTACGACTCTGCCCGGCATCGGGGCGTGGAGCGAACCGGGAACCTCCTCGAGGACCGCCTCTGCGAAGCGGGGATGCTCGACGAGGTGGGAGCATCCGTCGGGACCATCTACCCAATTCTCCCCACCGCGGTTGTGGACGCGGTACCGGCGCCGAACGCCGCTGGATTCGATGTCCACCGTGCTCTCGGTGATCCCGACGACGGCCAGGTCCGGAATCGACACTCCGTCCACCTCGATCTCGAGGCCGCCACGGGTGAAGCGGTACCCAACCGTCACCTCCCCGTGTGGTCCGTGGTAAACGGCGCGCTGTGGCTGCGACGGGTTGTTGCGCCACCCAGAGGGGAACCCCGACATAACCGTGGGCGCCTCGCGCCGCACCGCCTGGGCAGCCAGAGCGGCGGCCACGGCGTGGAGCGACATCTCCGTATAGGTGACGAGCGGCCGCCCCAACTCGGCCGGGTCGTGACGGTCGAGGAAATCGGTATCGGCCTCGCCGGCGACGAATTCCGGGTGACGGAGGACCCGAACCAGCAGGTCCCTGTTGGTGGTGACACCGTGGATCTGGGCACCGGCGAGCGCCGCCGTCAGAACCGCGACGGCCTCGGTGCGGGTGGGCGCATGGGCTATCACCTTGGCCAGCATCGGGTCGTAGTGGACGGTGACCTCCGAGCCGTCCTCGACACCCGTGTCAACCCTCGCGCCTGTGATGCGGAAGCGGTGCAGCATCCCGGTGGCTGGTAGGAAGTAGGTGGTGGCATCCTCTGCATAGATCCGGGCCTCGACGGCGTGACCCCGCATCTCGGCGGCGATCGCATCATCGGGGAGCGGTTCGCCCTGTGCGACGAGCAGTTGGAGCCTTACGAGGTCGAGGCCGGTGACTGCCTCGGTGACCGGGTGTTCCACTTGGAGCCTGGTGTTCATCTCTAGGAACCAGAATTGGTCCTGGTCGAGGAGGAACTCGACAGTCCCCGCCGAGGCGTAGCCGACGGCGCGGGCAGCGGCGATGGCGGCCTCACCCATGCGGGCGCGCAACTCGGGCCCGACGGCCGGGGAGGGCGACTCCTCGATGATCTTTTGGTGGCGGCGCTGGATCGAGCAGTCCCGTTCGAAGAGGTGGATGAAGGTCCCTAGCGTGTCGGCGAGGACCTGGACCTCGACATGGCGTGCCCCTTCCAGGTACTTCTCCAGGAAGACGGTGGCATCACCGAACGCAGCCCCGGCCTCCCTGGCGGATCCCTCCACCGCCTCGAGCAGGTCGGCACCGATCCTGACGACGCGCATCCCCTTGCCCCCGCCACCGGCCGACGCCTTGACCAGGACCGGCCAGCCGATCTGTTCCGCCGCGCTCTCAGTGCCTTCGTCGTCGAGGCCGGTGAGGTCCACCGAGGGCAGGGTGGGGACGCCCGCTTCCTCCATCATCCTCTTCGCCTCCAGCTTGGAGCCCATCGCCGAGATCGCCGTGGGTGGCGGTCCCACCCAAATGAGGCCGGCGTCGATCACCGCCTGGGCGAAGGGCGCGCTCTCGGCGAGGAACCCGTACCCGGGGTGGACCGCATCCGCCCCGGTCAGCTTTGCGGCGGCGATGATGCTGTCGCCTCGGAGGTAGGAGTCAGCCGGAGTGCTGCCCCCGAGCGGGACCGATTCGTCGGCCTCGGTTACGAACGGCGCATGTGCATCGGGTTCGGAGAACACCGCGACCGTCGATATCCCCATCGCTTTGGCGGTGCGGGCAACCCGTCGCGCGATCTCGCCGCGGTTGGCCACGACCAGCTTGGTGATGCGGGTCACGGTGGCTGAGCGTAGTTGTCGTCCCGATCCGGGGGACTCCGCTTCACATCCTGAAGACACCGAACTTCGCCGTGCCCCGCACCGGGCCCGAGTGCGCCGCCGAGAGGCCGATTCCGAGCACCGTTCGAGTGTCCCGGGGGTCGAACAGCCCGTCGTCGCGCACCCGGGCGGTCGAGAAGTAGGCCTGCTCCTCGTGCTCGATCTGGGCTTCGATGGCGGCACTCATCGCAGCGTCGGCTTCCTCGTCCGGCTCGCGTCCTTGCGCCGCGGCGGCCTGTCGTCCGATGATCGACATGACACCGGCGAGTTGTTTGGGGCCCATCACGGCGACCTTGTGGGTTGGCCATCCGAACACGAATCGAGGGTTGTAGGACTTTCCACTCATCCCATAGTTCCCCGCCCCGTATGAGACGCCTGCCATCAGGGCGATGTGGGGAACCGCAGAGTTGGCGACGGCATTGATCATCTTGGCGCCGTCCTTGATGATCCCCCGCTGCTCATAGTCCCTCCCCACCATGTACCCGGTGGTGTTGTGCACGAAGACGATCGGTGTGTCGTAGCGGTTGCACAGTTGGATGAACTCGGTGGCTTTGTTGGCTTCCTCGGAGAAGATCACGCCCTGCTGGTTGGCGACGACACCCACCGGATAGCCGTGGATCGAACCCCATCCGGTCACCATCGACGTTCCGTACAGCGGCTTGTACTCGTCGAACAGGGACCCGTCGAGCACCCTGGCGAGCACCTCTCGCATGTCGAAGGGGACGCGGAGATCGCGCGGGACGATCCCGAGCAGGTCCTCGAGATCGTGGACGGGATCCTCGCTCGGCATGCTCGGCCCGGGCCCGTTCTTCCGCCAGTTGAGATGGACGACGATTTCACGGCCGATCCGGATGGCGTCGTGCTCATCGACGGCGAAATAGTCCGATAACCCGGATGTGCGGGAATGCATCTCGGCACCCCCCAACTCCTCGTCGGTGGATTCCTCACCGGTGGCCATCTTGACCAGCGGCGGCCCACCCAGAAAGACCTTGGCGCGCTCCTTGACCATCACGGCGTAGTCGCACATCGCCGGCACGTAGGCGCCGCCGGCGGTGGAGTTCCCGAACACGATGGCGATGGTGGGGATTCCATCCTTGGACAGTTGGGTGAGGTTGCGGAACCATTTGCCCCCAGTGATGAACACCTCGGCCTGATCGGGCAGATCGGCGCCGCCCGATTCGACCAGATTGATCAAGGGGAGGCGGTTCTCTCTCGCTATGTCCTGGGCGCGCAGCGACTTGGCCAGCGAGTAGCGGTTGGACGACCCCGCCTGGCTGGTGGGGTCGTGGGCGGAGATGACGCACTCCACTCCGGAGACCACCCCGACCCCCGTGACCACGTTGGCGCCGAGGGGCTTGTCCGACCCCCATGCGGCCAACGTGGACAGCTCGAGGAATGGTGAGTCTCGGTCGACCAGAAGCTCGATCCGTTCCCGCGCCAGCAGCTTGCCGCGGGAACGGTGACGGGCCACGTACTTCTCGCCCCCGCCGGCGCGCGCCTGGGCGAGCAGTCGCTCGAACTCCTCGAGCCGCTCCACCATCGCCTGGCGGTTCGCCCGAAACTCTCCGTCGGAAGTATCGATCCTGCTCGGGAGGACCTCCATGAGGGAAGGTTATGCGCGCCGAGTGCTCACGGGCAGCTTGCCACCGCCCGATGGAACGCACGACCCCCCGGAACTCAGGAAATTCCGTCGCGGTAGTAAGGATCGGCGCCCATGGCGGTGAAGGCGTTGCGTGCGCTGGTGCTGGTGTTCACCCACCACGGACAGTTCCGGTCGCTGTGGAAGTAGAGGACACCCCCATACTGTTCCCATCCCGCCGACTTGAAGAGCCCACGGGCGGCGCCGAACCACTGGCCTTTTCTGCCCGATTGCGCCGGGTCCTCCAACGTGCCGTACTCGGCCAGCCAAAGTTCCTCAGCGGGATGGGCTGCGCCGAATTGGCGCATTGGCTCGATGATCTCCTGCAGCGACCGCCACGTGTTGGTGGTGCAATTGAACCAGTTGTATGCATCGCCGGCGATGCCGTAAACGTATCCGTTGCCCGGATACCACTTGGATGCGGCACGTCGGTCCGACTCGGACACCGCGAAGCTATTGGCGGTCATCGTCCAGAGGTAGCGGGCGTTTGTGACCCCCTGTTCTCGGAACACCGTGACGATCTTGCGCCAGGCGGCGATGAACTCAGTTGCGGTGCCGTAGGAAAGGTTGCCCGACGCCTCGGGCTCGTGATGGAAGATGAAGTAGAGCGGGGCGCCGAATGACTTCACTCCCTGCGCCCAGGCCACGATCTCGTTGTACAACGACGTGCCCGAAGCTGCATTCGCGATGTTCCGCCAGGGAATGATGGTCCCGCCGGGGCGCGCCGGTTTGACCGAAAGGACAACGGTGTGTCCGGTATCACGCAGCCAAGTGGTGAACGAATTGGGGAAAGCAGTGTCCCAGCCGTCGAACACTCGAACTGCCCCAAGTGGGCGGCCCACCATCTCCTCAAACGCCTCGACCGCGGTCTGCTGGGTCTGGCCCGACCGGGGCTTGACGTAGGCCCCCCACCGTATCGGGTCATCGGGCTCCTGAGAACGAGCATCCAGCGGTGTCACAGCCAGAACGGTCAGGATGACCAAGCAAGCGGCCAAGCCACGGCGCGTGTGAAGAAAGATCCTCCGAACCATTGTTCCCCTCCTGGTTTCGGACCCTCTTGGCGAGGCTACCGCGCGGTTCGCAACTCTTGCAAGGCGGTCCGGGGAGGCGTGGCGGAGCGGTGCGGCGGGTTCCCGGAGGTGTCTAGGTCACTAGCAGCCGGCCGCCGCCCATTCCACAGCCCTGTCGAAAAGGGCCCATCCGGCCGCGGTGAACGTGGTCGGAGGTAGTTGGCCGGAGGGGAAGCCGATGCGGCAGGCAGGAGCCGGGCCACCACCCACCAGGGCGTCACCTGGACCGTAGATGAACAGAGCGGGCCTGCCCGCCATCGTCGCAACTACGTCGGCTGCGGCCCCGGGGATGCCCCATCCCGTGACCTGGTTGGATGCGGTGATGGCGACCGTCCCGCTCAGGCCAGCGGCGAGGGGGTGCTGGGCGTCGACAATCGAGACCGAACGCGCGGTGGCGTTGCCGTAGTTCACATTGGCGCCCGAACCGGTGAGGTTGAGCGGGTCGTAGGACCAGGGCTTCCAGGACAGGACAGGCGTGGCCACCCTCTCGAACACCGCCGCCCGGCTCGTGGAGATCGATGAGGAGAGGATGACGGCATCGGCCGACGCCGCCTGAGCCGCCGTCGCAGTGTCATCGCTCACGGTGACCACGTCGTGTCCCGCACCAACCATCCGGGTTTGGACCGCCGCGTCACCGGCCCCGAGGGCAGCAGGGTTGTCCACGACGAAGAGCAACTGTGCCGGCCCGGCCGGGACCGTTGTCGTGGTAGTTGAGCTTGTGGTTGTCGAACTCGTCGTCGTAGGTAAGGCGTCACCGCTGTAATAGGGATCGGCGCCCATGTCGGCGAAGGCGGCGTATGCCGCGGTGCCGCTGTCGACCCACCATTGGCAAGCCGATCCCGCGTCCCGCTCAGAGTGGAAATACGACACCCCGAGGAATCGTTCCCACCCCGGGTTCTGGAACAGCAAGCGGGCATCATCGATCCATTGGGCCTTGCGTCCCGGTTGGGCCGGGTCTTCGACCGAAGCGAATTCGGCCACCCACAATCCTTCGTCGGGATGGGATGCGCCGAACTGACGCATAGGCTCGAGGATCTCTTGCAGCGACCGCCAGGGGCTATTCACCTCCTCACGACAGCTGTACCAGTTGTAGGCATCGGAGCCGATACCTTCGACGTAGGCATCACCGGGATACCACTTGGACGCGAGGCGTCGGTCGGTCGGGCTCACCGCGAAGCTGTGGGCGGTCATGATCCACAGGAAGCGGGCGTTGCTGACCCCCTGTTCTCCAAAGATGCCCACGATCTTGCGCCAGGCGGCGATGTACTCCGGAGCGGTGCCATTGACCAGGTTGATCACTGCCTCCGGCTCGTGATGGAATGTGAAGTAGAGCGGTGCCCCAAAGTCTTTCACCGCGTTCGCCCAGCCCACAATGTCGTTGTAGAGCGCCGTCCCCGGAGTGGCATTGGCGATATCGCTCCATCGGATGTCGGTCCCGTTGGTGCGCTTCGGCCTCACCGAGAGGAGGACGGTGTGCCCGCTATCGCGCAGCCAAGTGGTGTACGAGTCGGGAAACGGAGTGTTCCACAGGTCGAACACCCGCACGATGCCGAGCTGGCGACCCATGTCCGCCTCGAGAGCCTCGACTGCCTCCTGCGGGGACTGGCCGCCACGGCGACGGGCGTACGCCCCCCACAAGATCGGCCCCTCGGGCTCCTCAGTGCGAGCCGGCTGCGGCGTCCCCGCCAGCACCCCTGCGGCCAATGCCAAAACGACCAGGGCGCCCGTGATACGACGCGCACGTTGGACCAAACGTAGATTCATGATCTCTTCCCACCGACTTCCCGACTCCCTACATACGGATCCCCCGATCATTTACGGCACCGAGTGCCCTCCACTGAAGCGCACTGGTGCCGGCCAGGGGTAGCGTGTGCCCTCATGCCGCCGGAACTGCTGCCTTGGACCGGCAATGCCGATGCCGACCGGTTCCTCGCAGAGAACGGACTTGCGCTGCTCATCGGAATGTTGCTCGACCAGCAATTCCCCATGGAACGAGCCTTCTATGGTCCGTATCTCCTCCAGGAGAGGCTCGGTGAACCGCTCGACTGTGCGCTCATCGCAGAGGCCGATCCCGAGTACCTGGCATCAGTCTTCCGCGGGCCACCTGCGATCCACCGTTACCCCGGTTCGATGGCGAAACGCACCCAGGAACTGTGCAGCACCCTTCTCGAGAAGTACGAGGGTGTGGCAGAACGCCTCTGGGAGACGGCGGAGACCGGAGATGAACTGTTCCGGAGGCTGCGTGAGCTACCCGGGTTCGGCGAACAGAAGTCGCGCATCTTCGTGGGCATCGTGGGGAAGCGACTTGGCGCCGGGCCGCCCGGTTGGGAAGAGCAGGCCGCCGACTGGCCGTCGATCGCCGATGTGGCCAAATGGGACGATGTCGCCGATCTCAGGGCGCGCAAGAAGGAGATGAAGAGCGCTCGATGAGACGGATCTGACCGCTCCGTCGTGTCCGGCTCTTCGCCCCATCTCACCTCCGATCTCGCCGCCTCCTGGCCGCTCGGCAAGTCTCTGGTGGTGGGCATCGCCGGGGGCTCGGCATCGGGCAAGTCGCTCATAGCCCAGGAATTGGTGTCGCAGGTGGGAACCGATTCGGTGGCGGTCCTCGAGCACGACGGCTACTACCACCACCGTCCCGACCTGCCGTTCGAAGACCGGGCGGCGATCAACTACGACCACCCGGATTCCTTCGAGACCGATCTCATGCTCATGCACCTCGAGGACCTGCTCGCCGGGAAGCGGGTGCTCAAGCCACGGTATGACTTCGCCGCCCACCTCCGAATGGACGAGACGGTGATTGTCGAGCCCCAGTCGGTGATCCTGATCGAGGGGCTGATGATCCTCTCCGAGCCCGAGTTGCGGGGGCGTTGCGACCTCAAGATCTACGTGGACGCCGACGCCGATCTGCGGTTGCTGCGCCGGCTGCGACGCGATACCCGCGACAGAGGCCGCACGTTCGTTTCGGTGATCGACCAATACGAGGCGACGGTTCGGCCGATGCATCTCCAGTTCGTCGAACCTTCGAAGCGGTACGCCGACATAATCATCCCCGAGGGGTTCAAACCGAGCGCGGTCCGGGCCGTAGGCGGGATGCTTCGGGACCACCTTCGCCAGTCACCGTTGTCTACTGTCTGACCGCCATGAGCGAACGCCCCACCGTCGCCATCCTCGGCGCCGGCGCCATGGGCCAGGCATTGGCGCTCGGGCTGCTGCGGGCAGGTTGGGAGGCCAACGACATCACGCTCGCCGCCCGCCGCCCCGAGAGAGCCTCTGACGTGGAGGCGAGGGTCGGGGCGCGATGCCTGCTCGACCCGGCGAAGGCGCTCGAAGGGGCGGATCTGGTGGTGGTGGCTGTGAAGCCCGTGGATGTCCCCGCTCTCCTCGGCCAGATCACAGGCTCAGTCACCGAGCAACAGGTCGTGCTCACCCTGGCGGCGGGGGTCCGAACCGCACTTCTCGAGGAGAGCCTGGGCACGGTTGGAGTGGTGCGGGCGATGCCAAACACCCCGGCGCTGGTCGGTGAGGGGATCACCGGGATCGCACCCGGTCGTCACGCCGATCAGAACGCGGTAGACCTCGCCGCTTCGGTGCTTCGGGCGGCAGGGGAAGTGACCGTGATGGACGAGGCCTTGCTGGATGCAGTGACCGCGGTCTCCGGGACCGGCCCGGCCTACGCCTTTCTCCTCGCCGAGGCGCTCACCGAGGCGGCGGTGCGCGAAGGGCTGCCCCGCGATCTGGCCGAGCGGCTGGTCAACCAGACCATCAAAGGGGCCGGGGCGCTGCTGGTCGAGACCGACCTCGGTCCTTTCGAACTGAGGTCCCAGGTGACGTCGCCGGGTGGGACCACGGCGGCAGCGGTGCACGTGCTCGAAGAGCGTGGCTTCCGGGCGATCGTCGAGGACGCGGTCCGTGCCGCCGCAGAGCGGGCACGCCAGATGGGTTCCGCTGCGGAGAGCGACTGACGATGGGAGGCGCCTTTACCGGGGCGGTGCTGGCAGCAACCCGATTCCCACCGGTGCGCGCCGCCTTCACCGGCACTTCGGCCGGTCTGGCGCTGGCACATCGGTTCGTCGCCGGGGAGACGCTGGCTGAGGGAATGGCAGCAGCCCGCGAGCTCAACAAGCAGGGCATTCGGACCTCGCTCGACCACCTCGGCGAAGAAGTGGGTGATCCCGCGGCATGTCGCAGCGCCCAGCGGGTCTACCTCGACTGCATCGAGCAGATCTCCGAACAAGGAATCGACGGCAACATCTCGGTGAAACTCACCCAACTCGGGATGGGTGTGGACGATGACCTTGCGAGCGGACAGCTCAAGGAACTGGCGGCGGCGGCGGCTGACGCCGGGCAGTCGGTGTCGGTGGACATGGAAGACAGCCGCTGGACCGAGTCGACGGTCCGTCTCTACAGCGAGGCCCAACAGGAGTCCGGCAACCTGGGGCTCGCCATCCAGGCCTGTCTGCACCGGAGCGCCGCCGATGTGGCGGCCTTGGCGCCGCTGGGTGGCCACATCCGGCTGTGCAAAGGGGCATACGCCGAGCCTGCCGACGTGGCCATGCAGAGCAAGGAAGCGGTAGACGCCAATTTCGCCCTCCTCATGTCCCGTCTGATGGCCGAGGAGGGTTGCATGCCGGCAATAGCTACCCACGACGAGCGACTGGTGGAGGTCGCGCTGATCCTCGCTCAGGGTCGAACCAACTACTTCGAGTTCCAGATGCTCTACGGGGTCCGGCAGCCGCTCCAGCGGCGGCTGCTGGAGGCAGGTCAGCGGCTCCGCGTGTACGTCCCATACGGGTCGCAGTGGTATCCCTACCTCACCCGCAGGCTGGCGGAGAGGCCGGCCAATGTCTCCTTCTTCCTCAAGGCGCTCTTCGCCGGCTGAGCATGGCCGGACAGGGATGCCGGCCGTTCCTATGATCGACCCTTGGCGTGCGAGCCCAGATAGCCTTGGGAGAACATGACGGCCGAAATCGGTGACCCCGCTCCCGAGTTCACTCTTTCCGACGAGAAGGGAAACGAGGTGTCGTCCTCGGACCTCTTCAGCGAGCCCACGGTCATCTTCTTCTACCCGGCGGCCATGACCCCGGGATGCACCGCCGAGGCGTGCGACTTCAGGGACAGCTACGGGTCGCTGCAAGATGCCGGGTACCGCGTCGTGGGGATCAGCCCGGACCGCCCGGACCGCAACGCCAAGTTCAAGGCGAATGAGAGACTTCCCTTCGCCTTGCTGTCTGACGAAGACCATGCCGTGGCCGAGGCCTTCGGAGCGTGGGGGACCAAGAGCATGTACGGGAAGAAGTTCGAAGGCCTCATCCGCTCGACATTCCTGGTGGGGAGTGACGGGAAGCTCGATCGGGCTTGGCGCAACGTCAAGGCCAAGGGACACGTCGCCAAGATCACCGGAGAACTGCTCGAGAGCTGAGAACCATCTCGAAGACCGAATCACCGAGCGGGTTTAGGATCGCTTCCTAACAGTCAGGAGGCGGGGCACCGATGTTCAGTCGCATCTGGAACTACATCAAGCAATGGTTTCGCGGCACGGCCGAACGGGTCATGGATCCGGAGGTCGAGATCGAGATGGCCATCACGGAGGCCCGCAAGCGCGACCAGGAGCTTCGCAACCAGGCGGCCAAGGTGATCGCCCACCGCACCCAACTGGAGCAGAAACTCGAGCAGTCCGCCGACTCCGTGGGGGAGACGCGGGAGATGGCAAAGCAGGCGCTGCTCAGAGGGGAAGCTGGAAAGAACGCCGGCGATGCTTCGGTGGAGAGCAAGTGGAATCAGGCTGCGCAGAGCCTGGCGCTCAAGCTCCAAGCGGCCGAGAACAACCTCGAATCGCTCAAGGACCAGTACGAGATCGCGGTGGGTCAGGCCGACGCGGCGAAGGGCGCTGTGCAGCAGAACGCCATGCGGCTCCAGGAACTCGCCGCCAAGCGGATGCAGCTGCTGGGGTCACTTCAGCAGGCGCGCATGCAGGAGGCGGTCAACTCGGCGGTGGAGTCGATCTCGGCCAACATGGAGTCCGAGGCTCCGTCGCTCGAAAAGGTCGAGGACAAGATCAACCAGCGGCTCGCCTCGGCCAAGGCACGCACCGAGCTACGAGAAGCGACACCCGCGGGAGCAGAGGCCGAGCTGCGCGAGGCGATCTCGGTGGCAGGCGCGGACGCCAAGCTCGAAGAACTTCGTCGCGAGCTCGGTCTCGAAACGGAATCCCCCGAAGCAGTCGAAGCAATGCCCGCCGGGAGTGATGGAGAACAGACCCCCGAATAAACGGCAGACATCCTCCTCCGTCCCCCGCCACGCGGGGGGAATCCCACTCCTCCCAGAGGTGCTTGCTCCGCGCCTCTGGCACCTTTTGGGAGTGAGCATTCCCCCCTCCCCCGACGCCTGCGGCGTCGGGCTACTCCCCCCGCCGGGGGGAGGGAATTGTCACCTAGTCTCGACGGCTCATGACCGAGCCGGAGGCGACTGAGGAGCGCAAGCGGAGATTCACCGCCGCTGGGTTCCTGCTGGGTCTGGCGTTCGTGCTGGCCGGCGGGACGCTCGGGCTCTGGTGGCTGGGGGAGCTATTCGAGGATCGTCGTCCCGAGATCGGACGCGTGGTCTTCGACAATATCCCTTCGGCGGTGATCGTTCTTTTCTACGTCGCCGTCACCGCTGCGGTGTTCGTCGCGGCCGTATCTGTTCGCCCAGAGGGCACGCAACTGGGGAAGAGGCGGTCCCGAGGCCCGCCTCGGCCAGTGGAAGCAACGGGTCGTCCAGTTGATGCGCGGTCTGTCGATGCGGACCTTGATGCGCGACCCGGCGGCGGGTCTGATGCACTCGCTGATCTACTGGGGCTTCCTCATCCTGTTTCTCGGGACGGTGACGCTCGAAATCGACCACATCCTCCCCGAGCAGTTCCAGTTCCTCGAGGGGAGGGTGTACCAGGGCTACTCGGCGATCCTCGATCTGGCATCGCTCATGTTCCTGGGAGGGCTGGCCTGGGAGCGCTCAGCCGCTACGGACAACGCCCCTGGCGGACCCGCACCAAGACGAGGCCGGAGGATGCATGGATCCTGGCGATCCTTGCGCTCATCGGCCTGAGCGGACTGGCCACCGAGGCGGCTCGTATCGCGCTGGATGGCCGGCCGGCATTCGAGGTTTGGTCATTCGTCGGTTATCCGCTGAGTTATCTCGTCCCCGAGACGGCGACCGTTGCTCTCCACCAGATCTTCTGGGTTGCTCATGTCGTCGCCTTTGCCGGGTTTCTGGTGATCCTCCCCACCACCAAACTGCGGCACATGTTCACCTCACCGGCGAACATGTTCCTTTCACCGCGCCAACGTCCCAAAGGGGCGATGCGACCGGTCCCCAACCTGATGGAGACCGACGATATCGAGTCCGTCGGCGCCGCCGAGATAACCGAGTTCACCTGGAAGCAGTTGCTCGACACCGATGCCTGCACCATCTGCGGCCGGTGCACATCCGTCTGCCCGGCGCAGCTCACCGGCAAGCCACTCGATCCCCGAGAGATCGTGATCAAGCTCGGGGAGGTCGCCGCTCTCACCGGCAGCCCGGCAGTTTCACCACCGGTGAGCATGGTGGAAGGGATCACGGTCAGTTCGGCCAGCGTCTTCGAAAGGATCCAACCCGAAGAGGTGTGGTCGTGCACCAGTTGCAGGGCTTGCGACGAGATCTGTCCGGTCAACATCGAGATCCTCGACAAGATCCTCGACATGCGACGTCATCTCTCGCTGATGGCGTCTGAGTTCCCCGCTGAACTCGGCAAGGCGTACATAGCCATGGAGAACCAGTCGAACCCGTGGGGGATGAGCCAGCAGAGCAGGGCCGACTGGACGGCTTCGCTCGACTTCGACGTACCAGTGCTGGGTCGCGACGGCGTCGAGTCGGCTGACTACCTGTATTGGGTGGGTTGCGCCGGCTCGTTCGACGATCGCAACAGGACGGTCACCATCTCGATGGCGCGGTTGATGCACCACGCCGGGCTCGACTTCGCCATCCTCGGACCCAGAGAGCTATGTACCGGTGATCCGGCCCGTCGCTCGGGCAACGAATACGTCTTCCAGCAGTTGGCCCTGCAGAACATCGCCACCCTCGACGAGTTCGGGGTGCGCACCGTGGTTACCCAGTGCCCGCACTGCTTCAACACGCTCGCCAACGAGTATCCCCAACTCGGAGGGTCATACGAGGTGATCCATCACAGCCAGTTGCTGGCCGAATTGATGAGGCGCGGGCTGGTGCCGTCACCGGACGGCGGGGAAGGTGAGATCACATACCACGATCCCTGCTACCTGGGAAGGCACAACGACGTCTACCTGCCGCCCCGAGAGGTTGCGGCCTCGGGCGCGGGCGGGAACCTGGTGGAGATGCCGCGCAATGGCAACCGCGCCATGTGCTGTGGGGCCGGGGGTGCCAGGTTCTGGATGGAGGAGCACACCGGGAAGAAGGTCAACGTGGAGCGGGCGGAGGAGGCGGTCGCCACGGGCGCATCGACGGTGGCCGTCGCCTGCCCATTCTGCTTGGTGATGATCGACGACGGGGTCAAGGAGATCGGGCGCGGCGACGATGTGCGGGTCCGGGACATCGCCTCGATCCTCGCCGCCGCCCTCGACCGATCGCCCATTCCCGAACCCGCCGACTGAGTTCAGCCCACCACCCGCCAGACGGCTGCCGAGCGCGGTCCGATAGCGGCCCTGGTGGTCCCATCTTCGGTGGCGATGCCGCCGAAGCCCCACAGAGTCTCGAAGTGGGAGCCTATCGATGGCGCGTTCACCGAAGCAGCGTCGTGCCCGACGTTGACGGCAACCACAAGCCGCTCCTCTGGATGGTCGAGGGTGAACCAGTGGAGCGTGGTGCTGGTGGGGAGCAACCGGTAGGAGCCGTGGCGGAGAGCCGCATGGGCGTGGCGGAGTGCTACGAGCGAGCGGATCGAGGAGAGGATCCCCGAATGCCATCGCTCGGGATCGCTCCAGGGGAACGCGGCGCGTGACGCCGGTTCGCGACCGCCCTCCATCCCGATCTCGTCGCCGTAATAGATGCAGGGAGCTCCGGGGAAGGTGAGCAGCAGCACCATTGCCAGCACGACCGCGGTGACATCTCCCTTGGCCAGGCTGAGCACGCGCGGCGTGTCGTGCGAGCCGAGCAGATTCAGATTCGATCTGTTGGCGTGGTCCGGGTAGATGTCGAGCAGGCGGACGACGGCGGCGCCATATGCGGCGGCGTCGAGTGGCGGGGCGATGGGGTACAAGGCACCACGTGTGAGATCGGAGTCGATGGCTTCTCCAATGGTGAAGGCAATCGTCCAACCACCGAACAGGTAGTTCATGGTGGCGTCGAACCGGTCGCCACGGGCGATCCAGGCGGTGGCGTGCTCCCAGATCTCGCCCACGATGTAAAGGTCGGGGTTCACCGCTCTCACCCGCTGCCGAAACCCCTCCCAGAACCCGGGTGTTGAGATCTCGTTGGGCACGTCGAGCCTCCAACCGTCTATGCCGCGCCGGGCCCAGTACTCACCCACGGCGTAGAGAAAATCGACCACCTGGGGGTTGGCGGTGTTGAACTTGGGGAGGGCGTGGAGCCCCCACCACGCCGCGTAGTTGGGCGGCTTGTCCTCGTCGTATGCCCTCATCGGGAAGCCGTCGATGTGAAACCAGTCGATCCAGGGTGACCTGGCGCCGTTCTCCATGATGTCGTGGAAGGGAAAGAACCCTCGAGAGGCGTGGTTGAAGACGCCGTCGAGCACCACCCTGATTCCCCGCGCACGGCACGCCGCGATGAGCTGTTCGAATCCAACGTCGCCCCCCAGCAGAGGGTCAACCACGAAGTAGTCATGCGTGTGGTATCGGTGGTTGGACCCTGAACGGAAGATGGGGTTGAGATAGATGGCGTTGGCACCGAGCTCCTCGATCCAGTCGAGCTTCTCGGCGATCCCAATCAGGTCGCCTCCCTTGTAGCCGTGATGGGTGGGAGGCTCCCCCCACGGCTCGAGGTTCCCCGGTTGCGGCACGCGGCCCGATCGGGCAAATCGGTCGGGGAAGATCTGATAGAAGACTGCGTCGGCCACCCACTCCGGGGGCCGATCAGGGGGCGTCGCCATTGGCGGGCAAGGGTAGAGGCGCCTTCGCTTTGTCACCCGAGCGTCGCATGGCTGCCGCGGCGAGCGCTCTACTGTCCAACGGCGATGGACCGGATGCTCGGTATCGGTTACCAGGGCGAAGAGCTCTCCTACAGCCACCAGGCGGCAGGGGAGCTATTCCCCGGATGCCGGCGGACTGGGCTGGCGTCGTTCTCGGATGCCTTCGCCGCCCTCGAGCGGGGCGAGGTCGATCGGTTGGTCCTCCCCATCGAGAACTCCACGACGGGAAGCGTCCTACCCGTGCTCGATCGGCTGCTCCGCTCTTCGGCCTCCATCGTCGCCGAGCACTTGCTCGAGGTTCGCCATGCACTGCTCGGCGTGCCCGGGTCGTCGCTCGACGGGATCACAAGGGTCCGCTCTCATCCCGAGGCGCTAGGACAGGCGGAATTCCTCATGGCCGAGAGGGGCTGGATGGCGGTCTCATCATCGGACACCGCAGGAGCGGTCCGCGAGGTGGCCGAGCGGGGCGACCTCCATGAGGCGGCATTGGCGCCCGAAGCAGCGGCCGATCGCTACGGACTCGAGGTGCTCGCCACCGAAGTCATAGACCGATGGCACAACACCACCCGGTTCGCCGTGCTGGCGCCCGGCCCCGAGCCCGTGGCACCCGACGCAGACAAGACGACGATCAGTTTCATAACCCTGCATCAGCCGGGAGCGCTCGCATTGGCGCTCACCGAGTTGGGGCTGCGGGGCGCCAACCTCACCCGCATCGAGTCACGCCCCAGCGAGGAGGCTTGGCGCCACCGGTTCTTCGTGGACCTGATGCACCCTCCCGGTCCAGACGGTTACGCCGCCATCTTCGAGCCGATCCCGGCGACGCTGGTCGAGCTACATCATCTCGGCTCCTACCGGGCAGCGCCCACCGCTGCTCTCGACGAGGCCGGCGTGGAGCGGACGTAGCGATTCGATCATCCGAGGCGATGGGCCCTCACCAGCGGTACCTCCAATGCCTGCGTCCTCCTGCAGCAAGACGGCCGGCTCCAGCCCTATGAATCTGCGGGCCGCCATGGTCGCGGCTCGTCGATCCTCCACCCGGTTGACCACGAGCCAGGGGATCGGACCACCCCACTCGGCGACCAGTCGGGCAGCCCTCACGAGGCCGGTGGGTGAGGGGCGGCACACCAATACCGCCGAGTCGGCTGCGACCAGGACCGGGTCGTTGCCCTCGACCGGTCCCCGGTCAGCGACGATCATCTCGAACCCCGATCGCCCGGCTACGAGGAGGTCGTCGACCGCCGACGGGGCGCACCGCGGCCCTTCCCCCGGGACAACACTCAACGCGCCGAACTTGTGGGCTCCCTCCTCGAGCCACCCGGCGTTGCACCGCAGCCGTTCGGTGGTCACCGTCAGCCCGCCTCCCGGTGGCAGACCCAGTCTCATCCCGACGCTGGGGGCTCCCGTGTCGAGGTCAACGAGAAGCGTCCGCACCGCCCCGGCCAGACCGCCGGCGAGTGCCAGCGCCACTTCGGTGACCCCCGGGGCGCCTCGCGGACCCACGACGGCGGCAAACCTGCCCGCTCCGCCCGTGGTCGGTCTTGCGGTGGCCGCCAGCCGGATCGAAGCGAGAAGCGACTGCGTCGGAGTGTGCTCCCCGGTCACCATGGCACCCGAACCGCTGAAGCGGGCCGCCGCCGGTCTGTCCCCATCGGGTACTACGCCGAGCACGGCGATGCCCCGGTCGCGCCACGATTTCACCCGAGCCGGTGTCGCCCAGGGCGTCTCGGCACCGACGACGACAACGTCGACCCGACGAAGTCGGTCAAGATCCTCTGGTTGGTAGAGGCGTCCCACCACCCTGATGCTCCCGGCGGCGCGAGCCACCGCAACGAGTCGGGCCTCCCAGGGTCGTGCCGAGAGCACCGTGGCCACCAGCGGTCGCTCGGTCACTGCATCGTCTCCAAGCTGACGATGTGCCGCATGGCCACCACCTGCTCCCTCTCCGGTGCGACGATCACGACGACATCGAGGCCGACACCACCGAGTTTCCCCACCCTCCTGGTGCCGTCGCAGCAGGTGATCACGACCCTGTCTCCATTGTCCTCAGCGAAGATCAAACGATCGCGCATCGTCTCGCTGCGACGAGCGATGGCATGCGCTGCGGCGCGCTCGGCATCGAGCACCGACTCGAGTTGCGACCTCAATCTCCGCGCCATTTCGACGAGGTCCGGGTGGCGAAGCGGGTCTTCTGGGCTCAACACCATGACGGAAAGCTGTCTCATCCTAGATAACTCAAGATATCGCAAACATATCCAATGTCAGCAGGATCTGGGCGATTGCGTTTCGCGCTCCGGGCCAATCGACCAGATGCGGATAGCTAGCCTCAAACCGGTGGACCCGATCCGGGTGACGATCCAGAAGGACTGGCTTTCGGTGGCCGACGTGTGCGACTATCTCGATGTGTCGCCGTTCGTGATCACCGCCCGGCTGAGGATGGGGGAACTGCCCGGGGTGAAGGTGGGCCGGGAATGGAGGGTGGCGCGCCAGGATCTCGAGGACTGGCTCAACCGGGGCCGCGGCGGCGATGGCTGAACTCACGGTGGCGCTGCCGGTCCGGACCGATCGTCCCGACGCCGACAAGGAGGTCCGGGGCGACACTCCGTGGAACGTCGTGGTGTGGAACGACCCCGTGAACCTGATGGAATACGTGGTCTATGTCTTCCGAAAGCTCTTCGGCCATTCGGAAGAGGAGGCCACCCGGTTGATGCTCGCCGTTCACCACGAGGGGCGGGCGGTGGTGGCGTGCGGACCTAGGGAGAAGTCGGAAGTCGACTGCTATCGGCTTCACCACTATGGGCTTTGGGCCACCCTGGAGAAGTCATGAGGGAGCCGTTTGGCGTCGACCGCAAGGGCCGGATCAAGGTCAAGCTCGATATCAACGAGGTGGCCGTGCTTGGTCAGTTGCTACCTCTTCTGGTGGCCGAAGCACCCTCTCCCACCCAGGCTCACGGTCGGCTTCCGGTGTATCCGGGCTCTCCGGATGAGGATGACGAGTTCTGGCGGCTCATGGGGGCCGACATGGCTCGCGAAAAGTCGGAGGACCGCATCCGCTTCGAGGAGACACTCGGCGGGGCCGAGAGGGGGGCGTTTCTTTCCGAGGACGAGGCCGAATCCTGGTTGCGGGTTCTCGGCGAGGCCCGACGGGTTCTCGCCGCCAGGCTCGGGATCGACAAGGAGAGCGACTACGACCTGGCTCGCGAGCGAGGCGGACCCGAGATGGCGACGCTCGACTACCTCGGCTATCTCCAAGCCTCGCTCGCCATAGCACTCGCCTAGTCGTGGTCCCCGGCGGTCATGGCGTCGCGCTCAGCCTGGCTGAGGGCTGCCGATACCGCGGTCTCCTCAGTCTGGGCCTCTGACCATCTGATAGCCCTGGCGAGCAATGCCGCGGTCTGGCCACGACTTATCGTCGCCTCCGGACAGAACGCAGTCGGGGTGCATCCATTGATCACACCGGCGGCGCCGAGCCGATCGATGCTGCGCCGCGCCCAGTGGTCGTCGTCGTCGGTGAAGAAATCCTGGCTGGTGCCGGGAGGCTCATAGGCCCGGTCGAGGAAGGTGGCCAATTCGGCGCGTGTCACCGGGTCCTCCGGGCAGAAGAGGCGGCGATCACACCCCATCGTGATGCCGCTGGCGGCGAGCCGATCGATGTACGCCTCAGCCCAGTGGTCGTTGTCGTCGCGGAAGTGGTTGGTCTCGGTGTGGGGGAGGGCGAGCACACGCACCAGCAGCACCGCCATCTCCGCCCTGGTCAGCGTGTCATCCGGACAGGCGCGCCGGCGCTGGCACCCCTCGAAGAACCCTCGGGCGTGCAGGTCTGTGAGATCGCTTTCGTGGGTCGAGTTGTCATCGTCGGTGAAGGGGTCGATGCAGCGGGGTCGCCCCTCGTTGGAGACGGCGATCTCGTCGAGGCGGAGCACGAGGCGATTGGGAGTGGCGAACGTACCGCCGAAGTACACGTCCATCCAGAACTCCTTGATCTGGACGAACTTCTGACCGGCGAGGCGGAATCGCAGGTCGGCACGCCGAAAGGCCTTCTCACCGTCTATCCACCCTTCGATCACGCCGTCCGACTCGCCGAGCGTGTTGAGCCGCACATGGCCCTCGATGCAGTGCCAGCGCTGTCTCTCGAGCGAACCAGGATCCCAGGCGAGTGCATTTCCGCACTCTGTGGGCTGGTCGAGGTGGTAGACGTACGATCCGATCGCCGTCTCCCCCACGGCCACTCCATCCACCCCCGGTGGGAGCCAGTAGAGCCGTGCCGACCAGCCGGGGTTTCCTGGCACCGACGGGATACAGCCCTTGGCCGACGAGCCGTACAAGCCGGATAGCCCGGGGAGCTTTCCCGAGTACGTGGGGCGCCAGCGTTCCAACCAGACGTAGTAGCGGAACCAGGCTTCGGACGGTCCCTTCCCCTTGAAGTTGTACATCGGCCCGACACCGCGCTGCTGACCGGCGGGGATCGCCACCTGCAATCCCTCCTCGAGGAACCCGGGGCCCAACCGGCTGTTGGCGAAATCGGCAGAGCGCACATCCGACCAGGGCGCGTTGCTGCCGTCATCGCTCCATGGATACTCCTCGAAGTGCTCGTCCATGATGCGGTCGGCGCTGGCGGGCGACGCGATGGCGGTGGCGGTAGCCACCACCGCGATCAGCAGGCTGAGTCGGCGATATCGCATTCTCGGTGACCACCGTAGGTTCGATTGATCAGAGTCACCACTCACTCGGGGGCCACACAGCCGACATCGCGGCCCCGGCTCTGATAAGTTCGGACGGCGGGCCGGCAGCGACACCGGAGCCGCATCGCAGGGGGGCTGGGAGGAGGAGTTATGCAAGTCGGCCTCACGGTCAACGGGCGACCCGTCAAGGTGGATGTGGAGCCCAGAACACTCCTCGTACACCTCATCAGGGACAATTTGCACCTCACCGGCACCCATGTCGGCTGTGAGACTTCGTACTGCGGGGCCTGCACGGTTCTGGTCGATGGGATAACGACCAAGTCATGCACCATGCTCGCCGTGCAAGCCGAGGGCTCCGAGGTGACGACCATCGAAGGGCTGGCGAGCGACGGCGAGCTCCACGCCGTACAAGAGGGGTTCTGGGAGCGCCATGGTCTGCAATGCGGGTTCTGCACCCCCGGGATGATCATGTCGGCGGTTGGCCTCCTGGCGGACAACCCGAACCCGTCGGAGGACGAAATCCGTCACGGGATCGACGGCAACCTCTGCCGCTGCACCGGCTACCACAACATCGTGCGCGCCATCGAGTACGCCGCAGCGAAGATGCGCGGCGACACCCCGGCACCTGCCGAATGGGAGGAGGTGCCGGTATGACCACCACGAAGTTGTTTGGCAAGTCGATCAAGCGCAAGGAGGATCCGGCGCTGATCGTGGGCACCGGCCGCTACGTAGAGGACATCCGGCTCCCCGGCGAGTTGTCGGCTGCCTTCGTCCGTAGCCCGTACGCCCGTGCAATGGTCAACTCGATCGATGGGTCGGCGGCCCTCGAGATGCCGGGTGTTCACGCCGTGTACACCATCGAGGACGTCCGCCATCTCGGCCCGCTGCTGGCGCAGGTTCCGGTGGGGACCTTGAAGCCGCTTCTGGCCGATGGACAGGTGCGCCATGTCGGCGAAGCGGTCGCCATGGTGGTGGCCGACGACAAGTACCTGGCCCGCGACGCTGCCGACGCTGTCGAGGTCGACTACGACGCCATGGAGGCCGCCGTAGATCTCGAAGATGCCGCCACCGATCGGATCCAGGTCCACGACGCCTCCAACGTCGTCCACACCTGGGAAGCGGGGGACGCCGACGGTTGTGCCGAGGCTTTCGGGAGGGACGACGTCGTGGTGGTGGAGCGCAAGTTGGTCAACCAGCGCCTCATCCCGGTCCCTATCGAGCCCCGAGCAGTCCTAGCGGAATGGAATGATGGCTACGGCAGGGTCAACGCCTGGTCCACCACCCAGATACCGCATGCCCTCGCCGGCGCCATCGCCACCACGTTCGGACTGGACGCCAACGACGTGCGGGTGGTCGCACCCGAGGTGGGCGGTGGGTTCGGATGCAAGCTCAACGTCTATCCCGACGAGATCCTCTGCACATTCGCCAGCAAGACGCTGGGGAGCCCGGTCCGCTGGACCGAGACAAGACGAGAGGCGGCCGTAGCCACGATCCAAGGGAGAGGCTGGGTGGCTACCGCCAAGATCGCAGCGACCAAGGAGGGCGAGATCGTCGCCTATGAATTGGTCGGGCTCGCCGACATGGGCGCCTATTCGCAGAACTTCACCATCGCCATACCAGTGCTGGGCCAGTTCACCGCTCCGGGTCAGTACGACATACCGAACGTTCACTTCAAGATCGACTGCGTGTACACCAACACCCCGGTCACCGATGCGTACCGCGGCGCTGGACGGCCCGAGGCGGCCTACTACCTGGAGCGCGCCGTCGACGCCCTGGCCGCTGAGCTCGACATGGATCCGGCTGAGCTGCGGAGCCGCAACTACGTCAAACCCGAGGACTTCCCCTTCGAGACGAAGGTGGGGATGGTGATGGACTCGGGCCAGTACGCCGCCACACTCGACCGCCTGCTCGAGATGGCCGACGTCGACAGTCTCCGCCAGGAGCAGGCCAAGGCGAGAGAGGAAGGGCGCTACCTCGGTATCGGGCTCACAACGTATGTCGAGAACTGTGGTCTCGCTCCCTCGGCAATGTTCGAGGGCGGGTTCTCCTGGGCTGGCTATGGGTTGCCGTCGGCATTCAACGAGTCGGCGGCGGTGCGGGCCAACCCCGATGGAAGTGTCACCGTGGTAACGGGCACAGGTCCAACCGGGCAGGGACACGAGACCACCTGGGCCCAGATCGCCAGCGACACGCTGGGGGTCCCATTCGAACGGGTCAAAGTACGGCACGGCGACACTCACGATTCACCCATGGGCATCGGCACCTTCGGCAGCCGGTCTGCGGCCGTCGGCGGGCCCGCTATCGCACGGGCCGCGGGGAGGGTCCAGGAGAAGGCAGCCCGCATCGCAGCTCACATGCTCGAAGCCGCCGCCGAGGACATTCGATTCGAGGACGGCAAGGCCTTCGTGGCCGGGTCGCCGGAGCAATCGGTGGAATGGGACGATCTGGTCGCCACCGCCTACCAGCAATACCAGCTGCCAGAGGGTGTGGAGGCCGGACTCGAGGACGTCGCCTTCTTCGACCCGACCAACGCCACATGGCCGTACGGGGCGCACATGGCGGTGGTCGAAGTAGACGTGGAGACAGGCAACGTCGAGTTGCTGCGTTATCTGGCGGTGGACGATTGCGGGACGGTGATCAATCCGATGATCGTCGCCGGCCAGATCCATGGCGGGATCGTTCAGGGAATTGGTCAGGCGCTCTTCGAGGAGGCCGTATACGACGAGAGTGGGAGTCTGCTGACACCTTCGCTGGCCGATTATCAGATCCCGACGGCTGCGGACATTCCGTCGTTCGAGATGGACAGCACGGTGACCCCCACCGACGCCAACCCCCTGGGAGTGAAGGGGATCGGCGAGGCGGGGACCATCGGGTCGGCTCAGACCATCGTGGCCGCCGTGCTCGACGCCCTCAGGCCGCTGGGGGTGCAGACCATCGACATGCCGCTACGACCAAGGCGGGTCTGGCAGGCGATACAGGATGCAGGTCAGGGAGGTGAGGGCTGATGTACCCGAGAAGCTTCGAGTATGTCGCTCCAGCGACCATCGAGGAGGCGCTCACCATCCTCACCGAGAACCCGGGGGCGAAGGTGCTCTCGGGAGGGATGTCGCTACTCCCACTGATGAAGCTGCGTCTTCTCTCACCCGAATTGGTCGTGGACATCGGGCGGATCCCTGACCTCGACCAGATCGAGGACAAGGGCGAACACATCTCAATTGGGGCACTAGTACGTCACAACGAGATCGCGTCGAGCGATCTGATCCGGGAGCACGCCACCGCCTTGTCGCAGGCGGCGTCGTGGACCGGTGACGTCCAGGTGCGGAATCGGGGCACGCTGTGCGGCTCGATGGCTCACGCCGATGTGGCCGCCGACCAGCCAGCCGCGGTGATCGCCCTCGGGGCGACAATGGTGGTGAAGTCCTCGGGCGGGTCGCGCCAGATCGCAGCCGGTGACTTCGTCGTAGACGTGATGACCTCTGCGTTGGAGCCAGACGAGATCCTGGTGGAGATCAAGTTGCCCAAGCGCGATGGTGGGTCCGCATACGACAAGATGGGGCGGCGAGGCGGCCACTCCGACTACGCCGTGGCAGGAGCCGCCGCATGGGTGCGGCGCGAGAACGGCAGCATCGCCGAGGCCACTGTGGCGCTCACCGGTGTCGGTACCAAGCCGATGCTCGCCCATGGCGTGATCGAGGCGATCCAGGGTGCGGATGCCACCGAGGAGGCAGTCGCCGCCGCGGCTGAGCGTGCAGCCGATGGGGTGACGGTGCTCGAAGACCTCTACGGGTCGGTGGAGTACAAGACCCACCTGGCGAAGGTCTTTGCCAGAAGGGCGCTGAGTCAGGCGCTGGCGGCGGCGAGCTGAGGCAACCGCCGCCACGGGAGAGGAGGCCCGAGGGGCCTCCTCTCGCGTTTGGATCCTCTGTCGGTCAGCAGAGTTTCAGGTCTCTTCCACCTCGAGCCCGTGCTCGGCCCAGGCAACGATCCCGCCCTCGAGGTTGACGACGTTGGCCAACCCGACCTGGTTCGACAGCGCCTCGACCACCAGACCCGAGCGGGCGCCGGTCCTGCAGTAGACGACCACGGTTCGGTCCTCGGGGACCTCGGCCCACCATGCGGCGAAGTCGGTCATGGGGTGGTGCACCGCACCGGCGATGCGGGCCTCGTCCCATTCGACCTCTTCGCGCACGTCGATGAGCAACGCCCCCTCGCCGAGCAGGCTGGGGACGTCGGCGGGGTTCACCGATGGGATGTCGGGCAAGTGGTCACCTAGCCGTCGGTGACCTCGATCGTACCGGTCATGTTGGAGTGGATCGAGCAGACGAAGTCGTATGTGCCGGGATCGTCGATGGTGACGGTGGCGCTCGATCCTGGTGCGATCTGACCGGTGTCGAATGCGCCACCCGGTTCGGTCCAGGTGTGGGTGGCTTCGCCGTTGTTGACCACCGTGATCTCCGTACCGGCGGCGACGCTCGCAGGGGCACTGAACTCGAAGTCGACGATACTCACTGATGCGGCGCTGCTCCCGCCATCCTCGGCGGCCGTTGTGTCGGCCCCTCCATCAGTCGTGGTGCCGGACCCACCCCCGACTGTTGTAGCGGTCCCACCGTCGGAGCCACTGCACGCCACAACAGCCATCAGGGCCAGCATCGCCAGTAAGCCACTACCGCGTCTCATCGTCCCTCCTCCGGGGAATGTCCGAGACACTACGACGCTCGGGAGGGAGTGGTTCGCCGCCGACCACTAACGTGCTCCCTCCATGGCAAAACCGCTTCCAGCCGACGTCGACGCAGTCCAACAGGCCCTCGACGCGAGTGAATACATCGCCGACCGGAGCCTGGCCGTTGCCATCCATCTGGGGCTGCAGTTGGGCAGGCCTCTCTTCCTCGAGGGCGAAGCCGGGGTGGGCAAGACAGAGGTGGCCAAGGTGCTGTCCGTGTTCCTCGACGCCCCGCTGATTCGGCTCCAGTGCTACGAGGGACTCGACGCAGGGCATGCACTCTATGAGTGGGACTACGCCAGGCAGATGCTCGCCATCCGGTTGCTCGAGGCACGCGGCGAAGGCCAAGCGGCCGACGTCAAGGACATCATGAGCCGGGATTATCTGGTGGCTCGCCCGCTTCTCAAGGCGGTGGAGCTGGCGACGCTCGGTCAGCGGCCAGTGCTGCTCATCGACGAGATCGACAGAGCGGACGAGGAATTCGAGGCCTACCTGCTCGAACTTCTCTCCGACTTCCAGGTCACCATCCCCGAAGTGGGGACCATCGCAGCCGACCAACCGCCAATCGTCATCCTCACCTCGAACCGCACCCGTGAGATCCACGACGCCCTCAAGCGGCGGTGCATCTACTACTGGATCGACTACCCGACATTCGAGCGCGAGGTCGCCATCGTCGGTCGCAAGGTTCCGGGCATAAGCGATGTCCTCGCCTCCGAACTGGCCCGGGCGATGGAGCGGTTGCGCCAGATGGACCTGTTCAAACCGCCCGGGGTGGCAGAGACGCTCGATTGGGCACAGGCGCTCAACGTGCTCGACGCCACCCGGCTGACCCCGGAGGTGATCGAGCAGACCATCGGCGTTGCGCTCAAGTACCGCGAGGACATCGAGCGGGTCCGCTCCACCGGTCTGGAGTCGCTGCTCGCCGGGTGAGGAAGATCGCCTACCCGAGTCCGCAGCGGGTGCACTGGTCCCGGTGATCTATTCGGGAAATGGGCGGCCCGAACCGAGCTGCTGTGGTCTCCGCTCTCAGCGGGAAGCCAAAGCCACCCCGTTGCGTTAGGTTCCTGGTCATAGAGGGGTCACATGATCGACGCTGAAACGCTCGACCGCCTCACCGAGGCGGAGGCGCCGGTGCTCTCCGTCTACCTGTCGCGACCCATGCAGGTGAACCCTTCCGCCCGGCTCACCGACCTGCTTCGTCCGATCCGCGAGGCGGCGGCCGGCGGCGACGACCACAGCCGGGAGAAGGTGGTCCGGCAGGCAACGAAGTCTGTGATGGACCTGAGTTGGAGGCTCGAAACCGAGCAGGCACCGGGCGTCGCCATATTCGCCACCAACGGGGAGGTGAGCTACGAGCCGCTCCCTGGCGAGGTCTGGGATGTTGCCGTGCTGGCCGATGGCCCCTACCTGCGACCGATTAGAGCCTTGCCCGAGTCGACCGTGACCCTGGTCGCCACCACCGACAGGCGCCACGCCGACATCTTCATCAAGAGGGGCGGGGAGTTGACGCCAGCGGGGGTAGTCGAAGAGGAGGCGGGGCACAAGGCGAACTACGGCGGTTGGAAGGGCCTCGCCGAGCATGGGGCGCGTAAGGCCGCCGAGGAGATCGCAAGAAGGCACTTCGATCGTGTTGCCGAGCGGTTTTTCGAGATGCACAAGACCGATCCGGTGACCTGGGTGGCCATAGGGGGTCATCAGGGCCAGGTCGAGGAGGCTGCCGGGCACCTCCACCCCTACCTGGCCGAGCGGATGATCGGGACCTTCGTGATCGATCCGGCAACCGCCACCGCCCACACCGTCAAGGAAGCAGTGGCTGCCTTGGAGGAGGCGGCTCGAACACGGAGTTCCCAGGCGGTGTCCGACCAACTGGTGGCGGGATCGGAATCGGGACAATCGGTGGCTTGGGGTCTCGACCAGGTCGTGACCGCCGCCAACCTGGCCGCGGTCGAGTTACTCGCCGTCGTAGGTACCAAGCCCGAGCCTGGCGTCGTGTGCCCTGCCTGTGGATGGATCGGCCGCAAGGAGGGCAGTTGTCCGGTTTGCGGTGCGGATACCCGTCATCACCCCGACATAGCCGCCGAGGCGATCGAGCGGGTGATCGGATCGGGCGGACGCCTCGTCCAATTGCCCGAGGGATCGCCGATCGACGGCGCCGCCGCCATGCTCCGCTTCCCGCTGCCAGTGGTCGACTGAGCCTGGAAGCCTGCCATCGATGACTGCGTTCGCCGACAACCTGGTGCTCTTTGTCCGTCACCTCCGCGGTCTCGGGTTCCGGCTTCCTCCCCAGTCGGCCGGTGAGTGTTGTCCCGGGCTGCGGTCGCGGTGGGTCTGGATCGGCGCGAGGACGTCTACCACGCTTTTCGCTCGATCATTGTGATCCGTCAGTCGGAGGTGGCGCTCTTCGACGAGGCCTTCGACCTCTTCTTCGGAATGGGGGCCGCGGTCTCGCCTGCTCCGGCGATATCGACCACACAGGCTGTCGCCACCACGAGCGGGTTATCCGTCGTGCCATCGGGTGCAGTGGGGCCCGATCTCGAGGACGTGGCTGACCGAACTGGAGCCTCCTCCGCCGAACGGCTGGGGCGTCGTGACTTCGGTGAGATGTCGGCGGCAGAGAGCGAAGAGGTCCGCCGTCTCATCGCCAGGATGGTCTGGAGACCGGCCGACGCCAGGAGCCGCCGGCTTCGCCCCGGCCCGAAACGGATCCCAACCCGACCTCCGTCGGACCCTGCGCCGGGCGGTCGGCAACGAGGGCGAGCTATTGAGGTTGGCGATGTCGGAGCGCCGCCGCCGCCGTCGTCCGCTGATCATCATCGCCGACGTGAGCGGCTCGATGGAGCGTTATGTCGAGATGCTGCTCTATTTCGCCCACGCCGCCCGCGACCGGCTGGGGCATCTCGAGGCTTTCGTCTTCTCGACCCGTCTCACCCGGATAACCCGCCAGCTTCGTCGACGCGACCCCACCCATGCCCTCGAGGAGGTGGCCGGGCACGTCGTCGATTGGTCGGGTGGTACCCGGATAGGCGAAGCGCTCCACACCTTCAACGTCGAATGGAGCCGGCGAGTCGGAAGGGGCGGCCCGGTGGCATTGATCGTGTCCGACGGTTGGGACCGGGGCGATCCCGAGTTGCTCCGCGAGGAGATGGCGCGTTTCGCCCGCAGCGTCCATCGGGTGGTGTGGCTGAATCCGCTCGCCGGGCGCGAGGGCTATTCGCCCGAGACACGAGGAATGCGCACGGTTCTTCCCTACATCGACGACCTCCTGCCGGCCGCCAACCTCACCCACCTCGTCGACGTGATCCGACTCCTAGAGTCATTGCCGGCGCGTCGACGGGAGGTAGCGAGACCATGAAGGACGCCCTCGAGATCTACGACCGCTGGACGGCGGAGGGCAAGGATGTGGCGGTTGCCACGGTGGTCCGCGTCTCGGGGTCAGCGCCAAGGCCGGAGGGTGCCAAGTTCCTCGTCTCCTCGGGTGGTGACATGGAGGGATCGGTGAGTGGGGGTTGCGTCGAGAACGATGTCTTCCTCCATGCGCAGGAGATCCTCGGAGGAGCCGAGCCGCGACTCGTCACCTACGGCATCGCCGACGACGAGGCGTTCGAGGTGGGGTTGGCCTGCGGGGGGACGATCCAGGTATACGTCGAGCGATGGTGAGCGCCCACCTCGAGGCAATCCGCCGGCTGCAGAAAGAGGAGAGGCTCGGTGCGGCGGTGACCGTGCTGACCGGGCCAGGTGAAGGATCCCACGCCGTGCTCGATGCCGAGAAGGGCGTCATCGAGGGAAACCTCCCTTCTGGCCTCGAGGAGCACATCCTGGACGATGCGCGCCAACTCATGGACCAGGAGCAGAGCAGGACCCTCGAGTACGACGAGGTGTCCGTGTTCATCGAGACCTTGGCGCCGCAACCTCGGCTCGTCATATTCGGGGCGGTGCACATAGCTCAACCGCTCGCCGCCTTCGCCACCGAACTCGGGTTCCGAGTCACCGTGTCCGACTCCCGCCCTGCCTTCACGACCACCGAACGATTCCCCGATGCTGAGGTGGCGCTGGGCCGTCCCGAGGACGTGCTCGCCGATCTCGACCTCGATCGCCGGACATACGTGGTCGTTCTCAGCCACGACGCTCGCTTCGAGGATCCCGTATACCCGGCGGTATTGCGCAGCCCGGTTCGCTACATCGGTGCGATGGGAAGTCGTCGTACCCACGCGGCACGGCGCGAGCGCCTCTTGGCCGCGGGATTCGACACCGATGCGATAGACCGAATACACGGCCCGGTCGGGCTGGACATCGGAGCGGAGATTCCAGCGGAGGTGGCCATCTCAATCCTCGCCGAGATGATCCAGGTGCGCTACGGGGCGGGCACCGGCCGGTCTCTCCGTGGGCGGGAGGGCCGTATCCACCGCCAGCGGACCGACGACGAGGGCGACATCTGAGCCAGATCGCTTCGAAGTGACGGTCGCCGCTCTCGTTCTCGCCGGTGGCGGTTCGCGCCGCCTTGGCCGGCCCAAGCAACTGCTCCCGTGGGGCGGGGCGACATTGCTCGACCATGTCCTCGACCGGGTGCGGCGGTGGGAGATCGACGAGATATGGGTGGTTCTCGGGGCCCATGCCGACACCGTCAGCGAGCGGGTCGACCTCACCGGCGTCGGTGTCGTGGAGAACCCGGAGTGGGAAGAGGGGCTGGCGTCTTCACTGCGAGCGGGTCTGGACGCGATAGGCCGGCTGTCGAGGGTGGATGGTGCTCTGATCGTGATGGGAGACCAACCCGATGTGAGCGAGGAGGCGGTGGCGGAGGTGGTCGCCGCCTACCGCCCGGGCAAGACGGCTGCGGTCGTTCCCAAGTATCGCTATATCCGGGGCAACCCGGTCCTGGTCGACCGGTTGCTCTGGCCGAGGTTGATGAGTCTCGAAGGCGATGAGGGCGCCCGCCGTTTGCTCGATTCACATCCCGACTGGGTCACCGAGGTCTGGTTGGAGCGTCTTCCACCACGGGACGTTGACACCAACTTCGATGTCGAGGAATTGCAGCCACGCCATATTCGGCATGAAGAGGACGACCGACGGCCTCCGACGAGCGACGTCTAATCTCGCCCCGGAATCGGGCACCAGCGAAAGGATTGTGATGGCTTCGATTGCCGCCATCGTGAGCATCGGCGCCAAAGACGCCGCCAAGCTCAGGCGAAGCGGAGTGCGCACCACAGAGGCGCTGCTACGGCGAGGAGCCACCAGGCGTGGGCGCTCCGAGCTAGCCACCCTTGCGAACTGCACCGAGGCCCAGATCCTGGCATGGGTCAACCGGGCCGATCTCATGAGGGTGCGCGGCGTCGGGCCCGAGTACGCCGACCTGCTCGAAACCTCAGGGGCGGACACGATCAAGGAGCTCGGCCGCCGCAAGCCGGCCGCTCTCGCCGCCAAGCTCGCCCAGATCAACGAGCAGAAAAAGCTGGTGCGAAGACTCCCCACCGAGGCGATGGTGGAGCGCTGGGTGGAGCACGCCTCTCAGCTCGACGGCAGAGTCACCTACTGAATCGACAAAAAAAATAGAAGCCGAGGGACCGGATAGGTCCCTCGGCTATTGACTCCGACCGGCTCGGACGCCGTGCACCACCGAGGAGGATACGGGGGTGCCGAGCCCGGGCTCGGATCCGGAGAGCTTGTGATCAGGCTGCGCTCGACCTGCCCGTGGCTTTGGTGGTGGCCTTGGTCGTCGTCGGCTTGCGGGTGGACGGCTTGCGGGTCGTGGTGTTGGAGGCGGCCTTGGCCGTCTTCTCGACTGTCTCGAGGGCCTCGTCGGTCGCCTTCTTGACCGCGCTCTCCGCCTTCTCGGCGCCGTCGTCGATCTCGACCTTCACCGCCTTGGCGGCCTCAACCGGCTTCTCGGGGTTGAAGTTCTGCCGCCATGTGGCGACGAGGTCCTCCAGCTGCCCGCGCAACCTGCCCACCTGCTCGGATATGTTGTCGACATCCACCCGAGAGGTGAAGTCCTCGACAAGCTTCTGGTCGGCGATCCGCCCGACGACCTTCTCGCCCTCGGTGGCCCAGGTGCTGTACTCCTTGCGGAAGTCACCGGCGAACTTGGTGCGCAACTCGGTGAGCGCATCGGTCACCTTGCGCGTGGCCACCACGGGAGCTCCGACGGCGGCATAGAGGGCTGTCTTCGTTCCATCCATCTTCATGGTTTCTCCTTCCGGACCTCGTCTCGTTCCCCAACCAGCGTCCGGTACAGGTCGAGGAGTAGTTGTTTGTGTCGCATGGAGAGCTGCGGGTCAGCCTCGACCGATTCGATGACGGTCGGAGGCCGCGGCCCCTGCTCGATGAGCCCGGCCTGCGAGTAGAGCGACTCGGCCTGGATCGACAGTGCCCGGGCGATCGACTTGAGGATCTCAGCCGAAGGCTTGCGAAGCCCACGTTCTATCTGGCTGAGGTAGGGATTCGAGATGCCCGCCTGTTCCGCCAAACGGCGGACCGAGACATTGGCCCGCTCCCGCTGCTGACGGATGAACGACCCGACGGTCGATCCGGTATCCGTTCTCTCCTCGATGCCGGTCATGTGGTAGCAAACGTAGCAGTTACTGCTAGCAAATGCAAGCGCTTTGTGAATGAATACACAAAGGGTTCTGCTCGTTTCAACCCAGGTTGGGGAGTACCTCAGATGCAGCTGCCAGCCCTGGGTTGGGGGACAGCCTGGGTCAGTAGGTGCGACCCCGCAGGGTGATCATCTCGTCGAGCGCCGCCTGGATCTGGGTGCGCACCCGTTCCGCCAACTCCAGGGCGGCGAGCCCGTCGAGGTCGCCTGAGATGGTGGCGATCGGGGGGAGAAACCTGATCATCCACCGCACTGGGAGCGGTATCGGGTTGACCCAGACCGCCATCTCGTCAACCCGCTGCTCAGGGAAGACGCTCCTCACCAACTTCGCCAGGGTGCGCGATGTGAAGAGCGCGGGGTGGGTCTCTTCCGACCCCAGGATGGCGACCGGGACAATCGGTGTGCCCGACTCGGCGGCGAGTGAGGCGAACCCGCCCCGGCCAAACCGGCGGAGTCGGTAGGACTCGGACACCGGCTTCTGAAAACCCTGGACTCCCTCGGGGAACACTCCGAGGAGCTGTCCTTGGCCAAGGACCCAGCGAGCGTCCTGTCGCGAGGCGTACGCCGCCCCGATCTTGCGGTACAAATGCGACACGAACGGCATCATGTTGAACACTTCGGTTCCCACCACGACGGAACCCGTCGCGGGGCCGCCGACTCGTTGAGCACCGCCAACTGGATCATGGCTGCGTCGTATGGGATCGCCGCCCCCCCGTGGTTCGCCGCAAGAACGGCAGGCCCGGTGGTGGGTACGTTTTCGATGCCCTCGACACGAACCCGGAAGTACTCGAAGTAGAGGCTGTTCCCGAGGTGCCAGGCGAGTTCGGCGAGCACCGGGTCGAGCCCGAGCGCATCGATGTCATAGCTGGCGAGCCGGAGGTGGCGGATCAGCGCCGGCCAGGTGTCCGTCCCGAGCCGGCCGAGCGCAGGAACGGCGAGGTTCGAGGAATCGACCCCGCCGTGGAGCGAGCATCGCTCTTCGCCTTTGATCGAGGGGAGGCCGCAGGCGAAACCCTCGAGGGTTCGATGTGTGCAGCCGCGGTCCTCGTCCACCATGTCGGAGAGCCGGGCGGCCAGGGCCGACCGCCGGGTCGCGGCGTCCGGCTCCTCGAAGGACGCTAGAGCGCTCGACTCCGGCAACCCGGCGCGACGTCGTAGCTCACCGGCGACCAACCCCGCCAGGTGGGTGGTGGAGGCATCAGGGGGCGCTTCGATGCCAAGGGCACCTGCCACCGATTCCAACTCTTCGGCATCCAGCGCCTCGAGGGCGAAGACGATGGGATCGCTCACTTTGACCACTTCCTCATCACACCGCCAGGGCCGGATCGAGCCGTCCGTACCCGGCGAGGACCGTCTGGCGGCAATCGAGCAACGAGGAGAAGCCGAGGATCTCCCGCATCCTGTTGGTGTTCACGACTCTTCCGTGGTGGAGCAGCGAGAGAAGGTGGCGCTGCTTGGCGACCTCGCCGGCACCGAGCACACGCAGCGCCCTCTCGAGCTGCTGGCGGGGTACTGGCCGGACCCTGCGACCACCCAACCTCAGTATGCGCGACAGGTAGAGCTGGCCCTCAGAGGCGATGTTGAAGGTGCCCGGGACCGGCTTGTCGAGCACATGAAGAAGAGCGCGTACCGCCTCGTCCCCATCGATCAGTTGGAGGCGTGGGTCCCAACCGAGGACGGTCGGGACGGTCTGCATTCGTAGGTAATGCGATATCCCGTTCTCGATGGGGGCGCCGAAGATCCCCACGAAGCGGAGAACGGTGAAGTCGACCTCGGGCATCCTCCCGGCGACTTCACCGACGAACCGCTCCACCTCCTCCAGGTTCCGCTCAAAGCGGTGCGTGGTCCGTTCGGGGACCTCTGTCGTCTCGTCGAGAATCGAAGGATGACGAGGCCCGGCACCGTAGATGGCCGTGTCCGACTTCACCACGACCTGGCGTACCGTGCCGACCCGCGAGATGGCGCCGAACAGCGCCTGCGCACCCAGCACCATCCCCTCGCGCGATCGGACCCTCCCCAATTCGGCGATGCGGTCGAGGGTCTGGAGATGGATCACGACATCGGGGCGAAGATCGATGACGCTTCTGGCGAACTCGAGCGTGTCCAGAGACGCCTTGAGCAACGGGGTGGTGAAGGCGACACGGGGGGACAACTCGTCCACCGGCACCACGGTGGTGCCCGGCCGCGCCTCCAGCCGCTGGACCAGCCGTCCCCCCACCCATGTGGCCGCACCGGTGACCAGGATGGTCGGCATGGCGGTGAGTGTACGGGCACGGTGCCCACGCCAAAGCTGCCAACCCTGGGTTGGTGAGTACCTGTCAGGTAGCTGCCAACCCTGGGTCGAGGCAGTCCGGTGGGCTCGGACCGACCTGGCACAATCCGGCGCATGATCATCGTGATGCGGCCGGCTGCGACCGCCGAGGACATCGCCGCTGTCTGCGACCGGCTCCACCAGATCGGGTGCGAGGCGCACGTCTCCAACGGGCGAGACCGCACCGTCATCGGGGCCGTCGGTGATCGCGACAGGATCCAGCAGTTGCCATGGGAGGCGATGTCGGGGGTGGAGAGAGCCATCCCGGTGCTCAAGCCCTTCAAACTGGTGAGCCGCGAGTTCCAGCAGAACGACACGGTGGTCATTGTGGGTGAGGCCCGGATCGGCGGAGGGTTCTTCGCCCCGATCGCGGGCCCGTGTGCCGTCGAGACGAGGGACCAGGTCATGCGCACCGCCGAGGCGGTGAAGAAGGCGGGAGCGACCGTGCTCCGTGGCGACGCCTTCAAACCACGCACGTCGCCCTACTCGTTCCAGGGCCTCGGCGAGGAGGGCCTCGAACTCCTCGCCGAAGCGCGCGATGCCTTCGAGATCCCGTTCGTGGCCGAGGTGGTGGACCCGAGACACGTCACGCTGGTGGCGTCCTACGCCGACATGATCCGGGTGGGGACTCGGAACATGGCCAACTTCAGTCTTCTCGCCGAGGTCGGGACGGCCGGCAAGCCGGTGCAACTCAAGCGAGGGCTGACCGCAACGGTTGAGGAGTGGCTCAACGCCGCCGAGTACATCTTCAAGTCGGGCAACCACGAGATCGTGCTGGTCGAGCGCGGCATCAGGACATTCGAGACCGCGGCGCGCAACACCCTCGACATCACCGCCATCCCGGTGGTCAAGGAGCTTTCGCACCTCCCCATCATGATCGATCCCTCGCACGCTGCCGGGAGGCGCGAACTGGTTGCTCCTCTGGCACGTGCAGCGGTAGCCGTGGGAGCCGACGGGTTCATGGTCGATGTCCATCCCGCTCCCGAAACCGCAATGGTCGACGGGGCTCAGGCGCTTCTTCCATACGAGTTCGCCGCGCTCATGGACCAGGTTCGAGCCCTGGCTGATGCGCTCGGCATCGTCGTCTGAAATGAGGGCTGGCGTCGTCGGCACAGGTTTGATCGGGACGTCGATCGCTCTCGGGTTGACCGATCTCGGGTGGGACGTCGTGGGGTGGGACCCGGACCCTTCGGCATCGCATGGGGCCGCCGATAGGGGAGCGTTGGGGCTGATTGCGGAGTCGGTAGAGGACGCTGTGGAGGAGGCCCACCTGGTGGTGCTTGCGGGACCGCCCGCCGCCATAATCGACCATCTAACCCGGCTCCGAACAGACGCCTTGGTGACCGACGTTGCCGGAGTCAAGCGGCCCGTTGTGGCTGCCGGTGCCCATCTCCGCCGGTTCGTCGGCGGACATCCGATGGCGGGGAGAGAGCACACGGGGCCCAATGCCGCGTCGGCTGGATTGTTCCGCGGTTCGGCCTGGGTGCTCTGCAACGACGGGGCCGAGGCCGAAGACATCGAGGAACTATCCAGGCTGGTCTCCTCGCTCGGCGCCCGTTCGGTGGTGATGTCCGCCGAGCGTCACGATCGTGCGGTGGCGGTGATCAGTCATCTCCCACAACTGCTGGCCGCGGCTCTGATCGAATCGCTCGAGGGCGAGCCCGAGGCGGCTGATCTGGCTTCTGGCAGCTTCCGCGACCTGACCCGGGTTGCGCTTTCGGAGCCAGGATGGTCCTCGGAGGTGTTGCTGGAGAACCGCACCGAGGTGGATACCGCGCTCGCCGAGATGGTCAGGACTCTCGGCGGCTGGTCCGCCGATCTCTCCGGCGGTGACGCAGCGTCGCTGCTGCAACGCCTCGAGCATGCCAGGGACGGGCGCCGCCGTCTGGCGCCGCCTGTGGTGCTCGTCGAGGTGCCGTTGCGCGACGAGCCCGGTGAACTCGCCGCGGTCGGCAGAGCAATGGCCACGAGCCGGGTCGATGTCCGCGACCTGCAACTTCGCCACTCCCCGCATGGCGGCGGTGGGGTGTTGGCTGTCTCTGTGCGCCCCGGTGAGGCCGGAGCACTGCGCAGAGCTCTTATCGACGAGGGTTTCCCGGTGGTGGACTAGCCCCCACCTGAGGCGGGAAACTCGAAGAGCTGGACGACGTTTCCGTCGGGATCCTGGTAGGTGGCGACCCGACCGCCCCAGCTCTCCCGCTCAGGGGGACGCAGGCAGGGCACACCGGCATCGAGCAAATGCTGATGCATGCCGTCGAGTTCGTCCACGGTCAGGTTGACCATTATCCGAAGCGGATCTCTCGCTCTTCCGCTCACCTCGCGGTGGACGGCAACGGTCAAACGGGCCTCGCCAAGCTCGAAGTTGACGAATCCTGTGCGGTCCGACCTGGGATGCATCCCCAGGACCTCGACAAAAAAGGCCCGCATCGCGGCGTGGCGCTCGTCGGTCGTCCAAAGCACCACACCGGCTAGCCCGACCACCCCCTGTGGCATCAGACCCGATGGGCGATGGTGAGGCCATCACCGACCGGGAGCATCACCGTGATGAGCCGGTCGTCCTCGGCCATCTCCCGGTTGAACCGCCGAAGACCCACCACGTCAGCGTCGTCATCGGCGGCTGTGACGACTTCGCCACCCCACAACACGTTGTCCGCCACGAATAGGCCGCCGAGTTCGAGCCGGACGACTATCTCCTCTCGATACTCCGGGTAGGTGCTCTTGTCGGCGTCGAGGAAGGCGAAGTCGAAGGTGGGTTCCTCTGGAAGACGCCGCAGCGTGTCGAGCGCCGGCGCGAGACGGAGTTCCACCCGGTCGGCCACACCAGCCGTCTCCCACGCGGTCCGGGCGATATCGGTCCATTCGCGGTTGATGTCGCAGCAGAGCAGGCGGCCGTCAGGTGGGAGGCCCCGGGCTATGGCCAGCGAGGAGAGACCGGTGAACGTCCCGACCTCGAGAGCATGGCGCGCCCCGGTTGACGCCACCAGCATCCGTATCAGCAATGCCTGCTCGGGCGCCACCTGCATCGAGGCAGGCGACCCGAGTTGCGAGGTCGCCTCGATCAACCGGAGTTCGACCTCATCGAGCGCGGTCGAGTGCTCGACGACGTACGCCTGAAGTTCGTCGGTCAGTCCGATGGAAGCTCTGCTCATGGTGCTGCAGAGTAACGAGAGAGCGAAACTCGCCCGCCGGGCGGTTCAGACCGCCGGCGTCGAGCTGAGGAGCCTGGTGAGGATGGCGCAGCCCGCGAGGATCCCGACCCCGATGGCGGCTTCGTTCACGTCGAATGTGGCGCTGTGCAGATCTACTCGCCGGCCGTCGGGCGCAGCGCCGAGCCGCAACAGCGCCCCGGGGGCAAGCTCGAGATAGCGGGCGAAGTCCTCGGCTCCCATGCTCGGCTCGGTGGTCGTCACCGCGGCTACCCCGAGCATCTCAGCCACTGCGACCTCGGCCTGGGCGGTGATGGCGGCATCGTTGATCACAGGAGGGATACCCCGCTGGAACTCGACCCTCGCCTTGGCGCCGGTCGGGGCGACGAGGTCGGCAACCAACCGGTCGACCAGAGCGGGCATCTCCTCCCACAACGCCCGCGACAACGTGCGCGAGGTGCCGGAGAGTTCGACAGTGGTTGGGATCACGTTGTCGGCCTCGCCACCATGGATCTGTCCGAAGACCAGACAATGTGGCGAACGCGGGTCGGTGAGGCGCGCCAGCAACCCGGGAAGCTCGGTAGCCACGTGGGCCGCTGCATAGACGGTGTCCACGGTCTGGTGGGGTCGGGCAGTGTGACCACCCGGACCCTCGATCACGACAGAGACCCGATCGGATGAGCTGGTGACCGCTCCAGCGAGCAGCGCCACCTTCCCTGGAGGGAGGGCCGGGTCCACGTGGAAGCCGAGAACCGCGCTCACTCCGGTCATCGCTCCTTCGCGAATCAACTCGGCAGCACCACCTGGAAAAGTTTCCTCGGCGGGCTGAAATAGGAACCGCACCCGACCGCCGATGTCGTCCACCTGCGACATGACCTTGGCAATCCCGACAGCAATAGCAGTGTGGACATCGTGCCCGCAGGCGTGCATCACACCCGGGATGCGCGACGAGAAGTCCAACCCGGTTCGCTCCTCGATGGGTAGTGCGTCCAGGTCGGCGCGGAAGGCGACCACAGGTCCGGCAGAGCCCACCTCCGCTACCAGCCCGCTCCGTCCCGGCCGACGGTTGACCGTCACCTCCGCACCGAGTGCGTCTGCGACGAGGTCGGTGGTGTGGAACTCCTGGTTGCCCAGCTCAGGATGGCGATGGATCTCGCGCCGCAACGCCACCGCTTCGGCTGCGGCTGCCGCGGCGAGGACTCTGAATTGCTCGTGGAGATTCGTGGACACGTTGTCTCGGGGTTTGCGGGAAGAGCTCATGGTATCGGCAGCGATGCCTACGGACTTCACAAATGGGTTGTGGGTTGTGCCGTCTGCCGTTGCCGTCCGTTCTCTCAGTCTCTATAAAACCTCCGTTCGACGACCCGGCGGGCGCGTCTGGTGAGCCGTCGGTAGTCCTCTCGTAGGCTGGCACGTGGCGCGTCGAGGAAACCAAGCGATAGACCGAGCCTGATCGCCTCCTCTGGGTCGGTGGGCAGAGAGTCGCGGCCCTGACCCGTCTGCAGGAACAGCCGGTTGCGGACACGGGTACAGAACCGATAAGCCTCATCGAGTGCCTGCACCTCGGGGACCGGCATGAGTCCTGCCGCGGCCACCGCCCTCAGCGCTCCAAGCGTCCCGGGACCGCGCAGCGCCGGCGTCGCTCCGCCGTGCTTCTGCTGGAAAAGTTGCGCGGTGAACTCGACATCGACGAGACCGCCGGGACCGAGCTTGAGATGGAAGTCGGGATCCTCACCAGGAGGTATCCGATCTCTTTCGACGCGGGCCTTCATGGTTCGAATCGCCCGGACGCGCTCCGACGAGAGCCGCTCGGGCCAGACGAACGGGGCGGCGGCAGCGACGAACCGTGCAGCAAGCCCTTCGTCACCCGCCACAGGACGTGCCCGGATGAGGGCCTGGAGCTCCCACGGTTCCGCCCAGCGCTCCCAATAGGCGCGGTACGAGTCGAGCGTCCGGGTGAGTGGCCCGGCCCGGCCCTCGGGCCTCAGTCCGGCGTCCACCCGGTAGGCGATGCCTTCGGGTCGAACACCGCCGAGGGCTGCACCGAGCAGGTTGGCCAGCTTGAGTGCTTGCTCCCTCGCCCCCACCGGGTCGGCGCCCTCGGGCACGTCGTACACGTAGAGGAGATCGAGATCGGATGCGTATCCCAGTTCCTCGCCCCCCCAGCGCCCCATTCCGATAACGGCGAATTCGACCGACGACGGGTAGCGCAGCAGAAGACGATCCCGCGACAGCACGATGCCTGCCCGGGTAGCGGCGTCGGCGATCGCCGACAACTCGGTGCCGACCTCTCCCTCGTCTGCCAGCCCGAGGAGGTCGCGAGCCGCCACTCTGAGGACCCTACGACGGACGAATCGTCGCAACTCGTCGAGCCGCTGTTCCCAAGTCGGGCGAAGCGTTATGGCCCCTGTCACCTCCGATTCGAGTTCGTCGCCGGTCGGCGCCGATCCCAGTCGGCGGTCGTCGCCGAGTTCGGGGAGGAGATCTGGGAGCCGATCGATGTAACGGCCGACCAGCACGCTGTCACCGAGCAGACGGCACAGCCTCTCGGCCGCGACCGGGTCATCGCGCAACACGGCAACCAGCGGGGCGTTGTCGGTTGTCGAAGTCACCAGCAGTCGGAGCTGGTTGAGCCCGAGATCGGGGTCCGGGGCGGTGGAGAGCCAGTCGAGCACCAACGGCAGGGTTTGCCGCATGAGCCGAGAGCGCCGAGAGAGCCCGCCGGTCAACTCGTCCACCGCTCTTCGGGCCGAGACGACGTCCCTGAAACCGAATGCCGCCAGTTGCCGGGCGATCTCCTCGGCAGTGAGCCGAACCGTGGGCGAGGCGGCGATGGCATCGAGGAGCGGCCGGTAGAAGAGCTGTTCGTGGATCCCCCTGACTCTGGACCGATGCGTCTTCAGGTCATGCTCGAACTGCTCGAGGGCAGACCCACCTTCCTCGTCGCGGTACCCCATCGCCTTGGCCACCCGCTCCCGCCCTGCAGGAGTGGTTGGGAGGGCGTGGGTTTGTCGCATTTCCCATAGCTGCAGCCGGTGTTCGAGGGTCCGGAGCCACCGGTACGAGGCGTCGAGAGCGTTGGCGTCCTCCTGCCGCACGTAGCCTCCGGCAGCCAGCGCCGCCAAGGCGTCGAGCGTGGCCGGCGCCCGGAGCGATGGGTCGAAACGACCGTGTACGAGTTGGAGGAGTTGGACGGCGAACTCGGCATCGCGGATACCGCCGAATCCACGCTTGATCTCGGTGGCGGCGTGGCCCTGCTTCTCGACACGGGCTTCGCTTCGCGCCTTCATGCCTCTGATGGACCGGATCGAGGCGGGGTCGAGCGACTCCGGCCATACGGTCCGGATCGCTATCTGCGGCGAAGCGGTCACCGAGGTCCGGATCACCGGCCACCGGTCTTGCCTTGAGCAGCGCCTGGGACTCCCACGGCTCGCCCCACTTGGCGTAGTAGGCGGAGTACGAGGAGAGGCTCCTTGCGAGTGGCCCGTTCTTCCCTTCGGGCCGCAGGTCGGCATCCACCCGAAAGGCGATGCCTTCAGGCGTCGCCCGGGCAAGCAGGTTCGTAAAGGTCGAGGCGATCCGCTGCGCCGCATGACGCGACTGATCGGGATCGGCGTTGGCAGCAAGGTCGTAGACGAATAGACAGTCGATGTCGGACGAGTAGTTGAGCTCGCCGGCGCCCCACTTCCCCATGGCGACAACCGTCATCGGAAGGTCGGTCAGCCCTTCGAAACGGGGTGTCGAGAGGACCTCCTCCTTTGACCACTGGAGGGCGGTCCTCGCTACTGCGTCGGCCAGGGAGGCAAGTCGCCTTCCCACCTCGGGCATGGCGATACGCCCGGAGAGATCATCGACCGCGATGCCCAGCACCGATCTTCGGGTGAAGGTACGCAACTCGATGCTCCGCAGTCCGGGCTCGACCTCGTCTCGAAGATGAGGGTCGCCATCTTGCAGTTCAGCGATCCACACGGGGTGGGACGCCAGAGTCGTAGACAAAGCGCGGCTCGACCCGCACACCGTCACCAGGGCGGTGCCAACCGCATAGTCGGAGAGGGCCTCCTCCGCCAGCCGGGGTTCGGCTTCCACCACGGCCGTCAGCCGTTCGAGGGCCCCCTCGGGGTCGGGGCCACCCCGCAGCCGTCGAAGCAATGTCACCGCCGGTCCGACGACCAGCCCGTCCGAGTCGACCCAACCCACGGCACGCAACCGTGGCAGTAGCCCGTCCCAGATACCGAGCCGGGCGGGCGATACATCGTGCGACCGCACGGCGACAGGGTACGCCGCCGCCGAAGGCGGCTTCCGTTGCGTAGGCTGAGGGAGGCGGGGGATGGAGGTGATCTCATTGGTGACGAGGAAGCAGCAAGTGGAGATGCTTCGACGGGTGCCGCTCTTCGCCGATCTATCGAAACGCGAGCTCGACCAACTCGCCAGGACCGGGCGGGTGGTGGACCACGCCGAAGGGCACACCGTGGTCACCGAGGGAGAGAAGGGGGTCGGTTTTCACCTGATCCTCGATGGCGAGGCGCGGGTCACGAAGAAGGGACGCACCGTTGCCAAGCTGGGAGCGGGGCAGTGGTTCGGAGAGGTCTCGATGATCGACGGGGGGCCGCGCACCGCCACCGTGATTGCGGGCACAGCGTTGCGCACTTTCGGGGTGGCGTCGTGGGACTTCCACCCGCTGCTCAAGTCCTCGCCGACGATCACCTTCAAGCTGCTTGTGACCATGTGCAGCAGGCTCCGAGACGCCGAAAAGGGCACCAGCGCCGTACTTATGTAAGTACTCAGTACTTGGTACTTGGTACGGGTAGGTAGACATCTGAGGCGGGGTCCGGGACCATATCTATGCTGACCGGATGACCGTCCTTCGGGTAGCAGGCGCCCAATTGGACCTCGTTGTCGGCGACTTCGACGGCAACGAAGCTCGGATTCTCGAAGCCATGGGCTGGGCCGAGGAGGTTGGTGCCCACGTCCTGCTGCTGCCGGAATTGGCGGTCACCGGATACCCGCCCGAGGACATGGTGCTCCGCCCGGGATTCGTCGAGGCCAACCGGGAGGTTGTTGATCGCCTTGCGGTCGCCTCCGGCGAGGTGACCACCGTCGTCGGGTTCGTCGACCGCCATACCGGGGTGGGTCGCAATGCGGCCGATGCCCTTCCTCGGGACGTCGCCAACGCCGCCGCCGTCCTCTGCCGGGGCCGACTCCAAGGCATCTACCACAAGGTGCTTCTTCCCAACTACGGGGTGTTCGATGAGGACCGGTACTTCACGGTAGGGACCGATCCCGACCGGCTTTGGGACATAGGCGGGGTCGCCGTCGGCGTCTCGATCTGCGAGGACATCTGGCTCCCCGATGGGCCTCCGACGAGACAGGCGGCCGCCGGTGCCCAGGCCCTGCTCAACATCAGCGCATCGCCGTTCCACTACGGCAAGGCGCTGGCACGCGAGGGGATGCTGGCCGAGCGTGCCCAATCCTCCGGGGTGCCGCTGGTCTTTCTCAATCTGGTGGGTGGACAGGACGAGTTGGTGTTCGATGGTGCCTCTGTGGCGATAACCGCCGATGGCCGGGTACTGGCCCGGTCCCCCCAGTTCGAAGAGGACCGCCTGCTGGTGGACCTCGAAGTAGCCGGCTCGCCGGTCGGGTCCGCCTCGCCCGTACGCTCCAGACCACTGCCCGAGAAGTCTCATCACTCGGAGATCACCCCTTTGCTGGAGCCTGTCGAGGCTGAGGTGTACCGCGCCCTCACTATTGCCCTCGGCGACTACGTCCGCAAGAACGGGTTCAGCGAAGTACTCGTCGGGCTTTCCGGAGGGATCGACTCGGCACTCACCGCCGCCATCGCGGTCGACGCTCTCGGACCCGAGGCGGTGTGGGGAGTGGGCATGCCATCCCGTCACAGTTCGGAGGGCTCGGTGCTCGACGCCAAGGACCTGGCGACGCGTCTTCGGATGAGGTTCGACCTCGTCCCCATGGACGGCGTCTTCTCCGCCTACCTCGATGCGCTCGAGACCCTGTTCGCCGGAACCGCCACCGGCGTGACCGAGGAGAATCTCCAGGCACGGATACGCGGGGCCATCCTCATGGCCCTCTCCAACAAGTTCGGGGCAATGGTGGTTGCCACCGGGAACAAGTCTGAGATGGCAGCGGGCTACGCCACGCTGTACGGAGACATGGTCGGGGGATACGCCGTGCTCAAGGATGTCTTCAAGACCCTGGTCTACCGCCTGGCACGCTGGCGCAACCTGCAATCAGAGGTGATACCTCCGAGCAGCATCGAGAAGCCGCCCTCGGCCGAACTGAGACCGAATCAAAAGGACAGCGACAGCCTGCCCCCTTACGACGTGCTCGACTCGATACTCGCCGGGTACGTCGAGGGCGACCTCTCGGTGGACCAGATCGTTGACGGCGGCCAACGTCGAGATGTCGTCGAGTGGGTCGCCGAACTGGTTGATCGCAATGAGTACAAGCGGCGCCAGGCGGCCCCCGGGGTCAAGATCACCACCCGGGCCTTCGGTAAGGAGCGGCGGATGCCCATCACCAACCGGTATCACGGCGGCTGAGGTGGTGACCTCACCCCAGGTCCTGGTCGACGGTGTGGCCTTCCCGGCGGCCGACGCCGTGCTTCCGGTATTCGACGGTGTGGTCATGCGGGGCGATGGCTGCTTCGAGGCGATCCGGGCCTATCGGGGAGTCCCCTTCCAGAGCGACGCCCACCTCGCCCGGCTGCGACGGAGCGCCTCGATGCTCGAACTCGACCTGCCCGACACCGAGACGATCGCCGGTTGGGTGGAGCAGGTGGCATCGGAGGCGGGGGACGGGATCGTTCGGATCCTGGTGACGAGGGGCGGCGAGGCGGGACGGCCCGAAGGCAAGCCTCGGGTGGTGGTGATGACCCTGCCTCTGCCGCCCCCTGAGCCAAGCGTCACCTTGGCGGCGGTGGCGGCGCCGTGGCACGCCGGCGGCGCGGCGTGGGATCTGTCGGGGGCGAAGACGCTCAGCTATGCGCCCAACATGGCTGCGACCCGATCCGCCCGCCGGTTGGGGAAGAGCGACGCCCTACTGGTGAGCAAAGATGGGTGGGTTCTGGAGGGCCCGACCTTCTCGGTGGGCTGGGTCCGCGCAGGGGTGCTGGAAACGCCTGGACTCGAATTGGGGATTCTCGACTCGATCACCCGCAGGGTGCTGCTCGAGGAGGCTGCCGGTCGGGGACTGACGGTCGTTGAAGGCGCCTTCGATCTCGACCGGCTTCTCGGGGCCGACGAAGCCATCGCATTCTCCACGGTGAAGGAGGTGACCCCCGTGGTCGAGGTGAACGACCGCCGATACCCCACGGGCACCGTCACCGTCACCCTGGTGGAGGCGTTCATGGCGCGGGTCCAGGAAGAGACCCGAAGAGGGTGGTGATCAGTCGGCGAAGGGCCGGAAGCTGACGGGCTCCCGGTGAGAACCGCCGAAGAGGCGTATCTCAGCGATGGCGGCCGTGTCACAGGGCTCTGCGTCGGCGAGACCGGCGGCGCGGGTCATCAGCGAGGCGAGCGCTCCGCGGCTGACGTGCTGTCCGAGCAACGAGGCGGGTCGGTCGGTGCAGGTGGACAGCACACCGTGGTAGGTGAGCGTCCTGATGGAATCCAGCATCGGGGCATGGGGTGCGGTTCGGCCAGGGATCGGATCCAGAGCCAGCACGCCGTCGATGACCGCTGCCACCTCTTCGATCGACACCGCTTCTGAGTCGCACAACCTCCACTGCCCGCAGCCGGTATCGACCTTGGCCGGCGCTGCAGCCTCGGTGGCGATTTGACGCTTCTCGTCAGCCTGCGCATCCCGGCCGGCAGCTCCATCGGCGGGACGCACGGCCTCCGGATCCGTCACCAGGATGGTGCCTTCCGGAGCTGCTTCGACCCCTGTGGCCGGCGCCGTTTCTTCGGTTTCGACGAGGTGGCTGGTGTCGAAGGGGACGCCATATGGGATGAGGCGCCCGATGCGGACATCCTCGCCCTGCCAGGCATCGATGACCGCACGCAACCCGCGGCCCGTAACCGGTCCGTTGGGGCAGAAATTGAGGCTCTGCTTGCCACATGGGGTGGCCAGCCCTGCCGAGGCGAGAAGGTTGACCATGACCTCTTGAGGATGACCGGCGATGTCGATGAATGCGGGGGAGGGGCCGTCGAACGACACCTTGACGTGCTTGGCCTCTTTCAGGCTCGCTTCCGGATCCACGGCCGACCCGCCTGGGTTGCGGAGCTCGAAGTGGAGATGGGGGATGGTTCCCTCGGCGTTGCCGCTGTCACCGACCCAACCGATGAGTTCGCCCCGCTTGACCCTGTCGCCCACGGCGAGCCCGGGTCTCACGCCCTCGCCCTGCCCATCGTCGGTGCCATACAGGTCGTTGTTGAGGTGGATGTAATGCGAGGACCAACCGTCGTTGTGGCGCACTCGGATTGATGTCCCCGACAGGTAACCGCCGTACTCGATCTTCTCGACGAAGCCGTTCTCGACAGCGACCACGGGGCTCATCCTCGGCGCGGTGAGGTCGTTTCCTGCATGGAGCCGTGCACCCCCGTCGCGCGCTGCGCCGAAGGGGGAGACATTTGCCGACTCTCCCACGATGGGGTAGGTCATCGGATAGACGAAGCAGGTGCTACCCCTGACCGTCTGGCGCGGGGTGGTTGTGTGGTCGGCGGAACGGTGGTCGTGGTGGGCGGCACCGTCGTCGGCGGCACGGTGGTGGTGCTCTCGGGGATGGTGGTGGTCGTGGTCTCGGGGATGGTGGTGGGCGGCACCGTCGTCGGCGGCACGGTGGTGGTCGTGGTCTCGGGGATGGTGGTGGGCGGCACCGTCGTCGGCGGGACGGTGGTGGTCGTCTCGGGGATGGTCGTGGACGGCACGGTCGTCGGAGGGACCGTCGTTGTGGGCTGCTCGGGCACGGTGGTCGTCGGCGGGACCTGTGCCAACGAAGTGGCCAGCCCGATGACCCTCGTCACCACGGGGGCGGCGAGCCGTACACCGGGGCCGAAGAGACCGGTGCTCGCAGCCGATGCGGACGCATCTTCAGTCTCTGCGCCATCCACCGGGCCGATGGTGGGAACCGTCGGAGGGACGGTGGTCGTTGTAGAAGGGTTGTCGTCCGGAGTCAGATCGCTGATCGTCCTCGGACTGCAATTGGGCGCGGCGGCAGAGGCAGGCTCGGCATAGCCGGCGGCCGGCAACAACCCGAGAAGAAGCAACATCACCACCGCGGCGGCAGACGCGCCTCATCCGCACCCTCACTCGTGTCAGGCTACCCATTTATCCGGTCCCGCCACAATAGGCTTCTGCCCAGAGACCAGCACTGGCCGGGCAGCCCCTGAAGGCACCGTCGCTGGTGGAACCCGTTGAAAAACCATGACGTTGAAGAGTCGTCCACCCCGAGGGAGATACCAGCATGCGACGACAATCTTGGGGTCGAGCAACAACGGCAGCAGCCGCCGCTTTGGCGTTGACCGTGCTCGCCGCCTGTTCCAACGACGATCCCACGCTTTCAACGGCCGCCACCGACACATCGCTCGAATCGGTGACCACGGTCGCGGCTGCGCCGGACACGACGCGCCCGAGGGGCGGCTCAAACCGCACCACGTCTACCAGCATCCGCGAACCCATCGAGATCTCCTATGACATACGGCACCGGGAGCCGTCCGACAGCGGGGACAGGCTCGTCGTTCTCATCGAGCCCGGTGACTACACAGAGATCGACCTTTCGAACCTCGTTCTTGACATAGTCGAGGAGAATGAGCCGGTCGACCAGCTCGACGTGGTCGATTCGCAGGGGGCGCTCAACGCCGTGATCCGCAATCCAGATGGTCTGACCCGCCAGCAGACCCGGCACTACGTGCTCAGGTTGGAGAACGGGAACCGCGTCGTTTTCCTCGGCCCGTACTCGGATCTCGGATCGTTCATCATCGGCTCCTGAACCTAGCGACCACCTGCGACTCTTGCTATACGCCGGATGTTCGCTGCCCTCATGCCTAGGCGGGGTCAGGTGAGCAACGCCGATGCGACGGCGAGGAACCCGGCGAAACCGAGCAGGTCGGTGATCGTGGTGAGGAAGAGATTCGAACCCAACGCCGGGTCGAACCCGAGCGCCCGTAGCGCCAGAGGTATGCCTGCGCCCGCCATACCCGCGATCAGGAGGTTGGACCAAGCTGCGATGGTCATGGCCAGTGCGATCTGGAAGGGGTCGGGGCCTCCCCTGATGGTCTGGAGCACGTAGCCCAGGATTCCGGCGAGCAGGGCGATGGCCAACCCGTTGATCCCTCCGATCAGGGTTTCCCGGCGGATCACCCTGCCGATCGCCGAGTTGGATATGTCGTCGGAAGCAAGGCCTCGGATGACCACGGCGAGGCTCTGGGCTCCGGCGTCACCTCCGATCCGCGCCACCAGGGGCATGAGTGCCGCGAGCACGGTGAACTGCTCCAGGATCCCGCTGAAACGGCTTATGGCGATCACGACCACCGAGGAGATCACCACGTCGAAGGAGATCCACGGAAGGCGGCTGCGGATCGACCGCGGGACCGGGGTGTGGACGGTTTCCTCGGCCCCGGCGCCGACCGCCACGGCGAAGTCCTCGCTGGCCTCCTCCTGGACCGCCTCGAGTGCCGCCTCGGTGGTCACCATCCCCAGCAGCCGCCTCGAGCTGTCCACCACGGGGAGGCCGAAGAGGTGGTACCTCTGTATGAGCTCGGCGACCTCGCCGCGATCTGCTTCGGCGGTGACGGCGATGGGATCGGCGACCATCACTTCGTCGAGTCCTACGCCGGGACGGTTGAACACCAGGTCCCTGAAGGAGAGCACGCCGAGCAGCCGCTGTTGCTCGTCGATCACGTACACGTAGGAGAGGTCCTCCAACTCGTCGTGGAGACGGCGGATGGTCTCGATGGCCTCGCCGGCGCTCATCCCGACGGGGAGAGCTGCGATCTCGGTGGTCATTATGCCGCCGGCAGAGTCCGCCGAATAGGTCAGCAGCTCGAGCACCTCACTGGCGAACTCCTCGTCGAGTTCGGCGATGAGCCTGCTCCTGACATCCGGCTCGACCTCGGCGAGGAGATCGGCCGCGTCGGAGGTGTCCATCACTTCCAGCAGATCTGCGGCATCCTCTGGAGGAAGGACCTCGAGGATGTCGGCGGCCAGTTCGGTCCGCATCTCCTCGAGGACTTCGGCAGCCTCGGCGGGTGGCAGGTCGGTGAGCAACTCGGTGGCTGCCTCCTCACCGAGCTCCTCGAGGATGTCGGCTACATCGTGGGGGTTGGCGCCCGCGAGGGCCTCCCATTCCTCGCCGTGGCTGTCGAGGTACTCCTCGACATCAGCGGGACGGCGGCGCGCCAGGTCGAGAAGGCGGGCTGCGAGCTCTCGAGGCTTTAGCAGTCGGATCCGCACCGGGCTGGTCCTTGGATGAGGCGGCCGGTGAGGGTACCGCCCCCTGTCGGGGCCTAGCCCTCGAAGGGGCGGATGTCGGTGACCCGGAGGGTGAAGACCCCGCCTGGGGCCTGGTAGCTCACGTCGTCACCCACCGCGGCGCCGATAAGCGCTTGACCGAGTGGGCTTCCCGGGGAGGCGAGCAGGAACCCGGGCACCTTGTTCTCCTGGGGAGCCACCAGATACTCGGTCGGGTCGCCGTCGCCGTCGATCACGGTCACCACCGAGCCGACCTGCACGGTGCCGGTGTCCTCGACGCCGCGCACTTCCGCGGTGTCGAGGATGTGCTGCAACTGGCGGATACGAGCCTCCATCAGCGCCTGCTCGTCCTTGGCGGCGTCGTAGTCGGCGTTCTCCCGGATGTCCCCGTGCGAGCGCGCCTCGGACAGCCTCTCCTCCATGTCCCGGCGACCGTCCCCCAGGAGTCCCTCGAGTTCGACCTTCAGCTTGTCGTGTGCTGTCGGGGTGAGCCAGACAGTCTCATCAGTCATGTGTTCGCCTTCGTTGGCGGGACAGATTAGTTCGGCCCCGGACGTCGACCGTCAGGATCGAGAGCGGCCCATGGCTACCGTCAAATGGATGGCTGCGGTCAAACTCACCTCGTACTCGCACGGTGCCGGGTGCGCCTGCAAACTCGGACAAGACGATCTGAGCGAGGCGCTTTCGGGGCTGAAGAGCCACCCGGCTGTCAGCCACTCCGATCTCGTTGTGGGGATCGAGACCGGCGATGACGCCACGGTGATCCGTCTTGACGGGAAGCTCCTGGTGCAGACGATTGACTTCTTCACCCCCATCGTTGACGACGCATTCGACTGGGGCCGGATCGCCGCTGCCAACGCACTGTCCGATGTGTACGCCATGGGCGGTCGTCCCTTGAGCGCGCTCCAGGTGGTGGCATGGCCCCGCGAGGAGCTTCCCTTCGATCTTCTCGGTCAGGTGCTCCAAGGGGGGGCCTCGGTCTGTGAGCTTGCGGGCTGCATCATCGTCGGCGGTCACTCGATCGACGACGCCGAGCCCAAGTACGGGCTGGCGGTGACAGGCGTGGTCGAGCCGGACCGGCTGACGACGAACCGCGCCGCCAAGCCGGGAGACGGATTGGTCCTCACCAAGCCGATCGGTTCCGGCGTCGTGACCACGGGGTTGAAGCGCGGGGAGTCATCAGACGAAGAGATCGCAGCCGCTGTCGAGGTCATGGCCACGCTCAACGCCGCGGCTGCAGAGGTCCTGGGGGCGCACCATATCGCGGCCGCCACCGACATCACCGGGTTCGGGCTGCTCGGCCACCTCGGGGCGATGATGCGCGCCAGCGGCACCGCCGCCACGGTGACGGCGGGTGCGGTCCCCTACCTCCCCGGCGCAAGGCGGATGGTCGCCTCTGGGGTGTACGCCGGTGGAAGCCGGCGCAACCTGGAGACCGCCTCGCGCTTCACCGCCTTCGGATCGGCGACGGAACAGGACCGGATGCTGCTGGCAGACGCCCAGACCAGCGGTGGTCTCCTGGCGGCGGTCGATCCCTCACTGGTCGACGTAGTGCTCACCGACTTAGCCGCCGCCGGCACCCCGGCCGCCGCCCTGATCGGCGAAGTGACCGACGGTGTGGCGGGCCGGATCTCGTTACAGGAGGGGGGCAGGCGCCCCTCCTGAGCCACCCCCGGCGCGACCAGAGTGGCCGGCAGCTGTCGGGCCGGCAAAGCCGGCCCTCGGGCGGACCCTGACCGATCCCTCCCTGCCTCTTCTTCCGTCTTCCGTCATCCGTCTACCGTCCTCGTGTGGACGACCGAGATCTCGACCAGCGGCTGCAGACCATTGCTGAAGCGCTCTCTATCGGTGGGCTGCAGCGGCATCTCTTCATCTGCGCCGAGCAGTCGAGACCCAGGTGCTCGGGGTACGAGGAGTCGGGACGGGTTTGGAAGCACCTCAAGGCCCGTCTCAAGGCGATGGGACTCGCCAGCGCCCCGCCCCCCTGGCAGGGTGACATGGATGCGGACCCGGCTCCACAACCCGGCGACGGCGTGGTGCTGCGCACCAAGGCCGATTGCCTGCGGATCTGCGAGCAAGGCCCGATTGCGGTGGTCTACCCCGACGGCGTGTGGTACCACTCGGTGACCGAAGAGGTGATCGATCGGATCATTGACGAGCACCTGGTGGGAGGTCGCCCGGTGACCGACCACGTGTTCGCCATCGACCATTTGCGAGGCTTCTGATGATGCGATGGCTGCGACGGCTACTCGGGGCCTGGCTCCTCTGGCGGATTTTCGGTCCCGAGGTCCCGCCGACCTTCGACGGTCCCCAGGAGGCGCCAATGCGCATCCCCGGCCGCTCGGTGTTCATCGGCGACCAGGAGATGTTCATCCGCGAGACCGGCGATCCTGACGGCCCGCCGATCGTCCTGATCCACGGCTGGGGCGATCATTCGGTGGTGGTATGGCAGCGGATCATCCCGCTCCTCGATGGGAAGTACCGGGTCATCGCCCTCGACAACCGCAACTCGGGTCACTCCGAACTGGTGCGCGAGAGGTTCGATGTGTCGCGTCTGGCCGACGAAGTGGCACAGGTGATGGATGCGCTCGACTTGGACAGGGCGATCATCGCCGGGTACAGCTTGGGCGGGATGGTTGCCCAAGAGCTTGCTCACCGACACCCGCACAAAGTCGTCAAGTTGATCCTCGGTGCTACCGCCGCCCAACCCACGCCACGGGCACGCGAGCGTTGGGCAGCGCGATTCGTCTTCCTCATGGGGCGGGCGCTCGACCGTGTGAGTCGGGTGGAGTTGTCGCGGGCCCGATACCACTATCTGGGCAGGGTGGGGGCGCTGCAGCCGAGACACCAACGCTGGATGTGGGCGCACCAGATGAGCCGTGACCCGGACCTCTATTGGCTGTCGGGGTTCGCTGCGCTCTCCTTCGACAGCACCCGCTGGATCGGCCGCCTGGACCGTCCGGCGCTCGTCCTGATCACCGCCCATGATCAGTTGATGCCGGTGTCATCCCAATACCGGCTGGCGGCTCTCCTCCCCGAGGCCAAGGTGGTCGAGTTGGATGCACGTCATGAGGCGCCCCTGACGCACTCCGAAGAGATCGCACGGGCGGTGAACGTCTTCCTCAGCGACCGGGCCGATCTGCGCGTGGTGGCAGACCGGGTGGGATGACCTCCTACTCGGTCTCCTCCATCATCTTCCAGGCGACGAGTGCGATCACTCCGAGGATGCTGAGTATCAGCAGTGCCTTCTTCATCGAGTCCTCCTCTCCTTTGATTTCAGGTTAGGACCGGCTTCGGGGATTGGTGGCTGAGGAGGCGATCACCTCTACCGCCGCCGCCAGTGCGGCCCACAGTTGGCCGCTCAAACCTCTCAAGGTCGTCATTGTTGCGGCCCACGACAGCGGAGCTGGGCGGGCGACGGATGAACTGATCGCCTCCACCGCCGTGGTCAATGCGGCGAGCAACCGGCGGCTCCACCCCCGCAAGGTCAGGACTGTGGCGGTCCATGACAGGAGCGCCACCAGGATCCCGGCGCCTGCGCCATCGCCGATCGCACCGGACATCGCCCCCACGAGAAACAGGACGAACCCGGCCGCGGTGCCTGCCAGGAGGACTGTTCGTCCCCGCCCGAGCAGGTTCGATGTGTCGGCCCGGAGGTCGACCAAGCTCTTCCCGCCTCCCAGCGCCCGAACCTCGATCAGCACCCGGTCGGCGGCTCGCAAGGTGCGCGTCCCCCTGGCGGGCTGCAGTCCGAGGCGCATCCTGGCGGCCAGCCGACCATCGGCGATCCAAACCCCGGCTTGGCCGGTACCTCGCTGCAGCCGCAGACCCTCCTCACCGGCCAGCCAGGACACCGCGGCACTCTCCACCCAAGGCACCGGACGATCGCTCACACGGCGCTGATGAAGCAGCCCAAGACCGGTGAGCCTGGCGAGCAGGCCGCGCCGATGCTGCTGCGGAGTCGCCGACAACTCGGCTGCAAGTCCGCGATCCACCGTTGTCGGATCGATGTCGAGCTCTTGGGCGATGCGGAGCAGGTCCGAGCGGGTGAGGCCGGGGTCGTCGGGTGCCTGCTCGGCAATGGCACGCTCCAATACCCGCTGGGCTGTTTCGGCGCTGAGCCGGTGGAGATCCTCCTCGAGCCGCCCGCTCGCCTGCGGCGCTTCTCCGGTCCGGGCGGTGCTGCGCTGTTCCATCGACGCAATTATGGCCTCTCGGCGTGGGGACTGATGCCGGTTGTGCCAAGGGCGTGCAACGACCCCCTGGCTATGCTCCCCGGCGATGAGCGAGTACCTCGAGGCGGTGGCGCGAACGCTCAATGCGCCCGAGGCGATCGTCCAGCGCTCGGCTGCCGCCCGGGCGCAAGCCTCGGGAACCACGGTCGACGAGGTGTTGGCGGCCTGGGCGGGCGGTGGGTCGGTGTCCACCGGTCCTGACGCCGCTCCCGAGCCGCAGCCGGAGCCTGAGCCTGAGCAGGCAACCCCCGCCGAGCCGGCTGCCACCCCTGCTGCCGAAGCACCGGCTGCACCGGTTGCTGCCCCACTCCCAGCGCTGGTCCCAGAGCCCGGGCGCGCCGCGGCGATCGTCGAGGAGGAAGAGGAGCCAGAGGCAGCCCCCGTATCGGAGCGTCTGCGGTGGGCGGCTGGTGTCGGTGGTCTGGCAGGTGCTGCACTGGGGATCATCGCCGCGGTGGCGGTGACGCCGCTGGTCGTCGACAAGGTGACCCTGGTCGGCGAGCCCGGTGCGTTTCGCCCCGCCATCGAGGTCACCGCCCTCCCCGTCGTGGTGGCAGGCGCCGTTGTCTCGTTGCTCTTCGGCGCTCTCGTCGGACTGGCGGTGCGGACCGTCCCGGCCTGGTTCCGTCCCGAGTTGCGCATCGAGGGACGTGCCGGCACCGCGGCATTGGTGGGTGCCGTCACCGGGTTGTTGGTGGGCGTCGTCGGCGCGGCCCTGCTGCTCAACCTGGCGGGTCAGCCCTCCGAAGCCGATGAGACGATCATCCAGATCGGAGTCCGGTCGGGATTGCTGCTGGTGTTGTTCGGCGGGGCCATCTTGGGAATGATCACCGCCGCCGCCGTTCAGGTGCTCGCAGTCCCCGTCGGCCTCGATGTCGAAGCCGCCGACGAATCGACCGCGGTTCGCCGCCGGTTGTCAACCGGTGTGGGGGTTCCGCTGGCCGCCTTTGCAGTACTCGCTCTGGTGGTCGTCGCCTTGGGGAGCCTCTTCCTCGCCTATCACGTGGCCGCCCCGCTCCTGGCCATCGTGGTCGCCGGGGGGATTCTCGCCTTTGCCGGACTCACGGCATCGCGACCCAACGTGCGTCTCTCGCTGGGCGGGCTGCTGGCGGCAGTCGCCGGGATCCTTGCGGTGGTGGTGCTGATCGTCGTCGTCGCCGGCGCCGTCGGGAGCGAAGAGGAAGGCGCCGAGGAGCCGGCAGAGGCGTCAGCCATGACCACCCTCTGCATCGTCTAGGGCGAATGCCACCAGCGTTCCGTCCTCGGCGGGGCGGTAGTCGACCCGAAGCAGTTGACCGCTCACCAGGTGTTCCCGCAGATGGGGGAGAGGGAACGGATAGCGGCCGAAGGGATCAGGCTCGAATGTCAGAGTCTCACCGTCCTCGGTGACGACAGTGAACGACTCGACATTGCTCAGGTCGCCGTCTACCTCGATGACCCGGCCGGACACGGTGGTCTGGGTGGAGCAGGCGGCGACCAGCGCGAGCGCCACACCGGCGGCGAGTCGGGCAGGGAGGCTCAGGAGACGGTGGGGCGCCGCAGTTCCCGCTCCAGGCTCTCCCAGGTCTGCTCCTCGCGGTACCAGCGGAACCATATGACCGCGATCCATCCCCATAGGATGAGCCCGCCGCCGATCTTCATCAGCAACCCGGCCAACGTCTGGTCGGTGACCGCCGATATGCCCCAGATCTCGGCGGCGTCTCCGTAGACCCGATAGAGCGGCTCGTGTCCGAAGGTGAGGAACGAGGCGGGGATCGTCGGGATGACGGACTGGGCGAACAGGTAGCCGATCTGGACAAGAGGCCGCGCCCGGGGGATCAACGGGGTGGGGCTCAGGACAGGCATCCACATCACGACCGCGCTCACCAGCGCCAGCGAATGCAACACGAAGTGGGCGGATCCCGAGGTCACGGCAAGGGTGACCACCGCCGGCCAATGGGTGAACACGAGGACGGCGATGGAGATGAGAAGCGCAGCAACCGGGGCGCATATGGCGCGGAAGAACGGCAGGGCGCGTTTGGGGATGAGAACCTCCGCCAGCCAACGCGGCGTGCCGGCGAGCAGGAGCGGGGGAGCCACCAGGGTGATGACCATGTGCTGCGCCATATGGACCGAATAGAGCGATTGCTCGGCGATGTCGTGGATGGGCCAGTCGGAGACCAGCCAGAGGACACCCACCCCGGCGAGGAACGAGCCGATCTGGCGGGCGGTGGCGGGCCTGGACCCCTTCTCGACCATCAGAGGCCCGACCCTGATGACCGCATACAGGTAGATCGCAGCCAGACCGCCGAGCACCAGCCAAACGTCGGGGTGAGCGGTGAAGTCGGGGACCGGTGTCACCCGATCGCCGCCGCGAGGATGCCGAAGACGGCGAGCACCACGGCGTAGAGGCTGATCGCCAGCACGAAGCCGAACCCGAAGAATCGGCTCAACGTGGCGGGCTCGTAGCGGAGGTGCATGTAGTACCCGATGACGATGATGAACTTGAGCGCAGACAGGACGAGCAGGAAGGGGATGACCAGCGCGCCAACGACCGGCTCGAGGTAATACAGCCCTACCTCGACCGCGGTCATGATCGCCAGCAGGATGGCGATCCGGACGTAAACCCTGGGTGTGGGGTAGGTGTGGGCCCTGGTCTCAGAATCAGTCATGCGCCTCTCACGGGATCAGGTAGACGAGAGTGAAGATGACGATCCAGATGATGTCGACGAAGTGCCAGTAGAGACCGACCAGCTCGACATTGAGACCCCGATCCTCGCTCAGCCGGTCGTAGCGCAGCGAGATACCGAAGAGCGAGAACAGCATCAGCACGCCGATGGCGACGTGGATCCCGTGGAACCCGGTAAGGAGGTAGAAGCTCGAAGCCGCCGGGTTGGTCTGCAGCGTCATTCCCTCGGCGATGAAGTCGCTGAACTCGAAGAACTGCCCGCCGAGGAAGGTCGCACCCAACAAGGCGGTGGCCGCCAGCCAGGTCCGTACTCCCTGTTGGTCGTCTCGCTCCAGTGCACTGTGTCCGAGCACCATGGTCAAAGAGCTCATCAGCAACACGAACGAGCTCACCGAGGTGAAGGGGATGTCGTAGAGCTCCTTGGGGTACGGGGCCGGGAAGCCGGGCCGGTTCTTGAACAGCAGGTAGTTGGTTATCAGTGCCCCAAAGAAGAGGAACTCCGAGGAGAGGAACACCCACATCCCGAGCTTGCGGTTGTCTACGCCGGTTCCCTCGTGGGCATGCCCCTCGTGGACGTCGGTCACTTCGGGGGTCATCTCCGGGGTGAGCTCGGCCATCAGTGGGCCCCGGCGTGCTCTGCGTCGTGGGTCACCTCTTCCTCGGCCGGTTCGACCGCCCACCCGAACGCTCCGGCCATGGTGACGATGGCACCGATCACGATGAGCGGGATTCCCCACGGCAGGGTGTGGTAGACGATCCCGTAGGCGATCAAGGGCAGGCCGGCGGCCATGATCAGTGGGAAGTACGAAGAAGCAGGCAGATGGATCGGCTGAGGCGGGTCGGTGCCCTCCATCTCCAGCCGGGCCATCAACCCATCGGCGTCTTCGTTCCTGACCGGTCGGCCATCCTCGCCCTCGGTGTACTTCTGGTGCCAGAAGTCATCGAGCGAGTGAACCACCGGCTCCACCCCGAAGTTGTACTCGGGGGGCGGTGAGGGGATCGACCACTCCAGGGTGCGGGCATCCCAGGGGTCCATCGGGGCGATGGCACCCCGGCGGCGCGACATCGACCAGTTCACGATGAAGATCGCGATCGAGACCGCGATGAGAAAGGCCCCCGCGGTGACCACCTGGTTCCAGAACTCGAACCCGTAGTCGGCCGGGTACCGCCAGGTGCGACGAACCATCCCCTGCAGCCCGAGCCAGTGCATCGGGCCGAACGTCAGGTTGAACCCGACGAACATCAACCAGAAGTGGAGCTTGCCAAGGCGCTCTGAGTACATCCGACCGGCGAACTTGGGGAACCAGTAATAGAGCCCGGAGAAGATCCCGAACACCGCCCCACCAAAGAGCACGTAGTGGAAGTGCGCCACCACGTAATAGGTGTCGGTCTGCTGCCAGTCGGCGGGCACGACCGCATGGGTGACGCCCGACAGACCACCGATCACGAACATGGCCACGAACCCGATGGCGAACAACATGGGCGTCTGTAATCGAAGCCTGCCCAGCCACATAGTTCCCAACCAGTTGAAGATCTTGATGCCGGTGGGTATCGCGATGGTCATCGTTGATAGCCCGAACGCAGCTTGGGCAACGGTCCCGATGCCCGAGGAGAACATGTGGTGGGCCCACACCCCAAAGCCGAGAAAGGCTATGGCGGCGCCGGCGAAGACCACGGCGGCATATCCGAAAAGCGGCTTTCGACTGAACACCGGGAGCACCTCGGACACGATCCCCATCGCGGGGAGGATGAGGATGTAGACCTCCGGATGGCCAAACAGCCAGAAGAGGTGCTGCCAGAGCATGGCGCTGCCGCCCTCGGCGGGTTGGAAGAACACCGTCCCGAACTGCCGGTCCGCGGTCACCATGAACAGCGCAACGGCGATGATCGGAAGCGAGAAGAGGAGCAGGAAGGCGACGATCATCGTCATCCAGACGAAAACCGGCATCCGCAACAGCCGCATCCCTCTCGCCCGGTAGGTTGAGGATGGTGGTGATGAAGTTCACCGCCGAGATCAGAGATGCGAGTCCGAGGATCTGTAGGCCGAGCGCCCAGTAGTCCAGAGCCGTACCCACCGAGAACGCGGGGCCGGCATTTGGCTGATATCCGAACCAACCGCCGTTGGGGCTGCCATTGAGCAGCGCCCCGGCGTCGATCGGGTCGAGGTTCCCCCCGGTCGGGGCGGCCGCCGTCCCGAAGATGAAGGACGAGTAGAGGAATATCCCGCCAAAGAGGAAGATCCAATAGCTCAACGCGTTCAGGCGCGGAAATGCCACATCCCGTGCGCCGATCATCAGGGGCAGCAGATAGTTGAAGAAGGCCGCTCCTACGGGCATCACGAAGAGGAAGATCATCGTGGTGCCGTGCATGGTGAACATGGCGTTGTATTGATCCGCCGTGAGGAAGGTGGCATCGGCCGAGGAGAGCTGTATCCGGAGCAGCAGGGCCTCGAGGCCTCCGAAGATGAAGAAGGCGAAGGCCGTGTACCCGTACATGATCCCGATCTTCTTGTGGTCGACGGTGGTCAACCAGCCGAGCAAACCTGTCTTCGCCCTGGGGCGGCGGAAGATCGTGGTCGTCGGTACCGGGCGGGTGGTGGCGGTCACCGCAGGCTCTCCATGTAGGCGATGAGGTTGTCGATGTCGCTCTGCGACAGGTTCAGGTTCGGCATGAACGAACCAGGCTTGACCCCGGGCGGATTAGCCAGCCAGGTTGCCAGGTTCTCGGGAGTTGTCTCCATGATTGCTCCGGCGAAAACATTGCGGCTTGCGAAGTGGGTCAGGTCGGGCCCGTAGATCGCGGTCGTCGCCGTGTCTACCGGGTTGACCCCCGAGATGTTGTGGCAGCTGACACACGCCTGCCCCATGAATACCTCTTGGCCAAGGGCAGCCGGGGAGCCCTCCTCTGGCTCGAGAGCCGGCTCGAGTTGGGAGGCCGTCCATGCCTCGAACTCATCGGGGGCGAGGGCGTTCACCCTGGCACGCATCAGCGCATGCGACAGCCCGCAGAACTCCCCACACTGTCCCCAGTACTCGCCCGGCTCGTCCGCCTGGAGCCGGAGGAAGGTCTGCTCGCCCGGCACCAGATAGCGCTTCCCGTTGAGCTTGGGGATCCAGTAGTTGTGGATCACGTCGTTGGAGGTCATGTCGAGACAGACCTCCTGGCCGGCTGGTATCACCAGCACATTGGCGCTGGTCACTCCGCTATCGGGGTAGCGGTACTCGAACCACCACTGATGACCGATCACCTCGATAGGCATCGCCCCCGCTCCGCACTCGGTGAGGTCGAAAACGGTGCGGACCGTGGGTACCGCGATCCCGGCGAGGATCAACGCCGGTATCACGGTCCATGCCACTTCCAGTCGGGTGTTGCCGTGGATCTGCCTCGGCTCTTTGCTATCGGGTCGCTCGCGGAACAAGAAGACGGCCAAGAGGATCCCCCCTGGACGAGCACGAAGATCCCCGTGGCGATCCAGAACGTGACCCAGAACAGGTCGTCGATCGTCTGGGCGAACGGCCCTTGCGGGTCGAGCGAATCGAGAGGGCTGTTCTCGATGCAGGCACTCAGGAGCACGGCGGCGATGGCGAGCACTCCAAGTCGACTTCGCCTTGGCTGATGTGGCACGTCGCGCTGCTTCCTGACCACGATGACCTGCGGCGATGTTACGAGGTTGGACCGCCCTGGTGAAAGCAGGAATGCATCCCGCTCCGCGTGTCAGGCGTCGATGGTTGCGAAGCCGTCGACGAGCTCCTCTGGGCTCACCGTTCCCTCGTAGCGGGCGGTCACGATCCCGTCGGCATCCACGAAGTACAGCCAGGGCTCGCTGGGCAGGCCCCAGGCGACTGCGGCGGGGGCCGGGGTCAGCTCCTCGACGCTGGTTGCGTCCTGGAAGTCCTCGTAGACCTCTACGTGGACGAAGGTGACCCCCGGGTGCTCGGGGGCCGCCGCCTTGACCTGGTCGAGCATCGGCCCGCATGTCTGCGACTGGCAGAAGGCCGGCGTGGCGAACACCACCACCGTCGGTTGACCCGAGTCGAGTGCATCGTCGAGTGAGAGCTCGTAGAAGGAGGGGTCGGGGTCGGGGTCGGTCGTTATCGACTCGAGCGGGGCTTCGTCACCGGTAGGGCTCGGAGCGGCGATGGCCTGATCCCCGACCTCGGGCACAACTGGGTCCTCGCTCACCGTGAAGTCGACCTTGACACTTGGTTCACCTTCGGCGGGGCGGGCTTGGATCCCATATACCCCTGGTTCGACGAACTCCGGGTAGATGGTGTACACGCCTCGGACATCCGGGATCGTCCATTGGAAGACGCCGTCGGCCTCGCTGATCACCTCCCCCTCGGCGTTGCTGAGTCGGAACGTCACCCCGAGGTCCGGAGAAGCGAGCGACGTGGCGTCCCTCGATACCAACCCGAGGACCATCCGCTGTGGCCCGGTTCCCAGAGTCCCCGGGGCATTGGCCACGATCACGAGGGGTGCGCTCTCGGACCCGGCCGATGAGTCAGTTGTGGCCCCGCTCGATGAGCAGGCGGCGAGTGCGATCACCGCCGCGATGAGGTTCCACTTGCGCACGGCGAGCAGGGTACCGAGCGAGTGCGGGTAGGCCATCTCGGCCGAGACAGGCGTCAGTCGTCGATGCCGCGGCGACCGGTACGCTGCCGCCCATGGCTGCTCCCCCCGATCTGCCCGGACGAATCGTGGTGAGCGATCCCACCGCCCCGCGGTCCGGTGTCGTTGACCGGGTCAAGTCATACGTGGCACTGACCAAACCGCGGATCATCGAACTGCTGCTGATCACCACGGTGCCTGCGATGGTTCTCGCCGCCGATGCTTGGCCGGGCACCTGGTTGGTGATTGCCACCCTCATCGGCGGGACCCTCTGCGCGGCGGGGGCCAATGCGCTCAATTCGTGGGCCGACCGGGACATCGACGAGGTGATGGGCCGCACCGCCAGGCGGCCTCTGCCGCGACACCGGGTGGAGCCGCGCGCCGCCCTGCTTTTCGGCGCGGCGCTCGGCGTCGCCGGTTTCATCTGGCTCTGGTTGCTGGTGAACCTGATGGCGGCGGCGATCTCGGCAGCGGCCTTGCTCTTCTATGTCTTCGTCTACACGCTGGCGCTGAAACGGACCACGTCCCAGAACATCGTGATAGGTGGCGCGGCCGGCGCCGCCCCGGCGCTGGTGGGGTGGGCGGCGGTAACCGGTGGCTTGGCCCTTCCGGCCTGGATCCTCTTCGCAATCGTCTTCTACTGGACTCCACCGCACTTCTGGGCGCTGGCCGTCCGCTACCAGGGAGACTATGCCCGCGCCTCGGTCCCGATGCTTCCCGTGGTGGTCGGCGTGAAGAGGACCGCGTGGCAGATCCTCGCCTACTCCGGGGTGATGGTCCTGGTGAGCCTCATGCTGGTGCCGGCAGCGGGGATGGGTTGGGTCTACCTCGTTGCCGCCATCGGCCTTGGCGCGTGGTTCCTGATCGAGGCTTCGCGGATGGTCCGTCACCCGGAGCGGGCGATGGTGCTCTTCCGAGTATCGACGATCTACCTCGCCGCGCTGTTCGGAGCGGTCTGGCTCGACGTGGTGGTCCGCTAACTCGCCGATTCCACGGTGCTGTGAGCTGATCTCATGCCCAAGCGGGGCGAGCCGTAAGCCCAAGCCGACCGGAGAAAGCTCGCGGTGTCAGGCTGCGCCACGCCCGTCACCGGTGGTCATTGGCTTGATGGGTTTCTTCGCCGACCTACGTGTTTTACCCCGGCCCGTCTATTCCGAGGACGGTCCCATCGGGGCGGTGGAAAATGGCACCGGCGGCAGTCCTGCTGATCCGGAACCCGTGCTCGTGGACCATGGCGTGGTGGCGGCGGCAGAGCAGTATCAGGTTGTCCAAATCGGTGTGACCCAGGTCGAGTCAGTGTTTGATGTGGTGGGCGTCGCACCAGGTTGGTGGACGGGTCGCATCCGGGGAACCGGCACGACCGATCCCGCACCACCTATCGAACATGTGTTCGCTAGTCAAGAGGGGCCGGAGAAAGGGACGAAGCGGATCGTCTTACGTCCGCATCATGTTGAGGGCGTCCGTCGCACCCCACCCAAGGCCGGGCACCCGACCGATACCCGTAGTATCACCGGGTGCTCCTCGCCTCTATCAGCTATCCGCCCGTGCCGCTCGTCGAGTTCGGCCCGCTCCGGCTGTCGTTGCACGGTGTCTTCGCCGCCCTCGGCTTTCTGGCAGGGGCGTGGATCGCCACCCGCGATGTCCGTCGCCGTGGGCTCGACAGCGCCGGCTACCAGTCGGCGCTCACCTGGGGGCTGATCGGCTCGTTGCTCGGCGCCAGACTGCTCACCATCCCGGCGGAGATCATCGACGAGGGGTTCAGTTGGTCGCTCTTCAGCCTCACCGGGAACTTCTCCATCCTGGGCGGCTTCGCCGGGGGGATCCTGGCGGGCGGTTGGAGGATGAAGATGCTGGGACTCCCCATCCTTCCGATGCTCGACTCCTCGACCACCGGTCTGGCTCTGGGGACGGTGATCGGGCGGATAGGCGACCTCGCCATCGTCGAACACCTCGGTAGCCGTACCGACTTCTTCCTGGGATACGCCGTTCAAGCCGGGTTCGACCTTGCTCCTCAACACGACGCCCTCGAATGCACCGGATCCATTGGAACGATGTGCACCGACCCGGCAACTGGGTTGCCCGGCATCTATCACCATGCCGCCCTCTACGACATGCTGGGCGCGGCTCTGCTCTTCGCGGTGCTGCTTCTGCTGCGTCAGGTGTGGGTCAACCGCCGTCCCGGCCAGTTGTTCGCCTTCTGGGTGGGTTGGTATGGGTTGCAGCGCTTCCTCATCGACTCGGTCCGGTACGGCTCTGGTGACGCCACCGTGGGGCCCTTCACCTGGAACCAGGTGTCGGGATTGGTGGCCGCCGTCGGCGCCGCGGTGTTCATCTGGTGGCTCGGGCGCCGTCCCGAGACGGTCGCCATCGAACCGGTCACCCGGCCCGAAGACGATCCCGAAGTCGTCGTCGACGATGACGTCACTTGATCGAACCGGGCGGCCTGCTGGTTTGCCCCTTCCAGCGGCCGGCACCAACAGGTAGTGTGTGCGGTTCATGGATCGGCTCTACGGCTATGCCACCTTCGTCTTTACCGGGCCCGCGGCCCGGGCCGAGGAGCGCGCTGAGACAGAGTCGATCTGCAAAGCCACAACCCGACCACCCGGAGCCAGAGGGCTCCGGGTTTTTGATTTTCCGGAGCCCTCAGGCCCACAAAGAGCAGGAGCCTGAGATGGAGCGCAAAGCGGAGCGGAATGGAACTGGGCCTTCGACGGTGGTGACCGTCGGTCCGGTGAGGTTCGGGCATGACCCATTCCCTGTGATAGCCGGCCCAAGCTCGGTAGAGGATTCCGTTCAAGTCAGGCAGGCGGCGGTCGCCGTAGCCGATGGGGGTGGGGCCGTACTCCGCGGCGGGACCTTCACCGCAAGCACCTACGGGTTCGCCGGGTTGGGGCTTGCAGGCCTGGACATGCTGGTGGCGGCTGCCGAAGCGGTTGGGTTACCGGTAGTGACTCAGGTGGTGGCGCCTGGGGACGTCGACGCGGTTTCCGACCGGGTTGACATGCTCGAGGTCGGAGAAGGGAGCATGCAGGACTTCGAACTGCTGCGAGCGGTGGGCTCATCGGGAAAGCCGGTTCTGCTCCGTAGGGGACCGTCGGCGACCATCGACGAGTGGTTGTGGGCGGCGGAGTACGTGCTGGATGGAGGCAACGACCAGGTCGTCCTGGTGGAGCGTGGTATCCGCACCTTCGGAGATCAAGGCATGACACTCGACATCGGCGCCATTCCCATGGTGAAGGAGCGCAGTCACCTACCCGTGCTGGTAGACCCGAGCGGCCCGGCGGGTGGCACAAGCCGGGTTCCGCCGCTGGCGCTGGCCGCGCAAGGGGTGGGAGCCGACGGGCTCATCGTCGAGGTCCACGCCCGGCCGGACGAGGCTCGCAGCGGTGGTCCCTCACAACTCGACGCGTCGGGCTTCCGCGCCCTGATGGACGTGCTCGGCGTGGGCCGGATGCGGCGCGAGGTGGACATGGTGGACCGGGACATCGTCCGACTGCTCGCCGAGCGCCGGCGGTTGGCTCTCGCCATCGGGAAGGTCAAGGCGGCCCGCGGCATACCCGTGTATGCCCCGTCGCGAGAGGCGGAGTTGCTCGACATCATCCGGACCGAGGCCGAGCACCACGGTCTCGACCCCGACCACACGATTGCACTCTTCGAGTCGATCCTCGAGGAATCTCGCGCCGCCCAGCGCCGAGCGAGACAGGAGTAGGCAGGCGTCGACCGCGGATTTGAACAAACCTGGCGATGATCTCCAACCCAGATTGAGACGGCTAATCCCGGCTGTCGCGCCAGGCGAGCCAGTCGGCGACCGGGCTCACGTCCCAATTGGTGCGGCCGTCCACGCCGAGGGTGATCTGCTGAGCACCGGCGGCGACCAGGTCGTCGGCATCGCTCACGTCGCGCAGGTCGCCGCCAACCGACCGCTCGATCTCCTTTGGGTCACGTCCGATCTCGGCACACCAGCGGTCGAGCACGGCGTTCTTGTGTCGCAATCGGTCGGCGTCGCCAAACCCGTGCCAGATCTGGGCGTGCTCGGCGGCCATCCGCAAGGTCTTCTTCTCGCCACCACCTCCGATGAGGATCGGTATCTGGCGGGTGGGTGGTGGGTTGAGCTTTTCCCAACGCGACCGGATGCGGGGAAGTGCCTCGCGCAGGGCCGCCAGTCGTGACCCGGCGGTCCCGAACTCGTACCCATATTCCTCGTAGTCGCGCTCGAACCACCCGGCGCCGATCCCGAGGATCAACCGGCCCTGGGACATGTTGTCGACGGTGCGCGCCATATCGGCGAGGAGGTCGGGATTGCGGTAGGTGTTGCAGGTGACCAGAGCGCCGATCTCGACGCGCTCGGTGATCTCGGCCCATGCCCCCAGCATCGTCCAGCATTCGAAGTGCTCGCCGTCGCGAGGACCGGTGAGCGGGTGGAAGTGGTCCCAGTTGTAGACGATGTCCACGCCGAGCTCTTCTGCCTTCACCACCGCTGATCGGAGGTCGTTCCAAGCGCCGTGTTGGGGATGGAACTGGACGGCGATGCGGATTCGGTCGCTCAACGGTGCTCCTTTCGATGAGACGGAACGTAGCGTGACCTTTTCTCGTAGCGTGCGCCGACACGAATGGAGGGTGAAGTTGAAAGCCTCGATCGAGATCTCCGACGGTCTGAGCCAAAGGCTCGACGATGAGCTTGTCGTCTGGCTGACGACGGTGCGATCCGACGCCACCCCACAGCCGTCGCTGGTCTGGTTCCTGTGGGAGGACGAGGAGTTCCTCGTATTCAGCGAGCCGGATAGAGCCAAGCTGCGCAACATCGCGGCCAACTCGGTGGTCTCAATGAACCTGAACTCGATCGGTGACGGGGGAGTAGCCGTTTTCACCGGGGAGGCGCGGCTCAGCCCCGAAGACGATGACCCTTCCAGCAATCAGCGCTACATCGATAAGTACCGCTCGCTGATCGAGGGCGAGCTGGCGGCGACGGTCGAGGCGTTCGCCACTGCCTACCGGGTCGCCATCAGGGTGAAGCCAATTTCTCTCCGCTCCTGGTAGGCAGCCTCCGCCCCGTTCCGGCGTGACTGGAGTACCGGTTGGGTATCTCAGCCACGCAAGAACGGTGGGTTGGCTGCCCGTCCCCTTCTTGCGTGACTGGATTACCGGTTGGGTTCTCGGCCACGCAAAAACGGGTGCGTGCGCCGCCGTCCGCCGTCCGCCTGACTTTGCCCCCTTGACCCCCGAGCACCGACTGATATAGGATTCGCGCTCAAGCAAGCCGGCTCCGGGAATACGGAGCAGGCTGATCAGGTTCTGATTCGATGACGGCCTAGCGTTGCTATGCTGTCACGTTGCTGTCTCCGGCCCGGACTGCTCTCAGGAGGATGAATCCATTGACCTCGCGCGTCGCCCAGCGCCTGTCGTTCGCCAAGATCCCCGAAGTTCTTCCCCTCCCCGACCTACTCGAAGTCCAACATGAGTCCTTTCGTTGGTTCCTCGACGAGGGTCTGAAGGAGATCTTCGAAGAGATCTCCCCCATAGAGGATTTCACCGGTTCTCTCGCCCTCGAGCTCACCGACCATCGCTTCGGTGACCCTCCGATGACCATCGACGAGGCGAAGGACCACGACTCCAACTACGCCAAGCCGCTGTTCGTCACAGCCCGCTTCTTCAACCGGCAGACCGGGGAGATCAAGGAGCAGCAGGTGTTCCTTGGCGACTTCCCCATCATGACCGACAAGGGCGTCTTCATCGTCAACGGGACAGAGCGCGTGGTGGTAAGCCAGCTGGTCCGGTCCCCCGGGGTCTACTTCGATCAGACCCTTGACAAGACCTCGGACCGCGACATCTTCTCGGCCAAAATGATCCCCGGCCGAGGGGCATGGCTCGAGTTCGACACGGACAAGAAGGACACGGTCGGTGTCCGTGTGGACCGCAAGCGTCGCCAGTACGTGAGCGCTTTCCTGCGTGCCCTCGGGATCGCCGAGACCGACGAGGAGATCCTGGCTCTGTTCAACGGCGCCGAGTCGATCAAGAACACCCTCGAGAAGGATACGGTCACCGACAAGGACGATGCGCTGCTCGACCTGTACCGCAAGCTCCGTCCCGGCGAGCCGACAACTGTGGAGTCGGCCCGCAACCTGATACAGACCCTGTTCCGCAACCCGAAGCGGTACGACCTGACCCGGGTGGGTCGCTACAAGCTCGACCAGAAGTTCGGCCGTCCTGAGGGCTCCGAGCACCGCTCCGCCGGGCGCGGACTGCTCAGCGACGACGACATCCTCGACACCATCCGCTACCTGGTCCACCTCCATGCGGGAACGGCCACTTTCACGCCGACCAACGGCGCCGAGGTGCCGGTGCAGACCGACGACATCGACCACTTCGGCAACCGCCGGGTGCGCACCGTCGGCGAGCTGATCCAGAACCAGGTCAGGGTCGGGTTGACCCGGCTGGAGCGGGTGGTCAGGGAGCGCATGACCACACAGGATCCGGAGTCGATCACCCCCCAGAGCCTGATCAACATCCGGCCCGTCACGGCCGCCATCAAGGAGTTCTTCGGGACCAGCCAGCTCAGCCAGTTCATGGACCAGCCGAACCCCCTCGCCGGGCTCACCCACCGCCGGCGGCTTTCGGCGCTCGGTCCGGGCGGCCTGTCGCGCGAGCGGGCCGGGTTCGAGGTGCGCGATGTCCACCCGTCGCACTACGGGCGCATGTGCCCCATCGAGACCCCGGAAGGCCCGAACATCGGGCTCATCGGGTCGCTCGCCAGCTACGCCCGGGTCAACCGCTACGGGTTCATCGAGACCCCGTACCGCAAGGTGGTCAAGGGCAAGGTGACTGCTGCCGTGGACTACCTCACGGCCATCGAGGAGGAGCGGCACGTCATCGCCCAGGCGAACGCCCCGCTCAACCCCGACGGGTCTTACCAACTCGACCGCGTGCTGGTGCGCCGCGCCGGTGGCGAGGTCGACCAGGTGACACCCGACGAGGTCGACTACATGGACGTCTCGCCGAAGCAGTTGGTGTCGGTCTCGACGGCGTTGATCCCCTTTCTCGAGCACGACGACGCCAACCGGGCCTTGATGGGCTCGAACATGCAGAGGCAGGCGGTCCCACTGCTCCGTTCCGAGGCGCCGCTCGTGGGCACCGGGGTCGAGGGCCGCGCCGCCATGGACTCGGGCGACATGATCGTCTCCCCGGTCGCCGGCGAGGTGGCCGAGGTCAACGGCGATCACATCGTGGTCAAGGAAAGCGGCAGCAACCGCAAGCACACCTTCCCGCTCGGCAAATTCGTCAGGTCCAACCAGGGCACCTGCATGAACCAGAAGCCGATCGTCCGTGAGGGCGATCAGGTCAAGGCAGGCGACGTCCTCGCCGATGGGCCGTCCACCGAGAGCGGTGAACTCGCCCTCGGCAGGAACCTGCTCGTCGCATTCATGCCCTGGCAGGGCCACAACTTCGAGGACGCCATCATCGTCTCCGAGCGCCTCGTCAAAGAGGACATGCTCACCTCGATCCACATCGAGGAGCACGAGATCGATGCCCGCGACACCAAGCTCGGCGCCGAAGAGATCACCCGTGACATCCCGAACGTGGCCGAGGAAGTGCTGCGCGATCTCGACGAGAACGGGATCATCCGGGTAGGTGCCGAGGTCAACCCCGGCGACTACCTGGTCGGCAAGGTCACGCCGAAGGGCGAGACCGAGCTGACTCCCGAGGAGCGCCTCCTGCGGGCGATCTTCGGTGAGAAGGCCCGTGAAGTGCGCGACACCTCGCTCAAGGTCCCACACGGTGAGAGCGGGAAGGTCATCGACGTCCGCGTGGCCAAGCGGTCCGAGGGGTACGACCTGCCCCCCGGTGTCAACGAGACCGTCCGGGTCTACGTCGCCCAACAGCGGAAGATCTCCGAAGGCGACAAGCTGGCGGGACGCCACGGGAACAAGGGCGTGATCGCCAAGATCCTGCCCGTAGAGGACATGCCGTTCATGGAGGACGGCACCCCGGTGGACATCATCCTCTCGCCCCTGGGCGTCCCCTCCCGGATGAACCTCGGCCAGGTGCTCGAGACCCATCTCGGCTGGGCGGCGGCGTGCGGCTGGCGGAAGTTCGATGGGAACAGCCCGGCGGCGCGCGGCACCGCTCCCTGGAGCAAGGTGGCAACCCCGGTGTTCGACGGAGCAAGGGAAGGGGAGATCGCATCGGTCCTGGCCAATGCCCTCCCCAACCGCGACGGCGACAAGCTCGTCGACGATTTCGGCAAGGCGACGCTCTATGACGGACGAAACGGCTATGCCTTCGACACGGCGATCACTGTGGGCCACATCTACATGCTGAAGCTGGTCCACCTGGTCGACGACAAGATCCACGCCCGCTCTACCGGTCCGTACTCGATGATCACCCAGCAGCCGCTCGGCGGAAAGGCCCAGTTCGGCGGTCAGCGATTCGGTGAGATGGAGGTTTGGGCCCTCGAGGCCTATGGGGCGGCCTACGCCCTCCAGGAAGTGCTCACCATCAAGTCGGACGACGTCCAGGGGCGGGTGAAGGTCTACGAGTCGATCGTCAAGGGGGAGAACATCCCCGAACCGGGAATCCCGGAGTCCTTCAAGGTACTGCTGAAGGAGATGCAGAGCCTCTGCCTCAACGTGGAGATGCTCTCTGCCGGTGAGGAGGTCGAGCTACGCGACCTCGACGAGGACACCTCGTTCCGCAGTGTCGAGACCCTTGGCATCGACCTCAGCCGGCCCGAGCGCCGCGACGATTTCGACGTTTGAACCTGAACCAAATGAAAACGCGGAAAGGAACCCATGCACCAGCTTTTCGATGAGCTGAAGATCAGCCTCGCCTCGAGCGACGAGATCCGTTCCTGGTCATACGGAGAGGTCAAGAAGCCGGAGACGATCAACTACCGGACGCTCAAGCCTGAGAAGGAGGGCTTGTTCGACGAGCGCATCTTCGGTCCGCAGAAGGACTGGGAGTGCTACTGCGGCAAGTACAAGCGGATCCGGTACAAGGGGATCATCTGCGAGCGATGCGGGGTCGAGGTGACCCGGTCGAAGGTGCGCCGCGAGCGGATGGGGCACATCGAGCTAGCCGCCCCGGTGACCCATATATGGCTGTTCAAGGGTGTGCCCAGCCGGCTCGGTTACCTGCTCGACATGTCGCCCAAAGAACTCGAGAAGGTCATCTACTTCGCCGCATATCTGATCACCCACGTGGATGACACGCGGCGACAGAAGGACCTGCCCGAGCTCGAGGAGACGATGCGGGCCGAGGTCCAGATAGTCCATGAGGAATTCGCCACTTGGAAGGAGGCCCGCCTCGAGCGGCTCGAGACCGAGCTTGCCCAGATGGAGGAAGGCGGCGCCAAGAGCCAGGAGATCACGGCTCGTCGCAAGGAGGTCGAGCGTGAGATGCGCGACCGTGAAGATCGGGCGCAGCGCGAGGCCGAGTTGATCGAGGACGCCTACGACACGTTCCGCACGATGAAGTCGAAGCAACTCGTCGAGTCGGAGCAGCTTTGGCGGGAGATCGCCGACAGGTACTCCACCTACTACGAGGGGGGGATGGGAGCCGAGGCGATCAAGAATCTCCTCGGCCGGCTCGACCTCGAGGGCGAGATGGAACGGCTCGGACAGGACCTGCTGTCCGGCTCGGCGCAGAAGCGGCAGCGGGCAACGCAGCGGATCAAGGTGGTCAAGCCCTTCAACGAGGGCAAGAACCAGCCGCGGGACATGATCCTCGAGACCGTGCCTGTCATCCCACCCGACCTTCGCCCCATGGTGCAACTCGATGGTGGACGGTTCGCCACATCCGACCTCAACGACCTCTACCGGCGCGTCATCAACCGCAACAACCGACTGAAGCGACTTCTCGACCTCGGGGCCCCCGAGATCATCGTCAACAACGAGAAGCGGATGCTCCAGGAGGCGGTGGACGCCCTGTTCGACAATGGGCGTCGTGGTCGGGCCGTGACCGGGCCGGGGAACCGGGCCCTCAAGTCGCTCTCCGACATGCTCAAGGGGAAGCAGGGACGCTTCCGCCAGAACCTGTTGGGCAGACCGTCGACTACTCGGGCCGTTCGGTCATCGTGGTCGGCCCACAGCTCAAGCTCCACCAGTGCGGTCTTCCCAAGGTGATGGCGCTCGAATTGTTCAAGCCCTTCGTGATGAAGCGATTCGTCGATCTCGACATCGCCCAGAACATCAAATCGGCCAAGCGGATGGTGGAACGGCAGCGCCCGCAGGTATGGGACATCCTGGCCGAGGTGATCCAGGAGCACCCGGTGCTGCTCAACCGTGCCCCAACTCTCCACCGGCTCGGCATTCAGGCGTTCGAGCCAGTGTTGGTTGAGGGCAAGGCGATCCAGATCCACCCACTGGTCTGCGAGGCGTTCAACGCCGACTTCGACGGGGACCAGATGGCGGTCCACCTCCCGCTGTCGGCGGAGGCTCAGGCCGAGGCTGCATCCTGATGCTCTCGACCAACAACGTGCTGTCCCGGCGAGCGGGCGACCCATCGTCACCCCGAGCCAGGACATGGTTATCGGCGTCTACTACCTCTCCGAAGAGGTCGAGGATGCTCTCGGCGACGGCCGCTCGTTCGCCACGGTGGACGAGGCGGTCATGGCCTACGAGAACGGTGACCTGTCGCTGCACGCCCCGATCCGGATACGGCTCGGAAAGGTCGCCGGAGACCCCGAGCGCCACCAGGAGCTCCGATCGAGGTTGGAAGGGCTGGTGACCGAAGAACCGGTGGACGGGAGCAAGTCCTTCGACACCACGCTCGGCCGGGCAATGCTCAACCAGGGCGTTCCCCGAGGACTTTCCCTTCGTCAACAGCGTCATGTTCAAGTCGGACGTGCGACGGATCATCGAAGAGATCATCGACATCTACGACAAGGCCGTCGTGCAGCACACGCTCGACGACATCAAGGAACTCGGCTTCAGGTTCGCCACCAAGGCGGGCCTCACCATTGGTCTCGACGACGTGAAGACCCCCTCCAACAAGGCGGAGATCCTCACCGAGTACGAGTCCAAGGCCGACAAGGTGCAGAACCAGTACTCGAAGGGTCACATCACCGACGAGGAGCGCCGCCAGGAGTTCATCGAGATCTGGACCGAGGCGACCGACAAGGTGAAGGACGCCATGGAGGCGACCCTGCGCGAGGAGAAGTTCAACGCCATCGACATGATGGTTCGCTCCGGCGCGCGGGGGAACATCATGCAGGTCCGACAGATCGCCGGGATGCGTGGGCTGGTGGCCAACCCGAAGGGTGACATCATCCCGCGGCCGATCATCTCCAACTTCCGCGAGGGCTCTGTCGGTCCTCGAGTACTTCATCTCCACCCACGGCAGCCCGCAAGGGACTGGCGGACACCGCCTTGCGCACCGCCGACTCTGGATACCTGACCCGCCGTCTCGTCGACGTCAGCCAGGAGATCATCGTGCGCGAGGACAACTGCGGCACCGACCGGACCATCAAGATCACGGTCGTGGACGTCGAGTGGGCGCACGATCCGCAACCTCCGCAGCCGAGTCTTCGGCAGGGTGCTCGGTGCCGACGTCGTCGGCAACGGCGGCAAGGTGATCAAGACCGCCGAGGGCGAGCCGCTGAGCCGCGGTGCCATCCTGCGCCGTCACTATCTCCAGGCGTTCGAAGCGCATCCCGAGGTAGAGACGGTGTCGGTGCGATCGGTGCTCACCTGCGATGCCGAGTACGGCGTCTGCCGGCAGTGCTACGGCCTACTCGCTCGCCACCGGGCGCGATGTCGAGATCGGCGAGGCGGTCGGGATCATGGCGGCGCAATCGATCGGTGAGCCGGGTACCCAGTTGACCATGCGTACGTTCCACACCGGCGGGGTCGCCGGCGAGGACATCACCCATGGTCTGCCCGAGTGGTGGAGCTGTTCGAGGCACGCGAGCCGAAGGGAAAGGCGCTGCTGGCCGAGGCGGGCGGGACCGTCCGACTAGACGAGGACGCCGAGGAGGGCCGCCGGGCGGTGATCGTCACCGCCGACGGCGACGAGCTTGCCCATGGCCTTTCACGGCGGGCGCGGCTCCTCGTCCACAACGGCGATGTCATCGAGCCGGGGAGCCAGCTCACCGAGGGCCCGCTGGATCCCAAGGAAGTGCTCAGCATCTCCGGGATCCGCAAGGCCCAGCAGTACCTGGTCGATCAGGTGCAAGAGGTGTACCGCTCCCAAGGGGTGGACATCCACGACAAGCACATCGAGATGATCGTCCGGCAGATGCTGCGCAAGGTGCGGGTCGTCGAGGCCGGTGACTCCTCCTTCCTGCCCAACCAGTTGGTGGACGAGAAGGAGTTCCGCGAGGCCAACACGCAACTGGCCGAGGACGGCAACGTCCCGGCGGCGGGGCGTCCCGAGCTGATGGGGATCACCAAGTCATCGCTGGCTACGGACTCCTGGTTGTCGGCGGCGTCGTTCCAGGAGACCACCCGGGTGCTGACCGAGGCCTCGATCCAGGGGCAATCGGACTTCATGCGAGGGCTCAAGGAGAACGTGATCATCGGCAAGCTGATCCCGGCGGGAACCGGTCACAGCGACTACCAATCGCTCCACCCGGTGCTTCCCGATGCCACGCCGATATCGGCGCTGGGGATCTTCGGGGAGATGCCGGAGCGCGCCGAGGAGGAGCTTCCATCCAACCCCGCCGAGTGGCTGGCCAGCCTTGGCCGCCAGCGCGGCGACGGGGAAGGCGAACTCGACGAGTCCGACGACCTCGTCGGTATGGCTGCCACGCCGGACGGCGACGAGGAGTGATCCGGAGCGGCCGGGCCCATGTGGGCCTGGCCGTCTCACCCGGAAAACCAGGAAGGGCACCGTTGGCCCAATGCAGCCCCCCAGTGATACCTCGATTCGAGCGCTTCGGAATCGGTCCGCAGGAGCCGCCTCTTCGAGGCGTCAAATATTTCTGTGATCTCGCCCACGGGCGTCGATCCGAGCGCTTGGCGAACGCGCTCGATCGATGATCGAGGAGGCGTTCCCGGGCAAGGACCCCCGCTGCGTGCAGTTCGACGGATGCCCGTCGGAGGACTACGTGGCAGTGGTCGCCCCGCTGAAGCCGCGGTTCATCCACCACGACGAGACCAAGCGCTTGATTCCGGAACTACTTGCCGACCTGGGGTGTGATCTCGAGACCACCTATCAGGACGTGCCGCAGACTCCGCATGGTCACCAGCGACGCATACCTGACGGCCGGTGTCGGATATGCCCACCACCTCACTCGTGACGCCTGGTACTCGGCGCCCGCTGCCGCTCGCAGTCTGAACTGGTCGGCTCCCCATCTACGACATCGAAACCGAGTGCTCCATGGCCTTCCACCCCCGCTACTGGTCGGAGGGAGTGCCGAACGGCTCAGCCGACTTCAACTACTGCCAGTGGAATGCGACCGGTCGCAAGGACGCCGCCAACCAGATCAGGCCGGACACCCGGAAGCAGCCCAAGCCGCCGGGAAATCCCGACCCCGATCCTCAAGTCCGCTTCGTGGTCCCACCGGGTGGGCTGGTCCTCTTCTCCGGCGCCCAGATGCACTCCACCGTTCCCAACACCTCGGGCTTCACCCGGTACAGCATCGATTTCCGGACGGTGAATCCTCTACGACCTCGATCAGGCGCCGGCGCACCGAACGTCGACTCCCATTGCACCGGCACCTCGTTGCGAGACTTCAAGCGGTCGAGCGATCTCGCCGACCTTCCCGAGGATCTGGTCGCCCGTTACGACATCGGGCCAAGCGCCGCCGAGGGCGTGCTTGTCTTCGGCCCCGGCTGATCGAGCCGGCCCCTCGGCCCCGACGCACCGTTGGGAGTTCGCCAGCCCATCTACCCGCTGCTCCGCGGCGGGGTCCCTTCCCCGAGGGGGGACGAAAAAGATAGAGCCGGCGAGCGAGCCGCCTTTTGACCAAATCGCCGTGTCAGGGGTACACTTCCGCCGTGGTCTTAGACCTCTCCCCCTCTCCAGAGGGCTCCGCTTGGCCTGACCCGGGCCCGGCGGTTCGGCCGGAGAGACGGGTCAGTTTCAGTGGGTCGGCGATCCGGTTGTGTCCGGGGCGCCGACATTCGCGTTAGGAAGGCGATGCCAACCATCCAACAGCTTGTCCGCGAGGGCAGGCGGCCCAAGCCCAAGAAGGAGAAGACTCCCGGTCTCGCCGGCGCCCCGCAGCGGCGCGGCGTCTGTACCAGGGTCTACACGGTCACACCGAAGAAGCCGAACTCGGCTCTGCGCAAGGTGGCTCGCGTCCGTCTCTCCAGCCAGGTCGAGGTCACCGCCTACATCCCAGGCGAGGGTCATAACCTCCAGGAGCACTCGATCGTCCTGGTCCGCGGGGGCCGGGTGAAGGACCTGCCAGGGGTGCGCTACAAGGTGGTGCGGGGCACGCTCGACGCCGCCGGGGTACGCGACCGCAAGCAGGCACGCTCCCGCTACGGGGCGAAGCGGGAGGGCTGAGATGCGAAGAGGCCCAGCTCCCAAGCGCCGCATCGATCCGGACCCGGTGTTCCGGAGCGTCCTGGTCAGCCAGGTGATCAACAAGGTCCTCCTCCATGGCAAGAAGGACGTCGCCCGCGGCATCGTGTACGACGCACTCGAGATCGTCGAGCGCCGGAGCAACCAGGACCCGCTCAATGTCCTCAAGCGAGCGGTGGACAATCTCCGCCCACAGGTCGAGGTCCGCTCACGGAGGGTCGGCGGTTCGTCGTACCAGGTTCCCGTGGAGGTTTCGCCGCGCCGCTCCAACACCCTCGCCATCCGCTGGATGGTCGGTTTCTCCCGCAGGCGCCGTGAGACGACCATGGCCCAGCGCCTCGCCAACGAGGTCCTCGACGCCGCCAACAACACCGGTGCTGCGATGAAGCGCAAGGAAGACGTCCACAAGATGGCGGAGTCCAACAAGGCCTTCGCCCACTACCGCTGGTAATCCCGACCCGTCCGACAATTGTCCGACTGACAACTGCATAGCGACCCGAGAGACGACGATGAGCACGAGAAGCGAAGCGCTGGCACGCCTGCGCCAGATCCCGTTGAGCCGGACCCGGAATATCGGGATCATGGCTCACATCGACGCGGGCAAGACGACGCTGACCGAGCGGATCCTCTACTACACGGGCAAGACCTACAAGCTCGGTGAGGTTCACGAGGGCGCCGCGGTGATGGACTGGATGGAGCAGGAGCAGGAGCGGGGGATCACCATCACCTCCGCTGCCACCACCTGTGTCTGGCACGACACGACGGTCAACATCATCGACACTCCGGGTCACGTCGATTTCACGGTCGAGGTCGAGCGGTCGCTCCGGATCCTCGACGGTGCGGTCGCCGTGTTCGATGGCGTCGCCGGGGTCGAGCCGCAGTCGGAGACGGTGTGGCGCCAAGCCGACCGGTACCAAGTCCCCCGTATCTGCTTCGTCAACAAACTCGACAGGATCGGCGCCGACTTCTACGCAGCGGTCGATTCGATCCGGATGCGTCTCGAGGCCAACCCCGTGCCGATCCAGATCCCCATCGGCTCCGAATCGAACTTCCAGGGAGTTGTCGACCTGGTCGAGATGCGCGCCCATATCTGGCAGGGCGATGATGGCAAGCACTGGGAGACCACCGACATCCCCGCCGATCTGATGGCATCCGCCGAGGAGTGGCGGGGCAAGCTCCTCGAGGCGGTCGCCGAGGTGGACGAGAAGCTATTGGAGAAGTACCTCGAGGAGTTGGAGATCAACCCCGAGGAGATCCAATCGGCCGTCCGAAAGGCGACACTCGACCAGCTCTTCGTCCCCGTCCTCTGCGGGAGCGCATTCAAGAACAAGGGCGTTCAGCCGCTGCTCGATGCGGTGATCGCCTACCTCCCCAGCCCTGCTGATCTCCCCCCCGTCGAGGGTTTCAAGCCCGGTGACGAGACCGTCGAGATGGCGCGGGCACCGGAGGACAGTGAGCCCTTCACCGCCCTCGCCTTCAAGATCATGAGCGACCCGCATGTCGGGAAGCTCACCTATTTCCGGGTGTACTCGGGTCACGCCGCCAAGGGCGACGGTCTGCTCAACGTCAGCACCGGCAAGAAGGAGCGACTTGGCCGGATCCTCCGGATGCACGCCAACTCCCGCGAAGACATCGACGACGTCTTCACCGGCGACATCGTCGCCGCGGTGGGGCTCAAGGGAACCACCACGGGCGACACGCTGGCAGCTTCGGAGAACCCGATCCAGCTCGAGTCGATGACTTTCCCCGCCCCGGTCATCAACGTCGCCATCGAGCCCAAGACCAAGGTGGATGAGGAGAAGCTATCCACTGCGCTCCACCGTCTGGCCGACGAGGACCCCACGTTCCTCATCAGGAGCGACGAGGAGACGGGTCAGACGATCATCTCGGGGATGGGAGAGCTCCACCTCGAGATACTGGTTGACAGATTGGTGCGCGAGTTCAAGGTCGGCGCCAACGTGGGACGGCCCCAGGTCGCCTACCGCGAGACCATCAAGGGCCCGATCAACAAGATCGAGGGCCGCTACATCCGCCAGAGCGGTGGGCGCGGCCAGTACGGCCACGTCGTCATCTCCCTCGAGCCGACCGGTCCCGGCGGCGGTTACGAGTTCGTCGACAAGGTGACCGGTGGCCGCATCCCGCGGGAGTACATCCCCGCTGTCGACGATGGGATAGAGGAGGCGCTCGACAACGGGATCCTCGCCGGGTACCCGCTTGTCGACGTCCGTGCCACGCTGACCGATGGCTCGTACCACGACGTGGACTCCTCGGAGATGGCCTTCCGGATAGCCGGCTCGATGGCGCTCCAGGAGGCGGCGAAACGGGCCGGGGTCAAGCTGCTGGAGCCGGTGATGGCGGTCGAAGTGGTGTCACCCGAGGACTACCTCGGCGACGTCATCGGCGACCTGTCGTCACGGCGGGGACGGGTCGAGTCGATGAACCAGCGGGGCAACTCGCGGGTGGTGGCCGCCCTCGTGCCGCTCGCCGAGATGTTCGGGTACGCCACCGACCTCCGGTCGCGCACCCAGGGCAGAGCCACGTACACCATGCATTTCCATTCGTACCAGGACGTCCCAGACTCGATCGCCCAGGAGATCGTCTCCCGGGTTCGCGGCGAGGCTTGAAGCAAAAGGAGTTGTGATGGGGAAGGCGAAGTTTGAGCGGACCAAGCCTCATGTGAATGTGGGGACCATGGGTCATATCGATCATGGGAAGACGACGTTGACGGCGGCGATCACCAAGGTGTTGCACGAGCGTGATTCTTCTGTGGCGTTCACCTCCTTCGATCAGATCGACAAGGCTCCCGAGGAGCGGGAGCGGGGGATCACCATCCAGATCGCCCACGTGGAGTACGAGACCCCCAACCGCCACTACGCCCACGTCGACATGCCGGGTCACGCCGATTACATCAAGAACATGATCACCGGCGCCGCCCAGGTGGACGGGGCCATCCTGGTGGTGTCGGCGGCCGACGGCCCCATGCCCCAGACCCGGGAGCACGTCCTCTTGGCCCGCCAGGTGGGGGTGCCCTCGATCGTGGTCTTCTTGAACAAGGTGGACATGGTGGACGACCCCGAGCTCTTGGACCTGGTGGAGCTCGAGGTGCGCGACCTGTTGACCGAGTACGAGTACCCCGGCGACGAGGTCCCGGTGGTGCGCGGCTCGGCCCTCCAGGCCCTGGACGGGGAGGGGGAGGGTCCCACCCAGATCGTGGAGTTGATGGAGGCGGTGGACTCCTACGTCCCCGAGCCGGTGCGCGACGTGGAGAAGCCGTTCATGATGGCGATCGAGGACGTCTTCAGCATCACCGGGCGGGGGACGGTGGTCACCGGCCGGGTGGAGCAGGGGGTGTTGAAGGTCAACGAGGAGGTGGAGATCGTCGGGATCCGCCCCACCAGAAAGACCGTGGCCACCGGGGTGGAGATGTTCCGCAAGCTGTTGGACGAGGGCCGGGCGGGGGACAACGTTGGGGTTCTGTTGCGGGGGGTCGGCAAGGAGGAGGTGGAGCGGGGCCAGGTGCTGGCCAAGCCGGGGTCGATCACCCCGCACACCAATTTCGAGGCGGCGGTGTACGTCTTGACCAAGGAGGAGGGCGGGCGGCACAACCCGTTCTTCTCCGGTTACCGCCCCCAGTTCTACTTCCGCACCACCGACGTCACCGGTTCGGTGACCCTCCCCGAGGGGACCGAGATGGTGATGCCCGGTGACCAGACGCAGATGACGGTGGAGCTCATCGCCCCCATCGCCATGGACGAGGGCCTGCGTTTCGCCATCCGCGAGGGTGGCCGCACCGTCGGTGCCGGCCGGGTGACCAAGATCCTGAAATGAGTAGTGAGTACCCACGACAGCGAGCGAGTGAAACGAGCGAGCACTTTGGCTGAAGAACAGAAGATCCGCATCAGGCTGAAGGCCTATGACCACCAGGTAGTGGACGAATCGGCGCGCAAGATCGCCGAGACGGTGGTTCGTACCCAGGCCCAGATCAAGGGCCCGGTGCCGTTGCCCACCGAGATCCACCGCTATTGCGTAATCCGCTCACCGCATGTCTTCAAGGACTCCCGTGAGCACTTCGAACTGCGGATCCACAAGCGGCTCATCGACATCCTCGAGCCCACTGCCAAGACGGTTGACTCTTTGATGAGGCTCGACCTCCCCGCCGGAGTCGAGGTGGAGATCAAGCTATGAGGAAGGACTTAGTACTTAGTACTCAGTACTTAGACCCTCCTGCGCTGGGGTCAGGGATGATGAAGGCGATTCTCGGTGAGAAGGTCGGGATGACCCAGGTGTTCGATGAGGAGAGCCTGGCGAGGCCGGTGACGGTCCTCAAGGCTGGCCCGTGCCGCATCGTCCAGATCAAGACGCCGGAGACCGACGGGTACGGAGCCATTCAGATCTCCTACAAGGAACTCCCGGCGCGACGGACCAACAAGCCCACCGCGGGTCATTTCGCCCGTGCCGGGCTCGAGCCGGCGCGCCACCTGGTCGAGGTCAGGGTCGATGACCCCGAGTCATACGAGATCGGCAGCGAGATCACCATCGCCGACATCCTCGCCAAGGGCGACAAGGCCGACGTAGCCGGCATTTCGAAGGGCAAAGGTTTCCAAGGGGTGATGAAGAGGCACAACTTCTCGGGTCAGGGCGCCAGCCACGGTGTCCACAAGGTCCACCGAGCTCCGGGTTCGATCGGCGCTTGCGCCACCCCGGCACGTGTTTTCAAGGGGATGCCGATGGCGGGCCGGATGGGTGGCGAGCGGGTCACCGTGCTCAACCTCGAGGTGGTCGACATCGACACCACCCGCAACCTGCTTCTTCTCGGCGGCGCCGTGCCCGGCCCGGCCGGCGCAGTGGTCCTGGTCAGGCAGGCGGTCAAGTCCCCTGTGGCAGGGAGGACCGGCTGATGGCAGAAATCACGGTGCCTCTCTACGGTGCCGACGGGGCGACGAGCGGCGAGGTCGAACTCGATCCGGCCGTATTCGGGATCGAGCCCAACATGGCGGTACTCCATCAAGTCGTGACCGCCCAGTTGGCCGCGGCCCGATCCGGTTCGGCATCCACCAAGACCCGGGCCGAGGTTCGGGGAGGCGGCCGCAAGCCATGGAGGCAGAAGGGATTGGGACGGGCCCGTCACGGCTCGATCCGGGCACCGCAGTGGACCGGTGGCGGCGTCGTCTTCGGGCCCCGGCCGCGCAGCTATGAACAGCGCACCCCAAAGAAGATGAAGAAGCTCGCATTGCGCAGCGCCCTCTCGGCGCGCGCCTCCGAAGAAGCGATCCGCGTCGTGGACAATTTCGAGCCATGGGAAACCCCGCGGACCAAGGACGCAGTCAGTCTGCTCGCAGCGCTGAGTGCGGGTCGCAAGGCGTTGGTGGTGCTCGAGCCGGCCGACACCGTCGCCGAACGCGCCTTCCGCAATCTCCCTCATGTCCGATTGCTACGCGCCGGGCACGTCGCCGCCTACGACGTGCTCTGGGCAGACACCGTCGTGTTCACCACCGCAACCCTGCGCTCGGTGGGCGATGGCGGTTACGACGTTTCCGATACCGACTTCGTGCGCGAGGCTCAGGTCGAGGAGGAATCGTGAAGAACCCTCGTGATGTCATCCTCGCCCCGGTCGTGTCGGAGAAGTCATACGACCTCATCGAGGACGCCAAGACATACACGTTCATCGTCGACAAGCGTGCCAACAAGACGGAGATCAAGCAGGCGGTGCAGGCGATCTTCTCGGTGCAAGTGGAGTCGGTGAACACTCTCAACCGCAAGGGAAAATCAAAGCGCACCGGATTTGTGAAAGGCAGACGGGCCGACTCGAAGCGCGCCCTCGTCAAACTCGCCCCCGGCGACCAGATCGACATCTTCGGAGTATGAATGTGAAAGCCCAAAGTCCCACCTCATCGCACGGACTGGTTCTCACTGCCGTCCGCCGTCCGCCGTCCGCCGTCCGGGCCGACGCAAGGAGGCCCTCATGGCAGTGAAGAAGCGCAAGCCCACATCTGCGGGACGGCGGTTCCAGACGGTTTCCGACTTCGTCGAGGTGACAAAGTCCGAACCCGAGAAGTCGCTCATCGAGCCGCGTCAGCAGCAATCGGGAAGGAACTCGTACGGCAGGATCACGGCGCGCCACCGCGGCGGCGGGCACAAGAGGCTCTACCGGGTCATCGATTTCCGCCGCACCAAGGATGGGATCCCGGCGCGCGTCGCCGCCATCGAGTACGACCCCAACAGGAATGCCAGGATCGCACTACTGCATTACGTCGACGGAGAAAAGCGGTACATCCTGGCGCCGCAGGGAGTCAAGGTCGGAGATCGGCTCGAGTCGGGAGGGAAGGCCGACATCCGTCCCGGGAACGCACTGCCTCTCCGCAACATCCCGGCCGGAACGTCGGTCCACGCCATCGAGATGAAGCCCGGTGGCGGCGCCAAGCTGGCCCGGTCCGCCGGGCTCTCGGCGCAGCTCATGTCGAAGGAAGGTGTGATGGCCCTCCTCCGGCTCCCCTCAGGGGAAATGCGGCTGGTGCCGCTCGACTGCCGGGCGACGGTCGGCGTGGTCGGGAATGCGGAGGCTGAGTTGGTCAAGATCGGCAAAGCTGGTCGTAACCGCTGGAAGGGGGTCCGTCCCCAGACCAGGGGTGTCGCCATGAACCCGGTGGATCACCCTCTGGGTGGTGGCGAGGGGAAGAGCTCGGGCGGCCGCAACCCGGTCAGTCCTTGGGGTAAGCCGGAGGGCCGGACCCGCCGCAAGGGCAAGGAGAGCGACGCCCTCATCGTGCGCCGCCGCACCAAGAAGGGACGGAGATAGCCGATGGCGCGCAGCTTGGAGAAAGGTCCGTTTGTCGACGACCATCTCATCGACAAGGTCGAGGAGATGAACCGTCGTGGCGAGAAGCGGGTGATCCGGACGTGGAGCAGGCGCTCCACGATCATCCCGGAGATGGTCGGTCACACGATGGCGGTCCACGACGGCCGCAAGCACGTGCCGGTGTACATCACGGAGTCGATGGTGGGTCACAAGTTGGGCGAGTTCGCCCCGACCCGGACTTTCCGTGGCCATGCCGGCACCCGCAAGGAGAAAGCAGCAAAGAGACGATGAAGGTGAGGGCGCAAGCCAAATATGTGAGGCAGCCGCCGATGAAGGTGCGGAGGGTGCTCGATCTGGTGCGAGGGCTCCCTGTCGAGGAGGCGCGCCATGTTCTCGCCTTCACCCAACGCCGCCCGGCAGTGACCGTGGCCAAGGTGCTGAACTCGGCGGTGGCCAATGCCGAGCACAACCATGCGCTGGATGCCGACGAGCTGGTGGTCGCCGAGGCGTTCGCCGACGAGGGGCCCACCCTGAAGCGCGGCATCCCGCGGGCCAGAGGCCGCTACACGCGGATACGCAAGCGGACCAGCCACATCACCATCGTGGTCGCCGATCGAGCGGAGGAGCGCCGCTGATGGGACAGAAGACACATCCGTATGTATTCCGGCTCGGTGTGGTCAACGATTGGAAGTCGCGCTGGTACAGCGATAAGGACTACGTCGAACTGGTCAACGAAGACTGGCAAATCCGCGACTACCTGCGAGGTGAGCTGACGAGAGGCGCACTGTCGCGGATCGAGATCGAGCGCACCAGGGACAAGGTCGTCGTCGAGGTCCACACGGCACGTCCAGGCGTGGTCATCGGGCGCAAGGGTGTCGAGGCCGACCGGCTCAGGGCCGGGCTGGAGAAGCTGTGCGGCAAGCCGGTCAAGCTCAACATCATCGAGGTCAAGGACCCCGAGATCGACGCCCAGTTGTTGGCCCAGGGGATCGCCGACCAGCTCTCCAACCGGGTGGCCTTCCGCCGCGCCATGAAGCGCGCCGTCGCCACCGCGATGAAGGCCGGGGCCGAGGGTGTCAGGGTGGAGTGCTGTGGGCGCCTCGGTGGCTCCGACATGGGCCGCAGGGAGTGGTACCGGGAGGGCCGCGTCCCACTCCACACCATCCGTGCCGACATCGACTACGGGACCGCCACCGCAGCGACCACGGTCGGCTCGATGGGAGTCAAGGTCTGGGTGTACAAGGGCGATGTCGTCCCGTCGCTAAAGGCAACCAGGGAAAAGATCGCTGCCGAGGCGGCGCTGGCAACCGGTGGTCCCGCCGGCCGCGGCCGCGTGGCTCCGGCGAAATCCCGGGCGGAGCATGCGGTGGGAAGTGATAAAGTTCCTCGGCTCATCGAGGCCGGTGGCGGCAAGCGCCTCATCGAGGCCGGTGGGGGCAAGCGCCGAGAGCCAAGCAAGCGCGACGAGGAACTACGGCGTATCGCGCCCGAAGAAGCCCAGTCGCAGTATGAGGAGGAACGCGAGGTAGTCACCGACGAGGTGGTTTCCTCGGCCGCCGCAGAAGACTCCGAGGTCCCCGAGACCTCGACCGACGCGGTCGGAGGGGACCACGCCGCGTTGGAAGCGGCCCCCTCAACCGATACTGAACCAACCGACACTGAACCAACCGATACCGGGTCAACCGACACTGGGTCAACCGACACCCAACAAGCTGAGACCGAGCCAACGGACATCGGCTCAACTGAGATCGAACCAACCGAGACCGAGTCAACGGCGACCGAGTCAATCGAAGCCGAGTCGGAGGAAGCCGTCGCCGGGGTTGCCGATGCGGAGGCGATCGATAGGGCGGACGGCGAGCAGACCGGGTCCGAAGACGAGGAACCCGGAGAGAAGTGAGAACGTGAGGAAAGCGAGCCGGCCATGTTGATGCCAAAGCGGACCAAGTACCGCAAGCAACATCGCGGCCGTCGAACAGGGATGGCCAAAGGCGGGACCAACGTGTCCTTCGGCGACTATGGGTTGAAGTCGCTCGAAGAGGCATGGGTCACGGCGCGCCAGATCGAGGCTGCCCGTATCGCGATCACCCGAACCATCCGCCGTGGCGGCAAGGTCTGGATCACGATCTTCCCCGACAAGCCGATCACGCAGAAGCCGGCCGAGACCCGGATGGGCTCGGGCAAGGGCAATCCCGAGTTCTGGGTCGCCGTCGTCAAGCCGGGCCGGGTGATGTTCGAGCTTTCCGGCGTTCCCGAAGACCTGGCACGCGAGGCGATGCGCAAAGCGGGGCACAAGCTCCCCGTGAAGACGCGGTTTGTCACCCGAGAGGAGGCGTGATGGCTGAGAAGGCCACCGCCACCGACCTGCGGAAGCTCACCGCCAAGCAACTGACCGAGCGGTTGGACGATGCCAAGGCTGAGCTGTTCAACCTTCGGTTTCAGCTGGCGACCAACCAGTTGGACAACACGGCTCGGCTCACCCACGTCAAGAAGGACGTGGCGCGCATCCTCACGGTGATGCGACAGCAGGAGATCGACGCCTGGAAAGCTTCTGTGGGCGGAGACCACAGAGAGACGGAAGACGGAAGACGGAAGGCGGAAGCCGATCCACGAGAGGCGCCAGAGCCAGCCGCTGTCGAGATCGAGGCTGCCACTGCCGAACCCATGGATGGGGAACCGGCTGCGGAGCCGGAGGAGAAGAAGAGGCGACTGAGGAGAGGACGATGACCGAGAGCTCAGAGCGTGGACGGCGGAAGACCCGCGTTGGCGTGGTGGTCTCCGACCTGCGCGACAAGACGGTCACCGTCGAGGTTCGCAACTCCACCCGCCACCCCAGGTACGACAAGACCATCAGACGGAGCGTCAAGCTCCACGCCCATGACGAGGCGAACGAGGCCAAGATCGGCGACACGGTACGCGTCACCGAGACCCGGCCCATCTCCCGGACCAAGCGGTGGAGAGTGACCGAGATAGTCGAGCGAGCTAGATGATCCAACAGGAGTCCCGGCTCAAGGTGGCGGACAACAGCGGAGCTCGCGAGCTTCTCTGTATCCGTGTCCTGGGCGGCTCGACTCGTCGCTACGCCGGCCTCGGCGACACCATTGTCGGGGCAGTGAAGGACGCCATCCCGGGTGGGACGGTGAAGCGGGGCGATGTTGTCAAGGCGGTCGTGGTCCGCACCGCCAAAGAATCGCGCCGCCTCGACGGCACCTACATCCGTTTCGACGACAACGCCTGCGTGATCATCGACAACAACCAGCAACCACGGGGCACACGCATCTTCGGCCCGGTGGCCCGCGAGTTGCGCGACAAGCGCTTCATGCGGATCGTTTCGCTCGCCCCGGAGGTGTTGTGATGGCGCTCGGGATCAAAGAGGGGGACCGGGTCAAGGTGATCGCCGGCAAGGACTCGGGCAAGGAGTCGCGCGTCTCGCGCGTCATCCCAACCCGACACAAGGTGATCGTCGAGGGCGTCAACACCGCCAAGAAGCACCAGAGAGCGACGGGGCGCACCATGCAAGGCGGGATCATCGACAAGGACATGCCAATCGATGTCTCCAACGTGATGATCATCTGCCCGGAGTGCGGTCCGACGCGAATCGGGGCACGTTTCGATGACAAGGGCAAGAAGCTCCGTATCTGCCGCAAGTGCGGGGGTGACCTGTGACCTCTCGGCTCAAGGAGCGGTATGTACAGGAGGTCGCACCCAAGCTCGGTGAGGACCTCGGCGTGGAGAACGTCATGCTGATCCCGCGGCTCTCCAAGATCGTGGTCAACATGGGGGTGGGCGAGGGGGTCCAGAACCCGGGGCAGGTGGACTCGGCCAGCGAGGAGCTGGCGCTCATCACCGGTCAGCGGCCGCGGGTCAACCGCGCCCGGAAGTCGATCGCGTCCTTCAAGCTGCGTCAGGGGATGCCGGTCGGGGCCTCGGTGACCCTGCGCGGCGACCGGATGTGGGACTTCTTCGACCGGCTGGTGGCGATCGCCATCCCCCGGATCCGCGACTTCCGCGGGCTGAGCCCGCGCTCGTTCGACGGCAACGGCAACTACACATTCGGGGTCACCGAGCAGCTGATCTTCCCCGAGATCGACTACGACAAGGTGGGAGCGGTGCGGGGGATGGACATCACCATCTGCACCACGGCATCTGACGACGCGGGCGCCAAGGCGCTCCTCGATGCCTTCGGGTTCCCATTCCGACAGGAGGCGAGGGCCTGATGGCCAAGAAGTCATTGGTAATTAAGGCCAACCGCAAGCCCAAGTTCGCGGTGCGTGGCTACACCCGCTGCAAGCGGTGTGGCCGGGCGCGCGCCTATCTGCGCGATTTCGGGATGTGCCGTATCTGTGTTCGAGAGCTGGCGCAGCGGGGCGAGCTCCCCGGCGTCAGGAAGGCAGCGTGGTGAGATGATGACCGACCCTGTCGCCGACATGCTCACCCGCGTGCGTAACGCCGTGATGGTGGCCCACCCGACGGTGAGCATCCCGTCGTCGAAGATGAAAGAAGCGATCGCCGGCATCCTCGCCTCCGAGGGATTCGTAGACTCGTTCGACGTCCAGCCGAAGGGGCCGGGGCGCGAGCTCACCATCAGGCTCAAATATGGGCCAAGCCGGGAGAAGGTGATCAACGGGATCCGCCGCGTCTCCAAGCCTGGGCATCGGGTCTACCGGGGCTCCTCCGAGCTGCCCCGCGCCCAGGGCGGCCTAGGGGTGGTCATCGTATCCACCTCGCAGGGTCTGCTCACCGATCGTGAGGCACGCCGGCGCAGCCTCGGTGGCGAGATCGTGTGTGAGGTGTGGTGAGATGAGCCGAATCGGCAAGATGCCCGTCCCGGTGCCTGCCGGGGTCGAGGTCGCCGTGGCTGGGTCCAGGGTCACCGTCAAGGGACCCATGGGAACCCTGGAGCAGCGACTTCCCCGATCGCGTCGGCATCGCGGTGGAGGACGGCAACGCCAGCGTGGCCCGACAGGACGACCAGCGAGAATCGCGTGCCCTCCACGGGCTGTCGCGCGCCCTGCTGGCCAACATGGTGTTGGGAGTGTCCGAGGGATTTCGTAAGGAACTGACAATCGTCGGCGTCGGATACAGGGCGGCGCTCCAGGGCTCGACCATTGAGTTGCAGGTGGGTTACAGCCACACGGTGCGGGTCGATGCGCCAGAGGGGATCACCTTCGAGGTCCCCGAGCCCACCCGGATCGTGGTGTCGGGGATCGACAAGGAAAAGGTCGGCCAGGTTGCCGCCGACATCCGCAAGGTGCGGCCGCCAGAGCCCTACAAGGGCAAGGGCATCCGCTACACCGACGAGGTTGTGCGGCGCAAGGCAGGCAAGGCAGGTGCCGCACGATGAAGACGACACGGAGCGCAGCAAGGTTGCGACGCCACGACCGGGTTCGGAAGCACGTGCGCGGCTCGGTGGAGCGGCCCCGTCTGGCGGTGTTCAGGAGCAACCGGTACATCTACGCGCAGGTGGTGGACGATGTTGCCGGCACCACGCTGGCTGCGGCGTCGTCACAGGAGGCCGCGTTGCGGGAGCGGAATCTGAGCACCGAGACCGCCGCCGAGGTCGGCAAGCTCCTCGCCGAGCGTGCCACCGCTGCTGGAGTGAGCGCCGTGGTGTTTGATCGGGGGGGATTCGCTTTCCACGGACGGATCAAGGCGCTGGCGGACGCCGCTCGAGAAGCAGGACTGGAGTTCTAAGCATGGCTGAAGCACAGGCGCTCGACGAGCGGGTCGTCCAGATCAACCGCGTCGCCAAGGTGGCCAAAGGTGGCCGCCGGTTCTCGTTCACCGCGCTCGTCGTGGTGGGAGACGGCCAGGGTCGGGTAGGGATCGGTTACGGCAAGGCCAAAGAAGTCCCCGCCGCGATCCAGAAGGGGATGGAGCTCGCCCGCCGCTCGATGTTCACTGTGCCTATGGCCGGCACCACGCTCGTTCATCAAATAATCGGTGAGCACGGCGCCTCGCGCGTTCTGCTCAAGCCCGCCGCACCAGGTACCGGGGTCATCGCAGGGGGAGCCGTCCGTCAGATCTTGGAGGCGGCGGGGATACGCGATGCGCTGGCGAAGTCGCTCGGATCGCCCACCCACCTCAACGTGGCCAAGGCGACCGTCGACGGGCTTGCCAGGCAGCGCCGCCCCGACGAGGTCGCCAAGCTCCGCAACAAGCGACCCGAGGATCTGGTGCCACCAGCGTTGCTCGCCGCCTACCGCTCGACCGAGGCGATGCGAGTCAGGACCGGGGAGTGAGCGTGGCCGATACCACCATCATCGTGACGTTGGTCAAGAGCACCATCGGCGAGAAGCCCAAGAACCGGGCGACGGTTCGCACGCTGGGGTTGCGCCGCTTGCGTCAGTCGGTTCAGCATCGCGACACTCCCGAGATCCGTGGCATGATCCACCGGGTGAACCACCTTGTGGTGGTTGCCCCAGAAGACGAGTCGTGAGACATGACTGAGAACGAGACGAGCGGCCGCCGCCAGCTCAAGCTCCACCACCTCAAGCCCGCTCCGGGGTCGAAGAAGGCGCCGATCAGGGTCGGCCGCGGGGAGGGCGGACGGCGCGGCAAGACCGCAGGTCGAGGAACCAAGGGGCTCAAGGCGCGTGGCGAGGTGTCGCTGTACTTCGAGGGCGGTCAGACGCCCCTGGCGCGCCGCCTTCCAAAGATCCGCGGCTTCACCAACCCCAACAAGGAGTCGTTCACCGTGGTGAACGTCGCCAGACTCAATGACTTCCCGGCGAAAGCGGTGGTGACACCGGACGAGTTGCGCCTGCGGGGCATGGTCAAGAAGCGGGGTCGGGTCAAGGTCCTCGCCGAGGGCGAGATCGACCGCGCCCTCACCGTCCGAGCCCACGCCTTCAGCAAGGGCGCCGCCGAGAAGATCCAATCCGCAGGAGGAACGACGGAGCTCATTTCATGAGCTCCGCGGACGGAAGACGGAAGACGGAAGACGGAAGTCCGAGGCACTGATGCTCGCCGTCTATCGGCACATGTTCACCATCCCGGATCTTCGGAAGAAGATCCTCTTCACCTTGGCCATCTTCGCCGTTTACCGACTCGGGGCGTCGATACCGGTTCCCGGCATCGATCTCGACGCGGTGGAGCGGGTGGCTTCGGTCTCACAACAGGGCGGGATCTACGGCCTGCTCAACCTGTTCTCGGGCGGAGCCCTGGAGAGCTTTTCGGTGTTCTCGCTGGGGATCATGCCCTACATCACCGCCAGCATCATCATGCAGTTGCTCACGGTGGTCATTCCCCGCTTTCAGGCCCTTCAGGAGGAGGGTGAGTCGGGAAGGCGGATAATCACCCAATGGACCAGGTACGTCACCGTCGGACTGGCGCTGGTGACATCGGTCGGTTACGTGTTCCTTTTCCACAGCGGCGCCTTCACCGGCGGGATCGACCTCATCCCGGATTACAGCGCGGGACGGGTGGCACTGATGGTGCTCACCATGACGGCGGGCACGGCGTTCATCATGTGGCTGGCCGAGTTGATCACACAGCGCGGGATCGGCAACGGCATGTCGCTGCTCATCTTCGTCAGCATCGTCAGCCAGTTCCCCTTCCTTTTTGGCCAGATCTGGGGAGCGACCGCCGCCATTGGGCGGATCATCAGGTTTGTCCTCATCTGTCTGGTCTTCCTGGCGATGATTGTCGCCATCATCTATGTGGACCAAGGGCAGCGGCGGATCCCAATCCAATTCGCCAAGCGTGTGCGGGGACGCCGGATGATGGGCGGGCAGAGCACCTACATACCGCTCAAGGTCAATACAGCCGGGGTGATCCCGGTGATCTTCGCCACCAGCGTCCTCGTCATCCCGTCGTTACTGGTGAGCGCCATCCCCTCGGACAACACCGTGGTGGCGGGCATGTTCCGGTTCGTCAACGACACGCTGGCCAACCCGCAGAGCTGGGTGTATGTCGTCACCCTCTTCGTACTGATCATCTTCTTCACCTACTTCTACACGTCGATCCAGTTCGATCCTGCCCGCCAAGCGGAGATGATCCAGCGGCAGGGCGGCTTCATTCCCGGTGTCCGGCCGGGGAGGGAGACGGCCAAATACCTGGCGCACATTCTCAACCGCATCACGCTCCCCGGTTCGATGTTCCTCGGTTTCATCGCGGTTCTTCCTGCCATCGCAGGAATCATCTGGGGCATCCAGATCGGGCTCAGCGGGGTGTCGATCCTGATCGTCGTCGGAGTCGCTCTCGAGACGATGAAGCAGATCGAGAGCCAGCTCACCATGCGGAATTACGAGGGATTCTTGACATGACCTTCGGTCATGTCAGTACTGAGTACTGGGTACTGAGTATTGAGTACTGCCGCCCAGAGGGCGGCCAATGAGGCTCCTGTTTCTGGGGCCGCCGGGAGCGGGGAAGGGGACTCAGGCAGCGCGCGTCGCCGAGCATCTGGGCATCCCCCACGTATCCACCGGGGAGATGTTCCGCCGCCACGTCGCCGAGGGGACCGGCTTGGGGCTGAGGGTGAAGGAGATCATGGAGGCGGGCGAGTACGTTCCCGACGAGATCACCATCGCCATGCTCGCCGAGCGCTCTGCCGCAGAGGACGCTGCCGATGGCTTCATCCTCGACGGGTTTCCCCGCACACCGGGTCAGGCAGAGGCCCTCGACGTGCTTCTCGATGACAAGCCGCTAGATCGGGTCGTCGTCTTCGAGGTTGATGAGGACGAATTGGTGCGCCGCATCCTGGCCAGAGGTCGGGCCGATGACACCGAGGAGGCAATCCGTACCCGCTTTAGTGTCTATCAAGAGCAGACTGCACCCTTGGTCGACCTCTACAAGGACCGGGGAGTCGTCATTGTGGTCGATGGCTCCGGTGGTGTGGACGAGATAACAGAGCGAATCCTGAAGGTCCTCGAAGCATGAGCCGCCGTCCGCCGTCCGCCGTCCGCCGTCCGATCATTGGCCGCCCATGATCACCATCAAGTCGAGCCACGAGTTCGAGAAGATGGCCGTCGCCGGTGCGTGCGTGGCCGATGTGCTGCGGACCGTCCGGGCCGAGGCGACGGTCGGCGTGAGCATGCTCGAACTCGACGACGTTGCCGCCGAGGTGCTGCGCTCGCGGGATTGCACTCCGTCGTTCCTCGGTTACCACGGCTTTCCGGCGCGCATCTGCGCCTCTCCCAACCACGTCATCGTCCACGGGATCCCTGACCGTTACCGGTTGAGGGACGGCGACATCCTGTCGATCGATGCCGGGGCGATATACGAGGGGTATCACGGCGACGCTGCGGTCACATTCGCCGTCGGCGAGGTCCCTCCGCAGGTACAGGGCCTCATCGAGGCCACCGAGCGGGCGCTGTGGGCCGGGATCGCCCAGGTCCGTGCCGGTGCCCGGTTGGGGGACATCGGCTCGGCGGTCAAGGAGATAGGGGAAGGTGCCGGGTACGGCGTGGTTCACGAGTACGTAGGGCATGGGATCGGCAGACAGATGCACGAGGACCCCCAGGTCCCCAACCATGGGACACCGGGCAAAGGCCTCAAGCTCCGGACGGGCATGTCGATCTGTATCGAGCCAATGTTCAACCTGGGAACGGCCGAGACACGTGTCATGCCGGATGGCTGGACAGTGGTCACAGCCGATGGCGCCCTTTCGGCCCATTTCGAGCACACGATCGCCCTCACAGAGGAGGGAACCAAGGTGCTCACCCTGGCGAAGGAAGACGCCACCACCGAGTTTGTCCAGACGGTTCTTGGAGGCTAATCTGGGTGCGTCGGTCCGCCTGGACCGAAAAGTCTCACGCCCCTACGGGCTGGCAGTTGCACTCTGCGGGGACGCCATCGGAGTCGCCGTCGACCACTCGCTCGAACGCGTTGGTCGATGATGGCGCGAAACCCCTGGCGCACCCCGAGGAGCGGTCCAGTTTCGGCGATACAGGTGAGGAAGCCAGCGATGAAGGTACGCCCTTCCACCAAGAAGATGTGCGAGAAGTGTCGGATCATCCGGCGTCGTGGTCGCGTCTGGGTGATCTGCAGCAACCCGCGTCACAAGCAGCGTCAGGGGTGAATTGAATGGCTCGAATCGCCGGTGTGGATTTGCCACGTGAGAAACGACTCCAATTCGGTCTGACCTACATATACGGGATCGGCCGCACCCGTTCGCTGGAGATTTCACACCACCTCGACATCGACTCGACCACCAAGATCCGCGACCTCACCGAGGACGAGGTGATGAGGATCCGGCGGTTCATCGAGCAGAACTACCGGGTCGAGGGGGATCTCAGACGAGACGTCCAGCAGAACATCAAACGCAAGATCGAGATCGGGTGCTACCAGGGCATCCGCCACCGTCGAGGCCTGCCGGTGAGGGGCCAACGCACCCACACCAACGCCCGGACCCGCAAGGGCCCGCGCCAGGCGATCGCCGGCAAGAAGAAGATCAAGAAGTAGAGGAGCCCCAGGCTTGGTCAAGGAGCAGAAAAGGGTCCGCCGGCGGGAGCGGAAGAACATCTCCCACGGGCACGCCCACATCAAGGCGAGCTTCAACAACACGATCATCACGATCAGCGACACACTGGGCAACACGGTTGTCTGGTCTTCGGGTGGCTCGGTTGGTTTCAAGGGTTCACGCAAGTCGACTCCCTATGCCGCCCAGGTTGCCGCCGAGGAAGCGAGCGCGGCGTGCCGGCGAGCACGGGATCCGCAAACTCGATGTCGTGGTGAGCGGCACCGGGTCGGGCCGCGACACCGCGGTGCGCACGCTGCAGAACATGGGTATGGAGGTGTCGAGCATCCGCGACGTCACCCCGATGCCCCACAACGGATGCCGTCCCAAGAAGCGGCGGGGGCGCTGAGCCATGGCCCGCTATACCGGACCCACCCACAAGGCCTGCCGCCGGGCGCGCACGCCACTCTGCCAATCGAAGCGGTGCGCCGCCGATCGTCGGCCCTATCCACCAGGGGAGCACGGCAAGGGCCGCATCCGCGAGAGCGATTACCTCGTCCAGCTCCAGGAGAAGCAGAAGCTCCGCTACATGTACGGGGTGCTGGAGCGCCAGTTCCGCAACTACTACAAGAACGCGGCACGTCAGCAGGGCATAACCGGTGAGAACCTGCTCCGCATGCTCGAGTGCCGGCTCGACAACGTCGTCTACCGGTCGGGCTTTGCATCCACCCGTGCCCAGGCGCGCCAGCTGGTCAACCACGGACACTTCCAGGTGAATGGCAAGAAGGTCGACATCCCTTCGTACCAGGTTCGGCAGGGCGATGTGGTCACGCTCAAGGAGCGCAGCGCCAACCTGTTCGTCGTCCAGCAGTCCGTCGACACGATCAACCGCGCGATCCCCGAATGGCTCGGGGTCGAGGCCGATGCCCGTCGCGTCGTCATCAATGAGCTGCCCAGCAGGGCCCAGATCGACACACCGATCCAAGAGCAGCTCATCGTCGAGCTCTACTCCAAGTAACCCCACACCCACCCGGAAGGGATTCCCAGTGCTGATCGTCCAACGACCGCAGATCGAAGAGCAGCCTGTCTCCGACTACCGCTCCAGGTTCCTGGTTGAGCCGCTGGAGCCGGGTTTCGGCTACACGCTGGGCAACACCCTGCGCCGCACCCTTCTCTCCCGAATCCCCGGAGCCGCGGTGACCTCGCTCCAGATCGAAGGGGTGCAACACGAGTTCTCAACCGTCCCCGGCGTCGTCGAAGACGTGGTGGACATCATCCTCAACGTGAAGCAGATCGTGGTCCGTCTCCAGGACACCGACACGCACACGCTCTACCTCTCGGCCAAGGGGCCTGGCGATGTGACCGCCAGCCAACTCAAGGTTCCGGCTGGTGTCGAGATCGTCAACGGCGATCTCCACATCGCGACTCTGTCGGCCAACGCCAGGTTCGAAATGGAGCTCACCGTGGGTCCGGGTGTCGGGTATCGCAGCGCCGATCGCAACAAGTCGGCAGACGCCATCGGGATCATCCCGATTGACTCGATCTTCTCGCCGGTCAAGACCGTCGCCTACCGGGTGGAGAGCACGCAGGTCGGCCAGATGACCAACTTCGACCGTCTCGTGCTCGACGTGGAGACCAACGGTGCGATCAACCCAGGCGAAGCGGTGTCCTCGGCGGGTAAGACGCTCCGTGAATTGCTCGGCCTTGTTCGCCGACCTCGGCACCGGAATCGGTCTCGAGTTGGGCGAGGTGGCACCCACCGAGTCGGGCTCACCCGACCTCGAGCTTCCCATCGAGGCACTCGACCTCTCCGAGCGGCCGCGGCAACCGCCTGCGCCGTGCCCAGATCAAGACGGTCCGGGAGCTCATCGAGCGCACCCCCGACGACCTGCTCAACATCACCAACTTCGGGCAGAAGAGCCTGGAGGAGGTCATCGCCGAAGCTCGACGAGCTGGGGCTGAGCCTGACCAGCTCGAACGAGGTACGCGGCTGATGCCCACCCCCCGCAAGGGACCGCGCCTCGGGGGCAGCGCGTCGCACGAGAAGGCGATCCTGGCCAACCTGGCCTCGTCCCTCATCTGGGACGGCAAGCTGACCACCACCGTGACGCTGCGCCAAAGCGGTTCGGCCGGTGACCGAAAAGCTCATCACCAAGGCGAGGCTGGGGACCCTCCACGCCAGGCGCCAGGTTCTGTCTGTGATCCAGGACACCGAGGTGGTGACGAAGCTGTTCGATGAGGTCGCCCCGAAGTATGCGGGCCGTCCCGGCGGTTACACCAGGATCGTCCGTACCGGACCGTGGCGCGGTGACAACGCTGAGATGGCGGTCATAGAGCTGGTCTGAGCTGACGCTCAGACCAGCAAGTACTTGGTACTTAGTACTTGGTACTTAGAAATAAGACCAGTACCCATTACTCAATACCCGATACTCAATACCGAAGACATCTTTCTCGACTTCACACGTGCCCAGTGGGCGCGGCTTCGGGAGAGCTCACCTTTGACCCTCACCGAAGCGGATCTCGATGAGCTGGCGGGGATCAACGAGCGGGTGTCGCTCGACGAGGTGGCGGACATCTATGTTCCGCTCGCCCGGCTGCTCAGCCTATACGTCACCGCCAGCCAGGAGCTGTTCCGGGTCACCGACACGTTTCTAGGCAATCCCGCACAGAGGGTCCCCTTCGTCATCGGAATCGCTGGCTCGGTAGCCGTAGGAAAGTCGACGACGGCACGGATTCTCCAGGCGCTCCTCCGCCACGGTGAGTCGCACCGGCACGTCGACCTGATCGCAACCGACGGGTTTCTCTACCCCAACGCCGTGTTGTCCTCCCGTGGTCTCATGGAGCGCAAAGGGTTCCCCGAGAGCTATGACCGACGGCGGATCGTCTCGTTCCTCACAGAGGTCAAGTCGGGTGCCTCCGTGGTGGAGGCACCGGTGTACTCCCATCACAGCTACGACATCGTCCCCGGCGAATCCCAGGTCGTCGACCGGCCCGATGTGCTCATCGTCGAGGGGCTCAACGTCCTCCAAGCCGGCGAGGGAGACCGGCTGTTCGTCTCCGACCTGTTCGACTTCTCGATATACGTCGATGCCGTCGAGAGTCATGTCGAAGATTGGTATGTCGAGCGTTTCCTCACACTCCGCAGCACCGCCTTCCAGGACCCCGGCTCCTACTTCCACCATTGGAGCAGCCTCGGTGACGACGAAGCGAAGGTGACCGCACTCCGCATCTGGCGCGACATCAACGGACGGAACCTGTCGGAGAACATCGCACCGACGAAGGAGCGCGCCCGACTCATCCTGGAGAAGGCGGCCGACCACTCGGTCGTCGGTGTGAGGTTGCGCCGTCTCTGAGCCGTCCACCGGCCTGACTCGACGCTCCTATCCTGTCCGCTCCATGCTCAGACAAGCGGCGCGAGCCGCCCGCCTCGATCGCTCGGTCTACACCGAGCTCTACTTCGACGGCTCGGCGGTGGCTAACGCCCTGGTGGTGGTAGCCCTGGTCTCCGCTCTGCTGTGGACGGCGGTGCTCGTCGCCGCCGGGTCGATCGGCCTCTTCGTCGTGGTGAGCAACGTCATCGGAGCTCTATTCGGTTGGGTGATCCTCACTTTTGCCGTGTTCCTCCTTGGGAGCCGTGTGTTCGGGGGCCGTGCCGACTTCCAGAAGCTGCTGGCCTCCACTGGGTTCGCCCACGCCCCTCTCCTCCTGCTGGGACCGATCCTCTTTCTCGTCGTTTCGCAGACTGGGCTTGGTTTGGCGGCCACCATCGTCGTGCTCCTGCTTTGGGCGTGGTTCCTCGTGGTGCTGTCCGTGGCGGTGGAGCAGACAATGGAGCTTCCCCGCCAGCAGGCCTGGCTCACCGCCTTACTCGGGTTCGCCATCTGGGCCGGGATCTCGGTGCTCTTCGGCGGCGGCATCTTCTTCTGACGCTGCGTGCCCACCTACCGCCTCGACCTGGCCTACCTGGGCGGCGGCTTCCACGGCTGGGCGGTGCAGCCCGGGGTAAGGACCGTGGCGGGCGAACTGGCGTCGGCACTGCGTCGCATCACCGGAGAGCACTTGGTGCTGTCAGTGGCAGGGCGGACCGATTCCGGCGTCCATGCCCAGGCCCAGGTGGCCAGCTTCGAGTTACCCGAGCAGGTGCAGGAATCCAAAGTGGTCAACGGGCTCAACAGCCTGCTCGGGCCCGAGGTGGCGGTGGCCTCCTGCCGGTTGGTCGAGGATGGTTTCCATGCCCGCTTCTCGGCACGTTGGCGCTCTTACCGCTATCGGGTGCTCACCGCCGAGATTCCCGATCCGTTTCTCGCCGCTACGACATGGCACTACCCAGACCCGCTCGACGTGGGCGCCATGGACGCCGCTGTCTCCCATCTGGTGGGGGAGCACGATTTCGCCTCCTTCTGTCGGGTCCCGCCGGGCGGCACCGCCCGGCGTCGGGTGCTCGAGGCCGGTTGGACGAAAGGACAAGACCAGGTCGCCACACTCGCCATCTCCGCCAGTTCCTTCTGCCATCAGATGGTCCGGTCGATCGCCGGACTCTCCACCGAGATAGGTAGAGGCCGGATGGACGCCGATGCGGTCCCGGACACGATCGAGAGCCGAGACCGCTCAGCAGCGCGCCGGGTGGCCCCCCCGCACGGGCTGACCCTCTGGCAGGTCGGCTACAGGGAGTGGCCCGATGAGTGATCGGCGACCCGAGGCCGTCCTGTTCGATGCGGGCGGCACGCTCGTCGTGATCGATGCCGTCACCTTGGCGGATCGGCTCGCACCGCTCGGCGCTTCAGTACCGGAACAGGTTCGGGTCACCGCCGCCCATTACCGGGCCATGGCCGAGTTCTCCGCTCTGCTCTCCGCAGCGGCGGAGGTGCACTGGGACTGGTGGATCCGTCGCTTTCTCGATCTGTGCGGTATCGAGGTCACAGACGGGGTTCTCGATGCCGTGGACGGGGGGCGCTGGCTGTGGCACCACGGCTTGGCCGGGGCCGTCGAATCCGTGCGCCGACTTCATTCACGGGGCATCCGGATAGCGGTGGTCTCCAACTCAGACGGGACGGTGGCCGAGGAACTCGTGACCGCCGGGTTCGACGGTATGTTCGAGACGGTGGTCGACTCCCACCTTGTCGGAGTCTCGAAGCCCGATCCTCGTATCTTCGCCATTGCTCTCGAACGACTCGATGTGCCCGCTTCATCCACCTGGTACGTGGGTGACTCCCCGCATCACGACATAGGCGGCGCTTCCGCCGCCGGGCTGGCGCGGGTCTACCTGGTGGACCCGCTGGGGCTCCACCAACCCAGAGTTGGAGACCCTGTGGGTAGCTACCAACCCAGGGTTCGAGCGGTCGCACAGCAACGCCCCGAGCCCACAGAACCAGTCCGGCCAACCCAGGGTTCGAGCGGTCACACAGCAACGCCCCGAGCCCACAGAACCAGTCCGGCCAACCCAGGGTTCGAGCGGTCACACAGCAACGCCCCGAGCCCACAGAACGAGCAAAGCCAACCCAGGATCGGAGTGGTGGGGAGCGTGGCCGACCTGCTCGATGTAGCCGAGCTTGCCGGGTAAATCGACGGGCGGGCGATTGGCGATGGTGGCCGGGCTCATCTAGCATCATCTCTGCTCGCCGTCCGGCGGGCGCTCCTCCGCGGACCCGAAGGTTCTCCATGAAGCCGAAGCTGCAATCCACCTATTCGCCACGTCCAGGCGAGGTGGAGCGCGTCTGGCATGAGATCGACGCCGCCGACCTCCCGCTAGGCCGCCTCGCCACCGAGATAGCCCGGCTGTTGCGTGGCAAACACAAGCCCCAATTCGCCCCGCATGTCGACACCGGTGACTTCGTGATCGTCGTCAACGCAGCCAAGGTCGCGGTGACCTCGGGTAAGAGCCAATCGAAGATCTACTACCGCCACTCGGGTTACCCGGGCGGGCTGCGCGAGGAGTCGTTCGAGCGGTTGATCCAACGCCGACCCGAAGCGGTGATCCAGCGGGCAGTGCGGGGGATGCTCCCCAAGAATCGATTGGGTCGGGCGATGCACCGCAAGCTCAAGGTCTACGCAGGGCCTGACCATCCGCACCAGGCGCAGCGCCCTCAGCCGTATGCCATCGATCTCCGAAAGGTGGAAGCCTGATGGCACAGCCCCTCGTCCAGGCCACCGGCCGCCGCAAGGAGTCGGTCGCTCGTGTCCGTCTCTACGACGGCTCCGGCCAGATCGTCCTCAACGGCCGTGCGTTGGAGAATTTCTTCCCGACGATGGCGCAGCGCATCCGAGTCATGGAGCCGCTCCAGGTGGCGCAGGTGATCGGACGCTTTGACGTCCACGCCAGGCTCGAAGGCGGGGGCACCACGGGTCAAGCGGACGCCCTCCGGCTCGGTATCGCCCGCGCACTAGTGGACTACGACCCGGAGTTGCGACCTGTGCTCAAGCGCGGCGGTTTCCTCACCCGTGACGCCCGGCGCGTCGAGCGCAAGAAGTACGGGTTGAGGAAGGCCCGCCGGGCGCCGCAGTACACCAAGCGGTAGGGCACCGACCGGTGCCTTCGAGCGACCTCGGCGGAGCGTCTCGTCTCTTCGGGACCGACGGCATCCGTGGTGTGGCCAATACCGAACTGACCGCCGATCTGGCGCTGGCTTTGGGCCGGGCGGCCGCAGCGGTGCTCGACAGCGGACCGGTGCTTGTTGGCCGGGACACGCGGCGATCGGGCGGCATGCTCTCGGCGGCGCTCCAAGCGGGGTTTCACTCCGCCGGCATCGACACGGTGGACGTCAACGTGCTCACCTCGGGCGGGATCGCCCACCTCACCGCTGCCACCGGTGCGGCGATGGGTGCGGTGGTCTCGGCCTCGCACAACCCGGCCGAGGACAACGGGATAAAGCTGCTTGCGACCGACGGCTCCAAGCTGAGCGACTCCCAAGAGGAGGAAATCGAGCGAATCCTCCGCTCCGGAGAGCACGGAAACCCACTCTCCGGCGAGGGCGTCGGGATGAGAGCCGACCTGGACGAAGCCCTCGACATCTATGTGGAGCACCTCGCCGGGCTTGCCCGGGTTCCGTTGACCGGTCTGCCGGTGGTGCTCGACTGCGCCAACGGTGCGGCACACCGGGCAGCGCCGCTGCTGTTCGAGCGACTCGGCGCCGAGGTGAAGTTGATCGCCGCCGAGCCAGATGGACTGAACATCAATCTCGGTTGCGGCGCTACCCACACCGACTTCCTGGCATCCCAGGTAGGGGGCAGGGTCGGTCTGGCGTTCGACGGCGACGCCGACCGGCTCATTGCTGTGGACGAGGACGGCGTGCCGGCCAACGGTGACGTTGTGATGGCGATCATCGCCCGACATTGGGCGGCGGCCGAACGGTTGCACCCACTCACCGTGGTGACGACCGTGATGGCCAACCTCGGGTTCCGCAAGGCGATGCAGGCCCATGGAATCGAAGTGATCGAGACGCAAGTGGGCGACCGCTATGTGATGGAGGAGATGCGTGCCCGCCGGGTGGTGCTCGGTGGCGAGCAGTCGGGACATGTCATCTTCTCGGAGTTGGCACCAACAGGCGACGGGTTGCTCACCGGAATGCTGCTCCTCGAGGTCGTGGCCGCCACAGGGAGTGATCTACGCACCCTCCGCAAGGAGGCGATCACCGAGTTCCCCCAAGTGCTGTTGAACGTGCGCGTTCTCGACCGGGACCGGTTGGGCGAGTCCGATGCCGTCTGGGCGGCGGTGCGGCGCGCCGAGGAGAGCCTCGGCAACGATGGGAGAATCCTGGTGCGCGCCTCAGGGACCGAGCCACTTGCCAGGGTGATGGTCGAGGCATCTGACGAGGCGACAGCGCGAGCCACCGCCGAGGACCTCGCCGAGGTAGTAGCAGCCGAACTCGGCTGAGGGTGCCCGGCGGGCTTCGCCGCCGTGGATTCCAATCGTGCAGCCTTCGGCCGCGCTCACTTGCCCTGGTTGGGCCGGGCAAGCCGCCCCAACCAGGCCGAGTGGGGCTGGCGGAGCCGCCCCCCTCGGGCACCCCCCAAGTAGAAGAAGGGGGGCAAAACCGGTTCCGTCCGCCGTCCGCCGTCCTGGGTCTCCCGACCCATGGAATATGGCCGCGACCCAGGTAGGGTGACACCTAGCCGACCGGGACGATTTCAGCCAGCGCCTGGCCCACTGATGGGCGACGAGGAAGAGGGAAGATCGAACCACTCGGCGGATGCCCTCTCGGCCTTCCACGGTCGTGACGGAGTGGAGCAAAGCCCGGTGGCGACACCGGGGACAGAGACCGCTCCGATGTGGAGACGCCGGCGCAATCGCCGGCGCCAGCATCCGTCCCGGTCTAAAGCATTGCGCCTCCTGGGCCGTTACCCAGGGAGCGCGGGACACGGGAAGGAGCTGACCGCATGTGCGGCATAGTCGGCTATGTGGGGCCGCGGCCCGCCATCGAAGTTCTCATCTCCGGGCTGGAGCGCCTGGAGTATCGGGGCTACGACTCGGCAGGGCTCGCTATCCACGACGGGAATGTCTTGGCAGTGGTGCGTCGTGCCGGGCGGATCGCCGACCTGGTGGATGCGGTCGGAGTGACAGGCGGCGCCGAAGGAAGCACCGGAATCGGTCACACCAGGTGGGCCACCCACGGTGCCCCCACCACCCGCAACGCCCATCCCCACGGTGACTGCGCCCAGCAGGTGGCTGTCGCCCACAATGGGATCATCGAGAACTGGCTCGAGCTCAAGGACGACCTCATCCTGCGGGGTCATGTCTTCAGCTCCGACACCGACACCGAGGTGGTGGCGCATCTCATCGAGGAGATGGCCGAGCTTCCACTGGCCGAAGCGGTGCGAAGGGTGATGGAGAAGGCGGAGGGCGCCCTGGCCCTCGCCGTCGTGCGACGCGACGAGCCGCAGGTGGTCGTCGGCGCCCGCCGGGGGAGCCCGCTGGTGGTCGGGGTGGGCGATGGCGAGAACTTCATCGCCTCGGATATCCCCGCCTTCCTCTCTTTCACCAGGAACATGGTCGTGATCGATGACGACCGTGTTGTCGAGGTCAGACCAGACTCGGTCGAGGTGACCGATCTCGACGGCGAGAAGGTGGATCCCGAGACCCGCACCGTGGAGTGGGATCTCGAAGCCGCCGAGAAGGGTGGTTACCGCGACTTCATGCTCAAGGAGATCCACGAGCAACCCAAGGCGATCGCCGACACCCTCGCCGGTCGGGTGGACACCCTGGGCCGGATCCACCTCGACGAGCTCGCCCTTGACCGCGACCAATTGCGGAGCTTCGACAAGGTGTTCGTGGTGGCTTGTGGCACCTCGTATCACGCCGGCTTGATGGCCAAGTACGCAATCGAGCGGTGGACCCGGATGCCGGTGGAGACCGACATCGCATCGGAGTTCCGCTATCGCGACCCGGTGCTCGATGACCGCACCCTTGTCATCGGGATCAGCCAGTCGGGGGAAACGGCCGACACCCTCGCTGCGACCCGGTACGCCCTTGCCCAGGGCTCGACGGTGGTCGGGGTGAGCAATGTTGTCGACTCATCGCTGGCTCGGGAGTCGCACGCCGTCCTCTATACCCGGGCGGGGCCGGAGATCGGCGTGGCGGCGACCAAGACATTCACCACGCAGCTGGTCTCGATGCAGCTGCTCGCCCTCTACCTGGCGCAGGAGCGGGGGACGCTCGACCCGGGGACGATCGGAGTCATGGTCAACGCCCTGCGCTCGCTGCCCCGCCAGGTCGAGGAGGCACTGCGGCGCAACTCCGAGGTGGAGTCACTTGCCGCTCGGTTCGAGGGGCTGCGCGACTTCTTCTTTCTGGGCAGGGGCGCCGCCTACCCGGTGGCGATGGAAGGTGCGCTCAAGCTCAAGGAGATCGCATACGTCCGGGCCGAGGCGTACGCCGCCGGGGAGATGAAGCACGGCCCCATCGCTCTCATCGAGAAGGATGTGGTCGTCGTCGGAGTAGCCACCGGCGGCCATGTCCGCGCCAAGACGCTTTCCAACATGCAGGAGATGCGTGCCCGCAACGGGACCATCGTCATGGTGCTCAACGAGGGAGATGAGGAGGGCGCCCGGGTGGCCGATGAGGTCCTCTGGGTCCCGCCGGCTCCCGAGTTGATAAGCCCGGTGAGCGCCGTCGTCCCGCTGCAGCTTCTTGCCTACTGGGTTGCCACCCAGAACGGCCTCGATGTGGACAAACCGAGGAACCTGGCCAAGACCGTCACCGTGGAGTGACCAGCCAGAGGAGCATCGGAAGTCGCGGCGGCAAACACTTGGTGCCTGACCGGGCAGACTGATGCCATGCGCATCGTCGGGTTGGGCATCGATCTGGCCGACATCGACCGCGTCCAACGGGTGCTTGACCGATACCCCCGCTTCGCCGATCGGGTCTTCACTCCGCACGAGCGCGCCTACGCCCAGAGGTTCGCCCGCCCGGCGCGGAGGCTGGCCGCCCGGTTCGCCGGGAAGGAAGCTGTGATGAAGAGCCTCGGCACGGGGTGGCGCCGGATCCGCTGGCAGGACATCGAGATCACCGGAGGCGGGAAACCCACCGTGCGTCTCATGGGTTCGGCCTTACAGCGTGCGGGGAGCCTGGGCGTGGTCGAGGTTCAGGTGAGCATCACGCACACCGACACGACGGCCATGGTCTTCGCCATCGCCCTTGGCGAACACTGATCGGGTCCAAGACCGGCGCCGTAGTTAGCCAGCCACTACTTCCTTGATCCACGGTTCCCAGCGCCCCTGGAGGGAGGCGAGGAGACCACACACGTTCTTGCGTGACCCAGGTACCTATCCGGTACTCCAGCCACGCAAGAACGGTTGGCGATGAGGGCAGAGATCTTCTTGCGTGACACAGGTACCTATCCGGTACTCCAGCCACGCAAGAACGATCGTCGCTCCGCCGCCTCGCCGCCGTCCGCCGTCCGCCGTCCGCCGTCCGCCGTCCGCCGTCCGCCGTCCGCCGTCTTCTAGCCCGAATACCATCCCCGACCTATGGACGGAGACACCAACCGATGATCCCCGTCCTCACCCCGGAGATGGCGGCGGCGGCTGATCGTGCCAGTGACGATCCGGTCGAGGTGCTCATGGAGCGGGCCGGTGTGGCGGTGGCGCGGGTCGCCGCCGAGATGGGGGCTGGGTACGGCGCTCGAGTCGTGATATTGGTAGGACCGGGGAACAACGGCGGCGACGGTTACGTCGCAGCGCGTCACCTTCAACGTCGCGGGGCTGCCGTCGAGCTGCAGGTGCTGGAGGCTCCACGCACCGATGCCGCCCGGCGCGCCGCCATCGAGGCGGCGAAGGTCGGCGTTCCGCATGGGCCCATGGGGGTGCCCCGGCCAGTAGATCTGGTCATCGATGCCCTCTTCGGGGGCGGGTTCCGTCAGGGCATACCGGCGGCGGTCACCCGGTGGATCGGATCGGGAGCCCGAGTCCTGGCGGTGGACGTTCCTACGGGGCTGGATCCGGGGACCGGGAAAGTGGAGCACTCGGCATTCCATGCGGAGCGAACCGTCACCTTCCAGGCGCTCAAACTGGGACACCTCTTCGGCGAAGGTCCGGATCGCTGCGGCGACGTGGTGATAGCCGACATCGGGTTGCCTGCGATGGAGCCAGAGCTTCGGCTCTGCGAGGACGGAGACGCACCGCGGCCGGTGAGGCGTCGCACCGCTCACAAGTGGTCCTCGGGATCGGTGCTGGTGGTCGGGGGCTCACCCGGGATCGCCGGGGCGCCGTTGCTCGCAGCCAGGTCGGCTCTCCGCTTCGGCGCCGGATCGGTGGCGCTGGCGTGTCCCGGGGGACTCGCCGCCGGCTATGCCGCGGACGACCCCGAATTGTTGTTGCGCCCAACCGGGGACGGGGATCGGTTCGCCCCGACCGACGCTGCGGCCGTCGCCGAGGGGGCGACCCGGTTCGATGTTGTGGCTCTCGGCCCCGGATTGGGACCGCAGCAGGAGGAGTTCGTGGCGAAACTGCTGCTCTCGGTGGCGAAGCCGATGGTGCTCGATGCCGACGGGATCAATGCAGCTTCTCCCGACCTGATATCACGTCGGCCGGGGCCAACGGTGCTCACTCCCCACGGTGGCGAGTTTCGCCGCTTCGTTGGAAACGCACCCGGTCACGTTGCTGCTGCCGAATTGGCCGCTCGCACCACTTCGACGATCGTGCTCAAGGGCAACCCAACCGTGGTCGCCGGTCGGGAGCGGTGGGTAGTCAACAGTGGCGGGCCGGAGCTAGCCACCATCGGGACGGGTGATGTCCTCACCGGGATGATCGGGGCGCTTTGGGCGCGGGGACTCGAGGCCGAGGTCGCAGCCAGAGCGGCGGCTCACTGGCACGGGAAGGCTGCGGCGTCCCTCGCCAGTCGGCGGACCGTCACCGCCGGTTCGCTGCTCGACGAGATCGCCGAATACGCAGGTGTGACCCGATGAGGCCGTCGTGGGTAGAGGTGGACCTCGGCGCGATCGCCCACAACGTGGCGGTCGTCACCGAGCTGATCGCTCCCTCCGAGGTGTGCGTCGTGGTCAAGGCAGACGGGTACGGCCACGGTGACGTCCCCGTCGCCGAGGCGGCGCTGAAGGCTGGTGCATCGATGCTGGCGGTGGCGCTGGTCGAGGAGGGGGTGCGGCTGCGTGAAGCGGGGATCGAGTCGCCGATCTTGCTCCTCTCCGAGCCCAGACCGGACGAGGTGGCGGAGGTGATCGAATGGCGTCTGATCCCCACCGTCTACCGGGTGGAGTTCGTCGAGGCGCTGGCCGCCGCTGCCGGCTCGACCATCCCGGTCCACGTCAAGGTGGACACGGGGATGCATCGTGTGGGGGCTGATCCCCATGAGGTTCCTTGGGTCGTGGATGCGGTGCTCGCCCATCCTTCGTTGCGACTAACCGCCCTGTGGACCCACTTCGCCGTCTCCGAGGAAGACGGGGCGATGACAGACATTCAAATGGGGCTCTTTGACGATATGAGCGCATTACTCGCCGAGCGCGGTGTCGAGCCACCGATGCGCCATGCCGCCAACAGCGGTGGCGCCCTGTTCCATCCGGGATCGCGGCTTTCGATGGTCCGGCTCGGCATCGCTGCATACGGGCTGTCACCGGCGCCGGGAAGGGGGGTGCCGGTCGAGCTTCGTCCGGCGATGCGTGTCGTCTCGCATGTATCGATGGTGCGGCGCTACCCGGCCGCTACCCGTCTCTCCTACGGGTTGCGCCGCGCCCTCCCCAGCGACGCCAACGTGGCGACCGTGCCTATCGGGTATGCCGACGGCTACCCGCGGCTCCTGTCCGCCCGGGGCGGCGAGGTGCTGATCGGCGGCCATCGTCATCCGCTGGCAGGAACCGTAACCATGGATCAGATCGTGGTTGATTGTGGCGACAACGACGTGTCTGTCGGAGATGAGGTGGTTCTGCTCGGGCGCCAGGGAGCCGCCGAGATCACCGCCGACGAGTGGGCCGAGCGGCTGGAGACGATCAACTACGAGGTCGTCTGTCAGATCGGTCCCCGCTTGCCCCGTCGCTACACGGAGTGATCGTCTCCCGGCGATCCTGAGTCGATGTAGCTCTTGAGGCCGCGCAGCAGGAGGTCGAGTCCGAACTCGAAACGTTCGTCGGGACTGCCGACGACCATGTCCGAGGCGACCGCCGCCATGTTGGGGAACCGCTCAGCGGGCAATGCCGCCAGGTAGGCACCCATGGCGTTGATCACCGGATCATCGCCTTTCGACGCGATGTCGTCCTCGACCGATTGGGCGGCACCGACCAGGGCGATCAGATCGACGAACCAGGTGGCGGGGCGGTTGGGGATTCCGGCGCCACGAAGCAACCCCAGCAGCCACTCTGCGATGCGTATCAGGTTTGGCCCCATCGGGACCCTTCCCAGTGAGGCGAGGCCCACATCGCGGTGTCTCCGGAACATGGCTCGTGCCCCGTTGGCGAAGTCGCGGATCTGCTCCTCCCACCGCGACGGGTCAGGCTCGGGTAGCTCGACTTCTCCCATCACCCGATCGAGGATGAGATGGATCAGCTGCTCCTTGTCGGCGACGTGCCAATAGAGGCTTGCCGGACCGGTCCCGAGCGTTTCGGCCACCCGCCGCATGCTCAGCCCGTTCAACCCACTCGTGTCGAGGACCTCGATCGCCGCGTCCACTATCGCCTCGCGGCTCAGGGTGGCACGCACTTCGCCTCGTTTCGGGACCTCCCACCAGGGTGGCTCGGGGACGGCATCCTCGGTGCGTCGCTCCATGCCCCGATGATACCTCTGCTCGAACGGCATTCGCTTGACACGAACAGCGGTTGACAAAATCCATCGCTTGTGGAATGATGTTCGAATGCAGACGAACACCGTTCCAGTAACAACAGATTCAATCGTTTCGGTCAAGGGCCTACGCAAGACCTACCCCGATGGTGTCATCGCCCTCGACGGACTCGATCTCACTGTCTCGCAAGGGACTGTGTTCGGCTTGCTCGGGCCAAACGGGGCAGGCAAGTCGACCATTGTGAAGATCCTCACCACGCTCTCCTATCCCGATGAGGGTGAAGCGTCGATCGCCGGCGTGGACGTGCTCTCCGATCCCGACGCGGTGCGTCGTTCGATCGGATACGTAGCGCAGCGATCTGGCGTAGATGTCCAGGCCACCGGCCGGGAGAACCTCGTTCTCCAGGCACGCATCAACGGCTTCGATCGAGGCGAGGCGCGCCGTCGGGCCGACGAGTTGTTGGAGCGGTTTGGGCTGAGCGAGTCGGCCGACCGGCTGGTCAAGACGTGGTCGGGAGGAATGCAGCGTCGCCTCGACATTGCCCTCGCCCTGGTCCACGGTCCCCAGATCCTGTTCCTCGACGAGCCCACCACGGGTTTGGATCCGGAAGTTCGCGCCGAACTGTGGGACGTGATCCGCAATCTGCGTGACGTGGAGGGTGTGACCGTGCTCCTCACCACCCATTACCTCGAGGAGGCAGATCAGCTAGCCGACAGGATCGTGATCATCGACCACGGACGCGTCGTCGCCGAGGGCACGCCGGGCGAGTTGAAGGACGGGATGCGCGGCGATGCCCTCCACATCGAGTTGACCTCACCCGACGTCGTGGAGTCGGCCATTGAGGTACTGGTGGACAGCCACCTCCGTGACGTGGTGGTGGAGGGGCGGAGCGTTCACGCTCGCGCCGACAGGGGAGCAGAAGCGGTCCCTGCGGTCCTCGCCGCACTCGACGCCGGAGGTGTCCGGGTGCTCGAGGTCACGGTCAACCGCCCGTCACTCGACGACGTATTCCTCCGCCACACCGGCAGGAGGTTCGCCACAAACGAGAACGAGAGGAACGCATGACCGCTCTGTCGCACTCCGGGTACATCGCCCACCGCCACATCAAGGCACTCGTACGCCAGCCGTGGTACGTGGTGGCGTCCCTGGCTCAGCCGCTGATCTGGCTGCTCCTATTCTCCGCCCTGTTCGAGGGGGTCGCCGGCCTGCCAGGGTTCCCCACCGACAGCTATGTCGCCTACCTGGCGCCAGGAGTGGTGCTGATGACAGCCATGTTCGCCAACTCCTGGAACGGTATGGGACTGCTCGACGACATGGAGAGCGGGTTGCTCGATCGTCTGCTCACCTCGCCGGTACGTCGGAGCGCCATCCTCAACGGGGTGAACATCCAGCAGGTCATCTCGCTCACCATCCAGGCACTCATCCTGATCGGGCTGGCGCTGCTCCTCGGGGCCCGCTTCGAGGGAGGCATCGTCGGGGCGGCCGTGCTCCTCGGTGTCTCGGTCCTGCTCGGGGCAGCGTTTGGTGGGATCTCGATGGCCACCGCGCTGAGTGTCCGCAAGCGCGAATCGGTGATCGGGATGAACCAGTTGCTCGTGTTGCCCGGGATCTTCCTCTCGACCGCCTTCATGCCCGCCGCGCTCCTGCCGGACTGGATCGCCACCGTGGCCCGCTACAACCCGGTGGATTGGGCGGCCGTGGCATCGCACGAGGCGATGCTCTCCGCCAACCCTGACTGGACGCTGGTCCTCGGCCGAGTGGGTTTGCTCGTCCTGTTCTGCATCGCCGCAGTGCTTCTCGGCACCGCCTCGTTCCGGAGCTATCAGCGCTCGATCTGACCGCGGCGGCTTCCGTGTACCAGGGGCGTCGCCCTGGCCAAGACGATCACCGATTCCCCTTGGGTGCCTGGCGGGCACTGGACCGTCCTGGCCGGAGGCGCTGGAGCGTCTGGGGGAAGCCGGAAATTGCGACAACGTTGCGGCTGTGGCGATCCGCTGGGTCAGGCCGCGAATCAAATGCTTCAAACGAGGGTGGCGTTCCTCTTTGGTTGATTCGTCTGTCCATCTGTCGCTGCGCCCCTGGCATGATCGAGCCCAGCATGAATGGCCGGCCGCCGACGATCACCGATGTGCCCGGGGTTCAGGTAGGGCACTGGACCGACCCGGTGGGCATGACGGGTTGCACCGTGGTGGTGGTTCCCGAGCCGAACGTCGTCACCGTCGAAATCAGAGGAGCCGCCCCGGGGACCAGGGAAACGGCGCTTCTCCAGCCGGGGATGCGGGTCGAGCAGGTGCAGGCAATCTTGCTGACAGGCGGGAGCGCCTTTGGGCTTGCCGCCGCCGATGGAGTGATGGCACGGCTCGAGGCGGAAGGCCGCGGGCATCCCACCCCGGCCGGTCTCGTGCCGATCGTCCCAGCAGCGGTTGTGTTCGACCTGCTCAGAGGTGACCCCACTGCCCGCCCCGGCCCAGATCAAGGCGCTGCAGCCTTCGACGCCGCCACCGCTGAACCGGTGATGCAGGGTCGGGTAGGGGCAGGCGCCGGAGCCACCGTCGCCAATTGGCGGCGCTTCGAGGATCCGCTTCCGAGTGGATTGGGGTCGTTCTCGGTGGATTGGCCGGGTGTCGTTGTGGGGGCGCTCGCCGTGGTCAACGGAGTCGGAGACGGCTTCACGCTGGAGGGGGAGCCCATCACCGGTGGGCCCGCCGTGGCGCGAGGTCCGGTGCTGCCGGTTCCGCCCCACACCAACACGACCCTGGGGGTGGTCGCCACAAATGCACGTCTGACCCGGGTCGAACTGGCCCGGCTCGCAGTGCGGGCGCAGGATGCGATCGCTGTCTGTCTCCGGCCCGCGGACACCCGCTACGACGGGGATGCCGTATTCGCCGTCTCGTGCGGCGATATCGCTGCCGATCCAGATGCTCTGGGTGAAGCCGCATTCGAAGCGACAGGGCGGGCCATCGAAGCAGCAATCCGAAGGTCATCGGGCCTCTGAAACCGGAGTTGGGCGCTGCGGCCATACACTGCGAGGCAGTGTCCTTTTCTGCCCTATGAGCACCGATCGCGCCGTGGCGGTTGCCGAGTTGCGCCTACTCGCCGAACAGGCGGCGGTGTGCATCGCATGCGACCTCTGTCAGACCAGGACCCAGGCGGTGTTCTCCAGGGGATCCCCCGATGCGGCGGTGATGGTGGTGGGCGAGGCTCCGGGTTATCACGAGGACCAGCAGGGACTCCCCTTCGTCGGCGCCGCCGGGAAACTGCTCGACAGTCTCTTGGGCGAGATCGGGCTCGACTGCGATCGCGACGTCTACATAGCCAACACGCTCAAGTGCCGTCCTCCGGGAAACCGGGATCCGCTCCCCGCCGAGATCGAGGCGTGCAAGCCCTATCTCCGCCGCCAGTTGGTGCTGGTCGATCCGCTGGTCGTGGTGACCGTCGGCAACTTTGCCACGAAGCTATTGCTGAAGACCGACACCGGGATCACTCGCCTGCGCGGTCAGGCATACCCGTGGTGGCATCGCTGGCTGGTGCCGACGTTCCACCCCTCGGCGGCGTTGCGGGGCGGGGACCGTGTCCTCGACGCCATGCGACAGGACCTTGGACTCGTTGCCGGCCTGCTGCAGAAAGCCGAGATGTCCGCTCTCGACCCAGAGCCAATGCCAGAACCGGATCCGGAGCCGGAGACCGAGATGGCGGAGTCGGTTCAGTTGGGGCTGTTCGGGTGACGGTAGAGATCACCTCGCACAGCGGCGAAGACACCCGCGCCGTGGGACGTAGGCTGGCCGGGCTGCTCCGACCCGGCGACGTGCTCCTTCTCAGCGGGGAATTGGGTGCCGGCAAGACGACCTTCATAGCCGGGATAGGCGAGGCCCTCGGGATAGAAGAGCCGGTCACCAGTCCGACCTTCGTCATTGTCCGCCGTTACGACGATGGCTTTCTACCGCTCACCCACGCCGACGTCTACCGACTGGGGAGCACCGGTGAATTCGACGACCTCGATTTGCTCGAGACAGGCATCGACGGCGTCACCGTGATCGAGTGGGGCGATGCGGTCGCCGGCATGATCTCCGGCGACCATCTCAAGATCGAGTTGCTGGTGGTCGAAGAGGGGGACCGTCTCATCCGGATGCACCCCCTGGGCTCGTGGGCGTCGAGGCCGCTGTGGGAGGTGGCCACATGAAGATCCTGGTCATCGAAACCTCGACACCGGCTTCATCGGTCGCTCTGGGTGACTCCGGGGCGGTGGTGGCTTCTGCCGAGCGTGTCGATCGAACCGGTCACGCTGGGTTCATCGTGGCCGCCATGGACTTCTGCTTCGACCAGGCGGGATGGGGTCCCGACGACCTCGATGTGGTGGCGATCGACGTCGGACCCGGGCTGTACACGGGGATCCGGGTTGGGATCTCCACCGCCCAGGGGCTCGGCGCCGCTCTCGGGGTGCCACTTGTGGCGGTGAGCAGCCTCGATGGCCTTGCTCTGGGGGCGGTAACCGGACGGCGACACATCGTGGCCGTGGTGGATGTCCGTCGCCGGCAGTTCGCCGTTGCCTCCTACCGACCGGTTCCAGGCGGGGTGGTGCGCGATGGGCCGCCCGAGTTGCTGGACTCCGATGGGCTGCGGGCTCTGCTCGAGTCGGACCCCGACGACGTGCTGGTCGTGGGCGACACCCCCCAGATCCCCGAAGAGGCTCTCCGGGGACTCCACCGGGTGAAGAAGGGACGGCCGCGCTACCCGTCGGCGGATGTGCTCCTCGGACTTGTCGAGCCCGCAGCGCAGCGCGAGGACTTCCTGCCACCCGATGAGATTCGGCCGCTGTATCTGCGCGAACCCGACGTGGCGATCAACTGGGCGGTGTTGCGACAGGAGGGCCCGTGGCCGCAGTCACCGTGACCACCATCCGCCCGATGAGAGAGCATGACCTCCCCGAGGTCATGTCCATCGAACAAGCCACCTTCTCGACCCCTTGGACAGAGGGGATCTTCCGTGACGAGCTTGCCGAGCCATCGCGCACGTACCTGGTGGCCGAGGAAGCGGACCGGCTGACCGGGTACATCGGGATCATGTCGGTGGGGGAAGACACCCACATCACGACCGTGGCGGTGGCCCCGGAGTCAGCGGGCCGTGGTATCGGCACCCGTCTCGTCCTGGCAGGGGTGGAAGCCGGGCTCGCTTCCGGAGGCCGCAGCCTCACCCTGGAGGTCCGCAGCTCCAACCGGCGCGCCCAGGACCTCTACCGTCGATTCGGTATGGGCCCGGTGGGGGTTCGCAAGCACTACTACCGGGATGAGGACGCCATCATCATGTGGGCACACGACATCGACCGCCCGGAGTACCGCGCCAGGCTCGAGGGCATCCGCCGGGAGCTCGGGTGATGGAACCGATCGTGCTCGCATTCGAGACCAGTTGCGACGAGACGGCTGTGGCCGTGGTCCAGGGACGGCGCATTCTCGCCAACGTGCTCTCCTCGCAAGTGGAGCTTCACGAGCGCTTCGGCGGGGTGGTCCCGGAGGTGGCAGCCCGCGCCCACGTCGAGGCGATCCGCTCCCTCACTCACAGGGCGCTGGCCGAGGCCGGGGTGCACCCGGTCGATCTCGACGGCATGGCGGCGACGCAGGGGCCAGGGCTGGTCGGTTCTCTGCTCGTGGGTTTCTCGTTCGCCAAGGCGATGGCCTGGTCCGGGCGCCTTCCGTTTGTCGGTGTGGACCACATGGAGGGTCACCTCATGGCGCCGCTGCTCGAGCACGAGCAGTTCGGCCCTCCTGCGGTGGCGCTGTTGGCGTCGGGTGGCCACAGTCAGATCGTCCACCTCGCCGACTGGGGGCGCTACGAGGTGGTCGGCGCCACGATCGATGACGCCGCCGGCGAGGCCTTCGACAAGGTGGCGCGTTTTCTCGGACTCGGCTACCCGGGCGGCCCTGCGATCGATATCGCATCGGACGGGGGCGACCCCGCCGCCGTCGCATTCCCCCGAGGCCTGGCCGGCCACCGCTACGACCTCTCGTTCTCCGGCCTCAAGACATCGGTGGTCTCTTTCGTCCGCAAGGCCGAGGCTGCGGGCGGCCTCCCATCGCTCCCCGACATGGCGGCTTCGGTGCAGGAGGCGATCGTCGATGTCCTGGTGACGAAGACCTTCAACGCGGTAGACGACACCGGGGCACAAACCGTCTCGGGCGGCGGCGGTGTCCTCGCCAACCGCCGCCTCCGTCAGAGGTTCGCCGAGGAGGCAGATGCCCGTGGCGTGACCCTTCTCCTCCCTTCGCCTCTGCTCTGCACCGACAACGCCGCCATGATCGGTGTCGTTGGGGTCGGTCATCTGCTGGCAGGCCAATACACCGACTGGGACGCCCAAGTCGACCCAGGGATGAAATTGGGTCCATCCGGCGGCAGTTCGCCGGGCGGGTAAGTCGTGCGGCCATCGGGGCCCCCACAGCCGGTAGAAGCGTCCGCCGTCCGCCGTCCGCTCCCAACTAGCACTCCCTGAGGGACATTGCTAAAGTGACCTAGCACTCCGCAGACGCGAGTGCTAGTCACGTCCTGAACCCGTCCACAGGGAGGAGAGACATGAAGCTCCAGCCTCTTGGTGACAGGGTGGTGGTCAGGCCCAAGGAGGACGCAGAGTCGCGTACTCCATCGGGTCTGGTGATCCCCGATACCGCCAAGGAGAAGCCGCAGCTGGGAGAGGTACTCGCCGTGGGGCCTGGTGGCCTCAACGACGATGGTGACCGGCTGCCCATGGATGTGAGCGTTGGCGATGTGGTCGTTTACTCCAAGTTCGCCGGTACCGAGCTCAAGCTCGACGGCGAGGAGTATCTGGTCCTGTCGTCGCGCGACGTCCTCGCCATCGTCAACTGACCCGGGAGGAACCTGAAACATGGCAGCGAAGGATCTTCGCTTCAACGAGGAGGCCCGGCGTGGCCTCGAGTCGGGAGTCAACAAGCTCGCCGACGTAGTCAAGGTGACCCTCGGGCCCCGCGGCCGCAACGTGGTGCTCGAGAAGAAGTGGGGCGCACCCACGATCACAAATGACGGTGTCACCATCGCCAAGGAGATCGAGCTCGACGACCCATACGAGAACATGGGCGCCCAGCTCGCCAAGGAAGTCGCCACCAAGACCAATGATGTCGCCGGCGACGGCACCACCACCGCCACCGTTCTCGCCCAGGCGATGGTAAAAGAAGGCCTGCGCAACGTCGCAGCCGGCGCCAACCCGATGGGGTTGAAGAGGGGCATCGAGCAGGCCGTGGAGAAGGTCGTCGAGTTCATCGGCACGTTCTCCAAGGACCTCGAGACCTCCGAGGAGATCGCCCACGTCGCGGCGATTTCCGCCGCCGACATGACCATCGGCAAGAAGATCGCCGAGGCCATGGACAAAGTCGGCAAGGACGGCGTGATCACGGTGGAGGAGGGTCAGACCTTCGGGATCGAGCTCGAGTTCACCGAGGGAATGCAGTTCGACAAGGGCTACATCTCCCCTTACTTCGTCACCGACCCTGAGCGGCAGGAAGCGGTCCTCGAGGATCCCTATATCTTGATCGCCAACCAGAAGATCAGCTCGGTCAACGACCTGCTTCCAGTGTTGGAGAAGGTGATGCAGACCGGTAAGGGCGTGGTGGTGGTCGCCGAGGACGTCGAGGGCGAAGCCCTCGCCACCTTGGTGGTCAACAAGATCCGCGGCACCTTCTCCTCGGTCGGGGTGAAGGCACCCGGGTTCGGCGAGCGGCGCAAGGCGCAGCTGCAGGACATTGCCATCCTCACTGGCGGGACCGTCATTTCCGAGGAGGTCGGTCTCAAGCTGGAGAACGTGACCGTCGACATGTTGGGCCGTGCCCGACGCGTGGTCGTGACAAAGGACGACACCACTGTCGTCGACGGTTCCGGTTCCGAGAGTGACGTCCAGGGCCGGATCAAGCAGATCGAGCGTGAGATCGAAAACTCCGACTCCGACTGGGATCGCGAGAAGCTCCAGGAGCGTCTCGCCAAGCTGGCCGGCGGTGTGGTGGTGATCAAGGTGGGCGCCGCAACAGAGGTGGAGCTCAAAGAGAAGAAGCACCGCATCGAGGACGCCGTGTCGGCCACCCGCGCTGCCGTGGAAGAAGGCATCGTCCCTGGTGGTGGTGTCGCTCTGCTCCGTGCCCAGGAGGCGATCGACAAGCTGCGCGGCGGCACCGATGACGACCGCACCGGTAGGTCCATCGTCCGCCGGGCGCTCGAGGAGCCGATTCGCCAGATCGCGGTCAACGCCGGGTTCGAGGGCGGGGTCGTCGTCGAGCACGTGCGGGGCGCCGACAACAAGCAGTTGGGCTTCAACGCCCAGAGCGGCGAGTTCGAGGACATGCTCGCGGCCGGGATCCCCGACCCCGCCAAGGTGGTTCGGTCGACCGTGCAGAACGCGGCATCGATCGCCAGCTTGCTGCTGACCACCGAGGCGCTGATCGCCGAGCAGAAGGAAGACAAGCCGGCCATGCCGCCGGGTGGCCACGGCGGCCATGACATGGACTTCTGATCTAGATCAGGTCAGAGCGTATGAGGGGCCCCCTATGGGGCCCCTCTTCTTTAACGGAAGTCGGAAGTGTCGCTCCGTCCCCCGCCGGGGGAGAGAACGTCATCTCGGTCCTGCCGTGCCTCACACCTGGCCGGGACCACTGTCCACGAACCGGCGCTGTATTCGGGCAAGGGTCCATTGCGAGAGGAAGCCGATGGCAAACGTCAGGATCAATATCGTGAAGGCCGCGCCGGTCATCGGTATCTTCGCCGATTCGAGATCCTCGATCTGAGTGGAGTCGGGGAACATCCGGCTCAATCCGTAGACGATGGCGTAGGCGCCGGCGGCACTTGTCGCCAAAATGGTGAGCCATAAGCCGAGGCTCCGGGCGAAGAACCCCACCGCCACTGCTGCGGCAAGGACCAACAGCACGTTGACCACCGACGACGTGATGTTGAGAAACGAGAGGACGAGGAGCGCCGCCATCGATCCGAGAAGCCCGCCGGCCAAATACACGCCGATCCGGACCACCGCGTACCCAACGATGGCGAGTCCCCCACCAAGGGCGAATGCCACGATGATCTGGGCGGCGTCGGTGGCCGACTCTAGGAGCCACCAGCCGAGAGCGAACCCAACCACGAAACCGGCGACGGCGATGGCGAAGCGGAACAGCATCGTTCCGTAAACGAGCAGGAACACGCCACAGGCAACGAGGAGTAGCCCCAACCAGAACATAGGACACCCTCCTGTTTGCAGCTCGTCCCGAGGTGTCGGAGTCTACGAGCATGCTCCCTGCGAGTGCCGTCATCCGTTTACGATCCGAGCCGATGGACCTCGATTACCTCGGCTCGATCGAGCGCGACTCGGCCGGGTTCGCCGCCGCCGCCGCCGATGCCGGTCCGGACAATAGGGTGGCAAGCTGCCCTGGATGGACGGTCCGCGAGCTGGTGGCTCATCTCCACGAAGTGCACGATTTCTGGCGGACCATCGTCGAACGTCGATTGCAGGATCCTTCTGAGGTGCCAGAGGAGCTCGACCAACCGGAGGACTTCGCCGAGTTGCTCGATGCCTTCCGACAGGGAGCCGCCGATTTGGTCGGTGTGTTGCGTAATCCGGATCCGAGCGAGCCGGTCTGGACGTGGGCGACGCAGAAGGACGTTGCCTTCGTGATTCGTCACCAGGCACAGGAGGCGGCGGTGCACCGATGGGACGCCGAGAACGCAGCGGGGCGGGAATTCGCCATCGACCCCGCCATTGCGGCCGACGCGGTCGATGAGTTTCTCGAGTTCTCCACACCGTCGCGCATCGATGGCGCGGCCGCCATGGGCGGGTCTGTCCACACGCACCCAACCGATGCCGACGGCGAATGGATGATCTACGAGCGGGACGACGGATCGCTCGAAGTGGAGCGAACCCACGGAAAGGGTGACGCGGCGCTGCGAGCGACGGCGTCCGACTTGCTGCTCATCTTCTACCGCCGGTTGCCGATCGACGTGGGCGAGATCTACGGGGACCGCGAGGTGCTGGAGCGTTTCGTGGCCCAAACCGACTTGAACTGACCGACTTGACCTGAGCTATTGCTCAGTCCTCCACACGTACGACCAGCGCCGCGCCGGTGTCCCCGGCGGCGCACCCGGTGAAAAGCCCGACCCCACCGCCCCGCTCCACCAGTGTCTGGATCAGTTCGACCACCAGCCGGGCCCCGGTGGGGGCGTGGGGGTGCCCGTAGACCAGGCTGCTCCCGTGGACATTCATCCGCTCCACGGGGAACCCGGTCTGGCTGGAGAACCAAAGATCGTTGACCGCGAACGGGTTGTGGGTGGTTACCGCGTCCACCTGCGCTATCTCGATGCCAGCAGCGGCGAGGGCGGCTTGGGCCGCCGGCACCGGTGCCTTTGGCATCTCCGACCGGCCGACGCGGGCGAACCCGCTGCCGAGGATGCGGGCGACACCATGTCCTTTGGATAGCTCACGAGCCTGTTCGTGCCCGGTGACGATCATCCCGGCGGTTCCGTCGGCGGGGTGGGTCTGCGAGCCGTATGTGACCACCCCGCCTGGGACGGCTGGGTCGAGCTTTGCAAGACCCTCGGCGGTGGTGTCATACACGCCGACGTCCTCGCCGACCTCTACCGCACCACGCCGACCGGGCACTTCGACCGGGACCATGAATTTGCGCTGGAAGGCGCGGTCGCCGGCAAGGGCGGTGCGGTACTGCTCGTACCGCAGCAGGGTGAGGTCGTCGATCTCCTCGCGTGTGATAGCGGCTAGATCGGCTACCCGCTCGGCGGTCTCCAGCATCGACTTGCCCGCCCAGGGGTCGCGACGGATGTTGTCGAGGAACCAGTGCTCGCGGTCGGGCTCGCCACCGGTCGCCGTATTCGACGGATAGACGACCAAAGGCGAGTTGCTCGTCCGGTCGGTGGTCAGGACGAGGTCGATCGAGTCGGGTGACGATTCCGAATGGAGAGCCGCCGCCTCGATGCACGCCGCCGAGGTGGCACACGCTTGGGCGATCATCGGGCCACTTATTTCGGTTGCCCCGATCCTTGCGGCCATGGTCGGGGCGCCGTAGAAGCCACCGAGTTGAGGGGTGGTGATCCCGAGAACCAATCGGTCGATCGATGACGGGTCGAAATCGCGCTGACGCAACGCCCGGGTGGTCACATCGGCGCCAAGGTCGAGGGCGGACATATCGGCGAGCGGTCCCTGCCAGCGAGAGAACGGGGACGACCAGGCCAGCCGGACGGGGATAGCGGCCGCTCTGAAGGCGATGTTCATCCTCGGTCCTCCTCGAGCGTCGTGGCGTATGCAGAGCGGAGCGCCCGCTTGTCGGTCTTCCCCACAGCCGTGTGGGGGATCTCGTCAACTGCGATGAACCGATCGGGGATCCACCACGATGCGACCCGGCCACCAAGGAAGGTTCGGATCTCATCCGGGTCCAGGTCGCTCCCCGAGCGGAGGACCAGGAGGGCTATCGGCCGTTCCTGCCAGGTGGCATGGCTCACCCCGATGACGGCGGCTTCGACAACGTCGGGATGATCGGCGAGGTGGTTCTCCAACTCGAGGCTGCTGATCCACTCCCCGCCCGACTTGACCACATCCTTGACCCGGTCGACGATCCTCAGGTATCCCCACTCATCGATAGTGGCGATATCGCCGGTGCGCAGCCATCCTTCGTGAAAGCGTTCCTCGTTGGATAGGTCGTCCGGTAGGTAGTAGGCGGCGGCAACCCAGGGTCCACGCGCCTCCAACTCTCCGGCCGATGACCCGTCGCGGGGGAGTGGGCTCCCTTCGTCGTCCACCACCCGAAGCTCGACACCGGGCACGGCGACGCCGGGGAGGGCGAGCAGTCGCCGCTTCTCCTCATCAGGCGAGTCGGCGAAAGCGGCTCGGACCATCGACACGGTCCCCCCCGGTGACATCTCGGTCATACCCCAAGCCTGCGAAATCCGGACCCCACGTCTCCCGAAGCGGGCGATGAGGTCCTCGGTGACCGCAGCACCGCCACAGATGATCCGCTCGAGCCGACCGAGCCCTCTATCGGGGTGCTCGCCAAGCCAGCGATCGACGTTGATCCAGACGGTGGGTATCGCCGCTGCGACCGTCACGTCGAGCCGTTCGATCAGTCCGACCACGGCGGCAGGCGACAGATCGCGCCCGGGGAGCACCAGCGTCGATCCGGCCAGGGCGGTTGAGTACGCCAGGCCCCAGCTGTTGGCATGGAACAGGGGCGCCAGCGACAAGACCACATCCCGTTCTGCGATGGCATGTGAGTCCGCACCAAGAGCGCCGAGGGCGTGGAGCACCTCGGAGCGGTGCGAGTAGAGGACCCCCTTCGGTTGCCCGGTGGTGCCGCTCGTGTAACACAACACGGCGGCGGTGTTCTCATCGAGATCGGGCCAATCGATTTCAGAGCCTTCAGCGTCGAGAAGCTCCTCGTACCGCAGGTGCTCGCCGAGGCCGGGATCGGACGCTTCGCCTCCCATGACGACCACATGCCGGAGCGAAGGGAGGTCGCGGCGAACGGCGGCGAAAGCGTCGGTGAGACCGGCATCCACGAATACGACTTCGATCGCGGCGTGGTTGGCCACCCATGCCACGTCAGGCGGGTGGAGCCGGATGTTGAGCGTCGTCAATACCGCCCCTGACATGGGCACGGCGTAATACAGCTCGAGATGACGGTGTGTGTTCCAGCCGAACGAGCCGACGCGGTCCCCGGCCGTGACTCCCAGCGAGCGGAGGGCGTTTCCCAGCCGCCCCACCCGCGTGGCGGTCTCGGCCCAAGTCTGGGAGTGGAGGCCACCCGGCTCGACCGAGATCACCTTCTTCAGGCCGTGGACGGTCGCCGCTCTTCGCAGCACCATCCCGACATCGAGCGGATGCCGCTGCATCAAACCTGGAAGCGGCGCCGGCATCGTGGCCGTCACGTTAGATGGGGTCTGAGTGGGAGTCGTGGAGGGCGGCCTCGTGGAGCGGAGCCTTGCCTCGTTTGCCCGGCTTCCAGAAGGGGAATCTCAACTGACCAGCCGATACGGAGCCCGACAGTGACCCGACCCGAAAACGAAGCCTCGTCGCAAGACGAGCAAGCCGACCCAAACACTCCCGATCGGATCGAATTGTTGCGCATCTACCTCGCCGACCATCACGCAGGTTCGGTAGGGGGTGCGGCACTTGCCGAACGGATCGTCCGGCAGGGTGGACCAATGGGGTTGGCGCTGAGCGACCTCGTGGATCACATCGAAGAGGACAGGAGGAGGCTGCTCCACCTTATGGGTGCGATCGGGGCGAGGCGTCACCGCTCGAAGGAACTGGCCGCGACCGTGGCGGAACGGCTTGGACGGCTCAAGCTCAATGGTCGGCTGGTGGGGAAATCACCGTTGACGCCGCTGCTCGAACTCGAGGCAATGTCTCTTGCGGTTGAAGGGCGAAAGAGGTTGTGGTTGACCATGACTCAACTCGCCGAGACCTCGTACCCCGACTGGGATATGGCCGATCTCCGCCTGCGCGCCAGGCGCGCCGACGAGGATGTCGACGCGATCGATGCTCTCAGGCTGGAAGCCGCCGTCGCTGCGCTGGGTTGATGCAGCCTGATCGGCTAATTCCGGTCTCTTCGGCTGGCCAACTCTGGTTCGAGCTCCTTCTTCCAGAACTCGATGAAGCCCTCCTGGTCGGGGCCGATCTGGTGGAAGTAGATGTGGTCGGCACCGGCATCGATCGCCTGGTCCACCGACTCCAGCATCGGCGCCGCGTCCGGTCCGCATGGGATGGACTCGGCGATCATCTCGGGTGTCACGTTCTCCGAGGCCTGCTCGAAATGGGTCGGAGTGGGTAGGTCCTGGCTCAACTGCCCGGGAACGCCGCTGTTGGGCCAGGTGCTGAAAGCCGTTTCGACGGCCTTCTCCTTGGATGAGGCGTGGCAAAGGCTCAACTGGGCGAAGACGGGACCGGACCCACCTTCCGACCGAAACTCGTCGACCGTGTTGTCGTCGGTGCCGGTGGTCCACAGCCCATCGCCTATGCGGGCGGCGACCGAGGCCGCCTTCGGACCGAATGCGGACACAATCACCGGGATGGGGCCCGGTGGCGGGTCGTAGATCCGGGCATCCTCGACCGTGTAGTAGTCGCCCCAGTGGTTGACGGTTTCGCCCTCCCAGAGCGTTCGGATCAGTTCGATCGCTTCCTCGAGCATCTCGAGCCGAATCTCGATGGGCGGCCAGCGATCGGCGAGGATGTGCTCGTTGAGCGCTTCGCCGGTTCCCACGCCCCAGACGAAACGGTCCGGCAAGAGGTTGGCGGTGGTCGCAGTCGCCTGGGCGAGGATGGCGGGGTGGATACGCATCGTCGGACAGGTGACGCCCACACCGACATCGATCGACTCTGTGACCTGTGAGATGCCACCGAGCACGCTCCAGACAAATGGCGAATGCCCCTGCGCATTGACCCAGGGGTGGTAGTGGTCGGATATCGAGACGAAGTCGAACCCGGCCTTCTCGGCCAGGGTGGCCATCTCGACCAGCCTGCCCGGGGGGTGCTCTTCGCTCGACAGAGTGAGGCCGAAGTCGATGCGCAAGGCCGTTCCTTTCAACGTGTTGGCCGTCCCTACCCCCCCGTTGGGTTGTCGAATCCTGGTGGACGGTCAGAATGCAGCCGGAATATTGCCCCAGTACAGCGACCGAGAGGAGAAGCGTGGGCGCCTCAGACGACGACGGCGGGCGGTCAGTCGGCCAGTGGTCCGACCAGGAACTGATCGATCAGTACCGGTTGGTGCGAGCCGAGTCGGAGAACCCCCACTCGTCCGGGCCGGAGGGCGATGCCGGCGGTGCATCACTCGAAGAGATCGTGGAGGAGATGGCGCGGCGCGGCATGGACCCTGCGGACCTGGGCTTGGACCCGCTTGGTACCGAACCTTGATCGAGGCGGGGCATTGATGGCGTTCATTGGGTTCCACGCATCGCACGAGCAGCTTCCGCCGAGCGTCCTGCTTCGTTCCGTGATTGCTGCTGAGGCTGCAGGGTTCGAAGCGGCGATGTGCTCGGATCACCTGGCGCCCTGGAGCGCGCGCCAAGGTCAGTCTGGCTTCGCCTGGTCATGGCTGGGCGCGGCTCTCCAGGCCACCTCGCTGCCTTTCGGGGTCGTCAATGCCCCTGGCCAGCGGTACCACCCGGTGATAGTGGCTCAGGCCATCGCCACGCTCGCCGAGATGTTCCCCGGTCGGTTTTGGGCGGCGCTCGGTTCAGGCGAGGCGATCAACGAGCACGTCACGGGCGACCCCTGGATTACCAAGTCGCTGCGCGATGAACGGCTGCTGGAGTGTGTCTCGGTGATTCGCCGTCTGCTGCGTGGAGAGGAGGTGGACCACATCGGTTTGGTCGAGGTCGACCGGGCACGGGTTTGGAGTCTGCCGGCCAAGCTGCCCGACCTGGTAGGCGCAGCCGTCAGCGCCGCCACAGCCGAACGGGTGGGAGGTTGGGCGGACGGTCTGATCACGGTGCTCCAACCGACCGACGACCTCAAGCGGGTTCTCGACGCGTTCCGTCGGGGTGGGGGGAAGAGAAGCGTGCCTATCTCCAGGTGCATCTCTCATGGGCAGAATCTGAGGCGGAGGCCCTGCACCTCGCCCACGAACAATGGGCCACAAATACCTTCGGGAGCGAACTGGCTTGGGAGCTTGAGACACCCGCACAGTTCGACGAAGCCGCCCGGTTCGTTCGTCCCGAGGACGTGACCAAGAGCGTTCTCGTCTCCTGCGACCTCGGCCGCCACACCGCCTGGCTCACCGAATTTTGCAACCTCGGGTTCGATGGTCTATTTCTCCACCAGGTCGGACCTGACCAGGAGCGGTTCGTCGAGACCTTCGGTGCACGCGTGCTCGGCGAGGTGGGGCGATGAGCCTCGCTCAGATGAGCGACCTGTGGTGGAAGAACGCTGTCATCTATTGCCTGGACGTTGAGACCTTTTACGACAGCAACGGCGACGGCTGGGGCGACTTGACCGGTCTGATCGAGCGAATCGAATACCTCGCCGATCTCGGGGTCACCTGTCTCTGGTTGATGCCCTTCTACCCATCGCCGGGCCGCGACGATGGGTACGACATTGCCGACTTCTATGGGGTCGACAAGTCGTTGGGAACGCTGGGAGATTTCGTCGTCCTCATCCGCACCGCCAAGGACAGGGGACTTCGGGTCATCATCGACCTGGTGGTGAATCACACTTCTGATCGCCATCCCTGGTTCAGGCAAGCCCGCGCTAGCCGGTCTTCGCCTTTTCGCGACTACTACGTGTGGCGCGACGAGCCGCCGCCGGGCCCCGCTCCCAACATCGTGTTCCCCGATGCGGAGGACAGCATCTGGAGCTGGGATGAACGGGCCGGGCAGTGGTACCTACACCACTTCTACGCACATCAGCCCGACCTCAACTACGCCAACCCAGTGGTGCGCGCCGAAATCGAGAAAATCGCCGGCTTCTGGATGGAACTCGGTGTGGACGGCTTCCGCATTGACGCCGTCCCGTTCCTGCTCGAGGAAGGGGCACAGGATGCAGGCCTCGACCCGCACGAGCTCCTCAAGGACCTCCGGTCCTTCATCTCGCGGCGCAACGGCGGGGCCGTGTTGCTCGGCGAGGTCAACCTGCCGCCGAAGCCGCTGACCAAGTTCTTCGGGGGGCATCCCGGCGACCAGCTCCACATGCTGTTCAACTTCCCCGTCATGCAGCGGATGTATCTCGCCCTGGCCCGCGAGGATGCCCGGCCGCTAGCACGGCAGCTAAAACAGTTGCCCACAATCCCACCCGAGTGTCAATGGGCCAACTTCGTCCGCAACCATGACGAGCTCACCCTCGACCAGCTGACCGAAAACCAGCAGGGCGAGGTCGCCGACGTCTTCGGTCCGGAAGAGGGCATGCAGCTGTTCGGTCGCGGATTGCGGCGGCGTCTTCCCCCGATGCTCGACGGTAACTCCGAGCGGATGCGGATGACCTATAGCCTCCTGCTCTCCCTCCCGGGTACGCCGGTGCTCTTTTACGGAGAGGAGATCGGAATGGGTGAGAACTTGTCCGTGCCGGGGAGGCTCAGCGTCCGGACGCCGATGCAGTGGTCGAGCGACCGGAACGGCGGGTTCTCTTCGGCGAACCCGAGTCGGCTGAGGCGCCAGCCCCCATCAGGGAGATTCGGGCCGATGGGGGTGAACGTGGCCGACCAGGAGCGGGATCCAGATTCGATGCTCATCTGGATGGAGCAGATGATCCGGCGTCGTCGCGAGACTCCCGAGTTGGGGTGGGGGGCTCTCACCGTGTGCGATACCGACGAAAACGCTGTGCTGGCCCACCGTTGCGATTGGGAGGGGCGATCGGTCCTCGTCGTACACAACTTCAGCTCGAGTCCGACGACCACGCGGGTCGACCTCGGCCGGCTACCGGCTGACTATCGGTTGGACGACCTGTTGTCACCTGGGCTCGGCGAGGTGCGACAGCGGAGGAATGGGCTCGAGATTGACCTTCAAGGGTTCGATCACCGCTGGTTCAGGATCGAGGCCGCAAACCAACCACGCCGGCCTTGACTTCTTGATCCGTTTGGTTTCTGGTTGGCGGTGATTGGGAACGAAGGCTCTTCAGTGGCATTGAGCACGGAACGCTGGCAACGGTCGTACTGGATGGACTCCACATCGGGGGAGGATCCTCCGTCGTCATCGCTACCAGAAAACCCGGTCGATGTGGCCATCGTCGGCGCCGGAATAGTCGGGCTGACGACGGCTCTTCGTCTTGCCGACCAGGGGCTATCGGTCGCCTTGCTGGAGAGGGATCGGGTGGCAGGGGGAACCACCGGGCACACGACCGCCAAGGTCACCGCGCTCCATGGCGCCGCCTATCACGGGCTGCTCGACGAGTTCGGTGCCGACGTGGCCAAGGCGTACGCCGCCGCCAACCAGTGGGCCGTGGGTGAGATGGCACGTCTCGCCGCCGAGGTGGAGTGCGATTGGGCCGCAGCGCCCGCCTATACCTACACCACCGATTCCACCCAGGTCGAGATGATCGAGCGAGAGGTGGCTGCAGCCAAAGAGGCGGGACTCGGTGTCAGCCTCGAGTCTGGAGAGATTGGCCTCCCTTTCCAGGTGTCGGCCGCGGTCAAGCTGTCTGATCAGGGCATGTTCCACCCGCGCCGTTACGGCCTCGGTCTGGCTGGTCTGCTCGGGGCTAAGGGCGTAACGGTGACATCGGGGTGCACGGTGCTCGACGTCCACCGCGACGGCCGGGTCGAGACGAGCCTGGGGGACCTCGGTGCCGGATCTGTCGTCCTCGCCACCCATCTTCCCCTTCTCAACCGGGGCGGCCACTTCGCGGCCACACAGCCGAACACCTCATATGCAGTGGCGGCAACCATCGAGGGTGACCCTCCGTCGGGCATGTATCTCGGCATTGGCACAGGCGGCCGCTCCGTGCGGCCGCTTGGCGCGGATTCGGTAATCGTCGGCGGCGGCGGGCACGTGACCGGCCGCCACCCGGACAGCGTGCGCAACCTGAACTCCTTGGAGGAGTGGGCGCGCGCTGTGTTCCCCGGTGCTTCGGTGACCCACCGGTGGTCCGCCCAGGACTACGTTCCGGCAACCGGTCTCCCCTCGGTGGGGAGAATCCCATCCGTCGGGGTGCCCGTGTACACAGCGACCGGGTTCGCCAAGTGGGGGATGACCAACGGCACGGTCGCCGCCCGCATCCTCAGTGATCTGGTGGCGGGTCGTCCCCATCCGTGGCCCGAGTTCACCGGGGTGTCCCCCCGGCGCATCCTCAGATCCGTCCCCGCCATGCTCCGCTTCAACGCCGAGGTGGCCGGCCGATTCGTCGGCGACCGGACCGGCGGTTCACATCCTCTTGAACTCGATGCGATCGAGCCCGGTTCGTCGGCGGTGGGCATGGTCGATGGACGGAGAGTGGCCGCTCACCGCGATCTGGAGGGCGCACTCCAACTGCTCGATGCATCGTGTACCCATCTCGGATGCATCGTCCGTTGGAACACAGCTGAAGAGAGTTGGGACTGCCCATGCCACGGCTCGCGCTTCGCCGCCGACGGGACCGTCCTCCATGGGCCGGCGATCGAGCCTCTGGAGACGGTTGTGTTCGCTGCCGACGGGCAGTCCTGAGCGTCTCCTCGAGCTGACGCCGGTCAGTGGGCTGCGGCGGTCTCGCGCGATGAGATCCGGCGACCCGGCGGGACCACTGGCGGTGGCTGTCGCCGAGGCGGAAGTTGCTGGAGCAAATCCTCGGTCAGGCGCGCGATCCCGGCGACGGCGTGTTCGAACGCCTCCTCGGTGTGCGGCGAGGTCTTTTGAACACCGCTCACCTTGCGCACATACTGCCGGGCGGCGGCCTCGATCTCCTCGGTCGTTGCCTCCGGCTCCAGACCTCGCAGAGTCGTGATATTGCGACACATGGGCATCAGCGTAGAACGCATCGGGCGACGTCACAGCAGACGCGCCATTCGCCGGCAACCTATGATCGGACTCCAGGAACGGAGCGCACCTTGTTCGGGTGTTTGCGGTGGTAGCGGGCGGCGGGGGTGGGGCGATGTCACCGGGAAATGCTCCGGTGGTGCGAGTCGTGCTTAGCCGGCCGCTGGCGTATCTCTTCGCCTCGCTTACCGCGGTGGTCGGGATCGTCCTGGCCGTCTGGTTGAACGAGGCGACGGGGAGCACGCTCTTCATCTCGATGCTCCTCGCCGTTGTCGTCTCGGTCTGGCTCTTCGGCCCTGGCCCCGGATTGGTGAGCCTTCTCATCACCGGAGTAGCCAGCCCGGTTGTCATCGAACCGGGTGGCGGTTATCTCGACCTGACTGCGGCCAGCTGGCTGTTGATTGGGGCATACCTTGTGATCGGGGCGGTGGTCGTGATGCTGGGATGGGGGCTGGCCAGGGCGCGCATGGGCGCTGCCGGTGCCCTCAGCGCCAGCGAGGATGAGCGCCGACGTTTTGAATCTGCCCTCGATGCCATGCCAAATGGTTTGATCCTCGTTGACAGGGCGGGGCGGCTCATCCTGGCCAACAGTGAGGCGACCGAGATCCTGGGCACGGCCGTCGAGGGCACGGATCTCATCGGCGACAGCCACTTCATGACAGGGCACAGCACCGATGGTCAGCGGAAGTCGGTTGAGGAGTCTGCACTGCTGCGGTCGCTCCGCGGCGACCGGGTGGTCCAAGGCGAAGAGATCGAGCTTCTGCCGCGCCGATGGCAACCGTCGCATCATCCGCGCCAGCTCGGCCCCCTACCACACAGAGAATGGAGATGTTGCCGGCGCGGTCGTCGTCTTCGCCGACGTCACCAGGCGCCGGGAGGCCGATGACCAGGCTCGGCTCGCCTCCGAGGTGTCGGGCGTCCTGGATCGGACCCTCGAAGTGGAGGAGGGGCTGTTGGGGGTGGCTGGCCTCATGGTGCCTGGGGTGGCCGATTACTGCGCCATCGGCTTGGCCGATCCGCCCCGGGTCGTGGCGGTGCGGCACGAGGACCCGAGTCTCCAGGCTCTAGCCGAGAAGTTGGCAGCCGTTTGGCCGGTGACGCCGAACGTCCCCGGAACGGTGTACCACGTGATGCACACCGGCATTGCTCATGTCGAGCCCGTTGTCGATCTCGACGCAATCCTCGAGGCGGCCTCTTCGATGGACGGTGACGAGCTGGCCCATCTCGTCACCGAAATCAAACCACGCTCACAGCTCGTCGTACCGATGCGGGCGCGTGGCAGGGTCGTGGGCTGCCTGTTGCTGGTCATGGCCGACTCGCGGAGGCGGTTCGAGCACGGCGATCTTCCTCGCTTCCAGGAACTCGCCGACAGGCTCGGTCTCATGACCGACAACGCCATTCTCTTTGCCGCAGCAGGAGAGGCAAGACGTCAGGCCGAGATGACGGGTGGACGGCTCGAAGTCCTACAGCAGGCGACCGCCGGCGCCGCCCAGGCGTTGACCGTGGAGGAGGTCCTCGAGAACGCCATCGACTCCGGGCTTGCTGCACTCGGCGCCGTTGCGGGATGGGTGGCGGTGCCATCAACCGACGGGGTCCAATTGCTCCATGAGAAGTGGTGGGGTGTGGGAGCGGGACACCCCCCCGCCAGAGGTCGTCAACTATCAGCCAGGCATCCGTTCGCATATGTAGTGCGCACCGGCAGGCCGCTTTGGTACCCCAATGCCGACCTGTTGACCCGGCGGTTTCCGGAGGGCCTGCATCCTGTCCCGGCGGTGTTTTCCTCGATCGCCGTCGTGCCCATCAACCTCGGACCCGGCACGGTGGGTGCGCTTGGCGCCGGGTTCAGCCAGAGCACCGGGTTCTCGGCCGAGGACCGTTCGTTCTTGGCGGCGCTGGCTGCGGTGACGGCCCGTTCGATGGAGCGGGCGCGGCGGTACGAAGAACAGCACGATGCCGCCCAGACGCTCCAGCAAAGCCTGTTGCCCCGGATCCTCCCGCGGGCACCCTGGCTGACACTCCACGCCCGGTACATACCGGCGCAGGAGCGGACCGCGGCGGGCGGTGACTGGTATGACGCCATACGAGTCGCAGCCGACCGGATGGCGTTGACCGTGGGCGATGTCGTCGGCAAAGGGATCGCAGCTGCGGCGATCATGGGTCAACTCCGCTCGGTCCTCGACGCACTGCTACGCGAAGGGGCGTCTCCGGTCGAGGCGCTCAGCAGACTGAGTCGGCTTGCTGGCGACGTCCCCGGAGCCACCGGTACCACAGCTGCGGTGGCCCTTTATGACAGACAGAGCGGGGTGGTGCGCTATACCTGCGCCGGCCAGCTACCCCCTCTCCTCATCTCCTCACAAGGCCTCCGCTATCTGGAAGAGGCCCGGTCGGTCCCGCTGGGGATCCTCGACGTCGAACTCACCGAGGCGACGGTGTGTGTTGAGCCCGGCGACATCATGTTGCTCTACTCGGACGGCTTGGTGGAGAGACGGGAGGAGAGCATCGACGTCAGCCTGGAGCGGCTGCTCGACGTCGCCGGCTCATTGGTTGGCGAGTCCATGGCCGGCCTTTGCGACGAGTTAATTGCTCAGATGGTCGGCGAGCACACCGAGGACGACGTGACGTTGCTGGCCGCCGAGTTCGAGCCTCGGCGGCGCCCCACGGTGTCTCACCGGTCCTGATCGCGGGTTTGAATTTCCCCGGGTGGGGGAAGACCGCAAAGACGCGAGAAGGAGGACACATTGGATCAGCGGATTGCGGATGTGATGAGTCGCAACGTGGTCACTTGCAGCGACTCCGACACGGTCGAGCAGGCGGCGCAGGCGATGCGGGACAACGACCTGGGCGACGTGGTGGTGACCTCTAACGGTCAGTTGGCGGGCATCCTCACCGATCGCGATGTCGTGATCAGGGCGGTTGCCGACGGCGCCAACCCGGCCCAGACCACCATTGGCGAGATCGTCACCGGCAATTTGGTCACGGCGACCCCGGAAGAGTCGGTGGGGGATGTCGCCACGCGGATGGCTGATGCCTCAGTGCGTCGCATCCCGGTAGTCGACGGCGGGGAGGTCGTAGGCATCGTCTCCCTTGGCGACCTGGCGGAGGAGAAAGACCCCAATTCGGTTTTGGGCGAGATCAGCTCGGCACCACCGAACCAATAGGTCAAACGGCCAAATCAGCGGCCAGATCGGCGACCAGGCCGTCGAATGCCTCCTCTCGATCATGGACCTGCGCCCTCAGCACGGCTGAGGGGTGAATGGTCACCACGACGAATTGAACGGGTCCCAGGGGAGGGGGACCCTGCGGTCGCGGGTTACGCGGATCTGCGGGTGTGACGGCGGAGTAGGTGGCATGTTGTTCGACACTCCCCAAACTCGATGGTCAAACATTCGAATCATCGTGCTTCAGAACGTCCCCTTGTACGCTCGGACCCACGAATAACGGGGTGGTCGGCGTGGCCGATGGTGATGCATCCACTTCAGGGACGACCCGGGAGCAGGGAGGATCGACCCTCCCCGAGGAAAACTCGCTCGACAACATGCGTCGAAGTCGTGCAATCCGGCGCATCGGCCTGGGTCTGCTACTGATCGTCGTGATGATGGCCCTGTTGGGCTGGGCCGGTCCCCGGCCCTCGGTCGCCTCGGCCGAAGCAACCGGTTACCGGTTGGCGGTGAGCCACCCGTCGGTTTCTCGTCCCGGGCTGGCCATACGGTTGAGCATTGTCGTCAGCCGAGAGGGTGGATTCGACCAGCCAGTGAGATTGATCCTGGCGCGGGAATACATCGAAGCGCTCGACTTCAACGCGATCTATCCCGACGCATCTGCGCAGATCGCCGATAACGGGCATGTCATCTGGGAGTTCGACCCTCCTCGGGGGGATTCGTTGACAGTTGATTTCGACGGCCGACATGAGCCGGGTGCTGAGGGTGTGATCAATGGGAACATCGCTGTTCTCGACCAGGGAGAACGGGCCGTCGAGGTGGAGTTCTCCACGCTGGTGCTGCCCTGATGGGAGTCGTGCTCCGCTCCGCTGTCGCCTTCCTCTTCATTTTCCTCCTGCTCAAACTGGTGGGGAAGAAGGAACTGTCGGAGTTGTCGCCGTTCGAGTTGATCCTTCTCGTTGTCATCGGTGACATCGTGCAACAGGGGATCACACAGGAGGACTTCTCCCTCACCGGCGCTGTACTCGCCGCCGGAACGCTCGCTCTGCTCACCGTCGGGTTCTCCTACATGAGCTTCAAATTCGACCCGGCACGGCGCATGATCGAGGGCCTTCCCGTCGTGATCCTGCGCGACGGCAAGCTCCTCCCCGAGGCCCTCGACCTCGAGCGGCTCCAGGCTCACGAGGTGGACCAGGCGGCCCGGAAGCAGGGTCTCGACGACCTGTCCTCAGTGGAGCTAGCCGTTCTCGAACCCGACGGGACCATCTCGTTCCTCTCCCCTTCCTCCGGAAACTCCGGGGAGACCAAGCACAAGCTGTGAGCGGAAGGCACCCGTGCCAGCCTGCTCTGATCGATGCCGACCGCGGCGTTTCGGCAGCGCTCGACCGCGGTATGCACCCGGCCCAATGGTCTTGATCCGGCCGTCCGCGTCAAGACCCTGACGGACTGGCCGGGAGAATCAATGGGTCGTCGGCAGGTGGTCGTGAAGCGACGGGCCGCGCCGCCCGTTCCTGCATCCGACGCGTTGATCGACGCCGCTCAGGAAGCGGCGGAGGAAGCCGGGCTCCGATACACGACGGACGCCCGGCCCGGGATCAAAAGGGTGAGGCGGGGGAAGGGCTTCTCCTACCACCGCCCGGACGGCGATCGGATCGCCGACGAGGCAACCCTGCGATGGATCAACTCGCTGGTGATACCGCCCGCTTGGAGGGAGGTCTGGATATCAACCGACCGCAGGGGCCATCTGCTCGCCACCGGGCGTGACGACCGCGACCGCAAGCAATACCTGTACCACCCGCTGTGGCGCGAGGTGAGGGATGCCAACAAGTTCGACTCGCTCTGCGGCTTCGGGGAGCGACTTCCACGACTGCGGAAGCGGGTGGTACTCGATCTCGCCGGAGGGGTGGAGACCCAGACCGGGGTCATGGCGCTGGTGGTGCGCCTTCTCGATGAAACACTCATCCGCGTCGGCAACCGGGAGTACGCCAGGGACAACGAGACTTTCGGCCTCACCACCCTGCGTCCCGAACACGTCGGCCGGGATGGTGGCGACCTGGTGTTCGATTTCCGGGGAAAGGGTGGCTCGGAGGTGCGGGTGTCGGTACCCGACCCCGAGCTCGTTGCCGCCGTGCTCGCCTGCCAGGAACTTGGTGGCCAACAACTCTTCTCGTATCTCGGCGGGGACGATCGTCCGGTGAGCGTCGACTCCGACCAGGTCAACCGCTATCTCGGCGAACTCACCGGCAGCGACGTCACGGCGAAGGACTTCAGGACCTGGGGTGCCACCGCCGTAGTGGCCGGTGCGCTTGCTGTAGCCGACGAGAGCGATGCGGACAGAGCAGTCCTCGCCGCCATCGACCTCGCCGCCGACCGTCTCGGGAACACCCGTGAGGTGTGCCGGGCCTCGTATGTCCATCCGGCGGTCCCCGACGCATACCGGGCCGGTCGGCTCGGGCCGGTGTGGAGAGGGGTGCGCAGCTCTCGGTGGATGGACAGGACCGAGCGGCTGGCGCTCCGAGTACTCGGAGACAGCTGAGAAGTCCCGAACCCAGGGTTCGGACCACGCCACAGGCGCGCTTCGGACCCACAAAACGACGGGGGACGGCCGCTTTCAGCTGCCGGCGAATACGGCGTACTCGGCGGCGCGCCGCCGGTACTCGTGCTCGAGCATGCTCCATACGGTGTGGTCGAGCCACTGCCCGCGTACCCTGAGCTCTTCGCGGAGGACGCCTTCCTTGACGAAATCGAGCTTCTCCGCCACCCGCTCGCTTCCCCGATTGCCGACCGCGATGCGGAGCACTATCCGGTGCATCCCGAGACGCTCGAACCCGATCTGGAGCATCCGGGCGGTCACCTCGGTGGCGATGCCTCTTCCTGTCTGATCGGTCCGAACCCAATACCCGATCTCGCCGACGTGGAAGCCCCGCGACACGTGCCAGATCGAAACATTTCCCAGATGGGTGAGCCCGTCACGCTCGGTCACCGCAAAGTCGTAGGCGCGGTTCTCCCGCCAGGCCTGGACCGAATCGCGCACGAAACGTATGGCGTCATCGCGGGTGTACCCCTGATGCGCCCATGGGAGCCACCTACTCAGCTCGGGGAGCGACTCGCGCACCGCCGCCAGCAGGGGGTCGACGTCGCGGCGACGGAAGGGATGGAGCGAGAGGTTGGCGGTTGTGATCGTCTCGGGGGGGAGGTCCATGCCGGGGCAAGCATATGCACCCGTACGATGGGTCCATGTCACCGACCTGGGCAAAACTCGCCGCGCTGGATGACACCGAGCCGCCGACAGAAGGCCGGTCTCGGGCCGCGGTGCTGGTCCCTTTGTACGAGGACGGTGAGGGTGCCGTCCGGGTCGTCTTGACCAAGCGCCCCGACACCATGCCGACACATGCCGGGCACCTCGCTTTCCCCGGGGGGCGTCCGCACCCCGGGGATCGGAATGCAGTCGACACCGCCCTGCGCGAAGCGGAGGAGGAGGTTGGCATCCCCCCCGGGAACGTCACCGTCCTCGGGTTCCTCGAGCCGATCCACACGGTCGAGTTCACTCTCCTGGTGGTGCCCGTGGTGGGACGGGTTGACCCGGTGCCCGAACTCAAGCCGTCGGCGCGCGAGGTGGCCATGGTGTTGGAGCCGACTCTGGAGCGCTTCCTCGACCCCGCAGCGTGGCGGTCGGAGATCTGGGCGGGACGAACGGTGTGGTTCTCCGAGTTGGAGGGCGAGATCCTGTGGGGAGCGACGGCGATGATGATGCGGCGCCTGCTCGGGTTGGAGCCTGCACCCGCACCGTGACCCCCCCGGGCCTCTAGCTGCCCGCCGCCGCCGTAATCACCCGCCAGGCCGCCTCTATGTCGTCTCGCCCGGTCCTGGGGCTGCCGATGGCCAACCGCAGGATCAACCGGTCAGCGACCCGGGTGTGCGTCAGGTAGATCTTCCCTGACTGGTTCGCCGTGTCCATGATCCGCTGATTCACCTCGTCCCCGCCACGGTGACGGAAGCAGACCAGACCGAAGGGGTGGTCGGTGACCATCTCGAAATCGACGGAAGACCCCACCAGCGAGGCGAAATGGTCGGCGAGTCGGATGTGACTCGAGACGTGGGCGCGCAGCCCTTCGACCCCGAAGCTGCGGATGACGAACCACAGCTTGAGCGCGCGGAACCGCCTGCCCAGCGGTATCTGCCAGTCCCGATAGTCGATCACCGATCCTGACTCGGAAGCCGTGTTCCTCAGGTACTCGGGGAGCACCGAGAGCGTCTCGATCAGATGGGCGCGGTCGGCGACGTAGAAGGCGGTGCAGTCGAAGTTGGTCAGCATCCACTTGTGCGGGTCCGTGCAGTAGGAATCGGCCGACTCCAACCCGGCGTTGATCCAGCGCATCTCGGGGAGGAGGGCCGCGATCCCGGCATAGGCCGCATCGACGTGGAGCCAGGCACCGTGTCGCCGGCAAACCTCGGCGATTGCAGGCACCGGATCAACCGCGGTGGTCGAAGTGGTCCCGACGGTGGCGGTGACGAAAGCCGGAATGAGACCCGCGGCAAGATCCTCCTCGATGGCCTCCTCCAAGCGGTCGGGTCGCAGCGCCAGGCTCTCGTCCACCTCGATGGCGCGCAGCCGATCGACGCCGTATCCGGCGATCCGAACCGCCTTCTCGATCGAGGAGTGCGCCTGGGTCGAGGCGTAGGCGGTCAGACCGCCTCCGGTCCCGATCCGGTTGCTCTCGAAACCGGTGGCCCTTTCCCGCGCCGCCAGCGCCGCCACCAGGGTGGCGCCCGATGCCGAGTCCTGGATCACGCCTCCCCCCGCCGTGTCGGAGCGGAAACCGGCGGGCAACCCCAGCATCTCCACCATCCAGTCGAGTACGTGGGTCTCCAACTCGGTGCACGCCGGGGAGGTCGCCCAGAGCATCCCCTGAACGCCGAGACCTGAGGAGATCAGGTCGCCGAGGATGGCGGGTCCGGAGGCGTTGGCGGGGAAGAAACCGAAGAATCGGGGCGACTGCCAATGGGTGATCCCCGGCAGGATGATCCGATCGAGGTCGGCGACAATCTCCTCGAACTGCTCCCCTTGCTCGGGCGGGATGGCGGGGAGCTTTGCCCTGGTTTCGCCGGGCGCCACTTGCGAGAGGACCGGGAAGCGGTCGACCCCCTCCATGTAGGCGGCGACCCACTCGATCAACTCGTGCCCCGTCTTGCGGAACTCGTCAGGGGTCATGAGCGACACCGTAGGTCGATGGCGAAGGGGCGGGACTCCCGTCGCCAACGGGAGAGGTCGCCCCCGTGGCGCGGCTGGTACTTGCCGACGACCAGATCGCGCGCCAGCTGGTCCTCGATCGGGTCGGTGACCGGACGTGCACGACCCGTCACCTCGACGCCGTCGATGGAGAAGGTCACCTCGTGGTTTGCCTCGAGGTTGCGGCACCAGTCCGACTTGCCCCCGCTGCCCGAAAGGAGATAGACGGTGTCATCTTGGAGGGCGAACCAGATCTCGATCGTGTGCCGCTGCCCTGTGCGTCGTCCGGTGGTGGTGAGGTACCCGTTGTTCCGGTCGGCCAGGGGCGTGAGTGCGTTCACAGGAGCATGATGCCTGGCTATGCGCGTTCAGACCCCGCTCGGAGGAGCCCGACGACGATCCCCTCTGCCAGTGCCTCCCATGAGGCCTCGATCACGTTCTCGTGCACCCCGATAGTCCCCCAGGAACCATCGCCGTCGGATGTCTCGAGGAGCACCCGTACCGTGGCCGCGGTTCCGTCCTTGGAGTCGAGCACCCGGACCCGGTAGTCGGTGAGCCGAAGCTGGTCCACCTCCGGGTATCGGGTGCGAAGCGCCGCCCTCAGTGCCTGGTCGAGGGCGTGGACAGGACCGTTGCCCTCGCCGGTGGTGATGACCCGTTGATCGCCGACAATCAGCTTCACCGTCGCTTCGGCTCCGACCTCCTCGCCGGGTCGCCTCTCGACGAAGGTGCGGAACGACTCGAGGTCGAAGAAGGGCTGCATCCACCCGGCGGCTTGTCGCACCAGCAATTCGAATGACCCGTCGGCCGCCTCGTAGTGGTATCCCGCCTGCTCCTGCTTCTTGACCCGATCGAGCACCAGGGCTGCCAGGTCGTCATCCATCTCGAGTCCGAGCTCGGCTGCCTTGTGGAATACCGAGGCCTTGCCCGCCTGCTCGGACACCACCATCCGGGTGTAGTTGCCGACCAGCGCCGGCTCGGTGTGCTCGTAGGCGCCGCGCCTCCTGGCCAGCGCCGAAGTGTGGAGCCCCGCCTTGTGGGTGAAAGCCGACGTGCCCACATAGGGCCGGTGCGGGTCGAGGGCGATGTTGACGATCTCGGCGATGTGGTGGGCGATCGGGGCGAGTGCGCCCAACTGCTCCTCTGTGACCACGGGAAGCCCCATCTTGAGTGCCAGGTCGGGGATGATCGAGCAGAGGTCGGCATTTCCCGTCCGCTCGCCGTATCCATTGATGCAGCCCTGGAGCTGACGGGCCCCCGCTCCAACCGCCGCCAGCGAGGATGCCACCGCGCAACCGCTGTCGTTGTGGAAGTGGACGCCGATCTCTGCCTCTGGAAGGTCGACCCGAACCTTTCCGATCACATCGACGATCTGATGGGGAAGGGTGCCTCCGTTGGTGTCGCAGAGGACGAGCCTCTCCGCCCCGGCTTCCACAGCGGCCCGTGCCACCGCCAGCGCGAATCGTGGATTCGCCTCGTACCCGTCGAAGAAGTGCTCGGCGTCGAAGAAGACGCGGCGACCTTTGCTTCGGAGGTGCTCGACGGTCTCACCCGCCATGGCAACGGCCTCGTCGAGGTCGGTCCGCAATGCGTGGAGAACGTGCTCGTCCCACGCCTTGCCGACGATGCACACCACCTCGGTATCCGCTTCGAGCACGGCTCGGAGCTGAGCATCCGCCTGCACACGGGTGCCTGACCTCCGAGTGGCGCCGAACGCCACCAGAGTGGCGCCTCTCAGGTCCAGCTCACGGGGCGCCCTTCTGAAGAACTCGTCGTCCTTTGGCAGTGCCCCGGGCCAGCCACCCTCGATGTAGTGGACCCCCAACTCGTCGAGCAGCCCGGCGATCCGCAGCTTGTCGCCCACGGTAAGCGATATCCCCTCCTGCTGCGATCCGTCCCGGAGGGTGGTGTCGTAGATCTCGAGCTGGCCTTCCATGGCTCCTCCGCAAAGAAGAAACCCCCCGCCTTTGGCAGAGGGCTTCGTCGCGCACGCCGATTCGGCGTGCGCTCAGTCGATGATGATGGTGGTGTTGCGTTCCAAAGCCCCTCGAGCATGCCACGTTCCGGCGGGGGCTGTCAATGTGCCAAGAGCCGACGGAAGACGGAAGACGGAAGACGGAAGGCAATCATCCGTCTCCGAAGGGGAGCGGCCGCTGCAATTTCATTCCGTCCCCCTGGAGGGGGAAGGGACCCACTGCGATAGCAGTGGGTAGGGGGAGTCCCGAACTCCCAACGGCGCGCAATCACTCGCTCGCTCGTATCGCTAGTGCGTTCCCACTCAAGTGGAGAGCGCGAAAACGAGACTTGATTGTGCTGTACGGCGGCGTGGAGACTTAGTAAGTTCATTGAACAATCTAAGTGGACAGCACTCTCGCAGTGGCGGCACACAAGGCCACCAGGGCGGAGACACGCACTCGAAACATGCGACTCGCCCTGCAGACGATCTACCGCAAGGGCCCCACCAGTCGGGCCGAGATCGCACGTGAGACCGAACTGGCGAAAGCGACGGTGTCCGACCTGGTGGGTCTGCTTCTCGACGATGGGCTGGTGGTCGAACTCGGGACCGGCATCTCCGCCGGGGGCAAGCCTCCCACGCTGGTGTCGCTGGCGCCGAAGAGTCGGAACATCGTGGCCCTCGATCTGAGCACCGTGCCTTTCACCGGCGCGATCGCCGATCTCAAGGGAGCGATCGAGCACCGGGTCGAAAGTACTGGCCAGCCGACGGGCGACGACGCATTGGAGGAGGTAGGTCGTCTGGCCGAGCAGCCTCATCGCGCAGGCACCGTCCGAGGTGATCGGGGTGGGGGTCGCCACTCCCGGGATCGTGGACCCGGACGGCACTGTGAGGAGCGCATCTCATCTCGAGTGGGACGAGGTGCCACTGGCATCGCCTCTTGGGCGCTCGGTTGAGGCTCCCCGTCCACGTTGCCAACGACTCGCACGTCGCCGCTCTCGGCCGAGTACTCGCTCGAGTTCCCCGAAGGAGAGAGCCTTGTCCTCGTCCGAGTGGGCGAAGGTGTCGGTGCCGGCATAGTCCTCGACGGCCGGCTCTACCGTGGGCCGGGCTCCGGAGCGGGAGAGATCGGTCACGTCGTGGTCGATGCCGATGGCTTGCCCTGTTGGTGCGGCCGGAGCGGCTGCCTCGAGACCGTCGTCGCCATGCGCTCGCTACTGGCCGCCGCCTCGATCGAGTTGGGTCGTCAGGCGTCAGCCGACGACCTGGCTTTGGCCGCGGAGACGGTATCGTCCGCCGGTCGTTCGCTGGGAGCGGCGCTCGCCCACGTAGTCGCCACGCTCGACGTGCGGCATGTTGCGCTCGCTGGGCCGGTTCGAGCAGCGGGGGAGCCGTTCAGGTCGGCGGTCGCGGAGACGATCAAAGACCGCGTCCTCCCCGCCACGTCGGCCCAGGTCGATGTGCGTTGGGCGGCACTCGACGCCGACCTCGTCCTGGCCGGCGCATCGGCGATGGTGCTCGCCGTCGAACTCGGGGTGGTCTGGCGATGACCGGCACCTTCGTCGGGGTGGACGTTGGTGGCACGACCATCGAGGCGGTCGTCGTGAACGGAAATGGGTTGGCAGGACGGTCGAAGTGTCTCACCAGCACCGCCGGGTTCGAGACGGTCGTCGCCGACATCGCCCGCCTTGTCGAGACGACGTTGTCCGATGCCGGCCGATCGCTCGACGAGATGACCGCGGTCGGGATCGGGCTTCCCGGCCAGATCGATCGGGAAACCGGTTGGGTGCGTCACGCCGTAAACCTCGGGGTGGGCGCAGACGGATATCCGATTGGCCACCGCGCTGGGCGAGTTGCTGGGTGATCCGCCGCTGGCGCTCGAGAACGACGTGCGCGCCGCCACGCTTGGTGCGCTTCGAACACTTTCGCCCGCCGCCGACCCGGGCTGCGGAAGCCTCGCCTACCTGAGCATCGGCACAGGGATCTCTGCGGGCCTGGTCATCGATGGCACGCTCCAGCGAGGTGCCGAAGGGCATGGCGGGTGAGATCGGCCATGTCGAGGTTGACCCGGACGGTCCCGAATGCCGCTGCGGGTTGCACGGCTGCCTCGAGGCTGTCGCCGCCGGGCCGGCGATCGCCCGGGTGTGGCCAGGCGAAACCCCGGCGACGAGTCTCTACCGGGCGGCCGCAGATGGCGACCAAGACGCCCGCCGGATCGTCGCCCGAATCAGCAGAGTTCTCGCCAACACCGTCCAGTGGCTGGTGATGGCGTCAGGTGTCGAGTTAGTGGTGCTTGGCGGAGGCGTCGCCTCCGTAGGGGACCCCTTCCTCGCGTCAATCCGGGAGCACCTCGTAGAGCGTGCTGCCCGGTCGGAACTGGCTGCTCTAGTGTTGCCCGCGGATAAGGTGGTCTTGCTGCCTCCCGGGCATCCGGTGGGCGCCATGGGGGCGGTAGAACTGGTACGTCGTACCGCCGCCGGAGTGGGGGGACCACCGTGTCCCCAACGAGAGGAGAACCATGAAGACACTGAGAGTCATGGCGCTTGTGATCGCCTTGGCGATGGTGGTCGCAGCATGTGCGGCCGAGCCTGCGGCCACGACGGCTGCGGGTGGCACGGCCACCACTGCGGCAGGTGGGACAGACACCACGGCAGCGGGTGGGACGGCACCACGGCTGCGGGTGGGACGGCCACCACGGCCGCAGGTGGGACCGAAACCACGGCGAGCGCCGGGGGCGAGACGCCGTACGAGCACCTCAACCAGGCGCTAGCCGGCGAGTTCGAGGGCACCGAGGTTGTGATCTCGGCGCAGTGGATCGAGGCGGAGGAAGACTCCTTCAACGCCGCGCTCCAGCCGTTCCGGGACGCGACCGGAATCGACGTGGTGTACGAGCCACTCACCGACTACGAGACTGCTCTGCAGACTCGAGTCGACGGGGGTGACCCGCCCGACCTGGCCCAGATCGCTCAGCCTGGCGTGATGCAGCGTTACGCCAGTGAAGGCACTGCCCTCCCGCTCGACTGGATCAACCAGGAGCAGCTCGAGGCCGACCTCGGGCCCAACCTGGTGCTCGCCGCCTCCTTCGAGGACACCCTCTACGGGGTCTTCTACAAGGGCGACGTCAAGTCGATCGTGTGGTACCCGGTGCAGGCGTTCGAGGACGCCGGATACGCGGTCCCGACGACGTGGGACGAGCTGATCGCTCTCTCCGACCAGATCGTCGCCGACGGCAACGGCAACCCGTGGTGCTTCTCGGTGAGGCACACGGGGGCCAACGACGGCTGGGTGGCGACCGACTGGTTCGAGGACGTCATGCTCCGCACCGCGCCGCCGGAGACCTACCAGGCCTGGATCGATCACGAGATTCCGTTCAACGACCCCGAGGTTCTCGAGGCCGCCGAATACATCTCCCAGATCTGGTTCAGCCCTGACTATGTCATCGGAGGAACCGACGGGATGCTCGCCACCAGCATCGAGGTGGTGCAGGACCCGATGTTCAACGAGGACGGCCCGGGGTGCTGGATGCAGAAGCAGGCAGCCTGGATCCCCGGCTTCTGGCCCGAGGGCACGGTGGCGGGGGAGGACAGCTCCTTCTTCTACTTCCCGCCGATCGAAGAGGAGTTCGGATCGCCGGTGCTCGGTGCCGGCGACATGTTCGTCATGTTCGACGATCGGCCCGAGGTGCGTGCCACGCTCGAGTTCCTGGCCACCCCCGAGGGTGCACAGGGGTGGATCGAGTCACCTCAGGCGTTCCTCTCGCCCAACCAGTCGGTCCCGGTCGACTGGTACACGACCTACCCGACGAATGAGCTGGCGCCAATGGTGGCAGAGGCCAGCACCTTCGGGTTCGACGCATCCGACCTGATGCCGGCCGAGGTCGGCGCCGGTACCTTCTGGACCGGTATGCTCGACTGGATCAGTGCTGATGGCGAGAACACCGAGGCGATCTTCCAGGAGATCGAGGACAGCTGGCCTTCGGGCTAGCCGAGTTCGATCAGGGAGAGAGCCTTCGGGCTCTCTCCCTGACGCACTCGTAGGGGAGGACATGACGGCAGCTCCGACCAAAACCGTCATCGAGGAGAAGACCGGTACTCCGGTCCGGACCAGGTTGGCCTCGCTTGGTTGGGGGTTGCTGCTTCTCGTCACTCTCGCCGGCGGCTATCTGTTCCTCACCGACGAGGAGCAGCCGGCGAGGCTGATCGCTGGCTTCTACCGGTTGATCGGGTTCAGCAGCGAGGCCGATGCCATCGAGGAGTTCGGGCTCAACCCGCTCCTCTCCAAGCTGATCATTGCCTTGGTGGCCTTGGTGCTGGGCGTCGCTCGGAATCTGGGCGCTCTATTTCATCGCCAACCGTCTCCTCAACACCTTCTCCGGGGAGACCCAGACCCGGCTGCGTCCCTATGTGTTCGTGGGCCCCGCCGTCGTGATCCTGGCGATCTTCCTCGTCTATCCCATCGTCGGGACCGCCATCAGATCAGTGACGGACGGCGGGTTCGCCGAGAACTACGGGTTCGTGTTCACCAGTGACGAAATGCTGCTGGCGTGGCGGAACAACATTCTCTGGTTGGTCTTGGGAGTCTCGGGAAGCGTCATCATCGGGCTGCTCTTCGCTGCTCTGGTCGATCGAGTACGTCGAGAAGCTCTCGCCAAGACTTTTGTCTTCCTCCCACTCGCCATCTCAGGGGTTGGCGCCGCCGTCATCTGGCGCTTCGTGTACGAGTGGCGGCCACCAGGTCAACCTCAAATCGGACTTCTCAACGCCATCATCACGGCGTTCGGAGGGAATCCGGTCGTCTTTCTCCAGACGCCGGGGCTCAACACCATGGCGATGATCGTGATAATGATCTGGCTCCAGACCGGATTCGCCATGGTCATCCTGTCCGCAGCTATCAAGGGCGTACCAGATGAGCACCTCGAGGCGGCGCGGATCGACGGCGCCACCGAGCTTCAGGTGTTCTTCCGGATCATCATCCCCTCGATCCGAGGATCCATCATCACGGTGGCCACCACCATCTTCATCGCCGTTCTCAAGGTGTTTGACATCGTCTATGTGCTCACCGGGGGAAACTTCGAAAGCCAGGTCCTCGCCAACAGCATGTTCGAGCAGATGTTCCGCTTCAGGAATCTCGGCTTCGCCAGTGCCATCGCCATGGCCTTGCTCATTGTCGTGACGCCCGTGATCATCATCAACGTACGGAACCTAAGGCGACAAGGGATCGGCGCATGACTGCAACCGCAGAAGCAGCACCAACGGCGGAACGGCGCGGGATTCCCATTGCAACCACGCCCCCAGGTGGCACCTTCTGGACCAAGCTCCCCGTTCGCATCTCCGTCGTCCTCATTGCTGCTATCTGGACATTGCCGACTTTTGGCCTGCTCATCACGTCCTTCCGAGAGCCCAACGAGATCCGTTCGTCAGGGTGGTGGACGGTCTTGACCAATCCGTTCATGGAGACATGGACGATGGCCAACTATTCGGACGTGCTCACCAGCGAGGGCATGCTCAATGCCTTTGTGAATAGCCTCATCGTCACCATTCCGGCGACCGTGATACCGATTACGATGGCTGCGTTCGCTGCCTATGCCTTTGCCTGGATGAAGTTCCCGGGCCGGGCGGTATTGTTCGTGGTCGTCGTCAGTCTTTTGGTGGTTCCGCTGCAGATGACCCTCGTTCCCCTGCTGCGGGGCTATGTCACCTTCGGGCTAACTGGGACGTTTCTTGGGATTTGGCTCGCGCATACGGGTTTCGGTCTGCCGCTCGCGATCTATTTGCTATACAACTATATTTCACAGCTTCCCAAGGACCTGTTCGAGTCGGCCTATATCGACGGCGCCTCGCATTTCACAGCCTTCATTCGGCTGGTGCTCCCGCTGTCGGTTCCGGCCTTGGCGTCGTTCGCCATTTTCCAGTTTCTCTGGGTGTGGAACGACCTCCTGGTGGCGCTGGTCTTCCTCGGTAGCCGAGAGGACGTAGCCATACTCACCATTCAGCTCAACGAGCTGGTCGGTTCGCGGGGTCAGGACTGGCATGTCCTGACGGCCGGGGCATTCGTCACCATGCTCGTCCCGCTCATCGTGTTCTTGCTCCTGCAGCGCTTCTTCGTCCGAGGGATCCTCGCCGGTTCGGTCAAGGGCTGACATGAGCGCCGAGCGGGCGCTCATGGCCGCCTTCGAAGGTATCGAGGTTCCAGCATGGCTGGCTCACGTGCTCCCGGACCGGCCGGGTGTCACCCTCTTCGGCAACAGCAACGTGGGGTCGGTGGCGGAGACGACGTTCGCTCACCGCCGCATTGCAGGAGGCGGCCGGCACCGACCTCCCATTGTTGATCGCCGCCGACCACGAGGGGGGCCAACTGCTCGGCGCCGGTCCCGCCACCACCCCCTTTCCGGGGAACATGGCTCTGGGTGCTGCTCGATGACATCGAACTCACCGAGGCGGTGGGTACGGGCGATGGGTCGTGAGCTGCGAGCACTCGGGATCACGGTCGACTACGCCCCGGTATGCGATCTGGCCACGCATCCCGACAACCCATCGCTCGGCATCCGCGCCTTCGGCGATCACCCGGCTCGGGTGGGCGAGATGGCGGCGGCGATGGTGCGCGGGCTCCAGTCGGAAGGGGTGGCAGCGGTGGCCAAGCATTTCCCCGGCAAGGGCGATGCGGTGGTCGATCCTCACTATGAGCTTCCCGTGCTCGACCACGACCGCGAGAGGCTCGAGGAAGTCGAGTTGGTGCCGTTCCGCGCCGCGGTGGAAGCCGGTGCGCGGATGGTGATGGTCGGGCACTACGCCCTCCCGGCGTTCACCTGGAGCCACGACCTGCCCTCCTCGCTGTCCACCGAGGTGGTCGACGACCTGCTCAGGAAGAGCGTCGGGTTCGACGGTGTGGTGATCACCGATGCGCTCAACATGCACGCCCTCGCCCAGGGACCGGGCATGGTGGTCGATGTGATCGCCGCTCTTGGAGCCGGTGTAGACCTTCTGCTGTGTGCCGACGGGGAGGAGCAACAGGAGTTGCTGCGCTCCGGTCTCGACCTGGCGCGTCGCCGCAGACTGCTCCAACTCGGGGGTTTGGAGCGTTCCGCAGACCGGGTGCTCGCCCTCCGTCAGTGGCTGGCCGATTTCGAGCGGCCTCCGGTGGACGTGGTCGGGTCCGCGGAACATCACACCTTGGCGGACGAGGTGGCACAGCGGGCCATAACGCTGGTGCGCGACCGAGGATTGCTCCCTCTCCGATTGTCCGAGCGAGGAGACCGTTCTGGTTGTCATGCCGCGGCTGATCGATCTCACCCCCGCCGACACGTCGAGCACGGTGACTCCCTTGCTGGCAGCATCGCTGCGCGAACACCACCCGCGGATCGTGGAGATGCTGACCTCGCAGCCGCCACTCCACAACGAGGTGTCGGCAGCGCGGGAGAAGGCCGAGGATGCCGACCTCGTGGTCGTCGGCACGATCTCCGCCCACATGGACCCGGCGCAGGTCGAGTTGGTCGAGGCGTTGCTCGACACCGGCACCCCGACGGTGACGGTGGCACTGCGGACCCCTTGGGATCTCGCCGTCTACCCCGCCGCCGAGCACCCATCTGTGCACGTACGGGATCCAGCCGCCGACGATGAAGGCGTTGGCCGCGATGCCTATTCGGGGCCCTGCCCACTCCAGGCCGTCTTCCGGTTCCAATCGACGGCTTGTACCCGCGCGGTCACGGAGCCGGCTCGTGAATTCGCTCGTGGTCCGCAACGGGTCGGTGATCAGCCCCGCCGGTCCGATCGTGGCCGATGTCACCATCGAAGGGGGGACGATCACCGCCGTGGCGGAGAACGGCCCGAACCGACCGTCTCGACTTCGATGCCACCGGTCTGGTTGTCGCCCCCGGTTTGATCGATCTCCAGGTGAACGGGGTCGGCGGCCACGACTTCAGCTCCGCACCCGGACTCGATCTGGGCTGCTGGGCGAATGGTTGGCCTCCACCGGTGTCACTGCGTATCTGCCCACCATCATCACCGGATCCGATCCCGACGCAGCCATCGAGGTGATGGGCGCCGGCCCGCCATCCGGCTACAGGGGGGCTGTCCCGCTCGGTCTCCACCTCGAGGGCCCGTTCCTGTCTGCCGGCGCTCGGGGCACGCACCCCGAGCGCTCTGCGTTACTCCATCCGTGGACGACGCCAAGAGGTGGGCGGAGTCCGGCGTGGTGACGATGATGACTCTTGCACCCGAGATGCCTGGTGGCGACCGAGGTGGTCGCACTCTGCGCGCCGCCGGAGTCGTGGCTGCTGCGGGCCACTCGCTCGGCACCTACGAACAGGCGGCGGACGGCCGCCGCTGCCGGCTGTCACCCACGGCACCCACCTCTTCAACGCCATGCCCCCGCTCCACCATCGGGCTCCTGGTCTCGCCGGGTACCTGCTGACAGAACCGGGACTCACCGCAGGAGTGATCGCCGACGGCGTCCATCTCCATCCGGCGATGCTGTGCTCTCGCCTGGGCGGCCTTGGGGCCCGACCGTCTGGTACTCGTCACCGACGCGGTGGCGGCCACGGGTCTCGGTGACGGTGCCCACCTGCTGGGACCGGTGGCGGTGAGCGTCGAGGGAGCCGTGACCGTCGGTCCCGACGGCCAGCTCGCCGGGTCGGTGCTCACCCTCGACAGGGCGATCCGGAACCTCGTCCGATTCAGCGGCTGCCGACTCGACCAAGCGATCCTTGCCGCCTCCACCGTGCCTGCCCGGGTGATCGGTGACACGACCCGGGGCCGGGTCGCTGTCGGGTGCCCGCGCCGACCTCACAATCTTCGACTCCGACGGAGACGTCGTCGCCACCATCATCGGAGGTCAGATGGTCTTCCACCGCCAGGACGCCTCATGAGCAGTGACCGACCCTTTGGGACGAGATCCACGAACAGCCGGAGCGGTTGGAGTCCGTGATCGAGGGGAACCGCCGCCAGGTTTCGCGGCTCGGGGCGCTCATCGACGGGTCGGACATCGGTTGGGTGCTGATCGCGGCGCGGGGCACCTCGGACAACGCGGCGCGCTATGCCCAGTACGTATGGGGGGCTCGCAACGGGATGGCAGTGGCGTCGGCTGCACCCTCACTCTTCGGGATGTACGGCACGCCACCATCGCTCGATGGCGCGCTTGTGGTTGGGATCTCGCAGTCCGGCCAGTCGCCCGATCTTGTCGCCGTGCTCGAGGAGGCGCGGAAGCGGCGCCGGCCCACGCTCGCCATCACCAACGATCCGGACTCACCGATGGCTTCCGCCGCAGACGAAGTGCTCGCGCTCTAAGCCGGTGAGGAAAGAGCAGTGGCCGCCACCAAGACATACACCTGTCAGCTTGCAGTTGTAGCGATGCTCTCGGAGGCCTTGGCCGGGGCGGCCGATCCCGGTGCGAGTCTCGCCGAGCTTCCCGCGACAGGTGGCGGCGGCGCTGAGCAGGACCAGCGAACTGGAGTCAGCGGTGGCGCCGCTGGCCGAGGACGACCGGTGCGCTGTCCTGGCCCGTGGCTTCCAGCACGCCACCGCTTTCGAGTGGGCCCTCAAGCTCCAGGAACTTTCACAGGTGCTCGCCCAGCCCTACTCGACCGCCGATTTTCGCCACGGCCCGGTGGCGCTGGTCGAGCCCGGGTTCCCGATACTCGCCATCGCAACCGCCGGGGAGATGGAAGAGGACGTCGACGACTTGATCGAGTCGGTGGCTGAACGTGGTGCCGAGCTGCTGGTCCTCAACGACCGGCCCGACCATCGCCTGCCCGGATCGGTGGTTCAACTGGCAGCCCGGCGTTCCAGAATGGCTGGCGCCGATACCCACCATCGTCGCTGCCCAGCTGGCCACCTACCACCTCACCCATGCCCGCGGCCTCGATCCCGACGCCCCACGCGGTCTCCGTAAGGTGACCAGAACGAAGTGACCGGGAGTACTATGTTCGATGACCGCTGGCTTCGATCCAGACTCAGAATGGGTTCCGGTTCGGAACCTGACAACTCGCTTCGATGCAGAGCTCATCGTGAGCGAGCTTCGTGCGATCGGGGTCGAGAGCCGGATTCGCGCTGACGACGCTGGTGGTTGGAGTCCCCAGTTGACCGCAGCGGGTGGGGTGTTCGTCCTGGTGCAGAAGAAGGACCTCGCCTCCGCCCGCTCTGCCCTCCAGTCGATCTGAGCCTCCATCGTCTTGGATCCCCGTCTGTTGTTCCTGACCCACTACCCAAACCCATTACCCACAACGGCGAGCGGAGCGAGCGAGGCGCTCTCGTACCATCAGGCGTGTGTTGCGGTTTGCCCTCGGCCCGATACCGGTTCGGATCCACTGGTCGGCTTTGGTGCTCGCCCTCTTTGCCTGGAATTCCGGCTTCCAAGGGGTCGAGATCGCGGTGTTCACCGGCGTCGCCATCCTCTCCGTGCTGATCCACGAACTGGGGCACGCCGTGGCGGCGCGCAGCTTCTCCGGAGAGGCGATGGTGACCCTCTATGCCCTCGGCGGCGTCACCCGCATGGTCCCGACGACGCCGTTCAGCAACGGGCAGGGGTTCATCATCTCTGCTGCCGGTTCGGCGGTCGAGATCGTGGCGGGGATGGTCGTCTGGCTCGCCGCCCGTCAGGGTCTGCTTCGGGGCCGCCGCCGAAGCCTCGGCCGACGGAATCGTTCGGGACGATGATCGGAATCGCCATAGGCCAGGGCGATCTGCTGGCGCTCGGTGTCGCCGTGTTCATCTGGGTGAGCATCGTGTGGGGCATCTTCAACTGGGTCCCCATCCGCGGTCTCGACGGGCACCACATGCTGGCGAGGATCCTCGACGCCACCCTCCCGCCCAAGCCGTCGGCGGTGACGCTCCGCGTCATCTCGATCGTCGTCGGGTTAGGGGTGGCGGTGTGGGCGTGGATCACCGGACAGCGTTTCGTGGCGCTATTCGTCTTGCTGCTCACCTTCTCCGACGTCTTCCCGAGAGCGGTCGGATCGGTGGCCGGCAGGTCGCTGAGCAGCCGGACGGTCCCGTTCGCACCGGACTAGGATCGCACCATGTGCGCATGGTGGTGGCCTCCCCTCTAGAACGGGCCTCGCCGTGACATCGATCCGCCGGGAGGCCCCGGCGGTTTCTTTGTGAGGAAGGGTGATGAACGATCGGAAGCGTGTGTTCTCGGGGATCCAACCCACCGGGAACGTGCACATCGGCAACTACGTAGGGGCTGGTCGCAACTACGTGGCTCTGCAGGAGGAATACGAGACGGTCTATTGCGTGGTCGACCTGCACGCGATGACCGTCCCATACGACCCGGCGGACCTGCGGCGGGGCCGGATCGAGACCGCCAAGATGCTCCTGGCCATGGGAGTCGATCCGCATAGATCGTTGCTCTACTACCAGAGCCAGGTCCCACAGCACTCCGAGTTGGCCTGGATCCTCGGCACCATCACCGGTCTCGGCCAGCTGCAGCGGATGACCCAATTCAAGGAGAAGTCGGACCGGTCCGGCCAGAACCTGGGCCTGCTCGCCTATCCGGTCCTGATGGCGGCCGACATCCTGATCCACCGGGTCCATGCCGTCCCGGTTGGTGAGGATCAGACCCAGCACCTCGAGCTCGACGCGTGACCTGGCGGAGAGGTTCAACAACCGCTTTGGGGACGAGTTCCCCGTCCCCGATCGCATCACACCCGACATCGGTGCCCGGGTGATGTCCCTCCAGGACCCCACCGCCAAGATGTCGAAGTCGGACCCCGACCCGGCGTCACGTGTGTTGCTGCTCGACGACGCCGACACGGTCAGGAGCCGCATCCGCAGCGCCGTCACCGACTCGGAGCGCTACGTCGAGTACGACTGGGACCGCAAGCCGGGGATCTCGAACCTGCTCGAGTTGCTCGCCTTCTTCTCCGGCAAGCCGATAGATGACCTGGTGGGGGAGCACCACGACGGTGGGTATGGCTCGTTCAAGACGGCAGTAGCCGAGGCGGTTGACGAGGGTATCGCTCCGATCCGGCGCTCATACCTGGCGCTCGACGACCGCGAGGTGGCGAGGTTCGATGCAGCAGGGGGCTCTCGAGGCGCGGTATCCGAGCCGAGGAGACCATGGTCTCGGTGAGGAACCGTGTCGGGCTGGGCGCCTCGTGAGCCGTCGCTCAACCAGGGGCGGAGAAGAACAGCGCGATCACACCTATCAGGTTGAAACCGGCGTGGGTGAAAATCGCCGGTCCCAGTCGGCCCTTGCGGAGCGTCAGCGAGGCGTACCACCACAGTCCCATGATGAAGAACCGCGGGAGGGTGATCACGGCGGCCGCCAGGAATTGGCTGGGATCGAGCGTCACGAGATGGAGGGCGGCAAAAGCGACCGACGTGATCAGCAATGCCGGTCGCCGTCCCCACCTGCGCCAGCGTCGTCTGGAGCAGCATCCCGCGGAACATGAACTCCTCCACCACCGGAGCGAGCAGCGCGGTGCTCAGCATCAGGGCGACTCGCGCGGACGTGGTCAGGTCGCCGACGATCAGCGACTGGATCTCCTGAGGATTCTCCACTGCATCGCAACCGACCAGCTGGACGAGCGGTAGGACCAGAATGGCGAGGGCGATCTGGAGCAACATTCCCAGGAGCAGATAGGCCGGATCCGATCCGGTGATCTCGAAACCGAGGTCGATCAGGGACAGCATGACGCTGTCGGAGCACCCAGGCGATCCCGATGATGTGCCCCAGGTACTGGGCGGGCAGGATCACCGCGAAAACAACGAAGGGGGTGAGTTCGGGTCCTAAGGCCAAAGCGGCGACGACGGCCGCTGCCACCCCGAGCGCCAGGACGAGGAGGAAGTCGCTCAGCGTGGTCAGTGCTGGACGGTGCGCCTCCGCGGGTGGTGTCGGGGTTGCCGGTTCGGTCACCGCCGCCAGGTTAGGTAGGGCAGCGGTATCCAACCCAGGGTTGGCAGCTACCGCACTGGGTACTCCTCAACCCTGGTTTGGCAGCCAACGCCGGTGATATGGGGACGTCAGGCCCCACTGGTACCGTGGCCGCAGCGGCAATTACTTCGGGCGGAGGTGAGCGGTGGAAATCGATATCGGCATCGGTAAGTCAGCGAGACAGGCCTTCGGGTTCGACGACATCGCCGTGGTCCCCAGTCGCCGGACCCGAGACCCCGACGACATCGATATCTCCTGGCAACTCGATGCGTTCCGCTTCGAATTGCCGATGTTGGGGGCGGCGATGGATTCTGCGCTCAGTCCCGACACCGCGACCGCGATCGGCCGCCTCGGAGGTCTCGGGGTGCTCAACCTCGAAGGGCTCTGGACACGTTACGAGGACCCCAATCCCTACTACGACGAGATCGCCGAACTCCCCGCAGAGAAGGCGACCCGGCGCATGCAGGAGATCTACCTGCAGCCGATCGAACCCGACCTGATCGGGCGGCGCATCGAGGAGATCAAGGAAACCGGCGTGGTCACCGCCGCCAGTCTCACACCTCAGAAGGTCGCCGACCTCTCGCCTCTCGCAATCGAGGCAGGTCTCGACATCCTGGTGATACAGGGGACCGTGGTCTCCGCCGAGCACGTCTCCACCCGTGTGGAGCCGCTCAACCTCAAGAAGTTCATCGCCGAGTGCGAGGTACCGGTGGTCGTTGGCGGGTGCGCCAGCTATTCGACCGCGCTCCACCTGATGCGGACCGGTGCGGTGGCCATCCTCGTTGGTGTCGGGCCGGGGCAGCGTGCACAACGCGGGCGGTGCTCGGGATCGGTGTGCCCCAGGCAACTGCGATCGCCGACGCCGCCGGGGCCAGGATCCGCCACCTCGACGAGACGGGTCGCTACGTCCACGTCCTCGCCGACGGCGGGATGCGGACCGGGGGTGACGTGGCCAAGGCGATAGCCTGCGGCGCCGACGCGGTCATGCTCGGTTCGCCGCTGGCAGCAGCTACCGAGTCTCCCGGCAGGGGCTACCACTGGGGCATGGCCACCTTCCACCCGACATTGCCGCGAGGAACGCGGGTGCAGGTAGGTCAACTGGGCTCGCTCGCCGAGATTCTGGTAGGCCCGGCCCACGAGAACGACGGCAAGCGCAACCTCTTCGGAGCGCTGCGGACGTCGATGGCGACCACCGGCTACGCCGACGTGAAGGAGTTCCAGAAGGCGGAGGTCATGCTGGCTCCGTCGCTCGCAGACCGAGGGCAAGGCACTGCAACGGGCCCAGCGGGTCGGAATGGCCTGAACGCGGGGAACGCTATGCCTGACGAGGGAGATCAGAGGAAGTACCGAGGCGGACCAACAGCACGACACGGTGCTGGTGGTCGATCTCGGGGCCCAATACGCCCAGTTGATCGCCAGGAGGGTGCGCGAGGCCCACGTCCACTCCGAGATCGTGCCGCGCACCATCAGCGCATCCGAGCTGGAACAACGCCGGCCAAGCGCCGTAATTCTCTCGGGTGGTCCGCTCTCTGTCTACGCCGAGAACGCATACCGCGTCGATCCGGGCATATTCGAGACCGGTATACCGGTCCTGGGCATCTGCTACGGCCACCAACTCACTCGCCAGTGAGTTGGGCGGGGAGGTCGCCTCCACGGGCGGTGGGGAGTACGGCAGAACGGACTTGGCAGGTGACCGGGAGATCGGTGCTATTCGACGAATCTTCCCGAGTCGCTCGAAGTCTGGATGAGCCATGGCGACGCCGTCACCATGCCCCCGGCCGGGTTCGTCTCGGTCGCCGCCAGCGCCGGCTCGCCCGTGGCGGCGATGGAGGACCGCGAACGCCGGATTCTGGGTGTCCAATTCCATCCCGAGGTCGCCCACACGCCGCGGGGGAGCGAGATCCTCCACGCCTTCCTCTACGACGTGGCGGGCGCTCGCCCGACGTGGACCTCGCACTCGATCATCGAGCAAGCATTGGCCTCGGTGCGGCGCACCGTCGGCGACGAGAAGGTGCTGTGCGCTCTCTCCGGTGGGGTCGACTCGGCGGTAGCCGCCGCCATCGTCCACGAGGCGGTGGGCGATCAGCTCACCTGCATATTCGTCGATCACGGATTGCTGCGGGCCGGAGAAGCAGAGCAGGTTGAGGAGACGTTTCGGCGCCATTTCGGCATCGATCTGGTCCACGTCAAGGCTGCCGACCGCTTCCTCGAACAACTCGCCGGGGTAAGCGACCCCGAGGTGAAGCGGAAGAGGATCGGTGAGACCTTCATCCGCGTGTTCGAGGAAGTGGCTGCGGAACACGCCGACGCCCGGTTCCTCGTTCAGGGGACCTTGTACCCCGACGTCATCGAATCGGGCACCAGCGATGCCGCCAGGATCAAGAGCCATCACAACGTCGGCGGCCTGCCCGCCGACATGACGTTCCAACTCATCGAACCGCTCCGTGACCTCTTCAAGGACGAGGTCCGGGCGGTTGGCGAGGAGCTCGGGTTGCCGGAGGAGATCGTCTGGAGACAACCTTTTCCCGGCCCGGGACTAGCGGTCAGGGTCGTCGGCGAGGTCACCGCTGAGCGACTCGAGGTGCTCAGGTCGGCCGACGCCATCGTCGTCGAGGAGATCAGGAGGGCCGGGCTGGGACGTGACCTATGGCAGGCCTTCGCCGTTCTGCCCGCGGTGCGCACCGTTGGTGTCCAGGGGGACGGGCGGACCTACGCGTACCCGATCGTCGTACGGGCGGTGACCAGTGACGACGCCATGACGGCCGACTGGGCCCGGCTCCCTTACGAGGTGTTGGAACAGATATCGAAGCGCGTCATCAACGAGGTACCAGGGGTCAACCGGGTCGCCTACGACATTTCATCAAAACCTCCTGCCACTATCGAGTGGGAGTGATCAAACGCCGATAACAGAGGCCAGGACGTCCGCCCATGATGGTCCTTGTGAGGCTCTGAAATGACTCTGGTTCGGTTTGTCGAATTGCTCGCGCTGACCCTTGGCGCCATCGCCCTGGTGAGCATCCCGCTCGCCTTCTTCTTCGTTTCCCAGGCGCGCCGGCGCGAGCAGGAGGCGATCGATGCTGCCGGGAGGTCAGTCGAGTTCACCAAGGAAATGATGGGGATGGTGGCTCACGACCTGCGCGGACCGCTGCAGACCGTCGTCGGCTTGTCCGAGACCGTCCGCGACCGCTGGCGACACCTGCCCGCCGCCGAGGTGGACAGCGCCCTCGACGCCGTATCCAGCCAGGGTCGTCGGCTCTCGGGCCTGGTCGAGGACCTCATGGTCATCCCCGGTGCCGAGACGGGACGTCTCAGGGTCGAGCCGGTCGAAATGGACCTGGTGCCGCTGGTGCGCCAGGTTGCGGAGACGGTCTACCAGGAGACGGGGTCGAAGGTGGAGATCGACCTGCCCGAGACGGCGATGGTCGTGGCCGACCCGAGCCGTGTCGAGCAGGTCGTCCGCAACCTGATCGAGAACGCCCGCAAGCACGGTCGTCCACCCCTCGTGGTGGAAGGGGTGGCTCGATCCGGCAGGTTCGTGCTCACCATCGCCGACGAAGGGCCCGGCATCCTCCCCGGCGAGGAGGAGCGCCTCTTCGAGCCCTTCGAGCGGACCCACGGCCAGACCAGCGGCATCGGGCTGGGCCTCCCCATATCGCGCACCCTCGCCCGCGCCATGGGCGGCGACGTCACCTACGAGCCCAGGGTCCCCACCGGCTCGAGATTCTCCTTCTCGCTGCCGCTCGTGTAGTGCCCGACGGCAGGCCGCCGGGCAGTCAACCGTACGACCCCTTCTGGCCGCGCAGTCTTCTGCTGGTCGGGCCGTACACGCCGGCCCTCCCAGACCGAAGGGGGGCCGGGAGGATCCGCCACCCTCGGGCTCCCCCCAGCTTCTGCCGCCGTCCGCTCGTCTGCCGTCTTCGCTGCCGTCCACCGTCCGCCGCCCCTAATCCCATCCCTGTAGTTCTCGGGGAGGTCCTCGGGTACCATCCTTGGTGATGGCACTCTCGGCCGGTCTCGACCGGCAACCCGCCGACTCCCCACTCTTCGAAGGCCTCAACCCGCGCCAGCGCGAGGCTGTGGCCGCCACCGACGGGCCGCTACTGGTCGTGGCTGGAGCCGGGTCGGGCAAGACCCGGGTGCTGACCCACAGGATCGCCCATCTGATCCGCGACCTCGAGGTACCACCGCACGCCGTCCTCGCCATCACCTTCACCAACAAGGCGGCGGACGAGATGCGAGAGCGTGTGGGCCGACTGGTCGGTGCAGTGGTCCGCTCGATGTGGGTCTCGACCTTCCATTCGGCGTGCGTCCGCATCCTGCGTCGCGAGTCGCACCGACTCGGTTACCGCTCCGCCTTCTCGATCTATGACGAGGGCGACTCGCTCCGACTCACCGAGATGTGTGTGCGGGATCTCGACCTCGACCCGAAGCGCTTTCCCCCACGCCGTATCCGCGCCGAGATATCGAGCGCCAAGGACCGGCTGATCGACTTCGAGACCTTCCGAGATGAGTCAGGCGGCTTCTACCACGAGCAGATCGCCGACGTGTACCGGCTCTACCAGCAACGGCTCCTCGAGGCGTCGGCGATGGATTTCGACGATCTGATCATGGTGACGGTCGAGCTCTTTGGTGCCTTTCCAGACGTCCTCTCCCAGTACCAGGACCGATTCCTCCATGTGCTGGTGGACGAGTACCAGGACACCAACCATGCCCAGTACATGCTGCTTCGGCGGCTCTCCGAGAAGCACCGCAACCTCTGCGTGGTGGGTGACTCCGACCAGAGCGTCTACGGGTTTCGTGGCGCAGACATCCGCAACATCCTCGAGTTCGAGAAGGACTATCCCGACGCCAGGGTGGTGGTCCTCGACCAGAACTACCGGTCCACCGAGACCATCCTCGACGCCGCCAACGCCGTCATCGCCAACAATGCCAAGCGCAAGCCCAAGCATCTCTGGAGCGAGCGAGGTGAGGGCGAGCCGCTCTACCACTATCAGGCCGAGGACGAGCACGACGAGGCCGGGATGGTGGCCGACGAGCTCAACCACCTCGAGGACGTCGGCTACCGGCTTGAGTCAGGTGGCCGTCTTCTACCGCACCAATGCACAGAGCCGGGTGCTCGAGGAGGTCATGGTCCGGCGCGGCATCGCGTACACCGTGGTGGGGAGCGTCCGCTTCTACGAGCGGAGAGAGGTGAAGGACGTGCTCGCCTACCTGCGGGCCGTGGTCAACCCGACCGACGAGGTGGCGCTGAAGAGGGTCATCAACGTGCCAAAGCGGGGATCGGCTCCACCACCGTCGGACACATCGAGCGTTTCGCCCAGTCGGAGGGTGTCGGCTTTCTCGTCGCCCTGCGACGAAGCGGCCGAGGTGACCCAACTGACCACCAGGGCGCGTTCGCAGGTGGCCGATTTCCTGGCGGTCCTCGATTCGCTGGCCACGGTGGCCGAAGAAGGGGGTCCGAGGAGGGCGGTCCAGGCGGTCCTCGACGACACCGGGTACCTGCGCGAGTTGGAGGCGGAGCGAACCGTCGAGGCGCTGGGCAGGGTGGAGAACCTGCGCGAGCTGCTCTCGGTCGCCGAGGAGTACGAGGAGATCAGCGCCGGGACCATGGTGGGCGACGAGGAGTGGGACGACCTCGGTGGCACCCGTCGACTCGAGTTGTTCCTCGAGACGGTGACGTTGGTCTCCGACGTGGACGATCTCGAGGAGGCCAAGGAATCGGTCACCCTCATGACCTTGCACAACGCCAAGGGTCTCGAGTTCCCGGTGGTTTTCCTCGTGGGGCTCGAGGACGGGGTGTTCCCCCACCTCGCTCGCTCGGTGACCCCGACCAGATGGAGGAGGAGCGACGTCTCGCCTATGTGGGCATGACCCGGGCCGAGGACCGTCTCTATCTGATCAACGCCTGGCACCGCACCCTGTGGGGCGGCACCAACTACAACCCCCCGAGCCGTTTCCTGCGCGAGGTTCCGGCGAACCTGGTCAAGGATCTCCCCAAGCGTGAACGAAAGGATCTGCCTGCGGCCCCCTCACCACGACGGACGCTGAGCGCCGAGCAGATCGGTCCCGGCGACCGTGTCCGTCATGACAAGTGGGGACTGGGCACGGTGCGGGCTTTGAGCGGTGAGGGCGACAAGGCGGAGGCGGAGGTGCAGTTCGACACCCAGGGTCGCAAGCGGTTGCTCCTCGCCTGGGCGCCCCTCGTGAAGGCGTAGTCCGACCGACCGTCTAGGTAGAGCGGCTCGCGAGCCTCCAGATCAGCAGCACGATGATCGCTCCGACAACCGACCCGATGAGCCCACTGGGCCGGAGAGCCAATCCGTCGCCGGCGAGAAGGCTGGCGAGCATCCCGCCGACGAAGGAACCGGCCACCCCGGCGATGAGCGACTGGGCGTTCGGCTTGGTGCCCATCCCGAGCACCAGTTGAGCGATCCACCCGACAGCAAGACCGAAGACAAGGAGACCGAGAATCAGGAACACGGCGGCAGCGTAACCGGCCTCAATCGAGCAATGCTTCCGCCTCGATCTCCACCTTCCAGCGCGGGTCGAGCAGCGCAGACACCACGACCAACGTCGACGCCGGGCGGTTGTCGCCCATCACCTCTCCGTGAACCAGTCCCACGGCTTCCCAGTCGGCGGCGTCGGTGAGGTAGACGCGTGTCCGGATGATGTCGTCTGATCCGGCTCCGCACTGATCGAGGGCGTCGAGGATGATCTCCAGGCAGCGGCGCGCCTGGGCGGCCGGGTCGGGGTCACAGCTCCCGTCGGGCCAGACCGGTGCCGTACCCGAGACAAGGACCCTTTCCCCGACACGTAGGGCGCGGCTGAAACCGATCACCGGCTCGAAAGGCGACCCCGAGGAGACGATCTGACGTTCGGTCAATGCCGGTGGGCGCTTCGAGCCTGGTCGACGTCATCGACCAGTTCGCGCCACGAGGCGGCGAACTTTTCGACTCCCTGGTCCTCCAGGGTCTGGACCACGTCGTCGTAGTCGATGCCCACCTCGCCCAGCGCTGCAACGTGGCTCTCGCTTCAGCGATGTCATCCTTGCCGAACATCCTGGGGTGAGGGTTGCCGTGGTCCTTGACTGCGGCGATCGTCTCGAGCGGCATGGTGTCCACGGTGTCGCGCTGCACCAGGGCATCGACGTACATGGTGTCGGGGTAATCCGGGTTCTTGGTGCTGGTGCTCGCCCAGAGCGGCCGCTGCAGGCGCGCCCCGGCGGCTGCGAGCGCGGTCCAGCGATCGCCTCGGAACGTGTCGAGGAAGTCCCCGTACGCCACCCGAGCGTTTGCCACTGCCGTCTTGCCCACGCAACTCGAGCGCTTCCGGGGTTCCGATCCGCTCCAACTTTGGGTCGACCTCGGTGTCGAACCGGGATACGAAGAACGAGGCGACCGATATGACCCCATCGAGGCGTCCACCGCTACTGCGGTAGTCGTCGAGCCCGGTGAGGTAGGCCTCCATGATCTCCCGATAGCGGTCGAGCGAGAAGATGAGTGTGACGTTGATCGAGATGCCCTCGCCGATCAGCCGGCGAATGGCAGGCACTCCCGCCGGTGTCGCCGGGACCTTGACGATACAGGTTGGGACGATTCACCTTCTTCACCCAATCGCGCGCCTCGGCGATGGTCGCTTCGGTGTCGCTTGCCACATCCGGCGAGACCTCCACGGAGACGTACCCGTCGCCTCCACCGGTCCGTTCCCAGACCGGTCGCAACACATCGCAGCCGGCCTGGATATCAGCCGTCATCAGGGCGGTGACAATCTCGACCGTGTCCGCGCCCCGACCCGCCAACTCGTCCAAGCTGGTCGTCGTAGTCGTCGCTCCCGGTGATGGCGCCGGCGAAGATCGTCGGGTTCGATGTGACTCCGGTCACCGCATCCTCATCGATGAGGCGAGCCAATTCGCCGCTCGTCAGCATCGACCGAGAGAGCTGATCGCTCCAGATCGACTGCCCCAGTGCTGTGATGGCATGGAGAGGAGAAGTCACGACTCGAAGGGTAGACGGCAGACCACGGCCGGAAAACGGGTAGACGGAAGACACGCTCGGTCCCCGCGGGGGACGACCCGTTTCTCCGTCACACCCGCAGGGGGGCTGGCGACCTCCCAACAGTGTTCGACACGCGGCTTTCGCACCTTTGGAAGTGAACCAGCCCCCGCGCCTCACGGCGTCTCTCCGTCCCCGCAGGCCATCACTAGCCTCAACGGGCCATGTCCCGCCGGATCCTGATCGCCAAGCCAGGGCTCGATGGGCACGACCGGGGCGCCAAGGTGGTCGCACGAGCGCTTCGCGATGCCGGGTACGAGGTCATCTACACCGGGCTCCACCAGACTCCCGAGCAGATTGTCGAGGCGGCAGTCCAAGAGGACGTTGACGCCGTCGGTCTGTCTGCTCTCTCCGGAGCGCACATGACACTGTTTCCCAGCGTGGTCGAGCTTCTCGGCGAGCGTGACGCTGCCGATATCGTCGTGTTCGGCGGTGGGGTGATACCGGACGCCGACATTCCGCGGCTCGAGGAGGCCGGTATCGCCGCGATCTTCACCCCGGGATCGCCGCTTGGCGAGATCATCGACTGGATAGAGAGCGAACGTGCCCGAGAGGTGACATGAAGATCCACGAGTACCAGGCGAAGCAACTGATGGCGGCGAAGGGGATCCCGGTGCCGGAGGGGAAGGTGGCGACACCCCCGAGGAGGCGGTCTGCTGCGGTGCGTCCCCTGGTGGAGGCGACCGGCAACCCGGTGGTGGTGGCCAAGAGTCAGATCCATGCCGGCGGGAGAGGGTAAGGGGACCTTCAAGGAGTTCCCCGATCTTGGCGGCGTCAGCGTGGTCACCGAGGGGATCGACGGTGGCGATCGAGGCGGCGGAGGCGAGGGTGAGGGAGCTGGCCGAGAGGATGCTCGGCTCCACACTGGTCACCATTCAGACCGGTCCCGAAGGCAAGCAGGTCAACCGTCTCTACGTCGAGCAGGGGATCGACATCGAACGCGAGCTCTACCTATCGATCGTGCTCGACCGGAGCGTCGGCCGCAACGTGGTCATGGCCTCGACCGAGGGTGGGCACCGAGATCGAAGAGGTGGCTGAGGAGACCCCGGAGAAGATCATCCGGCAGACGATCGACCCGGCCATCGGGCTCGGGAGGCTGGCAGGCGGGGGCGATCGCATACGGGTTGGGGCTCACCGGAGACGCCTACGGCAATGGCACGCGATTTCTCACCACTCGCTGGCGGCGGCCGCCTCGCAATGGGACACCGACCTGATCGAGATCAACCCCCTCGTGGTCACCACGGCGGGGGAGGTCATGGCGCTCGACGGAAAGATGAGCTTCGACGCCAATGCACTGTTCCGCCATCCCGAGTTGGCCGAGCTGACGGGACCCCACCGAGGAGGACCCGGCCGAGATCGAGGCCTCCACGCATGGGCTGTCCTACGTCAAGATGGACGGGACGATCGGGTGCATGGTCAACGGCGCCGGTCTTGCCATGTCCACCATGGACATCATCAAATACGTCGGGGGTGAGCCGGCGAACTTCCTCGACGTCGGGGGCGGGGCCGACGCCGAGCAGGTGGCTGCGGCATTCCGCATCATCACCAAGGATCGCCAATGTGCGCGGGATCTTCGTCAACATCTTTGGCGGGATCATGCGCTGCGACACGATTGCTACCGGGGTGGTCGAGGCGGTCCGCCAGGTAGGGCTCGAGGTGCCCCTGGTGGTACGGCTCGAAGGGACCAACGTCGAACTCGGCAAGCAGATCATCGACGAGTCCGGTCTCGACGTGGTCAACGCTCCGGACATGCTCGAAGGTGCCCGCAAGATCGTGGAGCTGGCGTCATGAGCGTCCTGGTGGACTCGGACACCAGAGTCATCATCCAGGGGCTGGGCAAGACCGGTCAGTTCCACACCGACAAGGCGATCGCATATGGCACGCAGATGGTGGGCGCCGTCCACCCCAGCAGGGCGGGCGAGACGCAGAGCTTCACGGGTGACACCGATCACTCCGGTGTCCCGGGTAGGCCCGATACCTACCGGGTGGAGCTACCCATCTACCACAACGTGGCCGAGGCGGTGGAGGCGACCAACGCCGTCGCCAGCGTCATCTACGTCCCGCCCCCGTTTGCCGCCGACGCCATCATGGAGGCAGCCGACAGCGATGTCGGGCTGATCGTCTGCATCACCGAGGGCATACCGGTACAGGACATGGTGAAGGTCCGGCGCTTCCTCGAGGGCAGACCGGTACGCCTGGTCGGTCCCAACTGCCCGGGTGTGATCACCCCAAAGGAATGCAAGATCGGGATCATGCCCGGGTACATCCACCAGCCGGGCCGCATCGGGGTGGTGAGCCGGTCGGGAACCCTCACCTACGAGGCGGTTTGGCAGCTGACCACAGCTCGGGTTGGGTCAGACGACCGCCATCGGCATCGGCGGCGACCCGGTCAACGGCACCAACTTCCTCGACGCCCTCGGGTTGTTCAACGACGACCCGGCGACCGAAGGGGTGCTCATGATCGGTGAGATCGGCGGCACCGCCGAGGAGGACGCCGCGGCGTGGGTCGCCGAGAACATGGACAAGCCGGTGGCCGGGTTCATCGCCGGGACCACCGCACCGCCCGGAAGGCGGATGGGTCATGCCGGGGCGATCATCTCGGGCGGCAAGGGCACCGCCGCCGACAAGATCGCCGCCATGGAGATCGCCGGGATCGCCGTGGCCCCAACGCCCACCCAGATGGGGGAGGCGATGGTCGAGGCGCTGGGCGGATCCGGACCGTGACCCCACGACACCTCGAGCTGATCCGGGCTGAGGGCGCTGCCCTCGGACGTGCCGCCCGGATCGACCCCACCCGCCCCGTGCCCCGGTACCCGGGTTGGTCGATCGCCGACCTTGTTGTCCACGTCGGCAGCGTCCATCGGAGGACTCTGCGCATCGTCGAGGAACGCGCCCAAGAACCGGTGGATCGGGTGTACCCCGACACCGACGAGCCCGACGAGGTACTCGCCTGGTACGACGACGGGCTCGATGCGATGGCCGAGGCCTTCGAGGAAGCGGACTCCGCCACGGAGGTATGGGGTCTGGTCCCCTCGTGCAGTGTGGGGTGGTGGCAGCGTCGCATGGCGGTGGAGACTTCCATCCACCGATGGGATGCCGAGTCTGCGCACGGGCCCGCCGAATGCCATCGATCCCGAGCTGGCCGTAGAGGCGATCGACGAATTTGCGCAGCTACCGGCGTTCCGCCTCACAACGGCCAACCTCGGCGAACCGGGAACGGCCCTCACGCTGTCGGCTACAGATCAGCCGGCGTCGTGGCGCCTCGCCACAGGGCGCCGACGGCGGTGTGACCCTGGGACGAGCCGGTGGAGCGGATGGAGACGCCACCATCTCGGGGACGGCCTCGGACCTCTACCTCGACATGGTGGGCAGGACCGCCGGCTCGCTATCCGCCGAGGGAGACATCGCCGTCATCGAGGCGTGGAGATCGATGACCCACAGCCTCCCCGACGCAGTCCGCTGAAACACGGAGGTGAAGACGCGCTGCGATTCTGACTCCGTTCCCCAGCAGGAGCGGCAACGGGACCCGCTGCGGAGCAGCGGGTCCCCCACGCGGGGGGACTGCCGAACTCCCAACAGGTGCCGAGCCGCCCCCTCCCCCGCGTCACCGGCGGAGTGCCTTGCAAGGCCGAGCGGCCCGCGGCGGAAGGGAGTCGGCGACAACCCAGCGACCTATACACTCCCGGACCTGCGTCGAGGGAGTGATTAGGTGGATCCGATTGGCTGGATCGTCATCGCCGTGGTGGTGCTTCTCGTCTTGTGGGTGGTTCTCACCTACAACTCGCTGGTCAAGCATCGCAACCGGGTGGACAACTCGTGGGCCCAGGTCGAGGTCCAACTGAAGCGGCGGTACGACCTCGTGCCCAACCTGGTGGAGACGGTGAAGGGATACGCCTCCCACGAGCAGGAGACGTTCGAGCGTGTCGTCGAGGCCCGCAATGCCGCGGTCTCCGCGGGCACCATCGAGGAACAGGCGCAGGCGGAGAACATGCTCACCGGTGCCCTACGCCAACTCTTCGCTCTCGGCGGAGGCCTATCCGGAGCTGCGGGCTAGCGAGAACTTCGCCGCCCTCCAGGCCCAGCTGGCCGAGACCGAGGACAAGATCGCCGTGTCCCGCCAGATCTACAACGACAGCGTCCTGACCTACAACACCCGGGTGCAGAGCATCCCGAGCAACCTCGTTGCCGGCTCAACCGGTTTCTCGATTCGTCCCTTCTTCGAGGCCCCGGCGGAAGCCGACGAGGCGCCCAGGGTCCAGTTCTGACCGAGGCGAGATGCGCACCGCCCGCCGCTGGCTGATTGGGTGCCTGCTCGGTGCAGCAATCCGTCTTGCTGACGGCGGGCCCGGCACTGGCACAGGAGTTCGAGCTTCCGTCCGCCGACGTCGAGATCCAGGTCTCGCCCGACGGTTCCGTGATCGTGACAGAGCGGATCACGTTCTCGTTCGACGGCTCGTTCTCCGGTGCCTACCGCGAGATCCCTCTTGGCGGCGGCGAATCGATCAGCGACGTCGGCGTCAGCGAGGAGCGGAGCCAACTACCGGCCGGGTGCATCGGCCGAGCTTGGCTCGAGCGGGTCGCCGGGCACATTCGGCACCAAGGACCTGGGCGACCGGCTCCGGGTTGTGTGGCACTACCAGGCGACCGACGAGCAGCGAACCTTCACCGTCAGCTACCGGTTCACCGATCTGGCCACGGCTTGGGACGACGTCGTCGACATCAATATTCAGGTTTGGGGATCGGAGTGGGAGGTGCCGGTGGACCGGCTCACCGCCCGCCTCACCGTCCCCGGCACACCCGAACAGGTCCTTGTCTGGGGCCACCCGGCTTCGGTCGAGGGCACAACGTCGCTCGGTGCCGACGGTCGGTCTCCAGAGCTGGAGGCCTCCGATGTTCCCGCCGGGCAGTGGGTCGAGCTCCGGGTGGCTTTCAGCAGAGATGCTCTCGAGTCGGTGCGCGGTACCCGGGTCAGGGAGGGAGACGGGCTGCCCGAGATCCGCGCCGAGGAGGAGCGGGCCGCGGAGCAGGCCAGCAGGGATGCCGCCAACACACGCCTCATGATGTTCGGGTTGATCGGGCTGGTTGCTCTTCCCGCCCCGCTCACGTGGCTGTTCGGCTACCTGCGATGGGGCCGCGAGCCCAACGTCGCATACGACCGCGAGTACGAGCAGGAGCCGCCGTCCGATCTTCCCCCCGCCCTGGTCGGCGCGCTTGCGCACCCAGGGCGTGGTGGGAACTCCCGAATTCACCGCGACGCTGTTCGACCTGATCCGCAGGCGTGTCATCTCTGCCCGTTCGGTCCAGATCGAGCGGAAGACCTGGATGGGACTCCGCACCGAGACGGTCTCCGACCTCGAACTGTCGCTCGGCACCGAGGACACTGTCGACGCGGTGGAACAACCGGTCATGGCGGTGATGCGGAGGGTCCTCGAGGACGGCCCGGTGGCGATCACGGAATTCCGCGAGCGGATCAGGGACGATGTGCGAGCCAACGCCACCTCGTATCAGGACTTTCCGTCGAGAGACCCCGGAACTTCTCATCGAGCGCAAGCTGCTCACCAGGTCTCGCCGGGGTGTGCCGGTGACGATCGCCATCGGGGCCGGCGTCGTCGCCGTGGGATTCGATCTGGCTGGCTACCAGGACAGAGACCGGGTTCTCATCGGTCCTCGTCCCAGCTCGCCATCGCCGTCCTCGCCATCAACGCCGTTCTCTTCTTCTTCATCTGGGCCTTCCGCCGGACCTGGGTGAAGCGAACACCGGATGGCATGCTGGAGACCGAACGATGGGAGGCGTTCCGTCGCTACCTGCGCGACTTCTCACGGCTTGAAGAGGCGCCCTCGATCTCGCTCGCCCTCTGGGAGCGCTACCTCGTCTACGCCATTGCGTTTGGGATCGCCGACGAGATCCTGGCCTCGGCTCGCCTCCATGCCCCCGAGGAACTGCACCAGTCCGAGCGCCATCTACTGGTACGGACATCAGGGGATGAGCGGAGGGCTCAGCGAGAACACCTTCAGCGGGTTGAACAGCGCCCTGTCCGGTGCCTTCACCCCGCCGGGGTCGAGCGGCTCGGGTGGGGGATTCACCGGTGGCGGCGGCGGTGGCGGAGGCGGCGGCGGCGGAGGCGGAGGAGCCTGGTGAGCTCGGGCCCGTACGCCCGCTACCCGAATCGGCCTGGCGTCGTCGACGGCGTAGCCGGCCACCGCCAGATCGGCGGCTCCGCACCGCGGTCAGCCGCTGCAGGATCTCCTCGACCCGCCGGAAGCAGGTATGGCGCAGGTGTGCTCGTCGTCCCCCATTCCGGTCCGCGCCCTGCTCAGCGCACATCCGAGGCTGGCGGCGACCTGGCCCTTGTCGAGAGCGCGAGGGATTATCTGGCACTGCGGCTTTCCGGTCACCTCGAGGTCGGGGACGGCATCGGCCAACTCCATGAGCTGGCGGGCGTCGAGTCGGAGGAAGACGATGTCGGGCTCATCGGCACCGGCAAGCGGTCCGTAGACGATGGCGCCCGGTTCGGTTCGTCACCTGCGGTACCTCGGCGAACGCCTCCATCGTGACCCATCCCACGTCGAGCAGCGTGGCGACGTCGTCCTTGTCGATGATGTCCTCGGCGGCGGCGAAGCCATGGGTGAAACGACCGACGCTGCAATTGCCGTGATCGGCGGCGACGGTTGAGAAACGGCTATCCGTGCATGCATCCAAAAGACGCAAGAGGCAGGCACCCGCCCGCTCCGGCCGTCGATCGTGGGATCGGACATCGGTGCGTCAAATGCGGGAACCCCGGGGGCGGGTCGGAGTGGAAGCTGATCGCCAGCGGCGGGTGCGCCAGGCCCAAGTGGTGGTGAGGTCTCGGGCCGCCTCGGTCCAGTCCATCGTCTCAGTCCCTTCTGTCCGACCACGCCATGGTCCCACACCCGGTGGGGAGCCGCGCACGTCCGAGGATCAGGCATCCCCCATTGCGGTGCCACCTTGGCCGTCATCTCGGGGATCCGTCGCAGGCGCGCCTTCTTGAGGTTCTCCCTCACCACCCATACCAGATCGGGGTCGCCGGACTGAGCCATTCGCAGCAGCAGTTCGTGTCCCCGGCTCCGGGATGGAGGCGACGGCGACACCCACCGTGTACCCGAGGCCCCGGCGAAGGACCCGCACGTCGCCATTGCGTCGATCCGAGGCTGGGTACCGCGGCGAGGACGCTGACGGCTGCATCCTGGATGGCGAGCGCGTCCCGGCCCCGATCGGGATCGTCGAGGAGCGGCGGCTCGGCGACCGCGGCCGCCGCCGCCCTAACCTCGAGTGGTCGTCCATCGGCGACCCAGCAGCGGAGCGCCGCAACGTTCGGTCCCAGTCGGCAGCGAGCATGGTCTGCAATCCAGCAGCGACCATCTCGCGAACCCGCCAGCGGGTGTCGCCGGCCGATCGGCGCAGCTTGGCCAGCTCGTCGTCCCACCACTCCGGCCGGGTCACCGCCAGCCTGGGCATATGCCAGAGCCGCGACGGCGGGAAGGATCTCACCTGGGTCGTTGGGTGGTGCCTGCTCGACCGGCGTTGCCGCCCACCTGTCGAGAACCGACTCCAGAGACATCTCGGCTTCGGGCCTCGCCGCCGTCTGACCGGCGACCCGTCCCGCCGCCATGGCAAGCGACAGGTTCATTCGTGGACCGGGGAGCCTGCTGTTGGCTTTGAGATGTCGCTCCGAGGGTCTCGGGGTTGCCGGTCAGCGCCCGGTCGAGCAGACGGCGCCAGCAACTCTTCCTGCGTCGCCACCCTGATCCCTCCTTACGGCGGGTCGGCAAGTTAGCGGGTGCGGGGCTGCGAGGCCGGAGCGACCCTAAGATCGTCCGTCCAGGTGTCGCCCATGCCCATCGCCGTCCTCGTGTCCGGGTCGGGCACCAACCTCGAGGCACTGCTCGTTGCGGAGGCCGATGCGGCATACGAAGTGGCGGTCGTCATCTCCGACCGACCCGGCGTCAAGGCCATCGACCGGGCCGAAGCTGCCGGTGTACCCGCGGTGGTCGTGGACTGGTCAGAGTTTCCCGACAGGGGGAGTTTCACGGTCGCCGTTTGCGACGCTGCCGAGGAATACGGGGCGGAGGCGCTGGTGCTCGCCGGGTTCATGAGGGTGCTGGCCTCGGCGGCTATCCAGCGCTTCCCCCAACGCATCCTCAACATCCACCCGTCGCTGCTCCCTTCCTTTCCGGGGAGCCGCGCCGTGGAGGAGGCATTGGCACACGGGGTCAAGGTCACCGGCGTGACCGTCCACTTCGTCGATGAGCAGGTGGACCACGGCCCGATCAGTCGCCCAGCAGCCGGTCGCCGTGCTCGAGGACGACACCCCCGACACCCTGCATTCCCGAATCCAGATCGAGGAGCACCGTTTGTACCCCGGCGTCGTCAGCTGCCTTCGCCCGCCACCGCCTGCGCGTCGAAGGGCGTCGCGTCATCTGGGACGGGCATGAGTGGTCCGAAAGGACCGCGGTCCGCCGAGCCGTTCTCTCCGTGTCCGAACACCACTGGTCTGATCGACCTGGCCCGTCGCTTGATCGCAGAGGGTGTCGAGTTGATCGCCAGCGGCGGGACGGCCGCGCGCTGGTCGAGGCTGGGTCTCGAGGTGACCCCTGTTGCCGACGTTGACAGGTTCGCCCGAGATCCTCTCCGGACGGGTGAAGACACTGCACCCCGCAGTCCACGGCGGGATCCTGGCCGATCCGGCACGGCCCGAGCACCTCGCCGATCTCGAGGCGCACGGCATCGGCCTCATCGACCTGGTCGTGGTCAACCTGTACCCGTTCGCCGAGACGGTGGCGCGTCCCGAGGTCGGTCACGACGAGGCGGTCGAGCAGATCGACATCGGCGGCGTCGCCCTGATTCGTGCCGCCGCCAAGAACCACGCCCGCGTCGGCGTGGTGGTCAGCCCCGATGACTACGGAGAGGTGGCTATCGCCGTGGAGCAGGGCGGGCTCGACGACGCATCTGAGACGTCGGTTGGCCAGGCGGGCGTTTCTTCCACACCGCCCGCTACGACGCCGCCATCCTCACCTGGCTGGGCGAGGGGAGCGCGATGCCGGAGACCATGGTCCTGCCGCTCGAAAGGTTCGTCGACCTCCGCTACGGCGAGAACCCCCACCAGGAGGGGGCGATCTACCGGATCTCGGGCGCCGAGGCCTGGTGGGGACAAGCCCGAGTGCTGCAGGGCAAGGAGATGTCGTTCAACAACTACGCCGATGCCGTGCGGCGTGGCGGCTGGTATGGGAGTTCTCCGATCCGACTGCCGTGATCGTCAAGCACACCAACCCCTGCGGCGTCGCCGTGCGGGCCGCCATCGACGGCGCTTATCGCGCTGCCTGGGACTGCGACCCGCTCTCGGCTTTCGGAGGGGTCGTGGCACTGAATCGCCCGCTCGACACCGCCACCGACCGAACGGATGCAGCGAGTCGTTTCATCGAGGTCGTCATCGTCCCCGAGGTCGAGCCGGCGGTGCCTCGCCAGGCTCGCCGAGAGAAAGGGGCTTGCGGATCGTCGTCGCCCCACGTCCCGACGACGATGGACTGGAACTTGCGCTCGATCGACGGCGGTTTCCTCGCCCAGACGAAGATCGTTTGGATGTCCGTGGTCCGGATTGGAGGACTGTCACCTCCCGCCAGCCCACCCCGAACGAATGGTCCGACCTCGAATTCGCCTGGACCGTCGCCGCCCACACCAAGTCGAATGCGGTCGTGATCGCGACGAACCGAACCGCGATCGGCGTCGGTGCCGGCGACCAGAGCCGGGTGGGTGCAGCCGAGAGGGCAGTGCGACGGGCTGATCACCGTGCGCCGTGGTGGCTCGGCGGCGAGCGAAGCGCTCTTTCCTTTCCGGGATGGCATCGACACGCTGGCCGCCGCCGGTGTCTCCGCCGTCATCGAGCCTGGGGGCTCGGTTCGTGACCAAGAGGTCATCGCCGCCGCCGAGGAGCGTGGCATGGCACTCGTCTTCACCGGCAAACGGCACTTCCTTCATTGATCCCGGTGACCATTCCGACCTATTCGGTGGTCCGACGTTGACCGCGGCGATCCTCGACGGCCGCCCGGTGGCGAGTCAGGTCAAGTCGGAGGTGGCCCTCCGGGTGGCGGCTCTGCGGTCTCTTGGGAGTGGATCCGGGTCTCGCCACAGTGTTGGTGGGAGACGACCCGGCGTCGCACCTCTACGTACGGCACAAGCGACGCGACGCCGAAGAGGTCGGCATCCGCAGCATCCATCACGAACTTGCCGGCGGATACCGGTCGTGCGCACCTGGAAGCGGTCATCGACGAGTCTGAACAACGATCCCGCCGTCCACGGGATCCTGGTGCAGCTTCCTCTTCCCGAAGGGACTCGATTCCGACACCATCACCGAACGAGTCGACCCCTCCAAGGACGTCGACGGTCTCCACCCATACAACCTCGGTCTGCTCGTTCTCGGCCGCTCCGGTCTGCGACCGTGCACCCCGAGCGGAATCCTCCGACTCTTGGAGCATCATGGGCTGACGACATCCGGCAGCCGCGCCGTGATCGTCGGCCGCTCCTTCCTGGTTGGCCGGCCACTGGCGCTGATGCTCAGCGCCCGTGGCGCCGACGCCACCGTGGCGATCGCCCACACGCGGACACCCGATCTCGGTGCGCTGACCCGCGAGGCGGATCTGCTGGTGAGCGCCGTCGGCGTACCCGAGTCTGATCACCGCTGATCTGGTCAAGCCGGGTGCCGTGGTGGTGGACGTCGGCACCACCCGGACACGGAAGATGGTCTGCGTGGCGACGTCGACTTCGAAGCGGTACGCGATGTCGCCGGCGCCATCACCCCGGTCCCCGGCGGTATCGGGCCCGATGACGAGGGCGATGTTGCTGGTCAACACGGTGACCGCCGCCGAGCAAACCCAGCTTTGGCGTCACTGAGCGCGCTACTACCGCGTCGGGTGACGCCAAGACGGATCAGGCCTGCGACGACCTAGGGTTCGCCGCCACGGCAAGCACGAGGAGCCAACCGAATGTCGACGGCGATCACGATGGGTGCGGACCGACTGGAGGTGCCAGACGATCCCATCATCCCCTTCATCGAGGGGGACGGGATAGGCCCGGACATCTGGGCCGCCGCCAGCCGGGTGTTCGATGCCGCGGTCGAGCGGGCGTATGGAGGAGATCGCCGGATCGAATGGCTCGAGGTCCTCGCCGGTGAGAAGGCGTACAACTCCGTTGGTCAATGGCTTCCCGACGAGACCGTGGCCTGCCTTCGACAGCCATCTCGTCGGGATCAAGGGTCCACTAACCACCCCGGTCGGCGGTGGGATCAGGTCGCTCAACGTGGCGCTCCGCCAGACGCTCGATCTCTACGCCTGCGTCCGCCCCATCCGTTGGTTCGAAGGAGTGCCGTCGCCGGTCCGTCATCCGGAGCTGGTCGACATGGTCATCTTCCGCGAGAACACCGAGGACGTGTACGCGGGCAAGGAATTGGAGGCGGGTACCGAGGGTGCCGCACAGCTACTCGCCTTCGTCAGGGAGACGTTTGGGTGGGACATTCGGACCGACAGCGGGATCGGGCTCAAGCCGGTCTCGGTCACCGGGTCGAAGCGGCTGGTGCGCGCCGCAATCCAAGCCACGCCCTCGAAAACGACCGCCGCTCGGTGACGCTGGTCCACAAGGGCAACATCATGAAGTTCACCGAGGGGGCGTTCCGCTCCTGGGGATACGAGGTGGTGCGCGACGAGTTCTCGGGGAGCGCCGTCGCCTGGGAGGACTGCGACGGCGAGCCGGGTGACAAGCTCCTGGTCAAGGACGTGATCGCCGACGCCATGCTCCAGCAGGTGCTCACCCGGCCGGCGGAGTACGACGTGATCGCCACCACCAACCTCAACGGCGACTACATCTCCGATGCCCTGGCTGCGCAGGTCGGTGGGATCGGGATCGCGCCGGGGGGGAACATCAACTACGTGACGGGACACGCCGTATTCGAGGCCACGCACGGGACTGCACCCAAGTACGCCGGTCAGGACAAGGTCAACCCGGGCTCGGTGATCCTCTCCGGGGAGATGATGTTCCGCTACCTCGGATGGCGCGAGGCGGCGGATCTGATCGTGGCCGGCATGGAGCGCGCCATCGCGGATCGGATCGTCACCTATGACTTCGCCAGGCTGACCGATGGAGCGACCGAGGTTCGCACCTCGAAGTTCGCCGATGCGGTCATCGAGCGGATGTGAGCAGCGCCGCTCGAACGTGACGGTCGTTTGAACGCGAATGACGGGCCGCCTGGCGACGACCCGTCAATCAAGGATTCCCCGGTGGGGGCTGAGATCAGTGTTCCCCGTCACTGAGCTCAGCCCCACCGCACCTCCCCGTACCACCCTCTTGCGGCCTTGCGGCCACCCCCTTGGGTACGGAGCGGTGGTTCGCCGGTTCCCTTGCGAGGACCGAACCGACTTCTTTCCGCATCCCAACTGATACCCAACCCTGGTGGGCTGATACAGATTGTCGTGTTGGGACGGATCGGGGTCAATGGGTCGATGAACCCATATCGGGTCGAGAAGCCCGTCCTGGCTACCCTTCCGGCTCCACCAAGAGCCGAAAGCGGGAGAAGACATGCGGAAATTGACCGTGGTTGGTGCCGGAAAGTACGGGTCGACGACGGTGCAGCGCCTCGCCGAGGCCGACCTCGTCGACGAAGTCGTGATGACCGACATCGTCGAGGGTCTCCCCCAGGGATTGGCCCTCGACATGAACCAGGCGCGGCCCGTCGAGCGCTACCGGACCTTGGTCGTGGGGACCAACGACTACGCCGACACCGCCGGGAGCGACGTCGTGGTGATCACCGCCGGGCTTCCTCGCCGCCCGGGCATGTCACGGATGGACCTCCTCGAGGCCAATGCCAAGATCGTCAAGGGGGTTACTGAAGCAGTGGTCGCAGGATCGCCCGATGCCGTGATCATCGTGGTCACCAACCCACTCGACCACATGACGACGCTCGTCGCCGACGTGTCCGGGTTCCCCAGGAACCGGGTGATGGGCCAGGCCGGGATCCTCGATTCGGCTCGCTTCGCCCATTTCATCGCCGAGGCAACCGGGAGCGACATCCTCGAGGTGGAGGCGCTCACCCTGGGCAGCCACGGTGAGACCATGGTCCCGGTTCCATCCCTGCTGCACGGTTGGGGGGAGGCCACTCACCGATGTACTCGATGCCGGGCAGATCGATGCCCTGGTAGACCGCACCCGGGAGGGGGGAGCGGAGATCGTCGGCCTGCTCAAGACCGGGAGCGCCTACTTCGCCCCTTCGAGCGCAGCCGCCCAGATGGTTGCAGCGGTGCTCGGCGACACCAACGAGGTCCTCCCCGTGTGCGCCTGGGTGGAGGGCGAGTACGGGATCGACGGCGTCTACCTGGGAGTTCCCGCCCGGATCGGAGCCGGCGGTGTCACCGAGATCGTCGAGCTGCCGTTGACCGACGATGAACTGAACGGGCTCCGCGCCGCCGCTTCATCGGTCAAGGAGAAGGTTGACGAGTTGCGTCAGATCGATCTCGGCTGAGCACCGCGGGGCGAAAACCCGCACGGGGAGCGGAACTGTGCTTGTCGATCTCAGCCATCGTGCTTAGAGTGACACAAGTGTTATTCCTGCCAAGGAGGGCAGAACCATGACAAAGAGCGATTTGGTGGATGCCGTAGCCTCCGCCACCGGCGGCAGCAAGGCTTCCGCATCCGCCGCAGTTGACGCGGTTTTCGAGTCGATCACCGGCGCACTCAAGGGCGGTGACAAGGTAACCATTACCGGGTTCGGGACATTTGGCGTTTCCGACAGGGCCGCTCGGACGGGTGTGAACCCCCGCACCGGCGAGAAGATCAACATCGCCGCCCGCAAGGCCCCGAAGTTCACCGCCGGTTCCCAACTCAAGTCCGCCGTCAGCAGCTAACCCCAGTCCCGACCAATCGAAGGGCCGCCCCCTAGGGGCGGCCCTTACTATCCGGCCCCCGAAGGGGGAAGGGACCCGCTGCGGAGCAGCGGGTAGGGAATCCCCAACTCCCAACCTTGCCTGACACGCGGCTTTCGCACCTTTGGGAGTGAACCAGCCCCCCTCCCCGACGCCTCCGGCGTCGGGTACTCCCCCCGCCGGGGGTGAGCGAACCTCGCCCTTCTTCCGAACGGTGCATGCTCGCCCGAGCGCCGGCTTTGCCGGCGCGACAACCCTATGGCGACTTAGTTCGCGTTCTTCGGGGGAGGGCCTCGGGAGGGGGCCTGCCCCCTCCCGATCAGTGCCTGCCCCCTCCCGACCTAATACTCGACGTCCATACCGCCGACGGCGTTGCCCCACTGCTGGACCGCCGTCTGGTGCATCATCAGCTTGGCCAGGTTGCCACCGACCTTGAGCTTGCCCTGCATGAAGGCCATCTGAGTGTTGAGCTCGCCCTTTGAGATGGCGACGGCGGTGGGGTATTCGCTTGTCACCGTGACGTCAGCGTCGTCGAGATCTCCGATCGCCAGATCGGCGGTGCCTCCACTCGTCTTCAGGTAGTAGTTCACGTCACCATTTGGCGTGTCGGTCACGGTGAACTGGATGCCGAGGTCGGCATTCCCGATGGCGCTCTTGAAGCCGTCGTGGCTGTTGAGCGTTTCGCTGGTCGATTGCGCCCACTCCTCGGAGAGGAACTTCACGGCCATCTGGAGATCTCCTCTGTAGCGACCCGGCGAGGGTAGCAACCGGGTCGTTTTCAGCCTTCGGCGATGAGGTCGGTCAAACCCGCCGCCTCCCGTCGGGAAACAGGGCGCAGCGGGCGGCGGGGGAAACCGGGCCGCAGACCGAATCCGGCGGCGGCGGCTTTGACCCCTGGGACGCCGTGGACCTCGATTCCCCGGCTCATCGCGGTGAGCCTTCTCTGCCACGGGCCGGGCTTGCGTCGTTTCACCACCTCGGTAACCAGTGCCGGGGCATAGTTGGCGCTTGCTGTGATCGCCCCGTAGGCCCCGGCGGCGATCGCTTGGCTCAGGGCAGCCGAAGAACCGCAGAAGAGGAAGAACCCCTCGGCACAACCCGCCACAAGGTCGCCCATCCGCACCGGGTCCCCACCCGAGTCCTTCATCCCGACGATGCCCGGGTGCTCGGATAGCTCGATTGCCACCTCGCTAGGAAGTGGGTAGGCGGTGTACGAGGGGACCGAGTAGAGCATCAGAGGAACCGGCGCATCGTCGGCCAAGTCTGCATAGAACCGCTTGACCAGGGGATGGCGGTTGCGGACCAGTGTGGTCGGTGTGATGACGAGAGCCGCATCGGCACCGCCCGCCACCACCTCAGCAAGCTGCGCCCGAGCCGCCCGCTCGGTCTCGGCAACCACGCCGCCGATAAGGAAAGGGCGGCGCCCCAATTCGTCTCGTGCTGTCCTAAGCAGTTCTTCCCGTTCACCGGGCTCGAGGTACGCCCCCTCGCCGGTGGACCCGGCGATGAGGAACCCATTGATCCCCTGTTCGGCGAGGGTGCGGAGGTTGTGACGGTGCGATTCGAGATCGAGCTCGCCGTCTTTGGTGAACGGCGTCACCAGCGCCGGCATGACCCGTGGGGGAGTGCGCATGGCCGGGGAGGGTAACGCCCGCTACTGGGTCAGTCCGTCGACCTCGTATGGGTTTACGTCGGGGCCTGGTCCGCGGAGCTCCTCGGGAAGCGAAGTGAAAGGCAACACGTACCCGGCGACCTGGAGGAGGTCGTTGCCGTCGTATGCGAGAAAATTCTCCCAGAAGAAAAGCCAAAACCCCTCGGCTATGGGCACCAGGTCAGGGTCAATGAGTTCGTTGGTGTCGTAAATCGCTTCTCCGAGGCCGTTGGTTCCTGTGCAATCGCCATCCCAGGTGGGTATGACGGCGAGCAGCTCAGGTGGGCCGTCGATCAGTTCACACTGCAGCTGGTCGGGTTCCTGGATCACCGCGTCGTACTCGACCACCAGCTCAAGGTCCAGAGTGACTGCAGGTAATGGAACAACGTCACCCTCGGCTTCCCATCCGATCCTGCCCAGATAGAGACCTGAGAAGTTGGTGACGTTGCTTCCCGTCACCACTGGGGCGTAGAAGAACCTCTCGCTCAGGGTGGCACCAGGAAGGGTGCCGCCGATGCAATTGGAGATGGCGGTGACGTCCCCGAGGCCCCCGCAGGCACCGTTGAGGCCCTCGTCGAGATCTGCCGGGCCGCCGCCATCGAGGAAGCCGGCGTCGAGTCTGGCCTCGAGTGTCTCCAACCAGCCCTCGATCCCACCGGGCAGCGCGCCGAGAGTGTTGCTACCCGCGGCCACGCAGTCGTCTGGCCGGTCGGTGCCGTCGTGACGGGCGACGAGATGGTCTATTCCGTCGAGCAGATTCACCACGAAGCCGCCGCCGCTGGTGCACCGCGGACTGTCGACGAGGTTCAGCGGGCTCGTGCACCCGTCGTTGAATATCGAGCCGGTTAGTTGGACACACGCCAACGCAGCGTTGGCGGTGCCGACCGCCAAGGGGGCAAGGGGTCCACCCTCACGAGGAAGGATTGCCGCAGCCGCTTCCCGTCGGGTGTCGATCGAGTTTGGCCCGAAGAACGGCCCGCTCGCCTGATCCGGAACGCCGACCCACGTCTGCCCGACCCTCCGGATGCTGTCGGCATTGAGGTCACCAAAAGGCGCCACCGACATACAGTCGGAGATCACCTGGAACGGTGGACCCGGCTGTGTCAGGTCTGCGGAGCAGCCGGTGAGCGGCACCGACTCCCCGAAGTTGTCGTCGGTGATGTCCTGGGCCGCATTCTGCATCTCAGTGATACCCAGGTACGAGTCGTTGGCGGCGGCGAGCGCGGCGAAGTCGGCTGCGTTCTGGTCGAGACGTCCCTGGCTCATCGCCATGCCGAGGTCGATGACGATGGCGGCTAGTCCGATGAAGGCGAACATTCCCGCCGCCAACATGAACAACGAGATCCCCGACTCGTCCTCGTGGACGCGTCGAAGCAAACGAATCAACAGCTACCCCCTCCCCCGGCTGTTCCAGACGGGCGGTCGCGGTCTCAGAGAGCGAGAGGTTGTCGAAGTAGGGGATGAACCCGGAGATCCCGGTGTAGGTCCCAGACGCCGTGGCCGTGACTTGTGTACCGGCACCGCTGGCCGCGATGTCGACATCGCTGACAGTGCCGGTTCAGGAGGTCGTTCAACTGACCGCAAGCGGGGCCGATGGGCTCGCCGACCGCCGTCAGCCGAGCGGCTTCTGCTGCCGCCTGCCGCATGGTGATCTGGGCACTGAGAGCGAGGCCTGCCTCGATGATCCCGAGCAGCAGGAGGAGAAGGATCGGCAAAGCGAGAGCCAATTCGACCAGGACAGCGCCGCGCTCTCGCTTCTCACGCCTGGACTTCTTGGTCACCGATAGTTGTTGCTGTGCGATGTCGGACCCCCACGCTCCGTGACGGGAAGGGTACTCGTTGTAAGGAAATCGGTCCATGTGGGTCAGCAATTGAGCGCTGCGCCGAATCGGACATGACTTGCGGGCGCGGTCTTACCTCACAGATCGCGCCGGCGGACCGTCTTCACCGCCAGGAAGAGCAGGACACCCGTCAGGACTGCTGCCCACCCGAGAAATGCTGCGGTCGGTGGTTCGGCCGAGGCGAATGGCAGACCCTCACTCAAGGCGATCAAATTCGGAGGGGAGGCGAAGTAGGAAGCAGCCCTCCACAGCGCGTCCGAGGTGACGCCCAAGCTCACGAATATCCCGATGTTCACCATCGCTCGGTTGCCAACGGCGGATCCGAAGGTCTCGATCAGTCCGGCCAGCCAGGCGATCCCGAAGAGCGAGAAGGCGGCCACGCCGGCAGCAACAACCGAGAATCGGGCGCTGAGTGCCATCGCCAGCGTGAGCACGGCGACCACTTGGAACGCCATCATCCCCACGGCCGCCGGTATCGACAAAGCGGCGTAGCCCGTCGTTGCGGTGGCGATGGCGGTCACCGCGAGTGTCATCACAGCAGCGAAACCTGCCACAAGCGCGGCGAGAGCCGCCCACCTTTCCAGTACCCAGCGCGCTCGGCTCACCGGTCTGGCGAGCACCGCGGCCGCCAGTCCGGAGTCGAGCTCAGAAGCGACCGAGCCCGCTCCGAGGGTGATGGCGAGCAGCGACCCGATGAAAGACGACACATAGAGCGCAAGCACGGTGAGGACTCCGGTGGTCACCATGGCCTCTTCGCTGGCGCTGCCACCCATCTCATCGACCATCAGGATCATTCCGAGCGCAAACAATCCGAGAAAGGCAGCCGCCAGCACCGCGACCCAAACAAAGATCTTCCGCTGCACCGCTTCCCTCACCACGGCCATCGCAATCGGATTTCTCATCGGTCGCCACCGGTGACCAACTCGGAGAAGGCCTCTTCGAGCGTCCGACCCATCGGCACCAGCGCCAGCAGTCGGCGGCCCGCAGCCACTACCGCCTCCGCAACGTCGGCGGCGAGGGCGTCATCGGGAAGGTCGATATGGAGGACGGTCCCCCCTTCGACGGTGACCTGGCCAAAACGGCGTAGATCCGCCACCAGAGAGGCATCGACTAGGTCAACCACGACCTCGACCCGGTGGGCGCCACCCTTCAACTCGTCGATCGGGCCGTGGAACACGGTGCGCCCGGAGTCGAGAACCACCACCCGATCGCACACTCTCTCCACCTCGCCGAGCAGATGGCTGTTGAGGATCACCGCCCGGCCCTCCGCCCGCATCTCGGCGATCAGTTCCCGAACCTCGCCGCGCCCCACCGGATCGAGCGCCGAGGTGGGCTCGTCGAGCACCACGAGCGCCGGGTCGGCGACCAGCGCCTGGGCGATGCCGATGCGCTGGCTCATTCCTTTCGAATAGCCGGCGATCCGCTCGTCGGCCCGCCGCGCCATGCCGATCCTCTCCAGTACCGGAGGAATGGCAGCAGCCGCCTCGGCGTCGGCCATCCCGGCAAGGCGGGCATGGAAGAGGAGCATCTGACGCCCGGTCATCCAATCGTGGAACCTGAAGAGCTCGGGGAGGTAGCCGACGCGCTCGCCGCGCCGCGGGGTCAGTCGACAGGCTGCCCGAATAGCCGAGCCGTTCCGGTGGTCGGCGCCACCAGGCCGACCAGCATCTTCACCGCAGTGGACTTGCCTGCGCCATTGGGTCCGAGGAGACCCACCACCTCGCCCGGCGCCACCCGGAGCGAGAAATCCTCGAGCGCCACCGTTGCCCGTAACGCTTGCCAAGACCCTCGGCCTCGACCGCGGGGGCGGCAAGCGTCATCGTTGGGTGAGTTGTTGCACCAGCTGGAGTGCCTCGTCCGGATCCTGGCCGGCGACGCCTGTCACCGTGCCGTCGGGCTCGACCCAGAGATACCCGGTCCCAAATCCCGGCACATCCACCTGGGTGACCTCCACCCCATTGATATCAACGGTGCTCGCCGAGGCGACATCGACCGGGACAGGAAGCGGCAGCGACGACCGCCAATCGGAGATCGCAGCCCAGCTGGGCCACCAGGCCATCGGGCAGTCCGGGAAGATCCAAGAGGAAGCTCCGCAACCGGTCGGGATCCACGGGTCCCTCCACGGCTGTTTCGATGGGCCCGGATCGTCCAACCACCAGGCTTGGTCGCCCGTTCTCCTCTAGGGCGACAAGGGCGGCGATCGGTCTGCTCACGACCAGCGCAGTCTCGTCCAGACCATCGGGTATCGAGGACTCCGACCCCTGGTCGGCGAGGTACGACCGAACCTCGTCGCTGTCGAAATCTGAGCCGTGCCTCCCCTGGCTCCATCACCACGACGGTCGAGCCGGGGCCAAGATCCGGCAGGGCGAGTCCGGTCGCTTGGCGGGCGGCGGCCACACTCTCGACCACCTCCGGTTCGGAGAAGGGATGGCCCTCTACCTCCCCCAACCGATCGAGTATCTCGCCGGTGCGCACCGCTTCGACGGCGCTCAGCGTCACTGCATCAAACCGCTCGACGCGGAACTGCGCAAGGAGCGTCTCGCCCCACGCCCGCCCCGTAGGTGTCGCCATCAGCGCCACCCCTACCGCAACCGCAGCCGCCACCTTCCAGCCTCGCCGGGGCGATAGGCTGCGTGCCGGCTCCACCGGCGTCTGCGCCACGCTCACCGGTGGCGACAACAGCTTGGCCATTTCGCCGTCGGGTCAGGTCTGCTGTGGTTCTCAGTTCGGCCACCATGGCGGCGCAATCCCCGCAGACGGCGAGATGCTCCTCGGGTCCGGGTATGGCGGTCTCCTCGTCGAGCCAGGCGCGCCAGACGCCGGTGTCAGGACAGTTCATGACGATGCTCCTCGTATTGGGTGCGGAAAGCGGACTCGGCTCGGGCAAGCGTGGACGCCCACCGATGACAGCGGCATCTCGAGTGAGGCGGCCACCTCGGCGTAGCTGTCTCCCGAGTAACGGAGGAGAGAACCGCCCGGTGACGCTCGGACAACATGTCGAGGATCGCCCGGACCGCTTCCCGGTCCTCCACCAATCAGCCACTCCTCATCGGGCTGAATCGGCCGCGATGCGAGTTCGGGTGCTCCCCCCCTGACGGCACGCTGTCGCCAGCGGGCCAGGTCCCTCCGCCGGTTGAAGGCCAGGTTGAGGCTCACGCGGCGGAGCCAGGAGGCAATCTCGGTGATATGGACGGTGCCGCACCGGATCGGTGCCCAGTCGGATCAGAGCCTCCTGAACCACATCCTCCGCCTCGGAGTGCTCGAGCACCCCGGCGACGAGCCGTTCCAATCTGCGGCGTTGTTCCGCCACAACCCGTTCTATGGATACTGGCATCGACTGCGTTCTGATTCAATCGGTCTGGCTCGATCACGCTCACGTCACGAGGTCAACACCGCCGGTACCCGGGTTTGTGACACCCGGTCCGTCTCTGCTCAACCAGCTACGAGGAGTCGGCGGTTCTTGAACTTGGATGCGATGTAGTCGCGGTTCATCAGGGCGATGAAGTCGATCGAGATTCCCTTCGGGCAAGCCAGTTCGCACTCACCATGGTTGGTGCACGACCCGAAGAAGTCCTCCATCGTTCCCACCATGGCCTCCACCCGCCGCCACCGCTCCGGTTGCCCCTGGGGAAGCATTCCCAGATGGGCCACCTTGGCCGCGGTGAAAAGCTGCGCCGCGCCGTTTGGGCAGGCCGCCACGCAGGCTCCGCAGCCGATACATGCCGCGGCGTCGAAGGCCGCGTCTGCCACATCCTTTGGGAATCAGCGTGAGGTTGGCGTCGGGCGCCGCCCCGGGAGCGACCGTGATGTACCCACCCGCCTCGATGATCCTGTCGAAGGAGGAGCGGTCGACAACCAGATCCTTGATCACCGGGAAGGCCGCCGCCCGCCACGGCTCGACCACGATGGTGTCGCCATCCTGGAAGCTCCGCATGTGAAGTTGACAGGTGGCGGTCCCCAATAGCGGACCGTGCGCCTGCCCGTTGATCATGAGCCCGCAAGACCCACAGATCCCTTCGCGGCAGTCGTGCTCGAAGGCGATCGGGTCACCTCCCTCGAGGGTGAGCCGCTCGTTGACCACATCGAGCATCTCGAGGAATGACATGTCGGGGTTGGCGTCCTCCATCGCGATCTCCTGAAAGCGCCCCGCCGCCGCCCCCGCTTCCTGCCGCCACACCTGGAGGTCGAGTTTCACCCTGTACCCCCGAGCCAGTGAACCCTGGGTTCAAAGCGCGCTCCTGCAACCGCTCGAACCCTGGGTTCGGGGTTTGCCGCCGCCGAGCTCCGAACCGTGGGCTGGAAGCGCGCCTCTGCAACCGCTCGAACCCTGGGTTCGAGGTTGGCCGCCGTCCGCTGTCCGCCGTCCGCCGTCCCGTTCACTTGTAGCTCCGCTGGGCGAGCTTGACGTATTCGAACTCCAGAGGTTCCTGGACCAGGTTGGGCTCGGCATCGTCGCCGGCGTGCATCCATGCGCTGACGTGGGCGCAGGTGACATCGTTGCGCAGCGCCTCGCCCTCCTCGGTCTGGTATTCGACCTTGAAATGACCGCCGCAAGACTCCTCGCGCTCGAAGGCATCTCGGCACATCAGCTCTGCGAGCCCGAAGAAGTCGGTGACTCGGCCGGCACGCTCCAATGACTGGTTGACCCCCTCGTCACCGGGCACGAGGACGTCCCGCTCGAACTCGGACCTCAATGCGGCGATCTCGCTGATCGCCTTCTCCAGACCCGGGTCGCTGCGTTCCATCCCGCAGTAGTCCCACATGATCTTCCCAAGCTCGCGGTGGAACCAGTCGACCGTCCGGGTGCCCTTGACGGCGAGGAACCGTTTCATTTCGTCATCCACCTTGCTGCGCGCCGCGGTGAAGTCCGGGTGGTCGGTGGGGAGCGGGTCCTCGCCGAGGTACCCGGCCAGGTAGTCGTTGATCGTGTTGGGGAGGATGAAGTACCCGTCGGCCAGACCCTGCATCAGGGCGCTGGCGCCGAGGCGGTTGGCGCCGTGGTCGGAGTAGTTGGCCTCGCCGATGGCGTAGAGACCGGGGATGGTCGTCATCAGGTTGTAGTCCACCCACAAGCCGCCCATCGTGTAGTGGGGAGCCGGGTAGATCCTCATGGGCACCCGGTATGGGTCCTCGTCGGTGATCCGCTGGTACATCTCGAACAGGTTGCCGTAGCGCTCCTCGATCTGGTCGTTCCCCAGCCGGCCGATGGCATCGGCGAAGTCGAGAAAGACGCCGTTGCGCCGCGGCCCGACACCTCTGCCCTGGTCGACCACCTGCTTGGCGGCCCGCGAGGCGACGTCGCGGGGGACGAGGTTGCCGAACGCTGGATAGCGACGTTCGAGGAAGTAGTCGCGGTCCGGGTCGGGGATCTCGTCCGGGGGAGCGGGTGTCACCCGGGTCCGCCGGGACCCAGATCCGGCCGTCGTTGCGAAGCGACTCGCTCATCAGGGTGAGCTTCGATTGGAACTCCTCGTTCTGGGGGATGCAGGTCGGGTGAATCTGCGTGAAGCAGGGGTTGGCCATGGCGGCGCCCTTGAGGTAGGCCCGCCAGATGGCGGTGGTGTTGCACGCCATGGCGTTGGTGGAGAGGAAGTACACGTTGGAGTACCCGCCGGTGGCGAGCACCACCGCATGGGCCGAATGAGTAGTGACCTCACCGGTGACCAGGTCGCGCACCACGATGCCGACCGCACGACCCTCGTGAAGCACCACGTCGAGCATCTCGCTACGGGTGTGCAACTCCACGGTGCCGAGACGGACCTGTTCGGCCAGTGCCTGATATGCGCCGAGCAATAGCTGCTGTCCGGTCTGTCCCCGTGCATAAAAGGTCCGGGCCACCTGGGCGCCGCCAAAGGAGCGGTTGTCGAGAAGCCCTCCGTACTCGCGGGCAAAGGGGACGCCTTGGGCGACGCACTGGTCGATGATCTCGACGCTCACCTGCGCCAGTCGGTAGACGTTTCCCTCCCGCGAGCGGTAGTCGCCACCCTTGATGGTGTCGTAGAACAGCCGGAAGATGCTGTCCCCGTCGTTCCTGTAGTTCTTGGCGGCGTTGATCCCACCCTGGGCGGCGATGGAGTGCGCCCGGCGCGCCGAGTCGTGGAAGGTGAAAGCCTTCACCCGGTACCCCAGTTCTCCCAGGGTCGCGGCAGCCGCGGCTCCGGCCAGACCGGTGCCGATCACGATCACGCTGAACCGGCGGCGGTTCGCAGGGTTCACCAACTTGACGCTGAACCTGTGGTTGTCCCACTTGTCCTGGATGGGGCCTTCTGGGATCTTGGCGTCGAGTACTTCGGCTCACGCCGGCACCCATCCCGCCAACACCGCCACCGGGAGGCTCACGTTCCCCACCACCATGAAGGCGGCGAATCCTTGAGCGAACCAGCGGCGCCAGCGGTTGAAGCGCGGGTTGTTGACCCCGACGCTCTGGAACATGCTCCAGGCCCCGTGGTAGATGTGGAACCCGAGGGCGATGCTCGCCGTGATGTAGAGCAGGGCTACCGGCCAGCGCGACAAGCTGGCGATCACGTTGTCGTACACCTCACCGCGGACGAAGTCGGGGTTGGTCCAGCCCCAGGTGAGGTCGGCGAGGTGGTACAGGAGGAACAGGAGCACGATCACTCCGGACCACCTCATCGTGCGTGAGGCGTAGTTGGCGACGAGATATTCCCGAGGTCCGGCGTAGTCGAGTGGCCGGGCGCGGCGGTTGATGACGGTCAGGACATAGGCCGCATGGATGTGAACCACGAAGGCGACGATCAGCCCGATCCGCATGATCCACAGCAGGACGCTGAAGGGGAGGATCGGCTCACCCACCTCCCTGAGGAACTCGGCATATGTGTTGAGGCTCTCCTCGCCGAGGAAGAGCTTCAGGTTGCCGATGAGGTGGGCGAAGACGTAGAGCAGCAACGCAATTCCGCTGACAGCCATCGCCCACTTCTTGCCAATGGCGGAGCCGTAGAAGTCGAGGAGGAATGGGCGGCGACGAGCGGGGCGCTGGCGTTGATCTGTGGTGCTCAACCCGTGCTCCTGATGCCGCAGACGCTCTTCTCAAGCTAGCACCCGGCCATCGGTAGCTCACCGGAGCCTGGCGTGGAAAATGCCTGGTCAGGCCAATTCCCACTTGACGCCGCGCCTCGTGGGTGACAAGATGACAAAGTTGTAATTACACGTCTGTGACTTCCCTGGATTGCACAGACGACCGGCGGCAGTTGGGCAACGCACCGTGAGTAGCGGGAACTCGAGTCCGAACAGAGCGGGCGGGATGCCACAGAACCCGTGGGACCCGCGTCAGCGGGACAGCAAGCTGGCCGATGTCTTGACCACCGACAACCTCGGTTGGCAGGAAAAGGCCAACTGCAAGGGCGCCGATGCCGACCTCTTCTTCCCCGAGCGCGGCGCATCGACCCGCAAGGCGAAGACAATCTGCGCCGCTTGCCAGGTGCGGGTGGAGTGTCTCGAATTCGCCCTGTTGGAGAGCGAGAAGTTCGGGATATGGGGCGGTCTCTCCGAGCGCGAGCGGCGGCGTATCCGCAAGCAGCGCGCTCTGCGCCGCGCCGCCGCCGGCTGAACACAGCGATCCACGAACCGCGCCGAGGAAGGAGCGATCGTCGTCCGAGCCACGGTTTACCGGAACTACCCTCGGATCAGGAGCAGAGTCGAGGAGCGCCGTTGACCGACATCGGAATCGCATTGCTGATCGTGGCCGGGTTGTTGGTGATCGTTGCGGTGTTCATGGGGAGACGTCGTAGCGCCCAGACTCCAGGCGATGGGCAGCATCGGACCCATTACCGGCGACAGCGTTGACTTCACCGCTCCCAGGCCCCGCATTGCCGCTTTTCACGTCCAGGGCGACGCCGCAATGGTGACCTTCGATGTTCCGCTTCCCGAGGGCGAGGTCGATCCGGTTCTCGCCGACCTTCTTCTGGATGAAGCGGTCGAGGTGGTGCGCGAGAAGCGCCACAGCCTGCCCATCGACCAGGTGACCACCGTGGTCGCTCTCGCCGGTATCCGACGATGACCCCCGTGAGGTCGGACGGCTCAGTCTGGTAACGCCAGGGGAACTGCCACCACCGGTGCTCGGTCGCTCCGCCCTCCACTTCGGCTCGATCGGGTTCGACCCCATCGAGCAAGAGTTCGCAACAGGCGAGCCAGAGCCGGTACCCGCGCTGGCCGACAGGTCGCGCGGCGACGATCTGGCGCCGCTCACCGACGAGGTCCGGTTGCCCAAGGCGGTCGAGGTCGGACTGAGGGCGCAGGGGATCGACCCGGAGACGATGAGCGCCGGCGAGTTGGTGAGAGGGACGCTCTCGCTCTTCGGCTACCAGATCGCCCCAGGCATAGACGACTCGGTGAGCTTCGCCAGCAAGGCCGGGCAGCGCACTCTGGTCAGGGAGGACAGATACGAAGCCCGGCGGCTACCCCGAGGTCGAAGAAGAGAGACTGCGCAGCTTCGTGATCGAGTTCGCCTCGTCGGGTGCCGATCGCGGCGTCTTCGTCAGCGACCGCTATGGGCCATTCGGGGTCCATCAAATCGAGCGCCGGGAGCCGCGGGTGCGATTCATCACCAGGGAGCGGCTGCAGAAATTCATCGATGCCATGGCGGTGGAATGAACGCTGCCGGGATGAGACCGGCAGGGGTTCGTCACGGCGTCGCACTTCCCACCGGTTGGCTCGAGGCACGCTCAACGCTGCCGGAGATCGCAGTCGGCCTCGAGGTACTCGGGTTCGACTCGCTGTGGCTCTCCGAACGGGAGAGCGACCCCGCCCCGGCGCGGGACGCCCTGGCAACGTGCAGCGCAATTGGAGTCGTCACCTCTCGTATCGGACTAATGGCGCTGCTCGACTCGGACACCCGGATGCCCGCCGTGGCGGCCAAGGCTGCCTCGGGTACCGACCGGATGTGCGGCGGTCGGTTGACTCTCGGGCTGTTCGAAGGCTCCGGCATCGACGAAATACGAGCCACCCTCGACGGCAGAGGACCACCAAATCTCCCGGCACCGGCCGGACCGGTGCCTCTCTGGGTGGTCGGCGAGGGCTCGGCGATAGTTGCAAACTCGGCCGCCGGGTGGTTCCTCGGTTGGAACCATGGGGTCGACAGGGTCGTCCAAGCGGTACGACGACTCGAAGAGGAATGCGATGCCCAGGGGAGGGATCCCCGCTCGATCGGAGTGGCGGTGGGGGCGACGGCGATCGTCGGAGCCGGATCCGCCGAGGATGCCGAGCATTGGACGGTCGATGAGGCGCGGCAATGGGTGGCGGACATGGTCGGGTCGGGAGTCACCGATCTGGTGATCTCGTTCGCACCACGACCATTTGGGTGGGGGGACGAATCCGCCGCCGAGACCTGGGCCAAAGAGGTGCTGGGACCTCTCAATCACCGATGGCGGCTACGCTGGTGGTGAAAGGAGCCGGCGATGAGATTCAGTGGATGGGAGCTAGTGATCATCCTCGTCATCATCTTGCTGCTCTTCGGGGCGAGGAAGTTGCCCGATCTGGCGCGATCCCTCGGCGCATCGGCCAAGGAATTCCGCAAGGGAGTCGACGAGGGCTCGACCGAAGAGACCGACTGCCGCCGAGCCCGAGAAGACATCCTCCCCGAGAGAAGATCGCTCCCCGAGAAGAAGATCGACTGAAAGTCGTGATGCGGGACGATTGTCCCGCACCCCGGTGGCCAGGTGTCGTCGGAACTTCTCTCTTCCCGGTCACGTTCGGTGAGTGACGGCGTGGAAGGTTTGGCGCCGCACGACTGGGAAGAGGTGGCTCGCACCCATGGGCGGAAGATCTACAACTTCGCCTACCGGCTCACCGGTAACCGTGACGACGCGGCCGATCTCTCTCAAGAAGTGCTCATCCGCGTCGCCCGCGGGTTGCGTGATTTCCGACCCGGTTCGTTCGACGGATGGCTCTGGCGTATCACCCGCAACGCCTTCCTCGACGAGGTGCGCCGTCGCCGCCGTCGTCCGACCGCACCCCTACCGGACGACGTCGATCGCACCGACCTCCTCACATCCCCGGCCCCCGAGGACGTGCTCGCTTCTGTCAGGCTCGGTGAAGACATCCAGCAGGCGCTGCTCGCACTGCCATACGACTTTCGGGAAGCGGTGGTCCTCTGCGACCTGGTGGGTCTCAGCTACGAGGAGATCGCCAGCGCCACGTCGGTCCCGATCGGGACCGTTCGCAGCCGAATCCACCGTGGCCGCCGCATGTTGAGGGATCTGATCGACATGACCCACCCGGGCGAGTTGCTATCTGCCTGGCTCGACGGCGAGACGACAGTCCGATGAGGCTGCCGTCGTCGAAGCACACCTGGCAGGGTGCGATGAATGTCGGGTCGAAGTCGATGACCTCCATCGAGCCCGCTCGGCGGTGCGCGGTTTGCCGTGGTTGGAGTTGCCAACCGACCTGGTCGGCCGGGTGGTGGTCCCGCTCCGACGCAGACGTCGGCTGATCGTCACCACCGCGGCCGCTGCTGCCCTTGCTGCAGTCTTGGGTGTCGCCGGTGTTCTCGGCGCCGACCGGCCAGTGCCGCTCACGGTGAGCGATCTCACCGGAAGGTACGCCGCCCGCTCTGCCGCCGATCCAGGGGTGGTTGCGGTCAAATTGGTGACACCACCGCCGGGGCAGGGATGAAGCTGAGACGTCTGTTCTGGGGCCCTCGTCGGCTGCCTGGTGGTCGTCTTCGCGTGCCCGGGACGGCGCTGGCCGACGAGTTGGATGATCGACTCGGTCGGAGCTCGCAAGCCGAATTCAGCGGCGACCAGGAGATCACGGTGCGTCACGCCCGATGAAGAACTCAGCCAAGTGGTGACCGTGGTCCAAGCCAACGGCAGATTGGAGGTGCGTGGCCCGTCGATGACCGTGGTCGTAGATGGGCGTGAGGTGTCGAGCCACGCCACCGGTGGTGCCACCACAGCGGTCGATGGTGCCGACAGCCAGCCCGGCGCAGCGCGACGATCGGTACGAGGTGGTGGTCGCCGGCCAGAGCGTCGAGTTGGGCCGCACCGTCGAGGTCATCGAGATCCACGAAGGTGATCTGGTCCGGATGGTCTACGCCTTCGACCTGTCGACCGGCGCTGCGCTGCGCGTCGAGTCGCGCAACGACGACGGAACCACCTACTGCGAGACCCGCTACATGAGTTTCACTGCCGGCGCCCCCTACGTGCCGCAGGCAGGTGAGGGAACCATCGAAATGGACGAGGCGGTTCCCCAGCAGATGAGGTCGACACCGAGGTGCTCCCCGACGAGCTGGCCGGGTTCCGCCGCACCGATGTCTATCGGGGACCGGAGGAGAGCGTGGTGGGCTACTACTCCGACGGTGTCTTCACCTTCAGCCTGCTCGCCTCCGACCGCCCCTTGGCGGTGGCCGAGTTGGCCGACCGCCCTACCTCCCAGGTGGGCGACGCCGAGTACCAGCGTGCTTTCGAGCCGGGCCGGGTTGTGCTCGTCTGGGAGTCCCCCGTGGGCGGTTACGCCCTGGTGGGCGATCTGCCGCTCGATCTGCAGGCCGAGGTGCTGACAGATCTGCCTCAGCCCGCATCGGGCGGATTGTTTCAGTCATTCTGGGACAACCTCTTCGGCGGTTGAGGTCAGCCGACTAGCTCGGCGTCTGCTCGGGGCCTGGCGCTCCTCGTCTCTTCCGGCAGTTCGGTAACCAACCGCAACCGGGGGGCGACCCGACTACCACCGTCGTGTCCGACACGACGCCACGGCGAAGCTGCCTTCCTGATTCGCGCCCGCTCAGCTTCCTCGAGGAATTCCTTCTGCAACCTGCGAGCGATGTCCAAAAGAGCATGTGGATGGCTGTACATGATCCCCCTCGAAGTGGTGAGAGTTACAGCCGTGAAACTACACAACCTATGCGGACAGTTCCGGTCCTCAGTGTGGCAAAATGCCAGGCAGTGAACACCTCGGCCGCGCCTCCTCAAGCTGCTCTCGCTGCTGCAGGCCCGTCCTAGCTGGCCCGGTCCGGAGCTCGCCGAGCGTTTGGGGGTGACCACACGCACGCTGCGTCGCGATGTCACCCGGCTCAGAGAACTCGGCTACCCGGTGGAGGCCGTATCCGGCCGATTCGGTGGCTACGAACTGGCGCCGGGAGGGGCGCTGCCGCCGCTTCTGTTGGACGATGACGAGGCGGTGGCGGTGGCGCTCGGGCTACGGGCCGCCGCCGGCGGGAGCGTGCCTGGTTTCGAAGACGCTGCACTTGCGGCTCTGAGCAAGATCGATCAGGTGCTGCCTGGCCGGTTGCGGGAGAGGGTTGCCGCCCTCGAGGCGGCGACGGTCCGGCTGGGGAGGGCTGGACCGTCGGGCGAGCCTCTCGACACCTCGGTGCTGGTGACACTGGCGCAAGCCACCCGTGGGCCCGAGCGGGTCAGGTTCCGCTACGTCGACTCGTCATCCAACACAACCGATAGGCACGTCGAGCCGTTTCAGATCGTGCGCGCCGGGCGAGACGCTGGTACCTGGTGGCGAGGGATCGCGATCGGGACGCATGGCGCACCTTCCGGGTGGATCGGATGAGCGACGTCGCTCGGACCGGGATGCGGTTCGTCCACCAGGATCCCCCCGATGCCGCCGAGTTCGTCGCCGAGGGATTGGCGGTGTCGGCATACACATGGCAGGCGAAGGTCGCCCTCGATCTCACGGTGGAGGATGCACGCCGCATGGTCGCCCCCACCATCGGCGATCGTCGAGCAGACGAATGGCGACGACCGTGCTGCGCATCGGCGCCGACGACCTCGACTGGATCGCCCGCTACCTCGCCTCGCTCCCGTGTGGGTTCAGGGTGATCGAACCCGACGACCTCCGCCAGTCCGTCGCACGGCTGGCCACCCATCTCGCCGCATCCGGCTGAGCTCTTGCTAAGTACTAAGTACTAAGTACTGCGAGCGAAGCTTGCTAAGCGAACAGGTCGTCGAGGAGAACCCTCGCCGTCCAGGCGACCGGATCCTCCAGTTCGGCGAGGGTGGGCAGATTCTCCGGCTGCTCCCATATGGCGGCCAATGCCTGATCGCCCCACCGTTTGGTCACCTCGTCGCAGAACCTGACGCCGATCAGGTACTGGTCCCGGTTCATATCGAGACCGATCACACGGTCGAGCATGGTCCCGTCCTCGGTCGGCTCTGCCCGCCGCCGTCCCATGGCGTCTCTGATCGCCTCCAGATCGGGGAGCAGTTCGTTGCCGATCCTGCCGACGACGAACTCGGCGTAACCCTCGATGGTCGCCATGAATGCCTGGATCGCCTCCAGGTGGGTAGCTGCTCGGGGGTCGACGACCAGCCCGGTCAATCCCGACGGATCCTCGAGGATGCGCTGCAACTCCTCGGGGTCGCGCATCGCCTCGAACCTCTGCATCAGCCCGGATTGATCGACCTGGAGACCGTCGAGGAAACGCTCGATCAGATCGAGGAAGTGAGGCATCACCCACGGCACGGCGAACTCGGATTGATGGACCACCTCGTGGAGCGCCACCCACAGTCGCACTTGCCGGGGGTCGAGGGCCTCGTCGCGGATGAAGCCCTCGATGTTGGGCACGACCATGAATAGGGCGGACCGCTGGGCGGTGGGGAAGCCCGACGTCGAACTGCCCAAACGCCCTGTGGCTGAGGAAGCCGACCATGGCTCCCATCTGCATGCCGAGCAGGGCAGGGCCGAGCGGCTTGAGCAACGCCTCGAGCGGCCCACTCGTCAGCGAACCCCCCAGTTTGTCCGCCAGAGGCTCGACCAGGTAGCGAAACGATTGGAGGTTCTGCCGTAGCCCATGTGACCCGGTCCACCGGATCGGCATCGAGGGCATCCCCGAGTGGCAGATCGGTTCCCTCGCCGACCTTGAGTTGGGCGAGCCGGGTCAGCTCGCGGTACTCCTCGGCCAGCCACGGATCGACCGGCTCGGGCTCCCCGCTGAGCTGCTTGGTCACCTCGCCGGCCAGCTTCCAGTTCACCGGACCCGGCTGGTTGAACATCTCCAGCATCTGGGAGAAGAGATCGTCGGCCACATCAACCGCTTGCTGGGTTCCGATCGAGTGTCACCTCGATCTGAACCGGGCGACCGTCTCGCAACAGGCCCACCTCGACGCTCTCCCCCGCCCGGTAGCTGCGGAGCATCCACACGAGGTTGTCGATGCTGGTAACCGGTGAGCCGCCGAGGGTCACGATGACGTCGTCCACCTGTCCGCCCCCCGCCGCCAGCGCCGAGTTCTGCTCGAGCTGAGCGACCCGTGCCCCCGACGGCACCTCGGCCCCGTCCTCTTCGGGAACGAACTCGGTCTGGCCCTGGATTCCCAGATAGGCGTGCTCGATCGACCCTTGGGCGATGAGCTCCTCGGCGATGCTGAGGACCGACGAGACGGGGACGGCGAACCCCAATCCCTCGGCGCCGACATCGGTCACACCGATTGCGGTTGTCACACCGATCAACGCGCCTTGACCGTTGAGTAGCGCTCCACCGCTCGACCCTCGGGTTATCGGGGCGTCGGTCTGGATGAGCCCATAGAGGTTCTCGCCGGGCTCGACCTCGAGAGTCCGGTTGAGCGCCGAGACGATCCCCGACGTCACCGACGGCGGTCCGTCGAGGCCGAGTGGGTTGCCCACCGCGACCGCAGTGTCGCCGACCTTCAGATCCTTTTCTGAGGCGCGCTCGATGGGGACCACCCCGCTGGCCTCTGTGCTCAGCACGGCGAGATCGGTGAGTGCGTCGGATCCGACCAACTCCGCCCGGTAGGTCCGACCGTTGCTGAAGACCAGCCTGATCGACGAGGCACCATCGATGACATGGTGATTGGTGACCACATGCCCCTTCCGGTCGAGGACGATCCCCGAACCGCTGCCCAGCGGCAGATCCCCCACCTGACGATCCTCGGCGGCAACGAGAACGGTCACGATCGATGGGAGCGCCTTGGCTGCGACGGCGCTGACCCGCCCGACGTTCTCGCGCGGGGTGATGGTCACGGTGCGCGACGGTGCGTTCGTCACAGTCGTCGCCAACTGACTGCTCACCGCCGATGTCAACCCCTGGTCGAGCCGGCCGGAAACGGCGAGGGCGGCGAAGGTGACCAGGGCGCCGATGGCGACACCGAGAAAGGCAGCCACCCCGGTGCGGAAGGCAGAGGGACGCGCCCCGTCCTTGGATTCGAGCGTCGGGACGTCCGAACGGGGCAACGGAGGGGGCGGGGGGTGGGGACCGGCCGGACGCACGGTTGGGAGCGGACGGGATCTTCCCTCCGGTCCAGCCGCCGTCTCGGGACCGTGCTGCTGATCGTCCTCCATAATGGGGATTCTATGGAAGATCGGTCTCTACGGACCAGGGTCCGCGTCACCGCCGAGGCGATCGATGTCGCCGCACTGCTCGACGAGGCCAACGGGCCCGATTGCGGCGCCACCGCCTTGTTCGTGGGCACCGTGCGGGACCATTCGGAACAGCACACCGACGTGACCCATCTCGACTACGAGGCGTACGAGGGCGAGGTCGAGCGGAGCATCGAGTCGATAGTCGACGAGGCCGCCGCAAAGTGGGACGTCAGGTCGATACTCGTTGAGCACCGTGTCGGTGTTGTCGATCTGGGCGAGGCCTCGGTGGCGGTGGCGGTCGCCGCCCCGCACCGCGACGCCGCCTTCGAGGCGGCCAGGTATGTGATCGACCAACTCAAGGAACGCGCCCCGATCTGGAAGAAGGAGCACTGGCCGGGCGGCTCCGCTTGGTCGAAGGGCTCCTGACCCCAACCAGTTTTGGCGTCACCTGAGGGGGATGTACCGCGTTTAGTGACGCCAGAACGGGGTTTTCAGCCGACGTCGCGGCGGGCGAACCCGGCAAACCCGAGCAGGGTGAGCCCGGCGGCAACCGCCCCCAACCACAGCAGCGGGGCGGCCGTCACCTCGCCACCGGGTACCTGGGGCACATGGGTGAACGGGGAGATGTCGAGCACCCATTGATCCAACTGGAGGATCGGTCCCAGTTGGCCGAGGAGGAACACCACCACGAGTGATCCCCAGGCGAGAAGCGTGAACCGCGGGGCCACTCCGAACAGGGCGGCAGCAAGACCGGAGAGCACCCACACGGCGGGAAGCTGGACGAGGGCGCCACCCAGGGTGTCGGCGACCGTCCCGGCGATGTCGTCGATGGAGATTCCATAGGCGACACCGATGGCGAGACCCCCCACCAGCAAGAGCAGCGCCGGTCCAAGCAAGGCGAACACGAGATGGCTGCCCTCCCACCTCCAGCGCGCGAACCGCCGTCGCCAGTAGGGGAGAAGCGCGGCCCACCGTCTCCTCGGTACGGAGGCGGAGGGCGGCCTGGATCCCGTATGCCGAGGCGACGATGGCGAAGACCCCGAGCATCGCCGAGATGTACGCATCCGCCAGCCCTTCCTCGCCACCGAGTTGCGCGACCAGTTGGGCAAGCTCGGGGCTCTCGGCAAAGAGGTCGGCGAACGTGGTGGCGGACGTCCCCATCACAGACCCAAGACCGACGAAACCGATGATCCACCCGATGAGCGCTCCTCTGTGAAGCCGCCACGAAAGCGCCAGAGGCGATCGCAGCGAGGCGGCGGCGGCTTCAGGTCCCGGCTTCGTCGCCAGGATCCCGGACCCGAGATCGCGCTTGGTGGATAGGACGAAGGCGGTCGCAACCAGGATCATCCCGACGACCAGCGGGATGGCCAAGACCCACCATCGCTCGTCGCCGAAGGCGCGTAACCGTTGCGACCAACCGAGTGGCGAGATCCACGAGAGCCACTCGACACCAGAAGTGCTGTCGCCGGCGGCGCGCAACATGAAGCTGATACCGAGCACCCCGACCGCGGCTCCTCGGGCGGCCGAGGAACCCCGCCACAGCTGAGCGGCGATTGCGGCGACGGCAGCGAAGACGACCCCAGAGCCCGCCATCGCCAAGCCGAAAGCCACGGACCCTGAGACCGGAAGATCGGCGGCAAGCAGACCGCCGGTGGAGAGGGCAGCGGCAACCACGCTGGCGCCGATCGCCACCACCAGTGCCGCGGTGAGCGGAGCGCGCCGACCGACGACGTTGGCGCCAAGGAGGTCGCTGCGGCCCGCCTCTTCCTCGGCCCGGGTGTGCCGCACCACCGTGAACGAGGCCATCAGGGCGATGAGCAGGCTCGCCGGCACGGCCAGCCTCCATGCGGTGAGCCCGCCGATGCTCGAGTCGTAGAGCGGCCCGAGCAGCACTCCTATCGCCGGGCTCGAGCCCAAAGTGGCCGCGATCTGCTCGCGGGCGGCTGCCTCGGGGTAGAGCTCGGCGAAGCTGGCGGCGGTGATGACGGGGAGCGTGGCGAGGAGGAGGACCCAGATGGCGAGCCGGATCCGGTCGCGCCGAAGTGCGAGCCGGATCAAGGACCCGGTCCCGGCGAAGAGGTTCACCGGACAATCTCCGCCGGGTCGCGGTAGTGACGGAGGAACAGCTCCTCGAGCGTCGGTGGCCTGCTCTCGAGGTCGTGCACCCCGATGCTGACCAGCTGGCGGAGCACCCCTTCGATCTGGTCCGTGTCGACCTGGAAATGGGCCACCCGATCGTCGACGACGAGATCGTGGACCCCGGGAACCTCCGCCAACCCGTCGGGTGGTGCCGTGAGGTGGGCGGTCATCGAGGTTCGGGTCAGATGGCGAAGATCGGCCAGCGTTCCCGACTCGATGGCGCGGCCCGCCCGGATGATCGTGACCCGATCGCACAGCGCCTCCACCTCGGCGAGGATGTGACTGGCGAGCAGCACCGTCTTGCCAGCCGCCCGCTCCTCGGAGATCACCTCTCGAAACACCGCCTCCATGAGCGGATCCAGACCCAGCGTTGGCTCGTCGAGGATGAGCAACTCGACATCGGAGGAGAGCGCTGCCACCAGAGCGACCTTTTGGCGGTTGCCGGTCGAGTAGGTGTTGCCCTTCTTGGTGGGGTCCAATTGGAACCGCTCGATCAGCTTGCGACGCCTCCCCTCGTCGAGCCCTCCCCGGAGCCGGCCCAAGAGGTCGATCGCCTCGCCGCCGGTGAGCGTCGGCCACAGCTGCACCTCGCCGGGCACATAGGCGAGCCGGCGGTGTAGGTCCACCGCTTCTGCCCAGGGATCACCGCCAAGCAAAACGGCGGTGCCGCTGTCGGCGCGTGCCAGCCCGAGGAGGATGCGGAGCGTGGTCGTCTTGCCGGCGCCATTGGGACCGAGAAAGCCGTGGATCTCACCGGTCGCTACCGACATATCGAGACCGTCGAGTGCCCGTGTCGTGCCGTACGACTTGGCCAGACCCGTGATCGTGATGGCGTCCATGGACACAGTTTCACGGTCCGTTGCAACGACGTGAAGACGGTAACATCGGATTGATGACTGAAACGACAGCCAGACGGAGCAGACCGCGACGACCTGCTCTGGTCCGTCGAGCAATTCCCGGACGGCAGGCGGTCGATGGTCGTGGACAGCACACGGCGGACGGCATACACGGCCAACCGTGCTCTCACTCCCCGATCTGGCGCCGACCTGTGCGTGCAAAACCTGGCGGTTTCCCGGGTGGGAGCGGTTTTGCCTCTCTAACCTCCAATCCGAGGAGGCGGCCATGACGACACTGTCCGAACGCCGTGAGTCACCGGGCACTGGCGCCGGGTACCCGACCATTGCCACCCGTTGCCGCGATTGGGCGGAGCGAGTTCCCGATCAGGTCGTGATGCGGGACAAGGACCTCGGGATCTGGCAGGAGACCACCTGGGGCCAGCTTTGGGAGACCGTCCTCGATGCCGCCCACGGTCTGCTCTCCCTGGGAGTGGACGTCGGCGACCGGGTGTCAATCCACTCCGAGGACCGGCCCGAATGGGTCGTGCTCGATATCGCCACCGTCGCGGTCAGGGGCATCACCGTTGGTCTCTACCCGACCAACCCCGCCACCGAGGTCCGCTATCTGCTGGAGAACTCGGGCGCCGAGGTCCATCTGGTCGAGGACCAGGAACAGGCGGACAAGGTGATGGAGGTCATCGACGATTTGCCCGGGCCTGCGGTGGATCATCCACCTCGAGCCGCGCGGCTTCCGCCCATACCGCGACGACCGACGGTTCATCTCGTGGGAGGACTTCCTGGCGTTGGGCCGCGAGCACCGTGCCGCCAACCCCGGAGAGGTGGAGCGGATCATGGCCGCTGCGGACCAGGGCGACGTGATGACTCTGGTCTATACGTCGGGCACGACTGGGCCGCCCAAGGGGGCGATGCTCACCAACGCCAACGCCGAGTACTCGATGGGGACCGTGATCAATGGCCCCGGCCGCATCCCCGACGGCAGGCCGCCCAACCCGAGTGACATGATCCTCACCTACCTGCCCTTGTGCCACGTGGCGGAGCGCATCTTCTCGACCTGGACGATGCTCGCCGACGGGGTGGTGCTCAATTTCGCCGAGTCGATCGAGACGGTCCAGGCCAACCTGCGCGAGGTCCAGCCGACCCTCTTCTTCGCCGTCCCCCGGATCCTGGAGAAGATCCACGCAACCATCCTGATCAAGGGCCTGGACGCCACACTCCTCAAGCGGCTCCTGTTCCGAGGCTCGATGAGGCTGGCCGACGTGATCGGCAAACAGAAGGTGGCCAATGGTGGCGACCACACGCTGGACCAGCCGTCTGCTCTACGGGCTCGGGTACTTCCTTCGTATTCCGCGCCCTGCGCGAGCGGATCGGACTGCGCCGCTGTCGTTGGGCCGGTTCGGGGGCAGCGCCGATCGCCCCTGAGATCCTCCGGTTCTTCCTCGGCATCGGGGTCCCGGTGTACGAGTTGTACGGGATGACCGAGAACACGGCGGTGGCCACGGTCAACCTGGTCCACCGGATGAAGCTGGGGACGGTGGGCGAGCCGTACGCCGGCACCGGGCTCCGTATCGACGAAGAGACCGGCGAGATCCAGACCAAGCACCCCGGGGTGTTCCTCGGCTACTGGCAGGACCCGGCGGCGACGGCCGAGACCTTCACCGAAGACGGCTGGCTCAAGACCGGCGATGTCGGCGTATGGGTGGACGGGACCCACGTCAAGATCGTGGACCGGATCAAACACATCATCATCACCTCGGGCGGGAAGAACATCAGCCCCTCCGAGATCGAGAACCGGCTGAAGACATCGCCCTGGATCAAAGAGGCGATGGTGGTCGGCGACAGGCGCAAGTTCCTCTCGGCGCTGATCGGGATCGAACTGGACACGGTGGGCGACTGGGCGACGAGAAAGGGCATCCCCTACACGACCTACCGGGACCTCACCGAGAAGCCGCAGGTGCTCGAACTTGTCCAGCAGGAGGTGAATCGGGTCAACAGCGAACTGGCCTCGGTCGAGCAGATAAAGAGGTTCTGCATGATCCCCAAGGAGCTCGACCACGAAGACGGCGAGCTGACCGCCACCCAGAAGCTGAAGCGCAACGCGATGGAAGGGCATGTTCTCCGACCTCGTCGAGTCGATGTACTGATGCGCCGGCGGCTCCTCACGCCGTGCCGGTAGGGACGATGACGGCGGTGGTGCTGGCGCAGGCCGCCCCCAACGAGGCCCTGGAGAAGTTCCTCGGGATGCTGGTCAACGGCCTCTCGCTCGGCGCCATCTATGCCGTGCTCGCCATGGGCTTCGTCATCATCTTCAAGGCGACGCAGGTGGTGAACTTCTCGCACGGCGCACTGGCCGGGTTCGGCGCCTTCCTGGTCGCCGCCTTCGCCGTCACCCTCAACATCCCCGGGCGATGGATACCTGGAGCCCCCGAATGGCTGCAGTGGTCGCTGTCGGCGCTATTCGCCATAGGTGCTTCGGCACTGGTGGGGATGGCGCTGGAACGTGTCTTCATCCGGCCGATGATCGGCGAGCCGTTGTTCTCGGTGGCGATCATCACGTTGGGGATAGACATCGTGGTGCGCACCATCACCGACGACTTCATCGGGACCGACATTCGCCCCATGGGCGACCCTTGGGGGGCCACGGTGATCGACCTGGGACCGGTGGTGATACCGCAGGTGACCATCGTCCAGTTCGCGGTGACCGTCGTGCTCATGGTCGGTGTAGCTCTCTTTTTCCGGTCGAGGACGGGGGTGGCGATGCGCGCCACCGCCTTCGACCAGGAAGCCGCCATGGCGCAGGGAATCGGCGTGGGGAAGATCTTCGGGATCGCGTGGGCGATTGGGGCGGGGATGGCGGCGGTGGGTGGGATGTTCGCCGCCATGTTTCCCCGGGCAACCGGGGTCTCGGCGGCCACCGCCTTCATCGCCTTCCGCGCCTTTCCGGCCGTGATCATCGGCGGGCTCGACTCGATCGTCGGTGCCGTGGTGGGGGGTCTCATGGTCGGCCTGGCCGAGGCTGCGGTCGGCACCTATGTCACCGGCATGGGAACCGGGTTCGCCGGGATCATCCCCTATGTCCTGATGCTGGCGGTGCTGTTCGTCCGGCCGTACGGGCTGTTCGGGACGCGGGAGGTCATCCGGGTATGAGGCCCTCATGAGAGGCCGGCCCCTCCTCTTCACCTCCTACGAGGACGACCAGGCGCTCCTGCCCACGACCAGCAAGCGGATAGTCGTGTTGCTCTTCCTCGTCCTGCTGGTCGTGATCCCACTCGGGTTCCTCCCCGGTCTCGGGTTCCTCGGATCCGACGATTGGCTCAGGATCCTGAGCAGAGTGGCCATTTTCGCCATCGCCGCCCTCGGCCTGAACATCCTCACCGGTCTCGCCGGCCAGGTCTCGCTCGGTCACGCCTTCTTCATGGGGATTGGCGCCTACACCGCGGCGGTCCTCGGCGCACCACCCGGCGCACTGATCGGCTTTGGCCTTCCCATGGTGATCTGGCTGCCCGCCGCCGGGCTCGTCGCCGCGCTGGTCGGCGCCCTCATCGCCCCGACTGCGGTACGCGTACGTGGGCTCTACCTGGCCATCGTCACCCTCGGTCTGGTCTTCATCGGTGAGTACCTCTTCCGCAACCTGACGAGCATCACAGGGGGCTCGCAGGCGGGCCGGAGCTTCCCCCCGCTCCAGATCGGCCTCGGCGCCGACAGCGAGCCGCTCGTCTCGTTCACCGAGGCGGGCCCATGGTTGGGAATCGAGCTCTCCGCCGCGGCCAAGTCGTTCTACCTGCTGCTGGCCTTCGCAATCGTCGCCGTCCTCGTCGCCAAGAACCTGCAGCGGACCAGGGTGGGCCGCGCCTTCATGGCGATCCGAGACCGAGACATCGCCGCCGAGGTGATGGGTGTCAACGAGTTCCGCTACAAGCTGGTGGCCTTCGCCATCTCATCGTTCTTCGCCGGGATCGCCGGAGCTCTGCTCGCCTCGTTCCTGGGAAGGGTCATCCCCGAGACGTGGGACCTCTTCCTCTCGGTCCAGATCATCGCCATGATCCTGATCGGTGGGGCGGGGACCGTCACGGGAGCGATCCTCGGTTCCGCCTTCGTCATCGTCCTACCTCGGTTGGTCCAGGATTTCACCAATTGGCTTGCCGCCCTTGCCCAATCGGAAGGAGTCGGCGCGGCTGTTGCCGGGGTCTTGGTCTCGACCGGGTCCGGCGACTTCGGGTTGGTCAACACCTTGGCCGGGACCGGACCAGGGCTCAATGTCTCACAGGCCAACCTGGTCATCTACGGGTTGTTGATCATCGGGTTCCTCATCTTCGAGCCGCTCGGGCTGTACGGGATTTGGATCCGGATAAGGAACTACTGGAAAGGGTGGCCATTCACCTATTGACGTAGGGTTCGGCACCGTCTCATCGGGACGGTTGGACACAAAGAACGGAGGAGAACGATGCGAAGGAGACGTTCGACGATCTGGGCCATGACGGCGGTGATCGCCTTGGTGGTCGCCGCATGCGGTGGGAGCACCACCACCGAGACCACAGCCGGAGGTGCGGACACGACGGCGGCTGCCGACACCACCGCCGCGGCCGACACCACGGTCGCTGCGGACACAACGGCGGCGGCCGACACGACGACCGCCCCCGACACCACCGCTTCGGCCGCCGGCGACATCACCACCGACTTCGGAGTCGACCTGGAGGCGGGCACCATCTCGGTTGGTCTCCTCTCCGACCTGACCGGGCCGTTCGGGCCGCTGGTGACCTCGATCGTCGCCGGGCAGGAGGTGTTCTGGGAGAACGTCAACCGCAGCGGCGGGATCAACGGGCTGACCGTCGAACTGGTGGTACGCGACACCCAGTACGACATCGAGCAACACGCCCAGTTCTATCAGGAGATCAAGGACCAGGTGGTGGCGCTGGGGCACTCCACCGGCTCTCCTCACACCATGGCGATCCGAGCCGACCTGGAGGGCGACGGGATGCTGGCGGTCCCTCTCACCTGGTACTCGGGATGGAGTGACCCCAACATCAACGCCAACCTGCTCCACCACGGGACCCCCTACTGCATCGAGTCGATGAACCTGCTCGGGTACGTCGCCGGCGCCGCCGAGGAGCCTCCGGCAACGGTCGCCCTCGCCTCGATCCCGGGTGACTATGGGTTGGACGGGATGGCCGGAGCCAAGATCGCCGCCGAGGCGCTCGATCTCGAGATCGTCTACGACGGCTCGGGGATGATCGACCCGACCCCTGGCGCCGACGTGACCCCCATCGCCGGTGAGATCGTGGCCGCCGACCCCGATGTGGTGTTCACGACCACCACTCCGGGGACGCTCTCCTCGATCTACGGTGCCGCCCTGGCGAGCAACTTCGAGGCGGTGTGGACCGGCAACGGGCCCAACTGGAACCCTGGGTTCATCGCCCCCGATTCCCCGATCAAGGACGCCATCGCCCGCGATTGGGTCGGCGGTGTCTACGTGGAGCCGTGGGGTGGCGAGAGCGAGGGCATCCAACAGGTGATGGACCTCATCGGCGAACTGCGGCCGGACGCTCCGCCCAACGACTACTACGGCGAGGGATTCGTCGAGGCGCAGATCCTCTACCAGGCGCTGCTTCGTGCCTACGAGAACGGCGACATGACCCGGGCCGGGGTCCTCGCCGCAGCCAAGAGCCTCGAGGACGTCGACTTCAACGGTCTCGCTCCCAACGAGACCTTTGTCGGCGAGCCCAACGACCAGGTGCAGCGGGTCGGGTACATCTTCCGGCCCGACCCCGAAGATCTGGCCTCGGGCGGCACCGGGACCAGCGTCGTCGAGGCGGAGTACACCTCAGAGATAGCCGGCCTCGTTCGAGTTCAACGAGGCTTGCTACCTGCTGGAGGGCTAAAGAGTGCACGGGGAGCTGAAGCTCCCCGTGCGTTATAGGTGGTAGGTGGTAGGTGGTGGGTCACAGACGCACCTCCACCTACCACCACCCACCCTACCACAAGACTGCCAAAGATGCTTGAAGTCTCCAACCTCGAGGTCGTCTACAACGATGTGATCCTGGTGCTGCGCGGGATCTCGCTCGAGGTCCCCGACGCGGAGCATCGTCGCTCTGCTCGGCGCCAACGGGGCGGGCAAGACGACCACGATGCGCGCCATCACCGGTCTGCTCGACGTGCACGACGGCGACATCACCAAGGGCTCGGTCAAGTTCGCCGGGGAGAACATCACCAACAAGGACCCATCGGACATCGTCAAGCGGGGGATCCGTCAGGTCATTGGAGGGCCGCCGGATCTTCGCCGAGATGTCCGTCGACGAGAACCTGGCCACCGGCGCCTACACCAACGGAAGCAAGGCCGCAGCCGATGGATCGTACGACCGGGTGATGGACCTGTTCCCCCGTCTCGCCGAGCGGCACAAGGACACCGCCGGGTACCTCTCGGGGGGTGAGCAGCAGATGCTGGCCATCGGCAGGTCGCTGATGACCGATCCCAAGCTGCTCATCCTCGACGAGCCGTCGCTCGGCCTGGCTCCCAGGTTGGTCCAGCAGATACGGGACATCATCGTCGACATCAACGAGACGGGGACCGCCGTGCTCCTCATCGAGCAGAACGCCAGCATGGCGCTCTCCATCGCCGACCACGGCTACGTGATGGAGACCGGGAAGCTCGTCATGGACGGTAAGCCCGACAAGCTGCTGCGGGACGAGGACGTGCGCGAGTTCTACCTGGGCCTGCGCGGCGAGGGCGAGCGCAAGTCGTTCCGCGATGTCAAGCACTACAAGCGCCGCAAGCGGTGGCTCTCGTGACTTCCCGCCTCCTCGAGGTGGAAGACATCCATCTCTCCTTCAAGGGCGTCCACGCCATCGACGGTGTGTCATTCGAGGTCGGTGAGCACGAACTGTTCGCCATCATCGGCCCCAACGGAGCGGGGAAGACCTCGATCTTCAACTGCCTCAACCAGGTCTACCGGCCCCAACAGGGAGACATCCGCTGGCAGGGCGAGAGCATCATCGGCCTACGACCCGACGAAGTGGCTGCGCTCGGGATAGCCCGCACCTTCCAGAACATCGAGTTGTTCGCCCACATGACCGTGCTCGAGAACCTGATGCTGGGTCGCCACATCCGGATGCGCGGTGGGTGGCTTTCCGGGGCGTTGTGGGTGGGCCCCGCCAAGAAGGAGGAGTTGGAGAACCGGCGGCGGGTGGAGGACATCATCGATTTTCTCGAGATCGAGCAGTGGCGGAAGTTCCCGGTCGGTCTCCTGCCATACGGCATCCAAAAGCGGGTCGAGTTGGGCAGGGCGCTGGCGATGGACCCCCAACTGCTGCTGCTCGATGAGCCGGTCGCCGGGATGAACCTCGAAGAGACCGAGGACATGGCCCGGTTCATCCTCGACATCCAGGACGAGTTGGACATCGCCCTGATCCTCGTCGAGCACGACATGGGACTGGTGATGGACATCGCCGACCGCGTGCTGGTTCTCGACTTCGGCCGCCAGATCGCCCACGGCTCTCCGGCCGAGGTGCAGCGCGACCCCAACGTGATCCGCGCCTACCTCGGCGAGACGTTCGAGTCGGCCGAGTTGGAGACGGTGGACCGCGAACTCGCCGAGGAAGCCGCCCCCGACGCACCGACCGTCTCGCCCTGACCGGCAACCCAGGGTTCGAAACGTCACACCGCAGCGCTTCGAGCCCACAGAACGAAGGGTTCAGGACGACCCGGCAACCCAGGGTTCGAACGTCACACGCAGCGCTTCGAGCCCACAGAACGAAGGGTTCAGGGACGACCCGGCAACCCAGGGTTCGAAACGTCACACCGCAGCGCTTCGAGCCCACAGAACGAAGGGTTCAGGGTTCGCCGAGCAGCTTCCATGTCGCCGGCAGAAGGGCGCCGGCGAGCAGGGCCTTGATGAGGTCGCCCACGAGGAACGGGAGGACACCGAGCGTGATCGCCTCGCTCAACGACAACCCGAGTCGCAGCAACCCGAGCACACCGCACACGTAAATGACTGCACTCCCCGCCAAGAAAGCGAGGGCGCTGCCGAGCACCCGCCGGTCGTGGCGACGCTCCGCCATCCACCCCACCAGCGCCGCCGCCAACGGGAATCCGATCAGGTAGCCGGCGGTGGGGCCGAGAAAGGTGTCCCAGCCGCCGGATGCCTCCGTGAAGAAGGGCAGACCGATCCCACCGAGCAGCAGGTAGATCACCTGGCTCCCCGCACCCGCCCACATCCCGAGCGCGGCACCCGAGAGGAGCACGGCGAAGGTCTGACCTGTGATGGGCACGGGCGTGAAGGGCAGCGGAATGCGGATCTGCGCCGCCGCCGCGGTGAGCACCGCAAAGCCGACCATCAGGGCGAAGGTCACGACACGGGATCGGGGCAACAGGCGGGTCGCCAGCACGGGGGGTGCGTAGGAATCCACGGGCTCTCCATTAGGGCGGGGCGCTCGATGCTACGTATCGGGCTGGGGCAAATGGCAAGGTTTCGTTTATGCCGCTTGAACCCGGTGGCCGATACCATCACTGACGATGAGTGAGCCGATGACCTCCACGCTGGAGGATCCCGTTCCCGCACCCGTTGAGCGACGTCGGCGGGTTCCCCTTTGGCCGTTCATCTTGGTCGGAGTCCTGCTCCTGCTCGGCGGGATCGTCCTCGCCGCCTGGAACGTCACGCTTCCCTATCTCGCCTTCGAGCCCGGGCCGGTCAAGGACATGAGCGACATGATCAGCGTCGAGGACCAGGAGGTCCATCCCATCGACGGTGACCTCTTCATGCTCACCGTCGCCACCATCGAACTCAACGGGTTCGACCTCGTCGCCGCGGTGATCGACGACTCCATCGACGTCCACCCCACCGAGCAGATCCGTCCTCCCGAAGTCAGCAGCGAAGATTTCGCTCGGCAGGGTCTCGAACAAATGGATGAGTCCGAGCGCACCGCCATCGCAGTGGCGCTTCGGCACCTCGGTTACGAGGTGGAGTTGACCGGAGACGGCGCCCGGGTGATGTCGGTCGTCGAGGGCACTCCTGCCGACGGCGTTCTCCAAGAAGGAGACGTCATCACCGGCATCGACGGCGACGTGGTCGAATGGGCGCCGGACCTGGTCAACCGACTCGCCAGCCACGAGATCGGTGACACGGTGTCACTCACAGTCGCACGGGGCGATGAGTCTCTCGATCTCTCGGTCACCCTTGTGGAGCACAACCAGGACCCGGGCCGCCCCATGGTCGGCATCCTCGCCGACACTGAGAACGAGAGGCTCAGCGAACTTCCCTTCGAAGTGGAGATCGACAGTTCCAACATCGGGGGACCCTCGGCAGGTTTGATGTACACGCTCACCATCATCGACCTGCTCAACGAGGAGGACCTGCTCAAAGGGCACGCCATCGCCGGAACCGGCACCATCGATTCCGAGGGGAACGTCGGAGGTATCGGGGGCGTCCGCCAAAAGGTCGTGGCTGCCGAGCGTCAGGGCGCCGATTTCGTCCTCGTCCCCGAGGCCAACTACGAGGATGCCCTGAGCGCGCCCACGCCGGACGAGAGGATCATCTCGGTCGCCACCCTCCAGGACGCCCTCGATTTCCTCGCCACACTGGAGCCTGCCGCCTGACACTCACCGAGTGATGCTTCGGCGCGACTTGCGGGCCCTGTCCCGGCTAGCCAACGCTCGACCGGTACAGTTCGTGTCATGACGAGCGAGCCCCCGCCTTCCTCGTCACCGCCACCCCCGCGCTTTCGCTCCAAGATGCGCGGCTATGACACCGTGGAGGTGGATCGGACGATCAGCGACCTGCTCGCCGAGCAGAAGAGGCTGACCGAAGAGCGTGCCTCGCTCCAGGCCAGGCTCGACGCTCTCGGAGAGAGCGATCTGACCGCCGAACTGACCGCCGTCAGCAAGGACACAGCCGACATCCTGGAGGCAGCCAAACGGGCTGCCGCCGGAATGCGCGATCGGGCGGCCGCCGATGCGGCGCGCTGGCGTCAAGAAGCAACCGAGGCCGCTTCCGGCTCGATCGAGCAAGCCGCCGCAGATGCCGAGACGATGCGCCGATCCGCATGGGACACCGGAACCCAGCTGCTCGCCGATGCCGATGCCGAGATGGCGGGCCAGCGGTCCGAACTGGAAAGAGAGACGGTCGATCGTCGGGCCGTGTCGGAGCGGGAGGCGCACCAGCATCTCGCCAATGCCAGGAGCGAGGCGGAGGCAATCGTCAGCCGAGCGAGAACCACCGCCGAGGAGGCGCTCGAGGAGGCGCGCCGACGGCATGACGAGATCGGCGAACAGATCCGCTCCAGCATCGAACAGGCCGAGGGGAAGGTCAGGGGGTTGGAGGAGCGGCGCGCCGAGCTCGCTGCGGAGGCGGAGAAGGCGGAGGCCGATCTGCAAGCCCTTGACGACGAGATCGCGGCACGCCGCCAGCGGCTCGAGGTGGTGGATCTCGAGATCCCCGGCGAGATCGGCGCCGGCGAACGACTCGGTTTCCGCTTGATCCCGGTGCAGAGTCATGCCGAGGAGCCTCCGAGCGCCATCACCGAGGAGCAACGCCAGGTAGACGCCCTCACCATGGCCGACGAGGTGCGCCGTCTCCGCCGTCAATCCGACCATTCGCCGGAAACCGCGGCCGCCGGAGAAACCACTCCTGCGGCGCACACCCCTCCTTCCGAGACCCAGGCCGTTTCACCGCTCGAGCCGGCACCACCCGAGGAAGCTGCCAAAGAGCACCCGCCGGTGGAAGCTGCCCCCGCAGCGACCGAGGAGGAAGAACCCGAGGCAATCCCCGAGACCGGGGTGGCCGGTCCGGGCCCGGTCCCGGCAGAGGCATCGGAATCGATCGCTGGTCTCCCCGGCCGCGACGATCTGGCACCCCTGTTCGCCGCCCTGCGTGTACCGGATCCAGCTGCCGAGGACGAACCGGCAAGCAGTTCCGAGAGGGTCAAATCTCCCGTTACAACTCACACGGCCGAAATCGCCGCCGAGGACCGAGCCGCCCTCGAACTGCGCGACCAGTTGCTATTGCCCATCACCAACCGCGTGCTGCGCGATCTCAAGCGACAACTCACCGAGGCCCAGAACCTGGCGCTGGAGCAACTTCGGCTGAGCAACGACCCCTGGCTCCCCGACACCGAGCGATCTGGAGGCGCGGCTCCATCCCGATCTGATCGTCCTTGCTCAGGAAGCGTTCGGCGCCGGGCACGTCGGTGCCGTCAGCCTCGCCGGGATCGAGGCCACCACGACCCCGACCCCATCCGGAGGATCTTCCCGACCCGACCGTCGCAGCTCGCGTCGGATCTGGCCGCCGAGCTTGCCGTCGCTTCCAGCGATGGCCGCCAGGCGAGCAGTGCCATTTCCCGTGTCTACCGGCAGTGGAGGACCGACGAGGTGGAGCGCCGGGTGCGGACCCACGCCATCGCCGCCTACCACCGCGGTTTGCGGAGGGCCCTGCTCGAAGCCAACCCCGAATCGGTGTTGCGAGTGGTGCCCTCTGGTCGGATCCGCCCCGAGTGCGCCGAGGCCGTCGCCGCCGGGCCCTTTCCCTGCGGATGGGTGCCGTGCCCGGTCTCGGCGAACTGCCCCCGATCGCCGTCCGATTGCGGCTGCACCGTGGTTCCCGCCGGGTAGCCGCGCCTGGCTCCGTAGAATCGCCCTCCGATGCTGAATCGCGAACCGGCGCCGTCCCGTCCCGGTATCTCACGCCGCCCCGGCCGCACCATCCTCCTCATCGTCGCCCTGGTGGTGGTATTCGGCCTATCCGGCGCGGCGACGCTGTGGACCGATTACCTCTGGTACGGCTCGATGACGCTGCAGTTCGGTCTGGGAGATCAACCTGGTCACCAGCGTCGCTCTCGTCGTGGTGGCCACGGTCATCGCCTTCGCCGTGCTCTGGCTCAACCTGGTCGTGGCCAACCGCCTCTCGCCGCGCATCCAGTTGCTCACCCTGACCGAGGACGACGAGTTGGTCGTCCGTTTCCACGAGTGGATGGAGCCCCGTGTCACCCGGGTCCAACTCATCGCCTCTCTTGCCTTCGGGCTGCTCATGGGGGCGAGCGCCGCCGCCTGGCGCGATGAGGTGCTGCTCTTCCTCAACCCGGTGTCTTTCGGTGTAACCGATCCGATCTTCCAGCGCGACATCTCCTTCTTCGTGTTCCAGCTCCCGGTGTGGCGCGAGATCCAGTCCTGGCTGTTCAACGTCACCGGGTTGGTGCTGCTGCTCGTGTTGGTGGCGCACTACCTCAACGGCGGCATCCGGCTGCGCCGGGGGAGCGCCCCCGATGTCGGTTCGGGGGTGAAGGTCCATATCTCGGTCCTGCTCGCCGTGCTCGCTCTCATCCGCGCCGTCGGATACCGGCTCGACGCATGGGAACTGGTCACTTCGGATCGGGGCTTCACCGGTGCCGGCCTGCTGGTGCCGGCTACACCGACGTCACCTCGAGGCTGCCCGCTCTCAACCTGCTCGCTTTGATCTCGGTCGCCGCGGCCGTCCTCCTGGTGATCAACATCTGGCGGCGGGGCTGGCTCCTCCCAGCGGTGGCGCTGGGCGGGTGGCTGGTGGTGTCGCTGGTGGTTGGAACGTTGATCCCGGCCGCGGTGCAGCGGTTCCAGCGTCGTCCCCCAGGAGCGCGACCTGGAGAGCCCGTACATCGGGCACAACATCGAGTTCACCCGGCTCGCCTACGGGCTCGACGGCGTCACCCCGCGCCAATTCCCCGCCACCGAGACGCTCACCGCCGAGGACATCGTGGCCAACGAGGAGACGATCTCCAACGTCAGGCTCTGGGATCCGACAGTCATCCGCTCCACCTACGCCAACGTCCAGGAGTTGCGCGCCTACTACAACCTGCCCGATGTCGACGTGGACCGCTACACGCTCGACGGCCAGGTCACCCAGCTCATGGTCGCCGCCCGTCACCTCGACGAAGAGAACCTCCCATCCGACAGCTGGCAGGCGTCAGCGGCTCGAGTACACCCACGGGTACGGGATGGTCATCAGCCCGGCCAACGACGTCGCCGAGGGCGGCCAACCCGACTTCCTGGTGAAGGACCTGCCCCCGGTCGCCGAGTCCGAGGAACTCGAGGTGGCCCAACCCGGAATCTACTTCGCCGACAGCTACGCCTCGGAGCGGCCGCTCTACGTGGGAACCCGCACCCAGGAGGTCGACTACCCCCTCCCCACCGAGGAGAGCTCGGCCCCGGTTCGCACCCAGTACAGCGGTGAGGCTGGTGTCCCCATCGGCGACGTCTTCCGCCGGGCCGCCTTCGCCATCCGCTACCGCGATCTCAACGTTCTCATCTCCAGCCAGCTCACCTCGGAGACGAGAGCGTTGATGGTGCGCAACGTCGAGGAGATGGTCCACAAGGCCGCTCCGTTCCTCTATGCCGACCACGACCCCTACCCGGTGGTGATAGACGGCCGCGTCCTCTGGGTAATCGACCTCTACACGGTGAGCTCCGACTATCCGTATTCACAACAGGCGATCAGCGGTTTCACCTCGACGCTGGCACGCCGGGAGAGCGCCTGGCAGCTCCCCGACTCCTTCAACTACATCCGCAACTCGGTGAAGGCCACCGTCGACGCCTACGACGGGACCCTCACCTTCTATGTCGTGGACGAGACCGATCCGCTGATAAATGCCTACCGCCAGGTGTACCCCGAGGTCTTCGCCGGTGGCGAGCAGGTCCCCGAGGCGCTGCGGAGCCACTTCCGCTACCCGGAGGACCTCTTCAGGGTGCAGAGCCGGGCCTGGCTGCGGTACCACGTGCCCGATGTCCCCACCTTCTACATCGGCGAGGACGCCTGGCAGATGCCGTCCGACCCGACCACCAACACCGAGACCGCCGAGGTGCTGCGGGGAGATCGGCCTCTGGGAGGTGGCCGGTTGGAGCGGATCGACGTGATGCTCCCCTACTACCTGCTCACCGAGATCCCGGGCGACGACTCGGCATCGTTCGTCATCCAACAACCCTTCACCCCACAGGGCAGGCAGAACCTCACCGCGCTGTTGGTGGCTCGGAGCGATCCGGAGGGTTACGGGGAGTTGATCGATCTCCGGTTCCCCCAGGGTCAATTGGTGGATGGGCCCACCCAGGTGTCGGCGAGGATCGACCAGGACGACGAGATCTCTGCCCAGTTCACCCTCTGGGGCCAGCAAGGTTCCACCCTGATCAGGGGGAACATGCTGGTTACGCCGATCGAGGACTCCGTCGTCTACTTCCAGCCGATCTACCTCCAGGATCAGCAGAACCCCCTACCCGAATACCGCCGAGTGGTCGTGGTCTATGGAGACCAAGTGGTGATGCGACCCGGGTTGCGAGAGGCGCTCATCGAGGTCTTCGGCGGCCAGGAGACCCCGACCGAACCCGAGGAGGGTGGTGAGGAACAGCCGCCGGGGGTGGACAGCACCGTTCTCGGATTGCTCCAGGAGGCGGAAGACCTCTTCGAGCAGGCGGACGAGGAGCTCCAGGCGGGCAACCTCGGCGAGTACCAGCGATTGATCGACGAAGCCCGAGAGCGCATTCAGCTTGCAGCTGAGCTCAGCGGCTCCGCCTTCCGAGGACGCCTAGGCGGCGGCTTCCTCCTCGAAGCATTCGGCAAGTACCGCCAGACCTTCTCCGATGCGGGCGGTGGGAATGGCGCCGTATCCGATCAACCAACCCCTGTTGCGGCGCGCCTGCGCAGTAGTCGGCGAGGCGGTCGATGGCCACACCGCGCTCGGCCGCCTTGGCCAGCGACCCGGTCGAGGTCCATCCGGGCGGTCATCCGGGCACAAACATGGATTCCGGCGACGGAGGGCACCGCCTCGAGCCACCGCGCAAGCCGGTCGGCGAGCTCCTGCTTCACCGATGCGGTGCCGCTCGGCGTAAATGTCCCCTGCCCGGCGCACATGACGAGCGAATCGACCATCCTCGATCAACTGCGCCAAGAGTCATCTGCATCGCCGGGTCGCCGTGCGAGTCGGATAGGTAGCGCGCCGCTCGGAGCGCCGGTATCAGCGTTGGGGGAGCGACCATGAACCCGAGCCGGAGGGACGGAACCAGGGTCTTGGCGAAGGTCCCGATGTAGACGACCCGGCCCGTCCGGTCGAGGCTCTGTAGCGGGTCGAGGGGGCGTTCCTCGAAACGGAATTCGGTGTCGTAGTCGTCTTCGATGACTGCGGCGCCGTTTTGGTCGGCCCAGTCGAGCAGGTCGAGCCGTCGTCCCAGGCTCATCGGCGTTCCCAGGGGAAACTGGTGCGAGGGAGTGACGTAGACCAGCTTCGGTCGCTTGGGCAGGGCCGGGACGACGATGCCCTCTCCGTCCACCGGGATCGGGATCACCTCGGCACCCATCGCAGCGAAGAGTCTGTCTGGCCGGTGGGTATCCCGGCTCCTCGACTGCGACCACATCTCCCGGCTCGATCAGGATCCTGCCGATCAGGTCGAGCGCCTGCTGGGCGCCATGGGTGATGACGACCTCGTCGGTCGCAGCCCGGAGCGAGCGGGCCATGGCCGCATGCCGGGCCACCGCGGTGCGCAGCCGCCGCTCGCCCGCCGGGTCGCCGTATCGCCCGGTGTGCGTCTCCAACGAGAACCCGGCGTAGAGCCGGCGCCAGACGTCGCCGGGGAACAACGACCCGTCGGGAACACCCACCCTGAAGTCGAACTCGGAGTGCGGTGACATCGGTCGGCACTGGCGCATCGAGACCCCGCCATCGCGGTCCGGGCAGAAGCGCGGCTGCCGCTCGGTGCGTCTCTCGGCTCGATGCCCCGTCACCGCCTCCGGTGCGACGAAGGTGCCCGCCCCGACCTCCCCTCGAGAAACCCCTCAGCGGTGAGTCGCTCGTAGGCGACCGTCACGGTGTGCCGGGCCACCGATAGCTGCTGGGCCAGCAGCCGGCTCGGGGGCAGCCGATCGCCGACCGTAGGCGACGCTCGATTATCGCCTCGATGATCTGGCGGTAGATCCGTTGCGACAGGTCGCCGCGTCCGGCCAGGCTGATGTGGAGTTCCACCGTCGCCTCCCATATTGGTCTGGTGAAAAGTCACGCGATTGGCCCTTGAGCCATACCAATACTGACCTTACCTTGAGGTCATACGAGATGGAGGCAGAGATGATCGAGCGGAACATTCGTCGGTCTGGCCTGGCATGATCTGTATGCCTGCGTGGCGATCGTCCACCCCGCTGCAGTCGACCGGCCACCGACGGTGGGAGCGGCGCCGTCTGAAGGCGGGGCGGACACGGAGTCATGCAGGACGTTGGTTGCCCGGCGGCAACATCGAATCCGCCCGCAGCTGCTTGAGTCGGCAGATGGCGGTGGCATCGCAGCAAACGACTGTCTCCGATCGAGAGCCGTTCACGACTCTCGATTGGGGCCTGTTCATCGCGGTTGCCCTGATCTGGGGTTCGTCGTTCCTGTTGATCAAAATCGGCCTCGACACCTTCCACCCCGGTCTCATCACCTGGGCCCGTGTGGCGTTGGGGGCGGTCACGCTGGCTCTGCTCCCCCGGAGACGGGTCCGCCTCGACCCAGCAGACCGTGGCAGGCTCGTGCTGCTCTCAATCGTCTGGGTGGGGATCCCTTTCACACTCTTCCCTCTGGCCGAGGTCCACATAAGTTCGGCGGTGACTGGATTGCTCAACGGCGCTATCCCGATCTTCACCGGGATGTGGGGTGCGATTGCCTTCAACCGGACACCGCGTGGTCCACAGCGCGCCGGTCTCTTCGTCGGGTTCGTCGGGGTGGCGCTGATCAGTGTGGTATCGAGCACCGCAGGTGCGGTCGAGCGCGGTGGGGGTAGTGATGGTCCTGGTGGCGACCCTCTGTTACGGGCTCGCCGGGAACATGGCCGGCCCGCTCCAGCACCGGTACGGGTCGGTCGCAGTGATGTGGTGGATGCTGGTTCTGGCCACGTTGTGGACGGCTCCGTTCGGCATCTTCGGGTTGTTCCGCTCCGAATTCGCCATTGGCCCGGCGGTGGCGGTGGGGGTGCTGGGAGCGGTCGGGACCGGGATTGCCTTCGCACTGATGGCCACGCTGGTGGGAAGGGTCGGCGGTCCCAGCGGTTCGTTCGTCGCCTACGTGATTCCGGTGGTGTCGCTGGTCCTTGGCGTGACGATCCTCGACGAAACGGTCTCCGCCTGGGCGCTGGGAGGTGTGGCGTTGGTGCTGGCTGGCTCGATGCTGGCGGGTCGAGCCGAGCGCTGACCTCACTCCGTAACCGTATGGCTACGCTTGAGTCGGTGCCCGCAATTGGCCGGTGACCCGTTCGACGCCCTTGGCGACCCGCACCGGCGAGCGATAGTGGGCCTGCTCCGAGAGGGGGGTCTTTCGGTGACCGAAATCGCCGACGAGCTACCCATCAGCCGTCCCGCCGTCTCCCGTCATCTCCGCCTGCTCAAGGAAGCCGGCCTGGTGGTGCACGAGCCGCGGGGAACACGTCGTGTCTACCGATTGCATGAAGAGGGAGTGGAGGAGGTTCGCCTGTTCCTGGAGCAGGTCTGGGGGGATGCGGCAAGACGTTTCGGTCTCATGGCGGAGAACACCGTTCCCGAGGGCGACCGGGGATGATCGAGCCGCTCAGATTCAACCTCGACCTCCGCTGCTCACCGGAGCACGCCTTTGACGTGTGGACGGGGAAGATCTCGACCTGGTGGCCCGCCGACCACACCGTCGCCGGAGTGGACGACGTAGAGGTGTTCCTCGAGCCCCGGCTCGGTGGGCGGATCTATGAGCGCGGTCCCGACGGCACCGAGTCAGAGTGGGGTGAGGTGACGCTCTGGGACCCTCCGGGGCGTCTCGGTTATCTGTGGCACTTGCGGCGGGATCGCGCCGACGCCACCGACGTCCTCATCAGTTTCAATGGTCGTCCCGATGGGACGACCCGAGTAGAGATCGAGCACACTGGCTGGGAGAGGCTCGGGCGCGGGTGGTCAGGAGTGGCGCGACCGGAACCTGGGCGGTTGGACCACGCTGTTCCCCAGCTACCTCGAAGCGATTGGCGATATACGAGGAGGAGACATGGCGAACTTTCTTGCTGGCGTACCACGGCGGTGGCATGGCGGAGACCGACGAACAACAGCAGGCGGTAATGGCCGCTTGGGGAAAGTGGTACGAGGAACTCGGGTCGGCGATCGTCGACGGCGGCAACCCCATCACCCGCACCATCGTGATCAACAGCGACGGGTCCACCGCCGAGGGCGGCGGCTCCGACCCGGTTACCGGTTACACCGTGATCAGCGCCGACGACATGGACGCCGCCGTCGAGATGTCGAAGGGCTGTCCCCACCTGAAGAGCGGCGGCACCGTCGAGGTCGGCGAGACCTTCGACGTCATGGGCTGACCCCTTGCGATAACCCCGGAGAGACCGGTACACTCCAGGGTGCGACGCGGGGTGGAGCAGTCTGGTAGCTCGTCGGGCTCATAACCCGAAGGTCGCGGGTTCAAATCCCGCCCCCGCTACGACGGAAGGCCCTGGTCAGGAAGATGTCTGATCGGGGCCTTGCTGTGGGTGAGGGGCAAATGGTGTCGTATTGGTGTCAGAAGCCATGCGGCACGGTGCACGTCCCGATAGAGAGCTACATTCCGTAACTACGGAGCGCCGCAACCCAACGGCTCGTTGTAGAGGCCGGGCTTGGGTGCTGTTATCAAGCCCGGACGTCGCGGCTGTTGGACCCCTGGAAGGTGGCGCGTCGATGCCCCAGGCGTTGATTCGCTGTGGGTGGATCATGATCACCGCCGCGTCGAATCCCGGTCGTAGGCTCAATCCCTCCCCCTGTCGAAGTACGGCACGTCCGCGGATCTCGATTCCTCGAGGTGTGTAGGGGTCGACGGATGCGAGGTCGTCGACGACCATTGCGACGTTCGGGTTGGTTCCGATGTCGCGCCATGACTCCGGTTTCGGGTTGAAGCCGAAAGTATCAACACCGGATTCCTGCTCGGTCCCCCCCCCCCGCTCGGCCTTAGAAAACAACTTCCCGTTCTGCGACGCATGGCATGATCGACGTGGTTAGCTTGTAAACGTTTTCGACATCGTCATCCAGAACGTTCACAGGAGCGATGAGAAAAGCGCAGGACCGGATAACCATCGAGGACGTGGCCGCCGAGGCGGGAGTGTCGATCGCCACGGTCTCCCGCGTGGTCAATGGCCGATACGGCGTGGCTTCCGACACTTCCTCCCGGGTCCAGGCGGTCGTCGACGACCTCGGCTACGAGTCGAGTCTGGTGGCGAGGAGCCTGCGCAGCCATCGCACCAGCGTCATCGGGATCATCGTCCCCGACCTCGAGCCGTTCAGCACCGAGTTGCTCAAGGGCGCCGCCCGAGCCATCCACTCCACCGGCTATGAGCTCATCGTATGCGCCGGTGACGGCCATGTCGGCGCACAGGTGGGTTGGGAGCGCCGGTACCTGTCCCGCCTCAACGGCACCCTGGCCGATGGAACCCTTCTCGTGACCCCCACCGTGGTCGACGTCGCTCACAACGCGCCGGTTGTCGTCGTCGATCCCCACGCCGGCGCCTCCCCCTTGCCGACCGTCGCATCCCAGAACCTGGAGGGAGCGATGACGGCAACCGACTACTTGATCGGGCTCGGCCATCGGCGGATCGGGTTCATCGCCGGCCGTCCCGACCTGGAGTCGGCCCGTCTTCGCGAGCAGGGCTACCTCAACGCGCTGGAGCGGTCCGAGATCGAGTTCGATCCTGGACTGGTCCGTGTCGGCGAGTACACCCGGGAAGCAACCGAGGGTCCGGCCCATGAGCTGCTCGAGATGAGCGATCCCCCGACTGCGATCTTCGCTGCCAACGACGTGTCGGCCATCGCCACGATGGATGTCGCACAGTCCCTCGGGATTTCCGTGCCGGACGATCTGTCGGTGATCGGCTTCGACAACATCCTCGAGTCGGCGCTCGCCTCGCCTTCATTGACCACGATCGACCAGTCGATCCAGGAGATGGGCTACGAGGCGACGCGGCTCCTCGTCGAGCTCATCGATGAGCCGGAACAAGAACCGGCTCACCTGACCCTTCCCACTGAGTTGGTGGTTCGTCACTCATGCCGGGCCGTGACCGTCTAGACCGAATCCGAGGAGGAGAAGAACACCAGACCCCGACTGAAAACGTTTACAAGCCGGAGGCGATCAAAGGAGGAACACGTGAAACCGGTAAGACGACCGATGGCGATTCTTGCCATCCTGGCCCTGGCGCTGGCCAGCTGTGGGGGCGGCGGCACCGCCGAGGACGCAACGACCACCAGTGGCGGCGCCGTGACGGAGACGACGGCGGCCGAGGCGACGACGACAACTGCCGCAGCCGAGACACCGGCGGAGGAGGTCACCATCGAGTGGTGGCACATCCAGAACACCGAACCGATGTTGTCCGTCTGGCAGGAATTCGCGGACGAGTTCATGGAGGCCAATCCCGGGGTCCAGATCAACATCACAGTGATGGAGAACGAAGCCTTCAAGGCGGCACTTCAGACCAATCTCCAGGCCGGTGACGTGCCGGATCTGTTCCAATCGTGGGGTGGCGGCGGCCTCAAACAACAGGTGGAAGCGGGTCTGCTTCAGGACATCACCGATGCGTCATCAGGCTTCACGGGGAATATCAACGAGGGAGCTGTCGGCCTCTATCAGTTGGATGGGGTTCAGTACGGGATCCCCTTCAACCTGGGCATGGTCGGGTTCTGGTACAACATGGACCTGTTCGCCCAAGCGGGGATCGATGGCCCGCCGGCGACATGGGACGAGTTCCTCGAGGATGTGCAGGCTCTGAAGGATGCCGGGATCACGCCGATCGCGGTCGGCGCCGGAGACAAGTGGCCGGCGCACTTTTACTACTCGTATCTGATGGTACGGGAGGGTGGCGAACCGGCCATGACGCAAGTGGCCGAGGACCTGGACTTCAACAAGCCCGAGTTCGTGGAGGCAGGCAATCAGTTGCAGCGTCTCATCGACATGGAGCCTTTCCAGCCCGGCTTCCTGGCCGCGCCATGGGACGCTCCCGACGGAGAGTCCGGGACTATCGGTACCGGCCAGGCCGCCATCAGCCTGATGGGGCAGTGGGGACCGGGTGGCTACGCCAACCAGTCAGGAATAGGGACTCCCGAGGATCCCATCGCCGAGCGTCTCCCAGCCGAATTCGGGTGGTTCCCCTTCCCGGCCGTAGAGGGTGGCGCCGGTGAGCCGACTGACGGTTTTGGCGGTGGCGACGGCTTCGTCGTGGGCAAGGATGCCCCACCTGAGGCGGTCCAGTTCTTGGAGTACATCAGTGAGGTAGAGCAGGCAATCCGGATAGGCGAGACTGCCTTCTTCCTCCCGGTGGTCAAGGGCTCGGAGGTATCGGTCACTGACCCGCTCCAACAGCAGGTGCTGGAGGGTCTGGGCAATGCTGGGTTCGTCCAGCTCTATCTGGACCAGTTCTTCAGCCCGGAGCTGGGGGCCGCGGTAAACGACGCAGTGGTGACATTGTTCGCCGGTGAGGCGACACCTGAGGAGGTCACCCAGGCCATTACCGACGCGGCCGGATAGCCACCAGTCGTATCGTGAGCAAAGTCGTGGAGGGCCGTCGGTCCGGCGGCCCTCCACCCATCGAGCAGCCGATCGTGACCAGCGAAAGACCAGTCAGAGCGACGCCCGCCAAGCAAACGGCTCGACGCTCGCCAGGGACCGCTCCCTGGCCGGTGATCCTTGCGTTTCTACTGCCTGCCCTGGCGCTGTACACGCTCTTCGTCCTTTACCCGATCACCCAGAGCATCCGCTTCAGCGGGTACGACTGGAATGGGCTGGAGCCACTCACCGATTGGGTGGGCTTGCAGAACTTCAAGGACGCATTCGCCGACCCATTGTTCATCGAGGCGATCACCCATAACGGGATCATCATCGCGCTTTCGCTGCTTCTCCAGATCCCGTTTGCGGTCGCTTTGGCCGTGCTCCTCAGTCGCAACCTGAAGGGACGCGGGGTGTTTCGGACCATGTACTTCGCCCCCTTCATCCTGTCCGAGGTGGTGACCGGGGTGGTGTGGCGCCAGATCTATCGGCCCGAAGGCCTCTTCGACCAGATCCTGGGCTCAGTCGGCGCCGGCGGCGTGACAAGGGAATGGCTGGCCGACCCCAAGATCGCCCTCTACAGCCTCTTCTTCGTCATCTCCTGGAAGTACTTCGGGTTTCACATGGTGTTGATCATGGCCGGGCTCCAGCTCATCCCCACCGAGCTCGAGGAGGCGTCGGCCATCGACGGCGCCTCCTTCTGGAAGGGCTTCCGATATGTGACTCTCCCGCTACTCGGCCCCACCATCCGTGTCTCCATGTTCCTCTCCATCATTGGCGCTCTGCAGCTCTTCGACCTGGTCTGGGTCACCACCAAGGGCGGCCCGGTGAACGCCACGGCCACCATGGCCACTTACCTTGTCGACTGGGGCTTCCGCAGAACTCAATTCGGCTACGCCAGCGCCATCTCGGTGATCGTCTTCGGGCTCTCTTTGATCGTGGCGCTCCTCTATCAACGATTCGTGCTGCGCCGTGACCTGGAGGGGGCGCTCACCACATGACTGCAGCTACTGCTCGTACCGGCAGCACGCACCGGAATTTCGACTTCGGCCGTGGGCTGCTCTATGTGATCGCAGTCGTGGTCCTGCTGGTGATCGTGGTACCGCTGAGCTTCTCGATCATCGGTGGGTTTCGGAGCAACGCACAACTCGCCGCCGACCCGGTGGCACTCCCGAATCCGTGGATCTTCACCAACTACGAGACCGCCCTCACCGACCCGAGCTTCTATGGGTGGGTGAGGAACAGCGTGCTGATTGCGCTGATCACAACCGCCCTCGTCCTTCCCGCGGCGTCCCTGGCTGCGTTCGTGATCGCCCGCTACCGGTTCCGGGGGCGAGAGTTCGTGTTCGCCCTGTTCACTCTGGGGCTTTTGTTCCCCGTGGCGGTGGCCATCCTTCCGCTGTTCATCACCCTGCGCCAGACCGGCCTGCTAAACAGCCCGCTCGGCATCGCCCTCCCTCAGGCGGCATTCGGGCTCCCGCTCTCGATCGTGATCCTTCGCCCGTTCTTTCGCAGCATCCCCCGTGATCTCGAAGACGCAGCTGCAATCGACGGCTGCGGCCCGCTGCGCTTCTACTGGTCGGTCATGCTCCCTCTCTGCCGCCCGGTTCTGAGCACGATCGCGGTACTCACCGTCGTGGGCAGCTGGAACGCCTTCCTGCTTCCGTTGCTGGTGTTGATCCAACCGCAGCAATGGACGCTGCCACTCGGCATCAACAACATCTCGGCTCAGTTCGTTACGGACACCGCGATGATCCTGGCCTACACCACGCTGGCCATGATCCCGGCCCTGATCTTCTACTTCATCGCACAGCGTCAGATCGTGAGCGGGCTCACCGCAGGAGGAGTGAAGGGATGACCGCGGTCACCGTCGACGGCCAGCAGCCGGCCTACCGCGATCCCGGCCTCTCGGTGAGCGAGCGGGTCGAGAGTCTGCTGGAGATGATGACTCTCGAGGAGAAGGTCGCACAATTGGGGAGCGCCTGGGTCTTCCAGCTGACCGAGGAAGGACAGCCTCTCCGACGAAAAGGCCCGGGACCTGCTCGGTGGTGGTCTCGGCCATGTGACCCGGATCTCCGGGGCCAGCGACCTCGGGGCGGAGGACGCCGCCCGCCTTGCGAACGAGATCCAACGCTTCCTCATCGAGGAGACCCGACTCGGCATCCCGGCAATCGTCCACGAGGAGATCTGCTCGGGGCTGATGTCGCGCCACGCCGTCGTCTACCCGCAGGCGATCGGTGTGGCCGCCACCTGGGACCCCGATCTCGCCCGAGAGATGGCCACCGCGGTACGGCGGCAGATGCGCGCCATGGGCGCACACCACGGACTGTCTCCGGTCCTCGACGTCGCACGAGACCCGCGCTGGGGCCGGACCGAGGAGACCTTCGGAGAGGACCCCTACCTCGTCGCCCGGATGGGAACCGCCTTTGTCGAGGGCCTGCAAGGCGACGATCTGACCGAGGGTGTGGTGGCGACCGCCAAGCACTTCGTCGGATACAGCGCCTCCGAGGGAGGATTGAACTGGGCCCCTCCCCATCTGCCCCCCCGAGAGCTGCGGGAGGTCTACCTCCATCCATTCGAAGCGGTCGTGGCCGCCGGGGCATGGTCGGTGATGAACGCCTATCACGAGCTAGACGGGATACCTTGCGGTGCGGACCGTGATCTGCTCACAGTGCTCCTCAGGGAGCATTGGGGATTCGAAGGGACCGTGGTGTCCGACTACTTCGCCGTCAGGCAACTGGCCAGCTATCACCACGTGGCACGATGACGCCACGGACGCGGCAGTGACCGCCCTCACCGCCGGGATCGATGTCGAGCTCCCCGGGACCGACTGCTACGGGACCCCACTGATCGAAGGCGTCAAGACCGGGGCCATCGATCCCGGTGTCGTCGACACTGCGGTGAGGAGAGTTCTGCTGTCGAAGTTCGAACTGGGCCTCTTCGAAGAGCCCTTCGTAGATCCCGACGCCGTCTCGACCGAGATCGAGGCATTGTCAGAGGGCGAGCTGGCCCGGCGGATCGCCGTGAAGAGCATGGTTCTCCTGGCCAACGACGGCACACTCCCCATTACCTCTGGAGCCGGGTCGATCGCCGTGATCGGGCCCAACGCCCACGACGCTCGGAATCTCTTCGGTGACTACGCCTACCCGGCCCACATCGAAGCACTGGTCGACATGCAATCGGGCGACAACGTGTTCGGGGTGCCGTTCTCCGGAGAGGTGAGCCTCGAAGGCTCCATGAAGCAAGCGCGCACCGTGTTCGATGCCCTCCGCGACCGTCTGGGGGACCGCGTCGGCTACGCCAGGGGGTGTGACGTCGACAGTGAGTCGCGCGACGGGTTCGAGGAGGCGGTCGCCCTAGCCCGGGGGGTCAGCCCTGGCTGTGATGGTCATGGGAGACAAGGCGGGTCTTACGAGTGAGTGCACTTCCGGCGAGGGCCGCGACCGTATCTCGCTGGATCTTCCCGGCGTCCAGGAGGATCTGGTCCGGGCAGTCATCGAGACGGGGACGCCGGTCGTGCTCGTCTTGGTCACCGGCCGACCCTGCGGTAGTCAGTGGGCCCATGAGCACAGCGCCGCCGTCGTCCAGGCCTGGCTACCCGGCGAAGAGGGAGCCGAGGCCATCACCGACGTGCTCACCGGTGAGGTGAGCCCGGGCGGAAAACTGCCGATCTCGCACCCGCGATCGGCCGGGCACATCCCCGTCTACTACGGACACAAGATCTCCGGGGGGAGGTCGCACTGGAAGGGCGACTACGTCGACGGCGAAGTCACCCCGCTCTACCCGTTCGGGCACGGTCTGGGCTACACCACCTTCACGGTGTCAGACCTCGAGCTGAACACGGACGAGGTGCCCTGGAATGGGGTGATCACCGCTGCAGCGACAGTCACGAACATGGGCAACCGGGAAGGAGATGAAGTCCTCCAGCTCTATGCCAGGGACCCGTCGGCCAGCGTGACCCGTCCGGTGCTGGAGTTAAAGAGCTTCGCCCGAGTCCATCTGTTGGCTGGCGCCTCATGCAGGACGACCTTTCAGGTCCCGGTCGGCCAGCTCGGGTTCTACGACCGCGACCTTGAATACGTCGTCGAGCCCGGGTCGATCGAAGTGCTAATCGGGACCTCGTCGACCGATCTTGCAGCCGCAGGCACGTTCGCCGTGGTGCCGGATCCGACCGGGCCAGTGATCAAACGTTTTCACGGGACGACGGATGTTGCTCCCCTTCCCTGAAGCCGAGGATTCCAGGCTCCGAAGCCGAGAAGCAGCATTGCCTGGCCGGCCACGGCCGAGCTGAGAACTATCGAACAGAACGTCCCTCCATCGCTCGGGAGGGTGCGTCCGATTACCAGCACTGCAAGCACGCCCACCAGCAACAGAATCAGCGTCCTTTTGGAGGCGAACATTCAGCGACAGCGGGGCCACGACAAGATTGACTCACTGTGTCTCACGCCGTCTTACACCCCTCGTCCCACAACCGCGCCAAAAGCCGCTGACACGTGCCGTTTCTCCTGGTCAGAGCGTTTTGACCGCTTCTTTCGCAACGAGGGGGTCACGGGTTCAATCCCGTCAGCTCCACCGATGTTCACCTTGTACTAGTTGGAGAAATGCCGGAGTCTGGTTTGGGCCCGAGGAGGGGTTTTCGGCCGTACGCGCCACAGCCCCGCTCCACAGGTGTGCCACGGGGATCGGGTCCGAAGCACCTCTCAGTCGACGAGGTGCTCCGTCACGCAGAAGTCGCACAGCTAGCGACGGGCCCCCCTATGTCTTGCCTCGTCATTGAGCCCGGGTGTTGTCGATGACGGGCACGTTCATCAGCGAGAGGATCCCCCTCATCGGCTCCGCTTACTCGCCTAACGAAGTGGGGACCGCGGTCGTCCGCATTATCCACGCACCTAGCCATACGAAGGCCAGACCAAGGATGACGCCGCCACTTAGGTAAGCGATGCCGATGGGAACGCCAGACAAGAGGCCACCAACCAGGATCGCAACCGAGATGGCGGCTGGAAAGACGCGAGCACGCAGGCTGGCGATGCCGAACAAGATCCAGCCCAACCCGAAGAGCGCGAAGCTCCATAGGCCACCCATGAGCAGCCGGCCGCCGACGAAGGTGTCAATCACCTGAGGAGCGACCTCCGCGATCCGCGGCACGGCGAACGCCTCGTACCACCAGTCCCCAGCCATGAACACCGTGCCGACGATCGCCGCGCCGAGTGCGACGACGCCCAGTGTGCCGGCGGGGCGCGCTTCGCGGTCATACGCCGCGACGAGGGCAAGGACCAGCAGCGCGTAGGCCACGATCGATGCAACGCTGTTGATTGCATGCGTAGCACTCAGGAAGTACGCCTCGAGTAGTCCAGCCTCGGTCGGGATGGTCAGGGCCACCACCAGTCTCGTGATGATGACCAGAGCGCCGGCGACGATGGCGATGGGCGCTGCAAACCGAGATATTGGTGAATCCGACATGCTCTCGAGCCTATATGAGCGGCTCGGCGAGGCCCACAAGGTGAGGTGATGATGGTCGTCCGGTGGGTCCGTTGCCGACCCGAGCGTCAAGTGCTCAGTTGCGTTGCGTTGCTCTGGTTCGCCTGATAACGGCGATGCCCAGAAATTCAATGAACACAATTGAAAGTCGGGTAACGCGCCCTGTCTGTCAGGATTCCCCTGGCTGAAGCGACAGACAGGATCCGACTCGACAGCAGGACCCTGGTCGCCGACTCGGCCGAGTCGTTCCTTTGCTCCTGGCTGTCCGCCATCCTGCTTGCCGGATTGGTGCTCAAACGCCACGGGCGGCTGGTGGGGCCGACGCGTTGGCAGGACTTAGGGGTCGCCTGGCTTGCACTGCGAAGGCGCGAAGCCTGGCATGGCGAGATCCTCGATGAGGATTGACCTCCCGTCTCGGCTGGACCACGATGCCTGAGCATGTCTGGGTTCCATCAGCAGATTTGATCAGCGAAATGGAGGCAGTCGACGGCACACCTGTCGTCGACCTCAAACCAGAGATCGCCCTGAGGGCAAAGGCTGACGAATAGAAGGAGAACATGCGATGGCGAAAACACGCAAGCCAAATACGACCCGAAAGCCGCCTGTGCCATCGGAGAGTCACGCCGAGATCGAGGATTGGATCCGGAGCCAGATGCCGGATCTGCAGCCCATCGTCAAAGGGGTCGACGAATTGATCCGCGAGATGATCTCCGGGCTTCAGTACGCCATCAAGTGGAAGAAGGCTTACTACGGGTTACCAGACCTCGGGTGGATCGTCGAGATGGTCGCCTACGACGTCTCGGTGAATGTCGTCTTCTTCGGCGGCGCGGATTTCGACCCTCAGCCGCCACTAGGCGACACCGACCGGAGTCGCTACGTCAAGCTGGCGACCTTGGAGGAGGCGCAGGAACCGGAGATGCACAAGTGGATCGAGCAAGCGGGGCGCGTCCCGGGTTGGAAATGAGCGTCTACGCACCGAACGCTCCCGAAGACGATTGAGGACGAGGAGGAATGATATGTGAGCTTGACCCGGTGTGGTGGACACTCGATTCTGGGCGTGGTCCAGAGCGGGGGCCGGGATGGGTCGTCTGGTCGGCCGCAGCGTGGCATCAACTACCTTCAACCACGGAGGAGGGTCAAGACTGCTAGGACCCGCCTGTTCACATCTCGTGAGGGAGCGAGGTCGAGCTTTTGGAAGACCTGGGCACACATGGCTTCCACCGTCCGCTCGCTGACTCCGAGCTGTTTGGCGATGCCGGCGTTGGAACGTCCCTCCGCCATGGAGGCGAGGGTCTCGCTTTCTCGGGGGGTGAGCCGGTTGAGTGGCGAGTTTGGTTTTCTCCGCTGCATCAGCCTCGCCACGATGGTTGGGTCGAGCACACACTCCCCGTCGTCCACCCGGTGTAACGCGTCGACCAGGACGGCTATGTCTGAAACCCGTTCCTTCAGGAGGTAACCCAGCCCACCCGGCTGATCGGCCAGCAAGCGCTCGGCATAGAGCGGCTCGAGATACTGGCTGAGCAACACCACTGCGGTGCCCGAATGGCTTTGCCGAATCTTCCTCGCCGCGATCAGGCCTTCGTCGGTGTGAGTGGGCGGCATGCGGATGTCGACTATTGCCACATCCGGTTCTTCGATGGCCACGGCCCGCAGCAGACTCTCGGCATCCCCCACCTCCGCTGCGACTTCCACGTCGGCCTCGGCCAGCAATCGGGCCAGACCGGAGCGAATAAGCATGACATCGTCCGCGATGACTACCCGCATGGGAGCACCACCTCGATCGAGGCACCTTCGCCGGTCGTGGAGATCGTGGATGTCCCGCCCAGAGAGCCGACTCTGTCCTTGACATCGGAAAAGTCGGGGAGACTATCGATCGTGTCCCGCTGAATCTGTACCGAGAATCGAACGGAGTCGGAGTTCGTCACCGCCATCATGCGCACCATCGCGGCAGGAGGCAACACCTCCGCGGCCAGGACCGCGGTGGCCGCAGTCGTGTAAATGGCCCGCGCTACGTCTGGTGAAAGAAGCCCGATGCCGTCGATGTCCAGGGCTATTGGAACGTGGGAGTCGGCGGCGAGCTGCTGCAAAGCCGTCCCCAAGCCTTCGGTCTCGAGGCTGTCGGGAAACGTCCCATGGGCGAGACGGCGCAACTCATGCAAAGCGTCCAGCAGCGACGTTTCGGCGCGGTCCAGCGCGGCGAGCTCAGGGGCGAGGCGGGTGCGGGCGACACTCAAGTAGAGGGCCGCGCTGACCAGCCGCTGCTGTGCGCCGTCGTGCAGGTCCCGTTCGATTCGTCGCCGTTCGGTGTCAGATGCAGCCACCACCCGTGCCTGCGAAGCTCGGACTTCTGCCATACGGGCCCGGGTGATGGCGGACAGCTGCGTGTTCTTCAACGACAGACGCGCTGCCGGGGTCAGCGCATCGAGGACGTCAACGGGATCGCGTCCGCGCTCGATTGGCATGCGGAGCAGGGGCCCTTTGCTGTCGGAGACTGTTACAAAGCGTTCGTGCTCTAGGTTCTCTTTGACCGGCAGACCCGCTGAATCAACCCAACCGTCGCCCTCGGGGAGAGCGAACAGAACTCCGACCAGGGCCGACTCCTTGTCACCAAGCACCGCCTCAGCCTCGTTCAGTCTGGCAATGGTTCGGGTCACGGCTTCGCGGGTTCTCCTCGAACGGATGGTCACAGCGATGACCGCGCCGCCAACCACGGCTTGTGCGACGAAAGGCAGGATCAGAGCCTCTCCGGATTGCTCTCCCCAGTTGGCCCAGCGGATGACCCAATAGCCGACAAGGAGGCCAAGGGACACCATCACCGCGTCGCCCAACAATCGTGGTGCGACTCTTGGTTGGACCTGGGTCATAGAGCGGACGACGAGTCCCGCCGCCACGGTCGTGATCAAGGCGGTCACCAGCACCGACCCGCGCGTGGAGATCAGGTCCCGCGCCGTCGCCGGGACGTCGACGCACACCCATCCGCAACCCGGGTCATCGAACGGGTTGTATCCGACGAGCAGGGTCAGCGAAGCCGCCACGGTCATGACGTACACCCAGCTGAGTACCGGCGATGCCGGTCGTTCCGCCGACCAGCGAAGGGCTACTTGGGCTGTTCCCGGCAAGGCCAGCGGCGCCAAGGCGAGGAGCTTCGCACTCACTCCGTCGGGAAGGGCGGACCACACGGACCACCAAGGCAACGTGATGGCGGCGCCGAGAACTGCCAGGCCGATCGATGCCATTGGATGCCGATTCGCCACCATCCAGGCCGCCAACGAGACCTGGATCAGACCGGCCATCGCTAAAACCACGGCCCCAACCGCGGGCTCTCGACCGAGTGAAGCGAGGATGCCGCCTTGTGTCGCCGACAGGAAACTCGCCACTGCCAGGACCGAGACCAGGACGGTTGCCGTCCAGACTCCCACCCGCAAGTAGCGCCGTGGTCGCTGGACCTCCGTCATGACGCAATTCAACTCACCTACGGTTGCCCGGCGCATCCGTGTTTTCCTCAGATCACCACTGAGCTGGCACGCTGGGCACATGCTGGCCGCGCCCATACCTTTGGGCGAGTGTCGGCGATAGGAGAGACGATGAAGGCGATGTCGCGCAGGACCTGGGCAACGATCGTCGTGGTGGGCCTATTTGCGGCGTGTTCCGCCGAGAACGTGGACAAAGCCGGGGGAGACACCGTGGTGCTGCAGCTGGCCTCGATCGATGGGGTCAACAGCAACGGCCAGTCCTATGGAGTGCAGGCATTTGTCGAAGCTTTGGGTGAGGTCTCGGAGGGCCGGCTGCAAGTCGAGGTGAATGACACCTACGGTGATGGGGCGGCGGATGCCGAGTCGAAATTGGTGGCCGGGATCGCATCGGGAGAGATCGATGGCGGCTGGCCCTCGACCCGGGCTTTCTCGGAAGCCGGCATCGCCGGTCTGGAGGCGGTGGAGGCGCCGATGACGATCACCAGCTATGAGGCGCAGAAAGCTCTGGTTTCTGACTTGGCTGCCGAGGAGATGCTGCAGAGTTTGGATGGGTCCGGAGTGGTCGGGCTCGGTTTGAGTGTCGGGCCATTGCGGCGCCCGTTCGCCAGCACTCCACTTGTCGATCCCCAAGACTGGGCCGGCGCCCGCTTCCGGGTCTTCAACTCACCGGTTCAGACCGACGCGATCAAGGCGTTGGGAGCTGAGCCGGTGAACGTCGGGTTCGAGTGGCGGGAGCAGATCCTCGCGGGAGAGCTGCAAGGGGTCGAGTTCGACATACCCCAGTACCAGGCCAACGGCTACACCACCGAGGTCGGGAACGTGACCTCCAACGTCGTCCTCTGGCCCAAGATGTTCGTCTTGAGCATCAGCGAGTCACGTTTCGCGGCATTGACCGAAGAACAGCAGACTTGGGTCCGTGAGGCCGCCGAGCGAGGGGTCCAGGCATCAGTCGAGGCCGATTACGACGAGACCACGCCGGCAATGCAGCTCTGCGAGTCGGGGATGCGCTTCCTGGAAGCCACTCCCGAGCAAGTCGCTGGGCTGGGCGATCTGCTGGCTCCGGTCATCGACCAGATGGCCGGAGACCCTGAGATCGGGCCAATTCTGGCACGGATCCAGGCCGTCGCCGCCGGGTCCGGAGGGACCTATGTGCCGGATGTCGCCGCGAAATGCTCGCAGACGACGACGGAAGCCGAGGCGCGGCCGGAAACGCCCCCCGCCGACGTGGCAGAGATTCCCAACGGGCTCTACCGGGTTGAAGTGTCCGAGGCGGACGTGATTTCGGCCGGCCACAACAACGCGTCGGGATGGTCCGGCGTGTGGTCTCTGCTGATCGAGGACGGAACCTATGCGATGACCTGTCGCCCCTTGGATCGTCCCGGCAAGGACTGCGGGAACATCACATTCGACGACGTCGTCACGTTCGACTCGGTGCTAGACGCCGGCTACCTGCGGGGCAGCGATGGCGTCGTCTACTTCGTCTACGACGCGGAGGTTCATTCGGAGCTGAGCGGTTGCGAGCCGCCCTGCTTCCCCGTCCCGACCTACTCCATGATCTGGGAGGTGGACGGCGACGACATCATTTTCAGCGACCTCCAGGGCGGCGCGTCAGTGGACACCTGGGCGGGGGAGAAGCTGATCGAGCCCTGGCGCAAGATCGATTAGCGGGGCAGGGTCGTCGTGACCGTGGTGCCGGCTCCGGGCGGACTATCGACTCGGAGCCGGCCCCCCCGACTGGCGACCCGATCGGCCAAACCCTTTAGTCCGGTGCCGGAAGGGTCGGCACCGCCTCGACCATCGTCGGAGATCTTGAGGGCGATGAGGTCGCCTTCCTCGACGAGAACAATGTCGATTCTGTGGGCGCCGGCGTGCTTGATGGCATTGGCCAACGCTTCCGAGCATACGTAGAAAAGCGTGGTCTCCGTGTCCACGTCCGCTTCGATAGGCGCGGCTGTGACTTCGACAGGGATACCGCTCCGCTGGGCCATGGCCCGGATCGCATCCCGCAGTCGACCGCCGCCTAGTCGGCTGGAAGGGATGCCTGACACCAACCCCATCAGCTCTGTTTGGGCCGTGTTCAGTTCAGTGACGACGATCCCGAGGGCATCGCTGGCTTCCCCATCCTCCACCCTCGCCCTTGCCTCCTCCAGGTCCGAAGTGGCTTGCCGTAATGGAGTCACTACGTCCTTCCTAAGCCTGTTGGCCGTTGCTTCCCTTTGACGGTCGGCGACAGCCACCAAGCGGGCCCTGGCCGATTCGAGGTCGAAGAGCTGGGCTCCGAGTTCTCGTTCGAGTTGTTCCCGTCGTACGGCGATGCGCACCGCCGAGGCGACGGCTTCGGCGATGGTCGGGTCGTCCAGGGTGGGTGCCGAATAGTCGATCACCGCTACGAGCGACCCTGCATCTGATACCTCCAGCCGGTTCCGGGATGATGCTGGAGCGTCTTCGGGCCGGAGGACCTGAATGCTCGGGTCCCTGAGGGCGTCCGCCAACACGACCCCGAACCCTGCGAGCCCGGCCGTTGTCTCCTCACCAAGGATCCGATCAACGACCCTGGCCCGGCTCGCTATGGCCTCGCGGGCGGCGAACGGGAAGGCGGCCGCGATCATGAGCAACGTTGCCTGGTATGCGACCAGCGCCAGTTGGGGGTTGTATCCGACGGCGGTGCCGCGGGAAAGCCACCAAGAACCTGCGAGCACCACCGCCAGCGTTATGGCAGATGCGGCGGGGAATCTCCCCAGGGCGGATCCTCGGGCGGCGACCAGGCCGATTGTTGCCAAGAGCACGGCCACGCCGGGCTGTGGAATGAGACCGAATGCAAGCGGCACAGCCAGACCGGCCAGGATCCAGCGAACGATCCCGGCGAGCCTGCCTGAGGGAAAAGCGAGAAGGGCGATGGCGAGAACGGCCTGGTGCGTCAGGCCGGCGGCGGGGAACACCGACCCGAGCAGCCACAGGGAGCCGACCGATCCGAACAGCAGCCGCTCACGCGTCGCCGCGGGAGAAAGCATGGCGCTGACGATGAAGGCCAGCCCGACGGTGATGTCAATGGCGATCAGCCAGAGCGACGAGCCAGCGACGTCAGCCTGGGACCAAACTGCGAGAACACCGAGCAAGCCAGCAGGCACAGCAGCCAGCGCAATCCCTTGTCGTCGGGACACGCCGCTTGTTTCCTTCGGTCTGACCGAACGAACCAGCGACTTGGCTCGGTCATGCACGGCAGCCAGACTATGCGGGCGCCCGTGATCCCGGCCTTGGGCCTGACGTTTTAGCGTCCCAGGCCCCGTATAGACCCAGATCCGCTAGCACCGACCTTGCTCTCAGCCGGACTGGTCATATCGCACATCGCTCGCCCCACAACCGGTCCACAAGAACCTCCGAGGAGCCTGTAACCCCTGGTCGAGCTGTTTGACCGCATCTTTCGCAACGAGGGGGGTCACGGGTTCAAATCCCGTCAGTTCCACAACACCATGGTCAGGGCGATATCGGCGAGCACGAACACCTGCTGCATACACGATCCGGCTATCCGACGCGCCACAGGTTTGCTACAGAATTGCCCACGCTGAACACCTCTCTGGAGACGAGGTGCTCCGAGAGATCCGAACATCTTCTAATCAAGTCTCGGGTCTGGCAGGGCCTGGCTTGATCTGGATGACATCTGTCACATCGAGTTCGTGATCGATCTCACTACCCGTCGCACCGGTCGTTCCGCATGATCGGTGTCGAAGGAGGTAGTAGATGGAACATGTGCTCGAAGTACGAGGTCTCGTTCACCGATACGGTGACCACACGGCTCTCGCCGGAGTCGATCTGACTGTCAAGGCGGGGGAGTGTGTCGCACTTCTCGGCCCAAATGGGGCCGGTAAGACGACCCTCGTCCGCAATGTGATCGGGTTGATCGAAGGCAACGCCGACCTCATCGAGGTGGCAGGTGGCAACCCTCGTAGCGCCGAGACCCGCCGCAGGCTCGGTGTCGTCCAGCAGGCGGTCGGTTTTCCGCGGTCACTCACCGTCGGTGAGATCGTCGGCGGTGCGGCCGCCCGCCGGGGTTGTCCCCCGGAAGCAGCCAGCCAAGCCATCGCCGAGATGGGCCTGGCCGGCCTGGAGAAACGGCGGGCGGCCAAGCTCTCCGGCGGACAGCAGCAGCGGTTGCAGCTCGCGATGGGGCTTGTTGCCGATCCGGTTCTGCTGGTACTGGACGAGCCCACCGAAGGACTCGATGTGGAGGCACGGCGTCGGTTCTGGAACACGATTCGGCGGCGTCTCGACAACGGAGCCGGTGTGCTCATCACGACGCATCTCGTGGACGAGGCGGCCGCAGTCGCCGATCGGGTCGTCGTGGTTGATCGCGGACGAGTAGTCGCGGAAGGGACGCCAGACGAGCTGCGTCGGACGCTCCCCGACCGTCGGATCGAAGTCCAGACGAAGGTACCGGTGAGTGTGATCAGAGCGCTCGACTCGGTGCACTCGGTGGAGCTTCGTGACGGCCGCACCGTGATCGCAGCGACCGACAGTGAGCAGGTCGTCAGCACGCTGCTCGACCTCGACCCCGAGGCCAACGATTTGACCGTGGCGACGGCGAGCCTCGAAGAGGTCCTCGTCGCACTGACCCACCATGAGGAGGTAGCCGCATGAACACAAGAATCTTTCGCACAGAGGTGAGAGACGAGCTTTTGGGAATCGTCAGGGAGCCAACCGCTCTCTTCTTCACGGTGCTGATGCCAGTGGCATTCTTTGCACTGTTCGCAACGATGTTCGGCGACGAGGGAGGCTTCGGCGTTGAGTCGTTGGCCACCTACGGGGCGTTTGGTGTGCTGTCCGTGGTCCTGATGAACCCGGGTATCGGCCTCGCCGACGCCAGAGAGCGAGGCTGGCTCCGCGTCAAGAGAGCGGACGGCACGCCGCTTGGCGTGACGCTGTCCGCCAAAGTCACGGCAGCACTGCCGTATGCGATCGTCACCCTGGCAGGGATAACCCTGGTCGCCCGTCTCACCGCTGGACCTCTGGACGTCCTGCAGGTCCTGCGTGTCATCGGTGTGCTGGTACTCGGAGCCTTGCCATTCAGCCTGTTCTCCCTGGCTGTTGGGGCGAGGTTCAGTCCCAACGCCGCAACGTCGGTGCTCAACGCGGTGCTCATTCCTTCGGTGATTCTCTCAGGCCTCTGGTTCCCGCTCGAGATGCTCCCGACGTGGCTCGGAGAAATCGCGGTGTACCTCCCGCCCTATCACCTGGCACAACTGGCGCTGGCGCAGGTCGAAGGCGGAGCAGTGTGGGGTCACGTCGCCTATCTCGTGGGAACAACGATCGTGGGAGCGATCGCAGCAGCGTTGGCGTACCGTTCCGCGGAAGTGTGAACGATACGACAGTCAGACTCGCGAACTCGGAACGCCTCGACACGAGGCGTTCCGGTTTCTCGCGTTGGGCACCCCTGGTCTTCTTCGCATTCATCCTCATCGGACCGATCTTCTCCCCCGACGCCGGTCCCGAGGATTGGGTCCTCGCGGTCGGAGTGGTTGCCGTCGCCCTCCCCACCTTTGTCGTCTCGGAAATACGAGGTTGGGATATCGGGGGAGCAACTGTCCTGATGCTGCTGGCACTCGGCGACAGCACCCTTCGACTCGACAGCGATCATGGCGCTGCCCATCTACGCCGCCGCTCTCGTTGCCAGGTCAGCCACTCAGGAGACGCTCCGACTCAGACTGTCGGTGATCACCGTCCTCACTCTGACCGGCTTCTTCCTGAGTTCGATCCCTTGGCCGTTTCGGATCTTCATATTCATCCCGGTGATCATGATCTGGGTCATTGGATCCGCCGTCTTCCATGATGTGTCACGGGACCATCGCGCGGTCGCGCTCCGGGCTGAGAACCGCCGAGTCGCTCATCTCGCCACCATCGCCGAGCGGGAACGGATCGCTCGCGACGTCCACGACATCGCAGGCCAGGCCCTCACCGCCATCATCGTGCGAAGCCAACTCGTCCAAAGACTGGCCCCGTCGGACCAGCGTCGCGCCACAGAGGAAGCCGATGAGGTGGAACGCATAGCTCGCGATGCACTGTCTTCGATCAGGGAAAGCGTTGCTGGATGGCATCAGGCGTCGCTGCTCGACGAGCTCGCCGTTGCCCGCGATGCGCTCGCAGCGGCAGGCACCGAGTTGGAGACGCTCGGAGACTTGGAGGTCGATCTGGCACCCTCGGTCGAGAACGTTCTGGCGTTGGGACTTCGCGAGGCGGTCACCAATGTTCTGCGCCATGCCAACGCTGGCACGGTGGAGGCCCGAATCGACAGCCAGGACGGGGGAGTATCACTAACGGTGACTGACGACGGGATCGGACCCACCAAGGGAACCGGCTCGGGAATTCAGGGCATGCGCGAACGTGTGATCGCCGCAGGGGGAACCCTCACGTTCGGACCCGGAGTGACAGGCGGGACAGAGCTACGGATCGACATGCCATTCGGTGGAAGTTCTTCATGATCCGCGTCGTCCTCGCCGAAGACCAGGCCATGGTGCGAGGAGCCTTTGCGGGACTCCTCGACCTCGAACCGGACATCGAGGTAGTCGCTGTCGCCGAAGATGGCGAGCAGGGTTTGGCAGCTGTCGCAGAGCATGAGCCGGACATCCTTCTCACCGACATCGAAATGCCAGGAATGACGGGACTCGAGCTGGCTTCTCGTCTCAAGGACCATCCGACGGTCCGAGTCGTAATCGTGACCACCTTCGCCCGAAGCGGCTATCTGCGGCGGGCGCTCGATGCCGGGGTGTCTGGATACGTCCTCAAAGACTCACCCATCGAAGATCTAGCCGACACCCTCCGGCGGGTGGCAGCAGGCAATCGTGTGATCGCCCCGGAGCTCGCAGTGTCCGCATGGACCGGCAGCGACCCACTCACTGACCGGGAGCGAGAAGTCCTGCGAGAGGTCGGTGAAGGACATCCCAACGTGGAGATCGCGCAAAGGCTCCACCTCGCCGAAGGAACCGTACGCAACTACCTGTCATCCGCCATCGTCAAGCTCGGGGCCAGAAACCGTACCGAGGCGTTCGCCAAGGCCCAGGAAATGGGATACCTGTAGCC
>CAWGRK010000009.1:0-310280 GCA_963824995.1 uncultured Actinomycetes bacterium | reverse complement strand
CCACGGGGTATCACGTAATCCCTCAGGTTCGAGAGGGATCGGAGTCGTCAGTGGAAACTGTGTCGAGTGCCTCGGCGTAGGCATTGGACAAGTCGTCCCAGCCGTAGTTTCTGCGTCCTCGCCAACGATGCGGGGAATGGGCGTCCCTTCGAGCAGGCGGTCGGCGACGACGAGACACAGGTGCCAGCCGGCGGCGAACTTTGGCAACCAGTCGCGATCCTGGTGGGTGTGACGGAGTGTGAGTCGAGTGCCGGCTGAAGTTGGCTCCAACTCCCAAAGGAGCAGGTCGTCTTCCCACTTGTACTCGAGCAGCGACGGCGCCTCGGCACGCAATACGTCGGCGGATTGCTCTTCCGAATCGCTGTCATCCTCCATCGCGAAATTGGCTTCACCCTGAACGTCGAGATCGCGGTTGGGAACAAATGGTGCCCATTGCCCGAGCTGGTCGCGTTGGGTGAGGGCGGCCCACACCTTCTCAGGGGAGTGAGGCAGATCTCGAATGAAAACGAGCGTCCACCCGGTGTCGGCTGGCTCGTAAGCGACCGATGCAAGCTCTCCCGGTTCGAAGTCTTTCGAGATCATTTCGTCTCCTGTTCTTCCAGATGGCGCTCGAGTGCATCGAGGTGCCTGGTCCAAAGGATGCGGTAGGGCGCCAGCCAATGGTCAATCGCCTCGAGGCGTAACGGCTCGAGGCGATAGCGACGGTGCTGAGCATCGGTCCTCGACGACACGAAACCGGCGTCCCGGAGCACCCGAAGATGCTTCGAGATGCTCGGTTGGCTGACAGCGATGACCTCGACCAATTCGCCCACTGTGTGTTCGCCCTCCAGAAGCTCGTCGAGGATGCGCCTTCGGGTGGGCTCCGCCACGACTGCCAGGGCCTCGTTCAACATGGAATTGAATATACGCTGATACGTATATATCTGTCAAGGCATATAGGGGAACGTCAAGCCCCGAGAAAACGACTTGTGAGTGAGTGCTCACTCAGCTATTGTTCCGGAACTCATGAAGCAAGGCCGCGCAACACCCATGTCATCGGACGATCGCCGCCAGGCGATAGTCGAGGCGGTCACCCCGCTCCTCATCGAGCACGGCGGCGGCGTCACGACCCGCCAGATTGCCGAGGCAGCCGGGATCGCCGAGGGCACCATCTTCCGCGTGTTCTCCGACAAGTGTGCCCTGATACACGAGGCGATCAGGGTTGGGATGGATCCGGCGCCCGTCCAGCACGAGATCGAGAGCATCGACCACGAGGCGCCCTTCGAAGAGCAGCTCCGGCACGCCGTTCAGATCTTGATGGACCGACTCGATGGGGTCGTGGCTCTGATGACAGTTCTTCGTACGATCCCGATCACGGGTGCAGAGCATCGCTCTGGGCCGCCTCGCTTCGTGTTGGAGTCACAGGCGGCCATCGCCGAGTCGCTCACCGATCTGCTTGCGCGGCAACCGGGATCGGCTTCGGCTCGATCCGGCACGAGCCGCCATGGTTCTGCGCGGTCTGGTCTTCGCCACCGCCCATCCGGGAGCCGGCGAAAAGCTCACGGTCGACGACATCGTCGGATGTCATGCTCGGTGGCGTCGCCGAGCGAACAGCCGAGGTCGTCGCCTGATGCTGCTGCGGTTCGCTCGTGAGTACCTGAGGCCGTACAAGACCTGGATCTGGGTGATCGTCGCCCTGCAACTGGTGGGCACCATCGCCTCGCTCTATCTGCCCAGCCTCAACGCCGACATCATCGACAACGGTGTGGTCAGGGGCGACACCGATTACATCATCCAGGTCGGGATCTGGATGCTGGCGGTCTCGCTGGTCCAGGTGATCTGCTCGATTGCCGCCGTCTACTTCGGGGCACGTACCGCTATGGGCTTCGGACGCGACTTGCGGTCGGCGATCTTCAGCCGGGTTGCCTGCGTTCTCCAGCCGCGAGGTCGCCGGCTTCGGCGCCCCATCTCTCATCACTCGCAACACCAACGACGTGCAGCAGGTGCAGATGCTGACATTGATGACCTTCACCATGATGGTGATGGCCCCGATCATGGCGGTCGGTGGGGTGATCATGGCGCTCCGCCAAGATGTCGGACTCGCCTGGTTGGTGGCAGTTGCGGTGCCGGTGTTGGGTGTGATCGTCGGTCTGATCATCTCGCGGATGGTCCCGGCGTACCGGAAGATGCAGGAGCGGATCGACACCGTCAACCGGGTATTGCGCGAACAGATCACCGGAATCAGGGTGTTGCGCGCCTTTGTACGCGAGCCGCTCGAGAGGGAGCGGTTCGGTCGGGCCAACGTCGAGTTCACCGATGTGTCGCTCACAGTGGGCCGTTGGATGGCGGCCATGTTCCCGGTTGTGATGCTCGTCCTCAACGTCTCGAGCGTGGCGGTGCTCTGGTTCGGTGGGATCAGGGTGGACCAAGGGCTGATGGAGATCGGGTCGCTGACCGCCTTCCTCGCCTACCTGGTCCAGATCCTGATGTCGGTGATGATGGCCACCTTCATGCTCGTCATGGTGCCCCGGGCCGCGGTCTCGGCCGATCGGATAGGCGAGGTCCTCGACACCCGGTCTTCGGTGGTCCCTCCCGAGCACGGCGTGACCGAGTTGACGCGGCGCGGCGATCTCGAGTTGAGGGGAGTGGAGTACAGCTATCCGGGTGCGGCGCACCCGGTCTTGCACGACGTGTCGTTCACGGCGCGCCCCGGGCAGACCACCGCAATCATCGGCTCGACGGGTGCGGGGAAGACCACTCTGCTCAGTCTCATCCCCAGGCTCTTCGACGCCACAGGCGGGTCGGTGCTGGTAGATGGGGTGGACATTCGAGATATAGACCCCGAGAGCCTCTGGGCGAGGATCGGGCTGGTACCGCAGAAGCCATATCTCTTCTCGGGCACCGTGGCCTCCAACCTCCGATACGGAAATCCCGATGCGACCGAGGAAGAGATGTGGGACGTGCTCGGGATCGCTCAGGCGGCCAATTTCGTCAGAGCCATGCCGGAAGGGCTGGACGCACCCGTTGCCCAGGGGGGGACCAACCTCTCCGGCGGGCAGCGTCAGCGTCTTGCCATCGCCAGGGCGATCATCCGTCGCCCCGAGATCTACCTGTTCGACGACTCCTTCTCTGCGCTCGACCTGGCGACCGACGCCCGGCTCCGTCGGGCGCTGAAGCCGATCACCGCCAACTGCACGGTCGTGATCGTGGCGCAGCGGGTCTCCACCATCGCCGACGCCGACCAGATCATCGTCCTCGAAGACGGTGAGGTCGTCGGCTTGGGTACCCACGAAGAGCTGCTTGCCGGGTGCGCCACCTATGTCGAGATCGTCGAGTCGCAGCTCAGCGCGGTGGCCTCATGACCTCACCACGCACCATGAAGAGCACGGAGCGCATCCAGGGTCAAGGCGGTCCGGGAAGGGGTGGCCCGTTCGGCGGGCCGATGATCGGGCAGAAGTCGCTCGCCTTTGGCACGTCGGCCAAACGGCTGGTTCGCAGACTGCGGCCCGATATGGCAAGGGTGATCGCGGTAATCGTGCTCGCCGTGTTCAGCGTCGCTCTCTCTGCCATCGGTCCCAAGGTGCTCGGCGAGGCGACGGACGTGATCTTCGCCGGCGTGATCGGGAGCAGGCTCCCCGAGGGCATGACCAAGGCCGAGGCGATCGAGGCGGCCAGGGCGCAGGGCCAGGATGGGGTCGCCGACCTGCTGAGCGGCGTGGATGTCGTCCCCGGTCAGGGAATCGATTTCGACGCCCTTGGCGGGATCCTGCTGGTGGTGCTCGCCCTTTACACGGGTTCGGCGCTGCTCGGGTTCTTCCAGGGTTACGTGCTCAACGAGGTCGTCCAGAGAACTGTTTATCAGATGCGGTCGGACGTCGAGGACAAGCTCAACAGGCTGCCACTCAGCTATTTCGACCGACAGCCGCGTGGCGAGTTGCTCAGCCGAGTCACCAATGACATCGACAACGTCTCCCAGACGCTCCAACAGACGATGAGCCAATTGCTGACATCGCTTCTGACGGTGATCTTCGTGGTCGGGATGATGTTCTATATCTCCGTGGCCCTGGCATTCGTCGCACTGGTGACCATCCCGATCTCGATGCTCCTTGCCGGGTGGGTCATGCAGCGGTCCCAGAAGCAGTTCATCACCCAATGGCGGCGGACCGGGACGCTCAACGGACAGATCGAAGAAGCTTTCACGGGTCATTCGCTGGTCAAGGTGTTCGGGCGGCAGCGTGAGGTTCAAGCGGCGTTCGAGACGGAGAACGAGGAGCTGTACAAGGCGAGCTTCAGCGCCCAGTTCCTCTCCGGGCTGATCATGCCGATCATGATGTTCATCGGAAACCTCAACTACGTGGTGATCGCGGTTCTGGGTGGACTCCGTGTCGCCACCGGGACGATGAGCCTCGGTGATGTCCAGGCTTTCATCCAGTACTCCCGGCAATTCACCCAGCCGGTGACGCAGGTGGCTTCGATGATCAACCTGCTCCAGTCCGGGGTCGCCTCCGCCGAGCGGGTGTTCGAGTTGCTCGATGCCGACGAGGAGCGCCCTGATGACGAGTTCGCCAGGACCGTCGGCGATCCGACCGGCCGTGTCGCCTTCGAGAACGTCTACTTCCGATACGACGAGGATCGCCCGCTCATCGAGGATCTCTCGCTGAGAGTCGAGCCGGGACACACCATCGCAATCGTCGGGCCGACAGGCGCCGGCAAGACGACGCTGGTCAACCTGATCATGCGGTTCTACGAACTCGACTCGGGTCAGATCACACTCGACGGGATTGACATATCAGAGATGCACCGCGCCGATCTCCGATCCGAGATCGGGATGGTCCTCCAGGACACCTGGTTGTTCCGGGGAACGATCCGGGAGAACATCATGTACGGCCGGCCGGAGGCAACAGAGGAAGAGATGCTCGAGGCGACCAGAGCCACCTTCGTCGACCGGTTCGTCCACAGCCTCCCGGATGGCTACGACACGATGATCGACGACGAAGGCAGCAACATAAGCGCCGGCGAGAAGCAGCTCATAACCATCGCCCGCGCCTTTCTTGCCGACCCGGCTCTGCTGATCCTCGACGAGGCCACCAGCTCGGTGGACACCCGGACCGAGGCACTGCTCCAGCATGCGATGGCGGCGCTGCGCACCGATCGGACCAGCTTCGTCATCGCCCACCGGCTATCCACCATCCGCGACGCCGACCTGATCCTGGTGATGGAGAACGGGCAGATCGTCCAGCAGGGGACCCACTCCGAACTGCTCGAACGGGGCGGCGCCTATGCCGACCTGTACAACTCGCAGTTCAGCGGTCCGGAGCACGACGAGGAACCGGTGCCAGCAATGGCCCTCCCCGGCGCGGTCCCTGCCGCCACCTGATTGGCGGTGCATAGGAAGGGCGGAGGGGTTTATGACCCCTCCGCCTTCATTGCGTCCGGGACGCGTGATTCTCAGTTCACTCGCTGGAAGTGGTGCAGACGAACCCAGCGAGCCACGTTGTTGCCCAATCCGGCGCCTTGAACATCGGCCGTCCTGAAGTGGATTCCCTGGAAGATGCGGGCGTTGATTGTGTCACTCACCACTTGGGTGAATCGCTCGTACTCCCGAGTCACTCCGGTCACCAGATTCTGCACACTGAGGTCGGCCTGGTTGCTCCCGAAGAAGCCACGGCCCGTGTGCATAAAGGCCGCGGTGACGCAGTTGTACCCGGACGAGTGCTCCGGATAGGGCGGGGTGGTCGCATATGGAGTCCAACCCGTGTCACCCTTAGTCCTCGGGTTCCCGTCGGCGTCGCCTTCCTGAATTGCGGTGATCGGACGCCAGAAGGAGAAGTGCTCCTTGTCGTTCCAGCAATTGATCAGTGCATCCGCTCCGGCAACATTCAGCATGGCGAACAGCCGAGCTTCCTTGGCGAGAGAAAGACCACGCTCCTCTGTCAGGCCGCGGAAAGCGCGATTGAAGAGCTCGACCGGGCTCACGGTGTAGAAGTCCGCTAGAGCCTGCTGCCCGGGGGTCCTATCGGAAGTGGTAGAGCCGATCCTCTTCACCTCCCTGTACTCCCGCGTATAGGCACGGCTCTTGAGCGGCTTCGGCCCATCGGTTCGGAACTGCGAACTGCTCTCCAGCGCGAAGGGACGGACAAAGGCCATGAAGGCGAAGGGGTCGGTCACTCCGCTCGTCGTGGGTCGCCACTCCCCGCGTTCTGTGCCTTCACTGAATGTGAATGGCACATAGCGGCCATCATCGTCGCGCTCCGCCAGTATCGCCGCCGCGGCAGCTTCCCCTACGGCGATCCCGTCCTCCTTGGCCGGACCATCGGGAATTGTTGCCAGGAAGTCGGCGTACAAGGTGTCGAGTCGGTCGATCACGTTGTCCGGCAATGCGGGCACAGGATCACGGCCCAACCCGACCAACACGTCGTGGGCCGCGGTTGCCACCGCTGCGTCCTGCGACGCCCTGGAAGGTGCCGTGGGCAACCCGTCGATATATGACTCGTACCCGCCCGTGATCGAGTTCACCGCGTCGAACACCGCTATCTGCACCATGGCCATGTGGGTCGCGGCCAGTGGCGGTGGCTGTCCGGCGCCGGGAACCGTTGCTGTTGTTGGGTTCCCCAAGGCGGCCAAAGCGTGCCCGTTCCAGTCCCGGACCGCGCTGCTCGTGGCGGTCGTCGCTCCCTGCGCACCCGCCAACGGCAGCGCTGCGGCGAGCATCAGAAAGGCGAGCACAACCATCGGAATGGCTCGCAATTTGAGTCGGCGTCGCTGATTCATCAAATGCACCTCTCTCTTAGATCGGATCGCCAGAGGCCGATCACCTCGATGGGTAATGGTTCACCTCGGGCATCAAGTCACACTCGCTCGCCAAATCCACCTCCCGCACTCTCTATTTGGCCCATACATGGTGTGCGTCACGCCGTTTCGCTTCCGTTCCGGCGCCGCACCGCATACCGGTGCCTCGGTCAATGAGTACTCCCCGTCGCTGGTGAACTGATTGAGAAACGCTTGCAGGGGGGGCGGGGCGCCCCCAAGGGGCGCCATGAACCCGACTTGCCTACCAGGTGACTTCGGCGCAGCCCAGGTGGGTGTCAGGCTCGACTTGAAGGGTGGCATGCGCCACGCCGTAGCTCTGGGAAAGCAGGCTGCGCGCCTGGTCGAGGACGGGGTGGGGGTCGGTCCCATCGGCCACCATGAGGTGGAGCGAGGCGACCGGCATGTCGGTGGTGAGCGTCCATACGTGGAGGTCATGGACGTCGACGACCCCTTCGATCTGCTCGAGGTGGAGGCGTAAAGCACCCATGTCCAGACCCTCCGGTGCCGCTTGGACCAGCACGCGGATTGCTCGGCGCCCCAGTCGCCAAGCCCGAGGGAGAATGAAAAGCCCGATGGCGGCGGCGAAAAGCGGGTCGGCATATGGCCAGCCGGTGAACCGGGTGAGGAGGGCAGCGACGATGACGCCGACCGAACCGACCAGGTCAGCCAATACCTCGAGCGAAGCGCCTTCCAGGTTGAGCGATGCGGTGGCACCCGGACGGAGCAGTCTCCAGGCAATCAGGTTGACCACCAAGCCGAGAACGGCGACGACCAGCATCGGGCCGGTCAGGACTTCGGGTGGATCCGAGAATCGCCGCGCTGCCTCCCACAAGACGTAAACAGCCACTCCGAAGAGGAGCACCGCGTTGGCCAACGCAGCGAGTATCTCCAGTCGGTACAGCCCGAACGTGCGGTGGTCCCCGGTGCCCGCTCGATCGGCGGCGACCATGGCAGCAAGCGCCATGGCAAGACCGAGGCTGTCGGCGGCCATGTGCCCCGCATCGGAGAGCAGCGAAAGCGAGCCGGTGACGACCGCGGTCACTACCTCGACGACCATGAACCCAAGCACCATGGCCAGGGTCACGGCCAGCCGGCGGCGGTGCTCGCTCCCCGACCGCACGTGGCTGTTGTGGCTCATCTCCGGACACGAGCTTATGTCCACCGGCGGCTAAGTCTCTGGTGGTTGCTGCCGTCCGTCGAGCGGCGAGCAGCGGGTCGGTTATGTTCCATCGATGAGCTTCCAGGTTGCCGCCGCCTCTTACGACCGATTCATGGGCAGGTACTCCGAGCTGCTCGCCCCCAAGTTCGCTGATTTCGCCGGAGTCTCCTCCGGTCAACGGGTGCTCGACGTCGGGTGCGGGCCGGGTGCCCTGACCGGCGAACTGGTGCAGCGACTCGGGGCCGGAGCCGTCTCGGCCGTCGATCCCTCGGAAGGCTTCGTCGCCGCAGTTCGGGACCGCCACGCCGGGGTGGACGTGAAGCAGGCGGCCGCCGAGCACCTGCCCTTCTCCGATGGTGAGTTCGATCGCGTTCTCGCTCAACTGGTGGTTCATTTCATGAAGGATCCGGTGGCCGGCCTGACCGAGATGTCCAGGGTGGCCCATCCCCGTGGCGTGGTCGCCGCCTGTGTCTGGGATCACGCCGGCGGCCGAGGGCCACTCACTGCGTTCTTCGACGCAGCCCGTCTTTTTGATCCCGGCTTCGACGACGAGTCCGGCAGGGCGGGAACGCGTCAGGGCCATCTGAAGCAGTTGGCCGAGACCGCCGGCGTTCGTCAGGTCGAGGAGGCGACGCTCTCTGTCGCGCTCGAACACGCCACTTTCGAGGAGTGGTGGGAGCCCTACACGCTGGGCGTTGGTCCGGCGGGCGCTTACGTTGCCGGTCTGGATTCCGAGCGGCGAACCGAGTTGGAGAGGGTGTGCCGGGAGTCGTTGCCCCCAGCACCCTTCACCGTCACCGCCTCGGTCTGGGCCGTCAAGGGACTCGCCTAGCCGCGCACCAACCCAGGGTTGGCAGCTACCGCGGCGGTACTCCCCAACCCAGGGTTGGCAGCTAGTCGAGCAAGTGCGTCCCGTACATTTCGCCCAGCGGGTCGGCGATCAGTTCGAGGCGCGCCCCGTCGGGGTCCTTGAAGTAGAGCGAGACCTCGCTGTGGGTCTCGTGGGGTACGCCGGCATCCTCGAGGTTGCGCTTCAGCCGTTCCCAGTTTCCCGGTTCGACCGAGATGGCGATGTGGTGCAAGCCGCCCAAGACCTCGGCGTATTCGCTGAGGTCCAGCCCAGGAAAGTCGAAGAAGGCGAGGGCATTGCCGTTCCCCAGGTCGAAGAAGAAGTGATTCGATCCGCGGTAGTCGCGGTTCTCGAAGATCTCGATCAAGGGGAACTCCAGAACCTCCTGGTAGAAACGGACGGTTCGCTCCACGTCAGAGGAGATGAGGGCGGTGTGGTGGATGCCGCGGGCGGCCGATTGCGGTCGGTCGGGCGGTTCCTTGAAATAGGTTTGCTTGATCCGCTCCCGCTCTGCTTCAACCCTTTCCAGGTCGATTTCCATGAAGAACCTCCGTTTGGTTGGCGGTGTCAGATCCTGAAGAACGAATTGAGGAACCCGGTTGCGTTCTCCGGCTCGCCGCGCATGGTCCCGCCGTTCATCCGTCCGAAGGCGGTTAGAACGAAGCTGCCGGCATCGAACTCGAGGACGCTGGAGCAGTCCCCGACGTCACCGGGCTCGACACCTATACCCGATGGGCTGACGCTCACCCGGAAGTCGCCGCCGCTCGCCCCGGTCACCCTCACGCCGATGTCATAGGGCTGCAGATCCTCGGGGATGAGCGGGGTCGACTGCCACAGTACGAACGCCATCGGGGCGAGAAGGTCGGCGGTGTCACCGGCCAGGGCGTGCGCATCGTCCGATCCCTGACGGATGTCCCATGAGTGGATCCCGTAGTCCACCAGCTGGAAGGTCGGATAGAAGGTGGCGGGCAGCGGTCCCATGTACTTGTGCGGGACCAGCAGTCCGGACCACTCCTCGTCGGTCAACTCCGATGCGATCCCCTTCATCTGCTCGAGATCATCGCGGAGTCGGGCGAGCAGGTCGTTCTGGGAGACGGAGCGGAAGGCGACGGCGCCCTCGTTGACGTACTTGGCCATCTCGCGCAGCGGGAAGCTGTCACGGCTGTCCCTCTTTCCACGTGCTACCTCGAAGGATTCGAAATACCCCTCGGTGGTGTCCACCAAGTGCCCGATGACATCGCGGACCTCCCACGTGGTGCTTCGAGTGGGTCTTTCCCACGCATCCGGGCCCGATGCCAGCTCCATCATCTGCTCCGCCTCGCGGCTCCACGCCGCAAAGAGGTTGGTGCGGCTCGCCGGGTCCATGAACTGCCATTCACCCATCGCCGTCCTCCTTCGTAGTCCTCGGGGGTTTGCCCCAATAGGCATCTTCGAGCAGCGCCCGCAGGTCCCTCTCGTCCACAGGACGGGGGTTGCCCGCCCCAACGTCGATCACGGTTTGCTCCGCTGCCTCGTCCAGCACCTCCTCCTCCAAACCGAGTTCGGCAAGACTCCTCGGGTTGCCGAGACGCCGCCCCAGCCGCCACAGACCCGTAGCTGTGTCGCCGGCACCTAGGGCTGCCGCCGCACCGGCCAACAGATCACCCGTTGCCGTTTGGTTGTAGGCGGCGACGTGGGGGAGGAGCACTGCGTGCACCTCGGCATGGACGAGGTCGTGCGTTCCCCCCAGTACGTGAGCCAGCTTGTGCTGGAGTGCGGTGCCTGCGGTGCTGACCGCAGATCCCGCCAGGAAGGCACCGAGCAGAGCCGCGCTCCGAGCCTCGCCGTTCCCCCGCCCCTTGGACAGCACCGGGAGAGAGCCCGCCAGCAAGCGGATCGCCTCCACGGCCTGGAGCGAGGATGTCGGGTTCCGGCCCGGGGAGTAGAGAGCCTCGACGGCGTGAGCCAGGGCGTTGAACCCGCTGGCGCTGGTGACCCGCGCCTTCAAGCCGCTCCCGAGTTCCGGGTCGTAAACCACCACCCTCGAAAGCGCACGCGGGTCGTTTGCGGTGTGCTTGCGCTCGTCGGTGACTCCGTAGACGGCGCTCAGCTCCGAACCCGAGTAAGTCACCGGGACCGCCACGATGGGGAGGCCGAGGCGCACCGCAACTGCCTTGGCGAGACCAATGGACGAGCCGCCCCCGATCGCAACCATGCCGTCAGCCTTGGTGGCGGTCGCCTCCCGGCATGCCGTCTCCGCCAGCGATCGAGGCACGTGCTGTCGTACCTCGGCGAGGCGTCCCACAGCGGAGGGTCCCAGGTCCGAGAGGAGCTGATCTGCGATCGGCGCCGACGAGCCCGAAGCGATCACCAGCACCCGTTTCAGGTCGGCACGGGACACCTCGGCCGGCACCGTCCTCACCGTCCCGGCACCGAAAACGATCCGCTGCGGCATCGTCTCCACGACGAAGTCGAGCGGCGGCGCTTGCCCCCCCTGCCCGCCGATCGGGATGGCCACTTTCCTCCCCGGTCGTTGCACGCTGCAATCTATCCGTCAGGAAGGCGCGGCGCGCTCCTCGGTGGCACTCCTCGTAATGTGAAGGGCCATGTCGGTGTTCGAGGCTGTGATCGAGGGGGAAGACGACGGGGGCGCCTGGGTGGAGATCCCGCCCGAAGTCGTCGATCGGCTTGGGGGTGGGGGTCGGATACCGGTGAAGGCCAGCTTCGACGGTCATCGCTACCGAGGATCGATCGCCGTGTACGGCGGCAAGCATGTGCTGGGGGTGGTCAAGTCGGCGCGGCGCGTCATCGGCAAGGCGGTCGGTGATGCCGTCCGAGTGGAATTGGAACTCGACGAAGACGAGCGGACCGTCGATGTGCCCGACGATGTGAAGGCCGCACTGGCGGCAGCGGGTCTGACCGGTCGGTTCGATGCCATCTCGTACACCAGGAGACGCCAGGCCGTGGAGCAGATCGAATCCGCAAAAGCCGCGGAGACGAGAAAGCGACGAGTCGACAAGCTCATTCAGGAACTCGGCTCGGCCGACTGACTTCTACTCGGCTCACGATGCCGAAACCGATGGCTCTCGGTCCTGAACTCCCCACTCACCCTCAAGGGTGACATCGATACCCACCGAGGGTGACGACTTCGTCGGCGCCTATTCGTACGTTGCCCTTCGACCCCGAAGGAGGCATCGAGATGACGGCGGCGATCTGGGAACAAGTCCGACCCCGATACGGCTACCAGCGGGTCCTGTACATCCTTGGTGTGGCAATGCTGGCGTCGGCCGCAATCCACCTGGTGGTTTTCGCCCTCGATGGGAGTGCGTGGTGGGGTCCGGTGTCGTGGCGCAAGCCGATCAACTTCGCCTTCTCACTGGGGGTGACCGCGCTCTCGATCGGCTGGGCTCAGGGTCTGATGGGGCGCAGCAGGGTTCTCGGTTGGACCACTACCGCTCTGATCGGGGGCGCTTCTGTGATCGAACTCGGGCTGATCACGATGCAGACATGGCGTGGTGTTCCTTCACACTTCAACGTTGCTACAGACTTCGATGGCGCTGTATTCACCGCAATGGGTGTCTCGGTCGGCACGCTCACCCTCGGCCTTCTGGTGATGGCGGCGTGGGCCGGATTCCGTCTCAGGGGCCGCCCCTCGGCGCTCATCGCGGTTTCGACTGGTCTCGGTCTACTCCTCTTCGCGTCGGCCCTCGGGACCGACCTCATCAGTCGCGGGATGGCGGTTGTGGAAGCCACCGGAGCCGTTCCGACTGGATTGCTCGTCGGCGCTGCAGGGTCGGGAAAGTTGGCTCACGCCGCTGGGATCCACGGGCTCCAGGTACTCATCGCGCTCGAGCTGCTCCTCGGGGTGAGGGGGGTCGTGGGCGCGGAGCGAATTCGGACGATGACTGTGGCTGCGGTGGCTTATGTCGTCGGGACCTTGGCCATCACGGCGCATGCATACGCCGGCCGCTCGATGTTGGAGCCAACCCCGCTGCTGCTGGCAACACTGGTCGTATCGGCCGCCGCGCTGAATCGTCTCTTTTGCCGGCGCAATGAGGTTGCCCCAGCCGGCTCGCGCCTAGGGGTACCTTGACCAGGATGCGCAGGAGTTCGCGCCTCTGGGACATCGCCGTCGCAGGGCTGGTCACCATCGTCCTGGTGGCCGAAGCTGTGATCGAGGGCGGCACCCCCGTCTCCATAGTGCTCTCCACCATCATCGGGGGAGCCCTCGCCTTCAGACGCACCTACCCGCTCACCTCGTACCTGGTGAGTGGTGCCTCCGTGGTTGCGATGGTCGCTTTTGCGTTCCCCGCCGGCATGTACCCGTACGCCAACCTTCTTCAGACCTACTCGGTCGGTGCATACGCGCACCCATCGCGGGCAGTCATTGGGCTGGTCCTCAGCGTTGCCGGGCCCGTCGCCTATTGGCTGATCGCCCCGCCGGACCCGAACCCGGTCATCCCGGCCATCGTGGTTGCCAGTTGGGTGCTCGCCTGGGCGGGGGGCGCTGCAGAAGCGGCTCGGCGGAGGAGGGTGGAGGCACGGGCCTTGCAGGAGGAGGAGGACGTTCGGCGACGCCAGGCCGCGGCGATTGCAGCCGCCGACGAGGAGCGGTCGCGCATAGTGCGCGAGGTACACGACATCGTGGGCCATTCGGTGACGGTGATGCTGCTCCATGCCGGGGCAGCGCAGCGGCTGATGGCCACCGACCCGGCGGGGGCGGCATCCGCCGTCAACACGGTGCAGGAAGTGGGTCGGGAGACGCTCGGCGAGCTGGACCGGGTGCTCGGGCTGCAAAGACCGCGCGATGGGGATGTCGATGATCGCCGCCCCGCCCCGGGTGTCGGTGACATCGACGATCTGGCAGGGCGATTCAACGATGCTGGGATACCCGTGAGTGTCGAGATCGACGGGGAGCCGCGGTCACTCTCCGGGGCTACCGATTTGGCGGTCTACCGGATCATCCAGGAATCGCTCACCAATGTCGCCCGCCATGCCGGAGGTGCTCCGGCAGAGGTACATATCGGGTATGCGGCCGACACGCTCCGTGTCGTCGTGAGCGACTCTGGGCCCGGTCGAGGGCCAACCAATGGCGGTCGGGGCTTGGCCGGTATCAGGGAGAGGGTGGAGGAACTGGGGGGAGAGTTGATCGCCGGTCCGGGTCCGAGCGGCGGATGGACCGTGGACGCAACGATCCCTTTGCCGCTCGGATGATCTCGGTAGTCGTCGTCGATGACGATCAACTGGTCCGCAGCGGAGTGAAGATGATCCTCGGGACCGCTCCCGACATCGACGTCATCGGTGAGGCGTCAGACGGGGACGAAGCGATACGCCTGGTGAGCAGGGTGAGGCCGGATGTGGTGTTGATGGACGTCCGTATGCCCGGGACCGACGGCATCGAGGCAACCCGGAAACTTGCGGCGGCCATCCCCGGGTGCCGGATCGCCATCCTGACCACCTTCGAGCACGACGAGTATGTCTTCGATGCGCTGCGCGCCGGAGCATCCGGATTCCTCCTCAAGCGCATCCCACCAGATGACCTGATCGCCGCGGTCCGTACCCTCGCTGTCCGGCGATGCCCTGCTATCCCCATCGGTCACCAGACGCCTCATCGAGGTTTTCGCCAGGCGGACAACCGCCAAGGACTCTTCCAGCGCGCTGGCAAGACTCACCGATAGGGAGAGAGAGGTGCTGATCGAGTTGGCGACCGGTGCCTCGAACGCCGAACTGGCAGAGGTCCTGTTCATCTCGGAGGAGACCGTGCGGACCCACGTCAAGCGAGTCCTCTCCAAGCTCGGCCTTCGGGATCGGGCGCAAGCGATCGTCTTCGCCTACGAATCCGGGCTGGTGGCCCCCGGATCGTCGGCGGCTGGTCTCTCCTGAGCAAATGGCTCCGAGGTTGGTGCCTCGAGTCAGCTTCCCTCGACGGCGTCGGGCGATGCGGCGCTCGACCCCGGCCAGCGCTCGTCTGCCCAAGCGGCCAGGCAGAAGACGGCGATGCTGAGGGCGAACCAGGTGAGGGCTATCCAGCCCTGTTGCCCGGGTCTGGTGCCGAGGAAGAACGTCGCCGCCGTCAGCCCGAACATGATCAGGGCTACCGGGAGCCAGGGCGTGGGCCGTTCCATGACCGCAGGGTAACGGAAACGGGCACACCACCCGCCCCGGCGGGGAGCAGGGGTTGGGTGGTGTGTGCCCTTGACCCGGTCCCGTCACGGTCGTCCCCCCTGGATGGCTTCCACCACAGCGGACAGCCACCGACCTACCACTTGGGGCGGCCAACCACCTATCACCTGTTTTCGCGCACCGCGCTGTCCTCGCTCGATTGCCCCTAACATCGCCTTGCGGCTGGACCGCACGGAGGACGGGCGGTCATGTATCCATCATTTCTCGGAATCGGCGCGCAACGTGCCGCGACGACCTGGTTGCACCACTCGCTGCGACAGCACCCCGACCTTTGGCTACCCCCTGCCAAAGAGCTTCACTACTTCGATTGGATGTCGGGCGGACCGAGCCTCACGAATCGGGTCACCTCGGGTGAGCGGCTCTCTGCTCTTTGGCGTCAGCGGGTCCGTGGCGAGTTCCGCTCGGCAGTTGCGCGGCGTGACTTTGCTCGGCTTCGCCGCGAAATGTCGTACGAGTTCCTCTCCCCGAGCGACAGCAGATATCTCGCCTTGTTCCAGAGCTCCGGCAATCGTGCAGCCGGCGAGATCACCCCTGCCTATTCGCTTCTGTCCGACTTCGAGGTCAAGCGGGCTGCCGCGCTGCTTCCGGATGTCCGCGTGATCATCATGCTTCGCGATCCGATCGGGCGAGCATGGTCGCAGGTCCAACTCGAGACCAACCGGCCAGTGAGCATGGAAACGGCCAAGGCGCACGTTGCATCTGCGGATTCGCTCGAGCGGGGTAACTACCCGGCGATCGTGGACCGATGGATGGACCACTTTCCCAAGGAGCGCATCTTCGTCGGCTTCGTTGACGAGGCGCGCACCCGGCCTCTCGAATTGGTTCGGGCAGTCCTCGCCTTCCTCGGCGTCAATCCAGACCGTCTGGTCTCATCACTTCCGGACCCTGTGAACAGCTCGGGTGTCACCACCATCCCGACCGACATCGCCTTGGATCTGGCGGTCCGCTACCGCCCGGTGCTGGATGAGATGGCGTCGCGGTTCGATGGGCCGGCCGAGCAATGGAGGGCCGCGGCCGAGCGGCTACTGGAAGCACCACCGCAAGTCGAGGAACTGCCGCTGCCCCTGGCCGACGATCTGAACCCCGCTTCGACACACCTCAGCAGCGGGGCCCTGGCCGCCGGCTAGAACCTACTGGTCGCTGCGCCTCTCCGTGACTTAGGCATCCGGAAGGACAGCACGCTCGTACAACTGACGTCTGGGCACGGCGTGGGCTGCGGCCACCCGTCGCACGGCCTCCGACCGGCTCACGCCGTCAACGACCAGCTGTCCGACCTCCTCGAGTGCCGCATCGAGATCGGGAACCCGATCGGCGGCGCCCTCGACGACCAGGGTGACCTCTCCCTTCGTGCCATCCGCCCAGCGAGAAGCCGCCTCATCGAGCGTGCCCCGCCACACCTCCTCGTGCAACTTGGTCAACTCACGGACCACCGCCACGCGGCGCCTGCCCCCCAACTTGGCGGCAAGGTCGGTGAGGTCTCCCCCAATTCGTCGCGGACTGGAGAAGATGACCGAGGTGCGCCGCTCTGCAGCCAGAGCCTCGAGCACTGCGGTGCGACCGCTCCCGGAGCGGGGGAGGAATCCCTCGAACACAAAACGATCAGCGGGGAGACCGGAGACCGCCAGGGCGGCGGTCACCGCACTTGGCCCTGCCACGGTCGTCACCGTTGCTCCTGCTTCGAGGGCCGCCTTGACGGCACTCAAACCGGGATCGGAAACAGAGGGCGTCCCGGCATCCGTGAGCAGCGCCACCGTGAGCCCATTTGCAAGCTCGCTCCGTAGTTGGACGGAGCGCTCAGCCTCGTTGCCCACGAAGTAGGAGCGGGTCGCACGGTCGATGGCGTGGCGCTGGAGTAGCCGGGCCGCCCGGCGTGTGTCCTCGGCATAGACGACGTCGGCTCCGGCCAACACCTCGAGCAACCGAGGAGATATATCACCCAGGTTCCCGATCGGGGTAGCACACAACACCAACCTTCCAGGCATTAGGAAAGGGTACGGCGACCGGCGCGCTCTCTGACCAACGATCTGCGGGGGGACGGAGCAGCGAACTGCCGTCTTCCGACTTCCGTCTTCCGCCTGGCTCTAGCCCACGAGCCGGGACCGGCAATCGGAGCAGATGCCCTTGCCACGGAAGGGGACCACGGTGTCGGTGGCGGCGCAGAAGGTGCAGACCGCCTCGAGCTTGCGGATCACGATGGCATCGCTCTCAACCGAGATGGTGAGTTGGTCGCCCTCGCGGATGCCGAAGAGCCGCCGGGTCTCGGCGGGTATGACGATCCTCCCGAGGTCGTCGATCTTGCGAGCCATGCCGGTGTCCATGAGGTCCGTTGGTCACCCTACCCCTCTACATCAGGGTCGGTAGCCTCGGCATCCCGATGGGCAATTCCTGGGTGGATACGCACTGCCACCTCCAGCTCGACCCCCGTCCCCCCGGCGAACTGCTCGCCCGGGCGGGCGCGGTGGGCTGGGTAGTGGTGCCGGGCGTGGACCTGTCGAGCTCCAAGAGGGCCCTCGATCTGGCTGCGTCTTTTCCGGGGAGGGTGCTCGCCTCCAGTGGCCTCCATCCCCATGATGCGACGCTCTGGCCCGAGCAGGGAGAGCAACTGGCGCGCCTGGCGGAAGGGGCTGCAGCCGTGGGGGAGACCGGGCTCGATTTCTACCGCAACCTCGCACCGCGTGACGCTCAGGTGGAGGCCTTCCGAGCGCAGCTGCAAATCGCCGACTCGCTCGGTAAGCCGGTCGTCGTCCACTGCCGGGACGCCTTCGACGACGTTCACCAGATCCTCGCCGCCGAGAATCCGTCGTGCCCCGTGGTGCTCCACTGCTGGACGGGGGGTCCTCGCTGGACCAGGCGCTTTCTCGAGCTCCCATCGACCGTGTTCTCCTTCGCCGGTCCGGTGGCATTCGAGACGGGTGACACGGTGCGCCGAGGGGCGGCGCTCGTCCCTCCTGATCGCGCCATGGTCGAAACCGATACCCCGTATCTATCACCGCCACCCCACCGTGGCGAGCCCAACGAACCGGCGCGAGTGGTCCTGGTCGGCAGTGCCCTCGCTCGCGTATGGGGGAGCACTCCAGAGGAGGTAGCCGTATCCACTTCGTCCAATGCCGGCCGCGTGTTCCTGTGACCGGGGCCCAGACCCGGCGCCAGGTAGCCGCGCTGCTTGAGCGACATGGGCTCCGGCCGAACACGTCGTTGGGGCAGCACTTCCTCGTGGACCCCAACATCACCCGCCGCATAGTCGAACTGGTTGGCCCCCCATCTGACCCCGTGCTCGAGATCGGGGTGGGGACGGCCACACTGAGCGCTGAGCTTGTGGCTGCGGGGCACCGCCTGCTCGGGTACGAGGTGGATGCCAGGCTGCGTCCGCTGATCGAGGAGGTGCTCGGTGACGATCGCAGGGCCGAGGTCCGCTTCGAGGACGTCATGCGGGTTGACCTCAACGGTGTGCTCGGTGGGGAGCGGTGGGTGATGGTCTCCAACCTCCCGTATGAGGTAGGGACGACCCTGGTGCTCGACGGATTGAGAGAGGTTCCAGCTTTGGAGCGCTTTGTGGTAATGGTGCAGCGCGAGGTAGCCGAGCGGATGGTGGCCGGTCCGGGCGAGTCCGCCTATGGCCTGCCCAGCGTGGTTGTGGCGCTCCACGCCAGCGCCCGGATCGCGCTGCCGCGTGCCCCCGCAGGTCTTCCTGCCCGCCCCCCGGGTTGGCTCTGCGGTCGTCGTGCTCGACAGATTGCCGATCCCCGCCAACGCCGATGGCGCCCTCCGACTGGCCGCAGCGGGTTTTGGGCAGCGGCGCAAGATGCTCCGGCAATCCCTGGCCGGCGTGCTCGACACCCCTTCAGTCGAATTGGAGGCCGCCGGGATCGACCCGCGGGCGCGCGCCGAGCAGGTTGCCCCCACCGGGTGGTTGCGGCTCGCCGAGGTGACCGGTGGCTGAAGACCAGGTGGCCGTGCGGGCGCCCGCCAAGGTGAACCTGTCGCTGCGGGTCCGCCCGCGCGACGCTTCCGGGCGACATCCGCTCCTCACCGTCTTCCAGTCGGTCGGCCTATTCGACCGGCTCGAACTCACGCCCTATGACGAGGACGACTTGTCGATCGACGGTGCCGACCTCGCCGACGGACCGCAGAACCTGGTATGGAGGGCCATCGCCGCCGTTCGGGAGCATACGGGGGGGAAGCCCCGGTTGAAGCTGCATCTCATCAAGCGAATCCCTGTGGCCGCCGGTCTCGGCGGCGGTAGCGCCGACGCCGCAGCCGCACTGGAGGGGCTCCGACACCTGCTCGGCACGAGAATCGTCGCAGTCGCGATCGACGAAATTGCCGTGGGTCTCGGCGCAGATGTCCCCTTCGCCCGGCTCGGTGGCACCGCCATCGGCGAGGGCTATGGCGAGCTCCTCAGCCCGGTAGACCCGGCGCCGGGTGGGTATGCCTTGGCCGTGGCCGTACCCCCCTTCGAGCTATCTACGCCGGCGGTGTATGCCGCCTGGGACCGCCTGGGTGGTCCCGAGGGACCCAAGATTGACGGAAGGCAACTGCCACCGTCGCTTCGCTCCCACGGTCCGTTGCAGAACGACCTCTACCCGGCGGCGCGCTCGATCGCCGCCGATCTGGCCGATTGGCACGCAGACCTCGAAGGTCTGTGGGATCGGCAGGTGGCTATGTCGGGGAGCGGCCCATCGCTGTTCGCCTTCTTTGGCGATCCGGAGGAGGCACAGGACGCCATCGCTGTCGTCCCGGCCGCGGCGCGGGCCGCCATCGCAGTGGAGCCACACCATCGGGGCGCCGAGCGGGTCGAGGAGACCGACACCGAGTGACCGATCACAGTCTCCCTACACTTGCGGGTCTCCCCGGCGGCCCCGACCGACCGCCGAGAGTGGGGGGTGGTGTAATTGGCAGCACAACGGGTTTTGGTCCCGTTGGTATGGGTTCGAGTCCTGTCCCCCCAGCGAAAGCGGTGGCAGCACCGCAGCGACAATCGAAATTTGGAGGCGATGTGACGGTGCGAGCGGTGATCCTGGCCGCCGGTCAGGGGACGCGGATGAGGTCCAAGCTCCCCAAGGTGCTGGCGGACGTGGCAGGCCGTCCGATGATCTCCTGGGTGGTCGACGCAGTGGCTGGGATCGACCCTGGCCAGATAATGGTGGTTGTCGGTCACGGTGCCGACCACGTCGCCGATGTGCTCCCCGATCACGCCGGGTGGTGCATCCAGGACGAGCTATTGGGGACGGGTGACGCGGCACGCGTCGGTCTGGCCGCACTCGGCAGCGTGGAGGAAGACATCGTGCTCATCCTCAACGGCGATGCGCCGCTGCTCACCAGCGCCACCCTGGCCGATCTGGTTTCGATGCAACGCCGCACCAACGCCGCGGTCACTCTGCTCACCGCCGAGATGTCCGACCCCACCGGTTACGGACGGGTGCTGCGCGACGAGCGCGGGCGCGTGGTGGGGGTGGTGGAGCACGGCGATGCCGCGCCCGGTCAACTCGGGATCCGGGAGATCAATGCCGGCATGTACGCCTTCCGCGGTGACCTTCTTCCCGCCGCCCTCGACCAGCTCAAGGCCGACAACGTCCAGGGCGAGTTCTATCTAACCGACGTCATCTCGGTGCTGGCCGAGGAGGGTTACTCCCTCGGTGCGCTCCGTACCTCTGCAGACGAGATCTTCGGGGTCAACAGCCATGACCAGTTGGCCGAGGCATCGCGTCTGATGAGACGCCAGATCGCGTCGCGCTGGATGGACGAGGGGGTCTGGGTGCAGGACCCCGATCGCACATACCTGGGACCGGACGTGACGTTGGAGCCGGGGGTGCGTCTCTACCCTGGGGTCCATCTCGAGGGGAGGACCCACGTTGCCGCCGGGGCCGTGGTTGGACCGGATGTATTCGCAACAGACACCGTCATCGGTGGCGAGTCGCGCGTCTGGTATGCGGTGCTGCGCGGCGCCGTGGTCGGCAACGAGTGCGAGGTGGGGCCTTACGCCTCGCTCCGGCCGGGGAGCATCCTTCGGGACGGCTCGAAGGTGGGCACGTTCGTCGAGACCAAGAGCACGACGGTGGGGGAGGGCTCGAAGGTGCCCCACCTCACCTATCTGGGGGACACCCAGGTGGGCAAGAACGCCAACATCGGCGCCGGCACCATCACCTGCAACTACGACGGATACCGCAAGTCGCGAACGGTCGTGGGCGACCGCGCCTTCATCGGATCCGACACGATGCTGGTTGCGCCGGTGACCGTCGGCGACGATGCGGTGACCGGCGCCGGGTCGGTGATCACCCGTGACGTCCCTCCGGGCGCCTTGGCGGTGGAGAGGGCGAGCCAGGTGGACGTCCCCGGCTACGCTGCGCGCCGCCGGGAGACCAAGCGGGCCCGGGAAGCCGAGGAGCCGGAGGAGGCCTGACCGTGGAGGTGGTCAGCCGCAAGCGGCTGATGCTGTTCGGCGGGAGCGCCAATCCCGCGCTCGCCGAGGAGGTCGCCGAGTTGCTCGGCGTCCGACTCGGTGGACTGGAGTTGTCCACTTTCGCCGACGGCGAGATCTACGTCCGTCCCACTGAGAGCGTGCGCGGCGCCGATTGCTTCGTCCTTCAGAGCCACTCCCACCCGATCAATCACCACATCATGGAGCAGTTGATCACGATCGACGCCCTGAAAAGGGCGTCGGCGCGGGCGATCACCGCCGTCGTCCCCTTCTACGGTTACTCCAAACAGGATAAGAAGGTCCTGCCACGTGAGCCGATCACCGCACGGCTGCTCGGTGACCTCTTCCTGACATCGGGCGCCGAACGAATCGTCTCCGTCGATCTCCACACCGGTCAGACTCAGGGCTTCATCTCCGAGCCTTTCGACCACCTCACGGCGCTTCCGATCCTGGTGGACTACCTCCAGGAGCGGCTCGAGGGCGAGACGACCGTGGTATCCCCCGATGCCGGCGGCGTGAAGCGGGCCGAGAAGTTCGCCCGTCATCTCGGCGCCTATGTCGCTTTCATCCACAAACGCCGCAAGCCGACCGAGCATGATGTCTCCGAAGCACTGGCAGTGGTCGGTGAGGTGGAAGGACGCCATGCGGTCATCGTCGACGACATCATCGGAACCGCTGGAACCGTCGCCAACGCCGCCGAGCTGCTCAGGGCAAAGGGCGCGCTGAGCGTGTCGGTCGCCGCCACCCACGGTGTGCTCTCGCCGCCATCAATCGACCGGCTCAAAAACGCCGCGATCGATGAAGTGGTGCTCACCAACACGCTCCCGCTGCCCGAGGCCGCAACCCAACTCGAGAACATCACTGTCCTCTCGGTAGCCCCCATCGTCGCCGAAGCCCTCGAAGCAATCTTCATGGAGAGCTCGGTGAGCGAGATCTTCCTCGGAGAAAACCTCTAGCGGCGGGCATAGCGGACGGCGGACGGCAGATGCTTGGCTCCGACTCCCCTTTGAGAGAGGGGTTGGGGGAGGGTGACTCCGGTTGGGGAGAGTGACCCCGCCGCCGTACAAGCATCACCCCTCCGCTCGCTCCGCTCGCGCCTCCCCCGGCGGAGGGAGCCTCGCAGCGCATCTCTTTCCGTACCCCCGGAGGGGGGAAGGGAGCCGCTGCGGATCACCGGGTATCGGGGCTGGGGAAGTCCCTACCGTGCTCCGTCAACAGATTTCACGGGAGACCTCATGGACACGGCGATCCTGACATTTCGGACCGGTGGAGAGCCGGCCATCGTCGACGTGACGGCCGAGGTTGCGGGGTTCGTTCGGGAGAGGGGAGACGGTCTGCTCTCCGTGTTCGTCCCGCACGCCACCGCCGGGGTGGCGTTGATCGAGACCGGGTCGGGGACCGAGAGCGATCTGGTCGATGCGCTCGACCGGCTGCTACCCCGCGATGAGCGGTGGCGGCATCGTCACGGATCGGAGGGACACGGGGCTGACCACGTCCTGCCGGCGTTCATCAATCCGAGCATCACGATCCCGGTGATCTCGGGTCGGTTGGCGCTGGGGACCTGGCAGTCGGTGGTGCTGGTCGATCTCAACCGGGACAATCCGCAGCGTTCGCTGCGGCTCAGCTTTATCCCCGGCTGACCGGCGGGAGGACGATCACCTCACCCGGGTAGATCAGGTCAGGGTCGCCCGAGCGGACCCGTTTGCGGTTCGCCTCGATGACCAAGACCCAGTAGTTGGCGACCTCCTGGTCGCTCAGGTCGGTTCGACCGGTGACCTGCTCGAGGTGCTGCTCGGAGATGATCCACAGGTTGTCACCGGGCACGACGACGCGTTCGGCGGGGATCGCGACCTGCTCCTGTGCTGATGATGAGGTGCCGGTACGGATCACGGCGCGCCGTGCAGGTGGCGTCGGCGGGCTCCAGGTGGCGCCGGCATCGCCCGCCGGGGCGGGTGTGTAGGAGACCTCGCCCAACTGGGGTACCGGTGGGGGAAGGGCAGGGTCGGTAGTTTCCGGCGGGGAGCCCCGGGTTACGTGTGGTGGTTGCGGGACCGGAGGGGAGAGCACCGGCTCGTCGGCGGACCGACCGCTCGTCACGTGCTCCACCGCCGGGATGGGGGCGATGACCGCCACCGCCGGCGTGGCCACGGTCATGACCGCCAGGCTGAGGGCGGCGGCACGGTCAGCCATGCGCCGCACCACGGGGAGGGTTGCCCACTCGACCGCCCGTACCAGACCGACCAACCCGGCGAGTCGGCCCAGGGCATAGAGGACGGTCGTCACCAGCAGCCACCAGGCGAGTGCGAGGGCAACCAACCGAAGCGTGGTAGCGATGGCGTCCTCAGGGGACACGCTCGCCAACCAGCCGCCGAGGTCGGACCAATCGGGAGAGAACCCAGGGACGTTTCCCAAGCGGTGGAGGGCGAAAACCGCAAATGCCTCGACCGCGATGACAGCGCCAAGGCGAATTGCCGCTCCGGATCGCGACTGGGCGGTCATGCGCGGAAGCCTAGCGTGGAGGGACGCTGATGACAACTGAACGTCGTGGAACAACGTCATGCAACATCCGGTGGCCATTGGTGACGGTTGTACCATCCGAAGCCAACTCAGAAGGAGCCAGGGTGCAAGTGAGGATCGGCGTTGCCGACACGGACCGGGTCGTCGAATTCGACATCGAAGATCACGACGCCTTCATCACCGAGATCGACGAGGCGTTCGCCACCGGCAAGTTGATGTTCTGGATCACCGACAGCAAGGGTCGGCGCGTCGGCTTGCCGCTGGGGCGTATCGGCTTCGTCGAAGTGGAGACCGCCGCGGAGAGATCCGTGGGGTTCTCTTCGGGGGGATGAGCTCAGCTGGCTCGGCGGCGGCGCTCAGCCAGCCAGCGCTTGCGGAGGCGGCGCCTCTCGTCCTCGGCGTACCCACCCCACACGCCGCTCTCCTGGTTGGTCTCCAGGGCATAGAGCAGGCAGGCGTCCTTGACCACGCACTCGCTGCAGATCTCCTTGGCGGCGACGATCTGGTCTATCGCAGGCCCGGTGGTGCCGATCGGGAAGAAGAGGCTCGGCTCGGAATCACGGCAGGCGGCAACCTCGCGCCATTCGGTCAACAGGGAATCTGGGGTGAGGGTTAACACGGGGTTGGACTCCTGGAGGATGATTGTGAGAGATTTCACAAGCCAAGGCAAACGCGAGTGCCTAGCTGTATTTACGTGACCGGTACCCTACCGGTGACCCTGGTGTGTCGCAAGGGGTTCTTTGACGAATCGACCAGGTAGGCACCGTGGTGGTACCACTGATAATCGGCCATCGAGGGCTCCCGCTGGAGTACCCCGACAACACGCTCGACGGGATCGTCGCCGCGGCTTCGGTGTGCGACATGGTCGAGGTGGATGTGAGGCGGAGCGCCGATGGTGTCCTCATGCTCAGCCACGATCCGGTGTTGGGGGACAGGGTGATCGCGGAAACCCCGTGGGAGGCGCTGCGCGACACCGACCTGGGGAAGGGCACGAACCCGCCGGACCTGGCCGCGGTAGCCGCGGCGTGCCCGGTGCCCCTCAATCTGGAGATCAAGCACCACCCGTGGGAGCCGGGATTCGACAACACGTACCAGTTCCCCATCGACGTGGCGGAAGCCGCCCGCCCTGGAGACCTCGTCACCTCGTTCCACCTCGGCACCGTTGCTGCGGTGCGTGCCGCCAAGCCTGAACTGCGCACCGGCTTCCTCGTCCCCGAGGAGGGGGCGCTCGGAGCCGCGATCGAGGATGCGGTTAGCGAAGGTCATCCTGTGGTTGCCCCGCACTGGTCACTGCTGGCCGACAACCCGGACGCGAAGATTCTCGAGGCCCACGAGTCCGGCATCGAATTGGTCGTTTGGACGGTTGACGACCCGCACCTCGCCACCGTCCTGGCCGAAGCGGGAGTACACGGGATCATCACCAACGACCCCGTTGGTTTGACCGCTCAATTGGGAGAGGTGGCGGGACGTGACTGAGGACCCAACCATCAAGGAGCAACTCGCCGCCGAGCTGCGCGATGCGATGCGCGCAAAGGATCGCGACCGCCGGGACGTGATCCGCCAGATCGAGACCGAGGTTGCGGTGGCCCGCTCCGAACCGGGGTTCAGCGGCGAGGTGGACGACCATCTCTACCGCCGGGTCATCAGCTCGTATGTGAAGAAGATGGAGAAGGCCAGAGGCGAGTACCTGGCAGCGGGGGAGCGGGGCGAGGCGATGGCCGCCAAGCTGGGTTATGAGGTTGCCTATTTGGCCAAGTGGCTCCCATCCACCCTTGGCGAGGAGGAGACGCTTCGCATTGTCGAGGAAGCGGTTGCCGAGGTCGGCGCTACCGACCCCAAGCAGGCGGGGCAGGTGATCGGGAAGTTGATGCGCGACCGCCGCGACGAGTTGGATGGGGCCATGGTCAACCGTCTGGTGCGTCAGGTGCTCGAGGGCGGTGGCGCCGAGGCAGACGACGGGAATTGACCCTTCGACGATACGAGCCCATGCTCGCCAGTCCCTGGCCGGCGGCGTTCACCGATCCCGATTGGCTCTTCGAGGTGAAATGGGACGGGGTAAGAGCGCTGTGGTGCTGGGATGGCGAGGCGCTGTCGATCCGCAGCAGGAGGGGACGCCACGTTCTCCCCACCTATCCGGAGCTATCCGGCTTCCACCCCGATGTGCCCCTGGTCCTCGATGGTGAGATCGTCGTGCTCGACGATCGGGGTCACCCCTCGTTCCAGATGCTGCAATCCCGGATGAACCTGACCGATGGCAGGCGGGCATCGATCGGGATGCCGGCGAGCTACATGGTCTTCGACCTGCTCCACGCCGGTGGCGACCTCACGGGGAGGCCGCTCGAGCAACGCCGCGACCTGTTGGCCGAACTCGATCTGCCCGCACCGATGGTGGTCTCCTCCCAGGTCGAAGCCGCCGGAGAGGCTTTGTACCAGGCGGTCGAGGCCGAAAGCCTGGAGGGGATCGTGGCCAAACGGAGGGGCTCGTTGTATCGGAGTGGGACCCGGTCTCCCGACTGGCGCAAGGTCGCCTGCGTCTATCAGATGTCTGCAGTGATCGGAGGCTTCACCCGAGGCGAGGGCGCCAGGCGCAACAGCTTCGGCGCCCTGCTCGTCGGTCTCTGGGACGGCCCCGCCCTGCGGTGGGTGGGGGCAGTGGGTAGCGGGTTCGACGATCGGACGCTGGCGATGTTCATGTCCCGACTTGAGGGACTGGAACAGGCCGAGGCACCGTTCCATCCCGATCAGTTGATCCCGGCAGGGTCGCGCTGGGTTCAGCCGGTGGTGGTGGCCGAGGTCGCCTACAAGCAGTGGACCGCTGGGCCGCGCCTGAGGGCGCCGGTGTTCAAAGGCCTATCGACAACGCCGTCGGAAGAGGCCACATGGGAGGCTGCGGGCCCGGGAGCAGGGGGTATCACCAACTCATAGGCCAGTCGGGGTCGAGGTCGAGTTTGCGGGTCTGCTCTCCCAGGAGCAGCGCCGCCGCCTCGTCGCTCATGTGATAGCTCTCGTCGTCGTTGGGGAATTCGCCTGCCTGAACGTCGGCGGCGTACGAGCGCAACGCCTCGATGGCGATCCCGCCGAGATCGGCGTACTTCCGGACGAACTTGGGCGAATGTCCGAAGCTCAGACCGAGAGCGTCATGCCAGACGAGCACCTGGCCGTCACATCCGGAACCGGCTCCGATCCCGATGGTGGGTACCGATATCTCCTTGGTGATCACGGCGGCGAGCACATCGGGCACGCCCTCGAGGACCAGCGAGAACACGCCTGCGTCTGCAAGCGCCCTGGCGTCGTCGATCAGGGCTCTGGCCTGCTCGACCGCCCTGCCCTGGACCTTGAAGCCACCCATGGCGTGCACCGATTGCGGGGTCAGCCCGATGTGCCCCATGACCGGGATCTCGGCATCGAGGATGGCGCGGACCATGGGCAGCCTCTTCCGACCCCCTTCGAGCTTGACCGCCTCGGCGCCGCCATCCCTCACCAGTCTCCCGGCGTTGCGGACGGTCTCTTCGACCGAGATGTGATAGCTCATCCAAGGGAGGTCGCCCACAACCAGGCAGTTGGGCTCGGCACGTGACACCGCTGCCGTGTGCTGCACCATGATGTCGAGGTCCACCAGCAGGGTCTCGTCGTAGCCGTGGACCACGTTGGCCAGCGAGTCGCCCACCAGGATGATGTCCACTCCGGCCTCCGAGGCGATGATCGCCGAGGGGTGGTCGTAGGCGGTGATCATCACCAGCTTCGGCCCGCCTTTGCGGGCGAGCACGTCCGGTGCGCGTCATCTTGGCGCGGTCGGCCATCGGATCGCTCCTCTCTCCCCACCGCGGACGGTTGGGGGATTCTCCGAGCCTGAACAACTCTGATCGCTCGGACCTCGGCCGCCTGACTGGTCGCCCGTGCCCAGCACGATGCTAACGGTCCTGGTAGGTCATGGTCTGGCGGCGGAAATGAACCGCCATGCCGGCGGCAAATCACGATCGACCTTCGTATTCTCGGCAGTGGCCGCGAGCAGCGGTCGACGGGGGCACGCCTGGAGGTGAGACGTGGACAAGCACGACGGATCCAGCACGGTCGATCGCCGCGATTTTCTGGGAATGGCGGCCAAGGGAGCGCTCGGCGCCACAGCCATCGGTCTGCTCGCCTGCCAGAACCAGGCGGCGCCAGGGGCCGACGGCACCTCCACCGAGTTGACCGAGGCGGCTGCGGCCGATGAGTCGCTTCCCCGAGATCGAGTGGGAGATGCCGACCAGTTGGCCGGCCGCGCTCGACACCATCTTCGGGGGAGCCACCACATTCGCCGATCGGGTCAACTCGCTCAGCGGGGGGCGGTTCGTCGTCAACGCCCGCGAGGGTGGTGAGATTGCGCCACCGCTCGAGGTGCTCCAGACGGTCCAGAGCGGCGGTGCCCAGGCGGGTCACACCGCTTCGTACTACTACACCGGTCTCAGCCCGGTCACCGCGTTCGGCACCGCCCTTCCATTCGGTCTCAACGACCGCCAGCAGAACGCCTGGCTGTACTTCGGGGGCGGGTTGGAGATGCTCCAGGAGTTCTACGCATCCCAGTTCAACGTCATCCAGTTCCCTGCAGGTAACACCGGGGTACAGATGGGTGGTTGGTTCAACACCGAGATCGGGAGCGTCGATGACCTCAGAGGACTGCGGTTTCGAATTCCCGGCCAAGGGGCAGCGGTCATGGAACGACTCGGCGTCTCGGTTCAGGTGCTCGCCGGAGCCGAGATCTTCCAGGCGCTCCAGACCGGGGCGGTGGACGCTGCCGAGTGGGTCGGTCCGTACGACGACCTCAAGCTCGACTTCCAATCGGTGGCACAGTTCTATTACTACCCCGGATGGTGGGAGCCAGGGCCGACTCTTCGAGGTCCAGATCGCGCTCGACCAGTGGAACGAGCTGCCAAGCCTCTACCAGGACATCGTCCGCACCGCCGCCTATGAGGCGAATGTCACCATGATGGCCCGTTACGACGCCCAGAACCCCGTGGCCTTCGCCGAGATCCTCAACAACTCGGACGTAACGGTCCTCCCCTTCCCGGACGACGTGATGGAGGCGGCGCAAACCGAAGCATTCGAGTTGTACGACGAAACGGCGGCTGCTGACCCGGCTTACGGCGAGATCTTCACTGAGTGGACGGCCTTCCACGACCAGGTCAATACGTGGTTCGGGGTGGCGGAGCGGGCGATGATCGACTTCGTGGCCCCACAGCCAGGCTGAGGCCTAGGAGAGCCCGCTCACCTCGACCAGCCAGGTGACGGTCCCCGGCGCCAGGATGACGATGATCAAGGCCACCACCTGGAGCGCCATGAAGGGGAGCGCGCCCCGGTGTATGTCGGCGGTGCGCACCTCTTCGGGAGCAACGCTTTGTAGATCGAACAGCGAGAACCCGACGGGTGGCGAGATGAAGGCGATGTTGAGGTTGACCGCCATCATCACGCTGAACCAGGTCAGGTCCACGCCGAGGGCGATCGCGGCGGGGACGAAGAGAGGCAGCACAATGAAGCTGATCTCGAGGAACTCCAGATTGATCCCCAATAGGAACACGATGATGTTGGCGGCGATGATGAAGCCCCAGAAGCCGCCCGGGATGCTGGTGAGCCACTCGGTTATGAGGCTCTGACCGCCCAACCGATCGAACACCAGAGCGAACAGCGACGAGGCGAAAAGGATCTGAAGAACCAACACGGTGATCCGGGCGGTGGACTTGGCCGCGTCCTTGACCACGTCCCAAGTGAGCCGGCGGTTGACGAGGGCGAGGATCAGTGCACCCACCGCTCCCACCGATCCTGCTTCGGTTGGGGTTGCGATGCCGAAGAAGATGCTGCCCAGCACGGCGAAGATGAGGATCAGCGGAGGGATGACCGCGCCCAGCGTTCTCCGGAATAACTCGCCCCCCGTCAGGTTCCGCTCCTCCTTGGGGAGTGCCGGGGCCACTCCCGGCTTGATGTAGGCGAAGGCGACCGAGTACACGGCGTAGAGCCCGGCGAGGATCAGACCGGGGATAAGGGCGCCTGCGAACAGTTTTCCCACCGACACATTCGGCATTTGGCTGGAAATCACGATGAGCACGAGGCTGGGCGGTATCAGCTGGGCCAGGGTCCCCGAAGCGGTTATCACTCCGGTCGCCAGCTTGTGGTCGTACCCATATCGGAGCATCGCCGGGAGCGAGAGCAGACCCATCATGATCACTGTCGCCGCAACCACGCCGGTGGCGGCACCCAACAGGGCACCGACGACCACGACTGCCAACGCCAGTCCGCCCTTGAGCGGACCCATCAGCAGTCCGACGGTGGTGATCAGTCGTTCCGCCAACCCCGACTTCTCGAACACCGCCCCCATGAAGACGAAGAAGGGAACCGCCAGAGAACGAAGCTGCTCACCCCGTCACCGAACCAGCGGTTGAACTGGAGGTTGAAGTTTTGGATGGGGAAGATTCCCAACATCAGCCCGATCCCACCGAACACGATCGCGGTGGCGGCGAACGAGAAGGCCACTGGGTAGCCGATGAGGAGCAGTCCGAGGAAGAGGACGAACATGATGATGGCGAGCCATTCCAGGGTCATCGCCAGTACCGGATCGCCGTCGTGACCGGGCTCATTCGATCAGCAAAGGAGCTTCCGGCTCCTCGGGGATCTCGACGAGATCCTCCCGTTGACGGAGCACGGCAACCAACTTGACCATCTCGGCCAACGCCTGGAGGAACAAGAGGAAGAACCCGACCAGCACCATGGTTTTGATCGGCGCCCGGGGAATGCCGCTCGGGTCGGGGGACTGTTCGTTGTTCCGCCACGACGTCATCGAGGCCGACCACGACACCCATATGCCGAGCAGCGAGAAGGGGATCAGCCCGATCAGGTGTCCTATGAAGTCGATCCATGCCTTCCTCCGCGGCGACTGGTTGGTGTACCAGAAGTCGACACGCACATTGATGTGGTGCTTCAGGATGTATGGGAACCCGAGAAGGAAGATGACGGCGTAGATGTACCACTGCGCCTCCAAGAGGGCGTTGGTGGTGAGCCGTTGTCCGATGGCGGCGCCGATATAGCGGAGCACGACGTTGGCGAACCCGATGAAGACCAGAGGAAGCACGAGGAACCAGGAGATGGTGCCTGCAATCTCGGTGATCCGGTCGACCACCCGCTGGTAGCCGAGAGCGATGCGGGTCAGCAAGGGGCGCCGCGGTCGATTGGAGCCCAGGCTCTGTGTCATCGGCTCGCTGGCTCGTAGCCCATCACGTGCAGTGATCCCTCCCAGGGGCCGTGGCGCAGCCTAGACCCGGGCCCGTCCGGTGAGCCCTCTAGGCGGCGTTGGGTTGTTCCATGTCACCCGGGTGCGCCCGCAGCAAGCCCACCCCGAGGGACACCAGAGCCGCGGCGAGGACGACAGCTCCCACGCGGGTGACCATCGTCCCCACGGATGCGACCCCGGCCTCGCCGACCGCGAAATGGATGAAGAACCCACCCGACTGGAGGAGTATCCCCGCCAACAAGACCAGCCCGAGAATCCAGGTGGTCCTCTCCGAAAAGTTGGTGCGGCCGAGGAGGATGAAGAAGACGAGGGCGAGTACCAGCAGCACCCCCGCGTGGGCGTGACCCGCTCGGAAGAACTGCTCCTCCACCGGGCTCAGAGCTTCCTCACTGACGAGGAACCCGAGCAGCGACCAGCCACCGAACTCAACGGTGACCAAGGCGAACAAGACGATTGCGGGAAGGATCCGGGTGGCCTTCATCGCTGAACCTCCGTGACGGGACCGCAAACAATCCTCGTCCTTCGGATCTCTGCTCGGCACCCGATCCGGCGCCCGGCCTAGCTGGCGACGCGCTTCTTCTCGGAGCCGGTCTTCTCCTTGGTCGCCTCGACGCTCGCCTTGAGCGCCTCGAGCAGGTCGACCACCTTGGTGGGCTCCGGTGCCTCGGGGATGACCACCTCTTCGCCCTCGAGCTTCTTCTGCGCCATCTCTTGTACGGCTTCGCGGGTGGCGTCGTGGAAGGCGTCGGCGTCGAACGGCGCCGAGAGGTTGTCGATCAGCATCTCGGCCACCTTGATCTCCTCCGAGCGCACCTCGACGTCGATGTCGAGTTCCTCGAACTCGGGCTGGCGGATCTCGTCGGGCCAGTACATGGTCTCCATGACCAGCACTTCGTCCTTGGCTCGCAGCACGGCAAGTTGCTGTTTATCGCGGATGGCCACCTTGGATATGGCCACCTTGCTGCTCTCGGTGAGCGCCTGGGCGAGCAGCTTGTAGGCCTTCACCCCGCTCTTGTCGGGTGCCAGGTAGTAGGTGGACTTGTAGTAGATCGGGTCGATCTCTTCGGTGTCGACGAACTGGACGACGTCCACGATCTTGGCGCCCGACCCTGCCGAGGCCGCCTCGAGTTCCTCGTCGGTGAAGACGACGTATTGGCCCTTGTCGACCTCATAGCCCTTCACGATCTCGTCCCAGGTGACCTCTTTGCCGTCGCTCTCCGCAACCCGGCGGTAGCGGATCGGGCTGTGATCCGAGTCGCGCAGCATCTTGAACTTCGGGGTGCGGTCCTCGGTGGCGCTGTACAGCGCCACCGGGATGGTGACCAGACCGAATGAGATGGCGCCCTTCCAGATACTTCTCATAGAGATCGCGAATCTACCGCCTCGAGCATGTTGTGCGGGCAAGGTTGCTGCCAAACCCAGGGCTGGAGAGTACCGCATCGGTAGCTGCCAACCCTGGGTTGGTGGGTGGCGAGAGCCGTTCCGTGGGCCCGAAGCGCTGCTGTGCGACGCTCCGAACCCTGGGTTGGGGTATTGCGCCCTCGGCAGGATTCGAACCTGCGCACCTGGCTCCGGAGGCCAGTGCTCTATCCCCTGAGCTACGAGGGCGGGGGAACAGCGAGTGTAACTCTCAGGTGACGTCGAGCCTGAGCAGGTCCTCGTTGGTCTCCCGCCGCACCACCAACCTGGCGGACCCGCCGGAGCAGAAGACGACCGCTGGCCGCGGGACCTTGTTGTAGGTCGAACCCATGGAGTGGCCGTAAGCGCCGGTTACCGGCGTGGCCAAGAGGTCACCAACGGCGACGTCATCGGGGACAGAGCCGTGCTCGACCAGAAGGTCGCCCGATTCGCAGTGCTTGCCCACCACGGTGACGGTGCGGGGGCGTGGGGCGTCGGTCGCCCTCGGGAGGAAGGTCTCGTAACCGCTCCCATAGAGCACCGGCCGGGGGTTGTCGCTCATCCCGCCGTCCACCGCCAGGTAGGTGCGGACGTCCGGGATCTCCTTGATGGTTATGACCGAGTAGACGGTGACAGCCGCCGTGGCAACGATGGCCCGCCCCGGCTCGAGCATGACCTGGGACTTCACCCCCTCGGCTCGAACCGCCCGCTCGACGGTCTCGATCCAATCGGTGATCCCCGGTGCCTCCTCACCCTCGACGTAGGGGACACCGAGACCGCCGCCGAGCGACAGTTCGGGCAGGTCGAACGGTGCCGCCATGGCGGCGACGATGCGAGCGGCCCGCTCGAACGAGTCGAGCCGGAACACCTGGCTGCCGATGTGGGTGTGGAGGCCGCGCAGGTCCATCGACGGCGCCCCCCGCGCTCTCTCCACAGCTTCGGCTGCGGCCCCGCTCGACACGGTGAAGCCGAACTTGGTGTCGTCGTGCCCAGTGGCGGTGAAGCGATGAGTGTGCGCCTCCACGCCCGGGGTGATCCGGACCAGGACAGGAGCCGTTCGGCCGCCGGCGAGACGATCGATCCGATCCATCTCGTCGAAAGAGTCGACCACGATCCGCCCCACGCCGACATCGAGCGCCGTCGCCAATTCCCGGTCGCTCTTGGCGTTGCCGTGGAGGACCAATTTGTCCGGCGGAACCCCGGCGGCGAGCGCCACGTGCATCTCGCCCCCGCTGGCGACGTCGAGCAGCATCCCTTCCTCGTGGGCCAAGCGGGCCATGGCGACGCAGTGGAACGCCTTGGTCGCAAAGACGGCGCCGCCGGGCAGGGCGGTCACCGCCTGGCGACAACGGGCGCGGAGATGCTCCTCGTCGTAAACGAAGAGCGGGGTTCCGAACTCGGCGGCCAGTTCGAGCGTGTCGCACCCCCCGATGCTGAGCCTGCCGCGGTCGATCGATCGAGGTGTCGGGGAGGAGATGGCGGGGGAGCGGGCCGGCCATGAGCGGTCCCGGAGGCTAGACCCCCCGTTTTGGCGTCACCCGACGGGGTCATGCCGCGTTTCCTGACGCCAAAACGGGAGTGGGGCCTGTCTATACAATCGGCGCCGGTCGACGAGGTGGAGGGAATCGATGCGGAGCCATCGCATCACCATGCTGGGGACCGGGCTGATCGGCGAGTTCTACACGCAGACTCTCCACGGTCAGCGGGGTCGGGACCGCGTCGAGGTGGTCTACTCGCGCAGCGAAGAGCGCGGAGCCGCTTTCAGCGAGCGATGGGCCATCCCGCAGGTTCACCACCAGCCTGGAGGACGCCGTAGCCGACCCCGACACCGATGTCGTCGTGGTCGGTCTGCCCAACCATCTCCACGAGGAAGCGATCGCCATGGCCGCCGCCCACGGCAAGGCGGTGCTCTGCACCAAGCCGCTGGCCCGCGACTGCCGCTGAGGCGAAGCGGATCCTCGACACAGTCGAATCGGCCGGGGTATTCGCCGGCTACCTAGAGGACCTTTGCTACACGCCGAAGTCGCTCAAAGCGGTGGCCGCGGTGCGGGACGGGGCGATCGGCGAGGTCACCTGGGTGCGCTCCAGAGAGACCCACCCTGGTCCTCACAGCGCCTGGTTCTGGGACGGCCGTCTCACCGGTGGCGGAGCCATCATCGACCTCGGTTGCCACTGCATCGAGATCATCCGCAACTTCGTCGGCAAGGACAACCGGCCGGTCGAGGTGACCTGTTGGACCGACACCTTCGTCCATCCAATCGACGACGAGGACAACGCCATCGCCCTCATCCGATTCGAGTCGGGCGCCATCGGACAGTTCGAAGTGAGTTGGACGTTCCGCGGCGGCATGGACCTGCGCGACGAGGTGGCGGGTACCGACGGCACCATCTGGCTCAACCACTTCCTCCGCACCGGGTACGAGATGTTCACCGCCGGAGGGAGCGGCGGTTACGTCGCCGAGAAGGCGGAGACCGAGAAGGGATGGCTGTTCCCGGTGGGCGACGAGGTATCCGAACTGGGCTACGTGGACATGTTCACGGACATGTTCGACGCTATGGATGGCGGCGACGAGCCCCAGGAGACCTTCTACGACGGCTACGTGGTCAACGCCATCATGGACGCCTGCTACCGCTCGGCCGAGTCGAGGCGCTGGGAGCCGGTCGACCTCGAGTGGCGGCGGTGGACAGGCCGGCGCGGATCGAACGCGAGCCGGCACCTACGACGGCCACATCGTCATCAAGGAGGAGACCCTCCCCGACGGTCGGCGCAAGCTGATCCTCAAGGACCCGGCAAGCGGCGACTTCGTCGACCGGATCGTCGCCGGGGGGTGACGCTTCGACTCGAGGTGCTCCCCACCACTCGATGGGCTAAGGGTGTTGCCAAGGAGTTGGCAGATCGTCTCCGGCGCGAACTCCGCGGCTGCGGATGTGCCTGGCATCCGGGCGATACCCCCGCACCTGTGTATCGAAGCGCTGGTGTCCGGTGGCGCATCTCTGGCCCGCTCCGAGGTCATTCTCCTCGACGAGTTCATCGGACTCCCGGTCGGTCACCCCGGAAGGTGCGAGTCGATGCTGCGCCGCCAACTGCTCGACCACGTCGAGGTTGGTCGGTTCCACCGGATAGACGTCGACGCCCCCGACCTCGATACCGAGTGCATTCGTGTCGACGCCATCGCCACGGGAGGCATCGACCTGGCGGTTCTCGGGCTCGGATCCAACGGGCACCTTGGGATGAACGAGCCTGGATCGGAGCCGGGTGACTCGACCCGGGTGGTCGAGCTTGCCAAGGAGACTCGAGAAGGGCTGGCCCGTTATGGGATCGATTTGCCCATCGAACACGGGGTGACGGTGGGGATGGCGCAACTCCTCGCCGCCAACGAGGTCTGGTTGTTGGTCGCCGGCGGCAAGAAGCGGGAGATCCTGCGACGGGTTCTCGAGGGCCCGGTGGGGCCGGAATGTCCGGCGTCGTACCTGAGAGAGCACAGCAACGCCATCGTCTGGGCCGACGAAGTGGCGGTTGGAACCCGGGACGGAGGCGCCCAGGCATGAATTCATCCAGAATGGGGGAGCAGATCGAGGAGGGGTCAATGATCACCGGAATCCACGCCATGTTCTTCACCCCCGGTGCCGATGCGTTGCGGCCATTCATCCGCGACACCTTGGGGATCCCGGCCACCGACACGGGGGACGGGTGGCTGATCTTCCGTGCACCGGCGGGCGAGATCGGCTGTCACCCCGACGAATCGGTGCGACACGACGTCTCCTTCACCTGCGACGACATCGAGTCCACGGTGGAGGACCTCAAGTCAAAGGGCGTCGAATTCACCACCGAGGTAAAGGACTACGGGTACGGCCCCACCACCCGTTTCCTCATGCCCGGCGGCGTCGAAGTCGAGCTCTACCAACCCAACTACAAGTTGGATGACTGACGGTTCCTGCCTCCCCCGCCTTTGCGGTTGTCGCTACAAAACGGAGCGCGGCTGAGCGCAGTTGGGAGTTGACCAGCCCCCTACCCGCTGCTTCGCAGCGGGACCCTTCCCCCGCGGGGGGACAGAGAGAAGGCAGCGGGGGGCAGGATTTGGATTTCCTTCCGTGCGTCGTCCGTCGTCCGTCGTCCGTCGTCCGTCGTCCGTCGTCCGCCGTCTTGCCTAGCCCCAGTCCAGCCAGTTGGCCGGATTGGTGACGAGTATCTGCTGCCGAATCGCTGCGTCCAGGCCCGCCGCCTCGAGAATCTCGGCGAAGCCGGTGGCCAGCCAGGCGAGACCGGGGGAGCCGCCGAGGGTCGTCCAAAGGGAGCGGCGGGCGGCGTCGGTGCCGAGGAGGATCTGATCGGCGTGGCCCTCCTGGCACATCGAGGCGACGAGGGTTGCGGTCGGGTTTGGCTCGGGACCGTCGTGGCGTAGCGCCTGGTCGTACTCCAACCTGACTCCGGTGTCGAGCAGGTCGCGGTGGTAGCCGAGATCGGTGACCTTGTCGGTATGCGACAGCACTACCCGATCGAGCGGGACGCCGAGCGCGGAGAAGGTCTCAACCTGCCCGAAGCCTCCCTCGCCGTTCTCGCAGTGAGTGAGGATCGGCGCTCCGGTCGTCCGATGGGCTTCGGCGGCGGCCTCAAATTGACCGCGCTCGACGGGGTCGGGCGACTCACCGAGGGTCGCCACCTTGATGACACCGCAACGGTGCTCGGTTCCGTCGGCACCGGTAGTCAGGTCGGCCACGAAACGCGCCGCCAGTGCCGTCGCCGGCTCGGTGCGTGACCAGTGATCCTCGCTGTACCAGCGGGCGGTGTGGGTGCCGGTCGTCGCCACCAGGTGGATACCGCTGTCCCGGCTGACTGCCGCCAGCCTGGCGACGTCGCGCCCCGCATCGCCGGGCATGGCGTCGACCATGGTTCCCACCCCGGCCGTTGCCGCGTCACGCAGTTCGGTGACGGCATCGTCAACCGAGGGGAGATGGAGCTCGGGGAATCTCTCCACCACCAGCGGGCCGTCGAGGATGACGTGCTCGTGGGCGTATGTCACGCCCAGCATGCCGGCGGGTACGTCCCCCAGAACGGTTCGGACGATCAATGCACGTACGGGGCGAGTACGTCGCGTGCCAGCTGGAAACCCCGCTTCACCAGGTCGTCCGAGCCCTCCCACTGCCGGTCCTCGTGCTCGACGCAACAGACGTAGTCGTAGCCGGAGCGGTAGAGGGCGGCGAACAGCCGCTCCCAGGGGACGTCGCCCAACCCGGGAAGCCGGGGCACCTGCCAGCCGATCCCGGCGGAGAGGATCCCGTTCTCGTAGAGACCCGTGATGGTCGATCTCGAGGTCCTTGGCGTGGAGGTGATAGAAGCGGTCGCCGAACTCGTCGACCGCCGCCTCGATATCGATCATCTGCCAGACGAGGTGGGACGGATCGAAGTTGAGCCCGACCGTCTCGCCGAACTCCTCGAACATCGTGCGCCACATGCTCGGGGTGTGGGCGAGGTTGTGCCCTGAGGGCCACTCGTCGTGTGAGAAGATCATCGGGCAGTTCTCGATGGCGATGCGCACCCCGTGGTCGGCGGCATGGTTCGACGATCTCCGGCCATACCTTCTTGGCGTCGGCCCAGTTGTCCGCCTGGGTCTTGGAGCCGTCGGCGCCGATGAAGGTGTTGACGACGGGCACCTCGAGCATCTCTGCCGCGGTGATCACCTTCTTGAGATGGTCGTTGACGGTCTCGGCGTGCTCGGGGTCGGGGTGGAGCGGGTTGGGGTAGTAGCCCAGTCCGGAGATCGTGATCCCGCGGTTGGCCAGTTCGTCGACGATCTCGGATGCCCGGGTTTCGGACAAGTCCTCGACGTCGACGTGGGTGACTCCGCCGTAGCGACGGGCGACACCCTCACCCTGGGGCCAGGCGCAAACCTCGAGCATCTCGAACCCCTCGGTGGCGGCCCAGTCGGCCACCTCCATCGAGCGGGGTCGGCCGAAGGGTGCGGTCAGCAGTCCCATCTTCATGGTCGTTCTCCTATCGCTCGACTTTCACCCAGCGGCGTTGGTCAGAACTACGAGCCACCGCCTCGGTCACCGCAACCGCGTCGTGACCATCGGCGAAGGTCGGATAGGTGGGTTGTCCGGTTGGCGCCCCTCGGCAACCGCGGCGTAGACCTCGGCGAAGAGCGCCCGGAAGGTGTCGGGGTATCCCTCGACATGGCCGCCCGGGTAGCCGATCATGCGGGCGACATCCTCGGTGGCCAGCGACGGGTCGCGCTGCGAGATCTCGTTGGGGCGGCCGCGATGGCCGATCCAGAGTCGGTCGGGGTCCTCGGAGTTCCAGGACAGCGCCGAGTCGGAGCCGTCGACCTCCAGGTTCAACGAGTTCTTCCTCCCCGCCGAGACCTGGGAGATGGCCAAGACCCCGCGTGCCCCGTCCTCGTAGCGAAGCAGGATTCCGGCGGCGTCGTCGGAGGTCATCTCCTCCTCGACCAGATCGTCGTCCTCGCTCGTTCGCGGCGAACGTCTCGACCGGTCCGGCGGGGTGGCGGCGGACCGGTACGAAGGTGTGGAGGTCGGCCATCACCTCGACGATCCTGCGCCCGGTGATGAACCGAGACAGGTCGAGCCAATGCGAGCCGATGTCGGCCACTGCGCGCAGCTCCCCGGCTTGTCCGGCACGAGACGCCAGTTCCAATCGGTGTCGAGCAGGAGCCAGTCCTGGAGGATAGCTGCCGGTGACGAACCGCGGCGCCCGATCTGGCCGGATGCGACCATGCGCCCGCATCTGGTGGCAGAGCGGATAGAAGCGGAGGTTGAAGCAGACCGCGTTGACCATGCCGGCTGCCTCGGCCCGCGGCGACGAGGTCGGCGGTCTCGGTGGTGTCGAGAGCCAGCGGTTTCTCGCAGACGACGTGCTTCCCGGCGGCGAGCACCGCCCGCACCTGCTCGGCGTGCAGGTGGTTGGGACTGGCGATGTGGACCACATCGACCTCGGGTCGGCCGAGAGCGCCTCGAGGCTGTCGTAGGACAGGAGGGAGATTGGCGGCCTCCGCCTTTGGCCCGGCCCGCTCTGGGCTCGAGCCGACCACACCACTCGACGTCGACCCCGAGTCGCCGCAGCGCCTCGACGTGGGCGACGCCGATGAAGCCCACCCCTACGACCGCGGCTCTCGATGTCCGATAGGGCCATTGCCGCTCCTATCGCTCGGCCGTCACCCGGGCGTAGAGCCAGGCCAAGGCGAGGACGATCAACCCGTACACCACCTGCTGGATCGCCTGACCGGCGTTGAGGAAGGTGAGCATCGAGTTGAGCACCGCCAGGATCAGCGCCCCGAGGATCGTTCCGGAATAGCTGCCGACCCCTCCGAAGATCGAGGTGCCCCCGATCACCGCCGCCGCCACCGACGGCAGGAGAAAGCTGCTGGCCAGTTGCAGGTCGACCGCTCCGGTGCGACCGGCGAGGATGATCCCGGCCAGTGCGGCGAGCATCCCGGCGATCGTGTAGACCGCCAGGTGGACCTGCCAGATCCGGACCCCCGAGAGGCGGGCTGCCATCGGATTGTCACCGACGGCGTAGATGAGCCGTCCGAGGCCGGTCCGTTGCAGCATCCACATGATCAGCAGTGCCACCAGCGCCCAGACGAGGGCGTTGTAGGGGATCCGGTTGCCGAGGAAGGACCCACCCCCCATCCGTTTGATGAACGGCGCGACCGTGGTCGACCCGGTGAAAATGGTCTGGGCCCACGAGGTGAACAGGCCGAGGAGGATGGCCGACATCGCCAGGGTCATGATCAGCGGATTGACCTGGAACACGCCCACTCCGACGCCGTTGGCCGCACCGGCCAGGAGCCCGACCATCAGGCCGAACACGATGGCGATGGCGGCGCCGCTCGGTGAGCGGTTGCCGGCGACGTAGGCGGCCCCGGTGGCGATCATCGCCACCGAGAGGTCGATGCCGCCGGTGAGCATGCAGGATCGTCTGCCCCGCGGCCATGATCCCCAGCGGAGCGGCGAGCAGCAGCGGTGTTGCGAAGCCCGCTGACCGATGAGATAGTTCGGCTGGATCGCGCCGGTGACCAGGATCAGCACGACCAGCACGCCGCCGAGCACCATAGAGCGGATGATCGGCCAGCGATCCGGGCCCAGCGGGCCTGCCGACGGGGCCCCGGCAGCGTTGAGCAGCGGCTGGATCTCGGCGGTCACTCGGCCCTCCTCCGGCGCAGGCCGAGCAGTCCGGCCAGCATCATCACCAGGGCGATCAAGGTCCCCTGGACGACCTGGGCGCTGTTGGGATCGATCCCCATCGCGCTGAGGATCGGGCTCAGGAAGAAGACGATGATCGCGGCGGCGACCGCCCCGACCACCGATCCGACCCCGCCGGTCAGGGCGACGCCGCCGAGGACGATCGCGGCGACGCTGTTGAGGGTGGCGTTGGCGCCGATGCTGAAGCGGGGATCGCCGCTGCCGGTGATCGCCACAGTGGCCAGCCCGGCGATGGCCGCCATGCCCCGCCGACGGCATAGGCGATGATCTTGGCCCGGCCGTGTCGACACCCCGACAGATAGGCGGCGTTGCGGTCGCTGCCGGTGGCGTAGAGCGAGAGGCCGGTCCGGGTCCGCGCGCATGAACCAGGCCACGACGACGGCCGGGATGATCGAGCATCACGAGCGCCGGCCAGAAGATTCGATCCGGTGCCGGTCTCGCGACCCGTGAAGAGGAACCGGAAGCCCGGGGCGGTCCCCCCACCGGGGCCGGGGAGAACCATGAGCGCCAGCCCGGAGTAGATGAAACTCGTCGCCAGGGTCACCACGATGTCGGGCACCCGTGAGACGTTGATCACCCAACCGACGGCGCCGTTGAGAACAGCGGCGACGAGCATGATTCCCAGACCGACCATCAAGGCAGATCACGCACAACGGTTGTTCGTCCATGAGGACCGGCCGCCGTGCTTTGGTGAGCACCATCATCGCCCCGAGCCGAGAGGTCGATGCCACCGGCGATGACGATCACCGCCTGCCCGATCGCCAGGTAGATCAGAGGAAGGCTGTTCTTGGCGATCGAGGCGATCTGGAAGTTGCCGAAGTCGGGGACCAACGGCGTGTACCAGGCGATGAGAACGACGAGCAGCAGCCAGACGCCGACCGACCAGCCCTGACGGCGGCGCCACCGCGGCCAGTCGACACCTCCGACGTGGTGACGGGCGGCGCGGTGGCGTGTCACGCCGTCTGCCCCAAGCCCGTGGGCGGCCGACAGCAGTCCTTCCTCGGTCGCGGTGGCCGCGGCCTGCTCGTGGACGACCCGCCCGGTGTACAGCACCAGCACCCGGTCGCAGACCAGAGGGATCTCGGGCAACTCGCTCGTGTAGATCAGCACCGCGGCGCCGGTCATCGGCGATCTCGCGCAGCAGGTCGTAGATCTGCCGCTTGGTCTGGATGTCGATTCCTCGGGTGGGGTCGAAGCAGAGCAGGGTTCGGAAGCCCGAGGCGAGCCAGCGCCCGATGACCACCTTCTGCTGGTTTCCGCCAGAGAGCCGTCGCACCTGGCGCTGGGCCCGGGTGTCGATCGACGAGCCGGTCGATCGCCTTGTCGGCGCGCTCGTCCTCGTCCCCGACGAGGCTGAGCCAGCGACCGCGCCGGTTGTAGAGCGGAATGGCCAGGTTCTCCCGCACCGAACGCTTCGGCAGAAGGCGAGCAGGCGATCGGACGGCACCAGCACCACGCCGCGTCGAATGGCGTCGTAAGGAGAGTCGCGCCGAGAGAGGTTTTCCCTCGACCATGACCTCGCCGGAGTCGGGTCGGCGGTCTCCGGCCAGGAGATCGAAGAGCCGGTCCTGGCCTTGGCCCTCGAGCGCGACGATTCCGAGGATCTCGCCGGCTCGGAGACTGGAAGGAGATGCCGTTGACCTGATCGCCCGAACTGAAGGTCGGTCGCCTCGAGGCGACGTCAGCCGCTTCGCCGCTGGACCTGGGGTCCGCTCGGCTCGGCGAGATGTTCCTCGGCGACTCCTGGCCGAGCATCGCCTCCACCAGGCGCGCCTCACCACCTTCACCCGGAACCACGCTGGCGACGTTGCGGCCGTCGCGCAGGATGGTCGCCCGGTCGCACATCCTGAGCACCTCGGCCAGGCGATGGGTGATGAAGAGCACCGACCGACCCTTGTCCACCCAGTCCCGCATCACGGCGAAGACATGCTCCGCCTGATCGGCGGGAAGGGCGGCGGTGATCTCGTCGAGCAGGAGCAACTGCGGGTCGTGGGCCAGCGCCCGGGAGAGGTCGAGCAGCCGCAAGACCTCGAGAGGAAGTTCCCTGACGAGACTGTCGAAGTCGAGATCGCCCATGTCCATCGTCTCCAGCCACGATCCGCACCGACCCGTATCGACCCCGGTGAGGCGGAAGTTCTGATCGACCGTCAGATCCGGAATCAGCGCCGGATCCTGGAACACGGTGGCCAGTCCGGCTGCCATCGCATCGGCCGGGCGTGCGGGGTGAAATCTGTGCCCCATTGACGCTATCGTGCCGGAATTCGGCGGGAACACCCCGGAGAGGATCTTGACCAGGGTGCTCTTGCCCGCCCCGTTGGCGCCGAGCAGGGCATGGATCTCCCCCGGTCGCACCGTGAGATCGACCGAGCGCAGCGCCACCACCGAGCCGAAGCTCTTGGCGACTTGGCGCGTCTCGAGGAGTGTTTGGTCGGTCATTGGAGGAAGAGACGGAAGACGGAAGACGGAAGACGGAAGTGAAGGATTCCGTCCCCCCGCAGGGGAAGGTCCCGCTGCGGAGCAGCGGGTTCGGGGGAAAGGTGAGTCTCCGCCGTGACCGAGTTGTCGACGGGATGGGGGATGCCCGAGGGGGCGGCCAGCCGACCCCCCTCGGGTAGCAGGAACGAGCCCGGCCGGAGGCCGCTCGTTCCTTGATTGCTCACTCCCCGGGTCCCTTGCACTCCGAGACCTGGGCGGCCTCGTAGCTGGTGTATGGGTCGATCTCGACGTACGTGCTCCACCCGACCTGCTGGTCGGGGTCGTACAGACCCTCGAGCGCCTCCTGGTCGTCGCTGTCGAACACCTCCGGCGTCAGGATCGTCTCCCTTTCCACGTCCTCGCCCTGCGAGCCGGAGATGGCGATCGAGGTCCCCACCCCGCCGATGGCCGGCGGGTTGGTCACCGCGGCTCCGGTCAGACCGTCGCCCTACAGCTCGATGAGCTGCTGGACGAACCCGTTGTTGTCCGCCCCGACGATCGGCACGAAGGGCTTGTCGGCGGCCGAGAACTGCTCGACCACGGTGTAGTCGATCCCCGAGGTCCAGATCCCGTCGATCTCCTGAGTGGTGATGATGTCGAGGGCCTGCTGGGCACCCGTCGACGGGTCCCAACCGGTGAAGACCTCTGCCACCACCGTGATGTCCGGGTTGGCGGCGAGCGCCTCCTGGAAGCCGGTGTCGCGGTCGGTGTCGGCGGGAACTCCGTCGATCCCGCGCATGTAGGCGACATTGCCCTCGCCACCTAGCTGCTCGAACAGCCACTCGGCTCCGAGCCGGCCGTAGGCGACCTGGTCGTTGGTGACGACGTAGGCGCCTTCGGCGGTCACCGCCTGGTCGACCGCCACCACCACGATCCCCTGCGCGACGCCCTCCTCGATCACCGAGTTGAGGGCCTCGCGGTCGGTCGGGTTGAAGATGATGGCGTCGACACCCTGGCTAGATGAGGCTCTTCGAGGTCGGCGATCTGCTCGGTAGGTCCGCCGTTGCGGTTGACCACGACCACCTCGTCGACGACTCCGCTGGCCAGCGCCTCGGCCTTGATCGCGCAGATCATCTGCTCACGCCAGCCGTTGCCGACCAGGGTGTTGCTCACCCCGATGGTGAATGGCCCTTCGCCCCCTGCCGCCGCCGTTGTCTCGGTACCTCCTGCCGCGGTTGTGCCTGTCCCCCCACCGGCCGTGGTCTCGGTACCTCCCGCTGCGGTGGTAGCGGTCCCCCCCGCCGCGGTTGTGTCGGTCCCGCCGTCCCCGCCGCACGCCGCCGCCACAAGGGCGAAGACGACGAGCAGAGCCAGCAGTCCGACGCTCCGACCTATCGGTCGTCGCATGCTTCCTCCTCTCTTGGTTGCCTGGCGGCGCCGGCGGTGCCGGCGCCCTTCATCTGGCCGTCCCGTCATCGGACCCCCCCTTGGGCCAAGCTGAGTGTGCGGTCCACCCGTGGGGGGACAGCACGTGATCGATCACCATCGCCGCCGCACCCGTCACCCCGGCGCGGTCCCCGAGGATGCTGGGGATCAGTTGTAGGCGGCTGGTGGCGAGGGCGGTGGAGCGGCGGTAGACCACCTCGCGTATCCCGGCGAACAACTGGTCACCGGCGTCGGCGAGATCGCCTCCGAGGACGATGGTCCCCGGGTTGAGCAGGTTGACCGTCGAGGCGAGCACCTGTCCGATAAGACGGCCGGCTTCGCGCACCGCCTGGATGGCGTCGCGGTTTCCGCCCTTGACCAGGGCTACCACGGCACGGGTGTCCGCAGCGCCCAGCCTGGCGGCCAACGCCCGTCCGCCGGCCACCGACTCGAGACACCCGGTGTTGCCGCAACGACAGACAATCCCCTCGGCTGCTGCCACCTGGACGTGGCCGATGTCCCCGGCAGCGCCGAGGGCGCCGCGGTGGAGCCTGCCACCGAGGATCAGCCCCGATCCGATCCCGGTACCCACCTTGACGAAGAGGAAATCGTCAGATGGCTCTGTTGCGGCCCAGTGTTCGCCCCTGGCCATGATGTTGACGTCGTTGTCCACCAGCACCGGCACGTGATAACGATCCACGAAGCGGTCGCGGATCGGGTAACTGTCCCACCCGGGCATGATCGGCGGGGTCACCGCCCTTCCGGCGGCGTACTCGACCGGCCCCGGCACACCGATGCCGATCCCCTTGACCTCACCTGGGGGTCGCCCGGTGGTGTCGAGCAGTACGACCAGAACCTGATTGATGGTGCCGAGGACGTTCTCGGGACCCGATGCGATGTCCAGGTCGAGGGCCGTGTCTGCGATCGGCGCTGCTCCGAGGTCGGTGACGGCCACACGGGCATGTGTTGCGCCGAGGTCCACAGCGAGCACGACGCCGGCCTCCTGGTTGAGCCCGAGGACGGCCGGCGGTCTGCCTCCGCTCGAAGGTGCTTCGCCCACCTCGGCGATGAGACCCTCGGCGAGGAGATTCTCGATGCGGACCGCCACGGTGGACCGAGAGAGACCGGTGACGTGGGCGAGCTCGCGGCGAGTCGTCGCCTCCCCGGTCCGTATCAGGTCGAGAAGCATCCCGTGCGACCCACTTCCTCCCACAGTTCGTCCATTAAGCATGGAACTTCTGACTGATGCAAGGACAAAGATCTACTCAAGGCGAGATTGCCTTCGCCATCCCCCTCGCATGTTGGGCATAGGCGGCGTCGAACAGGCGCGACGCCTCGGCCGGGCCGGCGACTGTGGCACTGGTGATAACCGGGGGCATCTTCCCCACCGCCACCAGCAACTCTGCGGTCTGCACCTTTATCTCGTTGACCACCGCGGCATAGGCGACGGTGGAGCCTGGCCCGACCGGTGTGGCCAACCCTTCCAGCGTCACCATTGCATCTCCCACCGGGGTGCACAGGTCGATCACGATGTCGGCATGGTCCGCCAGCCTGGTCCCGGTGGGATGACGAGGCTCGGTGGCGGTCGACTCGGCGAGCGATGTGACCGCAACGACGGTCATCCCTCGTTCCCTTGCCCCCATGGCCATCTCGATGGGGACGGCGCTCAGTCCACCCACGCTGAAGACGATCATCACGTCCGATTCACCAAAGTTGAAGTTGGCCAAGATCTCCCCGGCGAGCCCTTCGGTCCTCTCTATGAACATCGCCTGCCGCTGCCCGTTGGAGCCGACCACCTGGGTATGAAAGGTCATCGATAGCTCGGCGATGGGATGGAAGCCGGGGTACGACCCGTAGCGGGGGAACATCTCCTCGAGGGGTATTCGGGAGTGGCCCGTACCGAACAGGTGGACCAGTCCCCCCGACACAATGGCTTGAGCGCACCGCTCGGCGGCGGCGAAGATCGACCCCATCTGAGACTGCTCGATTCGCTCGAGCACCGTTCGCGCCTCGGCGAGCCAGCGTCCGGCGGACGACCGCATCGGCGGATCGTATCAAATGTCTAGACATGTAGCATCGGAGCAGGGCGCGATGACTACGAAGACCCCGCCACGGTACGAGGAGATCGCCGATCACCTGCGGCGGCTGGTGGCGAGTTCCCGCCCGGGCGACCGGCTCCCGTCGGATGCCGAGCTCTGCGAGCACTTCGGGGTGAGCCGGATGACCGCGCGCCAGGCGGTCCAGACTGTGGCCAACGAGCGGTTGCTCTACCGCACCCGGGGGCAGGGCACATTCGTGGCGCCGCGCCCGGTACCGCGGGTGCTTGGATCTCCCTTGTCGTTCACCGACAGCATGCGAAGCCGCGGCATGTCTGCCACCTCGCAGATCCTCGCATCGGGAACGGTCGAGTCGTCGGCAGTGGAGGCCAAGGCGCTGGGTCTGACAACTGGAGAGGGCGCCCTCGTGTTGGAGCGGCTCAGGCTGGCCGACGGCACGCCGATGGCGATCGAGCGGGTCGTCTTCTCTACCCGTTGCTCGGCCGTGCTCGGCGCCGATCTGGAGCGGGGCTCGCTCCACAATGCCTTCGAGGCCAATGGATGGATCCCGACGCGGGCCGAAGCGGAAGTGATGGCGCGACCCGCCACCGCAAGGGAACGGCGCTTGCTCGGTCTGGTCGAGCCGGTCGTGCTGGTGGAGCGCCGCACCATATCCGACCAGGACGGATCGCCCCTCGAGCACACCGAGACCGTGTACGCCGCTGAGCGCTATGTGTTCGCCGCGGTGCTCCATCGCGACGCGACCGACCGGGTGGGGTGATGACTCGTCATCTCGGTCTCGACCTGGGAGGCACCAACGTCAAGGCGGTGGTGCTCGACGACTCCGAGGTGGTGGCGAGGGCGACGTCTCCCACCGATGCACAGCACGGGCCGGAAGGCGTGGTCGAAAGGCTGGCCGAGGTGGCGCGGTGGGCCATCGAGCGGCACGGGCCGGTTCAGACGATCGGCCTCGGGATCCCGGGGTTGTTCGACCCGGCAGACGGCCGCGTTCTGCTCTTCCCCAATCTCCCCGGGCCGTGGGCGGGCTACCCGCTGCGCGCCAGATTGGAACAGGAACTGGGCGCGGTGTCCAAATGATCAACGATGCCCGCGCTTTCACCCTCGCCGAGGGGACCTTGGGGGCGGGCGCAGGTTGCGGCACGCTCGTCTGCATCACTCTGGGCACCGGGATCGGCGGCGGGGTGATGATCGACGGCAAGCTCCACCTTGGTGCCTTCGGAGTCGCCGGTGAGATCGCCCACCAAACGGTGCTTCCCGATGGGCCGTTGTGCGGCTGCGGTAACCATGGGTGCATCGAAGCCCTGGCTCGATCCGACGTGTTGGCTGAGGCGGCGGGCAAGGCGACGGTGGAGGAGGTCTATGCAGGCGTGGCCGAGGGCGACGAGCGGAGTATCGGCACGGTGCGCGCCGCCGCCGGCTGGCTCGGGATTGGTCTGGCCAACGTCGTCGCCGTTTTCGGACCGGAGCGGATCGTCGTCGGCGGAGGGATCGCCGCCGCGGGCGAACTGGTGCTCGGTCCGATAAGGGACGCCGTCCGCCAGCGGGTGACCCTTGTACCCACCGACCAGATAGATGTGGTGGCCGCTTCGCTCGGCTCGGCTGCCGGCGCCATCGGTGCGGCGCTCGTCGGTATGCAGTCCGACCCGGCCTAGCCGGTGCGGTCCCGGTAGTCGTCGAGGATGGCGGCCGTCTGGGTGGCGCCGACCCTGCTGACCCCGACCGAGAGCACCTCGAGAAGGCCGTCCAGGTTCCTGACGCCACCCGCCGCCTTCACCTTGACTGCGGATGACACGCTGGCACGCATCAGCTTGAGGTCGGCGATGGTGGCGCCACCCGGAGCGAAGCCGGTCGAGGTCTTCACGTAGTCGGCTCCGGCCGCCTCGGCGAGTCGGCACCCTCGCACCTTCTGCTCGTCGTCGAGGTAGGCGTTCTCCAGGATCACCTTCACCAGGGCCGATCCCGAAGCTCCAACCACCGTACGGATATCGGACTCGACGAAGGAGTCGTCCCCGGAGCGGAGGGCACCGATGTTTATCACCATGTCCAATTCGCTGGCGCCTTCGGCGACGGCGACCTCCGCCTCGAACCGCTTGGTCGAGGTGCTGTGCGAACCGTGGGGGAAACCGACAACCGTTCCCACCGCCACCCCCGATCCCTCGAGCAGCGAGCCGGCCAGGGCGACATCGGCGGGCCTGACACAGACCGACGCCACCCGATACTTCGCTGCCAGCTGGCATCCGGCGATGACCTCGTCCCTGGTCAGTTCCGGGCGGAGGAGCGAGTGGTCGATGGCCCCGGCCAGATCTTCGTAGCTGACGTCTGCGACGGTGAGGGCCGTGTCAGACTCGGGCGGTGCAGTTTCCATCGGGGGATGGTCCCACATCGGGCTGCAGGTTGTCTAGACATGGAAGGCGAGCCGATGCAACCGCTGCCGCGTCACCCTGGTCGGTAGCTGGCCGTTCCCCGGCTGGCTCGAGTTCGCCTCGCGCCGTCTCGACGAATTCGGGGCCGACGACATCGCCGAGATGCAGGACGACGCGGTGACGGTGGCACTCGCCGACCAACTCGGCGCAGGCGCCGACGTGGTCACCGACGGCGAGCAGACCCGGCTCGACTTCAACCTCTCGTTCTACGGGTTCCTCGACGGGATCGAGGCCGCAGAGCCGACGAAACGAGAGTTCGGGCCGCCGGCGCACGACCAGCGGGGCCGTCACCGCATCAGCGGCCGGTTGGGTGCCGAGAGGGGTCTCGGCGTGGTCGATGAGTACACCCGGCTGCAGCGTCTGGCGCCTCCCGGCGTGCCGCTCAAGGTGAGCGTGCCCGGGCCGTATACGCTCAGCGGCCGCCTCATTCCCAACGATGACTACCCCGACCGCTGGGCCATCACCGAGGCGCTGCTGCCGCTGGTCTCCGCCGAGCTGGGCATGCTTGTGGAAGCGGGCGCCACCGAGATCTGCGTGGATGAGCCATCGATGAGCTGTTACGCCCACCGTGAGGACCCCGATCGGATGGTCGAGGTCTTCAACCGAACCGTTGCACCGGTGGCCGGTCGTTGCCGCATCGATGCCCACCTCTGCTTTGGCAACTACAAGGGCCATGCGGTCGCTCCCCGTAGCTACGCCCCCTTGTTCCCCGCCTTCCTCGACATAGCCGCCGACGAGGTCCACCTCGAGATGGCGGGGAGGGAGATGGCCGAGCTCGAGGCGATCGAGAAGGTGGGGGAGCGGCACGACGTCGCCGTCGGTCTGATCGACGTCAAGAGCTATTGGGTGGAAACCCCCGAGGTGATCGCCGACCGAGTGCGGCGGTGCCTCCAATATGTGGCTGCCGATCGTCTGGCATTGGCCCCCGACTGCGGTCTGAGCCAGACAGCGCGCTGGGCAGCCAAGGCGAAGCTGGCCAGCCTGGTGAGCGGGGTGGCCGAGGTCAGGGATGAGCTTGGGGTCTGATCCGTTAGGTGCCCGCTTCGGTGACGCCCCACCCGCCATCCACCGCCAGCACCTGACCGGTGACCATCCGAGCATCGTCGGATAACAGAAATCCGGCGGCGGCCGCCACGTCCGACGGGTCGAGCATGCCCCCTGCCAGCGGCTGTTTGGCTCTGGCATAGGACTGGATCTGCGGGTCCGACGCTGCCCTCGCCGCCATCGGAGTGTCGACCAGCCCGGGAGCGATGGCATTGACCCTGATCGAACGGGGGGCGTAGGTGGCGGCGAGCGCCGTGACCAGGGCTTGCTGCGCTCCCTTCGCCGCGGCGTAGGCATGGGTCCCGAAGTGCCGGGGAGACGGGTGGCGGGCGATGGCGCTGCTCACCATCACCACGGAGCCGCCTTCGGGGTCTTGGCCGAGCATGATCCTCACCGTCTCGGCCACCGAGAGCGCCGCCGTGGTCAGGTTGAGCTCGATGGTCTTGCGCCACGCCTCGGCACCCAACTGGTCGATGGGTCCGTCGCCAAATCGACGCCCGCTTCCACCGGCGACGAGGAAGGCGCCATCGATCCGCCCCAATGTCGCCCTTGCCGCATCGAACGCCCGCTTCGTCTCCCTCTCGTCTCGAAGATCCGCCCCGCACCCAGCGGCGCGACCTGCCTCGGCGACGATCTCACCGGCCAGCGCGGCGCACTCCGATTCCTCGAGGGAGATCACGAATACGCCGGCACCCTCGGCGGCGAAGCGGCGTGCTCCGGCGGCAGCGATCCCGCTGGCCCCAGTGACGACGATCGACCGCCCCGCGAGAGTCATCACCGGAGCGTATAGAAGCGCTGCCCGCTCATGGCTATCTTGCGGACGTGGACGTCGAGTACCCCGGCTTCGGGACCATCGTCGTCGAGGGCGAGCGCTTTGACCACGACGTCGTGCTCGAGGATGGTGCGGTTCGGCCCCGCGACAAGCGACCCTCCAAGCCATTCAAGAGCGGGCACACTCCTCTGTCGGTAGCAGAGGACATCCCGTGGTCGGGACGGCGACTGATAGTGGGGTCCGGTCACTCCGGCAGCCTCCCCGTCATGTCCGAAGTGCACGACGAGGCCAAGCGCCGGGGTGTCGAGCTAGTGGTCCTGCCTACAGCCGAAGCCTGTGCCCTGCTGCGCGATCTCGACCCCGCCGACGTCAACGCCATCCTCCACGTCACCTGCTGACACCGTCTCTCGTCTTCCGTCTTCCGGCTGCCGTCTTGCTTTGCCCGTCTACCGTTTTCGAGCGATGAGTGTCGGTATCGGGATTCTCGGGGGAGGAAACGTCGGTGGTGCTTTGGCGCGCAAACTGCTCGACGACCGCGAGGCGATCGCCGCCAAGGCCGGCGTCGACCTCGAGCTGCGGGGGGTGGCGGTCCGCGACATCGAGAAGCCACGCGCCTCCGGAATTCCACCCGCACTGCTGATGGACCGTCCCGAGGATCTGGTAGACGACCCAGCGGTCCAACTCGTGGTCGAGTTGATGGGTGGTCTCGAACCGGGTGGAGAGCTGGTGCTCCGCCGCGTTGCGACACGCCAAGCCCGTGGTCACGGCGAACAAGGAGCTGGTCGCGGCACGCGGGGTCGAGTTGATCGAGACGGCCGCCGAGATGGGGGTTTCGCTCCTGTTCGAGGCGGCGGTCGGCGGTGGCATCCCGATCATCCGCCCGCTATCCGAGTCGCTCGCCGGGGAGCGGCTCAGCAGGGTGCTCGGGATCGTCAACGGCACCACCAACTTCATCCTGACCGCCATGGCGGAAGACGGCCGTCCGCTCGACGAGACGCTGGTCGAGGCGCAGCGGCTCGGTTACGCCGAAGCCGATCCCACGGCAGACATCTCAGGAGCCGATGCAGCAGCCAAGGCGGCGATCCTGGCCAGTCTGGCCTTCGGTACATGGGTGGCGGGCGATCAGGTTCACCGCGAGGGGATCGGCTCGATCACCGCTGACGATGTTCGCCACGCCGCCGACCTTGGTTATGTGCCCAAACTGCTGGCGATCGCCGAGGAGACGGCTGAGGGAGTGAGCGTCCGGGTCCATCCGACGCTCATCCCACGCCGGCACCCACTTGCTGCGGTGCGAGGCGCCCAAAACGCCATCTACATCGAGGGTCCATCGATCGGGCAGCTCCTGTTCTCGGGGCCTGGTGCCGGTGGCGAGCCCACCTCCACCGCCGTGCTCGGTGATGTGATCGACGCAGCCCGCGAGCTGTTGGCCGGGGCGCAGGTGGCGCCGCGGGTCCGCTTCGCCCCCGGAAGGGTGCGGGACATGGCCGAGGTCGAGACCCGGTGGTATCTCCGGCTTGAAGTGGTGGACGCTCCCGGCGTCCTCGCCGAGATCGCCTCGGTGTTCGGCCGACATCAGGTGTCGATCGCCTCGGTATGGCAGGAAGGGCGCGGCGACGGGGCGACCCTCCTCCTCGTCACCCACAGCGCCGCCGAGTGGCGCCACCGGAAGACCGTGGCCGACCTCGAAGACCTGAGTGTCGTGCGCCAAGTGGCGGCGACGCTCAGGGTCATCGCCGAGGACTGATGACTTGGCACGACGCGAGAGGTGATTCCGCTCCCACCTTGGGGGGAGTACCCGCCGCCGAAGGCGTCGGGAGACGGGGGCTGACGAACTCCCAACTGTGTAGCACCGCGAGTCGATCACCGTTGGAAGGCTCGACTGCCCCCCCACCCATTGCTCCGCAGCGGGCCCCTTCCCCCTTGCGGTGGGACGGAAATTGTGGCTGCCGTCCGCCGTCCGCCGTCCGCCGTCCTTTCGCTTCCGCCCTCCGCCCTCCGCCTTCCGCCTTACCTTCTGTCCCCCGTCCCCCGTCCGCCGCCCGCCGTCCTCTCGCATGAGATACCGCTCCACCCGCGACAGTGGTCCGGCACTGACCGGGTTTGGCGACTTGCTACTGGGAGGCCCGGCACCAGATGGCGGGCTGTACGTGCCGGAGAGCTGGCCGCAGGTGGACGCGGTGGCACTCGTGGGACGTTCGTATCCCGAGGTCGTGGTGACGATGGTGGCTCCCTTCGCCGCTCCCTTCTTCAATGCTGACGAGATCGGAGCGATGGCGGAGTCGAACTACGCGCGGTTCCGCCACCCCGAGGTCGCACCTCTCGTGCGACTGGGTGACGACGACTGGCTGCTCGACCTCACCTGGGGGCCGACCCTCTCCTTCAAGGACTACGCCATGGCGTTGCTGGGGGCGATGATGGAGGCGGCGGTGGAGCGCACCGGAGAGCGTGTCCTCGTCCTTGGTGCAACTTCAGGCGACACGGGGTCTGCTGCGATCGAAGCGTTGCGGGGGCGAACCGGGATCGACGTCGTCATCCTCTACCCCGAAGGCCGTATCTCCGACATCCAGCGCCGCCAGATGACGACTGTGGAGGAGAGCAACGTTCACGCCGTCGCCATCCATGGGACTTTCGACGACTGTCAGGATCTGGCCAAGGCACTGCTCGCCGATCCCGATCTCGCCCCGAAACACCGGTTGGCCGGGTTCAACTCGATCAACTGGGCGCGCGTAGCCCCCCAGACCGCATTCGCTGCCTGGTCGGTGGCACGGTTGGGAATACCACCAGGCGAACTGGTGTTCTCGGTTCCGACCGGAAACTTCGGCAACGTCTATGCGGCGTACGCCGCTTCGAAGATGGGGATCCCGGTGGGCCAACTGGTTGTCGGGTCCAACCGCAACCACGGGCTGACGGACCTGATCGTCGATGGACGATTGACCATCGAGCCGGTGGTTCACACACTCTCCCCGGCGATGGACATCCAGGTACCTTCGAACATGGAACGGCTCCTCGCCGACCTGCTCGGCGGTGCAGGACCTCGAGTGGGTGAGGCGGTCCGCCAACTCCGCACGAATGGCTCATTCGATCTCCCCGCAGATACCTCGACCCGGTTGCGTCGCCTCTTCTCGGCAGCCTGGCTGGATGACGAGGCAACCGAGGCTGCGATCGCCGATGTCTACCGCGAGACGGGGCGATTGATAGACCCGCACACTGCGATCGGCGTCGCAGCCGGGAAGCGGTCACGGCCGCCGGGGACGACGCTGGTGAGCCTGGCGACGGCGCACCCGGCCAAGTTCCCCGAAGCGGTAGCGGCAGCAACGGGAATGGAGCCGGCGCTCCCCGCCGAACTCGCTGGGATCATCGATCGGACCGAGCGGTTGGTCACCATCCCGGCCGGTTTGGAAGCGGCCCGCAGCTTCATCTGGGAGGCCGTGGAGGAAACGGGTTGAAGGCGGCTTGGAAAGCGAACGCGGCTGTGTACAATGCCCACCGATTCGTCACTCCCGTGCTCATCTTCCGTCGCGGAGGACCCCCGAGCCACACGGCACTCACCTCTAGGTAATCCCGTCGTGGACTGTGCGGGCAAAGACGGAGCCAGTAGGTCCGGCTGAACGATTCAGCAAAGCCGCTCCGGCGGTGCGGAGAACCTCCCCACCGGTGGACCCGGCATCTCTCTAGCCAGAGCCGATCAAGGCGACGGTGAAAGGACCATATGACGACCAGAGCGGAACTCCAGGGGAAGTCGATCAGGGATCTCCGCCAGATCGCCGAAGCGGTCGGCATCGAGACCGACGGCCTGCAGAAGGCCCACCTCATCGACGCCATCATGAACGCCGACGGCTATCAGCCGAGCGGTGAGAGCCTCCCCGTGGTCGAGCTTCCCGCAGCGCTGCCCCGGCCCGAGCCGAGCAGCACGCCCGCCCCGGAGCCGAGCAGCACGCCCGCCCCGGAGCCGACCGAGGATGAACCGGTCGACGACTCCGCGCCTCGGGTCGCGAGCGACGACGATCGGCGCGACGACGACCGGCGCGACTGGGACGGCGGGCGCGACGGGAACCGCAAAAGGCGCCGCCGCCGCGGCGGCCAGGGCATGGGACCCCAGGGCTACGAGCGGAGTGACCGCGAACCGCAGATCCCGGAGGGCGAACTCGAGATCCGTCAGGGGATTCTCGACGTCCTTCCAGAGGGATACGGGTTCCTCCGGGTCACCAGCTATCTACCCGGCGACCGCGACGTCTATGTCTCGGCGAGTCAGGTGCGCAAGTTCGGCCTGCGGCGAGGCGACCTGGTCGAGGGTCCGATCCGCCCGCCGCGCAGCCAGGAGAAGTTCCCCGCCCTGATCCGGATCGACTCGGTCAACGGGATGACCGTCGATGAGGCGCACCGCCGGCCCCGCTTCGAGAAGCTCACTCCTCTATTCCCCGACTCGCGGCTCCGGCTCGAGTTGGACGGCAAGCCCAACGGGATGATCGCCAGGATCATGGATCTGATCTCCCCCATCGGGAAAGGACAGCGGGGGATGATCGTCTCGCCGCCAAAGGCCGGTAAGACGACGGTGCTCAAGGAGATCGCCCAGTCGATCACCCTCAACAACCCCGAGGTCTATTTGATGGTGGTCCTGGTCGGCGAGCGGCCGGAAGAGGTCACCGACATGCAGCGCTCGGTGAAGGGCGAGGTCGTCTACTCGACCTTCGACCGCCCCGCCGAGGAGCACTGCCAGGTGTCCGAACTGGCCCTGGAGCGGGCAAAGCGGCTAGTCGAGATGGGGACCGACGTCCTCATCCTGCTCGACTCGATCACCCGTCTTGCTCGCGCCCACAACCTGGCCACGCCGGCCTCGGGACGCATCCTCTCCGGTGGTGTCGACTCGACCGCCCTCTACCCGCCGAAGCGCTTCTTCGGAGCCGCCCGGAACATCGAGGAAGGTGGCAGCCTCACCATCCTCGGGACCGCCCTCGTCGAGACCGGCTCCAAGATGGATGAGGTCATCTTCGAGGAGTTCAAGGGGACCGGGAACATGGAGCTCCGGCTCGACCGCAAGCTCGCCGACAAGCGGATCTACCCGGCCATCGACATCGAAGGCTCGGGAACACGGAAGGAGGAGTTGCTGTTCGACCGACAGGAGCTGCTCCAGGTGTGGAAGCTGCGGCGGGTGTTGCTCGCCCTCGAGCCGGGGGCCGCGCTGGAGTTGCTCATCGACCGGCTCAAGAACACCAAGTCCAACCCCGAGTTCCTCGCCGAGGTGGCGCGGAGCAGTAGCTGAACGATCAGGAGGATGCAGTGAAGACCGGGATCCATCCCGACTACACCGAGACCAAGGTGATCTGCTCCTGCGGGAACAGCTTCACCACCCGCTCTACGAGTGGCAAGCCCGAGATGCACGTCGAACTGTGCAACGAGTGCCACCCCTTCTTCACCGGCCGCCAGAAGCTGGTGGACAGCGGTGGACGAGTCGAGCGGTTCCAGAAGCGGTACGGAAAGACGTCCTTCACCCGTTCCGCCAGCGGTGACACCGCGGCGGAGCCCGCCGCCGAAGAGTCCTGAGCCACCGGCGGCCGCCGCGATCGGCTGACCACCGATGAGTCGGGATCCGTCTCAGACCGTCGGGGGCCAAGCCGTGATCGAGGGTGTGATGATGAGGGCACCCGCCGGTTGGGCGGTGGCGGTCCGCACCCCGTCGGGCGTCATCGAGGCAACGCGCAACGATCTGCCTCGCCTTTCGTCGCGGTCGAGATGGGCCCGCATCCCACTGATTCGCGGCGTGATGGTCCTCGGCGAATCGCTGACCCTCGGTATGCGAGCGTTGTCGTGGTCGGCTCAGCGCGCCAGCGGAGAGGACGAGCAGCCCCTGTCCCGCGGCCAGGTGGTCGGGTCGCTGGCTCTCGCTCTAGCTCTCTTCGCCGGGCTCTTCGTCGTGCTCCCCGCAGTAGGGGCGAGGTGGGTCGTCGGGCAATCGGGGTGGGTGCATCTGGTGGAGGGAGCGATCCGTGTGGCGGTGTTCGTCGGGTACATCTGGGGGATCGGGCGGATACCCGAGATCGGCCGGGTCTTCCAGTACCACGGTGCAGAGCACATGACGATCCACGCCTATGAGGCCGGGGAGCAGCTCTCGGCTGTCTCCGTGGGTCGCTACCCCAAAGAGCACCCCAGATGCGGGACCAGCTTCCTCTTGCTGGTGGTCCTGCTGTCGGTGCTCCTGTTCTCTCTGCTTGGTAGGCCGTCGCTGCCATGGCTGATCGCCAGCCGAATCCTGCTGATCCCGGTGATCGCCGGCGTCTCCTACGAACTGCTCCGCTTCTCCGGGTTGAGGGCCGAGGGCACGCTCGGGAAGGTGCTCGCCGCCCCAGGGTTGTGGCTGCAGCGGCTTACCACACGTGTGCCCGAGGGACAGATGATCCCGGTGGCGGTGGCCAGCCTGCTCGCGGCGATGGACCCGACGGGTCGGGCTGAAGTCGAATCTCGCGGCGAGTTGGATGCAGAGGCCGGAAGCGTCGTCCCCCAGGTCGGCGAGCCGGCGGGAGGCGTTGTCACCCCGGCCAACCCTGGCTTGGAGAGTACCGGTGGGGTAGGCTGCCAACCCTGGGTTGGAGAGTACCTCTGGGGTGGCTGCCAACCCTGGGTTGGAGGCCGACCCGGTCGAAGATCCGCCGATAGCCTGATCGTGGACGCCGGGATGCTCAAACGCCTCGAGGAGGCGGAGCGCGAACTCGATGACGTGACACAGCGGCTTGCCGACCCCGAGGTGGTTGGCGATCAGCGAAGCTACCGCGAACTGGCGAAACGACACGCCGACCTGACCTCACTGGTGGATCTGTTTCGCTCCTGGCGCCAGGCCGACGAGGATGTCCGAGAGGCACGGGCCATGGCGGGTGACGACCCCGAGCTTGCATCGGACCTCACCGATATGGCAGAGGAGCGGCAGGCCGAGGCGACCCGGCTCGAGGAGTCGCTTCGCACCGCCCTCCTACCGCGTCATCCCGACGAGGGCCGGGCGGTCATCATCGAGGTTCGTGCGGCAGCGGGTGGGGACGAGGCGGCCATATGGGCGGGAGACCTGAGCCGCATGTACCAGCGTTATGCCGAGTCCCACGGACTCACTGTCGAGACGCTCGAGAGCCACCCCTCAGAGTCGGGAGGCTTCTCCCGGGTCACGCTCGGCATCGGGGGAAAGGACGCATTTGGCAGTCTCCGCTTCGAGGCCGGGGTCCATCGCGTGCAGCGGGTGCCACGCACCGAGAGCCAGGGGCGGGTCCATACGTCGACCGCCACGGTTGCGGTGCTGCCCGAGGTGGAGGAGAGCGACATCGAGCTGAGCCCCGACGAGGTACGGGTCGACGTCTTCCGGTCCACCGGGCCAGGAGGTCAGTCTGTCAACACGACGGACTCGGCTGTGCGCCTTACCCATATCCCCACGGGGATCGTTGTCTCCTGCCAGGACGAGAAGAGCCAGCTCCAGAACAAGGAGAAGGCTTTTCGCATCCTCCGCGCCCGCCTCCGTCAGGCCGAAGAGGAGAGACGGCACGCCGAACTCTCCGGGGCGAGGCGCTCCCAGATCGGGAGTGGTGACCGTTCGGAGAAGATCCGCACCTACAACTACAAGGAGAACAGGGTCACCGACCACCGCATCGGACTCACGCTGAAACGTCTCTCCGACGTGCTCGAAGGGGATCTCGACTCACTCGTTGCTGCCCTCGCCGCCGAGGAGCAGACGCGCCGTCTGGCTCAAAGCGACTGATTCGCCCCGGGGTGCCCCTACGCCCCGGGGATCTTGACCTCAGCGACCATCTCACCGCTTTCGAGGTCGTACTGCTTGAGGTACCAACGGTCTTCGGTTATCTCCATGCCCACAGCGAGCGCCTGTGTTGCGCCACCCGATGCAGCCGGTCCCCGCCAGGTCGAGCTCGGCGACGAAGTCCTTTGTCTTAGTGTCGAACCGGAGCAGTTTCCGGGTCTGGGAGGGGGGGATCCAGACATCCTTCGCCGGCTCGGCATCAGCACGGCGAGCGCCCCTAGCCACCGCGCTTGACGTGCTGTGAAGGACGTTGCGTTTCCTTTTGAGGCGAGCCGCGGCGCCATCCGCCGGCAGGCTCAGAACCTGTCAATGAGACAACACACCCCTAAAAGGCCGCCAAAACGGCCGCCAATAGGTCGCCAAAACGGCCTTCGCAAAATGAGTCGCTGGACCCATTCGATTTGGCCAACTTGGCCCTGAGTGCTCTTACGCTCAACAGCGGGGATGCAGCTACGAATCTTGGGTCCGATCGAGATTGGTCGATCGGACCGATATGAACCTGTCGGGGGCATGGGGGGTCGTCTCTGCGCGGCGTTGATGGCCGCACCAGGCGAGGTCGTTGGTACCCAAATGCTGATCGAGCGACTCTGGGGCGACGACCCACCCGACACCGCTATCCGGAGCCACATCCGGTTCACGCTGGCCATTCCAGGCCAGCCTCTGCGTGGGGGACGGCGTGACATTTGGCGTCGTTTTGGGCGTCACCTCGAAGATGTGAGACCTGGGAGGAGATGGATATGAAGCGGAGACACGGAGCGAGGTTGTGGTCGATGGCGGTGGTCATCGGCCTATTGATCGCGGGCATATCAGGCTCCGCATTCGCCCAGGAAAACCCGGGTTCGAGGAAACCGGGGGAGGTAGAGGGGCATTGGGAGATCACGCTCAACGTCGTGGATTCGGTGCCAGTCGGCGACCAGACAAGCGAAGAGGCGCCCGAGGGGCCCGGTCCTCCAGTGGGGGTTACGTTCCAGACGACGATGGAGAGCTGTGGTGGAAACCTCTGTTTCACATGGCAGTGGAACCCTGCAATCACCTGGAACTGTGATCTGACACAATCCGGTCGCCGCTACCACGGCCCATGCTCTTTTGCCGGTGCCGGTCATGGAGTACCAGACGCACGGCCCACCTCTTTCCGCGTGACCGATTCCAAACGCACGGTCGATGGGGTCATGGCAACCGCGGTCGAAGGGACCTTGAACACATACGACTGGATCGTCTTCGACCCCGAGTCCGGTGAGCTTCTCGGCTGGCGCGCCATCAACACCGAACTCGTGGCAGAACGGCTTGATACCCCGCCGGCGCCGGCCACGACGACCACAACCATTCCGCCTACCACGACGACCATTCCGCCGACCACGACCACGCTTCCGCCGACGACGACTCAGCCGCCCACCACCACTGTGCCGGCGACGACGACAACATCGGTCGTTGCGGTAGCACCGGTGTCCGACCCGGGTGGGACCGATCAGTCGAACGGCGGAGATGGCACCACACCACCAGGCGTATCCGCGGTGGTGGCATCGGTCAACCAGGTGGGGGAGGTCTCCACCGACCCGCTCGTGATAGGGGCCAATCTGCTGCTGGCGGCCCTGCTGGTACTTCTGATGCCATTTCCTGCCGAACTCTTCAACCGGACGCTTGACGAGCACTACGACGAGGTCCTCGCCTGGTTTGGCAAGCGTCGCAACGAGGCGTCCAAGGCAAGGCGCGAACGGGTGCGGGCGAGTTGGTGGACGCTGGGCGGCAGCATCGTCGTCGGGGCAGTTCTCGGTGGTTTGCTCGATCCCGGTTTCGGATGGAACACGACCACCATCGGCCTGGTGTTGGGCACGTTGGCCGCCTTCGTGGCGCTGACGCTCGTTGGGACGGGGACGACCGCATTGATGCTCCGACGAGCCCAGCCAGGCATCGGGATCTCGGTTCGGGCTCTCCCTGGCGCTCTGCTCGTTGCCGCAGCCTGCGTGCTCGTCTCGCGGATGATCGGTTTTCTCCCGGGTTACCTCTACGGCATCCTCGCTGGGGTGGCCGTAGCCGTGGTCCTCAGCAAACGCCAAGAAGGCCGGGCGGCTGCAACCGGGGCGGCACTCGCCGCAGTAGTCGGGCTCGGGGCATGGCTCGCCTGGTCGGCGACCCATCCGTCGCTCGGTTCTGCTCCGACGCTAGGGGCGGTTGCCGGAGACGCCGCGCTGGCGACGCTGTTCATCGCCGGGTTGGAGGGACTCGTCTTCGCCTTGGCTCCAATGCGGTTCCTGGCAGGGGAGAAGGTCTTTCGCTGGAACCGATGGGTGTGGTCGGCGCTGTTCGGGTTTGGAGCCTTCGCGGTGATCCACTTTCTCGCCCATCCCGGACAGGGATATGGGCCGCTGGAGTCGGCAACGCCGTTCTTGGTCGCCGGTTCGCTCTTCGCCGGGTTCGCCCTCGTGTCGGTGAGCTTCTGGGCCTGGTTCCGCTTTAGGAAGGCACCGGGCGGCGTCGTCGTCGTCGGTGACGGCCAAGCAGTCCAATAGCCCAATATGCCCAATTGCCCTGGGCCACCGGCGCGCCATTCCCTCGGATCTGGGACACTTGATGACGTGTCCATCGATTCACTTCCGCGACACGAGGCGGACCGTCTGACTCGTGTCGCCACCGGCGGTCGTGCCGTTCACATCGCACCTTCGTCTCCCGGCGAAGCCGAGCACCTCGCCTCTCTGGTGGCGCGGCGATTGGGCGGCGAGCCGCTGCAGTACATCGAGGGTGTAGTGGATTTTGGCCCCGTCGAGCTGATGGTCGATCGGCGCTCGCTGATACCCCGGCCCGAGACCGAGCAGCTTTGGGAGCAGGCGGCCACGTCGTTGGGCGAAGCAGGGCCGGGAACGGTGATCGTCGATCTTTGCACCGGTTCAGGAGCGCTTGCGCTGGCGCTCAAAGCGACTTTCCCGGAGGCTCGGGTGCACGCTACCGACATCTCAGAGGAGGCTCTTTTCCTGGCGGCGGAGAACGCATCCAGGCTGGGGCTCGAAATCGCTTTCCACCACGGCGATCTCTTCGACGCCCTGCCCGACGATCTGCGCGAGCGCATCGATCTACTCGTGTCCAACCCGCCCTATGTCGCCGAAGACGAATGGCCCGAACTGCCGGTCGAGATCAGGGACCACGAGCCCCGGGAGGCACTCGTTGCCGGGGAGTCCGGGTTCGAACTGATCGACCGGATCGCTACCGACGCGCCCTGGTGGCTCGGGGTGGGCGGTTGGGTTTTCTGCGAGATCGGCGAGACTCAGGGCGAGGCTGCGGTCGCCGCATTCGGGGCGTGGCTCGATGTGGACCTGAGGCGCGACCTCGCTGGCCGCGATCGGATCCTCGTTGCGCGCAAGGGAGCCAGATGCTGTGTTTGAAGTCAGGCGATCTGCGAGCAGCGCTGCCGGATGGCTTCCTTGATCTGATCGGCCACAGCGGGCAACTGCTCCTCCATGGCGGTGAACTCACGCTCGAACATCACCACCAGCCGCATGGGGCTGGTGGCAGTAACCGTCGCGGTGCGGCGCACGTGCTCGACGAGGCCGATCTCGCCGAAGAATTCACCCTTGGTGAGCTCGGTGAGGATCCGGCCATCGTGCTCGACGTTGGCGGTTCCCTCCTCGATCACGAAGAACTCGTGGGCGAAGTCGCCCTCACGAATGAGGTCGGCTCCCTCCTCCACTTCCACCTCTTCGGCCCATTGGGCCACCTGCTGACGGTCGTGCCGGCCGAGTTGGGCAAACAGCGGAACCGAGCCGAGCCGGGATGCATCCATCGTGGTATCCCTCCTGGTTCGGACGAGGCTACCGGTCGGCGAACGCCCTAGATGGGCGATTCGACCAGTTCCCTGATCGCCCAGGCGGTGGAGGCGGTGCGCTCCGGCCTTGTAATTGGCGTGCCCACCGACACCGTGTACGGCATCGGCGTAGAGCCATCCGATCCACGGGCGGTCGCCAGGCTCTACGAGATCAAGGGCCGTCCCGCCGACAAGCCGATATCGCTCATGGTCGGATCGTTCGAACAGGCCGAGACGCTGGTCTCGATGACTTCGGGGGCGGCCGAGCTTGCCTCGCTCCACTGGCCCGGACCCCTCACTCTGGTCTTGCCGACCCGACATTCGATGCCCGGATGGGTGGGTGATCCGGATGCGGGAACCGTCGGAGTGAGAGTTCCCGATCACGCGGCTCTGCTCGAACTCCTCGCCGCGTCCGGGCCGCTTGCAATCACATCGGCGAACCTCTCGGGAGAGCCGGAATCGATGGACCACGACGAGGCGCGGCGGGGTATTCGGGAAAGCCGTGGCCGTGTACCTGCCCGGGCGTTGCCCCGGCGGAGTCGCCTCGACGGTGATCGACCTCACCGGGCCGGTGCCACGGGTGCTGCGCGCTGGGCCGGTAACACTCGATTGATGCGCTCAGATACCCGGCTTGAACACCATCAGCCCGACCACCAGGAGCAACACCACATAGTCGATCCGCGATATGACGCGGGTGCGCCCGATCCTCCGCTGCACCTCGGGATCCTCGACGCCCCGCTCCCCGATCAACTTCCCTATCCGGCCCGATTCAGGCCCGAGGAACACGGCGCCGGTGATGACGGAGATGGCCACCCCGGCGAGCGCCAGCGTGATCCAAAGCTGACTGAAGTCCCAAGCGGGATTCACCAGCACCATCACGATGCCGACCACGATCACCACAAGCGAAGCGGGGGCAAAGATTCGGCTCCCGACCCACTGAATGTCCCTGCCGAAGCTCGCTTGCCTCGCCGGGTCGGCGGTGCGTCTCGCCCGTTCGGCGTACACCTGGGTGGCGAATCCCCCGCCCACCCAGACGGTCGCCGCGATGATGTGAAGAAGCACCAACCAGTCGTATCCGTCCATCCAGCCCCTCCCATGGCGTGGGCGGGGATTGTAAGGGGTCCCGCTCTACGCTTGGCGTCTCAAGGAGGCCGTCCATGACCGACCCCAGTTCCATAGAGCAGGTGGACCCGGAGATCGCCCGGCTCATCGAGGCGGAGGAACAACGGCAGGCGGAGAAGATCCGGCTCATCGCTTCGGAGAACTACGTGTCGCGCGCCGTGCTCGAGGCGTCAGGCACCGTGCTCACCAACAAGTACTCCGAGGGTTACCCGGGGCGCCGCTACTACGAGGGCCAGCAGTTCATCGACCCGATCGAGGAGCTCGCAAGAGAACGTGCCAAGCGACTCTTCGAGGTCGAGCACGCCAATGTCCAGCCCTACTCGGGCTCACCAGCCAACCTGGCCGTCTATCTCGCCTTTTGTGACCCGGGCGACACGGTCATGGGGATGGCCCTCCCCATGGGCGGCCATCTCACACATGGGTGGAACGTGTCGGCGACCGGGAAGTGGTTCCGGTCCGTCCAATACGAGGTCCGAGCCGACACCGGCATGGTCGACATGGACGACGTTCGACGGCTGGCCAAGGAGGAGCGGCCCAAGCTCATCTGGTGCGGCGGGACCGCCATCCCGCGCACCATCGACTTCGCCGCATTCGCCTCCGTCGCCGACGAGGTCGGGGCCGTCCTCGTGGCGGACATCGCCCATATCGCCGGATTGGTGGCGGGTGGAGCCCACCCATCTCCGGCGCCACATGCCGGTGTGATCTCGACCACGACCCACAAGACGCTGCGCGGACCGAGAGGTGCAATGCTGATGAGCCGCGCCCAGCACGCCAAGGACCTAGATCGGGCGGTCTTCCCCGGCCTCCAGGGGGGTCCGCACAACCACACGACGGCAGCCATCGCAGTGGCGCTGGAGGAAGCATCGACCAACGAGTTCCGCGACTACGCCCATCAGATCGTGGCAAACGCCAAGGCATTGGCCGAGGCGTTGCTGGAGAGGGGCTTCGACCTGGTGTCGGGGGGCACCGACAACCACCTCATCCTGGTGGACCTGACCAACCGTGAGATAGGTGGCAAGCCGGCCGCCAAGGGGCTCGACCGTGCTGGGATCGAGCTCAACTACAACACGGTCCCCTTCGACACGCGCAAGCCGTTCGACCCGTCGGGGATCCGTTTGGGTACGCCGGCGATCACCACCAGGGGCATGGTCACCTCCGACATGGCTCCAATCGCAGCCTGGATCGACCAGGCGGTGGACGCCACCCGCAAGGAGGACGAAGGCATTCTCGACCAGATCGCCGTCGAGGTGAGGGAATTCACCTCGGGATTCCCGGTACCGTCGTAGGGCCTCGCCTTACGGCGCCTCACCGGGGGTGAGCAGCCCGCGGTCATAGGCGGCGGCGACCGCGGAGGCGCGGTCGTTCACCCCGAGCTTGGCGTAGATGTGGAGCAGGTGGGTCTTGACCGTCGCCTCGCTGATGAAGAGACGGTCCGCGGTCTCGCGGTTGGTGCTGCCCCGTGCCACCAGCCGGAGCACTTCGAGCTCCCGCTCGCTCACCATTTCGCCCGCCGGTCGCCGCACCTGCCCGAGTAGCCGGGTGGCGATCGCCGGAGACAAGACCGCTTCCCCCTGAGCCGCGGCGCGTACTGCCCGGAGCAATTCCTGACGCGGGGCATCTTTGAGGAGGTATCCGGTGGCACCGGCCTCTATCGCCGGGAGCACGTCGACCTCGGTGTCGAACGTGGTGAGGACCAGCACCCACGAAGGGATGCCACGCGCGGCGAGGAGCTCGATCGCCTCGACACCCCCCACCCCCGGCATCCGCAGGTCCATGAGGACGACATCGGGCAGTAGCACGGCGGCTTTGGCCAGCGCTTCGTCTCCGTCGGAGGCCTCGCCGACGACGGTGAAACCCGGTTCGCGGGCGAACATCCCTTTGAGACCATCGCGAACCACAGGGTGGTCGTCGACGATCAAGACACCAATCGACTCGGTCATCCTGCTACCGCGCCAACCGGGATCCGCGCCGAGATGGCGGTGCCCCTGCCCGGCTCTGACTCGATAAAGCCGAATCGTCTGTCATTCGGCTGGTGCGGCGAATCAACCGATCGGCTGATGCACGAGTCGGGAGAAGGGAGACGGAAGGGGGGTCAACTGCCGAGGCAGATTGCCCTGGGAGTGGGGATTGCTAGGGTCGCCGGAGTCTTGCTTCCGGCCCGGGAAATCGATACATTGTGAAAGAAGTCACAAGGAGCCGTGACCCAGTGGATGCCAGCAGGCCGACCCCTCATCAGCAGGTGGGCAAGGCCATGGAAGAGGGGTGGATGGCGGGCGGGTCCTTCTTCGGCTCGATTGCCTCGGGGACCCTGCTCGGATACTTCGCCGATCAATGGCTCGACACTGCGCCCTGGCTGGTGGTCATCGGGGCGGCACTCGGCGCCTACTCCGGGTTCATGAGGCTGGTGACGATGTCGAAGGAAGCCAACGACGACAGCTCATGGGCACCGTGGAGGCAGCGGTGAACGTGGAGGCGGTGCTCGCTTCGCACATTGCACGGAGGGCAGTGGTCGTGGGACCGATCCTGGTGGCCATCTTCTGGATCACCAGGGGTGGCGAGGGCGCCATAGCCGCAGCGTTCGGTGTGGTGCTGGTGGTGGTCAACTTCCTCCTCGCCGGCGCCATGCTCTCGGTGGCCGCCAAGATCTCCCCGGCCCTCTATCAGGCCACCGCCCTCCTCGGGTTCTTTCTCCGTTTCGGGTTGATGACCCTGACCGTGATCGTCGTGCTCCGGTTCACCGACCTCGACCGGCTGGCGTTTGGGCTGGCCACGGTGGCGGCGTATATCGTGCTGCTCGCCTGGGAGACCGTCGCCGTGGCCCGCGGTGCCGAGAAGGAGCTCGAGTGGACCCAGTGATCCTGGCTGCCGAGGAGTGCAACCCGGCCGAGGTGGTGGTTTGCGCCCCGGAAAACGTCAACGAGCTTTTCGTGTTCCCCGGCGTCTGGGGCCCGATCAACCGCACGGTGGTCCTCATCGCCCTCGCCGCGATCATCGTGGTGGTATTGCTGTTCGTCGCCTTCCGCAAGCCTCGATTGGTGCCGACGAAGTTCCAGGCGGCGATCGAGTCGCTGGTCACCCTCGTGCGCGACGACATCGCGCTGGGGATCATCGGGCCAGAAGGGATCAAGTACGCCCCATACCTGTTGTCGCTGTTCATGTTCATCCTTGTCGGCAACCTCTTCGAGGTGACGCCGTTCATCAGCTTCCCAATCACTTCCCGGATGGCGATACCTGGCTTCCTGGCGTTGGTCACCTACGTCATCTACATGTTCGTCGGGTTCGCCAAGAACGGGTTCAGCTTCCTGGGCGATGTCATCTGGCCGCGCTCGATCCCGGTGGCGATCCGTCCACTGGTTGGTCTCATCGAGTTTGCCCAGTACCTCATTCTGCGGCCGCTCACGCTGGCGGTGCGGCTCTTCGCCAACCTGGTCGCCGGGCACATCATGCTCTCGCTGCTCCTGGTGACCGGGGTCGTGTTCATCGGCGCGATCGGCGACATCGGCGCCCGCGCCGTGCTCGGGATCCCTTGGTTCGTGCTGGGGATTGGGATCTATGCGTTCGAGATCTTCGTGTGTGTGCTCCAGGCGTACATATTCACCCTGCTCTCGGCGGTGTACATCCAACAGTCGGTGCACCCGGAGCATTGATCGAGTTCGAGAAGGAAAAGGAAAGGAAGCAAGGATGGATGCAGTACTCGCTGCGGCGCAGGTGCTGGCCCAAGAGGCCACCACCGGGCTGACCGGCGACATCAGCGGCAGTCTGGCGCTGATCGGCTACGGCTTGGCGGCGATCGGTCCGGGGATCGGTGTCGGGATCACCGCAGGCAACGCCGTGCAGGCCATGGCCCGCCAGCCGGAGGCCGCCGGTCTGGTGCGCACCAACATGTTCATCGGCATGGCCCTGAGCGAGGCGTTGGCGCTGCTCGGTTTCGTCCTCTTCTTCCTCGCCGGATGATCGGGGTGCAGATCCTGGCGGCCGAGGCCGAGGAAGGGGGCAGGTTAGACCTGCTGCTGCCGGCTCTCCCCGAACTGATCGCCGGGATCATCGCCTTCACCTTCGTCTTCATAGCCATCCGGCTCTGGGCATGGCCCGCCATGAACCAGATGCTGGAGGCGCGACAGCAGGCCATATCCGGTCAGCTGCAGGAGGCGGAGCAGTCGAAGGTCGAGGCGCAGAGCCTGCTCGACGACTACCGCAAGCAGCTCGACGAGGCCAAGTCCGAGGCGTCGCGGATCATCGATGAAGCGCGCCAGACCGCCGAACAGCTCCGCGGCGAGACCGCAGAGCGGGCCAGCGCCGAGGCGGACCAGATCCTGGCACGGGCACGCCAGGAGGCGGAGACCGAGAAGGAGCGTGCTCTCGCCGATGCCCGCAACGAGGTTGCCAACATCACCATCGACCTGACCGAGCGGCTCGTTGGGGAGAGCCTCGACGAGGAAGGGCAGCGTCGACTGGTCGAGCAATACCTCTCCGAGTTGGAGGGCCGGTGACGGAGTCCCGGGCGAGCGGGTACGCCACCGCCATCCTCGCCATAGCCCAAGCCGAGGGGGACCTCGAGCGGGTGGAGGACGAGGTGTTCCAGGTGGGGAGGGCGGTGGAGGCATCACCCGAGTTGAGGCAGACCTTCAGCGACCCAAGGCTCCCGCTCGAGCGTCGTCAGGCGATCGTCAACGACCTGCTCGACAACCGGGTCACCCCGGTCACGATGAATGCCATCTCGATGGTGGTCGCCGCCGGCAGGGGAGCCGACCTCCCCGAAATCGCCGACGAGCTCGTTTCCCAGGCCGCCGCCACCAGGGAACGGGCTGTTGCCGAGGTCCGCAGTGCCGTGCCGCTCGACGACGCCACCCGCCAGCGGCTGGCCGAATCGCTTGGTAGAGCGACCAAGCGGAACGTGGAAGTCCGCGTGGTCGTGGATCCGTCGGTCATCGGAGGCGTCGCCGCAACCGTCGGTGACACCGTGATCGATGGAACGGTGCGTCGGCGACTCGAGAGCCTGCGCGACAGCATGAGGAAATGACGACAATCCGCTGCCCCGTGGAGTGAGGAGTACCACTCGATGGCCGACGTCCTGATATCCGCAGACGACATCACAGCCGCGCTGCGTCGCAGTCTCGAGGGCTGGGAACCCACTCTCGAAGCCGAGACGGTCGGGTACGTCGTGTCGGTGGCCGACGGCGTGGCTCGGGTCAGCGGGCTGCCCAATGCCATGTCCTCTGAGCTGCTCGAGTTTCCCGGCGGGCTGCTCGGTGTGGCCCTCGACCTGGATGAATCGTCGATCGGCGCAGTGCTCATGGGGGAGGCATCGGAGGTCGAGGAGGGCAACGCCGTCCGCTCCACCGGGCGCGTCCTCTCGGTGATCGTGGGCGATGAGCTGCTCGGCAGGGTGATCGACCCTCTGGGCAACCCGCTCGATGGCAAGGGTGCCATCAACGCCACCGAGACCAGGCTTCTCGAGACCACCGCCCCATCGGTCGTCGAACGCCAACCGGTACGCGAGCCGCTCCAGACCGGGATCAAGGCCATCGACGCCATGATCCCGATCGGCCGCGGTCAGCGCGAGCTCATCATCGGTGACCGTCAGACCGGCAAGACCGCACTGGCGGTGGACACGATCATCAACCAGAAGCAGTTCTGGGGCACCGACCAGGCGGTTCGATGCATCTACGTAGCGATCGGCCAGAAGGCATCGACCGTCGCCGAAGTGGTCGACTCGTTGGAGAAGGCGGGGGCCTTGGAATACACCGTCGTGGTGAGCGCCACCGCCTCGGCACCGGCCCCGGTGCAGATGTACGCCCCCTATGCCGGCTCAGCCATCGGGCAGCACTGGATGTACAACGGCCAGCACGCCCTGATCATCTTTGACGACCTGTCCAAGCAGGCCGTCGCCTACCGCGAGATCGCTCTCCTGCTACGCCGCCCACCGGGCCGTGAGGCGTACCCGGGCGACGTCTTCTATCTCCACAGCCGGCTCCTCGAGCGCTGCGCCAAGCTGTCGGACGAGAACGGGGGCGGTTCTCTCACCGGCTTGCCAATAGTGGAGACCAAGGCCAACGACATCTCGGCCTATATCCCCACCAACGTCATCTCGATCACCGATGGTCAGATCTTCCTCGAGACCGACCTGTTCTACTCCGGGGTCCGCCCCGCCATCAACGCAGGCACCTCGGTGTCCCGCGTGGGAGGTTCGGCACAGATCCGGGCGATGCGGCGGGTGGCGGGCACCCTCCGGATCAACCTCGCCCAGTTCCGCGAACTCGAGGCATTCGCCCAGTTCGGTTCTGAGCTCGACGCCACCAGCCAGGCGCAGTTGGAGCGGGGCCGCCGGGTGGTCGAGGTGCTCAAGCAGCCCCAGTTTCGACCGGTGCCGGTGGAGGAACAGGTCCTCGCCATCTTCGCCGTCACCAACGGGTTGATGGACTCCGTGCCCGTGAGAGACATCCGCCGCTTCGAGACCGAGATGAGGGAGTACGTGAGGACCCGGCACCGGGGTCTGATCGACTCCTTGGCCGAGACGGGCGATTTCCCGAAGAATGACGAGGGCGAACCCGACACCTCCGAGTTGGAGGCGGCGGTGAGGGAGTTCCTCGAGATGTTCGAGCCGACCGAGTGACACGTGGCTAGCGCTGAGGTCCGCCAGATCCGGCGCCGGATCAAGAGCGTCCAGGCGACGATGAAGATCACCCGGGCCTTTGAGTTGATCGCGGCTTCGCGGATCGTGCGCGCCCAGCAGAGGGTCCGCGAGTCGCTGCCGTACATCCACAAGCTCACCGAGGTGATCCGCAACGTCGGGGCCGCCGGCGGTGGCACCAGCCACGTACTCCTCGAGCAGCGTGAGGTGAGGACGGTGGGGGTGCTCGCCATCACCTCCGACCGCGGTCTGGCGGGGGCGTACAACACGAACGTGCTGCGGGCGGCCGAGAGCCGGCTGCTCGAGTTGCGGCGTGATGGGGTCGAGCACCGTCTCTATGTGGTGGGGAAAAAGGCACAGGGCTATTTCCGCTTCCGCGGGTATCACGTGCGCCGTGCCTTCCTCGGGGTGACCGACCGTCCCGGGTACGGCGATGCCAGGGCCGTGGCCAACCACATCCTCGACGAATACGCCAGCGGGGAGATCGACCAGTTGGACGTCGTCTACAACAGGTTCCAGTCGGCCCTCAACCAGGTGACCGAGCGCGTCGAGATGCTCCCGGTCAGACCACCCGAGGACCGCGATGCGGAAGGCCCGCCGGTCAGCTACGAGTTCGAGCCGTCTCCTGAGGAGATCCTCGACCGAATCCTGCCACGCTACGTCGAGGCGGGGGTGTTCGGGATGCTGCTCGAGGCGTCTGCGGGGGAGCACGCCGCCCGGCAGCGGGCCATGAAAGCGGCCACCGACAACGCCCGCGACCTGGTCAAGCTCTACACCAGACAGGCGAACCAGGCCAGACAAGCCGAGATCACGACGGAGATATCAGAGATCGTGGGCGGCGCCGAAGCCTTGAGAGCGAAGTGAGTAGTGAGTACTAAGTACTAAGTACTAAGTACTAAGTACTAAGTACCGCGAACGAGCAAAGCGAGTGAGCAATTATGACCACTGAGACCAGAGCCATCGGCCGGATCGTCAAAGTGACAGGACCGGTGGTCGATGTCGAGTTCCCCTCCGAGGAGCTCCCCGAGATCCTGAACGCGATCGAGATCGACTACGAGTTGGCAGGCGAGCGCCAGACCATCGTGTGCGAGGTGGCGCAGCACCTGGGGAACAACCGGGTCAGGGCGGTGGCGATGAAGGGAACCGATGGGCTGGTGCGGGGCGCCGAGGTGCGTGACACCGGGCAGCCGATCTCGGTCCCGGTTGGTCAGGTCACCCTGGGCCACATCTTCAACGTCTGGGGCGAGCCGCTCGACGTCCCCGCCGACTCGATCAAGGTCGAGGAGCGCTGGCCGATCCACCGCCAGCCGCCGCCCTTCGACGAGGTCGAGCCGCAGAAGGAGATCTTCATCACCGGGATCAAGGTGATCGACCTGCTCGAGCCGTACGTCAAGGGCGGAAAGATCGGGATGTTCGGCGGCGCCGGGACCGGCAAGACGGTGATCATCCAGGAGATGATCCGGCGGGTCGCCCAGGAGTACCACGGCGTCTCGGTGTTCGCCGGCGTGGGGGAGCGGACCCGTGAGGGCAACGACCTCTTCCTCGAGATGACGGAGTCGGGCGTCATCAACCAGGCGGCGCTCGTCTTCGGCCAGATGGACGAACCGCCAGGGGTGCGGCTCCGGGTGGGGCTCTCGGCGCTCACCATGGCCGAGTACTTCAGGGACGTGGAGCGCCAGGACGTGCTCCTCTTCATCGACAACATCTTCCGTTTCACCCAGGCAGGCTCCGAGGTGTCGACGCTGCTCGGCCGGATGCCCTCGGCGGTGGGCTACCAGCCGACGCTGGCCGACGAGATGGGGATACTCCAGGAGAGGATCACGTCGCTCAAGGGCCGATCGATCACATCGCTCCAGGCCATCTACGTTCCGGCGGACGACATCACCGACCCGGCGCCGCACACCACATTCGCCCACCTCGACGCCACGACGGTGCTGACACGTCGTCTGGTCGAGTTGGGCATCTATCCGGCGATCGACCCCCTCGACTCGGCCAGCCGGATCCTCGACCCGCAATACGTGGGACAAGAGCACTACGACGTCGCCCGTCAGGTGCAGCAGATCCTGCAGCGGTACAAGGACCTGCAGGACATCATTGCCATTCTCGGGATCGATGAGCTCTCCGAGGAGGACAAGCTGGTCGTGGCCAGGGCCCGTCGGATCGAGCGCTTCCTCTCCCAGCCATTCTTCGTGGCCGAGCAGTTCACCGGGATTCCGGGCAGCTTCGTCTCGCTCGAGGACTCGGTGCGCGACTTCAAGATGATCGTCGATGGTGAGGTCGACTCGCTCCCCGAGCAGGCGTTCTACATGGTCGGCGGTATCGAGGAGGCCCAAGCTAAAGGACGCGATTTGGAGAAGGTCGGGCAGTAATGCCTTTCCAGGTGGACGTGGTGTCGCCCGAGGCGGTGGTCTGGTCGGGGGAGGCCGACTTCCTCGTGGCGCGCACTACCGAGGGTGAGATCGGAATCCTCACCGATCACGAGCCGGTGATGGCGGCTCTGGCCACAGGGGCGGTGATCATCGAGTCGGGCAACGACCGGACCACCGTTGGGGTCCACGGCGGCTTTCTGCAGGTGCTCCAGAACCAGGTCACGCTGCTCACCGATCGGGCCGAGATCGCAACGGGTGGGCGTGAGGGTGCGGCTGAGCTTGCCGCCGAGTTGAAGATCGAGGAAGAGCAGGCCGAGGAAGAGCGGATCGAGGAAGAGCAGGCCGAGGAGGAGCAGACCGCTTAGGTCAGCCGGCGGTCCCTTCGAGCCTACGGGCGAAGCTCTCGACGTTGGCCGGAAGACCCGATCCGACTGCTGCTGCCACGACCGGGAAGAGGGCAGTCGACAGCCAGCTCTTGGAACGAATCCCGAGCTTCACCGCAACTTCGGTCTGGCGCTCATCGATCGGTTGCAACGCCACTGCGATCTGTCCATCGAGTTCCGAAGTAGACAAGGCGACCGTCATTCTCTCGGGCCGGACCGAATCGACCACTTCGGCGGTTCCCTCGTATTGGCGTCCCGCGGTGGCGGCGAATCGATAGCTGCGGAGTTCGCCGGCTGCGTCGTGCACCGCGTCCCACAACCGGTCGACTCCCCCAACGGACCCCCATGTCGACTCGTCCTGAAGCGCCTGCCACGCGGTCTCGATCCCGGTTGCTGCATTGACCACGTGGGTGAAGGACCGCTCGGGCACCGGGGGAGGCTAACCAACATGCTCGTTCCCCTCCGGGTAGGCCGAGATACCCTGAGCCGGTGACCCCGCCGACCGAATTCCTCAGATTGGCGCTCGACCCCGAGCGGCTCGCCGTGCTCGGCCACGCCGCCGTCGGTCCGGTGGACGTCTCGTTGCTGGCCAGGATGCTCGATGTCCCCCGGCGGCGCATCCTGCAGGCCGTCGGGCGTTTGCGCGATGCCGGGCTGCTCACCGATGACCTCCGGCTCGATCGCGAGGCACTGCGCGACACGGCAAGGGCGTTGCCTGCGGTCGAGGCAGCCTCGGCCGAGTTGACCGAGGGTCCGTGGTCCACCGAAGAGGTGTCGGTGATGACCCGCTTCTTCCAAGGGTCGCGACTCACCCAGATCCCGGCGCAGAGGGCCAAGCGCCTGCTCGTACTGGATCGACTCTCCCAGGAGTTCGAGCCGGGACTGCGCTATCCCGAACGCCAGGTGGACCTGATCCTCCAACTGTTTCACCCCGATCACGCCACGTTGCGCCGTTACATGGTCGATGAGGGCTATCTGACCAGGGCGGAAGGCGTCTACTGGCGGACAGGCGGTCGGGTGGGCTGACATGCAGGAGGCGATGACCGAGGAGCAACTCATCTCGGCGGCGCACCGGAGCTACGTCAACGCCTTCCGCAAGCTGGCCGAGCACTGCCCGAACGGCGCGGTGTGGGACGCCGGGGAGACCTTTGCCTTCGTCAGCGGTCTTGCCACCCCACAGCTCAACGGATGCGTCGTGACGCAGCCAGTGGCTCCTGAACACCTCGTTGCTGCTCTGGGATGGCTCAACGAAAGCGGGCTGCCATATGGCTTTTGGGTCGACGAAGCGGTCGTCGATGGGTTGACGCCGGTGGCGGCGGAGTATGGCATGGTGAGGGCCGCCTGGACCGTCCCAGCGATGGCCGTGCATCCCATCCCGCCCGCACCCGAGCCAGACACGGGGGTGAGTGTGGTGCCGGGTCTCGACCCCGGCGTCGCCGACTACGTCCCCAGCTCGATGGCCGGCGACTCCGATATCCGGCTCTTCACGGCGTACCTCGACGGTCGTCCCGTGGGCAGTTCGGGTGCCATCCGGTGTGGCGAGGTGGCGAGCGTCGTTGCGGTCGGCACGGTCCCCGAGGCCCGACGACGCGGTGTGGGGACAGCGGCGAGTTGGGCCGCGGTGGAGGCTGGCAAGGAATGGGACTGCCGGGCGGTGATTCTCGAGGCGACGGAGATGGGCTTCCCCGTATACGCCAAGATGGGCTTTCGCACCATCACCCGCTACGCAGCGTTCATCGCTGGATGAGCGACAAACCGGGCCACACCGTCACGCCGGCGCGGTGGCTGCGATGGCCTAAGGTGACCGGCTATGCCCGGACTGCTCGCATTCCACGCCCATCCCGACGACGAGGTGTCCTCCACCGGCAGCACGCTGGCTCGATATGCCGACCAGGGTGAGCAGGTGGTGGTGGTGACCGCCACCGACGGTGTCGAGGGCGAGATCCACAACTACGACGACATCGACGCCATTCGACCTCGGCTCGCTGAGGTGCGCGCCGAGGAGATCGCCGCCGCGCTCGAAATCCTCGGGGTCAAGCTGCACGAGTTCCTCGGGTACCGCGACTCGGGGATGATGGGGACCGAGGCCAACAGTCATGCCGAGTCGTTCTGGCGGGCCGATCTGTTCGAGGCGACCGCTCGGCTGGTCCGGCTGATCCGCCGCCACCAGCCCGAGGTGATGGTGATCTACGACCCATTCGGCGGGTACGGGCATCCCGACCACATCCAGGTGCACCGGGTCGGTCTGGCTGCTTTTGTGAGTGCGGCCGACCTTGGCCGTTTCCCGGCCGAAGACGGCGAGACGCCGTGGACGGTGGCAAAGCTCTATTGGACTGCCATCCCCCGGCGCCGGATGGAGACCTTCGCCGATGCCCGGGTCAATGCCGGGTTGATCACCGAAGAGGACGCGGTCCGGATGAAGCAGATGGGTACTCCAGACGAGCATGTGACCGCCTGGCTGGACAACCGCCACGTGTGGGAGCGCAAGGAACTGGCGCTGCGGGCGCATCGCAGCCAGATCCCAGATGATTGGTTCCTGCTCAATGTGCCAGAGGAGTGGCGGCCGGAGATCCTGGGCACCGAGACTTTCGTGAGAGTCTTCAGCCGGGTCGACGCACCCGATCACGAAGAGGACCTCTTCGCCGGGCTGCGGTGAGCGCTGCCGCCAAGTGGCGCAAGGACCTCGAGTCATGGGTCATACCCCAGGAGTTGCTCGACGCCGTCCCCGATTCCCCATACGGCTGGGCGGCCAACCTGTGGAAGCGGCGTACCGCAACAGCACGTGAACGGCCGGCGGGGTTCACGCTCGACCTGATCCTCCGGCTGCTGGCTGAAGGACCGAGCGGCGATTCCGGCGATCTGCTCGACGTTGGCGCCGGGACCGGCCGTGTCGCCTTGCCCATTGCCGCCGAGGGATGGCGGGTCACCGCCGTCGAGCGAGATGCCGGGATGCTGGAGGCGTTGCGGAGCGAGGCGATGGGACAATCGATCGATGTTGTCGAGGGCTCGTGGCCAGGTGTCTCGGTGGGGGAGTTCACCGTCTCGCTCGCATCGCACGTGGCATACGACGTCGCAGACATTGGGCCCTTCCTTCTGGGGCTCGCCGGGCATGGGTCTACCGTCGTCATCGAGAACACCGACCGCCATCCTTGGGTTGGTCTTGGTCCTCTCTTCCACGAGCTGCACGGGTTGGAGCGTCCCTTCGGACCCACCGGCGACGACCTCGTCGCCGTGATCGAGGAGGTCACCGGGATCAACCCATCGGTGGAGCGGTGGCGCCGCCCCGGCGACCTCTGGTTCGAGAATTGGGACGAGGCGATGGCCTACTACGGCCGCCGGCTCGTGCTCCCCAGGCAACGGTGGGACGAGTTGGGGGACCTCCTCCAGACCAGATTGATCGAGGAGAACGGCAGGCTGGTACCGACTGACGAGGACCGCGAGTTGGTCACCATCTGGTGGGCCAGCGGCTGATTCGGTCCGACCACACATAGTCATGGGCTCCCGATACCGTGATCGGGTGACGGGGGAGAGGACAACCGTGATGAGGCGCGCCCGAACCTTGCTGGCGCTCGGCTTTCTGGTTGCGGCCTGCTCGCCGGTCCAGACCGTTGCCACTGCGGGCAGCGACCTGTCGATCTCGACACCGACCACCGATGCGGTGTCAGCTGCGACCACCCTTCCCGCCGAGCCGGGCACGGCCACCACGCCGCCAGCCGCCACCGGGGGGAACGCCTGCCCACCCGGCGAAGGCGTCCCCTGGACCCAGGACGCCACCGCAGACCTGGTCGACGTCGGATCCGGAGTGCGGATGGCTGTCTATCCGCTGCCCGACTACGAGGGGCGGCTGTGGTCGCAGTGGGGTCAGGGGGTGGTCCTCGACGACGGCCGCGTCATCTCCGCCGTCGGTGACCATGGCGGTACCGGCGGCAACTCCTTCTTCTACGAGCTCGACCCGGCGAGTGGCAGGCTCACCCGGGTGGGCGACGTGCTTTCGGTGGCTCCTCTCCCCGATGCCGAGGGCGGGTACGGCAAGGTCCACGCCCAGATGGTGACCGGGCCATGCGGCGAGGTGTACGCCGCTACCTACTGGGGGACCAGGCGCGATCTGTCATACAGCGAGGCGTACACCGGCGACGTGCTGCTCAGGCTCGACCCGGACGGAAGATCTACCGAGTCGCTCGGGGTTCCCGCACCAGGGCACGGCTTGCCTTCGATGGCGGGTTCGGCGGCAAACGGGCTGCTCTATCTGGAGGCGGCCGACCCGCTCACCTCGGAGCGGAACTCTGGACCCTTCGTGGTGGCCGCCATGGAGAGCGGCGCTGTGGAGACCACCCACGAGGACGACGACCACGAGGGTTTTCGCAGTATCGCGGTAGATGCGATGGGACGTGCCTACTACTCGATCGGCGGTGGCGGGCTCGCTGTCTATGACCCGGCCGCAGGGTCGGTATCCGAGAGCCCTGCCACCATCCCGGGGCCGACCATCCGGGCGGCCACACCCCCCGCCCCCGATGGCACCGTGTACGGAGTAACGGACGTGCCCGCCGAGTTGTTCGCTCTTTCTCCGGATGGCAGCGTCCGTAACCTCGGACCGGCCGCCGGTTACACCACCTCACTCGGACTGTCACCGGACGGCGGCACGATCTACTACGTGCCGGGGGCCCACGGTGACAGCTGGGAGCAGGGCACGCCCCTGGTGGCGGTGGATACCGCGAGTGGCGAGCAGCGGACCATCGTCGAGCTCAACCCGCTCACCGAGCAGGCCTTCGGGTTGACCGCGGGCGGCACCTACGACGTCGTGGTGGACCCCGCCAGCGGCGGCATCTTCATCGGGCTGAACGCGGCGCCACCGGGCGAGAGGGAGGCCTTCGGGCAGGTGGTGGCGGTCCTGGTCGAGCCGTGAGGAACACCGCGACCCTGGCGCTGGTGACACTGCTGGCGGCCTGCACCCTGGGTGGTGGACCCGTATCGACGGATCCACAGAGCGTCGACCCTTCCTCCAGCAGCGAGGCGGTCCCCCAGACAACCATTCAGGCGACCAGTGGCTCCCCGTCGACGGCACCCCCCTCGGCGGGTGAGGATGCCATCACGTGCTGGTCGTCTGCTCCAAGCGCCGGGTCGGAGTCGATCTCCTTCACCGATCAGAGCGCCGCCCTCGGATTGGTGGACCCGCTCACCGGGATGCACGGGCACGCCGCCGCCTTTGGCGATACCGACGGCGACATGGTGAGCGACCTGGTGGCGGGGACGTTCGCCAACCGGCCGCCGGATGCCTACGAGGTCAGGGGAGCGACCGGTCCGTCTCCCGACCGGCTGTTGCGGGGAGGTGATGTCTTCACCGCGGTGGACGAATTCCCCGGTGGTCTGGGACGAACTGCTGCGGCTGTGGTGGCGGATCTCGATGCCGACGGTGACCAGGACGTGGTGTTGTCACGTAACTCCCAGGACCGACCCGGTTCGGAGCTGGGCTCACAGGTGGTGCGCAACGAGGGCGGTTCGTGGACGGCGCTCGACCTGCCGCTGGAACCTTGGTTCAAGGGTCGTTCCATCGGGGTTCTCGACTACGACGCCGACGGGATGCTCGACCTGTTCATCGTCGAGGACCGTTACTTCGAGGGCGGCTCCAGCGTGCTGCTGCGCAACCTCGGCGATCTCCAGTTCGAAGACGTCACCGAAGCCGTCGGGCTCCCCACCGGAATCGAAGGGTTGGGTGTCGCCACTGCCGACTTCGACGGTGGTGGGCTCACCGACATCTTCGTCTCCGGGTCGAACCGGCTGTTCCTGGCCGGTGAGGGCGGTTTCACCGAGGAGGTCGGAGTGATCCCCGAGTGGGAGGCGTTCGGTGAAGAGGACGACGTGGCCGGGGCAGCCGCCGCCGACGTGAACCGGGATGGGCTCACCGACCTGGTGGTCGGCCAGCATTACAACAGCACGGTGGATCGCGGCACCGAGGTGCCTGTCCGGCTCTACCTGAACCGCACCGGCACGAGCCAGATCTTCGAGGATGTGACCGAACAGGCGGGCCTGGTCGCATTGCCCACCAAGGCTCCACACGTCCAACTGGAGGACCTCGACAACGATGGGTGGCTCGACATCATCACCACCGCATCCGCCGGCGATGGCACGCTCCCCGCTGTCTTCCACGGTCTGGGTGTCGAGGAGGGGATACCTCGCTTCGAGGCCCCGCAGGGTCTCGGATCCGATCAATATTGGGTGGCTGGGCCGACGACCGACCTCGACAGGGACGGCCGGCTCGACCTGTTCCTCCTCGAGTGGGAGCCCTCGCTACCCAGCATCACCCTCCACAACGAGACCGCATCGGGTCACTGGCTCCAAATCTCGGTTTCCCTACCCGGCAACGCCGTCGGTTCGCTGGTCGAGGTGTACGAACCCGGGTCGATGGGCGACCCCGAGGCCCTGGTGGCTCACCGCCAGATCACGATCGGCGAGGGCTACGCCGCCGGCCGCGAGCCGTTCGTCCACGTCGGTCTTGGCGACCTCGACCGCGTTGACCTGAGACTGGTCCTCCCCGACGGCGAGGTAATCGAGCTGCACGACACCGAGGTGGACCGTCGGATAGCCCTCCCGGAATGCTGAACCACCAGACGGCGGACGGCGGACGGCAGACAAACGGAGCAAATAGCCGTTCAGCCATCGATGGCTGCCGATAACCTCGACGGGTTCACCCAGCACTTACCACCTATCACTTACCACCCTCATGTCTCTGATTGTCCGTGACCTGCGTCTCGAAGTCGGCCCTCGGGTTCTTCTCGAAGGTGCGTCGTTCACCGTCCATGGAGGGGACAAGATCGGGTTGGTGGGACGGAACGGTGCCGGCAAGACGACCATGCTGCGGACCTTGGTCGGCTACCAGCCACCGGCGGCAGGCGCCGTGCTCCGCACCGGCGACCTGGGCTACTTCTCGCAGGAGGCGGCTCTCCCCGACCTCGAGCACCCCGACGCCAATGCCCTGGAGCGGATCCTCACGGCGCGTGACATCGGGTCGCTGCAGCGGCGTCTGGAGGAGACGAGACGCAAGATCGAGAAACTCGAAGGAACGGCACGCGATCGGGCCATCGTCCGATTCGCCCGGCTCCAGGACGAGTTCGAGGCGCGCGGCGGTTTCCCTGCCGAGGCAGAGGCCAAACAGGTGGCGGCTTCACTCGGGATCGGTACCGGTGAGCTGGCTCAGCCGGTGCGCACGATGTCCGGTGGTCAGCGGCGCCGGGTCGAGCTAGCCCGGATCCTGTTCGCCGAGACCGACATCCTCCTACTCGACGAGCCGACCAACCATTTGGACCTCGATGCCAAGGCGTGGCTGGTCCAATTCCTCGCCGCCTACCGCGGTGGATTGCTCGTCGTCAGTCACGACCTGCCGTTGCTCGATGAGTCGATCACCTCGGTGCTGGCGCTCGACGACGGCACTGTCGAGACCTACCGCGGCACCTATTCGGAGTATCTCACCGAACGAGACAAGCGTCGCGCCCAGCGCATCCGGGAGCGGCGTCACCAGGATCAGAAGATCGCCCAACTCGAGGAGACGATCCGGAGGTTCCGGGGGACCACCCAGACGATGGCGCGCAAGGCCCAGACGATGCAGACAAGGGCCGATCGTCTCAAGAGAGAACGGGTGGAAGTGGCTCGGGTGGGGAAAGGCGTAGCGGTGCGGTTCCCCCAGCCGGAGCCCTCGGGTCGCACCCCGATGAGCGCCGAGGGTCTCGCCAAGGCCTTTGGCGATCAGCCTGTATTCGATGGGATCGGACTGGCGCTCGAGCGCGGCGAGAGGCTGTTGATCCTTGGGTTGAATGGCGCCGGCAAGACGACTCTCTTGCGGATCCTCGCCGGGGTCGAGACCGCCGATAGAGGGACGGTCGCCCTCGGCCACAACGCCAGCGTGGGCTACTACGCCCAGGAGCACGAACAGGTCGAGCGCGGTACCACGGTCCTCGAGCACATGAAGGGGGTATCGGACCAACCGCCGCAGGTGCTCCGCACCGTGCTCGGCCACTTCCTGCTCGCCGACAAGATCGATCAGGATGCGGACAGCCTTTCCGGCGGGGAGAAGACCAAGCTGGCGCTCGCCATGCTCGTGATGGGCCGTCCCAACATCCTCCTGCTCGACGAGCCCACCAACAACCTCGACCCGCAGGCCAAGGAGGCGCTGCTCGGTGCACTTCGCCAGTACACCGGAACGGTCGTCCTGGTGAGCCATGACACCGAGTTCGTCGAAGCCCTCTCCCCGGACAGGGCAGTGGTGATGCCCGAGGGAGAGGTCACCTTCTTCGACGAATCGATGTTGGAACTAGTCGCCCTCGCCTGATTCCCCTGCCGCACCGTCGCCGGCCGCTGGCAAGAAGTACCCTGGTCACCCGAGGCGAGAGAGGAGTCTCCTTGGCGACCGAAACCATCCCCCGCAAGGTGCTGACGAACGGCGACAAGCTCGGCGCCGCACCCGCGTATCACACCAAGCAGGCAGATGGCACATGGCGGCAGGTCTCTTGGCGGCAGTACGCCGACGAGGTGCGGCAGGCGGCCAAGGCGCTCATCGCCCTGGGACTCGAGCCTCTCCAGCCCGTGGCGGTGCTCGGGTTCAACCGCCCGGAGTGGGTCATATTCGATGTCGCCGCAATGGCCGCCGGTGGTGCCCCTGCCGGGATCTACACGACATCGTCCCCCGACGAGGTCGCCTACGTGCTCAACCACTCCGAGGCGACGGTCGTGCTGGTCGAGAACGAGCACCAGTGGAAGAAGATCGAGGCACGTCGGGACGCCCTCACCCATCTTCGCCATGTGGTGGTGATGCAGGGAGCGCCGGTGATCGACGACAAGTTGGTGATGAGCTGGGACGAGTTCATGGCCAAGGCCTCCGAGGTCGATGACGCCACCCTCGAACAGAGGCTCGATGCACTCGAGTCGGGTGGCCCGGCGACGTTGATCTACACCTCAGGGACGACGGGCCCACCGAAGGCGGTGATGCTCTCGCACGACAACCTCACCTGGACCGCAGGCCAGGCGATCCCGGTGATCGGGATCGGGCCGAGCGACCGGATCCTCTCGTACCTGCCGCTGTCGCACATCGCCGAGCAGCAATTCAGTATCGCCGTCCCGGCCCTGTGCGGCGCGCAGGTGTTCTACGCCGAGTCGATCGACAAGCTCGCCGACAACCTCAAGGAGGTCAGGCCCACCATCTTCTTCGCCGTCCCCCGGGTGTGGGAGAAGTTCCAGGCCGGGATCAGCGAGCGGTTGGCCGAGGCACACGGGGCCAAGAAGGCGATCGCCGACCGAGCGCAGGAGGTCGGGAAAAGGGTCAATACCGCCCGTGGGATCGGCGAGCCGGTCCGGCGCTTCGAGTCGATGCAGTACGGGCTCTTCGACCGGCTGGTGTACTCGAAGATCAGAGAGGCCGTCGGTCTGGCCGACACCAAGTTCCTGGTCACCGCCGCCGCCCCGATATCCAAGGAGCTGCTCGAGTTCTTCGCCGGGCTGGGTATCACCATCTACGAGGTCTACGGACAATCCGAGGACACCGGTCCGACCACGATCAGCATGCCGGGGAAGGTCAAGTTCGGGTCTGTGGGGCCGGCGTATCCGGGCGTGGAGATGAAGATCGCTGAGGATGGCGAGATCCTGGTCCGGGGGCGCAACGTGTTCCTCGGCTACTACAAGGACCAGGAGGCCACCGACGCAACCCTCATCGACGGATGGCTCCACTCTGGTGATCTCGGTGAGATCGACGAGGACGGCTTTCTCTGGATAACCGGGAGGAAGAAGGACATCATCATCACCGCCGGTGGGAAGAACGTCGCCCCTAAGAACATCGAGGGCTCGATCAAGAACCACTCGCTGGTATCCGAGGTTGTGGTCATCGGCGACCGGCGCAAGTACCTGACGTGCCTCGTCACCCTCGACGCCGATGCAACGGCGCGCTTCCAGGAGGCGCAGGGGTCGTCGGGAGACCCGGCCGCCGATCCGGCGCTGCTAGCCGAGATCCAGGCGGCGATCGACCAGGTCAACGAGGGTCTGGCCAGGGTGGAGCAGCTCAAGAAGTTCACCGTCCTCCCCCGGGAGCTGTCCATCGAGGGTGGAGAGCTGACCCCGACGCTCAAGGTGAAGCGGAACAAGGTGGTGGAGAACTTCGCCGTCGAGATCGAGGCGATGTACGCCGAGTGACTAGCTGACCCGCTCCAGCCAGCCTTTGCCGGCCGACCCGAAGGGCTCGACCCTGCGCTCGGCGGCCAGCACGGCACGAGCCGCCGCGGCGCGGGCCCCGTCGATCATCCAGGGGGGATAGCCGAGCAGGGTCTGGTGCTCGAGGAACTCGTCCTCGTCCACCAACTCGACCTGGCCACCTGCCCAGCGCACCACATCGAGATCGAGGTCAACGGCGGTGACCAGGTCCGCCGACTCCCATGCGGCCGGTGTCGTGATGTCAACGTACATCTCCGCATCGGCGCCAGATGAGGTGTGCACGACGGTCCACCACTCGCTCGGGCACGAGTATCACGAAGGCTCGGGGCGTCTCGATAGGCGACTCGGCCCCTTTCTGCATGACGCCACCGGCAGGTACGCCCAACCAGACCCCGTGCTCGTCCTCCCCGAGCCTCACGGTGTCGAGACGCCAATGGGGTGTCGCCGGGTACTTGAGGAACTGCAGGGTGGGTATCAGAGGCCCTTGAACACGCAGCCGAGCGCCAGGAGGAGTCCACCGCCCGCGCTCAGCCAGAAGTCCCACCGATCGAGTGACTCGATCGAATACCAGCCCTGATGCAGGACGATGCCGAGGGCGATCGCCAGGATGGCGATGAGAAAGGTGACGACCTTCGGTGGGGTGAGCCTGATCTGGACCTCCTCGATGGGAAGAGGAGGGTACAACCGACCCGGTCCGGCCAACCGCCGCGACGGTTCGCTACGCCGGTCTTTCGACGGGCACGGCGCTCGGTAGCGGCGTCGTCGGCAGCGCTCCCTCGAGCCCGTCGGCCTCCGCCGGCTCCAACGGGTGGAGAGCTGCCCAACGACAAGGCAACGACCACGGCGTCGTCGCCAACCTCGATGGTGAAGTCGGTAGCCGGGTTGGTGTGCGTGGTCCCGCTGCGGCCGATCGCCAGTAGGGTCGCTTCGTGCTCGGCCCGGAGTCGTGCCGACGCCTCGTCCACCCTGAGCCCGGCGTACTCCTTGGGGAGCATGACCCGGTAGAGCTCGGAGCCGTCCCCGCCGGAGACGATGTCGGTGACCAGCGAAGAAAGCCCCGGGTAGAGCGCCGAACGGGCCATGAGCCGTGATGCCAGCTTGGAGGTCACGAGGAGCTCGTCTACCTCGGCGCGCCTGAAGTGCTCGACGTGCATTGGGTTGTTCACCTCGACCACGGTGCGGACCTCGGGGGCGATCGACTCGATGGCGAGGACGGTCAAGATCGAGTGCATGTCTGCTTCGTCTGTTCCGTCTTCCGGGCAGATGATCGCCGAAGACGCCTCGGCGATTCCGGCGCGCCGCAGGTCTTCGGCATTGGTGCTCGAGCCGCGGACGAAGTACACCTCGGAGTCGGCGGGGCTGCGCTCGGCGTCGTGGATGAGCACGATCTTCTGCTTGTACTCATCGGTCTGCAGCTCGCGAATGAGATCGCGCGCCGTCGCGTTCCACCCGCAGACGACGATGTGGTCTCTGAGACCGGAAGCACCCATACCCTGACCCTCCTTGAGCAGAACCTCGATTATGAACGCGAGCAGCGCCCCGGTGATGGCGGTGAGCATGCCCACCCCGAACAGGACGAGCAGCCAGCTGATCAGCCACCCTCCCGGCGAGGTGACGAATGAAGCGTCGCCTTGCCCGAAGATGGTGGTCACCGCCCAATAGAACGAGTTGACGAACGAGTTGACGGAGATCGGCTTCTCGATCACCGTCACCAAGGTCGCAGCCAGCGCTACCACCCCGACCACGGCGATGCTCAACTGGAGAAAGAACCGCCGGTCCACCTGCCTGGACAACCTGCGGGCATGCCACACAACCCGCCGGAAAAACGGCGCGGCAGTCAGCACTTGCAGCGGGTTCTCCATCACCACTCCCTCCCCTGGGGAGAGTATCGGACCGGATGGCTCGTGGCTTGAAAACGGAGCCCTACCCTCGAAGCGTGGAGAGGCTGGTTGATACTGCACAACGGCTTCTGTCCGAGCAGGCAGACCCGGCCAGGGCGCCGGCCATGGCCGCCTACATGAAGACGACCATGCCCTTCTATGGCGTGTCCGGCCCGGCGCGGAGGGCGATCGGCCGCGAGCTCTCAGGCCGCTTTCCGCCGGCGGATCCCGGCGCCTACCGCGAGGGCGTGCTGGCGCTCTGGGCACTGCGGCACCGCGAGGAGAAGTACCTCGCCATCGCCTACGCCAGAGCCTTTCCCAGGATGGTCAGCGCCACCGAGTTGCCGCTCTACCGCCGGCTGGTGGTAGAGGGCGGGTGGTGGGACTTCGTAGACGAAATCGCCGTCCACCTGGTGGGGCACACCGTCCGTACCGAACCCGACACGGCCTGGCAGGTGGTCGACGGCTGGGCCGACGACCCCGACATGTGGCTGCGACGCGCCGCCATCCTCTGTCAGAACCGGAGCCGGGAAGCAACCGACACACGCCGGCTGTTCGACTTCTGCCTCCGCTGCGCCGCCGAAAAGGAGTTTTTTATCCGCAAGGCGATCGGATGGGCCCTACGCGACTATGCCTGGACCGACCCCGACGCCGTGCGCCGATTTCTCGACGAGCACGGCGATGAGCTGTCGTCCCTCAGCGTCCGCGAAGCCTCGAAACACCTCTAGCCAAACCCGTAAACCGGGTTTGGCGTCACTGAGCGCGGCAGGAACCCCCCGAGTGGCGCCGAAAGGGGGGTGTTACTCGACCTCCCAGGTCCCCAGCGAGCGGAGCAGCTTGGACAGGTCGCCGGGGCCCTTCTTCGCCTGGGCGTCCACCAGCTGCTGGTTGAGACCGCCGTCGTAAGTGGGCCGCTCCACATCTCGGAAGATGCCGAGCGGCGTCGGGCCGTACGGTCCGTGGGACAGCCGGCTGAGGGCGAATGCCACCGTCGGATCGGGTGCGTGCTCGTCGTGGACGAAGATCCGGTCGGCGGGGACGCTGTTGGTCGGCACCACCTTGGCGCCGCCCTGCTCCATGACCACGGCGTGCTGCGAATCGGGTCCGAACACCACCCGCTCGCCGTGACGGATCGAGATCCGGTTGACCTCGCGTTCGTTCTTCCCGGTCAACTGGAGGAATGCCTTGTCGTTGAACACGTTGCAGTTCTGGTAGATCTCGATGAAGGCTGCGCCCTTGTGCTCGTGGGCACGCTTGAGCACTTCGATGGTGTGGGGCCGGTCCATGTCGAGGGTGCGCGCGACGAACCCCGCCTCGGCTCCAAGCGCCAGACTCACCGGGTTGAAAGGATGATCGACCGATCCCATCGGCGTGGACTTGGTCACCTTCCCGGATTCGCTGGTGGGCGAGTACTGGCCCTTGGTCAGCCCGTAGATCTGGTTGTTGAAGAGCAATATCTTGAGGTTGACATTGCGCCGCAGAGCATGGATGAGGTGGTTGCCGCCGATGGAGAGGGCATCGCCGTCACCGGTGACGACCCACACCGACAACTCTGGGCGGGTGCTGGCGATACCGGTGGCGATCGCCGGTGCCCTCCCATGGATCGAGTGCATCCCATAGGTGTTCATGTAGTAAGGGAAGCGCGACGAGCACCCGATCCCGGAGACGAAGACGATCTCCTCGCGCTTCACGCCCATCTCGGCCATGAATGTCTGGACCGAGGCGAGGATGGTGTAGTCCCCGCAGCCGGGGCACCACCGCACCTCTTGGTCGGTCTGGAAGTCGGCCCGTGTGTACGAAAGTGTTGTCGTCTCGCTCATCGCGCAACCATCTCCGCAATCTTCTCGTCGATCTCAGTCACTTGGAACGGGATTCCGGCGACCTTGTTCAGCCCGACAGCATCGACCAGGTACTCCGCTCGGATCAGTCGTAACAACTGGCCGGTGTTGAGCTCGGGGACCAGCACCCTCGGGAAACTGCCAAGCACCTCGCCGAGGTTGGCCGGGAAAGGATTGATGTGGCGAAGGTGTGCCGCGGCGACTCGGATGCCGCGCCTCTGAGCCCGTCGCATCCCCGCCCGGATCGCCCCGTAGGTCGATCCCCACCCCAGCACCAGCACCTCGGCGCCATCGTCTCCGTCGACCTCGACGAGCGGTATGTCGTTGGCGATCGATGCGATCTTCCAAGCACGCACGTCGGTCATCAACTGATGGTTGGCCGGGTCGTAGGAGATGTTGCCGGTCACCTCTTCCTTCTCCAGCCCACCCAGCCGGTGCTCCAAGCCCGGTGTTCCCGGGATGGCCCATGGCCGGGCAAATGTCTCAGGATCACGAAGATACGGAAGGAAATGCCCGTTGCCCGCCGATGTGCTGGCGAAAGGCACCGAGATGTCCGGGAAATCGGACACGTCGGGCAGCTTCCACGGCTCCGAGCCGTTGGCGATGTGGTTGTCGGACAGCAGCAGCACCGGTGTCATGTACTTCACCGCCAACCGGACCGCCTCCAACGTGGTGTCGAAGGCGTCGGACGGGGTGGCCACCGCCACCACGGGCAGTGGCGACTCACCGTGTCTCCCGTACATGGCGAAAAGGAGATCGGACTGCTCGGGTTTGGTCGGCATCCCAGTGGCGGGTCCGGCCCGTTGTACGTCGATGACGATCATGGGCAACTCGAGCGAGACGGCTAGCGAGATCCCCTCGCTCTTCAGCGCCAAGCCGGGGCCACTGGTCCCGGTGACGGCGAGGTTCCCGGCGAATGAGGCGCCGATGGCCGAGCCGACTGCTGCGATCTCGTCCTCGGCCTGGAAGGTGCGAACCCCGAAGTTCTTGTGCTTCGACAACTCGTGGAGGATGTCCGAGGCCGGTGTGATCGGGTAGGAGCCGTAGAACAGCGGCAACCTGGATTGCTGCGCTCCGGCCACCAGACCCCAGGCGAGCGCGGTGTTGCCGGTGATGTTGGTGTAGGTCCCAGGGCTCAATTGAGCGGGAAGCACCTCGTATGTGGTCTTCATCGCCTCGGTGGTGAACCCGAAGTTGTATCCCGACTTGTAGGCGGCCACGTTTGCCGCAGCCACCTCCGGCTTGCGCTCGAACTTCTCCTCGATCCAGGAGATGGTGGTCCCCAACGGGCGGTTGAAGAGCCAGGCGAGCAACCCGAGGGCGAAGAAGTTCTTGGAGCGGAGCATGTCGCGACCGCTGACGCCGCTCTCCTTGACCGCCTCCTTGGTGAGCGTCTCCATCGGGACCTCGATGACCAGGTACGGCTCGAGCGTCCCGTCTTCGATCGGTGAGGTGTGGTACCCGGCCTTTTCCAGGTTGCGAGGTTCGAAGGCCTCGGTGTTGATGATCACCGTGCCGCCGGGGCGGAGGTCGGCCAGGTTGTCTTTGAGCGCTGCCGGGTTCATGGCAACCAGCACATCGGGCTGATCGCCGGCGGTGAGGATGTCAAAGGCGGCGATCTGGACCTGGAACGACGACACGCCGGGCAGCGTCCCTGCGGGCGCCCGGATCTCGGCCGGGAAGCTGGGGAGGGTGGCGAGGTCGTTTCCGAATACGGCTGAGTCGTCGGTGAACCGGTTCCCGGCGACCTGCATCCCATCGCCGGAGTCGCCGGCGAAACGGATCACTACACGATCGAGCGTCTCCCTTTGTGAGACGTCGAGACGGTCCTTGGTGAGCGTGTCATCAGACACGAGGGATCACTTCCTTTGCGGGGCTCCCACCGGAGCAGCCCGCCAGCTGGTTGTCTGGTATTCGTCATGCTCGATCGCATGGCTCTCATTCAATATCGCTTTTTCGGCATCCGAGGGCAACCCGCTGAAGACGGCACCCACGTCGCGTCGCGCCGAGTGTACCGATGACTCGCGGGAAGCTACGGACACCGATCCACGGAGCACCACCCGTCGATACCCGTTTCGCGGTTCACCAACCCTGCGGTGCTCGGAACCCGACAAGACCGGCGTCCTCGAGCGCCGCAGCGGCAGTGAGGAGCAGGCGCTCCGACCAAGGCGGACCGATCAACTGGAGCGAGGGCGGCGGGTCGCCCGCCAGACCGGCGAGGGGCAGAGCCAGCGCCGGGGCGCCCAAGGCATTGACCAATGAGGTGAACCAGGAGAGAGGGAGTCGGTGGTGCACCTCGCCGGTGGCTACCTCGACGAGGTCCTCGCCGATCACCTTGCGGGCGATCCCGCAGGTGGGGGTCGCCAGCATGTCCACCTCGTCGAAGAGAAAGTCCGACTTGGTCCGCAATCCGGACCGCCACGCCCGGGCGCGCAGGTGCGCCGAACGGTCGAGGGCGAACGCCGACTCGAGCCGGGCTCGGACATCGTCCCCATAACGCTTGTCGGGGTCGCCGAACCACGGCTCGTGGACTGCGGCCGCCTCGGGGCCGTGGAGCTCCGCCATCAGCCCTGGTGGCTCGAGAAACGGGGCATCAACCTCCATCACTTCGTGACCCTGTTGAGCGATCGCCTCGCAGGCTGCGTCGAAGTCGGCTCTCACCGCATGATGGATGGGCGCCGAGGCGAGCCATTGACGGGGGATCCCGATGCGGAGCGGCCTCGTATCTCCGTCGTAGCTCACCGGTGGGCGCGGCCGTGACCACGGGTCGCCGGCGTGCCATCCCTCGATCGCCTCGAATACAACCGCCAGGTCGGCAGCGGAACGCGCCAGTGGGCCGACGGTATCGAGCGACGGGGCGAGAGGGAATACGCCGGTCAGTGGTATGGCGCCATGGGTCACCTTGAGACCGACTACCCCGCACATCGCGGCGGGCACCCGCACCGACCCCCCGGTGTCGGTGCCGATCGAGACCATGGCGAGTCGTGCGGCGACGGCAGCACCCGATCCGCCCGAGGAGCCGCCGGTAGATGTCGCGGGATCCCAGGGGTTGCGCACCGGTCCGAACCACGGGTTCTCCGAGGTGAAACCGTAGGCGAACTCGTGGAGACCGGTCCGACCGATGACGACGGCGCCGGCGTTGGCGAGACGTTCCACGACGGGGGAGTCGGCGGTTGCAACGACCGAGTAGAAGGAGGAGCCGGCGGTGGTGGCCATCCCGCTCTGGTCCACCAGATCCTTGAGCGCGACCGGGACACCGGCCAATGGCCCTGGATCGCCACCGGTGGACACGATCCGGTCCACTGCGGCCGCCCTTGACTGGGCGCCCTCGGGGTCGAGCGAGGTGAATGCATTGAGCGCCGATTGCGACGCCTCGGCCCTGGCCAGATGATGGGCGATGATTTCGGTGGCGGAAATCTCGCCGCCCCGCACCAATCGGGCCGCATCGACGGCGCTCAGTTCGTGAAGGTCACCCCACGGACCGGTGCTCACCGGGCGGGGCCGTGCCCCGGACCGCTCACGACTCGGCGGCCGCTTCCCACTCCGCCGGTTGATCGTCGGGGTGCATGGTCAGCCATACCTCGCCCGGCGGCACGCGGAGCGGACGCCCATCGACCTCGAGCTTGAAGCCCTCCTCGACGTCCTCGCGCTCCCACGTCCCCTCGATCACCTCGCCATCATGGAACACCAGGGCTCTTCCTGTGCCGATGGTCTCTGTGGCGGGGACGGGGGTTCCGCTCCCAGAAGGAGATGCGGTGTAGTCGGGCGCCTCGAGTATGACGAGGGTCTCCACCCCTATCTGGCTCTCCTCGTCCTCGCCGACCTGGCTCTCCTCGTCTTCGCCTACCTCGTTCTCTTCGCCCTCGTCGTCGATCCAGTTGTGCGGGCTGCCTTGTTGCGAGCGGAGCCACAAACCCTCGTCCTCGTCCCACTCCCAGTCGACGTAGTTGCCAAACGCCCAGTCGATGTGGACCGACGATGCCGGCTCGCCTACCCCACGCGGCGGCGTTCCGAAGGTGAGCAGCCCGGTCTCGGGTGGATCGTTGGGGAATTCTCGCTCATCAGCCAACTGGCGCATCTTGCCGGTGTTGACATAGAGGTTGTGGGGCGCGTAGCGACTGTCGATGCGCCAGGTCGCCTCGTTCTCTCTCGTCTCTCCGATGGCTGGGATCCCGGCGGCGTTGACCGCATCCTTGATCCACGGCTGACCGCCCGAGTAGCCGATGGTTGCGGCGAGCGGGCTGAGGAAGCCGATGTCTGTCGGCCGGACCGATCGCATTGGGCCCAGGTTCGCCGAGTCCGACTGGAGGAACAGCGCTATGAAGCGGGTGATCCCGCCCTCTGCCTCCTCCTCGATCACCAGATCGGAGTTCAGCAGCCCCGACTGGGGGCGGGCGTTGGGGTGATTGTCGATCTTCACCGCCATGACCCGACGATCCAGCCACTTGTCGTTCTTCACCGGAACGCCATTGAGCGGGGACAGGGCCGCCGGCTCGGTTGTGGTGGTGGTCGGCGGGAGCGTTGTTGTCGTGGGCGGCAGGGTCGTGGTCGTGGGCGGCAGGGTCGTAGTGGTGGGCAATGTTGTCGGCTCGGCGGCGGGTGCACGCGAGCAGGCCGCCAGGACGAGCGCGCCAAGTACCAGTAAGGGGGTAAGACGGGACACGGGCGCGCAAGTTACGCCAGTGGACAGATCGGGTCAAGCTGAGGGCGGCACCCTACAGATGGGGGAGTACGTCGCTGGCGAGGCGCCCGATGACATCCAGCTGCTGTTCTCGGCTCATGGTGGGGAAATAGGAGCGGGCGACGAAGTCGATGGGCACCCCGGCGGCGTCCTCCAGTTCGCCGAGCCGTTGGACGATCTGTTCGCCGGTGCCGATCAGTGCCCGCCGCCCCAACCGCTCGGCTTGCGCCGGGTCGAGAGGGGGCGGAACCGTCGGCCCACCGGGACGATTCGCCGACTCGCCCATGTCCTGGTACTTCCAGGTCATGGCGTGAAGGTGGGGGACGAGCTCCTCGAGACCCCGTTCCGAGTTGTCGCTCACGAAGAGGCTCGAGTACCAGGACCAGCGGAAGCTCGCTGGGTCCCGGCCCACTCGCTCCATTTCCTCCCGGCCGACCCTCACCTGCTCTAGGAAGCTGTCGAGCGGGGCGTTCGAGAAGAAGCCGTCGGCAAGACGAGCGGCACGTCGCACGCCGGCTTCGGCACTGGCCCCTATGTACACGGGCACCGGGGCGGTGGGGACGGGACGGATCGCGACCTGGGGGAATTCGTAAACCGTCCCTCGATGATGGAAGGGCTGTCCGCTCCAAGCGCTGCTCAGAATCGAGAGGACCTCGTCCATAGCTGCGCCGCGGCGGTGGAGGTCGGCGCCGAAGGCATCGAACTCGATCTCGGACCAGCCCAGACCGAGGCCGAGCAACAGCCTGTTCCGGCTGATCAGGGCGACTGTGGCCGCATCCTCGGCCAGCCGGAGCGGGTGGTGAAGCGGTGCGAGCACTACTCCGGTTCCAATCAGGATCCGCTCGGTTCGAGCCGCCATAGCCGCCGATGTGACCAGCAACGAGGGCATGTATCCGTCGTCCACGAAGTGGTGCTCGGTGGTCCACGCCGATCTGAACCCGAGGCGTTCCAACTCGACCACCAAGTCGAGCGCCTCGGCGTACCGGTCTTCCCATCCGCGCTCGTCGCCGGCGACGGTCTGGCAGCTGATCAGCCCGAAACCGAGACCGCTCACCCGGCGAGGCCGCTGCGAGCTGCCGCCATCTCGTCAACGGCGATGGCCAGCTCCAGCCCTTCGGCATGCGACTTCAGCACGTATAGCGCCTCGATGTTGACACCGCTGTCGGCCAGACGCCGGGTCAACCCAGCCAGCGACCCGGGGATGTTGGGAAGGACTGTGGTGAGCACCTCTCGCTCCTCACTCACCAGGCCCGCCTCTTCAAGCACTCTCGCCGCCACCGCGGCATCGTCAACGATCATCCGCACGTGGCCGTCCTCCGAGTAGCCAAAGGCGGCCAGCGCCTCGACGTGCACCCCGGCAGCGTCGAGCCGCTCGGTGAGTGCAGCCAGCATCCCTGGTCGGTTGGCCAGTCGAATGGTGAACTCGGTCACCTTTCGCAGCCTACGCCGATGATCGAAAGTGCGGTTCGCTCACTCGCCGCAGTTGACTGCGCTCTGCATCGACTCGACGACATCGGTCGCCGCCTCACCGGTGAGCGATCCCAGGATCGCCTCTGGCGGGTCATCGATTTGGAACGCCCAGGCATCGGACGCCTGATCGAAATCGACGATGACCCGGTCGCCGTACGAGTCCTCGAGTTCGGCGCGGCTGCTGCCAAGCCCGATCCCTTCCTCTGTGACCAGCCCCATGTCGGCCGAGGGATCGAAGAAGGATGCGTGCTGGAAGGCGAAGAAGTGCGGGTCATCGTTCTCCCACTCGGTCTCACCGTCGGTGAACAGCGCCCACAAGGTCTGCCAACGGATGCCCCTGACCACTGTTCCCGGGCACGTGCCGAATTGAGAATCCCCGCTCCCGGTCCACCCGGTGTCCTCGTCCGGGTCACCCAGTGCTCCTGTCAGGGCGGCGATGGCCTCCTCGGGATCATCCCCGAATTCGGCGACCTCCAGGCCGTCTCCCCCGAGAACCACCTCCGAGCCGGGGATCGTGGTGGCCACCGTGGTAGACGTGGTCGACGTCGTCGTGCTCGTCGTGGTCGATGTGGTAGTCGTGCTGCTGGTCGTAGTGGAACTCGTGGTCGATGACGTCGTCGTAGAGGTCGTGCTGGTGGCTGTAGTCGTGGTTGTGGGCGCGGTCGAGGACGAGGTGGTGGACAGCTCGATCGTGGTGGATGTGGTGGTCGTGCCCACACCGCCGATTGTGGTCTGGGCGGGCTCGTCGTCGCCGGTCAGCGCCACGATCCCGACTATGGCAAAGGTCACCACCGCCACGGCGCCCAATCCGATGAGAGTGTTGCGCTGCCAAGGGAGCATGCCCCCCGGCTCTTCGGGTGGCTCGCCGTCGGGCGGAAGCGTCGGCGGTTCGCCACCGTTCCCGTCGCCGGGTGGAACAGCGGGTGGCTCGCCGGCCGGGTCGGTCGGGGGCAGGTCGTCGGGGGGTGGTGGCGGCTGGGTCATCCGCGGACTCCTCTCGCACGCGATCCTGGCGGCCGCGGAGACCGGGGTCGCGGCAGGTCCCGCAGTCTCGCCATCACAGCACTCGGCCTGGTTGACCCCCCGCATCGGGCAGGATCCTGCGACGCAGGCGGCGTGACCGTGCAGGTAAATCAACCGCGAGGCGCACCACGAGCAGTGCATGGCGGGCAGTTCTAGCCGATGCCGGATGGTACCGCCAGGATCAGCCGAGGCTCGAGCGAAACCGCGCCGCCCACACCGCCGACTCGCCTCCGAGCAGCAGGATCATGCGATGACCGGCGACGCCAGCGCGCACAGCACGGCTCGCCTGATAGCGTCGGCTGTCGTCGTGACGGTCAAGCCGTCTCCTCCCAGCATCTTGACCGGATCGCCACTGGCCAGGCGGCCCTTCGCCTTCGTCACCATCGCCGGCCTGGTGCTGCTGTTCGCCGCCGGTATCTGGGTGCTTCTGCCGAGAGGCGCGTCAGCGGCCGTCTGGCAGGTTGCCCTCACTGCTCTTGGTCTCGCCCTCCTCGCCGGCCTTCCCGCAATGGCGCTCGCCGTCTATCTGGATCGGAGGGAGCCGGAGCCGTGGTGGCTCCTCGGGCTGGCCTTTCTGTGGGGCGCAATCGCTTCTACCGGATTGGCCGTGGTGTTGAACGAGGTCGTCGGTGCCGAAGTGAACCGACTCTTCGACGAGACGGCCGGACTGGTCGACACCACCCGGCTGGGATTCGAGCTCCTCGATCAGGCCCAGCTCTTCGCTTGGCTCCAAAACTCGTTGGTGGCGCCATTTGTGGAGGAGGCGGTCAAGGGCGCGGCGCTCCTCCTGCTTCTCGTCCTGCTCCCCATCGAGGTGAACAGTGTGCGCGACGGAATCGTCTATGGGGGGCTCGTCGGGCTTGGGTTCGCGGTGACCGAGGCTGTGGTGTACATCGTCCAGGATTTCGTAGCGACAGGGGAGCCTTCCTACGCCGCCCAATTGATCCCGCGGTTCGTGCTGGGCGGCATCAATGGTCATGCGCTCTATAGCGCCTTGTTGGGGGCGGGTCTTGGTCTGGCGCGACAGGGCGACTACGGACGGGTTCGAAAAGGATTAATAGGGCTCGGTGCCTTCGTTCTGGCAGTGGCGGCACACTCCATGTCGAATGCCTTCGGTCCCTTCGCTCTCGCCGGGTTCGCCTCCCTCGCCGGATTCGATCCCAACCGGGTGACCATCGGCCAGCTATGGGTGCTCAATCTGGCCAAGACGATGGCCGTCAACGTCTGGGTATACGTCGACCTGGTCTATTGGACCGTGCGCAGCGGCTACTGGGAACTCGGCGTCTGCAAGGACGAACTGGCCCATGAAGCCAGCGACGTGGTGACGCCCGATGAGTACACCGCTCGTCGAGCAAGAGGGTCTGTTCAGACTGCGGCGACTCCCAGGAGTCTCCCGCCGGTTGTCGAATCGCCTCGTGCGCGCCCAGAACGAGCTCGCCTTCCGTCGGCACGATGTCCGCCGCGCCGGCGGTGATCCGGAGACAGACCCGCTGATCCTGCAGTGGCGGCGGCGGATCGCGGCGTTGCGTGGTTAGCGCCGTGGAGGTGGGTGCGTCACCACCTCTCTGAGGATGGTGTAGCTTCGAAATACGCGGTCCTAAGGGGGACCTTCTCATGCCTGGAAGGTAGATCATGGCAAAGCGAGCCTCGGCACTCGGGATCGTGTTACTGCTTGTCCTGGCCGCCTGCCAACAGGAGGCCACCGTGGAGCCGGCGCCTGCCGCGCTGGCAGGCCACCGGAACCGCAAACCTCCATGAACCGCATCAAGGTGCAAGCAATCCGGGACACAGGGAGGGAACCTGTCCGGGCAGTCCCGCACAATATGGCTGGCATTTCGTCCTCGGTCCCGACACTGACTTCGTAACCATCACCGCGACATTCCAGGACGCGGGACAGGTAAGTTCCAGTGGGCCGTTCAACCAACCAACGTCGATGCATGCGTACCTATACACCTCGGGGCCCGACACCCTCCTCAACGCTACGGCCCAGGTGAACGGCCCATCAACCCGATTCGTTCTGTCGACGTGCGCCCGGGGACACCGCCAACGACCGAGGCTGAGACCACTACGACGGAAGGTGGCGGGACGACCACTACGGCGGACGGTGGCGGGACGACCACTGACGGTGGACGGTGGCGGACGACCACGACGGCGGACGGTGGCGGACGACCACGACGGCGGACGGTGGCGGGACGACCACTGACGGCGGACGGTGGCGGTACGACCACGACGGCGGACGGTGGCGGACGACCACGACGGCGGACGGTGGCGGGACGACCACGACGGCGGACGGTGGCGGGACGACCACGACGGCGGACGGTGGCGGGACGACCACTGACGGTGGACGGTGGCGGACGACCACTACGGCGGACGGTGGCGGGACGACCACTACGGCGGACGGTGGCGGGACGACCACTACGGCGGACGGGGCGGGACGACCTCACTACCGGCGGACGGTGGCGGCGACGACCACTTCGGCGGCGGTGGTACCACCACCACGGGTGGCGGCGGTGGCCGCCGGCGGCGGTGGCGGCGGTACCTCCACCTCGGTGGGCGGTGGCACATTGACAACTGCCGGCGCTCAGGTGACGACGACGGTGGCGGGTCAAACAACGAGTTCGGGCGATGGTGCCACCACCACCACCGACGGTACCGATGGAACCATCCCCTTCACCGGTCCGCCAAACGGGCCGGGACCACTTAACTTCGTTGAACTGGCCCTCTTGGCACTTGGGCTCTTGGTGGTGGGATCAGGGCTGGTGCTGATCGGGCGCCGCCGGGCGTCATAGGCGGTGACGTAATACGCACGACAACAACCATGATCGCCTTGACGGGCTCAAGACCCTGAACGTACGCGATTAGCAATTCCTCGGCAGCGGCGAGTCCCTTGCATCCCGGTCGGCTAAAAGCCTGGGCTAATCCCGAACTGAGCCCCGATTTGGTGCTTGCGGGTGAGTGTGATGTCAGTCGACAGGGTTGACGGCTCCGGACCGCCGACGCCGCACTGCGACGAGCACGCCCGACCCGATCAGGAGCAACGCTGCGCCCAACCAGACCAGGGGTCCGATGTCCCTGTTGCCGGTGGCCGGAAGCTCGGGCGGAACGGTTGTGGGTGGTGGCAACACGAGCGTGGTTGTGGTTGGTGACGGCGTGGTGGTAGTGGTAGTTGGCGGCTCGGTGGGCTGTGCCAGCCCGAAGTCGGCGTCGAGGAATGTCTCGCCGATGTCGAGCGTGACGGTCACCGACGCTGGGGTTGTCAGGCTCAGACCGGGCTCGACCGAGCTGAGGTCGATCGTGACGGTGTACTCGCCGGCCAGCAGGGCCGTAACCAGGTAATCACCTTCTGAACCCGTGGTCACGGTCACAGGTACGTCGGTGGCCTGGAGCACTGCCGACATCAATGCAAAGGCCTCCGAAGTGCTCGCCACGGTCACCCGGACCCCCTCGATCCCCACCTCTCCTTCGTCCTGGACTCCGTTGGTGTTCTCGTCGAGCCACACGGTGTCGCCCAAGGTCGCCGTCCCGGCGTCAAATCCGATGTAGTGGGAGGGGTCACTGTCGGTCAGCTCGGTCTCCCCTTCGACGGGGTCGGTAGCGGTCACCGCGCCGACGTTGGCGTACTGGCCGAGCTCGGCGGTGCCGGTGGCCTCATACAGCCAGATCTCTTCGGGGTCGAGGAGGTCATCGCCGTTGGTGTCACCGCCCTGGAAGACAGGCATGACACCCTGGTCATCGGTCACCACGACGTCCGCCGCCGGCAGGTTGCCCGGGTTGGTGACCTCGTAGGTCCAGGTGACCGGGTCACCCACCGGGATCGGGGGCCCGGTGGGCTCGTCGGCGTCCTCCCCGTTGGTGAACTTCTCGATGTCCACCTCGACGATGTAGCCGAAGTAGTGCGACGGGTCATCGTCTGTCAGCTCGGCCTCTACTTCGACCGGGTGGGGGGCGGTCACCGTGCCGATGTTGGCGTACTGGCCGAGCTCGGCGGTGCCGGTGGCCTCATACAGCCAGATCTCTTCGGGGTCGAGGAGGTCATCGCCGTTGGTGTCACCGCCCTGGAAGACAGGCATGACACCCTGGTCATCGGTCACCACGACATCCGCCAAGGGGAGGTTGCCCGGGTTGGTGACCTCATAGGTCCAGGTGACCGGGTCATCCAAGGGGATCTCCGGCCCGGTGGGCTCATCGGCGTCCTCCCCGTTGGTGAACTTCTCGATGTCCACCTCGACGATGTAGCCGTAGTAGTGCGAGGGATCCTCGTCGGTCACCGTGCTCTCCACCTCGACCGGGTTGGTGGCGGTCACCGTGGCCAGGTTCTCGTACTGTCCGGGCTCGGCCGTGCCGCTCGCCTCGTACATCCAGGTCTCGCTCGGGTCGAGCAGGTCGTCGCCGTTGCTGTCACCGCCCTGGAACACGGGGGTTACTCCCTGGTCATCGGTCACCACGACTTCGCTCACGGGGACGTTCCCCGGGTTGGTTACCTCGTAGGTCCAGGTGACCGGGTTACCCACGGCGATCTGAGGCCCGGTGGGCTGGTCGGCGTCCTCTCCATTGGTGAACTTCTCGATATCGACCTCGACAACGAAGCCGAAGTAGTGCGAGGGGTCATCGTCGCTCACCGTGTTCCCCGCGGCGTCCTCACCGGTGACCACGGCTGTGTTGGCGTACTGGCCCCGCTCGGCGGTGCCGGTGGCGCTGCACTGCATTTCGGCGCCGATGGCGAGCGTGTTCTGAGGACAGATTATCAGGCCCAGCTGATCGTCGACCAACTCGATCTCGCTCAATGGGGTCTCACCGGTGTTGACCACGTCGTAGGTCCAAGTCACGGCTCCCCCCTCGGGGATGTTGGGGCCAGGAGGCTCATTGGCGTCGATGCCGTTGGTGTACTTGAAGAGCGAGATCGACGACTCGGCGCCGAAGTAGTGCGACGGATCGAACGAGGCCACCTCGTCACCGAACGGGTCGACGGCGGCGGCCACCGCGGTGTTGGAGTACTGGCCCAACTCGGCGGACCCGGTGGCGGTGCACAGCGTGGACGCGCCGGGTGCGAGCTCGGTGGCTTCGCAGGTCACCACCTCGGCGCCCGCCCCCAGCCGCGGGTCGACCACGACGAGATCGGTGAGCGGGGCGGAGCCGGTGTTTGTCACCTCGTAGGTCCAGGTGACCACCCCTCCCTCGGGGATGAACGGGCCGGTGGGCAGGTTGGCGTCCTCGCCGTTGGTGAACTTCACGAGGTCGATCGCCGGGAGGATCCCGAGGTAATGCGACGGGTCCTCGTCCTCCAACGGTTGGCCGAACACGTCGGTGGCGGTCACCGTGCCCATGTTCTCGTACTGGCCCTCCTCGGCGATCCCCTCGTGGAAGCAGGTGATGCTCTGGCCTGGTAAGAGGATGATGCGCGGGCAGCCCACCCCCCCCTCGACGTCGTCGGTGACCACATAGGTACCCAGGGGCAGGTTGCCGGTGTTGGTGACAACATATGTCCAGGTGACCGGGTCGCCGACCTTGATGATCGGGCCGGTGGGATCGTCGGCGTCCTGACCGTTGGTGTACTTCTCGATGTCGATGCCGCTGACGACCCCGAAGTAGTGCGAGGGGTCGTTGTCCAGCACGGTGTCTTCGTCCGGGGTCAGCCCCGAGACGGTGGCCACGTTGGCGTACTGCCCGGCGGCGGCCGTACCTGCAAACTCGTACAGCCAGATCTCGTCGACGTCGAGGAACCCGTCGCCGTTGGTGTCCCCTCCGATGAAAGTGGGGTCGAAGTCGTCGCTGGCGTCGCCGACGGTCCCGGCGTCATCGGTGAGCGTGACGTCCGAGAGGGGAGTGTTGCCGGTGTTGGTCACCTCGTAGGTCCAGGCGACGTCACCCCCCTCGGCGATGTAAGGACCGGTCGGGTTGTTGGCGTCGTCGCCATTGGTGAATTTGACCACTTCGATCGAGCTGACCTGCCCGAAGTAATGCGATGGATCCTCGTCGGTCACCTCTGTGTCGTAACCGTCGACGGCCGTGGCGACCGCGTTGTTGGCGTATTGCCCGGCCTCGGCCTGGTCCAGATTGGTGGTGCAGGTCACCGAGTCCCCTGGGCCCAACGTCGTTTCCGGACAGACCACGGTTGGTCCCGGACCCGGATTCGGCAGCTCGACGCTGTCGGTGATGGTCAGGTCGAAGAGCGTGACATTCCCGATGTTGGTCACCATGTAGGTCCACAACACCTCGTCACCGAGCTCCAGCAGCGGCCCCGTAGGCAGGTCCGCATCGACGCCGTTGGTGAACTTCTCGAGGTCGAGGGCCGGCTCCGGGGTGGCGATGTTGACGATTTCGCAGGTGACGATCGAGTCGGGGGGCACGACCGCGGTGAACCCACCGGCGGGGTCGACCTCGATTGGGAGCGGGGCGTCATCGGTGTCGGGGGTGCGGAAGGAGCACTCCGTTTCCTCTGGCAGATTGACGAAGGTCCCGCCCGGAGGGTCTGGAGGGTTGGCCGGAGAATCCTCGGAGACAACGATGGTCGAAGCGCCGTCGGGGTTGGTGGGAGTCCATTGGAACGTGGCGAACCCGGCGCCGTCGGTAATGGTTTCTGCGGTGGGCCCGGTGGCGCCGACCGGAAGGACCCAGTCGAACGTGCCGGGCGCCGGAGCGGTGACGGTTCCGGTCAGCGTCCAGCCCACGCCAGGTAGGAGATCGTCGAGCGTGTCCGGATCGGGCGTCTGGTCATACAGCTTGCGCACAGTCACCGAGGGGGCGCACAGTTGGAAAGCTGCGTTGCGGAGGGCGTCCTCGAGTTCGTCGAAGTCATCCTCGAGGAAGACGTCGTCGGTGGCGATGTCGAACTCGCCGGTGCCGCTGAACACGTCAGGCCCGGAAACCTGGATGAGCCGGTTGACCGAGGCTTGGTTCTGGAGGGCCTCTCCGACGCCCAACGCCAGGATGTGTGAGTCCTGCGACTTGATGAAATTGGCGTTGGGAATCGCCGGTGTCAGGGCGCTGCTCTCGTTTATGTTGCTGCGGACTTCGCTCTCGGCGAGCGGCACCTTGTTTTGGTACTCGTCCATCGTCACGTTGTTGTTGTTGATAGCGGCGGTCGGGTCGCCGTCGGTCAGGAATACCACGAGATGGGGGATGACTGGGCTGGGCCGGGGGGCGAAGTAGCGGCCCACCCGTAGGGCGTCCTCCCAGTTGGTCCAACCGTTCGGGTTGTAGCCCTGGATGTAGGTCTCGAACCCCGCTTCGGTGGTGTCGTCGATCGTGATGTACGTCCCTGCCGGTATGCCAGCGATCGAGGGGAGCCGGGCAACCGTGCTGAACTCGGCCACCGACATCTTCGACCCGGTGTTCTTCAACGAGGCGACGAACGCTCGAAAGGCGTTCCGCACGTCGTTGGTGGCACCCGAGTTCGAGATAGAGCCCGACTCGTCGATGATCATCAGCACGTCGAGACCGCACGCCTTGGTCAAGTCCGGATTGTCGATAGGGACCGTGGACTCGCGAGGCGCCGCGCTTACCGGAAGTGGCGAGAGCACGGCGACGAAGACCAACAACGCCCCCAGGGCGACTGAGATCCGTGAGGGGCGACGACGACGCATCACGCCAAGCTGCCCACGAGGGCCCGCATGCTGGACGAACCGCATTTTCCGTATACACCTCGATCGCACCGACGGTGTGCCGAAGTCGCTGTCAGTGGCGAGAAGCCGCCGCGAGCCGCTTCGGCTTTGGTCTTTCGCAGCAGTGCGCAGCGACGGCTCGTCACAGTCCTGGCTTCTCCCATCTACCTACGGTCACGTACACCAATTCCCGGTGGCTCTTTGAGAGCCACCGGGCTGGCGGGGCAAAAACCCATATTCCTGTTCAGACTCAGTCAGCGAGCGCCCAGCCGTCTCCGGTTCCTCACCAGGATCAGGGCCCCGACCGCTGCCAGCAGGGCAGCCAGAGCCATCCAGATGGGGACCGCGCCCGTTGCCGGCAATTCGTCGATCACCTCGACCTCTGCCTCGTCGTCGGCCGACACATCCGGGCCGATGGGATTACCCCTCGGGTCGGTCGGGGTGCCGGTCACGGTCACCACATTGACGGTGTCTTCCTCGACCGTCGTGGTGCAGGTGAATATCCAGGTCTCCACCGTCGACGTGTACTCGAAGACCGGGGTGGCATCGATATCACCATCGAGCAGCCCGTTGTTGTTGACGTCACCAGACACGTAGGAAACCGGGGAGCACGTGTCGTCGGTGATGCTCCCGCGGACTCCGGCCAGTGGCACGTCCCCTGTGTTGGTCACCGCATACGTGTAGGTGACGCTGCCACCGGGCTGCACCTGGAATGGCTCCACGGTCTTCACCACTTCGAGGCTCGGGTTGTAGGGGATCGCCCCGGCAACACCGGTATCCGTCGGCTTACCGCCACCGGGGTCGGTCCCGGTGACCGTGGCAGTGTTCACCGTGGCTCTATCGATCGGCATCGAGCACGTGTAGGTCCACGTCTCGCCGCACTTGGAGGACGTCGTCGCCGTTGGTGTCGCCACCGACGAAGGTGATACCGGTGCACGTGTCGTCGGTGATCGTGATGTCGGAGAGCGGCGCCGGCCCCGGGTTGGTGACGGTGAGGGTGAACGTGGTGTTTGCCCCCTGCGGCACCAATTCCGGAGCAGCCGTCTTCTCCAGGTTGATGGCGGAGTCGAACACGGTGACCTCTGCGTCATCCTCATCGGTGACGACCTGACCGGTTGGATCGGACGCTTCGATCACCGCGGTGTTGACCATGTCTGCATCCATCACCTTGGAGCACTCCCAGGTCCACGCCTCTCCCGGGGCCATGGCGCCGTCCCCTTCGGGATCGCCACCGATGAACTCGAGCGGGCTGCACTGGTCGTCGGTGATCCCCAGCGGTACGAGTGAGATGTCGCCGGTGTTGGTGGCGACGAAGGTGAATGTGACTCGTGTCCCCACCCGCACCAGATCCTCGGAAGCGGTCTTCACCAGTTCGATTCCGGCGGTGAAGACGTCGACTTCGGCTGTGTCCTCGTCGGTCACCGGTGTCCTCTCTTCGCCGGCGATGACCGGGTTGCCCGACACCGTTGCGGTGTTGACCGTGTCCTCGTTGAGAGTCGCCGTGCAGGTGAAGGTCCAGAGTTCGCCCGGGTCGAGCAGGTCATCCCCATTGGTGTCACCGTCGACGAACGACACCGGCGAGACAGAAGTCGTCGGTTACGCCGTCGGCGACGTTGGCCAGCGGTGCCACTTCCGGTGTTGGTGACCTCGTACGTGTAGGTGATGTCTGTCCCTGCCGGCACCAGGTCGTCGCTCGCTGACTTCACGATGTTTATTCCGGCCGGCAGCGGGATGACGACCGCATCGGTCTTCCCTGGTGATCGGTCCAAGCGGGCCCACCATGGTGGCCGTCGATAGTGTTGAGCGTCAGCTCGGTGATAACGGTCGTGCACTCGTAAGTCCATGCCTCGCCGGGGTCGAGGATCTGATCGTCGTTTCCACTATCACTGACGAATTCCACCGGTTCACAGGAATCGTCGGTGACTGCGGTCTCCCTGGTCACGCCTTCTGGTGGTTCCAGTGGATCGGAGTCTGCTGGGCTGCTCAGCACATACGTGTAGGTGACCTCGTCGCCCACGGCCACGAAGTCGGCCGACGCCGTCTTGTCGAGGTTCATGTCGTCGTGCACGACATCAACCGAGGCGGTGGCGGGATCGTCCACGTCGTCGCCGATCGACGGGGTGCCTGTCACGGTCGCCAGGTTGGTCGTGTCGTCATCGATGGCGACGGTGCAGGTGTAAATCCAGGTCTCGTCGAGGTCGAGGATCCCGTCGCCGTTGTCGCCGCTGTCGAGGACCGGCACGCATCCTGGGTTGGAGTCCTCCAGGGTGATGTCGCTGAGCGGGTCGTTGCCCTCGTTGGTCACGGTGAACGTGTAGGTGACGTCGGTACCTGGAGCGACCTGTTCAGCCGAGGCCTCCTTCTCCAAGTTGATGGCCGGGGTGATGATCTCGACCACCTCGGTGTCCTCGGACTCGACCTCGTTCCCCGCCGGGTCGACGCCAACGACGAAGGCGGTGTTCTCCTCGAGGATCTCTTCCTGGGAGAGCCCTGCCTCGAGGATCCGGGTGCACTGGTATTCCCATTCCTCGTCGAGGTCGAGCTTGCCGTCGTCGTTGTCGTCGCCACCGACGAACTCGATCTCGGAGCAGTTGCTGTCGTCGCCCTCCGAGAGGACCAGCGGGGTGTTTCCGGTATTGGTGACAATGCCCGTGTAGGTGACCGAGGTCCCACCGTTGTCACCCCGGACGATCTCTTCACTGGCAGTTTTTACCAGGTTGATCCCAGGTTGGTAGTCGAAGTTGTTGTAGAGGGTGCAGGTGACGATGTCCTCCGGACCCATCGGGACCTCCAACGGCTCCGACGCGTCGGGGTAGTCGATGATGTCGGCTTCGCCGATCAGGTGGCAGGATCTCACAGGAAGCGGGTCCTCCTACGAAGTCGTCTTCGAGTTCCTCGGTGATCACCGCATTTGAGTTCTGGTCGGGTGGATCCGGCTCCCACTGGAAGTTGGCGAACCCGTTGGCGTCGGTGTCTACCGTCTGTGGACCAACCGCGGGCGCCTGCTGGCTGGATCCATCTGTAGTCGCCATCCACACCGGGGTCCACCTCGATCGACCAGTCTTCACCGGGCGACGTAGTTGGTGGAGTCGGCGGTCTGGACGAACTTGCGTACCGCCAGCGACGGTGAGCACAGCTCGGTGACGACACCCCTGAGCAGTGCTTTGAGGTCCGCGAAGTCCTGAACCACGGCGACGTCGACTGTCGTTGATGCTTTCAACGTCTCCGATATCAGCGTCTGTGACCTTACCTGCGGCCCGGCGATCCGAACCAGCCGCTGGACGCTGGCCGGCTGAGTCACGGCTGCACCGACGCCGACCGCGAGGATACGTGAGCCCCCGGTCTTGATCTTGTTCGACTCCTCCACGGCACGATCGACGGAAGGTCCCGCTCCGTCTCCCCGGAAGGTGTTGAAGGCCACTGTCGTGCCTGGCGGGTTGAAGGCGTCGCCAGTGTTGATCGAGGTCGATGGCGGTTGGGTCGCCGTCGGTCACGAACACGACCAACTCGCCCGGATCGTCGTTGGCTCGGTCGAGGGCAGAGTCCCAGTTGGTCCACTGATCGTTGCCGTTGTCGAGGTCGCCGAAGTTGCCGGTGCTCGACAGCGGGCCGCTGCCGTCGTACTGGCGGGCCGCGGTGGCGGGGCGGTGTCACCGGCGGCCGCGGGTTGTAGTAGGCAGCGATGGCCTCGGCGTGGGCACCGCCTGGGGCCATCGACGGCCGTGGTGACCAGCTCCGCCCCCGCCGTCTGGCGGGAGAACGTCCCGAAGTCGATGACCCGCGCCGTCGAGCCGGTGTCCTTGACCGCGTCGAGGAATGCCTCGGCGGCATCGCGGACCAGCTCGACCGCGTCGGCGCTCTGGATCGAGCCCGAGGCGTCGAGCACCAGGGTGACGGGGAGACCGCACTGCTCGGTGATTCGTGGGTTCGTCACCAGGTGGAGTCTGCAACGCAGTAACCGGCAACGGCGGGGCGGCGAACGCGGGTCCAAGAAGGCTGAGGAAGAGACCGGACGTGGTCAGCAAGACCAAACCAAAGCGACGCATTTTCACGGCCGTGGGCTCCTCCCCTAAAGGACGCGCGATCAACTAGATCAAGCTAGTCGTTGTATTTACGGTTGTGTACCCGGAACAGTACGCGGTAAGCACCACCTGTGTGGATCGGGCCAAAGGTCCTGCCGTCCGCAATCGTGACCGAACGGGCGTCGCTGAGCGCGAAAACATGTCCGAGCGGTATGTCCCAGCATCCATTTGGAGCAGTCGGACCGTTTCCCCACGGGTCTTCGAGGAGATCGCCGTCGACGGATATCGATCCATCGGTGATCTCGAGGTGCTCGCCGGGTAGTCCGACGGCCCGCTTTACCAGCCAGAAGCCCCTGCGGTGGGGATGCTCGAATACGACGATGTCGCCGCGTCGAAACCTTCTCGCGGAAATGCCGAACAGCGAATCCCCCGGTCGCAGACCCGGCGCCATCGATTCCTCGGCCACCACGAAGCGGCGCGGGAGCAGGTTGAAGAGCGCCACCCGCCGAGTATGGTCGGAAGGTATCGCTTGGAAAGGAGCCAGAATTGGGCAGGTTCTTCAACCCAACGGTCGCCCACGCTCACTGCGACCTGATGTGCGGGGTCTACGACCCGGCGCAGGCAAAGATCGAGGCGACTTCGGTGCTCAAAGCGTGCACCAAAGCGGCGGACTCAGACGATCCGGTGTTCAAGGATCGGGCCATCCTCATCAAGGAGGAACGGGCCGACCTGGTCAAGCACCATCTTTCGGTGCTTTGGACCGACTTCTTCAAGCCTCATCATCTCGAGCAGCATCCTGATCTCCACGACCTTTTCTGGAAGGCGATCAAGAAGGCCAGTGAGGCGAAGAAGACGATGGATGCTTCGGTCGCCGAGGAGCTGATCGATCTGATCGACCAGATCGCAGTCATCTTCTGGCAGACCGACGAGTCGAAGGACGCTGGGGTCTACCCACCCTCCTGACCGTCATCGAGTTCATCCTCCACCTTGCGGAATAGCGGCTCGGGGACCCCGAGCCGCTGCCCCGGTCCGATCGGGACCCGGCGCCAATCCACCAGCGGGCCTTGGCCAAGGATGTCACCGAGGGTCTCGGTGGAGAAGGGCAGGTAGGGGGCGAATGCGGTCCGCAGGCCGCTGATCGCCTGGAGCGCCACGAACAAGGTAGTTGCGGTGCGGTCCGGGTCGTCCTTGGCCGTCTTCCATGGCTCGGTGGCGTTGAGATAGACATTGACCCCGGCCGCCGCCTCCATGGCGGTGCGCAACCCGGCGCGCAATTCGACCGCCTCGATCAGCGCAGCCTCATCGACGAGCGCCTGGTCTATGCGTTCCAGCAGTGCGGTATCACTGTCGTCGAGCTCGGATGGCGTCGGTACCACGCCCTCGAAGTAACGCTGGATCAGGCTCAGTACCCGGTTGACCAGGTTCCCCCACGTTGCCACCAGCTCATCGTTGATCCGGCGGACGATCTGGTCGTCGCTGAGATCGGTGTCGCTCTGCTCGGGGAGCACCGAGGCGATGGCGTAGCGGATGGCGTCGGGTTGGAGCCGCTCGGCGTACCAGCCGATGGAGCGGCCCACTCCCATCGACTTCGATGCCTTGGATCCGCGGAAGGTGATGTACTGGTTGGCTGGGACGTCCGTCGGTAGGTCGAGCTCCTCGTACCCGATCAGCATGGCCGGCCAGACCACGGCGTGGAAGACCACGTTGTCTTTCCCGATGAAGTAATAGGACTCGGCCGCGGGATCCTCCCACCAGGCCCGCCACGCCTCGGGGTCACCTGTCCGCTGAGCCCATTCCTTGGCGGCCGAGAGGTACCCGATCACCGCCTCGAACCACACGTAGATCCGCTTGCCCGCCCCGAGCGTGTCCGCCTCGGGCGGGATAGGTATCCCCCAATCGAGGTCGCGGGTGATCGCCCGGTCGATCAGCCCCTCTTCGACGAACCCGATCGCCATGTTCTGGACATGCTTGCGCCAGCCCCGCCGGCTCTTCAGCCACTCCAACAATCGATCTGCCAGCTTGGGGAGGAGCAGGAAGTAATGCTCGGTCTCCCTGGGGACCGGGGTGGCGCCGGTGAGCCTGCTCCTCGGTCCGATCAACTGGTCGGGGTCGAGCGTCCGCCCGCAGTTGTCGCACTGGTCACCCCGCGCCGGGTCGTACCCGCAATGGGGGCAAGTCCCTTCGACGTAACGGTCGGGGAGGAACCGCTCGGCCTCGGGGTCGTAGAACTGGATGCTCGTCTTCGGGGCGATGTAGCCACCCTCCCGCAGCGTACGGAAGACGTCCCAGGTGACCTCACGATGGTTCTCGGTCATGGTGGTCGTGAAAAGGTCGAACGAGATCCCCAGACTCTCCCAGTAGCCAAGGATTTCGGGGTGGTAACGGTCGACCACTTCCCGAGGTGTGGTGCTCTCCTGGTCCGCTTTCACCGTTATCGGGGTGCCGTGGGCGTCGGAGCCGGACACCATGAGCACCCGGTTGCCCGCTAGGCGGTGGTAGCGGGCGAAGATGTCGGGCGGCAGGTATGCGCCTCCGAGATGGCCCAGGTGGAGCGACCCACTGGCGTAGGGCCAGGCGACGGCGACCAAAATGTGGCGCGGAGGCATGGCCCGAGGGTACAGCCGTCCTCGGATATCACCCGCCCGATATCAGCCGTTGGAGAGCTTGCCCAGCCTCTCTATTGCCTCGGTCAGCGTCGCTTCGTCCTTGCAAAAGGCAAACCTCACCAGCCCCGAGCCGTCTTCCGGGTCGTGGTAGAAGACGCTCGGAGGGATGGCGACCACACCGGCCCGCTCCACCATCTGCCGGCAGAACTCGACGGTCGTCGGTATCGGACAGCGCCAGGTACCCCGCCATCGTGAAGTAGGTGCCTTCGGTGGGGTGGACCTCGAACCCCGCCGCGCTCAACCCTGCCGCCAGAAGGTCGCGTTTTCGCCCGGTAGCTCTCCCTCATCTCGCCGTAGAACGAGTCTGGAGCGTCTAGCGCGGCCACCGCACCGTGCTGCACCGGTGTCGGGGTGGTGAAGGTGAGAAATTGGTGTGCGGCCCTGACAGCCTTGGTGAGATCGGACGGGCCGATCGCCCAGCCGACCTTCCACCCGGTGAGCGAGAAGGTCTTGCCCAGCGAGGACAGTGTGAGCGTGCGGTCCCACATCCCTTCGCGCCCCGCCAGCCGCAGGTGGGGGCGCTCGAACACCATCTCTTCGTAGACCTCGTCGGTGATGGCGATGGCGTCGTGCTCGACGCACAGCCGGGCGATGGCGTCCAGCTCGTCGGTGTTGAATACCCGGCCGGTTGGGTTGTGCGGCGTGTTGACCAGGATGGCCTTGGTCCGGGGTGAGAACGCTGCCACCAGCTCATCGGGGTCGAGCGCGAATGCCGGTGGGCGCAAGGTGACGAACCGTGGAATGGCGCCTGCCAGCGCCAAGTCAGCCGGGTAAGCGTCATAGAAGGGCTCGATCACCACGACTTCGTCGCCCGGCTCGATCAGCCCGAGCATGGCTGACGCCAACGCCTCGGTGCATCCGGTGGTGACCGTGACCTCGCTATTGGGGTCGACCTCCCGCCCGAGCCGCGGTCCATAGCGCCGAGCGATGGCCCGGCGTAGCTCGGGGATCCCGTGGCTGGGCGGGTACTGGTCGTTGCCCGTGGCCATCGAGGCGATCGCAGCTCTCTTGGCCAAATCGGCCCCGTCCCAGTTGGGAAATCCCTGACCGAGGTTGATGGCGCCCACCTCGGCCGCAAGCGCCGACATCTCGGTGAATATGGTCACACCGAAAGGCCGGAGACGGCGGGCTACGGGCGTCACCGCGCCGAGACTACGACGCGGCGCCCTCGGGTCAGGGTGCGCCGATGCTTGCAATACGGAGTCGCTCGCTCCGCTCGACGATGAGGACTCCGGCGAGGATGAGGATCCCACCGGCGACCAGCGACAGGGTCACGGTCTCCCCGAGGATCAGCACACCTCCGACGACTCCGATCACCGGGACGACATATCCGATGAGTGACGCCGTGGTGGCCGAAGCCAGCCGGGAGGCACTGAGGAAGGCGAGAAACGGGAGGACTGTTGACACCGTCGCCAGGTAGAGGAGAGCAAACCATCCATCGCCACCAAACCCCCACCCTGCAAAAAGCTCGCCGGCGAATGCCGCTACGACGACGGCAGTTACCGCACCGGCAAGGAACTGGGGCAAGGCGAGATCGGAGACGCGGTGGCGCTCGGCATAGCGGCGGGTCAGCGCCCCCCCCAGAGCAGCCATCGCCACCCCGATGAGCATCAAGCCGACACCGAGCGGCAGGTTGGCACTCGGCGGCAATCCGACGTCGCCGGTGAGGAGAAGCACCGCCACTCCACTCAGAGCCACGGTCATTCCCACGATCTTGGCGGTGTGGAGCGGTTCGTCATCGAGCAGCCAATGTGCCCAGAAGGCGGTGGCAAGCGGTACCAGGGCGATCAGCAGACCGCCGACTCCGGCGGAGAGGTGCTGCAGAGAGAGGGTGAAGAAGAAAGTCGGCATCGCCATGTTGACCACACCGAGGACGGCACCATCGCGCCACACGGAGCGGTGGCGAGGGATCTCACCCCTGACCAGGAGCCATATCAGGACCAGAGCCGTCGCCAGCGTGAACCGGGCCGCGAGGAGCAGGAACGGCGGAACGCCCGCCAGCAGCGCGGCGCGGGTTGCCACCGTCCCCGTCCCCCACCCCAGCCCGGCAAGGGCGATGGCAAGCCAGATATACCCGGCGGCTGTGCCGCCGGGTCGTTGTGAATCGAGCGGCCTATCGGCTGGGCTCATCGGCTAGCCCGGCGGCTGCGCCACCGGGCAGTTTCGAACGTGCGGCCTTCGGCGCGCTCATTTGTGCTGGTCGGGCCGTACACGCCCGGCCCGAGCAGGCGAGGGGGGCTGACGGAGCCGCCCCCCTCGAGCACCCCCCCAACGGGTTAAGACTGGCGCTGTCCGTTGTCTTCACTTCCGACTTCCGTCTTCCGTCTTCCGTGTCTGGCTGCCGTCCGCCGTCCCCGTCCGCCGTCCGCCGTCTACAGCCCCTTGGGGTGCCAGACCGTCTTGGTCTCCGTCAGGGCAGCGATGAGGAGGGGGTGCTGGGCGCGAGGAGTGAGCCAGTCGGAAGAGCCGTCGGCCCCGACTATCCGCTTGACGTTCTCGGCGGCCAGTTCCTCCATCGGGCCGACCATTTCCCGGGGGGCACCGGCAAGGTCGACCGCCTGGACGTCCATGTGTGAGCAGAGCACGGGGAGAAGCTCGGACTTGGGGCCGGTGAGCAGGTTGACCACGCCTCCGGGGACGTCCGAAGTAGCCAGCACCTCGGTGAAGGCGACGGCCGGGAGGGGTTGGGTCTCGGAGGCCAGGACGACGAGGGCGTTGCCAGGGACAAGGGCGGGAGCAACCCGGCTCACCAGCCCGAGCAGCGCTGGTTCATCGGGAGCAACCACCCCTACCACGCCGACCGACTCGGGGGCGGACAGGTTGAAGAACGGGCCGGCCACCGGGTTGAGGTTGCCGTAGGTCTGAGCGAACTTGTCACACCAACCGGCGTACCACACCAACCGGTCGATCGAGGTGGCCACCTCGGACCGGGCCTCACGTCCAGACGAGCCTCCGTCGGTGAGGGCTTCGACGAATGTGCCGGCGCGGTCCTCGAGCATCTCGGCGATGCGGTACAGAATCTGACCGCGGTTGTACCCGGAGCGCTCGGCCCATCCCTGCTGTGCCTTGCGGGCGGCCCGAACCGCGTCGCGCAGGTCCTTGCGGGATGCCCAGGAAACCCGGGAGAGGACGGTGCCGTCGGGGGCGACCGCCGGGTAGGAGCGCCCCGACTCGGAACGGGGGAAATCGCCACCGATGTAGAGCTTTGCGGTCTTGCGCACATCGAGCCGGGCCATCAGCCCTGCCCGCCCTTGAGGTAGCCGAGAAGCCCGTGGCGCCCACCCTCGCGCCCGAATCCCGACTCGCGGTAGCCGCCGAAGGGGGACGCCGGGTCGAACTTGTTGAAGGTGTTCGCCCACACCACCCCGGCGCGCAGTCGGTCGGCCATCCAGAGGATGCGCGACCCCTTCGTGGTCCACACCCCGGCAGACAGGCCGTAGGGCGTGTTGTTCGCCTTCTCCACCGCCTCGTCCGGAGTGCGGAAAGTGAGTATCGAAAGCACCGGACCAAAGATCTCCTCTTGGGCGATGCGGTGGCTCTGCGACACGCCGGTAAAGAGGGTCGGACGGAACCAGAAGCCGTTGGCGGGCAGTGGGCAATCGGGCTGGTAAATCTCGGCGCCCTCGTCCTCCCCGACGCGCACCAGCTCGGTGATCTTCTCGAGTTGATCGATGCTGTTTATCGCCCCGACGTCGGTGTTCTTGTCGAGTGGGTCGCCCACCCGGAGTGTGGCAAGCCGTTGCTTGAGCTTGTCTACGAAGACATCGTGGATGGACTCCTGCACCAAGAGCCGGCTCCCTGCGCAGCAGACGTGCCCCTGGTTGAAGAAGATGCCGTTGATGACCCCTTCGATCGCCTGGTCGAGGGGTGCGTCGTCGAAGATGACGTGTGCGCCCTTGCCGCCCAGCTCGAGGGTGAGCCTCTTCCCGGTCCCGGCGAGCCGGCGGCGGATCGCCTTGCCGACGGCGGTTGAGCCGGTGAATGCCACCTTGTTGATCCCGGGATGGGCGACAACGGCGCTCCCCGTGGTTCCGCCCCCGGTGACCACGTTGAGCACCCCGGGCGGCAACCCCGCCTCGTTGGCCAGGTCGGCGAACATGAGGGCGGTGAGCGGTGTGGTCTCGGCAGGCTTGAGCACCACGGTGTTGCCAGTGGCCAATGCCGGCGCCACCTTCCATGCGAGCATCAGCATGGGGAAATTCCAAGGGATGACCTGCCCGGCCACGCCAAGCGGCTCGGGGGTCAGCCCGGGAAAGGCGTACTCCAGCTTGTCTGCCCATCCGGCGTGATAGAAGAAGTGGGCGGCTACCAGGGGGAGGTCTACGTCGCGTGACTCCCTGATGGGCTTGCCACCGTCCATGGTCTCGACGACGGCGAACTCGCGGGCACGTTCCTGGAGCATCCGTGATATCCGGTAGAGGTATTTGGCCCGTTCCCCGCCTGGCATCCGCCCCCAACTCTTGGATGCACTCCTGGCCGCGGTGACCGCAAGATCCACGTCCTCCTCGCCCGCCTCGGCAACATCGGCCAACTCGTCCTCGGTGGCTGGGTTGACCGTGGGGAACCAGGACCCCGACGCCGGTTCGACGAACCGCCCGTCGATGAACAACCCGTACCGCTCACGGAGCGAGACCATCTCCGCCGTCTGCGGAGATGCCTCGTATTCCCAATCCAGACCCGTTTTGGCGTCACTTAAAGCGGTATCGCCTCGTTCGGTGACGCCAGAACCGGGCATTTCAGGCCTCGGTGAAGTAGTCGGGGGACTGATACCGACCGGTGGCCAGCCAGCGAAGCTGCATCAGCACGTCGTTGAGCAGGCTCGATGCCCCTATGCGGAAACGGTCCGGGGTCAGCCAGGCGGTTCCCAGCGTCTCGTGAACCATCACCAGCCACTTGATGGCGTCCTTCGACACCCTGATCCCTCCGGCGGGCTTCATCCCCACCGCCACGCCGGTGAGCCGCTCGAAATCGCGGATCGCTTCGAGCATGACGAGCCCGACTGGGAGCGTGGCGGCGGGCTGCACCTTGCCCGTCGAGGTCTTGATGAAGTCGGCTCCGGCCGCCATCGCCAGCATCGAGGCGCGCCTCACCCCGTCGAGGGTGACCAGTTCGCCGGTCTCCAGGATCACCTTGAGGTGAGCCTCCCCGCAGGCCTCCTTCACCGCAGCGATCTCATCGAAGACGTCGAGATGGCGACCGGCGAGGAAGGCTCCGCGATCGATCACCATGTCCACCTCGTGGGCCCCCATGGCGACAACCCGTTTGGTGTCGTCGAGTTTGACCTCGAGCGGGGCCTGCCCGCTGGGGAAGTAGGTGGCCACCGAGGCGACCTTCACCGAGGTGCCTGCCAGCGCTTCGAGGGCGAAAGGAACCAGGTTCGGGTAGACACATATCGCCGCGACGGGCGGGATCGACGGATCCACCGGGTCGGGTCTGATTCCCTTGGCACACAACTGCGCGACCTTCCCAGGGGTGTCCTTCCCTTCGAGTGTCGTGAGATCCATCATCCGCACCGCGAGCAGCAAGGCGTCGCGCTTCGACGACTTCTTGATGCTTCTCGTGCCTAGGGCCGCCACCCGTTCTCCGACACCCACCTCATCAACCGAGGGGACCGCAGCAAGGTATGAGGCGATGGCGGAGGTGGTCACCGATGTCCCCAGCACAGGACTCGAGGAGCGGCTCGCCTGGAGCGTGGTCACACGATGATGGTAGGCGCCGGTGCCGTCCACCCAGGAGGCCAGAGGGCGTCGTTGCCACGGGCTACGGTGCGGGACCGATGCCGACGACCACCTCGGAAGCGCTCGGTGCGGACCGCATCGTTGTTCCCCTGGCCGCCCCGCTCGACCTGGGCCGGACATGCGCCAGGTTCGCCCAGGGTCGTCGCGATCCCTGCAACCGGTTCATAGGCGGCGAGGTTTGGCGGGCCACGAGAACCCCCGAGGGGCCCGCCACGCTGCGGCTGCGGATCGTCTCCGGGCAGCTCGTGGCGCAGGCGTGGGGCCCGGGGCGTGGGTGGGCACTCGGCGCCGCGGCTGGCACGGCCGGGCTCCACGATCCGGCTGAGACGTTCGACCCGCCCGCCGGGGCGGTGCGCCGGCTCAACCGCCGGGCGCCAGGACTGAAGATCCCGGCGACCGGGAGGCTGCTCGAGATCCTGGTGCCCACGGTGATCGCCCAGAAGGTCACCGGTCAGGAGGCATTCTCCGCCTGGCGCAATCTGGTGAGGATGCTCTCGGGGCCTGCGCCGGGGCCGACCGATCTGTTGCTCCCCCCAGCGGCCGACGACCTGGCCGATCTGCCCGGCTACCGCTATCACCCGCTTGGGATGGAACGCCGCCGTGCGGAGACCATCCGCCGTGTGGCTGCGCGGGCCGACTGGCTCGAGGAGGCACTCGATCTCCCGCTTGCCGAGATGTATGGCCGGGTCACCTCGGTCCCCGGCGTGGGATGGTGGACCGCCGCCGAGTCCCTATCGGTGGCCGCCGGTGACGCCGATGCCGTGCAGGTCGGTGACTTTCACCTCCCCAACCAGGTGGCATGGAATCTCGCCGGCGAGCCCCGAGCCGATGACTCCAGGATGATCGACCTTCTCGACCCCTACCGGGGACACCGTCGGCACGCGTCATCCGGCTGGTGGAGACGGTCGGTACACGCCCGCCGGCCTACGGGCCCCGTCATCGCATCCGGTCGTTCAGGGAGATGTGAGCCGGCAGCGGACCCTGTCAGCCGCCGGCGACGGTTGTGGTATCCGGAGTCTGGCCGCCGGCGGTGGTCAGCGCATCGACCACCAGATCGACCACAGGGGCGCCTTCGGCGCGGGGGGTGCGGATGCCGCCATGGTCGGCTCCGGGCACCACGGTGAAGGTGGCGTCGTAGCCGGCGGCGGCGAGCGCCTCCTGAAACGAAGCTGCCGTAGTACTCGGGAACGATCGAGTCCTGGTCGCCCCACGCCAACCGGACCACGAGCGAAGGATTGCCGCCGAGGAGTTGGAACGGGTTTCCCGCCGACCATGCCTCGGGGGCGGTCTCGGGCGGTCCCCCGAAAAACGACGAGAGCGGGACCAGGAACCGGCTCGGATCGTACGGGCCTGCCAGTCCCACCAGGACCTCTGGCAGACCCGAGCCATCCTCCTCGACGCAGTCCCCGCGGTAGCCGTCACCCGCCAGTCCTACGACCGCGGCGAGGTGCCCGCCCGCCGAGTGCCCGACGACGGCGAGCGGGCCGCTCCTGCCGCCGAAGCGGGCGGCGTCGGATCGGGCGAAGCGGACCGCGCAAGCCAAGTCCTCGAACGTTGCCGGGTAGCCGCCCCCCTGGCCCACCAGGCGGTAGTCGGCGTTGTAGACCACGACTCCGCGTGCGGCGAGCGCGTCGGCCAGGCGCGACATGGTGTAACGGTGACCGGTCACCCAGCCACCTCCGTGGACCAGCACCGCCACCGGGTGGTTCTTGCCGCTGCGCGGGGCATGGATGTCGAGCAGCAGACCAGAGGCGAACTCGATGGCCTCCTCGCGCTGCACCCGACCCTCGAGGTTCTCGGGTGCGCTCGAGGTCGAAGTGTTCCTGACGGTGGTCGTGGGCCTCGCCGGCGTCGATGTGGTGGAAGGCGCCCGGGCCGAGTACGGATCGACCAGCTGGGCGCTCGGGGTGTCGGCGCCGCCCGCACAGGCAGCGAGGAACACGACCAGCAGGACGGCGGGAACCGGGCGGAGCACGGCAGGAGTGTAAGAACGACCCGAGCCAATCCGGCGGAGCCCCCGGATCCGGTCAAATCCGCTCGTACTTGGTGTTCGTGAGCCGCTCGGCGGCGGCGGCGTCTAGGAGCACGGTCACGTCCTCGGCTCCATCCGCCACGACACGGGCCGGCACTGGTTCGCCCTCACCTTCGAGGAAGGCGGCAGCAGCCTCCGCTTTTCCGCTCCCCGCCACCAAGAAAACCAGGTGTCTGGTGGCGTGGAGAAGCGGCACGGTTGACGTCAGCCTCCATGCCGCCAGCTCAGAAACCCATGCGGCGATGTAGAGGCGTTCTCGCTCCTCCAATGCGTCGTTACCGGGGAAGCACGACGCCGTGTGACCGTCATCACCCACTCCGAGCACGGCAAGTTGCGGCCGTGGACCACCGTCCTCGTAGGGGAGGATGGGGCGCAGAGCAGCCTCGTACCGCGATGCCGAGACGTGCGGATCGAGCCCCGGCGCATAGTCGGGTCGGAGCAGCTTGGTGGGGAGACGACCGGTGAGGATCTCCTCGATCATCCGCCCATTGCTCTCGGGATGGTCGTGCGGTACCCAGCGTTCGTCACACAGCCAGGGATCGACCCGCTCCCAGTCGACGTTCTCGGCGCGCAGCAGGCCGTAAGTCCCTCGAACCGTGCTGCCTCCCGATAGCGCCAGATCCGCCCACGGGGTCGGAGCGTCCGCCAAGAACCCGGCGATGGTGGTTGCCGCCATCTCGGCGAGGGCATCGGGGCCGGCGAGGACGCGGATCCTCATCCGCCGAGGGTACCGCCGGGTTCAGACCAGGAAGAAGGGGGGGTTCTCCATCAGCGCGCCGGCGACGATCGCCACCAGGTACCCGGCCAACAGCAAGAGCCCCGTAAAGAGGTGGAGCCTGATGTTGGTCTGTAACGCCGGCATCAGGGCATACGGCTGTTCGTAGTAGGTGCCCAATTGGCGGGCGCATTGCAGAGCGAGAGGGATGGTCGCAAGGGCGATGATCGTGGGGCGGGGGAGCATCCCGGTCACCGCGCCGACGGCGATCGTGGCGAAGGCGATCCCGGCCGCCACCCGGTAGCCCGTGATGACCGCCTCTTTCGACCAGCGGACTGGCAGGGTACGTTTCCCGGCTGCGGCGTCACCCGGCCGGTCGGGGATCTCGTTGGCGTACAGCACGAGGGCGATGAAGATCGCTACCGGGATAGACAGCACCCACGCCTCGGCTGTGATCTCCTGCGCCTGGACGAAGTAGGCGCCGAGCAGCATCGCCGGCCCGAACCCGATGGCGACTGCGATCTCGCCCAGACCGCGGTAGACCAGCTTGAACGGCGGGGCCGTGTAGAAGACGGCGAAGAACAACCCGACTGCGCCGATGATCAACAGTTCCCATCCCCTGGTCGCCGCCAGGTAGACCCCGATCGCCCCCCCGGCGAGATAGAACGCCCCCGCCATCAGCGACATGGTCCGGAGGCTGACCAACCCGTAGTGGATGACCCGAGACCCCCCGCTGAATGGTGTCGGCGTCGAGTTGGCGGCATCGGCGCCGCTCAAGGTGTCGAAGACGTCGTTGGTGACGTTGAGGGCAAGGTGGATGAACACGGCTCCGAGCAGGGTGAGCAGCGCCAGCCAGAGGTCGAAGGTGTCGTTGCTTCCGGCGGCGGCCACTCCCAGAGCAACGGGGACGAAGGTTGCGGTGAGAAAAGGGAGCCTGGTGGCGCGGAGGAACAGCCAGAAACCGGCGAGCTTGGGCCGCACCTCCCGGCCCTGGAGCCTGCCGAGGTCGCGGAAGTAGCGGTGCGCCTGGGGGACCGACCGCTCGGAGTACTCGAAAAACGGGACGTCGTTCTCATCCCATCCCTTGGCCCTTTCGGGCGTGACCACCAACGTTCCCTCGCCGTGCCGGACGGGACCCCAGACGGACACGTAGCGACGCTGGTCGTAGCCGTAGCCGGCGACAGGGTTGATGTGGCTGAACAGCAGGTCCACCAAGGAGCCATTCGGCGGCGTGATGTCTCCGGCCGGAGTGTCGAGGATGAACTCTCCCTCCTCGGCCCGGAACGTGGTCGCCACCTCCATGGGGTACCCGTCGTCGTCCACGTAGGCGAGCACGGCACGGTCGTAGTTGCCTCTCTCGACGAGGTCGATTCCCGGGGAGGTCATGCAGGCTCCATCGTGTAGACGCGGGGCGGGAGATCCGTTCTGCCACCCTCCCAGAGCAGCACCCGGCGAGGTGTGATCGTGATCACCGCCCTCTCCCAGAAGAGAGGGAGCGCCACCCGCTGCTTGTAGAAAGCCTCGACCCCGGGTTCCTTCTCCAGCCACTTGGGGAGGAGCCACTCCCACGTGGAGTGCGGGTCGTCCTCATCGACTGTGGCGTCACCTTGCACCGTGACCCGGTGGGCGAGCGGTTCCCCGTGAGCGGCGGTGAGGTCGGTCACGGCGAGCGAAACCTTCGGGTTGGCGCGAATGTGCTCCACCTTCTTCGAGAAGAGCGCGCTGGAGTGGAGGTAGATCAGGTCACCGTCGCTCAGCGGGATCATGGGATGGGTGACCGGACGGCCGCTGGGAGTGATGACCGTGAGTTCGCCAACCAATGCCCGATCGAGCACCTCGGCGACCGGTTCGGGAAGACGGCCCATCAGCGCTTTCTCTCCTCGTTCGGGGACGGCACGGGGAGGGTAGCCAGCCGGCAGCGGCTGGCCGCCGGCTCGATAGGCTCGGCGCTGGATGGGTAACCGCGGGAATGCATCATTTCCGAGCGAGGTCACCGTCACCTGGGCGGAGGGACGCAGCGTCCGTATGGTCCTCGCAGGTGACGGTCCTCCGCTACTGCTCGCCCCCGGGGCGGGGGCAGGGCAGGACCATCCGCTCAACGCCGCCCTGAGGTCGGGTCTCTCCAAGAGGGGCCTTGGGGCCGCTTCCTTCGACTATCCCTACATCACCGAGGGCCGGCGGGCGCCGGACGCGGAGAACACCCTGCTCGCATGCCATCGGGCGGCGGCGGCGGCTCTCGCCGAACGCACCGGTGAGGGTCCGGGCCGGATCGTGCTCGCCGGCAGGTCGATGGGTGGACGGATGGCGAGCATGCTGGCCGCTTCGGGTGGTCCCTGTCGTGCCCTGGTTCTCTACGCCTACCCGCTGCACCCGACGGGCCGTCCCGACCGGTTGCGGGTGGAGCACCTCCCGAGCATCGATGTGCCGGTCCTCTCCTTCCGTGGTTCCAACGACTCGATGAGCCGTCCCGATGAGTACGACCGATGGGTCCGTCCGCTCCCCATGGTCACGACCGTGGACCTGGAAGTGGATCACGGTTGGCGGGTCAAGGGGAGGCCGACGAGCGCTGTGGTGGAGGAGGTGGCGGAGGAGACGGTGCGCTGGCTCGACGACTTGGCCTGACCGGGCGAAGCCGATGCGTATCGGAACCATCCCACGAGGGCTAGCTTGAGCGACGCGAGCCGGGCGAAAGAGGTCGTCGCAGACCACCCGTCACGGTTGCAGGGGATTCGTAGGAGCCACGGTGAAAGCGGACGAGGCCAAGGCCGGGGTCATCGACAGGGTGGCCGCCATCGCCCGCGACCGGGCCAGGCCGGAGCAAGCCGACAGCTCCGAGTCCTTTGTCCGCAGGTACTACGCCAACGCTGCGCCCGATGACCTGACCGAGGTCGATCCGGTAGACCTGTACGGCGCCGCCATCGCCCATTGGAACCTGGCCTCGAGGCGCCAGGCGGACACGGCCATCGTGCGTGCCTACAACCCCCAGTTCGACCGCGACGGCTGGCAGACGACGCACACCGTCGTCGAGACGGTCACCGACGACATGCCTTTCCTGGTCGATTCGGTGCGGATGGCGCTCAGCCGCAACGGTCTCGGGATCCACAGCGTGATTCACCCCGTCATCCCGGCGAGGCGCGATCCGGACGGAGTCTTGCTCGGGGTGGCAACCAAGGGCGACGAGGGGGCGAGACGCGAGTCGTTCATCCACATCGAGGTGGACCGCCAGGGCGACCCAGCGGTGCTCGAAGAGCTCTCCGGGGACCTGAGATCCGTCCTCGCCGATGTCCGCGCCTCGGTCGAGGACTGGCGAGGAATGCTGGCGGTGCTGGCAGACGTCGTGTCGAGCCTCGAGGAGAATCCACCGCCGATCGACTCAGAGGAACTCGCCGAGGCGAGCGCCTTCCTCGAATGGCTGGGTGACAACCACTTCACATTTCTGGGGTACAGGTCATACGACCTTGTCCGCGAAGACGGTGAGGACGCCCTCGTCCCGGTTACCGGATCGGGGCTGGGGATGCTTGCGCGAGGAGACCGGGGAGGCGATCTCGCAGAGCTTCGCCAAGGCCCCGCCCGAGGTCCGTCGGCTGGCGAGGCAGCCGAACCCGCTCAACCTGACCAAGGCGAACTCGGTGTCCACCGTCCACCGTCCCGCCTATCTCGACTACGTGGGTGTTAAGCGGTTCGGGGCGGACGGCGAGGTGATCGGGGAATGGCGATTCCTCGGTCTGTACACGTCGATCGTCTACAACACTGACCCGGGGCGTATCCCGTTGCTCCGCCGCAAAGTCTCGATGGTGATCGAGCGTGCGGGCTTCCCATCCGACAGCCACGACGGCAAGGACCTGCTCGCCATCCTGGAGACCCTTCCCCGAGACGAGCTCATCCAGATGGAGCCTGACGAGCTGTACGAGACGGCATTGGGGATCCTCCATCTCCAGGAGCGGCACCAGGTCAGGCTCTTCGTGCGGCGCGACAGATTCGGCCGGTTCTTCTCGGCGCTGCTCTTCCTTCCCAGGGAGCGCTACAACACCGACACCCGTCTCGCCGCACAGCGCATCCTGATGGAAGCCCTTCACGGTGTTTCGATCGACTATCAGGCGCGCCTCTCGGAGTCGGTGCTCGCCCGGCTCCATTTCGTAATTCGTATCGTCCCCGGTGAGTCGGTCGAGTACGACGTGGCGACCATCGAGAAGCGGATCGAAGAGGCGGTCCGCTCCTGGGTGGACGACCTCGGCCAGGCACTGGTCGAGCAACTCGGCGAGGACCGGGGTCTGGCCCTGGCGGAGAAATACCGCGAAGCCTTTCCGCCGGGGTACCGGGCCGACTTCCTCCCCAGGGTGGCAGTGGCCGACATTCGGCGACTCGAGAAACTCGACCCTGCCGGGGATCTCGGGATGCAGCTCCGCCGTCCCCTCGAGGCAGGGGAAGGGCTTTTCCGCCTCAAGCTCTACCGCTCGGGGACGCCGATCGTCGTCTCCGACGTCCTCCCGCTCCTCGAGCACATGGGAGCGCGGGTGGTCGAGCAGCATCCATACGACGTCGAGCCCCGCGGCGTCCCACCGATCTGGATCTACGACTTCGACCTCCAGTGCGGCGATGTCGCTCTTCTCGACACTGGACTGGTCGCCGAGCTCTTCCAGAACGCCCTGGCCAGGGTGTGGCGGGGCGAGATGGAGGACGACGGGTTCAACCGGCTGGTCCTACGGGGTCGGATCCCCTGGAACGGCGTTGCCGTGCTGCGCGCCTACGCCAAGTACCTCCGCCAGACCGGGGTCACCTTCAGCCAGGACTACATGGAGACCACCCTGAGCGCCCACCCCCACATCGCCGCTCAGCTTGTCGAGCTGTTTCACGCCCGGTTCGACCCGGCGGGTGATCGCGATGTGGTGCCCGAGTTGGCCGCACAGGTGACCGTTGCCATCGACGACGTGATCAGCCTCGACCAGGACCGGATCCTGCGCAGCTTCCTCAACCTGATCATGGCGACGCTGCGCACCAACGCCTTTCAGACCGATTCGGCGGGCGAGCCGAAGCCGCACCTCTCGTTCAAGCTCGACCCGACGCAGATACCCGAGCTACCTCTCCCCAGGCCGCGTTTCGAGATCTTCGTCTACTCCCCGCGCACCGAGGGCGTCCACCTGCGCGGCGGCAAGGTGGCGAGAGGTGGGATCCGCTGGTCCGACCGCCGCGAGGACTTCCGCACCGAGGTCCTCGGGTTGATGAAGGCGCAGATGGTGAAGAACGTGGTGATCGTGCCGGTCGGCGCTAAGGGCGGGTTCGTGGTCAAGAGGCCCCCGGTGAGCAAGGAGGCACTGGCCGAAGAGGTCGTCGCCTGTTACCGCACCTTCATGTCCGGGTTGCTCGATCTGACCGACAACCGCCAAGGCGGCAAGGTGGTGCCACCGGCAGACGTGGTCCGCTATGACGACGACGACCCCTATCTGGTCGTCGCCGCCGACAAGGGGACGTCCACCTTTTCCGACGTCGCCAACAGCATCTCGCTGGAGCGCGGCTTCTGGCTTGGCGATGCCTTCGCCTCAGGGGGGTCGGCCGGGTACGACCACAAGGAGATGGGGATCACCGCCCGCGGAGCCTGGGAGTCGGTCAAGCGCCACTTCCGCAACCTTGGCACCGACATCCAAACCACCGATGTGACCGTTATCGGGATCGGCGACATGTCGGGTGACGTCTTCGGCAATGGGATGCTGCTCTCGCGGCACATGAAGTTGGTCGGCGCCTTCAACCATCTCCACATCTTCCTCGACCCGGACCCAGATCCCGAGACCTCATTTCTCGAGCGCGAGCGTCTCTTCGCACTGCCCCGGTCCACATGGGAGGACTACGAACTGACCCTCATCTCCAAGGGGGGCGGGGTGTGGCCGCGCACCGCCAAGTCGATCCCCCTCACTGCAGAGGTACGTCAGATGCTCAAGGTGGACTCCGAGCACATGACGCCGAACGAGTTGATCCGTGCCATGCTCGCCGCTCCAGTGGATCTGATCTGGAACGGCGGGATCGGCACCTACGTCAAGGCATCGACCGAGACCCACTCCGACGTCGGTGACAAGGCGAACGACACGGTCCGCATCGACGCCCCCGAGCTGCGGGCGCGGGTGGTGGGCGAGGGCGGCAACCTCGGCTTCACCCAACTGGCGCGGGTGGAGTACGCCAGGTTGGGCGGTCGGATCAACACCGACGCCATCGACAATTCCGCCGGTGTCGACTGTTCCGACCACGAGGTCAACATCAAGATCCTTCTCGACACCGTCGTGGCCGACGGGGACCTCACCATCAAGCAGCGGAACAGCCTCCTCGCCGAGATGACTGACGATGTGGCCCACCTGGTGCTTCGGGACAACTACCGCCAGACACAGGCGCTGAGCAACGCCGTGGCGCAGGCGTTCCCGATGGTCGATGTCCACGTCAGGTACATGCGATCGCTGGAACTGGCGAGGCGTGTCGACCGCAACCTCGAAGGGTTACCAGGTGACGAGGCGCTTGCGGAGCGCAAGGCAGCCGGGGAAGGTCTCACCTCGCCCGAGTTCGCCGTCCTTCTGGCATACACCAAGATCGAGTTGTACGAGGAGTTGCTCGGCAGCGGCATCGCCGAAGACCCATACCTTTCCGCCGAGTTGGAGCGCTACTTTCCCACCGCCATCTCGGAGCGGTTCGGTGACCGATTGGACAGCCACCGCCTGCGCCGGGAGATCATCGTCAACGGCGTCGTCAACGACATGGTCGACCACCAGGGGACCACCTTCGCCTACAGGCTGGCCGAGGGAACCGGTGCCGTCGCCGCCGACATCGCACGCGCCTACACGGTCGCCAGAGACGTCTTCGATATCCGCGTTATCTGGGCCGGGATCGAGGCACTGGACAACCTGGTCCCTGCCGGGATCCAGACGGTGATGCTGCTCGAGGCGCGCACCCTGGTGGAGCGCGCATCCCGCTGGTTGCTCAGACAGCGCCGCCCACCCATCGACGTCGCCGCCGAGGTGGAGAGGTTCACCGAAGGGGCGCAGCGCATCGCTTCATCGCTCCCCGATCTGCTCGCATCGAGCGACCAAGACCGATTCCGCGGCCAGGCGGAACACATGGGGGAGGCCGGGGTACCCGAAGATTTGGCGCACCGGGTGGCCGGACTCGACCCGCTTTTCGGCACCCTCGACATCATCGAGGTCTCCGCCGCCGAGGAGGTCCCTGTCGAGGAGGTGGCAGCAGTCTATTACGCCCTCGGTGAGCGGCTCGACCTCCACTGGCTGCGAAACCAGATCAACGGCCTCCCCCGCGACAATCGATGGCAGACCCTGGCCCGAGCCGCCTTGCGCGACGACCTCTACAGCCAGCAGCGAGCGATCACCGCTCAGGTGCTCAGAGTGGGTGGAGATGGCCTTGGCCCGATCGAACGGATCGACGCATGGCTCACCCACGTCGATGCCGCCGCCCGCCGGGTCTCACAAGTGGTATCCGACATCAAAGGCGGCGCCACCGCCGACCTCGCCAGCCTGTCCGTCGCCCTACGGGAGAGCCATCGGCTGATCGCCTAGGCGGAAGGCGGAAGACGCACCGGGGGTGGCGGGGATTGGCCTCCCCCTCTCGGTGAGGGTTGGGACCGCCGTCCGCCCTTACCCACCCCCTCCGCTCGCCCCTCCCCGGGGGAGGCAGAAGAGGCGGATCCGCTCAGCCGGATTCCTCGAGTGCTTCGATCTTCTTGACTCGGCGGGCGTGGCGTTCTTCTCCGGTGAATTCGGCGGCGAGGAATGTGCGCACGATTTCGCTCGCCAGCTCGATCCCGATCACCCGGCTACCGAGGGCGAGCACGTTCGCGTCGTCGTGCTCGACCGACTGGTGGGCGGTGTAGGTGTCATGGGCCAACGCCGCCCGGATTCCGTGGAGCTTGTTGGCGGCTATTGCCGCGCCGGCACCCGAGCCGCAGACCAGAATCCCCCGATCTGCCCGGCCATCGCGCACCGCTTCACCTACGGCAGCGGCGATATCCGGATAGTCGACCGGCTCGGTGGAAAATGTCCCGAGATCGATCACGTCGAACCCCGACTCGGCCAGCGAAGAGCTGAGATCCTCTTTCAGCTGATACCCAGCGTGATCAGCCCCGATAGCTACGCGCATCCCTCAACCGTACCTCTGGCTACCTCTCGCTTCTGTCCGCCGTCCGCCGTCCGCCGTCTGCCGTCCCGGAATACCGTCTTCCGTCTTGGCTCGGCCGAATGCCCGTCACTCCCTAACCTCGCGGGTCAATGGACCGCATAGTCATCGAAGGCGGCCGCGCCTTGAGGGGCCGGGTCGAGGTGCTCGGAGCCAAGAACGCCGTGCTCAAGGAGATGGTGGCAACGTTGCTGGCACCCGGCTCGCACCGGTTGCGCAACGTGCCGGGGATCCTCGACGTGGCGTTGATGAGCGACGTCCTCGGACACATCGGGGCCGAAGTGAGGCGGACCGATCACGAAATCGAGATCGATGTCCCGGACGAGTTGATAGCGGAGGCACCTCTGGAACTGGTGCGTTTGATGCGGGCATCGATCGTCGTCCTCGGGCCTCTGCTGGCGCGATGCGGACGTGCCGCGGTCGCCTTTCCCGGCGGCGACGATCTCGGGGCGAGGCCGATCGACATGCATCTTGATGCCCTCGAGCAAATGGGAGTGGTCTTCGACCTGGAGCACGGGGTGCTGACCGCTCAGGTGGATGGGAGGTTGCGAGGCGCACAGGTGACCCTCGACTTCCCGAGCGTCGGGGCCACCGAGAACCTGCTCTTTGCCGCCACCCTCGCCGACGGAGTGACGGTGATCGACAACACGGCCCGCGAGCCCGAGATCCAGGACCTGGTGCGCCAGCTGACCAAGATGGGCGCCGTGGTCGAGGGTGCGGGCACCTCCACTCTGGTCATCGAGGGTTCGCCTGCTCTGCATCCCACGGACCACTCGGTGGTCCCCGACCGGCTCGAGGCGGGGACGTACGCAGTCGCCGCCGCCATCACCGGCGGTGAGGTCGAGATCGCCTCGTGCATCCCCGACCACCTCAGGATGGAGATGAGCAAGCTCGAGCAGACCGGGTGCGTCGTGGACCGGGGCGACGATTGGGTTCGGGTCACCGGGCCCGAACGGCCCGTTGCGGTGGACTTCTCAACACTCCCGTTCCCCGGCTTCCACACCGACATGCACCCCCAAATGGTGGCGCTGCTCAGCGTCGCCGAGGGGACGTCGATCATCACCGAAAACCTCTACGACGCCCGTTTCCGATATGTCGGGGAGCTTGCCCGGATGGGGGCGGACATCACCATCGAGTGGCAGCATGCCGTCGTCCGCGGGGTCACCTCGCTGTCGGGGTGTCCGGTGGTTGCGCCCGACATACGCGCCGGCGCCGCTCTTGCCTTGGCCGGGCTGCGGGCCGATGGTGAGACGGTCGTCTCCGCCACCCACCACATCGACCGGGGGTACGAGGGATTCGTCGAGCGTCTCTCCGGTTTGGGGGCGTCAATAAGACGGGTCCCCGACGAGGCGTAAAATGGAAGAGAAAGCTCCCTGGGATCGTTGCTACTGACATGGCCGAAGAGCTCACCATCACCGACGTATCGGCCCACACCTCCGCTGCGACCTCCATCGACATCGATCAGCTCAATGAGGCGCTCGAATACATCAGGCCGGCCATCCAGATGGATGGTGGCGACATCGTGCTGACCAGCGTCGAAGGCGGAAAGGTCGACCTTCAGATGGTGGGTGCCTGTGGCGGTTGCCCACTTTCGATGATGACTCTCAAGGCGGGTATCGAGCGCATCCTGATGGACCGGGTCCCCGGCGTCACCGAGGTGAACGCAAACTGAAGTACTTCGTACTTAGTACTTAGATTTCAGTGTGGACATCGCTGGACTAATCGACGCGGCGCACAGCGGAGATAGGCGTGCCCTTGGCCGCGTGATCTCGCTGGTAGAGGAGGGCCGTCCCGGCGCCGACGAGACGATCGCTGCGCTATTTCCAGAAACCGGCCAGGCCCATGTGATCGGGATCACCGGGCCGCCCGGTTCGGGCAAGTCCACCCTCATCGACCGGCTGATCGGTCGTCTCAGGTCCCGGGGAGAGGTAGCGGTGGTGGCGGTGGACCCATCCAGCCCGTTCTCAGGTGGCGCCATCCTCGGTGACCGGGTCCGGATGAAGGACGGGTCCTCTGACCGCGGTGTGTTCATCAGGTCGATGAGCAACCGTGGCCGCATTGGAGGCCTGGCGGGAGCCACGGCCAAGGTGGTCGCTCTGCTCGACGCCTTCGGGTTCGCCACGGTGATCGTGGAGACGGTGGGTGTCGGTCAGGCCGAGTTCGAGGTCGTCGATACCGCCGACACCACGGTGGTGGTGGTCAACCCGGGGTGGGGCGACGCCGTTCAGGCAGCCAAGGCCGGGTTGCTCGAGGTGGCGGATATCTTCGCGGTCAACAAGGCCGACCGGGAGGGGGCCGATGAAGCGGCCAGGCACCTCACCGAGACGGTCGAACTCGGGGAAGAGGGGCCATGGCGGCCTCCGGTGGTACCGACCGTGGCCACGACCGGTGAAGGCATCGACGATCTGGCCGCGGCGGTGGTGGAGCACTGGGAATACCTCTCGACGGACGACCGATTGGCCATATCCCGCCGCCGGAGGCTCGGCGATGAACTCCGCAGGGCCATTCACGATGAGATGTTGCGGAGGGCATCCGAGCGGGACGACAGTCTCGAGCGCCGAGGCGGCGGTGGCGGCACGGACTATCGACCCGTGGACGGCTGCCCGGAGGCAATTGGACCTCGCCTAGATCAGACCTCGCGCCGTGAGGCGAGCACGGCACCGATCACGACCAACCCACACCCCCCGACCTGGAGTGGTGTGACCTGGTCTCCGAGGATGGCGACGCCGAGCAGCAGCGCCACGACCGGGATCACGTATGTGATCATCGACGCCCTGGTCGCTCCCGCCCTTCCCACCAGCGTCCCCATCGCGATGAAGGCGAGACCGGTCCCCGCGATCCCCAGGACGAGTATGGCGCCGATTGGCGCCCAATCGGGCATGGTTGTCGGCAGCGTGGTCAACCCCCGAGGGAGCACGAGGACGGTGGCGACCATCAAGGCCCGGCTGAGCACCGGCAACGAGCCGTATCGCTGTTGGAGCGGGGCGACGATGTTCACCGCCAATGCGTAGCAGACGGTCGCCAGCACCACCAGGGCGACGCCGAGCGCGGCGCTCGAACCCTCGCCGATGGTGGGGAGGCTGATGCACACCACCCCTCCGAACCCGACGACCAAGCCGGCTATCTGCCGACCGGCCGGTATCTCGGCGAGCATCAGCGCCGCGATCAGAGCGGTCAGCATCGGCATGATGCCGTTGAGCATCCCGGCCACCGCCGAGTCGATCCACTGCTGGGCGATCGGGAACAGGGACAACGGGACCGCTACCCACAGCACCGACACCACGAAGAGACGGGGCCAGTCGGACCGGTCTATCGGCCTCCGCGAGGATGGGAAGAGGGCAAGAGTGGCGGCACCGAGCCCGACCCGCAGCAGCGTCACCATGCCGGGGCTGAAGGCCTCGAGACCGACATCGATGAAGAGGAACGATGCCCCCCAGGTGATCCCTACCCCGAGGAACAGCGCCCATTCCACCGGCCCGAAGGCGGCACGGTGTGTCCCATGACTGGTGGAGAGGATCCGCGAACTCACGGGGCGCGGCGGTAGTCGGTGACGTGTGACGGCGGTTCCGCCGTGCCGGTGAGGAGCGGGTCGGGTTCTGCCGGCCCGTAACCGATCGTGAGCGGGAGGACGCCGGCCCACACCGGAAATTCCAGGTCGGCGGGGTCGTCGTCCGGCGGGCCGCTCCGCACCTTTGCCGCCGCCTCCTCGATGGACAGCCGGAGCACCATTGTCGCTCTCGTCTCCTTGTCGGTCATGGGGCGCAGGTGGGAGAGCCGCCCGGGGAGGGTGTGCTCGACAAAGGCATCGAGGGCAACCCGCTTCTGCTCGGGATCGGTCACCTCGCTCGCCTTGCCCATGATCACGACCGAGCGGTAGTTGACCGACGAGTTGAAGGCGGAGCGGGCAAGCACGAGACCGTCAACCAGGGTGACGGTGACACACACGTCCAGACCGCGGACCCCGCGGAGCGTCGAACTTGCCGGGGACCCGTGCAGATAGAGGGTCTCACCCACTCTGGCGTAGAGCGTGGGGATCACCACGGGCCCGCCTGCCCGCACCCAACCGACGTGGCACACGAGGCCCTCGTCGAGGATCCGGTTCACCACGGCGCGTTGGTGGGATCCTCGCTCAGGCTTCCTTCGCAGCCGGGTGGCCTCGGTGGCTGGGTAGAGGTCGGACACGGGCCCAAGTATGGATCCTCACGGAACCGGTCGAGACCACGTCGACCGATTGGGTCGACCGATTGGGCCGACCGAGTGGGGTCGGAAGGGTGGTGGCCACCCGGGGTGGGGGCCGGTGGTTCTCGTGGCTATAGGCTCAGCAGCCCGAACGACGCGGAGGACCGCCGTGGAGATGGTGCAGTACTCGACCGAAGGTGCGGTGGCGGTGGTGCGGCTCGATCGGCCGCCGGTCAACGCCCTCTCCGATCAGCTCGCCGCCGAATTGGGTGAGGCATTTGCGATGGCCGAGGACCCGGACGTGCGCGCCGTCGTGGTGACCGGGGAACCGAACTTCGCTGCCGGCGCCGATATCAAGCAGTTCCAGGAGGCGCAGGAAGGAGCCTCCGACCGGCCCATCGCCGGGACGCTGCGCGATGCCATCCGCACCCTGGAGACACTGCCAAAGCCTTCGATCGCCGCAATCCACGGCTTCGCATTGGGCGGAGGGTTGGAGCTGGCCATGGGTGCCGACCTGCGCTACCTGGCGAGCGACGCCCGTGTCGGCCAGCCGGAGATCAAGCTGGGCCTGATACCCGGCGCTGGCGGGACGCAGCGGCTCACCCGGCTCGTCGGGTTGCCCAAGGCGCGGGACATCGTCTACTCGGGCCGGTTCGTATTAGCCGAAGAGGCGCTGGCGATCGGGCTGGCCGACAAGGTCGTCCCCACCGACGAACTCCTCGAGACCGCCATGTCGGATGCCGCCGCCATGGCTTCCGGACCGACCGTGGCCCTGGCGGCGGCCAAGCGCGCTCTGATCGAGGGGTGGGGACGACCCATCGAGGATGCGCTCGGCATCGAAGCCGAAGCATTCAACGAGACCTTCCGCAGCGAGGACGCCACCGAGGGCGTCACCGCCTTCGTTTCAAAGCGCGAACCGACCTTCCGCGGCCGATGACAATCAGTTTTGGCGTCACCGGACGCGGTCAGAGTCCGTTCAGCGACGCCGAAGCCAGGTGGTCCTAGGCGAGGGCGGCGTCGACGCTGATCTCGACGTTCCCCTTAAGAGCCTGGGAGACCGGGCAGTTCTCCTTCGCCCCCTCTGCCGCCTCGCGGAACGAGTGGTCGTCGAGACCGGGAACGTCGCCCCGGACGGTGATCTCCATCGTCAGTATGCGGTACCCGGCATCGGTCCGGTCGAAGGTGGCGGTGGCGCTGGTCACCAGGTTGGCCGGGGGATGGCCCAGCTTGGCGAGGCTGCTCGCCAGTGACATCGAGAAGCACGAGGCGTGGGCGGCGGCGATGAGTTCCTCGGGGCTGGTGAGGATCCCGTGATCCTCCGTCCGGGCATTCCAGGTCAGGGGGAGACCGGTGGCGGCGCCCGACTCGAGGCTGGTCGTCCCCGTTCCCGAGAGAAGGTCACCCTCCCAGTGGGCGGTACCGGTACTTTGCAGCGGCATGTCTGTCTCCTGATTGTGAGTCGGCGCCGACGCTAACGATCTTCGCCCCGCTTTGGGCCAAGCTCGACCTGCTGCTTGAGCCGCCGCAGGTTTCGACCCCAGACCCAATGCAGCAACGGAGCGGCGACCGACCCGCCGATCCGGCCGCCAAGCCGCCACGGGAGGTCGAGGGTCTCGCGCCAGATCACCCGGCTGCGCCCCACACCTTCTGGCTCGAGGGTGAACGACCCGGTGCCGGCGACCACTCCACGGTGACGGACCGCGATCCGCCTGCCCTCCTCCCAGGCGACGACGTCCATCAGGTCAGTGGTGCGAAGCGGTCCCACCTTGGTGGCGACCTCCATCCGGGTACCGATCCCCGACCTCCGTTCGGTCAGGAAGCGGACCGACTCGGCGTCAGCCATCCATTCGGCGTGTGAGCCGAGATCACTCAACCGGGCCCACACGGCCCCGGGCGGTGCGTCTACGACGATCTCGACTGTCACGGTGGTCACCATCCGAGGATACGTTTCCCTCCCTCATGTCGGACGGTGGCTGGCCTCATCGGCGGTACCCTGGGTCATCCCATGTCGGACCAAATCATCTATCTCGACCATGCCGCCACCACGCCCATGCGACCGGGCGTGTGGGAGGCGATGGCCCCATACGCCGCACAGACCTTTGGGAACGCATCCGGCGGCCACACGGCGGCGCGGCTGGCCAAGGAAGCGCTCGAGGACGCCAGGGAACGTGTCGCCGTCGCCATCGGCGCCCGGCCGCTCGAGGTGGTCTTCACCGCCGGCGGGACCGAGGCCGACAACCTGGCGGTCAAAGGGGCCGCTCTGTCCGGCGGTGAGCGGCGAGGGGTGGTCACCACCGCCATAGAGCACGCCGCGGTGCTCGACAGCGCCCGATTCCTGGCGAGCCTGGGGTGTCCGCTGGCCCTCGTCGGCGTTGATCATGCCGGGATCGCCAACCCCGGCGAAGTGGCCGACGCGGTCACCGCCGGCACCGGTCTGGTCTCGGTGATGGCGGCCAACAACGAGGTCGGCGCCCGTCAGCCTGTGAGGAAGATCGCAGACGAGGCCAAGGGGGCCGGCGCGGTGCTCGTCCATACCGATGCCGTCCAGACGGTCGTCTCCGAGCCGCTCGATGTCGAGGATCTGGGCGTGGATCTCGTGTCGATCGCGGCCCACAAGTTCGGCGGGCCCAAAGGGGTTGGTGCCCTCTACGTGAGGCGCGGTGTGCGTCTCGAACCGGTGATGCACGGTGGCGGCCACGAGTTGGGGAGGCGCTCGGGCACCCAGAACGTGATGGGGGCGGTGGGGATGGCGGTCGCCCTCGAGATGGCGGTCGCCGACCGGGACAGGTTTCGGCGCGACGTCGCCGTGGCGAGGGAGCGGTTCGAGGCCGCTCTGTCAGCCGCTTTGTCGGCATTGGTGGTCAATGCCACCGACGACCGCCTCGTCCAGCACTCGCACGTACGTTTCCCCGGCGTGCCGAACGATCTGCTCTTGATCGCCCTCGACCGGGTCGGTATCGCCGCTTCGGCCGCCTCGGCCTGCCAGTCGGGAGCCGCCACCACCTCCCATGTCCTCGAGCGCGATGGGGATGAGCGACGCCGAGGCGGGGGAGAGCCTCCGCTTCAGCTTTGGCTGGACTTCGACACCGGCCGAGGGTGAGGAGGCCGCGGATCGGGTGGTCCGAGCGGTGGCTTCGCTGGATCTCGCATCATGAGGGTGCTCGTTGCCATGTCGGGTGGCGTTGACTCCTCGGTGGCTGCCGCCTTGATGGTCGCCGAGGGCCACGACGTGGTCGGGGTAACGCTCAAGCTGTGGCAGGGGCCCGGGGGCGAAGCGCCGGTCGCCGGATGCTGCACCGTGGAAGACGCCGAGGACGCCCGCCGGGTCGCCGCCCGGCTCGACATCCCGTACTACGTCCTCGACCACACCGGTCCCTTCGAGAGCGGGGTGGTGGACCGGTTCGTGTCCGGCTACCTCGAGGGCACCACCCCCAACCCGTGCGTCGAGTGCAACCGGTCGGTCAAGTTCTCCTCGTTGCTTGCACAGGCCCGTCGCCTGCGGTGCGATCTGCTCGCCACCGGGCACTACGCCCGCGTGGACTGCACGGATGGGCGATGGCGGTTGCGGCGCGGCGTGGACCGGCACAAGGACCAGTCATACGTGCTCGCCATGCTCGGCCAGGAGCAGTTGGAGCGGGTCAGGTTCCCGGTTGGGGGGCTGACCAAGGCCGAGACCAGAGAGGAGGCGACCCGGCTCGGTCTCCGCACCGCGGCCAAGCCGGAGAGCCAGGACATCTGTTTCGTGGGGCGCGATGGATACCGCGGCTTCGTGAGACGGCGCGCCCCGGAGGCGGCCCGGCCCGGTTCGATCGTCGACCGCGAAGGCCGGGTCGTCGGGCACCACGACGGCGTGGCCGGTTTCACTGTTGGGCAGCGACGCGGGCTCGGCGTGGCTGCGGGGATCCCCAGGTACGTCACCGCGGTGGACGCGGCGACCGCCACCATCACCATCGGGGGGCGTGATGAGCTGCTGTCGGACGGGATGACGGTCGATGGTGTGACCTGGACGGCGGGGGTTGCGCCCACGGCTGCCGAAGCGGAGGTCCAGATCAGGGCGCACGGGTCACCCCTGCGCTGCCGGTTCACCGCCGGCGACGGGGTGTTGTCGATCCGCTTTGCCCGACCCGAGGCGGCGGTGTCGCCGGGACAAGCAGCCGTGTTCTACTACGGGGACGAGGTGCTGGGCGGCGGCACCATCGCCGGGGTGGAGCGGTGAGCCGCGGCGGGGTGGGCAAGGAGCAGCAGCGCCGGGATGTGGCGACGGAAACGGCGGCACCCACCACCTCTGCACCCGCGCCGGTCGCCTACGAGATAAGACGGGCAGCATGGGTGGGGACGGCCATCGTCGCCGCGGTGGGTCTGCCCGTCTACGGCCTCGGGGTCTGGGCGCAGATCGCCGGTTCGCAGCTCCTCTTGGCGGCGCTGGCTGGTTGGGCACTCGCCTGGCTGGCTGCCTACTACGTCTCGGCGCGCCTCGCCGGCCGAGGGGATGCGCTAAGCAGATCGCTGATGGTGTGGGCCACGATGCTCGCCTTGGGTTTGGTCGGCGTGGCACTTGCGCAGCTCGAACCGTGGCTGGCCAGCGCTCTCGTCTTCGGGATAGGAGCTGGCTTCGTGCTGCCGTCCGCCACCAAGGGCCGACCGGCAGCGCGGTCCGCCGCCGTGTCGGGAGTTGCGATCCTGCTGATGTCGTTGGTCGCCGTGGAGGTCGCCCTCTACCCGGCCATCCCCGGGCTGATAGGGCTGGCTGCCTTCCCGGTGATCCTGGGTATCGACGCCGTGCTCGACCGGACGGCGCGCCAGGCATGAGTCCGGGGCAGAAGGTGCCCTCCCGGGTCGACGAACTCAGGGAGCAGATCCGCTTCCACGGGCACCGCTATCACGTGCTCGACGATCCGGTGGTCTCGGATGCCGAATACGACGCACTGATCGCCGAGTTACGCGCCATCGAGGAGGAGCACCCCGAACTGGTGACGCCGGACTCGCCGACCCAGCGGGTGGGGGCGCCGCCATCGTCGATGTTCGCCCCGGTCGCCCACCGGCGCCGGCTCTTCTCGCTGGACAACGCCCACGATCGTGGATGACCTCCGAAGCTGGGGGCGACGGCTGGAGCGTCAGTTGGAACGTGAGGCCGACGGCTTCTCCTGCGAGCTCAAGATCGACGGGCTGGCGGTATCACTCGTCTACGAGGACGGCGTTTTCGTCCAGGGAGCGACGCGGGGAGACGGTCGGGTGGGTGAGGACATAACGATCAACCTGCGGACCATCGAGTCCATCCCTCTGCGGCTGCGGGGCAAGCCCCCCGGGGTCCTCGAGGTGCGCGGTGAGGTCTACATGCCCGAGGACGCTTTCGAGACGCTCAACAACCGCCAGGCCGAGGCCGGCCTCCGCTTGTTCTCCAACCCACGCAACGCCGCCGCTGGGTCGGTTCGGATGAAGGACCCTGCCGTCACCGCCTCGCGCAACCTCCACATTTGGTGCTACCAGGCGGGGGTGATCGAAGGCGGTCCGAAGTTGGCGAGCCACAACGAGACGATGGAGTATCTGCGGGATCTCGGGATCAGGGTCAACCCCGAGAACGCCGTCGTGCCCAACCTCGACAGGGTCGAGAAGTACGTGGCCAGGGCGGAGAAACGCCGTCACGCCAACGGCTACCAAACCGATGGAGTGGTGGTGAAAGTCGATTCGCTGGGCGATCAGGACGTTCTCGGGTTCACCTCGGCCGCCCCGCGCTGGGCGATCGCCTTCAAGTTCCCCCCGGAGGAGCAGACCACGCTGCTGCGCGACATCCAGGTCAACGTGGGCCGCACCGGGGCGGTCACGCCATTCGCAGTGCTCGAACCGGTCGTCGTCGGTGGGGCCACGGTAGGACTGGCCACGTTGCACAACGAGGACATGGTTCGGCTCAAGGACGTCCGCATCGGCGATCGGGTGGTTGTGCGCCGCGCCGGCGACGTGATCCCCGAGGTGGTGGCGCCGGTGGCGTCGCTGCGCACCGGCGAGGAGCGCGAGTGGTCGATGCCGACCCACTGCCCATCGTGCGGGAACCCGATCGTCCGTCCCGAGGGGGAGGCAGTTGCCCGGTGCACCGGCGGCCTCACCTGCCCAAGCCGGCTGCGCGAATGGCTGGCGCACTTTGCCGGCCGGGGCGCGATGGACATCGAACACCTCGGTTACAAGACGATCGACCTCCTGCTTTCGAAGGGGCTGATCGAGGACCCGGCCGACATCTTCACGGTTCGTCCCGAGGACCTGCTCGGATTCGAGGGGTGGGGCGAGGTGTCCGTGGGCAATTTGGTGCGCGCCATCGACGCAGCCAGGGACCGGCCGCTGGCCTCGTTGCTGGTCGCACTCGGGATCCGCCATGTCGGGGGGACGGTGGCCCGTCTCCTCGCGCGCCGGTTCCGCAGCCTGCAGGCGTTGCTCGACGCTTCGGAGGAGGAGATCGCCGGGGTGGAGGGGGTCGGTCCGACCATCGCTCGATCGGTGCGCGAGTGGGCCGAGGACCCCGAAAACCGTGCCTTGGCGGAGAAACTGGAGCGCAACGGGGTCCGGGTGGCCGATCCGGAGCCCGAAGGGGAGCGTGCCGGTCTTCTCGAGGGCGTCACCGTGGTCATTACGGGGACGCTCGAAGGGCTGAGCCGGGAACGGGCCCAGATCGAGGTCGAGGAGCGGGGGGGCAAGGTGACCTCGAGCGTCTCGAAGAAGACGACGGCACTCGTATCAGGCGAGAACCCCGGTTCAAAGCTGGCCAAGGCGGAGCAACTCGGGGTCCCCGTGATCGATGTGGGGCGGTTCCAACGGCTGCTCGAGGAGGGCACGTCGGCGCTCGAAGGATGACCGCCGCTCAAACCGACCTTTGGCTGCTCACGTCACCCTGAAGCTCCATTCGTATTCGCCCGGGTCGGGTAACCCGGTGATCGTGTCCCAGCGGACCAGGACGGTGTGCTCTCCAGGCGTCCACTCCTGGAGGACCGTGCTGGTGGGCGAGGGCCGCCACCGGTAGGTCCCGGTGGCGTCTATGGCCTCGGGACCGAGGAACTCGTTGTCGGGGATGCGGAATCCGTCAACGTAGATCTCGGCGTGATACCCGGTGGGGAGATCCACCTCGAGCACCGTCTGGCGGAGCACCCGCTCATCGGGGATCGGGACGATCCGTTCCAGCGCCGCCGGCCGGTCGGGTGCTTCCCCCTCAGGTGACCCGAATGCGATGGCGAGGACTACGACGGCCACCAAAGCAAGCCCGAGCCCACCTAGAACGAGCCGGTAGCGAGCAGGGGTCATAGTTCCGAGTGTATGGCCGCCAACCCCCCAACCCAGGGTTCGAAACGTCGCACCACAGCGTTTCCAGCCCACGGTTCGGACGGTGACGCCGCCAACCCCCAACCCAGGGTTCGAAACGTCGCACCAGCGTTTCCAGCCCACGGTTCGGACGGTGACGCCGCCAACCCCGCAACCCAGGGTTGGCAGCTACCGGTCTACCCTCGCCGAGGATGAGGACCAACCCAGTTCTGGATCGTCTCGGGACCTACCCGATCGCCACCATCCAGGAACGGGCCAGGGCGATGCGGGCGGCCGGGGAGCCGCTGATCGACTTCTCGATCGGCGACCCGAGGGAGCCAACCCCCGAGTTCATCCGTGATGCGTTGCGCGAGGCGGTGCCCGAGATCTCGCAGTACCCGACCACCGCGGGGCTAGCCGAATTGCGCCAGGCCGTCGTCGGCTACGTCGGACGGCGGTTCGGGGTCGAAGTCGATCCGGAGAGCCAGGTGCTCCCGGTGGCGGGGTCCAAGGAGGCGATCTTCTCCACACCGCTCGCCTTCGTCGACCGGGATCGCGGCGACGCCGTGGTCTGGGCGACACCGGGGTACCCCATCTACGAACGCGGAGCCCTGCTCGCCGGGGCCGACGGCTACCCGGTGCGGCTCGGCGGCGATTTCGTCCTCCGTGCTTCAGACATCTCCCAGGAGGCCCTGGACAAGGCGACCCTCATCTGGACCTGCTCGCCACACAACCCGACTGGCGCGGTGACATCGCGGGACGACCTGGAGGAACTCCACGCAGCCGCAAGTGCTTCGAACGCGCTGCTCTGCGCCGACGAGTGCTACGCCGATCTCTACGAGGACGAGCCGCCGGCCTCGGTGCTCCAGGTGGCGGGCCCGTCAATGGAGGGCGTGCTCAGCTACCTCTCGCTCTCCAAGAGGTCGGGGATGACCGGTTACCGCAGCGGCGTCATCGTGGGAGACGCATCCGCAATCGCGCTGCTCCGCTCGCTTCGCACCTCGACCGGTACCGCCTCACCGGAGTTCGTGCAGAGCGCCGCCATCGCGGCGTGGGGAGACGACGAGCACGTCGCCACCCGACGCGAGACGTTTTCCCGCAAGCGGTCGATCCTCCGCAAGGCGTTCGAGGCGCTCGGTGTCGACCTGGTCGCATCGCGCGCCGGCCTCTATTGCTGGGTGCAGGTCGGTGACGACCTCGACGCTGCCGAGCGGCTTCTCACCCACGGGGTGGTGGTTTCTCCCGGACGAGCGTTTGGACCGGGGGGCGAGGGGTTCCTGCGGCTCGCCCTGGTCCCCACGGTGGACGAGTGCGAGCAGGCCGTTCATGTCCTGGAGCGCGCCCTCGGATGATCGACACGGAGGTGATCGACGCCGCTTACTTCGATCTCGACCGGTTGGATGACGCCGCCACGGCGGTCGAGGATGCCATCGCCGCCCTCGACGCAGGTGAGATCAGGGTCGCCGAGAAAGCCGGAAGCGAGTGGGTGGTCAACGAATGGGTGAAGCGGGCCATCCTCCTCTACTTCAGGCTGCGCCCCATGGAGGCGTTCGAGGTTGGGCCATTCGAATGGAACGACAGGATCCCGACCAAGACCAAACTGGCGGCCGCCGGGGTTCGCGTCGTCCCGCCGGGAATGATCAGGTACGGCGCCTTCTGCGAGCCGGGGGTGGTTGTGATGCCCGGCTTCGTCAACATCGGCGCCCGGGTTGGAAGCGGCAGCATGGTGGACACCTGGGCCACCGTCGGATCCTGCGCCCAGATCGGGCGCGGCGTGCACCTCTCGGGTGGGGTGGGCATCGGTGGTGTGCTCGAACCGCCCTCCGCCCGGCCGGTGGTCGTCGAGGACGGGGCGTTCATCGGGAGCCGCTGCATTCTGGTCGAAGGCGTGCTGGTGGAAGAGGGGGCGGTCCTCGGGGCCAACGTCACCATCACCTCGTCCACCTTGATCATGGACGTCACCGGAGACGAGCCGGCGGAGTACCGGGGCCGGGTCCCCGCTCGGTCGGTGGTGATACCCGGAACCCGCCCCAAGGAGTTTCCCGCCGGGACGTACCAGGTCCCGTGCGCTCTCATCATCGGCCACCGCACCGCATCCACCGACGAGAAGACCTCGCTCGAAGAGGCACTTCGCACCCACGAGGTGTCCGTGTGACCCTCACCGAGACCCTGATCCAACTGATCGACATCGGATCGGTCACGGGTGATGAGAAGGAATTGACCGACCATCTCGCCGCCCGCTGGGCCGGTCGGCCGGTCTCCCGCCACGGCAACAACCTCGTTGTCGGGGCGGCGGGCGACCGTCCGCTCGTCCTGCTGGTCGGCCACCTCGACACCGTGCCGTACCAGGGTCAGCCGCCGGCCCACATCGCCGACGGCAGGGTCAACGGGGTGGGGGCCTCCGACATGAAGTCGGGACTGGCAGTGATGGCCCAACTGCTCGACGACCCCGAGGTGGCAAGAGGACCGTACGACGTGGTTGGGGTGTTCTACGACAGGGAGGAAGGCCCTGCCGCCGACAACGGCCTGGAGCCGACCCTCGACGCCTTCCCCTGGCTGGCCGAAGCCGACTTCGCCGTGGTGATGGAGCCCACCGACCTAGAGCTGCAGTTGGGCTGCCAGGGAGTTCTCAACGCCACGGTCACCTTCAGCGGACGGTCGGCGCACAGCGCCCGTCCCTGGCTCGGGGAGAACGCGGTGACCAAGGCGGGGGAGTGGCTGGCGATGCTCCACCACCAGGCACCCGAGCCGTTCACGGTTTCCGGGCTGGAGTATCTCGAGGTGTTCTCGGTTACCACGGCCCACGGTGGGATAGCGCGCAACGTGATCCCACCTTCGTTCGAAATCAACCTCAATCACCGTTTCCCGCCGTGCTTCACCCTTGAGGAGGCCGAGCAGCGTCTCCGCGAGATCGCTGGGCCTGCCGACGAGGTTGTGGTGCTCGATCGGGCGCCGGCGGCTCCGGTCCCCGAGGGAAATCCGTTGCTCGACAGGATGGAACGCGCCACTGGTGCACCTCGTACTCCCAAGCAGGCGTGGACCGACGTCGCCCGGTTGACCGCCCGCGGGATACCGGCGGTCAACTACGGTCCGGGTGAGGTGGCGCAGGCCCACCAGGCAACCGAGAGCGTCGCCGCCTCCAACCTCGACCTCGCAATGGCGGCGATGAAGCGGTTCCTCGGCGCGGGATGAGCGAGGTTCACCCCATCGCTTGGCGGTAGACCTCGAGGTAGCGGTCGGCGGCGGCGTCCCACGACCAGTCGTGCTCCATGCCGCGGCGCTGCATGGATCGCCAGGCAGACCGGTCTCTCCTCGACACGCGCACGGCGCGACGGATCGACTTGGCCATCTCCTCGACGATGGGAAGCCGGAAGCCAAAACCCATCCCGCCGTCCGGGTCCTCGTCGAGGTCCACGACCGTGTCGTTGAGGCCACCGGTGAGGTGGACGATTGGCGGGCAGCCGTAGCGCATGGCGTACATCTGGCCGATCCCGCAGGGCTCGAACAGCGACGGCATCAGGTAGGCGTCTGCACCCCCGTAAACGAGGCGGGCCAGTTGCTCGTCGTAGGGGAGGTGCCTGATGGCGGTGGGATGCCGCCCCGACCAGCCATCCACCAGCGGATCGAGCTCGCCGTTGCCTACCAGCACGAGACGGATCCCCTCGTCGCAAAGACGGTCGATGACCGGATCGAGCAGGTCGATCCCCTTCTGGGCCGACATTCGCCCGACGTTGCCGAGGAGGAAGCCGTCGTCCAGCCCGGCGAGGTCGAGCAGCGTCTCCCGGTTCCCCTTTCTCCTCCAAACCCTGCCCGGGCCGTAGGTCGTGGGCAGAGACGGGTCGGTAGCCGGGTCCCACACCGCGGTGTCGATCCCGTTGAGGATCCCAGTCACCGGGTGTGGCAGCGAGCTGATCACACCGTCGAGGGCACCGGACACGGCCGAGTCCCAGTACAACTGGGCGGCGAAACCAGGGCTGACCGTGGTAACCCGGTCCGCCCCGACGATTCCCGCCTTCAGGTAGTGGGCCGACCCCCACCACTCGAGTGCACCTTGCGGTATGACGTGCTCCAGGCTCACACCGAGAAGGATGGCGCTCTCGACGAGTGGTCCCATGACCGCATACCCGGCGTTGTGGATGGTGATCACCGACGGGACCGGGGAGAGCATGCAAGCCGGACCGGCATGGCCATCGTGGACATGGAGAAGGTCCCACGACCCCGACATGGCCACCACCGCCCGGGAGAAGCGGCCCCACCGCCACCACTCGTCGGCATATCCCGTCCCTGGGGCCGGCCCATATATCCCCTGGCGGTCGAACGCCGGCGGGTCGTCCACCAGGAATACCTCGACGTCGCCCTGCTGGTGCCGGTACACGACCTGAGCCGGCCCGGCTGGACCAACCGGCTCACCGAGCTCCTGTAGGTGGCGGTAGCGGGGCATCACCACGCCGGCCTCCACCCCTTTGCCGGCCAGCGCCGCTGCCAACCCGGCCACCGCCTCCCCCAACCCACCTGTGCGGGCCAGCGGGGACATCTCGGCGGCGGCGAGGAGCACTCTCATTGGTTGTTCCCGGCGGAGAAGGCAGATCGCATCCGATGCGAAGCTAGACGGCGGACGGCGGACGGCGGACGGCGGCCAATTCTCCCAGCCCTCGGTCGCGGAGTTTTCGGCGCATGCCAACATCGAAGCTCTTGGTATCAATTCTCGGGAGGTTGAGTTGAGGGCAGCGATTGTCAGCGAGGTGGGGGCTCCGCCGCGGGTGGGGGAGGTCGAGGAACCCGAAGCGGGGGAGGGAAAGGCGCTGGTCGGGGTGTCTGCGGCGGCGCTCAACCCGGTCGAGTTGCGGGTGGCGGCGGGCCGGATGCCACAACCACCGCAGGTTCCCTACGTCCCCGGTCTGGAGGGCGCCGGAACCGTGGTGCGCTCCTCACAGTTCGCACCGGGAACGCGGGTGCGGTTTGAGGGTGACCTGCCGGGTTCGGGCTCGACCGGTGTCCTCGCCGAGATGGCCGCCGTGGACGAGGAGACCCTTGTCGAACTGCCGGGCAACGTCCCCGATTCCCTGGCGGCGGCGGCGGGCGTGGTGGGTGTCACCGCCCGTCTCGCTCTGCAACGTGCCGGGTTCGTGCCCGGTGAGCGAGTCGCCGTGCTCGGGGCGACCGGAGGGGTTGGTCAGATGGCGGTGCAGCTTGCCCGTGCAGGAGGGGCTTCCGTGGTGGTGGCGGTCGGACGCGATGCGGCGGCGCTCGACTTGGTAGCCGGTTTCGGGGCGGTTCCTCTGACCATCGACGACGACCTCGCTCGGACCCTCGTGGACGCCGCCGGTGGGCGCATCGACGTGGTGGTGGACATGTTGTGGGGAGCACCGGCCATGGAGGCGATATCGGCGCTGGCCCACCATGGCCGACTGGTCAACGTCGGAAACGTGGCGGGGACCGATGTCGAGTTGCCGCTGGCGTCGATGCGCCAGTACCGAACCGCCGTTATCGGGCTCTCATCGGGTTGGACCGACATGACCGACAAGGTCGCCGCTTACCGCGATGTGCTGGCGGGTCTCGAGGCGGGCGAGTTGCGTGTCGAGCACGAGGTCTTCCCACTCGACCAGGTCGATGGCGCGTGGGAACGGCAGGCGTCGTTCCCCCACCGCAGGGTCGTCATCGCCATCCGCTGAGCCTTCGCCGCCGTCATCGGCTGCGGCGTCCCAGGTAGCCGATTATCAGGACCGCTGGGATCGCCACCAGCAGGAGCATCGGCCGGATGACGGTGACACCGAGGACCATCACCAGCACGACCGCTACCCACGGCCGGACGTTGGTCAGCACCGGCCAGGCGAACCAGACCGCACCGAGCATCGCACCGGATCTGGCCACGAGCCCTCCGGTCACCTGTGACTCGACTGGTATCCCCGGCCAGAGGAACAATGCCAGACCGCCGACGACGAGGACGACGGCGATGACACCCAATGCCGGCCGGAGCGAGGATCGCTTGACCGGCTCGCCGGGAGGTCTCAATCGGAAGTGGCTCGCTGCCGTGCCCGGTAGGCACGGGCGTTCACCAGGTTGCCGCAAGGGTTGGCGGCGCACCAATGGCGTGATCGGTTCTTGGAGCGGTCATAGAACAGCCAGGCGCACTCATCGTTGCGGCACACCTTCATCCGCTCCCAACTGCCGTCGGCAGAAGCCGTGGCCAGGACGGCGAGCACGGTGCCAAGGGCACCGTCGAGCCCCTCACCGAGAGGGCCGAGAGCGGAGTGCCCGTCGGGGCTGACCAGGAACCCGATCGGAGCATCCCACGCCTCGCGTGCCAGCGGCGCCAGCAACTCCCGGTCCGGCTCGAAGCCGTCGTTGACCCGGCCCAACTCTCTAACCGCCTCGCGCAACGCTGTGGCACGCTCTAGGTCCGCTGGGGTCAACACGGTCCCCCGAGCGAGCAATCCGTTGTCGACCATCCATTCGGACAACTTGTCGGGTGTCGCCCAGTCGTCTTCATCCGTCTCCGGATCCACGTAATTGACGAACTGCTCGAGCAGTTCCAGCCTGCCAGGAGCGGGCTCACTCATCCTGCGTCCTCAGATCCGGCGCCGTGTGCCCGCAGATTCTCACAAATCGGCGGCGACGTGTCCGCTCATCCGGCTCCTGGCCGGCTTTGGCCGCCAGGTCCCCCGATAACCGCACAGGCAGTGGTAGTCAATCTCGAATCCGTGGCCCGTGTGACGCAGGGACTCGATTGCGTCGACTCCCAGCAACACCCGGGATCGGTGGAACGGGCAGTAGGGGGCGAACATCAGGCCCTCCTCTCGCTGCGAAGGTAACGGCGCACTCGCCGTACCAGTCGGTCCTTCTCGGCCATTTCCCGGAACGAGTCGGTCAGTGCCCTTGCCATCTCCGGCGTTAGGTACTGCATGTCTCTCTCCTCCTCTACCGGCAAGAACCCCTTAGGGCCTCGTCTGGTTGCATCAGTGTCAATATCAGTATGCCACTGACAGCATAAGGAGTCAAGCCCTTTTACTCCTTAGGTTCACGGGTTTGCTTCCGTCTTCCGTCTTCCGGCTTCCGTCTTAGACTCGCTCGCCATGCCGATCGAGATAGACATCGCCCACGTCGCTCGTCTGGCGCGCATCGATCTCGACGGGGACTCATTGCGTCGTTACGAAGAGCAGTTGGGTGTGATCCTCGAACACGCCGCCCGGGTGCAGGCGCTGCCAACCGACGGTGTCGAGCCGACGGCTCACCCCCTCCCCCTGGTCAACAGCTTCCGACCTGACGAGGCGGATGACCCGCTCGACCACGAAGAGGTGCTCGCCGCTGCACCCGACCGTGAGGACCGGTTTTTCCGGGTGCCTCCAGCCCTGGGAACACCATGATGGATTCGCCTGCCGACCTCACCCTGGCCGATGCGGGCCGGGCGCTGCGGTCGGGTGATCTGACCGCCGTAGAACTGCTCGATGCCGTCCTCACCCGGGCCACTCTCACCGAGGCGCAGCTCCACTGTTATCTCCGCATCGACCACGCGGGGGCGCGGAGTGCCGCCGCCGAAGCCGATCGAGCGCTGGCGGCGGGTGAGGACCCCGGCCCGCTTCTCGGGATCCCGGTGGTGCTCAAGGACAACATGTGCACCCACGGCGTGGAGACGACTTGCGGCTCGCAGATATTGGCCGGGTACCGGCCCCCGTACGACGCCACGGTGGTCGCCAGCCTGCGCCGGCAGGGTGCGGTGATCACCGGGAAGGCGAACCTGGACGAGTTCGCCATGGGGTCGTCCACCGAGAACTCCGCCTATGGGCCGACGCGCAACCCTTGGGACCCAGAACGGGTCCCGGGAGGCTCCTCGGGTGGTGCCGCCGCGGCGGTGGCGGTGGGGTCGGCGATCGCCGGACTCGGATCCGACACCGGGGGCTCGATCCGCCAGCCGGCATCGCTGTGTGGTGTCGTCGGGATGAAACCGACCTATGGGCTGGTGAGCCGCTACGGGTTGGTCGCCTTCGCCTCGTCGCTCGATCAGATCGGGCCAATCGGCCGGACGGTCGAGGACGCCGCCCTCCTCCTCGAGGCCATCTGGGGTCACGACCCGGCCGACGCCACCAGCTACCGCGGAGATCCGCCGGGCCTTGAAGGCACGATCGAGGGCGGGGTGGAGGGGCTTCGCATCGGGGTGGTCACCGAACTTTCCAGTGAGGGCATCGATGCCGAGGTCGCCGACTCGTTCCGCGCCACGCTCGACGGCCTCGCCTCGGAGGGGGCGGTCATCGAGGAGGTCTCACTTCCCACCGCCGCCGAGGCCGTGAGCATCTACTACCTCATAGCTCCCGCCGAGGCTTCATCCAACCTCGCCCGGTTCGACGGTGTGCGGTACGGACTACGAGTCGATGGGGCCACTGCGGAGCAGATGATGGCGCGTACCAGGGCCGAGGGCTTCGGTCCCGAGGTGACCAGGCGCGTCCTCCTCGGCACCTACGCTCTCTCCGCCGGCTATTACGACGCCTTCTACGGTCAGGCGCAACGGGCGAGAACCCTGCTGATCGGTGAGTTCGAGGACGCATACGGGCGTCTTGACGCACTGGTGTCGCCGACATCACCAACCGTTGCCTTCCCGCTCGGTGCCAAGACCCAGGACCCGCTCACCATGTACATGAGCGATGTCTGCACGATCCCCTCGAACCTGGCCGGGCATCCCGCCATATCGGTCCCTTCCGGCGCGGACGGCAACGGGCTGCCCATCGGGTTCCAGGTGATGGCGCCGGCGCTCGGTGAGGCCGTGCTCTTCCGGGTGGCAGGTGCGGTGGAGCGCATAGGCGGCGTCATGGGGCGCCCGATCGTCGAGCCGGTGGCGTCGTGACCTGGGAGCCGGTCATCGGGGTGGAGACGCACGTGGAGTTGGCCACGGCGTCGAAGATGTTCTGCGGGTGCCGGGTCCGGTTCGGAGCGCCGCCCAACACCGACATCTGCCCGGTATGCCTTGGTCTCCCCGGTGCACTTCCTGTGCCCAACGAGCGCGCCATCGAGTTGCTCGTGGCGATCGGCCTGGCGCTGCAGAGCGAAGTGATGCCCCGCTCGATGTTCCACCGCAAGAACTACTTCTACGCCGACATGCCCAAGAACTACCAGATCTCGCAGTACGACGTCCCGGTGTGTCTGGGGGGCCATCTCGACGTCGAACTCGATGGCACACCAACCAGGGTCAGGATCCACCGCGCCCACATGGAGGAAGACACCGGGAAGAGCATTCACGTCGGCGCCGGTGGACGGATCCACGCCGCCGCCAGCACTTTGCTCGACTTCAACCGGGCAGGTGTGCCGCTGGCAGAAGTCGTCTCCGAGCCCGACATCCAGTCCCCGGCGATGGCGCGCGTCTACGCCCAGCAACTCCGCTCGCTAGTGCTGGCGGTGGGCGCCTCCGACGCCAGGCTGGAAGAGGGCAGCATCCGGTTCGATGCCAATGTCTCGCTGCGCCAGCAGGGGACCGATGCCCTCGGTACCAAGGTCGAGGTGAAGAACATGAACTCCTTCCGCTCTCTGGAGCGCGCCCTAGACCACGAGATCGAAAGGCAGCGGAGGATGCTCGACTCGGGGGTCGTGGTCGTCCAGGAGACCCGTCACTGGGACGAGGAGGCCGGGGTCACCCACGGCATGCGGAGCAAGGAAGAGTCCTCGGACTACCGCTACTTCCCCGAGCCCGACCTGGTCCCGGTGGTTGTTGACGACGAGTGGAAGACGAGAATCGCCGAGAACCTCCCCGAGCTGCCCGCTGCCCGGCTGCTCCGCTACCGCGAACTCGGAGTGGAGCCGCAGGTGGCGGCGGCGCTGTCGGCCTCGACCGACGGGCTCGCCCAGTTGTTCGACGCATCGACGGCGATCGGCGCAGACCCGCGGTTGGCTGCCAACTGGCTGACCGGCGACATCAGGGCGCATCTCAGGCGGGAGGGCCTGAACTTGACGGAGACCGGGCTCGACGCCGATGCCATGGCCGAGCTCAGCGACCTGGTGGGTGGCGGAAAGCTCTCCTCCTCCGCCGCCAAGGAGGTGCTCGCCGGCGTCATAGCCGGTGAAGGCCGCCCCGAGGAGGTGGCGAACGGCAGGGATCTGCTCCAGGTGAGCGACCGTTCCGAGGTGGAGACCGAGGTGACCAGGGTGCTGGCCGCGCATCCCGACGAGGTGGCCCGGGCCCGGGACGGTGAGGCGAAGGTGGTCGGTTTCCTGGTGGGTCAGGTGATGAAGGCCTCCAGGGGCAAGGCCGATCCGAGACTTGTCACCGAACTGGTGCGAACACACATCGCCTCGTGACGAGACCCGTCATATTCGATTGCGACGGGGTGCTGGTCGATTCCGAGGACCTGGCCTGGCGGGCATGGCGCGAAGTCCTTGCCCCGCACGGGATCGAACTCACAGCCGAGGACGAGCAAGGTCTGACCGGTCGGACAGATACGGACGTCTACCGGCTTGCCGCAGATCGGGGTCTGCACGCTGGTGAGGAGGTGACCCTGGATCGGCTCGGGGAGGTCGTCGACGGGTTGTTCGCCGGCCTGACGACTTTCGACGATGCCGTGGACACGGCCGAACATCTCGCCGGTCTCGGGGTTCCGCTCGCTGTCGCCTCATCATCGCGCCGGCGCCGTCTCGACCGCGCCCTCGCCGTCACCGGTCTCGACGCCATCTTCGATGTCACGGTCGCCGGTGACGAGGTGGAGAATGCGAAACCGGCACCCGACATCTTCATCGAGGCCGCACGACGACTGGGATCGCACCCCGAGATCTGTTTCGTGGTCGAGGACACCCCAGCAGGGATCGCCGCCGCCAGGGCGGCGGGTATGACGGTGGTGGCGGTGGTGAGAGGCCGCTATACGATGGAGGACCTCGGCCGCGCCGACAGGCTGGTGCCGGCGCTCATCCCCGCATGTCTCATGTGAACGACGGTTATCTGGTGGGGAGGTAGCTTGATCATGTGACCGCCCCGCCATCACAGCGATGGAGCCCCAACACCAAGCGGATCGTCATCATCTCGATGGTCCTCGCCCTGCTGGCGGTCGTGTGGCTGGCGCAGCCCGTCATCGCACCACTGGTTCTCGGCTCGCTCATCGCCTTCATCGTCGCCCCCCTCGTGAAGTTGCTCCACGAGCGGGTTCACTTCCCCATGTGGCTGGCGGTGCTTGTCAGCTACGTCACCTTGGTGGTGCTGCTCGTACTGATCTTCGCCGTCGGGATCCCCGCCTTCGCATCGTCTTTCGCCTCGATCGACTGGGTGGCGTTGCTCGAAGACCTGACTGCTTGGGCGATCGAGACGCTGAACAACATGCGCCAACTCGACCTGTTCGGGATGAACATCAACCTGGCGACGATGGTCGACCCGATCATCGACGCCCTCGAGGGCACCGGGGGCGGCGGGGGCGGTGGCGGCATTTCAGTCCCGGTCGACTTCCTGGGCAACATGCTTGGTGGCGCACTCAGTGCCACCTTCGGATTCCTGGGATTCCTCGTGGGCGCTATCGCATTCCTGTTCCTCACCATCGCCATTGCCCTCTACATGACCTCCGCAGGGCCCAGGCTGGTTTCCGGGTTGGACGACCTCTTCCCTCCGCCCCACGACGTCGAGCCGAGGCTGCTGGGGAGGCGGGTCAAGAAGGTGTGGACGCAATATCTGCTGGGTCAGGCGGCAGTGGCGGCGGCGGTGGGCCTGTTGACCGGGCTGGGGCTGTGGGCGGCGGGGATTCCGGGAGCACTGTTCCTTGGCGTGCTCATGTTCTTCTTCGATTTCATCCCGACCTTCGGACCGATAATCGCTGCGGTTCCCGGCGTGATCGTTGCGATCACCCAGGGCTCGACCTGGATCCCGCTCCCCAATTGGATCATTGCGCTGATCGTGATCGGGATCTACATGGTGATGCAGCAGATCGAGGGCATCCTCCTGGTCCCCAAGGTTCAGGGGAGGGCCGTTTCGCTGCCGCCGCTTGTGGTGCTGATAAGCGTCGTGGCCATGTTCGGGGCATTCGGCGTCCTCGGCGGGTTGTTGGCGGTCCCTGCCGTGGCAACAGGGAGGGAGGTGGCGAGATTCCTCTGGGCCCGGCTCTGGGACCTCGAGCCCTTCCCCGAGGAGGTAGCCTCCATGGAGGCCGAGATGCTGGCTGCTGCGGAGCCACCACCGCCACCCGAGGAACCTTCGATACCTCCTCCTCCCACGGTTGCCGTCATCCGCGAAGAGTGATCGCCTCGGCGACGAGCGAAGCAGCAACTTCGGCGCACCCCCACGAGAGCGTGTAGCCGGCGCCGCCGTGCCCGTAGTTGTGGACGATGGTCGAGCCGTCGGCCCGGGTGACCGACTCGACCCGCACCGTCTCCCTTACCGGGCGGAAGCCGATCTTGATGTCGAGCACCGTGGCATCGCGCAACGCCGGCTCCAGTCGGGTGCACTTCTCGATGATGGCCGCGGTCACCTCCTCGTCGGGTGCCGTTCCCGGTAACACCGATGGGTTGGCGGTCCCCCCAAGCACGCAGTCCTCGCCCCGAGGGATGATGTAGAGCGGGGCGTCGTGGCCGTGCTCGACCATCAGGCCCACCTCGATGCCCGGGTTGGCGACGACCACCACCTGACCCGAGGTCGGGATCACCGATTCGTCGTCCCCGGCGAGCCGCCCCGCCTCCCACCCGGCGCAGTTGACCACGACCGGTGCCTCGGGCAGACGGTCGAGCGGCTGGTCGAGCATCTCGACCGACCCTCCGAGTTCGGACAGCCGTTGCTGCAGCCATCCCAGGTAGACAGGGGTCCGGACCATGGGGACGTCGAAGACCCAGCCATGCCCGAACCCTGGTCGTAGCTCGTCGGGGTGGGCGTATCGGAGGCCGGGTACCGCAGGCGCCCACCAAGGGTCGGCAACCAGCCCTTGGTGAAGCTCTATGAAGCGCTGCCTCCGCACCCCGATGGCAGGATCCTTGGCGGCAAGGCGGTCGAGTTCTATCCGCGTGGTCTGGGCCCAACCCAGGACCAGGTGCTGAGGCGCGGCCAGGTACGGGTACCACATGGCCCCTGCCGCCGATGACGTGGTTCTCTCGGTGGGGATGGCGGCGACAACCTCGGCCTCGATGCCCGCTTCGAGGAGCCGAATGGCGCAACTCAGCCCGGAGACACCGGCCCCGACAACGACCGCATCGCTCAAAGCGGGCTCAGGGCACGACGAGAAGCTGGCAGGGGGCGTAGTGGGCGAGACGGTCGGCGACCGATCCCATGACGAATCGTTCGATCAATCCGGCGCCGCGCCTGCCGATGACGAGCAGGTCGGCACCGTTCTCCTCGCAGAAGGCGATGATCGAGGCAGCCGGGTCACCCAGTTCGGTCGTCGCCTCGTACTCCACACCGGTCAGGTCGACCGCCATGATCGTGGTGTCGAGAATCTCGCCCTGGCCCTCGATCAGGGCGTCGGAGACCGCTTCGGGGGGTGGGGGAGCACCGCCCACGCCCCACCATCCTTCCGGGGGGCGGACCACGGTGAGGAAGTGCACCTTTGATCCGTGAGCACGGGCGACTCCTGCCGCCACGCCTGCGGCGTTGATGCTCTGCTCGGACCCGTCCGTGGCAACCACGATCACCTTTGGGTCCCAATCGCCGTTCACACCTCTCCTCCCGAGATCGAGCGATCATGTTGGCACGCCCACGGACCATCTTGTCGCGCGAGCCGCCCACCCGCCACAATGCGAGAAGTGGGAACCCGTCCCGTGGTAGTGGTAGCCGAGCCGATCGCAGCCATCGGCCTGGCCGAGTTGGGCCAGCACGCCGACGTGATCGACGCCGTCGGTGCCTCCCGCGCCGAACTGATCGAACTGGTGCGTCCGGCCAATGCGCTCCTGGTCCGGTCGGCCACGGCCGTTGACTTCGAGCTGATCTCGGCTGCACCATCGCTCCAGGTGATCGGGCGGGCCGGGATCGGAGTAGACAACATCGACCTCGCAGCGGCCACCGCCGCCGGCGTGCTCGTGGTCAATGCTCCCGCAGCCAACGTCATATCCGCCGCCGAGCACACGATGGCGCTGATCCTCGCGCAGGCTCGCAACGTGCCCAGGGCGGACGCCACGCTGCGGACCGGTGTCTGGGACAGGAAGAGCTTCGAGGGTGTTGAGCTGTACGGCAAGACGCTCGGGGTGATCGGGCTTGGCCGGGTCGGGACCCTGGTGGCGCAGCGCGCCCACGCCTTTGGAATGACTCTCCTCGCCTACGACCCCTTCGTGGGGCATGAGCGGGCCCGACGGATCGGAGTCGAGCTCACCGACGATCTCGACCGGATCTATGCCAACGCCGACGTGATCACGGTCCATCTCCCCAAGACGAAGGACACCGATGGACTGATCGACAAAGAGGCGCTGGACAAGATGCGCGACGGGGTGCGCATCATCAACACCTCCCGGGGCGGGATCATCGATGAGGCGGCGCTGGCGGAAGCGATCGAGTCGGGAAAGGTGGCCGGAGCCGCCCTCGACGTATTCGCCGAGGAGCCGCTGGGTGACAGCCCGCTGCTGGCTCTTCCCCAAGTCGTTCTCACCCCGCACCTCGGTGCCTCGACGGTGGAGGCGCAGGACAAGGCGGGGGTGGACGTAGCCCGCTCGCTTGCGCTGGCGCTCGCCGGTGAGTTGGTGCTCAGCGCGGTCAACGTCGATCTTGGGCCCGAGGTGGCCGACGAGGTGCGCGTCTTCCTCCCCCTCGTCGAGCAACTGGGCCGTGTCTTCGTCGCCCTGGGGCGGGGCATCCCCGACCGCTTCACGGTGCGTGCCGAAGGCCGAATCGCCGAGTATCCGGTCCGACCGCTTGGTCTCGCCGCCCTCAAGGGGGCGCTGGCGGCGGTGAGCACGGTCTCGGTGACATACGTCAACGCCTCGCCGCTTGCGGTCGAACGTGGCATCACCGTGGTCGAGGAGGCCGACCCCGAGCCCCGCGACTTCGTTTCTCTGGTCAGGCTGTCCGGGGAGACCGGCGGTCGGCTCATCTCGGTCGCAGGGACTCTGGGGCGTAAGGGCCCGATCCTCGTCGAGATCCTCGACCACGAAGTGGAGCTTCCGCTGTCGCCGCACATGGCGGTCCTACGCAACGCCGACGTCCCCGGGATGATCGGGCGGGTCGGCACCTACCTCGGCGGCTTGAGGGTCAACATCGCCAACATGGTGGTGGGGCGCGCCCCCGAAACGGGCGCCGCCGCCATGATGGGGCTCAACCTCGACCAGGCGCTCACCGACGAGCAGGTGGACGGTCTTCTAGACATCGACGGGATCGAAGAGGCAGTATCCGTCGCACTGCCGGTGTGAACCGGCCTCCCACGGGCGAGCCGGATTCGGCCCGCTTCCCTGTGCCGGACAGTCTGGCTGATGCCGCCATAAGTGACGGACGGGGGGACTGGCTCGAGCGGCTACCGAGTCTCGTGGAGATGCTGGCGCAGAGGTGGTCGCTCCGGGTTGGGCCGCCTTTCCAGCCTGGCGGGTACACGGCGTGGGTCGCTCCTGTCGAAGACTCCGGCGGGCTTCCCTTGGTGCTCAAGGTCATGTGGCGGCATTTCGAAGCCGAGCACGAGGCGGACGGGCTCACCATCTGGGCGGGGGATGGGGCGGTCATGCTCAGGGAGGCAGCTGAAATCGATACCGAGACGATGGCTTTGCTGCTGGAGCGGTGTTCGCCGGGAACGCCCCTCTCGGTCGCACCCAACGAAGAGCAGGACCGGGTGATCGCCGGGCTTCTCGTCAGGCTGTGGCGGAAGCCGCCGGCCGGTCATCGTCTCCGACCGCTCGCCGAGATGTGCCGGCAGTGGGCCGACGAGTTCGAGCGGGTCGCAGATCGATCCACGGTCGCCCCAGGCCTCATCGCCAAGGCCATGACCCTGTTCCGCACGTTGCCCGACTCCGCCGAGCGGCATGTGATGCTCTGCACCGATCTGCATGCCGACAACGTCCTCGCCGCCGAGCGAGAGCCATGGCTGGTGATCGACCCAAAGCCGTACGTCGGCGACCCCGGATACGACATCCTCCAATACTTGATCAACTGCAGGGATCGTCTCCGGGCCGACCCAGACGCACTTCTCGGCACGATGACTGCGCTCACTGACCTTGACCCTGTGCGTTCCCGGCTGTGGCTGTTCGCCAGGTGCGTCCAAGAGTCCATCAGGATGCCCTGGCTCGCCGAGGTGGCTCGGAAGCTGGAGCCGTCCGGTTCCTGACCCTTGTCAACCCAGGTTTGGGGAGTACCGCTGGGGTAGCTGCCAACCCTGGGTTGGCCGTGTGCTTAGCCTCGTAGGGGTGCGCAGTTTGATTGCTTCGTGGTTCGGGTCCGGATTGTTGCTGCGCCGGTGGCGCGGGTCGGACGCCGGGTCGGGAACGCTGGCCGCGGCAATCTCCTTCCCCTTCCTGCTGGCTGTCTCGCTCCTCGGTTGGCCGGTCCAACTGGCAACCGCCGTCGGCCTCGCCGCGCTCGCGGTCTGGGCGAGTCACGTCTTCGCCGCCGAGTTGGGCGACCCGGCTTGGGTGGTGGTGGACGAGGTCGCCGGGCTGGCGGTGGCGATGATTGGCTTGCGGCCGGTCCCGGCGATCGTGGCATTCGTCGTGTTCCGGCTCGCCGACATCCAGAAGCGCTGGTTCCCCGGCGTTTACGCCGCCGAATCACTTCCCGGGGGTTGGGGAGTCATGGCCGACGACCTGATCGCCGGTCTCTACGGACTCGGGGCAGGCTGGGCTGTGCAGGCTGGGCTGGGGTGGTGAGCCGGGATACCTTCTGAACGGCGCGTCCTACCCTCCCCCGATGCAGCCGAAAGACATCGCTCGCCTCGCTTTGCCCTCCGACCCCCGCCTCCACCCCGATGGGAAGCGGGTGGCGTTCACGGTCAGCCGCCCCGATCTCGACGAGGACCGCTACAACCGGTCGATCTGGCTGGCGTCGGCTGACGGCGGGTCCCGGTCCTTCACCGCCGGACCCGGTGACAACTCACCTCGCTGGTCGCCGGACGGTTCCCGTCTCGCCTTCCTCAGGACCGGCCCGGACAAGGATGCCCAGGCACAGGTGGCGGTGCTGCCGGTTGACGGCGGCGAGGCCGAGGTTCTCACTTCCTTCGATCGGGGAGCGGAGGCGATCGAGTGGTCACCCGACGGTCGCTGGCTGGTTGCAGCGGCTGTCACCTGGGAGGACGAGTGGTCCGACCTGGACGACGATGAGCGCTCCAGGAAGCCACGTCGCATCTCCTCGTTCCCCTACCGGTTCGACGGGATGGGTTGGCTTCACGACCGTCGGCGTCACCTCTGGCTGGTGGACCCCAGCGGTGAGGAGGAGCCGCGCTGTCTCACCCCGGGAAAGTGGGACGAGACGGACCCCGAGTGGCGGCCCGATTCGGCCGCCATAGCGTTCCTATCCGATCGCAGCGAGCGCCGCGGTCTCGAACCGGGAGTGGACGCGCTCGAGGTGGATCTTGCCAGTGGTGAGACGAAGACGCTCGCCCCCCGGGGCAATTGGAACGGCGTTTCCTACCGCCCTGACGGGGCACTCCACCTGACAGGAGACCCGGACCCGGCGGGGTGGCCGGCGATCAGCGCCGTGTGGAGGGTTGAGGCCGGAGGAGGACTCACCGATCTCACCGGGCACCTCGATCGGAGCGTGGACCCCTTCCAGGTCTCACCCTCGCCGTCAGGGCCGCAATGGGTCGAGGGCGGATTCACCACGCTGATCGAGGAACGGGGCGGGGTGAGAGTGATCCGAGTCGGTGACGACGGTTCCATCGACGAAGCCGTTGGCGGCGATCGGGTGGTGACAGGGGCAAGCCCTTCATCGGACGGTTCAATCATCGCATTCGTGGCTACCGAGCCCACCGATCCGGGTGACGTCTGGCTCATCGTCGACGGTGAGGAAAGGCGAATCACCGAACTCAACGACGCCTTCCGTGACGAGGTGGATCTGGTGACGCCGCAGCACTTCGAGGTCAGCACCGGTGACACCGTGCTCGACGTTTGGACCTACTTACCGCCGGGAGACGACCCGGTTCCCCTGCTTCTCAACATCCACGGCGGCCCGGCCAGCGCATACGGCTGGACCTTCTTCGACGAGTTCCAGGTCGGGGCTGGCGCCGGGTACGGCGTCGTCGCCACGAATCCGCGGGGCTCGAGCGGCTCGGGAGCGGATCACCTCAAGGCGGTGGTCGGCAAGGGTTGGGGAACCGTCGATCTGGCCGACATCAATGCCGCGGTCGAAGCCGCCCTCGCCGAAGGAGCCCCGGCTGGACCGGCAAAGGATGGGTGTGATGGGTGGTTCCTATGGCGGGTTCCTCACCGCCTGGGTCACCGCCAACGACCAACGGTGGGCGTCGGCCATCGTCGAGCGAGGCGCGCTGGCGGCCAACTCCTTCGCCGGGACATCCGACATCGCCGAGACCTTCTCGCTCGCCTACTACGAGGCGTCGCCGCCCGAGGGCTGGGACGTTCTCTGGGAGAAGAGCCCCCTTGCCAGGGCCCATCAGGTGACCACCCCCACCCTGATCATCCACTCCGAGAACGACTTCCGCTGCCCCATCGAGCAGGCCGAGCAGTACTTCCTGGCGTTGCTACGCGCCGGCACACCGGTAGAGATGCTCCGTTTCCCCGGCGAAGGCCACGAGATGAGTCGCTCGGGCAAGCCCCGCCACCGCAAGGAGCGATTTGAAGCCGTCCTCGACTGGCACGCCAGATATTTGCGTCCCGATCGCCAGCACGAAGACCAAGCCTGATCGCGCCGACACCGAAACGGCTTGCCGGATTGGCCGCCGTCCGACGTCCGCCGTCCGCCGTCTTCGGTCTCTGCCAAACTGAGCGTCATGGAAGCTTCCAAGTGGATCTGGGTGGACGGCCGGCTCGTCCCGTGGGAGGAGGCGAATACACACGTTGTCGTGCATGGTCTCCACTACGGAACGGGTGTATTCGAGGGCATCAGGGCGTATCAAACAGAAGACGGAACCGCCATCTTCCGGCTCACCGACCACATGGTGCGGCTGCACCGGTCGGCGGCGGCATACGGGATCCCGCTCAGCTGGTCGGTAGAGGCGCTGTGCGCCGCCGCCAAGGAGGTCGTAGCGGCCAACGAACTCGAGGCGTGTTACATCCGGCCAATCGTCTTCTACGGGTCGGGCACGATGGGGCTCAACCCCGAAGGGGCGGAAATACGGGCCGTGATCGCTTGCTGGCGTTGGGGGACGTATCTCGGTGAGGAGGGCGTCGCCAACGGGATACGGGCCCGCATCTCGAGCTGGCGGCGGATCGATTCACAGAGCCTCATCCCGGACGCCAAGGGGAGTGGCGGCTATCTCAACAGCATCCTGGCGAAGCAGGAGGCGGTCAGAACCGGCTACGACGAAGCGATCATGCTGACCCGCGACGGCGCCGTCTCCGAGGGAAGCGGTGAGAACCTGTTTGCGGTGCGCGACGGTGTGGTGCTCACCCCCGGGGTGGGCTCCGGGGTGCTCGACGGGATCACCCGTCGCAGTGTCATGGCTCTGCTCGCCGACCAGGGTCACGAAGTACGCGAGACGACGCTCCAACGCAGCGATCTCTACCACGCCGACGAGGTGTTCCTCACCGGTACGGCCGCCGAAGTCACCCCGGTCCGCGAGATTGACGATCGACCCGTCGGCGAGGGGAAGCCAGGACCGGTGACCCGCGCCGCTCAGGATCTCTACCGGTGGGCGGTCACCGGTCAGCTCCCCGCCTTCCGCAACTGGCTCGACCCGGTCTGATCGTGGCACAGGAGCCGAACATCGAGCTCGATGGCGCTGTCCTGCCCCGGCAGGACCTTTCGACGGCAGCACCCCGCCGCTGGTCCCCGCACCGCCCCGGCGAACTGGGCGCGCCCGAAGAGGTCCCATGGGGTGGAGCGTTCGGCCGACCCGGACCCGACACCGGTTGGGTATTGCGTCTGATTCGGCGCGCCGAGTTCGACCGGGGCGACCGACCCGACGAGTTGGAGGAATTGGTGGCCAACGTGGCCGCCGCCCGGGCATCGCTCTACGGGCGTGCCCCCGTTCCCCAGGACATCGAGGTGGCACTGGTGCTCCTCGGATTGCGGCCGCACCAACTCCCGCCCGACCTCGCCGATCGCCTCGCTCTGGAGCGTCGTGCCTGGCTCGACCAGGCGGCGCATGAGAAGGCAAAGGGGGCGGCCTTCATGGCCTCCATCGATCCGAGCGTGCTGCGCTCCACCCCTGAAGAGGTGGTTGTGCACTTTCGCAGCCAGCTCACCTCGTGAAGATCGTCCGCATCCGGGCAGGCGACGACCTGACCTATGGCCTGGCAGACACCGATGGGGTGACCGTGTATGAGGGCTCGCCTTTCGTGGCCTGGGAGCCCACCGAACGGGTGGTGCCATGGGACAGCGTCCAGCTTCTTTCCCCTGTCATCCCCACCAAGGTGGTCGCCGTCGGCCGCAACTACGTGGACCACGCCGCCGAGATGGAGGTCCCAGTGCCGGAGGAGCCGGTGATCTTCCTCAAGCCGCCGACCTCGGTGATCGGCCCGGGTAGCCCGGTCGTCTACCCGAGCGACACAGAGCTTTTGCACCACGAGGCCGAGCTTGCGGTGGTGCTGGGCACGGTGGCGCGGTACGTCAAGGCCGAGGACGTCGATCGTGTGATCTTCGGGTACACCTGTGCCAACGATGTCACTGCCCGCGACCTGCAGCGCCGCGATGGCCAGTGGGCGCGGGGGAAGGGGTTCGACACCTTCTGCCCGTTGGGACCTGCCATCGAGACCGAGCTCGATCCCCGGGAGGGTCTGCTCGTCACCGCGAGGGTCGACGGCGAGGTCCGGCAGGAAGGCTCGACGGCCGACATGATCTTCGGGGTGGCCGAACTGATCGAGTTCATCACACGGGTGATGACCCTTCTTCCGGGTGATGTGATCCTCACCGGCACGCCGGCGGGAGTGGGACCGGTAGAGCCAGGCCAGGTCATGGAGGTAGAGGTGGAGGGGATCGGTGTGCTCGGGAACCCGGTGGTGCGGGCGACGCAGTGAACCCCGAACTCGTCCGGGTGCGGATCGCCCCATCGCCGACCGGGTTCCTCCACGTCGGGAACGCGCGGGCCGCTTTGTTCAACTGGCTGTTCGCCCGCCATCACGATGGGGTCTTCATCGTCCGCATCGATGACACCGACATGGCCCGCAGCACCGTCGAGTTCGAAGAGGATGCGCTCGATGGCCTGCGTTGGCTCGGCCTCGACTGGGACGAAGGGGTCGGGGTTGGCGGCCCGCACGGGTCGTACCGTCAGTCAGACCGTATCGACCACTACCGCCAGGTGGCTGATCACCTGGTGGAGCAGAGCAGCGCCTACCTCTGCTTCTGCACCCCGGATGAGCTTGCGGCGAAGCGCGAGCAAGCCCAGCGTGAGGGACGGCCGCCGGGGTACGACGGCACCTGTCGCACCATCGATCCCTCCGAAGCCGCCAGGCGTCGCCAAGGGGAGGCGGCCAACGTCCGTTTCGCCGTTCCCCGCCCCGGTGTGTCCCATTTCGACGATCTGGTCAGGGGGGCGGTCCGGTTCGACCACGACACCATCGACGACTTCGTCCTGCTCCGCTCGAACGGCACCCCCACCTATCACCTCGCCTCGACCGTGGACGATGTCGACTACGAGATCAGCCATGTCGCCAGGGGAGAAGATCTGCTCCCCTCGACCCCCCGCCACATCATGATCACCGAAGCATTGGGGGCGGTCCCGCCGGCGTATGCCCACCTCCCGCTCCTCTTTGGTCCCGACGGCCGCAAATTGTCGAAACGGCACGGCGATGTCTCGCTCCGGTTCTACCGCCAGAACGGCTACCTCCCCGACGCCATGTTCAACGCCATGGCGCTGCTCGGCTGGTCATATGCGCCGGAGGTGACCATCTTTGACCGTGAACAGGCGGTGGAGCGTTTCGAGCTGAGCCAGGTGTCGAAGAACCCGGCCGTGTTCGACCTAGACAAGCTGGGTTGGATCAACGGCGAGTACATGAGAGCGATGCCGCTCGACCGGTTTCTCGATGGCGCCAGGCCGTTCCTCGACGAGCAACTCGGCGCCGAGGCGGTGACATCCGGGTGGGACCGCTTCGTGGCGGTGGCGCCACTGATCCAGGAACGGGTTCGTCTCTTCTCCGAGGTGCCGGCGATGGCACAGTTCCTCTTCCTGGAGAGGCCTGTTTACGACGAGGACTCCTGGAAGAAGGTGATGAGCGCAGAGCAGGTGGAGCAGGTGCTCTCGGCGGCACGCAGCCACTTGGAACCAGTCGAACCATGGGCGCCAGAGGAAATAGAAGCAGCGCTGCGCGCCATGCTCGAGGAGCTTGAGGTCGGTGCCCGAAAGGGCCTTCAGCCGCTCCGGGTGGCGATCACCGGTTCCTCGGTCAGCCCTCCGCTCTTCGAGTCGATGGCGGCTTTGGGCCACGATGTCACCATGGACCGCCTCTCAGCCGCCCAGGCCCGGACGTTGAACGCCGACGATTGACGGGGTCCGGCTGATAGCTTGGCCGCCTGACGTCAAGGGAGGAACCCATGACCGAGCCGGCGACCACAGGCTCGAGCAACGGAACGAATGTGGCGCGGATCATCGTCTCCGTCGTGATCATCGCCGCAGTCGTCGCCTTCGTCCTGCAGAACCGCCAACCGGTCGAGATCGATTTCCTCTTCATGACCCTGAGCATGTCGCTGTGGCTGCTCATCGTGGTGTTTCTCGTGCTCGGCGCGGTACTCGGATTGATCTGGCAGCGCCGCCGGGCAGGGCGCTGACCGCAGGCAGTCAGGCGAACCGGGCCTCACCAACTACGATCGCCCCGTCCGGCCCCGTCGTCCAGCGGCCTAGGACGCCGGCCTTTCAAGCCGGTAACGCGGGTTCGAATCCCGTCGGGGCTGCCGAGGCAAAGCGCGCGGATCTCAGCCGATTGTCAGAGGACGTATTCGCTCACAAGCTCGCCTATCGGGTGGTGCGCCAACGAGCGGAGCCGAGGTCGTCGTGCAGAGTTCGCCAAATTGGGAAGGCCGGAGTTGATCGCCCGGGACCCGGGCATCTGCCTCACGGCGGGTCTGGCCCGGTGTGGTATTTGTGTCCGAGTCGGCTGGTCCAGGTGTACCCGTTGGGGGTTCGTTCCAGCTTCCATCGTCCCTTGTGTTTGACGGTGTGGTCGTGGCGGCACAGGGGTTCCAGGTTCTTCTCGGTGGTCGGTCCACCCCGGGCGTGGTCGACCGTGTGGTCGAGGTCGCATTCGGTGGCGGGGATGCGACACCCGGGGAAGACACAGGTGGGGGAGCGGGCCTCCACCGAGCGGCGCAGGGCAGTTGTTGGTCTTCTTTTGGTGGTCCCGTTCCAGAGGAGCTCACCGTCATCGGGGTGGGTGACCCGCACCCGCCACTCCGAGCGGGGTTGGTTGGCGACCACCCGGCGGGCGAGGTCGGCCACCACCGGTCCGTAGCCGTTGAGCTCCCCGGGGGAATCAGACATTCCTATCAAGGTGGCCAGGTCGACGGTGATGTCCACCACCCCTGCGGTTCCCTTCCCGGGTGTCCCCCCGCACATGAGGTCCAGGGTGACGTCCACCCGTAGCTGGTCGATGCTGCGGGGGTCACCCGCCCGTTTCAAATGGTGGGCCAGTTGGTTGACGTGGCGCATCGCCGCCACCGCCTGCTCGGCGGGGAGACAGGAGGCCACCAGTTCGGCGGTGCCGTCGGATCCCTGGTGCAACACCAGGTGGCGCTGCTCGATCGCGCTCTCATAGCGGCGGGTGGCGTCAGCCGGGTCCAACCCCAGGGTGACCCGACGGAGCCGGGCGGCGAGCTGGCCGGTGGTGGAGCGGGGAGCGGCCGAGAGCACCGCATCGACCGCCTCTCGGGCGGTGGACTCGTCGAGGTGGCTGGTCCCCTCGCAGAGCACCCGCGCTCTGGGGAGGTCGACCAGACCGGAGTGGAGGTGCTCCCACACTCGGGGGAGACGTTGCCAAACCCAAAGCCAGGTCGAGGGCGGAGTCGGCGGCTCTGCGGGTGAGCCGCAGCGCGGCCCGGATCTCGTCGGAGGAGTACTCCACCACCATCTCGGAACGGTCGGTGGTGTCGGGCTCGGTGGCGTGGGCCACCTCGGCGATGTCGGCGTACAACTCCGCATGATCGAAGGAGACCTGCCGAGCCCGGGCCGCCAGCAACACCACCAGGTCGTGGCCGGTCAACCGGGTGCGGTCGATCGTGGCCAACAGCACACCCAGCTCGGGTCCGGGGGGCATGTCCTCCAGTCCATCGGGGAGGGACACCGCCCGGGGGTCGGGCACCGGGTCGGGCCAAACCCAACCCTTGGTTGCTTCGCCCATCATCACGACAACTCGCTCCATTCGAGCGCGGTTCATATTGGGGAAGCATGTTCAGCATACCACAACACACCGACAAACCGAACAAATGTTCGAGGGGACATAACAGACATGTGCGGGGTATTGTCCGCTCAGCCCGACCCTAGACAACGGTGACCTCGACCTGGAGATGGCGAGATCGTCAGGCAGTTCCACCAGTGCGACGCCGAGGACCCGCCCGGGGTGGACTGACAAGCAGGCTGCGGTGCCCGTCGACTCGTGGTCCTACGGCTTGCAAGTCCGCCGCGGATCATGTGTTCGCTTTAGCATCCCGTCGATGCGTCGAGTTTGCGCTCTTCGTGACTGCGGCCATGGCCGTTAGCGCCGCAGCCTGCGGAGGTGGGGATGCCGCTCCTTTGTCGCTCGAACAGCGAGTAACCGGGGAAGCCGACGCTCCGGGCTCTCAAGCCGATCCGGTCGAGACGCCGATCACCGTCGCGGGGATCGAAGACGTCCGATCGCTGCCGGAGCTTCTGTTCACGCCCGAGGAGGAGGATGTGACGGCGATGGAAGAGGCCGGCTTCGTCTCCGGGCTTGTAGATACCCGCTTTTTCCCGTCCGAGCAGGGAGCCGAGCATGTGGGGGACGAAGCTCACGTGGCGACGCTCGTGATGCAGTTCGCATCCGACGAGGAAGCAGCCGATATGGCCGGCTTGCTGCACGACGACGGCCTCGAGCCGTGTCCGGGCTCGTGCGCGGTGGACATCAGCGAGTTCGAGGTGGGCGGCATTCCGGATGCGCAGGGCGGCGTGCGGATCCAGACTGCGGAACGCCTGGAGGCCACGGGCGCGGAAGGTGACCCGTTTTCCGCCTACTCAATCAGCTTCGCCGACGGGCCATTCGCGTACAAGGTGACGATGTTCGCGTTCGGACCTCCCGGCAAGGTCTCCCAGCAACAGGTCGACGAGATCGCGAAGAACCTGTACGAGCGGGTCGAAGGTGCGCCTCCATCCCAGCAGTAGCGGCCGTGTTCTGGATACTTGCGCCCGCGCTGAGTGCGTTGGCCGGCCTCGCAGCAAGGCCCACCTTTTGGGGGCGCTCCCGAGCTCTCTCGCCGTTCGACCAATAGGGATTCCGCACCAAGGGCCTAGATGCGTGGCCTCTTAGCTGGTGTGTTGGTTCATCGACGCTTCGAGTGGTTCTACGGTCCCGAGGTCGAAGATCCACCAGCTAACAAGAGGTGCGTGATGGACGAAACGGAGAAGTCCCTGCCTGTCACTCCGGCCGATCGGTCGCGTCGAATCCTCGCTTTCGAGGCCCGAAGACGCGCCCAAGCAGGGCACGGAGGGTGCCCCGGAGGCGTGGCTGGTACTCGATGATGAGGTCGAGCGAGCAGCCAGAGACCTACGAGCCGGCGATGAGATCTTCCTGCTCACTTGGCTCCATCGAGGGAGGCGTGACGTCCTCGCCGTCCATCCCCGCGACGACCCGCTCCGACCCGAGACCGGCGTGTTCAGCACCCGGTCGCAGGACCGACCCAACCCGATCGGGTTGCACCGGGTGGAGGTCGTCGCCGTCGATGGGACGCGGATTCTGGTGCGCAACCTGGAGGCGATCGATGGAACGCCGGTTGTGGACATCAAACCGGTACTCGCAGGCGGTTTCTGACAGGCCCTTATTGGTTCGTCGCCACTCCCACCAGTCGCCCAACCGTCCTTCAGGCCCGATGTGCGACACCGCGCCGAGGTGTTCTCCGTTTTCGAGCCCGCTCCATCCAATTTCGATGGTGCCGGTCTCACCGCGCACGGCTTCGGTGGGGGCGGAGAGGATCTGAAGCGAGCCTGTCCCCGCCTCTGCCGGCACATCCCAACTACGCAGGGTGTATTCCACGGTCCCGCCCCGGGTGTCCCATCCATGGACGTAGAGGGTGTAGGTGTCGTCGGCGGGCAGTGAAGCGTCGATCTGCTCCGTGCTGCTGGCGAAGGTCGAGGAAGCGACCTCCTCCCCGGCCGAGTCGTAAAGGTAGAGGTCGAGGTCGACGGCGGGGTCATCCGGGACAAGGTCCTCGGTCTGCAGTGACACCCGGAAATGGACCGAGCTTTGGACCGAGAACTGATGGCCGGTGGTGCCGCTGGAGTCGGCGGGGTCGAAGTTCTGGTCGGGGTCCTGGTCGACCGACCCGATGGTGTCGGTCTGCACCGCCAGGCCGTGCGACGTTGCGGTGTATTCACCGTCGTACCCGAAGGTGACATCGAACTCCGCACTGCCCTGTGTCCCCTCGCCTGTGATCTCCGTCGGTGCGTTGATCTCCAGTGCCCTTACCGCCAGCGGGCTCTCCACCCGATACCGCCCGCTCTTCCCAGGTCAGCTCTCCGAATCGCCACTCACCAGCGGTTGCCTGCCGGTTGGTGATGGTGATGGCGACGGCGGCGGACTCGCCGGGCTTCGAGTTCTCAGCCGGTGGGGCTTCACCGCCAGGGTGAAGCCTTCGGGTGGTCGTAGGGCCAGTGTCCAGGTCCGGGTCCGATCGGAAACGCTGGTGACGGTGCGCCGCACGGTTGTCGTTCCGTAGACCTCGGCGACCCCGATCGACGGGTAGTTGAGGTTCTCGGCGGTCGTCGGGATTCCCGCCCCCTCCAGGTCAGCGCAGGTGCCCTCGGGATCTAGGAACACGTCGGGTTCCGCCTCGCAGAAGAAGCCCAGGTAGTCGAGGAATCCTGCGTCGTAGACCAGTCCAGGGTTGAGCACCGAATTCGGCCGGGTGGGGGTGCGTCCCGGTCGGAGGTGGCCGCTACCCATGTCGAAGGGGTCTGCAGTCGTGGCGCCACCGAAATCGGGCACGTCGTCGCGGGCGGTGGTCATCACCGCCGACTTGGCCATTGCCGGCGTCCAGTCGGGATGCACTTGCTTGATCAGGGCGAGGACCCCGGCGACGTGAGGGCTCGCCATCGACGTACCGCCAATCACCTGGAAGAGTTGACCGGGCACCCCGAACTGAGGGAGGATGATTGGGCTGTGGCCCGCCAGGATGTGCTCGCCGGGCGCGGTGACATCGGGCTTGATGATGTCCGGGACAACGTCGGGCCCGCGCGAGGAGAATGCAGTCATCACCGAGTGCTGGATGGGGACCGCCTCACCCTGGCCGAGCGTGGCGACGGCGTCGCTGCCGGCTTCGTCTATGTAGGCCCTGATCGCCTCGCCCTCGGCAACCCCGACGTGCACGCTCGGTAACCAGTGGTTGTCGGAGAAGAGGTCTTGGGGGGTCTGGTTGTAGAGGACCATCCCAGCTCCGCCCTGCTCGAATACTGCCCGGCTCTTCTCCACCCTGGGGATGAACCCACGGGGACAGACGACGATCGCCGCGGCTATCGCCGGGCTGAATTCGACCGCGGGGTCGCAGATCTCGTTTCCGTGGTCGGCGGCGTCGACAAGTGGGGCTTCGGCCAGGCCGGGGGTCACCGACCAGCCGGTGAACACAGAGCCATTCCCCAAGGTGATCGAGGCCTCGAAGGCGCGGCTGTTTTGGTTGGCGGCTGCCGCGGTCACCCAGGGGTCATTGGCAGGGCTGAGGACCGTGCCCGGCCCTGGGCCAAAGTTGCCGGCGGAGGCGGAAACGAAGACCCCTGCGTCGGCGGCGAAGAGGAAGGCAATGTCTTCCGCGCCGGCAACCTCGGGGGGACCGCCGATCGAAAAGTTGATCACGTCGACTCCGTCGGCGACCGCCTGGTCGATGGCGGCGGCAGTGTCGCTTTCGAAACAGCCGAATTCCCCACAGGCCGAATCAGACCGCGACCTGGGCCCGGGGAGCGATGCCCGAGACCACACCTCGCTCGATATCGAAGATCTCGGCCTGCACGCCGGCATTCCCCGCTGCGGTGCTCGAGGTGTGGGTGCCGTGTCCGTCGAAGTCACGCGCCGAGTTGAACAACTCGGGGCCGACCTCGGCCTTGTAGGTGATCCGCATGTCGCGCGCACCGATCAGCTTGTTCTGGCAGTCGAAGGGAGCATCGTCGGGGTTGTATGCGGTGTCGCCGAACTCGCATATCAATGAGCCCCCCATCCACTCGGCAGGGGGTGCCGGGTAGGAGCCGTCGTCGGCGAAGGAGGGGTGCTCGGGCCAGATCCCGGTGTCGATGACGCCCACGATTACCCCCTCTCCGTCAATCCCCGAATCGTGGAAACCGCCGGGAAGGGTGAGTTCGAGGAGACTTGGTGAGACGTCGGTCTGGATTTGCGCCATCTCGTCGGGCACCACCGCCCTGACCTCTGGCTGCTTGCTCAAACGGGCGGCTTCGGCCGGTGTCAACGTGGCGGCGAACCCGTTGACCGAGAAGGTGAAGCTGGTTCGCTTCTGCGATGTGGGTACGCCGGCTGCGGCCAGAGTCCGGTCGTGGAGTGCCTCCAGATGACCGGCGTACTCGACGACGGCGGGGGCGCTGCGATCGAATCTCTCTCCGGAGGCGGGCCGGGTGGGGGCCATGCCCGCCACACCACCGTCGTAGGCGACCACCGGATCCCCCCGCAGCAACACCACGTATGGGGCCTCGAGGTCGGCGCTGTCCTGGGCTGGTGACGGCCCAGCAGTTATCACCAGCGACGCTGCCAGAACTGTTACCACGATCGGTGAGAACTTTCTCCGTCCGTTTCCCAGCGATGCGCGACCCATCTCGACCCACCTCCCCGGCTAGAACTGCCTCCAAATCACTGGTGTCCCGACACGGAAGAGCTCCCACCAACGTAAGAAGGTCGGCAATTGCCGCCTATCGGGAGTTCTCCCCATCATCCGCTCGGCACGATCGATTGACCCGACTGGATCCAGGCGTTGATACCGCCGGCGAGCGTGGCGACGTCGCCATAGCCCATGCGCGTCAGTGCGGCCGCGGCCAGTGCCGAGCGCCCGCCGTTGGCGCAATGCAGGATCACCCGGCGCTCCGGGAGCAGCACCGGTTCGTGATACGGGCTGGTCGGATCGGCTCGGAACTCGAGCATCCCCCTCGGAATGTGCAGCGCACCCGCAATCGCGCCGGCAGCCAACTCGTCTGGTTCTCTCACATCGACAAGCACGACGTGGGGGTTGTCCAGCTCGGCAGCTACTTCCTCGACCGTGAGTTCCTCGATGTGGGTTCGTGCCTCGGCAACTATCTGAGCGGCGGTCTGCCCGTATTTCATACCCTCGGAGCATCGAACGGTGGCCACCCGATGTCATCCGTGGTTTCCACGGATTTCTACGAACCAGCCTTCTCAAGCGCGCTCAACGCCAGGCTCACCGCATCGGCTAGATCCATCGACCGCCCTACCGCATCGGCCGCTTCGAACCCCGACGCCGGCAGTTGATGCCGCACCGCCGTCAGCCTCAGTCCGATGAGTTCCTCCTCAGCCGGGGAAAGGGGGATTCTCAGTCGCTCACGGTTCCGCTCTGCCACGGCCCACAACGTCACCGCAAGCTCCGCTTTCCTCGCGGCGACGAGGTGCCGTCCGCAGTCTTCGAGACAGCCGACTATCCCGCTCGGTACCCCGAGGTCGGCAAACTCGTCGAGAGCATCGCGGAGGAGCCTCGCCTCGGCTGGCATGTCCCCGATCAGATTGGCCCGCGCCGCCGACGCTCGCAGTCCCAGCGCGATTCCCTTGCGGTGTCCCATCTGGCGGTACATGGCTATGGAATCACCTATCCGGCGATGGGCGTCATCCAGGTTGCCACCATGGAGATTGGCCAGGCCCACGCCGAGCGAGGCGTGCGCCATGCCGAGCCGCTCGCCTGCAGGACCTCGAAGATGCCGAGGGCATTTTCGAAGAGATCGTGCGCATCGGCATGGTTGCCGAGCATGAGCTCGATCTCGGCTCGGCCCGAGACAGCGTAAGCCACCCTCTGTCGGTCGCCGATCGCTTGGGCCGTGTCCTGGCTCTCTGCCATCAGCCGGCGTGCCCGATCGAAATCACCGCGCCTTGCTTCGAGGAGGCCCTGATGGGCGAGGACGATGGCGACGCCGTGGAAATGCCCGATGCGTCGCCGGATCTCGAGGCTGGCGGCATAGAGACGGCCTGCCTCAGCGTTGTCGTCGACCTCGGCACACACCTGTCCGAGGTTTGCCAGGTCGCTGGCGGCCCCCTGTTCGTCCCCGAGCGAGGTGTAGATGGCCAGGCTCTCTTCGAACATCGCCCGAGCCTCGAGGTAGCGGCCCTGTGCCCGGGCCACCAACCCGAGGTTGTTGAGCGCGGTGGCAATGCCGGTGGCGTCCTCGATCTGGCGGAACCCGGCGAGCCCCTTCGCCCAGAGCCCTGCCGCCTCCGAGAGCTCTCCCCGCTCCCAGGCGATCACCCCCAGCGAGTTCCGGGCCTTGGCTTCACCCAGGCGGTCTCCGGCAACACGGCTCAACCGAAGTACTTCGGCGTAGAGGTCGGCGGATGCTTCATAGTCACCCTCGCCGCTGGCCAGGATTCCCGCCAATCGCAGCGACTCGGCGCGCTCGCCTCGGATCGTGGCCAGCCCCATCCGCCCGCTCTAGCCACCTGCGGCCTTCGGCCAAGTGCCCGCGGATATACCAGAACCAGCCCAGCGCCAGAGCAAGCCGCAAAACCGCGGTCTTGTTCGTTCTCCTGCCACGACCACTCGAGCGCTGTCCTCAAGTTGTCGTGCTCGAGGCTGAGCGCACGTAGCCACTCCTCCTGAGCCGGCCCCCGCAGTTCGGGAGCGGCCCGCTCCGCGAGCGCGAGACACCAATCTCGATGGGCGCGAGCGGGAGCCTGACCCTCGCCGGCAGCATCGAGGCGTTGCGCCGCATAGACGCGAATTGTCTCCAGCAGCCGGTATCTGATCTCTCCGCCGAGGTCACGCGTTTCCACGAGCGAGGCTCCCACGAGGCGAGTAAGCCGCTCCAGCGTCTCGACGCCGCCGACCGCTTCGGCGGCATCGAGGCCGAAGCCGCCCCTGAACACCGAGACCCGTTGCAGTAGAGCCTGCTCGCCCGAGGTGAGAAGGGCGTAGCTCCAATCGATGGTCGCCCGAACGGTTCGATGGCGGGGTAGCTGCCCCATGCCGCCGCCAACCACGTCGAGACTGTCTCCGAGCCGGCGCTCGATTTGGCTCATCGAGAGAACCCCAGCGAGTCCCGCAGCGAGTTCGATCGCCAGCGGTATCCCCTCCAGTCGATGGCACACCCTCGCGATCACCGATCGGTTCGCCTCGTCGAGCACGAACTCCGGACGCCGGCGGTGGGCGTGCTCCACGAAAAGGTCGATGGCGTCGGAGGCCTCTGTCGAGTCGGAGAGCGGCTCTGGGGGAAGCGACAGTGGAGGAACCGGCCACACCGTCTCCCCGATTCCGAAGAGACGCCGGCTGGTGGCGAGAATCCGCAGGTCGGGGCACGATGCCAAAAGGCTCGATGCCAGTGAGGCGCACTCCTCGAGCAGGTGCTCGCAGTTGTCCAGCACCACCAGGGCCGGGTGAGACCAGAGAGCCTCGACCACGGCTTCGGTTGGGTGGCGCCCGCGGACCGATCCCAACCCGCCCGCCGCCGCCACCTTCTGGCTAACCAACTTCGGGTCGTTCAGCGATGCCAGTTCGGCGTACCAGACCCCTCCAGGGTGTTGCGGGAGCGTGCCGCGAGCCAACTCCAGCGCCAATCGCGATTTGCCACAGCCTCCGGATCCGGTGAGCAGCAGCATCCGCGTCGACCGGAGAGTCCCCTTAAGCGTGTCCAACTCAGCGCGGCGCCCCACGAAGCTGGTCACCGGCGCGGGGAGATCGGGCGGGGAGGGGATGGCGACATGCGATCCGAGCTCGAGGGATGCTCTTGCCAGCGCCCTTCGGTCGGTGAGTCCCAACTTGGTGAGCAGCGCCGAAACATGGCTTTCCACCGTCCGCACGGAAATGAACAGCCGCTCGGCTATCTCGGCGTTGCTGAGCCGCTCCCCCAGCAGAAGGAGTACCTCCCGCTCTCTGCGGGTGATGCTCGTCCCCTCGAGCTGCTCCACGCCACCAAGTCAACCAAAGGTCTCGCCATGTTGCACTCGAGCCGTGTCGGCGAGGACCGAGTTGACCGGCGCTTGCGGCTGTTGAAGGGGACCATGTCGGTGGTGGACATCAAGCCGGTCCGCGCCGGCGGTTATGTGCTCTCTAGAGCCTCGTTGCCACCCAGATCTCCTCTGGGGGCCATTTGCTGGCCCATTCCGCAGTGACGTAGTCGTAGTAGTCGTGGTTGGCTGCCCCTTCGGGGGCGAAGAGCTCGATGAGCCGGTCAACCAGGAACCCGTTGCCTCGGAGCAGATCGATCCAGTCGCCATGGCCGAGATGGAACTCGACCTCACCGGTATCGTCCCACTCGACCCTGCAGAGACCCCGCTGGGGGCGGGTCAGCAGCTCCCCTACGGGCGGCTCCAGCGTGGAGCAGAGCACCACCAGCGTCGAGTTCCGCAGGAAGACGAGACGTCCTCCGGGGCGGGTGAGTCGAGCTGCCTCCGGGATCCAGCGATATGGGTCGGCCCAGATCGAGGCCCCATACTCGGACAGAACGAGGTCGAAGGATGCGTCGGGCAGCGGGACACTTTCGGCTGCGGCCTCCACGAGGGGGAATGGGAGGTCGAACACCCGCTGCATCTCGCGTGCCGTAGCGAGCTGAGCCGCAGTCGGGTCCACTCCGACCGGCCGCGCTCCGCGCTTGGCTAGCCAGGCCGAGAAGTAGGCCGTGCCACAACCGAGCTCGACGACGTCGAGTCCGGCGACGTCTCCGAAAACACCCAAGGACGAGTCGGGTATCGAGAAGACTCCCCACGTAATATCGTCCTGCGACCAGGCTCCGTGCGCTGCCGCCCCGGTGTGCTCGAGGTTTGCCTTGGTCCAGATCTCGATGTTGCGCGGAACGTATTCGGGATAGTCATTCGATGCCATCTCCTGGGATGATCCCAGAACCTTTCCGGTGGCGTCGTCGATATCGGCGTGTTCGCCTATCTGGCATCGAGTTCGGCTATCAGACGCTTGGGTGCTACCAGCCGATAGCTCTCCTCGACCCAGTCGTACAGGACCTCGTCGGGTGGGAGATCCTGCTCGAATCGGATCCACACCCACCCGAATCGGCCCAATCCGTAGCCGGATGGTTCAGATCCTGACAGTGCCAGCGCCTGTTCGTGGGAGTCATCCAGTTTCACGGTGAAGGCCATCGGCCACTCCTCCGATTCGCCGACACCGAGGAACAGGAAGACCTTCTTGTTGACCTTTACCACGACTTCTTCCCAGGGGTAGTCCTCCCAGGCACCAGGGAGCGTGAGCGTGTACCGGCGCAACTTGTCCCGAGTCTCAATCGCCTCAGACATCGGGACCGAAGCTACTGGTCGACCGAGGCTCTTAGCCGTGGAGGCGGGCGGTGACCTCTCCCGTAGGAGACACGGCGACCGCAACGGGCACGGCGGCGATGCCGTACTTGCGACCCAGGTCGGGCCGCTGGGAGACATCCACTTCCACCACCGGACGGCTTTCGCCACGGAGCTGCTCGGCCAGGTTCTGGCAGTCGGTGCACCAGGGATGGGTGAATTGGACCACGATCTCCTCATCGGGGATCGTTCCGTCGAGGTCGGCCAGGTCCACGCGCCGCAACTGACCGCTCTGCACCCGGCGCAGACGAGCCCCCCACTTGTAAAGCTCGCATCCGACGCAGAGACCGGTGGTGGCGGCGAGGAGCGCAAGACCGGCAACGAGGAGCCCGAGCGCCCATCCGGCGACGGTCAGACCGGCCAGGTGGAGGATGCTGGCGGCGGTGAGCACCACCACACCGACGGTGTTGGCGAACCGTGGCGGACGGGAGTCCTCGATCGCGCCTTCCCCCACCCTGGGTTGGACCCACTCGAAGTAGGCGACGCACGGCAAGCAGTAACGGCGTCCGAACAGGAGCCCGACCGCAAGCTGCGCGGCGAGGATCGCCAGCAGCGGCCACCAGTCGACGAGAAACGCGACCAGGGCCAGCGAGCCGATCACCGCCTGGTTGAAGCGGGGTGCCCGCGAGTCGATTACTTCAATGTCCCGGTAGGGATCGGCTGTCCGCACAATCAGCGGTGCGGGCGGTCATGGTCGAACCGGACGGTGATGCGACGGGATCATCAGGACGCTCCTCGGAGATCAGGGGCAGGCTGAGACGCTGGGCGAACCGGGCTTCCGGGTGGTGGGTCTCAGGAGCGCCGGCAACCGAGCCAGGCGTCCGGGTCGATCACCCGGAAGTGGGGACACCGCCGCTCTGGTCGCATCGGGGCGATGCTAATCAGGCTCGGTGGCGACTCTCGATTCGTCATGCGTGGCAATTGAGGTCGCGGTCGAGGATCGAGGCCAGCCGTTCCACTTCAGCGCCCAAGGCGCGGCGCGGAATCCTCCCGGTCTCGTCGAACCAGGAGACGCTGACACGGTCGCCATCGATGTCCCAGGTCCCGCAGACCACCCCTTTCGACACGACGACCGGAGCGATCCATCCGCTCTTCCTGCTGACGTCGGAGCGGCGCCCAGTGGGGATGACATGAGGATCTTTCGTACCGGGACCGAGTACGTATTGATCGAACCCAGGTAGGAGGCGCACGGCGGAAGTCGGGCGGGTGGAGGCGAGATCATCCATGTGCTCGGCCAGCACGTAAGCGCGTTCGCCCTCGATATCGACCTCGGTCAACCGCTCGCCGAGCCCGTCGAACCATCCACGAAGCATGCGCATGCCGAACCAGCCGCGTGCCAGCCAGGTCCCGAATGCGTCCTTGGTCGCCGGGCCGTATGCGCCCAGGTATGTGGCGATGACCAACGGGCCTGCCTCGTCGGGGTCGAACAGACCGGTCCAGCGGTCGCTGGCAGACCCGGGGAGGGTGAAGGTCACCCGATTGCCCCGTTGCGGTCCAAAGCAGAGATCCCCTTGCCAGGCCAGCGGCTTGAGCAATGTCCCCCAGCCGGAAGCGAGCGCTTCTCCGACGTGGCCAAGACCTCGCCTGCTGGTGACCGCGGCGATCAGCTCCTCACGGGTGAGGACTTGGCCGTCGAGGGCCTGATGGACCACGGAGCGCAGACGCTCCACGTCAGAAGGGCTGACTCCAAAGTACTTCTGCCAACTGGGACGCTCCCACGACCTGCCTGCTGCCATCAGCGAGAGGAACGCGCCGCCATCTTCGGGGGTGAGCAGGTGGAGCGTGCCTCGCATCGCCCAGGTCTTGATCAGCCGGCCGCTGGAGAGCGCGGCGGAGATTTCGCCCTTGCGTGACCTGGTGCGGCGGACCCGAACCGCAAGCTCGGCGGACGAAGCCACCTGTGCTTGGACACCGCCGAGACGCCGGACCACACCCCAGACCGGCTGACTGCCGATCGGATCGAGCAACTGCCGCTTCAATCGCCAGGCGAGCGCTTGCGGCCACGTCACCTTGACGGGCATTACGGGGAGGCTATCGGTGGCTAACGGGGACGGAAAGAGCTTGTTCGCTCCCCCGGCGGGGGGAGTACCCAACGCCGTAGGCGTTGGGGGAGGGGGCTGTTCACTCCCAAAGGTGCGAACAGCCGCGTGTCGAGCACCGTTGGGCTTCGGGGACTCCCCCCAATGGCCCGTCCGTTTCGGGCGGACGGAGTAGACGGCATCAGGGTCCTTCCGTTGGGTGCCAGGCAGAAGTGGACGAGACCGCCGACGGTTCCTCTCTAGGCTCGGGGTGTGTCAACCGCCTCGTTGCACCCCTATCTGTCGCGGATCGTCCGGGAGTGGGACGAAGTCGCTCCCGGCGCCCTTCATCGGGCCATCGATGGGTCGATGGTCATGGTGGACGTCTCAGGGTTCACCTCGATGTCGGAGAGGCTTGCTCGGCACGGGAAGGTGGGCGCCGAGGAAGTCACCGAGGTCATCGGCAGCACCTTCGAGCGGCTGCTGGCCGAGGCATATGCCTTCGGTGCGACCCTGGTCAAGTTTGGTGGAGACGCCCTGCTCCTCTTCTTCCGGGGGAGGGACACCCACAACGGGCATGCGCCGCCGCCCACGAGATGCGTCACGCTCTGCGCAGATATCGGTGTGTTCAGGACCACGGCGGGCCAGGTACGGCTGCGGATGTCGGTGGGGGTCCATACCGGGACATTCGACTTCTTCATGGTGGGTGATTCCCATCGTGAACTGTTGATTGCCGGGCCGGCGGCGACGGCGACGATCATGGCGGAGAAGGTCGCCAACGCAGGGCAGATCGTCATCACACCGGCCACTGCGGCCGAACTTCCCAAGAGAGCCATCGGCAGGAACGTCGAAACCGGCTTCCTACTCGCCGGGCACGTTCCTGTCCCCAGGGTGGACATCGAGGTGGCGCAGCCCAACCCGAGGTTGACGCAATTCGTCCCCTTGGCCCTTCGCGAACCATTGCTCGCCGGGCAGGTCGAACCCGAGCACCGCCCAGCCGTGGTCACTTTCATCTCTTTCACAGATTTCGACCGGGTGGTCCTCGGCGATGGGCCCGAGGCGGCGGCGCTGGCACTAGACCGACTGGTGAGGACGGTCCAGACCGCAGTCGACCGGCACTCTGTCACGTTTCTCGCATCGGATGCGTCCGGCGACGGCGGCAAGATCATCCTCACTTCGGGCGTCCCTCAGACCACTGGATTCGATGCCGAGGAGATGCTGCTCGCCGCCAATGAAATCGCCCAGGCGCCGCTCGACCTGCCGGTACATATCGGGGTCAACTGGGGGCCGGTGTTCGCCGGCGAGATTGGCCCGGGTTACCGCCGGACCTACACGGTCATGGGTGACACGGTCAATCTCGCCGCCAGATTGATGGCGCAGGCGGGGCCGGGAGAGGTCCTGGCGACACGGGACGTCCTTGGTCTCTCCCGCACCCTGTTCTTGACCGAGCGGCGCGAGCCATTCCACGTCAAGGGAAAGCAGCACCCGGTCACCGCTCATGAGGTGGGTGCCCCCTGCGGCACTCGCGAGGCCGCCGATGCCGGGATCCCGCTCATCGGGCGCGATGAGGAGCTGGCAGCGTTGGAGGATTCCTGGCGATCGGCCGAGGCCTCCGAGGGGAGGCTGGTCGACCTCGTTGCCGAGCCGGGGATGGGGAAGAGCCGGCTTCTCCAGGAGTTCCTCGTCCGTATCGGCGATGCCCGTGTCGTGACCGCAGAATGCCGCCTCTACCAGGCAGGGACGCCCTATTTCCCGGTGAGGACTCTGCTTGCGGACCTTGTTGGCACCACCGGCATGGGTCCGGCAGAAACGGAGGCGGTGCTGCGCGATGTCGTACAGCGCGTCGCCCCAGAGTTGACGCAATGGCTGTCGCTCCTCGGGGTTGTGCTTGACCTCGACATCGAGGAATCCTCAGCGGTGGCCCAACTCGACGATCAGTTCCTACCGGTCCGCACCGCAATTGCCGTTGTGTCGCTCATGGTCGCTCTGGTCAGAGCTCCGACCCTCTTCGTCATCGAAGACGCCCACTGGATGGACGTGGCGTCCCAGGAGGTCCTTGGAGCGTTGTTGGCCGAACTTGGCGAGCGGCCATGGATGTTCGTCCTCACTCGCAGGCCAGGTCAACAGGGTTCTCTAGCCACGGACTCGGTTGTGACAACGGTGGTCGAACTGCAGCCGCTCTCGCGGCAGCAGGCGGAGACACTGATCGCCGCTGCCACTGCAGACCGGCCCCTGCTGCCACGCCAGATGGCGAGCTTGGCAGAGCGGGCCGAGGGCAACCCCCTGTTCCTGATCGAGCTGCTCAACGCGTTACGGCAGGGAGGGAACGTCGAGACGTTGCCGCGCTCGGTCGAGGGCCTCATCTCGGCCCGCATCGACCGGCTTCCCTCAACGGACCGCAACCTGCTGCGGCGGGTCGCCGTCCTCGGGAACGAGTTCGATGCCGATCACACCGGCTGGGTCCTGCCTGCGATCCCGAAGGAAGCGCGGCTCAGGGCGTTCCGGCGGTTGGGTGCCTTCCTCAGCCTGAGTGCCAACGGATGGGTCGTGTTCCAGCATGCGCTGATCCGCGACGTCGCATATGAAGAGCTTCCGTTCAAGACGCGGCTCGAGCTCCACGCCAGTGTGGGCGACTCGATATGTGCCACCTCGGAAGGGGAGCCCGAGGCCCATGCCGCCTTGCTCTCGCTCCACTACTTCGCGGCGAGACGATGGAACGATGCCTGGCGCTTCTCGCTGCTTGCCGGCGACGGTGCCAAGGAGATATACGCCAACCTCGAAGCGGCGCGTTTCTACGAGCGAGCCGCAGAGGCGGCACGTTTTGTGCCGATGATCGGACATACTGCGAGGGCCGAGGTGCTCCGCTCGCTCGGGGACGTCAAGGAGCGGGCGGGGCTCTTCATCGAGGCGGTAGAGGCGTACCGGCGGGCGTCCCAACTCACCGACGACCCGGTGGCGCTGGCCGATCTCAAGCTGAAGCGGGCTGTGGTCCGGATGCGGCTGGGTTCGTTCAGCCAGGCGCTGCGCGATGTTTCCGCGGGTCAGCGGCTGCTCGAGGGAGTCGACTCGGTCGGGGCCTCCCGGGTGCGGGCACAACTCCTGGCGCACGGCGCCCAAGTGAGGTTTGCCCAGGAACAGGACAGGATGGCCATCGAGATGGCCCAGCGCGCCATTGTCGAGGCTGAGGCGGCGGACGAGAAGCAGGCGCTCGCCGTCGCCTTTGCGGTGCTCGACACCTCGTACCGGTGGCTCGGTGAGACCGACAAGGCGGTTTACGCCCCCATGGCCCGCCGGTTGTACGAGGAGTTGGGCGATCTCTCCGGCCAGGCGACGTTGACCGGAAACCTAGGCATCGCGGCATATTTCGAAGGGCATTGGAACGACGCCATCGGTCTCTACGAGGAGAGCCGGGACCTCCATCTGAAGGCGGGCAACGAAGTCCAGGCGGCCATATGGTCGGCGAACATCGCCGAGGTCCTCATCAACCAGGGGAAGATGACGGCGGCGGAGGCATTGCTCGTCGAGGCGGTACCGACGCTGGCTGCGGCGGGTCTCGACTCGGTCGCCTTCGCCGAGGTCCAGATGGGCCGCGTGCTGGCAAGTCGTGGTCAGCTCACCGAGGCGATGACGATGATCGGGCGGGCGCTCGATCACATCAAGGAGATGGGTCAGTCGATCACCGCAATCGACGCAACGGTCGAGTTGGCGTCATCCCTAGTGTCTGCTGGCCAGCTCGAGGAAGCCATCGACAAACTCGGAGGCACCGGCACACGCTCGGCGGCTGCGGAAGCCTATGGGGCGAGGCTCCACCGGGTGCGGGCCCGGGCGCTTTCTGCGATGGGACGTGACGACGAGGCTCAGTTGGAGCTTCTCAGGGGACTCGAGGTAGCCGATCGCCGCCAGGACCCTTACGAAAAGGCGATGCTCACCCTTGCCCTCGCCGACCTGGAGCGCCGTCTCGGGCAGCCGATGGACGGCACCGCCATCGATGAGGCCAGGCGGACACTCGAAGGTCTCGGCGTCGAATTCGCCTAATCGCCCCCGTCGTTCCCCCTCCCGTCAGGGAGGGGGAAGATCGGTGCTTTTGCTTACCGCTTGCCCCGGGTGGGGTCACCCAGGAACTGCCAGACCTCGCTTTCGTCGACCTGGACGTCGAAGTCCGGGATCGGGGCTGGGCTCCGTCACAACTGCCGTCCGCGACCGACGGCAGTCGGGCACAGCGGCGTCTGGGCTGCCCAGCTTCGCAGCTGACGCCCACCACCGGCTCGCCACCTGGTTGGAGGACGACCAGGGTCGGCGGGATTTCTAGGTTCCCGTCCGGCAAGTAGTTCAACCCATAAGGGATCCAGTCGATCTCCTCGGTGAACACCACCGTCCCGTCGGGGGCCCCGCCGAAGACGACGAACTGCTTGAACTCCTCGTCGGGGCTGACTCCGACGTCGAACGGATATGCCTGTGCCGGCGAGGAGCACACCTCGCGGCAATGTCACCGTTGCCGACGGCTTGCCCTCCTCGTCGATGGTTGCCGACCGGGCGTCGTTCGGACCGCACCCGAGCACGGCGGCGAGGTGGTTGCCGAAGTTGACCGTGGCGGGGGCATTGGAGAGGGTTACGTTATGGCCTGCCGGGGCGAGGTCCCGATCCCAGAGCGGTGCAGGCGTCGTTTCCAGATGGGGTCGATTGCTGCCACTCAAATGGTGCTGCTTCCGTCTTGAGGACCTCGCAAACCACGTAAGTGCCCTGTGCCAAGTCCAGTGTGTACGTGCCATCGGTGTCGGTGACCGCCGACGCCACCACGTTTCCGCCCTGGAACGCCTTGATGGTCCAGTTGGCCAGTCCCTCCTCGACTTCACCGTTGTCGTTGTCGAGTTCACCGTCGGTGTCACGGTCGTGGAACTTGGTGCCCGAGATCGACAGCGGTGGCGGTGCGTCGTAACAGATGGTGACGTGGCTGAGATTGTCGTACCTGTTCCCCTTCGGTGGGGCGTGCAGCACCGTGTCAGAGGTCTGCGGCCCGACCGCCGAAGCGAGATAGTCGTAGTGGTTCGAATTCGTTCCGCCCTTGACCACCACGTCGAATGCCACCCACCCCGGCGTGGTGATGGTGAAGTTGACGGTGCGCTGCGACGAGTTGACCTGCAGGCTGACCACCACACCGGTGTCCGGGTCGGTGTAGTTGCGGGTCGTCGGACTGGGGATGAGAAGCGAGTGGGTGGCCTCGGTGCCGACCCTGGGGTCGGTGCAGTCATCGCCTCCGAAGTGGGGAATAATCGTCGGCTGGACGCCGTCGCCCGACGGGTCGTTGGACCGGGGCGCAGCAGCCGCCGGTACCAGAGTCATCACCAAGGCACCAATGAGCGCGCCCAGCACTAGTCCTCGAACAGTCTTCATCCCGCCCTCCTCGATCTCCCGTGACATGAAACATAGCGGAGTCGGGGACCAATACGCCGAAATCGGCGGATCAGGATGAATTGCGGAAGGCGGCGACTGCCTCGGCCACGGTGGCGTAGAGAGGGATCTCGTCACTACCCTCGGAGCGATAGCCGTGGCGTGATGGGAAGAGCGGCGCCGAGCGATCAGTCGTCGGAGAAGACACGCCACCACTCGATGCTCACAATGTCCCCTTCGTCGACGTGGCGGGCGGTCACCAAGGCTCGTCCGCCTCGACGAGCGACCTACGACAGGTGTTCGATCGATCCGTCATCTCGTCTGGTGCGTCGCCACCGCGGCCGAGTAGGTTCCGTGCCGATGGCAAGTCGAGGAGGAACCAGTGGAAGATGAAATGATCGTCGGCCCCGTCGAGTTGGCGGTGATCGGCTTTCCGGAGACCCGCTTTACCGGAGCCGTCGCCCCGGCGCTGGCGGATCTCGTCGAGAGAGGGGTCGTCTCGATCCTCGACCTGGTGTTTGTGACCAAGGACGCGGATGGGAATGTGGCCGGGATCGAACTGAACGAGATGGAGGACCCCGCAGCCTTCGACGATGTCGAGGGGGAAGTCAACGGACTGCTCAGCGAAGAGGATCTTCAGGCCGCGAGCGAGTTACTCGACCCGGGTAGCTCCGCTGCTCTCATCGTGTGGGAGAACACATGGGCGCGGACGCTGGTGAATGCCATCATGGAAGCAGGCGGGCACTTGGTCGCCCACGACCGGCTGGATGCTGAGACCGTCAAGCAGGCGTTGGCTGCAGCGCAGAGCGAATGAGGAGGATCAGATGAGAATGCGACGTGGAGTTGGCCGAGTCGGCCGGCCCGGCCTCGTCGGCACGATGGCTCGGACCGCAGTGGTCGCCGGCACGGCTACTGCGGTTGTCGGCGGTGTGAGCCAGCATCAGCAGGCGAAATACGAGCAGCAAGCCGACGCGGCCGCCTGGGAGCAGCAACAGCAACAGGCGGCGATGGAGCAGGCAGCGGCGGATGCGGTTGCCGCCCAGCAAGCCGCGGCTCCTCAAGCGGCTCCAGCCGCGGCACCCGCAGGCGACGCTCGCATCGCCGAACTGCAGCAGCTGGCCAAGTTGAAGGAGCAAGGCATCCTCAGCGACGAGGAGTTCGCCGCCGAGAAGGCGCGGATCCTCGGAGGCTGACGCGGACGAAGTGCTCGGGTCGGGCCCAGCGGCGAGAACCCACCGCCGGCGGGCCCGGCTGCAGAGCAGCAGGAAACCGAAGCTGGCGCCGGTCGAGAGACCCGCCGGCAATGTGGCGGCAGCGGCCACCGTGAGCATCAGGTTCTTCGGGTTTACCGCCGCCAGCACGAAACCGATCCCGAAGGAGCGGACGGCGGTGAACTCGTTGATCGCCTGCATCTACTTGGGCATTTCGGGTGTTTCTCCTGGTGCCGGTCGCGTTCTCCATTGCCGGAAGCCCACCAGGATCAGGAGAAACCCGAGCACGAGGAGCAGCCACCCGACCCAAACCGCCGGGCCAGAGCCGGATGATGCCTCTGCCGGATCGGGGGCGGGTGCACCGGCCCGTGCCTCGAAGACAACTTGAGTCTTCTCGATGGGTCGCTGCAGGTCCTTTCGCTGCAGTAGGTTTGCGGGAATCCGGTCCCGATGACCACCGATACCCTCTCGCTCTTCTTCGCCCTCCTCGCCGTGGCCTGCGGTGCTGCCGTGCTGGTGGCGGTGGTGCTCGCCTTCGTGGCTCGACCCACGCTGGCGCGGGTGGCGACCGCCATGCAGCCGGTGGCGCTCTGGCTGGCGTGGGCGGTGGCGGTGGTGGCGACGCTGGGGAGCCTCTACTACTCCGAGGTGGCGCATTTCATCCCGTGCACGCTGTGCTGGTACCAGCGGATCGCCATGTACCCGTTGGCGATCGTGCTCGGGATCGCCGCCTTCCGCCGCGACGGCGGGATATGGCGGTACGCGGTCCCGCTGGCGGCGACCGGGTTGGCGATCTCGATCTACCACACCTTCATCGAGTGGTTCCCCAACCTCGACGCCGGCTTCTGCTCGTTGGAGGTGCCGTGCAGCGCGGCCTACGTCACCGAGTTCGGGTTCGTCGGGATCCCCTTCATGGCTGCATGTGGGTTCGCCATCATCATCGTGCTACTGCTGGTGGCCCGGTACCATCGGGCCACCCCCTCTCCGGAGATCCCTGTATGACAACGCCCCATAGCCGCAGCGATTCGGCCGCACCACAACCAAGCCGCACCCCATTGGTGGTTGGGGTGGTAGTAGCCCTCGTTCTCGTCGCCCGTATTGGTGGCGTGGCTGGTCAACCGCTCGTCCGGCGATAGCGACACCGCGGAAGCGCCGGTCTTCGGCGCGGTTTCTGTCGAGGGCGACGCTCTCCCGAGACTCGCCGGAGACGCCGATCCCTCGACCGATCCAGCGGTGGGGACAGCTGCTCCCGTTGTCAGCGGTACCGACTTTGCCGAGCAGCCGGTCACCCTTGAGGCGGGCGGCGAGCCAACGGTGATTCTTTTTCTGGCGCACGCGTGCCCGCACTGCCAGGAGGAGGTGCCCGCCATGCAAGAGTGGCTGGACGGCGGAGGGCAACCAGATGGGACTCAGATCCTCTCGGTGGCCACCGCCCAGGACCCGGAGCAGCCAAACTTTCCCCCGGCGGCCTGGCTCGAGGAGGAGGGCTGGACACCTCCAGTCTTGGTTGACGACGAGGAGACCTCCGCCGCCACCGCTTTTGGACTGGGCGGATTTCCCTTCTGGGTGTTCCTCGACAGTGACGGGAATGTGGCGGGCCGGCTATCGGGAGTACTGGATCCCGCTCAGGTAGGGGAGATCCTCGCCAGCCTCCCCTAGAATCGATGAAGCCTTCGAGCCGTTTGCCAAATCCACGGTGGCGGCGGTAGGTTCGATGACCCTTCGGGGGTGGTGTAATAGGCAACACGACAGGTTCTGGCCCTGTTATTGAGGGTTCGAGTCCTTCCCCCCGAGCCGGCGGGATCACAACGCCCGCCACCCGGTCCCGTCGTCTAGTGGCCTAGGACGCCGGCCTCTCAAGCCGGTAACGCCGGTTCGAATCCGGTCGGGACTGCTCTCTGCCCGGCGGCAGGCCGCCGGGCATTTCAATATCGAGCGGCTTCGCCGCGCTCATTTGTGCTGATCGGGCTGTACACGCCAGCCCGATCAGGGCCGAGGGGGCTGGCGGAACCGCCCCCTCGGGCACCCCCCAAGAACCCAGAAGCGCGCTGTCGTGGTTGGGCCGCCGTCTGCCGTCTGCCGCCCCCGAGCGAAGCGAGCCTGAGCGAGCCTCAGGAATACTGGGCGTATCTAGGCGTTACTATATATGCGCTTGCATATATCAGCTTGGTACCAGAAAGGTCGTCATGCAGTTCGGTGTGTTCTCGGTCAGTGACATCACCCGCGATCCGGTTTCGGGCTACACGCCCAGCGAGGCGGAGAGGATCGATGCTGTGGTCAAGCTGGCCGTGAAGACCGAGGAGGTGGGTCTCGATGTGTTCGCCATCGGTGAGCATCACAATCCGCCCTTCTTCTCCTCTTCGCCGACGACGCTGCTCGCCTATGTCGCAGCGTCCACCAAGAGACTGATCGTCAGTACGGCGACAACGCTGATAACGACGAACGACCCGGTGCGTATCGCCGAGGAGTATGCGATGTTGCAGCACCTGGCGAGAGGGCGGGTGGACCTGATGTTGGGTCGGGGAAACACGGCTCCGGTGTATCCGTGGTTCGGTCAGGACATCCGCCAGGGACTTCCGTCTGGCGCTGGAGAACTACAACCTGCTGCACCGGTTGTGGCGGGAGGACGTGGTCGACTGGGAGGGCAGGTTTCGGACGCCGTTGCAGGGTTTCACTTCGGTGCCGCGGCCTCTCGATGATGTCCCGCCGTTCGTGTGGCACGGGTCGATCCGTACTCCGGAGATAGCCGAGCAGGCTGCCTATTACGGGGACGGGTTCTTCGCCAACAACATCTTCTGGCCGAAGGAGCATTTCATGCGCCTGGTCGGTTTCTACCGGCAGCGTTTTGCCCACTACGGGCACGGATCGGAGAAGCAGGCCATCGTCGGTCTCGGAGGTCAGGCCTACATCGCCCGCCGGTCACAGGACGCGGTGGCTGAGTTCCGCCCCTACTTCGACGAGGCGCCCGTATACGGGCATGGCCCGTCGCTCGAAGAGTTCACGAAGGCAACACCGCTGACTGTGGGCAGCCCTCAAGAGGTGATCGAGAAGACTCTGACATTCCGCGAGCACTTCGGCGACTACCAGCGCCAGCTGTTTCTCGTTGATCACGCCGGTCTGCCGCTGAGCAGGGCCCTCGAACAGTTGGAGCTGTTGGGAGGGGAGGTAGTCCCGGTTCTGACGGAAGGAGATGGCCAGAGGCCGTGACCCCGAGTCCGTACCGGCTCCAACTCATCAGAGCCTTGTCAAAGCCAAGTATGGGGACTCCGAACCCCGGCAGCCCCGCCCCAACGCCAACCGGGGTGACAACGTGACCGGCGGGTCTCCCTACCAGGACACCGACTCGACACTGGCCGCGACCTACCCCACGCCGTGAGCGCCGACATCACCACCAGGGGATCGACACGCCTCGCCAACGAGGCCTGGGAGTCTCTGCTCACGGCCCACACCTCGCTGATGAAACGATTCGTCGACGAGGAGATCTGGGTCGAGGTGTCGATCAGGGAGTACGACGTTCTCTACACGCTGTCGAAGTGTTCGCAACCGATTCGACTTGGCGACCTGCAGCGACACGTCTTGCTCAGTCAGCCCGCCCTGTCCCGGATGGTTGACAGGCTGGCGGGCCGTGACCTCGTTCGTAGGGAGACCGACCCGACCGACGCCAGGGGCGTTCTGCTCTCACTGACCGGGGAGGGTCTCGCCACACAGCGTCGGATAGGGCGCCGTCATGCCCGGAGCGTTGCCAGAGCCATGACCACCGTTCTGAGCAATGCCCAGCTCGTCGAGCTTGGCGAGATCTGCCAGACGTTGGCTGAGCCGGGCGAACGGCGAGGCGAGATATAGCCATGACTTCCCAAGCCAGAGCACCGCTGGCGGTCGCCGTTGTCACGGCAGGATCATCTGAGTCGTCATCCACCAGGTTGTTGGCCGACCGGACCGCCAACGCCACGGTCGAAGCTGCGGACAGTCGTGGACGGGAGGTGGAGGCTGTTCAGATCGATCTTCGCCGTTTCGCCGGTGAGATCACATCTGCGTTGACCACCGGCGTCATCAGCGGAGGTCTGTTGCAAGCGGTGTCCGCCCTGGGCGAGGCGGACGGATTGATCGTCAGCACACCTGTGTACAACGCAGGGCCCAGCGGTCTGTTCACCTCGTTCTTCCAGGCCATCGACGACGACCTGCTCATAGCCAAGCCGGTGATACTCGCCGCCACCGCCGCTTCCCCGCGACACGCCCTCGTCGTCGACGGTCAGATGCGTCCCATGTTCGCCTACCTGCGTACCTTGACCGTCCCCACCTCCCTGTTCGCCGCGGCGGAAGACTGGAACGACGGCGAGTTGGGCTCACGCATCGACCGCGCCGCGATGGAACTGGTCCTTCTCATGGAGAGCGAGTTCTCGAAGCAGGTGAGAGACATCTCCTGGAGCCGATACCGTCACGAGTTCGGGAGCGCCGCGGTCTCCGACGACGGAATCGACTTCGACTCAGACATGATGAGACTCGCCGCCGGTGGCTCACTCACCGATACCCAAAACCCATAACCCACTACCCACAACCGCGAGCGAGCGCAGCGAGTGAGCTACGTATGCCCGTATACCGGTATGTCTGCTCCGTTGATCACCTGTGAGCCGGGGGAGAGCAGGTATTCGATCACTGCTGCGATCTCGTCGGGGGTGGGCCAGGAGACGTAGTCGGCGTAGGGAAGCGCCGCCCTCGTCGCCGGGGTGTCGATCACAGACGGCATGAGCACGTTGGCGGTCACGTCGGTCTGGTCGAGTTCGGATGCGACCGTCTTGGCCAGGGCAACCACGCCCGCCTTGGCGATATTGAAGGCGACTTGTCCGGAGGGGGTATCGGCAGCGGCCCTGCTCCCCATAAGGATGATCCGGCCCACCCCGGCCTTCCGGAGGTAGGGAAGGGCGGCCCGGACCGCGATGAAGGCCGAGCGCAGGTTGAGGTCGAGCATCCGGTCGAACCGGAGGTCATCGGTCTCCTCGACGTCGCGGGCGCCGGCCCAGCCACCCACGAGCGAACACAGTGCGTCGATCGACCCGAATTTGTCTGCGGTCGCCTTGACGAATGCAGCCACCTGCTCGGAGTCGTTGGCGTCCACACGTCGCAGCAGCAGGCGGTCGTCTTCGAGTTCTACCTGTCGCTCGAAGGCCTCGGCCTCGGCCGGTATGAGGTATGTCACGGCCATCCGTGCGGTCCCCTTGGCCAATCTCTTGACCAGCGCGGTCCCAAGGCCGCCGGTACCGCCGGTGATGACCACGGTGGGCGTGTCTCTCAATCTTCCTCCTGCCAGGTTCCACTAACTGGGGCCACAGGTTACGTCGCAGCCGGCTCGCCGGCAGGTCAGGCCGACCCGAAGTGTGCGGTGCGACGACACACCCGCGCAAGTGGTGTTAGCTTTCGCCGCGGGGCGAGCCTGACTGGAGGAAGGCCATGGCTGGGATCACCTTCGATTCGATTGGCAAGGTCTACCCGGGAGGCACGCGGGCAGTCACCGATGTCAACCTCGAGGTAGGCGACGGCGAGTTCATGGTCCTCGTCGGACCATCGGGCTGCGGCAAATCGACTTTGTTGCGGATGGTTGCCGGCTTGGAGGACATCAGCGAAGGCGAGTTGAGGATCGGCGATCGGGTGGTGAACGACGTCCCGCCCAAGGACCGCGACATCGCCATGGTGTTCCAGAACTACGCCCTCTACCCGCACATGTCTGTGTTCGACAACATGGCCTTCGGGCTCAAACTCCGAAAGATGCCTAAGGACGAGATCAAACGTCGGGTGGACGAACGCGGCCAAGACGCTGGAGATAACCGAATATCTCGATCGCAAGCCAAAGGCACTCTCTGGTGGGCAGCGGCAGCGAGTCGCAATGGGAAGGGCCATCGTGCGCGAGCCGGCCGCCTTCCTCATGGACGAGCCGCTGTCGAACCTCGATGCAAAGCTGCGGGTCCAGATGCGGTCGGAGCTGGGTCTCCTTCACTCCCGGCTCCAGACGACCACGCTCTACGTGACCCACGACCAGGTCGAGGCCATGACCATGGGTGACAGGGTGGCGGTCATCCGAAAGGGCACCCTCCAACAGGCCGATACCCCACGGGTGCTCTACGACGCGCCGGTGAACCTATTTGTGGCCGGTTTCATCGGCTCCCCGGCGATGAACTTCATCTACGGGGGGCTCGGACTCGACGGAGACCAGCCATACGTACAGTTCGCCAAGGACAGGCTCGCCGTTGACAAGTCGGTCACCGAGGCGCGCCCTGCGCTCGCAAATTACGCCGGCAAGGAGTTGGTGATCGGCGTCCGCCCGGAGAGCTTCGAGCTGGCCGAGGCTGCGCCCGGTCACAACCCGGGCCAGACCACCGAGATCGAGGCCGACCTGGTGGAGCAACTCGGGTCCGAGGCCTTCGTCCACTTCTTCTCGCCGCAGCGGCCGGTGGTGACACCGGATATCCGCGAGCTGCTCGAGGACGAGGGCACGGACGAGGCGTCGCTGGGGAACCAGACCAAGATGGTGGCCCGGGTCAACCCCGACTTCGCACCGAAGACCGGTGACAATGTGCGCATCGTCGTGGACACCACCAAGCTGCACTTCTTCGACCCCGAGACCGGCCTAGCGATCTGGGATTGAGCCAAGCGCCTCACGGTGTGAGGCGCTTGAAGGACTCGGCGAGAGCGAGCCCGGCGGGCGCTCCCTGCTGAGCCGCCCACTCACGGAGCCGCTCCTCGAAGCCACGCTTCGCCTCTTCCGAACCGAGGGCGTCGCCCATCGTGGTTTGCGTCTGGCTGGAATGGCGGAGTAGCGCCGCGATTTTCCGGTCGAAGGTCTCGGCGATGTCCTCGAAGTGATCCGGTTCGTCCGCTGCCCAGAGGAGCAACGCTGCCGGCCGGTGCTTCTCGACCTCTCCGGTCAACTGCTCGGGGAAGAAGAGGTGGTCACGAGCCGCCACCACAGCATCGACCGCGGCGAAACCGGTGACCCTGTGGTCGGGGTGGAGCATGTACCGCTTCCAGGGATCGTGGCTCAAAACGACCTCTGGGCGGGTTCGGCGTATCCAACCGGCGATCTCGCGCCGTAGGGCCGCCGAGGCCTCGAGTTCGCCGTCCACCGACCCGAGCATCACCACGTCACCCGCCCCGAGTTCGTCGGCGGCGGCACGCTGCTCGCAGCGGCGCGCGTCGATCAGCTGCTCTGAGGTCAGCGTCGGATCCCAGGTCCCTTTGGAACCATCGGTGACGACGAGCATCGTGACCTGGCAGCCGGCGTCCGCCCAGCGGGCGATCGTGCCACCGGCGCCGAATTCGGCATCGTCGGGATGGGCGCCGATGGTGAGCGCCCGACCCGGTGTGGCGAGCGGACCTGGTGCCGTCGTCATCCGGCGGCCCGTTGCACCGACATGCCGCCCAGCCAGCGTCCGGCGGGAAGGCGTGTCATCGCCTTCAGGTCAACCGCTCGATCCAGATCCCAGGTGAGCCCGATCCGGATCACGATCTCGGGGTCAACCGCCCTGGTGAGGTGGCGATGGAAGCTCCCCGGACCGTAGGAGAACTGGAAGGGGCCGGTGCCGCCGAGGAGGTTGGTGCCGCCGTCAAACGACGGGGCGAGGACGGTGCGACCGCGGCGCACCACGTCTAGGCAGGCGCTCAGATCTGCGACGTCGATCAAGGGCAGATCGGCGTGGCACACCAACCAGGGAGCCCCGTGCGCAGCGGCCACCACGGCCCCCGCGGCTGCATCCAATCCGCGAGCCGGCCCGGTTTCGAGGATGACCTCCGCTCCGCACTCGCGGGCCAAGCCGGCGATCTCGCCGTCTCCGCTCACCACGGCGACCGCAGACCCGGTGGCCAGTGCCGCGCCATGGTCCGTTCGGTGCAGGACCGAACCAGAAGGCGACGGGTGATGGGATCCACCTCGCCGGCGAGTCTCGCCTTCGCCCCCGCCAGCGGCTTGACCGGTATCCCGATGATCGACACGGCGGCAGGGTAACGGTGGTGATAGGTGGTTCCTCGGTGGCGCGGGGCACCGGTAGGCTCGGCCCCGGTCAGGATCGTCCGATTAGGAGCTCGTCGAAGGCACCATGCGCCGTCAGACCAAGATCGTGGCAACGATGGGCCCCGCGGTGGCCTCGCTGGCGGGAGTCAGCGAGCTGATCCATGCCGGGCTCGATGTTGCCCGGCTCAACTTCTCGCATGGCGAGCACGACACCCATCGCCAGTTCGCCAATTGGGTACGTCAGGCGTCGGCCGATGCCGGGGCAAACGTCGCGCTTCTCCAGGACATTCAAGGACCCAAGCTCAGGCTGGGAACCCTCCCCGACGGCAAGGTGCGGCTCGACCGCGGCGAGCAGGTCGACCTGGTCCCCGGTGCAAAGAGCGGGGACAGCTCGCACATCCCGGTGGACTACGAGCATCTTCTCGAGGACGTCGCTCCTGGTCGTTCGGTGCTCGTCGCAGACGGGTTGGTCAGGCTCGAGGTGGCGGAGCGGTTGGACGACAGGCTTCGCTGCGTTGTCGTGGCCGGTGGTGAGCTGGCCGATCACAAGGGAGTCGCCTTTCCCGGATCGACGCTCCGGGTCCCTTCGCTGACAGAGAAGGACATGATCGACATCGCCTTCGGACGCGAGCTCGGAGTCGACTTCGTGGCCATGTCGTTCGTCCGCAGCGCCGACGACATTCGCCAGGTCGCCGCTCTGGTCGAGCCGGGCACGCCGATCATCGCCAAGGTCGAGTTGGCGGCGGCATACGAGAACCTCGACGACATCCTCTCGGCGGCGGACGGGGTGATGGTGGCGAGGGAGATCTCGGTGTCGAGTTGCCGCTGGAGCGGATCCCACTCGTCCAAGCAGACATGCTCGAGCGGACCAACGCCGCGGGTCTGCTCACGATCACCGCGACCGAGATGCTGCAATCGATGGTGGAGGCGCCCCGGCCGACCCGGGCCGAGGTGACGGATGTGGCTACGGCGGTAATGGAGGGCACCGACGCGGTCATGCTCTCGGGTGAGACTGCGGTCGGGAAGTACCCAGTAGAAGCTGTCCGAATGATGGACACGATCTGCCGCGAGGTCGAGACCGGACTCCGGCCACAGCGGCGCACCGCTCACCCCGAACTTCGCTCGGTGCCCACCTTCGCCTCGGCCATTGCAAAGTCGGCTGTGGAGGCTGCCGTCGATCTCGACCTGTCCACCATCGTCGCCTTCACCGAGACAGGGAGCACGGCGCGCCTGCTTTCCAAGTACCGCCCGGCGTCGGACATCGTGGCTTTCACCGCCAGGGAGACGACGCTTCGCCGGATGGCTCTCTACTGGGGAGTGAGAGCGGTTCCCTTCGAGCGGCGCGCCTATACGGATCTCGAGATCGCCGCCGCCGAGAAGTACCTCGAGAAGGAGAGGCTGTGCACCAGGGGAGAGGGCGTCGTCATGGTCGCCGGGATCCCGGCCAATCGCCAGGCCTCAACCAACCTGATGAAGCTGCACGTGATCGGGGAGCGGGACCGGGGTGTCCACTCGCAACGTGAAGGACGTTCGATGGGTGGGTTGAGCGGCCCGGTGTAGAGTCCGCCGGCCGACCCAAGGGAGCGTCAGGTGGGTCAACCGATTCAGGTCGTGGACCGCATCGTGCTGGGTGACGTTGCCCTGTTCGACATGGATCGTTCGCTCACCGGCCAGGACGGCGAGACCTACACGACCAAGGCCGATGCCGATCGGATGGAGACCTTTGGCGCGGCTATCGCCGGCCGCCTGCTCGAATCGGACGATGGGTTGGGTTCAGTCTTCGTTCTCTCCAACACCCTCTCGGTGCGCAGACCCGACGGCTGGACCGACGAGGCGCTGGCAAACGCCGGCGAGACGATTCGCACCTTCTTCATCGTCTACGAGGAGAACAAGCCACCGGGGGCGATGGATGAGCCTGAGGCAGAGCCAGCCGAGGTGTCTGAGGAAGAGGCCGGGTAAGTATCGCGGCACGGCCGAGGGAACAGCGTGTAACGCCCGACCCTCGGCCGAACCAGCCCACCTGAAGGTAGTGGAGGTCTCGGGGACCTAGGCAAGATCACCCAGAGGTGACGACCCTGACGTCGCTCGCCCGTGGCCCCTTCGGGCTCTCCTCGACCCGGAATTCCACCTTGGTCCCCACGGCGATCTGTCTGGCATCGCCTGTGATGGCGCTCTGATGGAAGAAGACGTCCTTGCCACCGTCTTGCGCCAAGAACCCGAACCCCCTGTCCTCGTGGAACGACTTCACGGTTCCGGTTGCCATGTCCATCCTCCTCTGTCGGGAACGTGCAGCGGAACGCCGGCAGAGAAACCAGAACTCACGCTCACTTGCTTGGTCGTGACTAAGGGTACTCGCCGGGCCTCGCCACATGGCCCGAAGGTGCAAGCGAACCCAGATGAACCACTCGCTCGCTTCTCTCAGGGTGCCGTCGTTGGTGGGGTGGTGCCGGCTGGGGAGGTGGTGACGGTCGGGGGCTCGGTGGTATCGGGCGGGGGTTGCGTGGTGTCCGGCGGCGGCTGGGTCGTGTCGGGCGGTGTCGTCGTGGTCGTGGGCGGCGCCGGGCAGGGCTCGCCGGTGTAGTCCTCGGACTCGGGTGGCAGCTGGCAGGGATGTCGCTGCACCACGATTGGCTGAGGTCGGTAGCGCCATGTCCACGCGACCTCACTCTCGTTGCCGTCGGGGCTGGTGATCGTCCGCACCACGTCTACCGAGAATCCCTGTGTTCCGTCCGACACACGCTGCTCTTGCCCTGGCTCGAGCCCGCTGTTCCCCTCATACACTGTGGTTGTCGGATCGGTGAATGCGTAGGGCTCTCCGGTGGTGGCTTCGACTACCTTGGCTTCTCCGTTGCCCTCCGCGGCGACGTACACGGTTGCCGTACGGTCGCCCGGCAAGTGCTCGCCCACCATCGACCTGCCGCCGTTGCATCCGTAGAGCCTGACCGTGATCGACGTGTCGGTGTACTCGGTCCGGATGAGGACCCCACAGCTCCCGTCGTTGCCGAAGGCCAGGTCAGGCGAGGGCCAGGACAGCGTGGCCTCGACCCCCTGCGGGTAGCGGCTGAACCAGAAGCTATGCGGCGTGTGGGTCACGTCCACGTAGCCGCCCCAGAAGACTGCGTTGTAAAGGGTGGTGGTGAACTGGCTGATGCCGCCGCCGAGATTGTCGTCCACCACCACTCCGCCGATGATGGCCGGTGCCTCTTGGTAGCCCTCCTCGGCGGTTCGCTCTCCCACATAGTCGTTGAGCCAGAACTGACCGTCGGGAGGGACGACGGCACCATTGACTTCGTCGGCGATGAGGTGGATGTTGTCCACCCGGGCCTCGCAGCAGCCGTGATAGGTGGTGAACTTGGAGACGAGGTGCTCGATCCCGAGAGCCTCGAGCTCCTCTGTGGTCACCTCGGGTTCGGCGCCCTCGCTGAATGGAAGTACCCCCGACCGGCTTCCCCGGAGGGCCGCCGCGCGAAGGGCGTCGGCAGCGCCTCGAGGGTCGATGACCGTGCCGGGATGGCCTGGCTCGATGCCCACCGTCTCGTCGGAGTTGACGATGAACCGGGCATCGACCGGGGGCAACTCCAGTTCGGATCGGAGACTCTCCAGCCGGGCGGCGACCTCGTCCGGTAGGAACCCGACTTCGATGGTGGGGTTCGTGCCACCGACGATCCGGTTGCTGAAGGCAGCAGCCAGGTCAGCTTTTTCAAAGATCACCTCGGCGTATGGGTCCTCCCGGTAGAGGACGACCGGTTCGGCGAGCAGCGCCTCGGCGACGACCACGGCCCTGTCTACATCCCTCTTGGTGACCTGCGGCTTGATGTCGATCACCCGAGCGTCGACCGGCTCGCGGTCTTTTCGAAGGAGCTGGTCGAGCAGGTTGGTGGTCAGGTGGTCGCGGTCAACACCACGTCCTTTCCTGGGGTAGCCGCCCGTCGGCTCGGTCCCTTCGAGCCGGACGGCTCCGTTGAACGGGGGGTCACCGACCACGTCCTTGTCCCAGTTGTCGAATACCGGTTCGAGCCTGCTTCGGTCGATGCTGCCGGTCGGAGCTATCACGTCGTCCCGGAACTGGTGCGACAGCCACCAGCGGAACTGTTGAATGATCGAGCCTCTCGACCCACCTGCATCGCCCGCTCGGCGAGTTCGGCGGTATCGAGCCGGAAACCGATCGCATCGGGCTAATTCGGAAGGTCTCGTCGAGGACGTTCACCGCAACCGGCTTTACCGCCAGTTCATCCTCGAGGCCGAGTACAGCCCGCTCCGCCCCCGCCGGGCCGAGCCCAGAGAGATCGGCGTCGCCGACCGAGACGTTCCTCAGGACCTTGCCCTGATGTAGGGCGCGATCGATTGCGTAGCCGCCGACGATCAGCAGAGCGACCGCCATCACGGCTACGACAGAAAGGAGTACGGAGCGGGAGCTTCGTGCCATGTACCAGCGGTGGCTCTCCGGGAAACGAGCGCGGAGTGTAGAGGTCTGCAGTCCTCAGGGCGGAATCCATCGCTGGATACGATGCCCGCCGTGATCGAATTCCCCCCGGTGCCGGCCGGGGACCCTCTCCGGATCTCGGCGACGACCTTCGTCACTTATGAGAAGTGCCCAGCATCGGCGGAGGCCCGGCTGCGCGGCAACTACGGACCCGACAGCAGGGCCTCGTTCTCGGGTGGGCTCGCCCACCGGGTTTTTGCGCGGCATCTCGTTCAGGGGTCGATAGAACCCGATGACTTCCATCAAGCCTGCCGCGAGGAGATCGGCTCTTCGCCGCTCAACATGAAGATGGCCGGGCTCGGTTTCGGAAAGCCAAGCGTCCTCCGCCCGCTCATCGACGAGGTGCAGGCGCTCTACCAGCGATTCCGCTCGGTTCCAACCGAGGGTTTCGTCGGCGCCGAAGTCGCCTTGGCGGCGGAACCCGCCGAGGGGGTCAACCTCGTGGGCAAGGTAGACGCCGTATTCGGTGATGACCAAGGTGGTCCCCGTCTGGTCGACTGGAAGACCGGGGAGTTGGGCGAACCGCTGGTTCAACTCCAGTTCTATGCCCTCCTGTGGGCGCTCCAGGAGGAAGTCCTTCCGGGCCGGCTCGAGGCTGTTTCGGTGCGGACTGGCGAGCGGTTTTCGACCGTTCCGTCACGGGCCGATCTCGATGATGTCGCTCGAAGGGTTGCGGAGATGGTCACCCGGCTCAGGACGGCTTGGGCATCTGGGACCGAACTCGATTTGTGTGGCGGGCCCTGGTGTCGGCACTGTCCGCTGCTCGAAGGGTGTGGGGAGGGTATGGCCGCGGTGGGAATCGATCCGATTGCCGCACCGGCACCGTAGAGAGTCGAGAGGTGGATCGATGCGGGTGGCAGTCAGCGGGGCGGGAGGTCCGATCGGCACAGCGCTGATAGGACTGCTCGCGAGCCGAGGGGACCACGTGATCCGCCTGACGCGGGGCGCCCCTGGCCCAGAAACCGTCACTTGGGATCCGGACAAGGGGGCGATCGACGCCGCCGGATTGGAAGGCACAGATGCGGTGGTACATCTCGCCGCAGAGCCGATCTCTCCGCCCCTCACCGCCCGAAAGCGGGAGCGGGTGTTGCGGAGCAGGTCGGAGGGGACACGGCTGCTCGCATCGACCTTGGCCGGTCTCGATCCCAAGCCGGCCGTCTTGGTGAGCGCCTCGGCTATCGGGTTCTACGGTGACCGCGGAGAAGAGACGCTCACCGAAGCGAGCCCCTCTGGGAGCGGCTTCCTCTCGGATGTGGTGCGAAAATGGGAGGAGGCCGCGGAACCGGCGGCGGAGGCCGGGATCCGGGTCGTTCACATCCGCACCGGTCTGGTCCTCACATCACAGGGCGGTGCCCTGTCGCGTCTGTTGATTCCGTTCAGGATGTGGCTGGGTGGGCGGCTCGGGTCGGGCCGCCAATGGTGGAGTTGGATATCGCTCACCGACGAGGCGCGGGCCATTGCACATTGCATCGGGACCGACCGGCTGGAAGGGCCGGTGAACCTCACGTCTCCCTCCCCGGTGAGGAACGACGAGTTCACCAGGCAACTGGCCACAGCGCTTCGTCGGCCATGCGCCATACCGGTGCCGGCCTCCGCTCTTCGTCTCGCTCTCGGTTCCGATCTCGCCGAGGGGCTCGTTCTGGCGAGCGCCCGGGTGATGCCTGAGCGGCTGATCACGAGCGGTTTCTCGTTCCGGCACGAGCGGCTCGACCAGGCTCTGGCCGCCGAGCTCTGAAAGGCGGGCTCTCGGCATGACACGGGGATGTCACACCCCCCGGATACAGTGCGCGCATGGTTGCTGTGGTGGAATTGTCCGACGGCGAGGTCCGCATCGAGCAGATGACGGTGCGCGACCCGTTGCTCTGCTCCGTCCTCCGCAACCAGACCCCGGAGCGGCGGGTGGAGTTGGTCGAGAGAGCTCTCTCGGTCGGGGCCCGCGGTCTGCTGACGATGGGTCTCGGCGTAGACCTAGCCGAGGTGGACGATAGGGTCCGTCGGAGCGTCGCTGAGGGCACCGCCGACGCCAGACGTCAGTTGGAGAAGATCCTCGAGCGAGCCGTGACCGAGTTGTCCGGGTCGTTCGACCCCGAGCAGCGGACATCGGCCACCGCCCGAGCGATCGCCGAGTTCGGGCTGGTCCGCGACGGTCTTCTCGAAGCCATCGACCCGGGGCACCGCGATAGCGTCACCTCCAAGTTCCTGGTTGAGCTCGATGAGCTCCTCGGGCCAGGCGGCAAGCTCGAGGGTGTTCTCAAGCGTTCCCTCGACCCTTCCGCCGACGGATCCGGGTTCGCCACCATGGCCGCCATATTCGACGAGAAGCTCACCGAGCTACGCGATCTCCTGCTCCGGAAGCAGGGCGCCGAGGTCGAGGCGGCACGGGGAACGCGCAAGGGTTTCGACTTCGAAGAGGTCATCGAAGAGCGTCTCCGGGCAATGGGTCGCTTCATGGGCGGTTGCGTGATCGAGCACACGGGACGGACCCCCGGTGAGCTCGGGTCCGGCTCGATCGTCGGCGACGTGGTGATGACGCTGCCCAACATGCGCAAGCTGGTCGTCGAAGTGAAGAACGTCAGCAAATTGACGCTCCATGGCCCCAAGGGCATCCTCCGCGAGCTCGACGACGCAATGGCGAACCGCGGCGCCGATGCCGCAGTGTGCGTCTCCGCCATCGATGCCTTCCCCGCGGAAGTGGGGGTGTTTGGGATCTATGGCAACAGGGTGCTCGTAGTGGACGACGGCGAAGGGACGCTGCTCGAGGCAGCGGTCCGGGTAGCGGCGCTGTTGGCGGAGCGGAGCGCGTCCCCGACGCCCGATGCCTTCGACGCCGAGGCTCTTGCCAGGCGGCTGGCCACCATTCGTGAATTGGCGAGCAACCTCGGTGCGAGCCGTCGGCACCTCACCGAGGTCGCGAAGTCGGTGGACAGCGTCTCGGTCGGCTTGGGCGCCCTGCGGTCATCGATCCTCGCCCTGGTGGACGAGGCGGCAGCCGACCTTGTCCGTTCCCCCGTGGCCGACGTGGTCGACCTTCCCCGCCGCGAGGTGGGCTGACTTCCGCCCCGTCCCCCGAAGCGGGGAAGGGTCCGCCGCGAGCAGCGGTAGGGGGGAGCTCCGAACTCCCAACGGTGCGAGTCACGCCCTCCGCTCGCGTCTCTCGCGCCTCCCCTCACCGGGAGGAGGCGGGCAGGTTCCGTCCCCGGGGGGGAGAGAATCCTTTGGGAAGTCCCGAACTCCCCGACGAGGCGACAGCCCGGCGATTGACCGCCGTCTGCCGTCCGCCGTCTGGGCGATCAGCCGCTGGCTGATCGTGCTTCAACCTTGGCTGTGGCCTGGCCCAACTCGGCGAGCATGCCGGCAAGCTCGGCTCTGTCCCGGGCGATGGTGCGGAGGGGCTGACCAATCCGGCGGTCGGTCTCCTCGGCGAGATCGGTCCTGACTTCGGTCCGGTAGAGGTCCGCCGCCCGCTGCCCGGCCCGCCGGCCGGATGATTTCACCATCGAGGCAACCAGAGACCCCACCAAAACCACGCCGAGTGCGGCGATCAAGGGCCAGGGCCAATTGCCCGGTCGGAGCACCTCCGGCTGGGCCCACCCCCACACTGCCGCCCCGATGAGCACCACCAGGAGCAAGGTCTGGATGACCGCAGCGACGGGCCACCATCGGGAACGGACCACCACAGGTCCCGAGCGATGCCGGGTGCGTGTGGAGTCGGCTGCGGCTTCCAACTCCACCTCAACCCTCTGCGAAGAGAACTCTCGGCGGAGGTGTTCGCCGAAGGCGCCTCCCGCTTCGAAGGAAACGTCGCCAACGAACTCCTCGACGAGCACGGCGGCCGACGGCAAGCCGGCCCCTGCCGCCGCTCGCTTCCCCGCCTCGGTCGCCGCCTCACCGGTTGTCGCCCCCAGCGCCCGTCCGGCGGCGCTGCGGCGGATGCGGTGTGCCAGCCGGCCGATCGGTCCGCTCCCACCGGCCAGAGCCAGGCGGACGCCGTCCCGTTGAGTGGCGTCGGTGACGCTGACGTCCACCATCGACGCCGACAGCGAGGTCGCAGCGAGGTCGCGGCAAAGTGCCCAACGGTGATCCAAGTCGAGCCCACCCGACGTAACCCCGGTGATCTCGGCCAGTTCTGCCGATGTTCGCCTGACGTCCGCCACCAACTTGGTGATGGCGGTCTTCTTGCCTGCCACCTGTTCGTCGAGCAGGCGCCGGAGTTCTTCGATCCCCTGGGGCGCGCCGATCGTTGGGTCGGCAGCGGTGGCGAGCACAATTGGGTCCTCGATCCCGTCGGTGATGAGCCGCGAGCACAGGTCGGCGATCACCTCTTCCCGCATCCCCTCGGGCAGACGGTCCACTTGGTTGAGGACGAAAAGGAACGTCGAGCTATACCGGGCGAGCGGAGCGAGCCATGCTGTGTGGATGGCCGCGTCGGCGTATTTCTCCGGGTCGAGAACCCAGGCGACGGCGTCCACCCGTGGGATGAGGCGCCGAACCGACAGCATATGACCGGGGTCGATCGAGTCGAAGTCGGGCAGATCGAGTACCGCAACCGCGGCAATGTTCTCCTGTTCGACCCGCTCCTCGATACCGAGGTCGTCGAGCAACCGGACCAGGCCGGGTTCGGGGTTGGCGGGGACAAGCGCCAGGGGCTGGTCCGTGGTCGGCCGAATGGGTCCGGTCGGTGCCACTTTGGCTCCGGCCAGCGCGTTCAAGATGCTCGACTTTCCCGAGCCGGTCCCGCCGGCCAGCGCGACGACAACCGTCTCGCCCATAAACCCCGATCGCCGTCGGATCATCTGTGTGCGCTCGGCGGCGGCTGCGATAAGAGCGGGGTCGACCAGCCCTGCGGCTCTGGCTACGGCACGGTCGAGGATGTCAACCGCGGCGTCGAGATCGGGGGTCATCGCACGACCCCGAGGAGGGCGACGCCCTCGCGCAATTCGGCGGCGACATCAGAGCCTTCGATGCGGTCCGCCACCAAAGTGGCGAATCTCTTGCCATCCTTCCCGATGACCTCACCTACGCCCTCCGCCAGGCGGCGGCGCGCCTCCTCGACGAGGGACCGCGCCGCCGCCTTTCCGAAGATGTGCTCGAGGATCTTCTGCTGTGCTGCTGCGGCTCCGGCGGCGATTCCCAACTCGGCGCCTGTGAGGCCGGCGGTATGGACGAAAACAGTAAGAAGGAGCACCACAGCAGCGGCATTGACCCCGTACGAGGCGGCCTGCGCCTGCCTCTTCCTGCCCTTACCCTCCTTCTGCACCAACCTGACGACATCGCTCATCCAGTCGTCGACGGCGTGGCGTGCCCCATCCTCGGTCTGGGGATCGTGCCTCCACAGGGCGCCCTCGGGCACCTCGGCGAGAAGCGTTCGACCGGTCTCGTCGGATTCCCACGCTGCCGCCGTCGAGCGGGCGGCGGCGTCGGCGCGTCGGGTGACCGTGGCGACCAACTCGGATCCCGCCTCGGCGCCGAGTTGCGCCACCGCCGGCGGCCCGCCGAACACGCGGCGCGCCCACTCGCGGAACCGGACAGCCCCCGATGCCATGGCCCGGGTCAGCTCACCGGTCCCTACGAATTCCTCCCATCTGGCCAGGACCTCGCCACGAATGAGCGTGCCCTCGGCCAAAGAGAGGGCAAGCCGGTCCACCTCGATTTGGTAGGGAACCGCGGCAGCCGCCGTCAGCCGAGCGCCGGTATCCCGCTGTCGATCGACCCGATCCGCCACGTCGATGGAGGCGTTGCCGACCTGACTGGTGGTGCCCGCTATGGCCTGCGACAAGGCGGCGTCCCGTCCGGCGGTGGCGGACACTGCCTCGAGGCGGGCACGGATGGGGGCAACGGCAGCCGGTGGGAGTGCAGTGGTGGCGGGGTCGATGGCCTGCTCGGCTATGACGATCACCGGACCGACGAGGCCGGCGGCCGTCAGCATCCTGGTGTAGTCGTCGAAGACGGCTTCAGTCCGCGGTGTGACCCGGTTGAGCACGAGGACCGTTGTCAGGTCGCGCCTACGGAGGCGCTCGAGGAATTCCCATGGAACGGCGTCGGCGTACCTCTGGGCGCTCGCCACGAACAGGGCGACGTCAGCCGCGGCCATCAACTCCTCGACCATCTCGCGGTGCCAGCCCTCGACGGAGTCGAAGTCCGGCGCATCGACCACGGTCAGACGTTCGAGCAGGGGATCGTCGGAGACCTCCACCAGCAACGGCCGCTCGTCCGACGTGCCGAATGAGCCGACCAACCGGTGGCGGTAACGATCTGCGTTGTCCTCGTGGCACCAGACCACCGGCGCTGTCGTGGTAGGGCGCAGCACCCCGACCGCGCTGACCGCCCGGCCGGCGAGAGAGTTGACGATCGTCGACTTTCCACTACCCGTGGATCCGACCACCACCGCAAGGATCGGCGCTTCCCAGTCGGCGAGACGGGGCAACAGGTACTCGCGGATCGACCACAGCACGTCGGCGCGCGCCGACCTGTCTTCGGCCTGGGTGGGCGTGGGAAGGTCGAAGCTGACAGCATCCAGCCTCGAGGCGAGATCGTGGAGAGCGGGGCCTAAACCGGCCGCCGGGTCGGTGGTCCCCATCGCTCCCCGATTGTGGCAGAGCGGCGACGGTTGGAAGTGGTAGCCCCTACTTCCGACTGTATTGCGGTCAAGCGGTACCCTGATTCGGCCTCGCCAGTGGCGGGGTTGTCGACCGCGGGAGCGGTTCTTGACCGAGTGGCGTGAGTGGGTTGCATGGCGCCGGATCGTCCGTGTTGCGGACGATCCGATGGAGAGCGCTGCCGCCGTGGGGGTCGATGCGGCGCGTGCCCTCAGAGACCTGGCCCAGACGGTGGCCGCCTTGGCACCAGAGGCCTATCCGGAAGCCGTGCTAGATGGCGTCGAGCTGCTCAATCGCCGCCGCCAGGGCATGGCACCAATCGCCAACCTGCGGAACCTCATCTATCTGAGGGCAGGTGACGGGATCGACGGCCTGATCGCGGCGCTCGACGAGTACGTCGAGCACATTGCCGACGCCAGCGACCGCCTCGCCAAGGTCGGGGCCGACCTGATCTCCGATGCCGGGACGGTGCTGGTCCACGCCCACTCGACCTCGGTGCGCGCCGTCCTCGATGAGGCACGCAGCAGAGGGAGGTGGTTCACCGTCTCGTGCACCGAAGCGCTCCCCACGGGTGAGGGGGCCGAGATGGCCTCCGAACTCGCATCTGCCGGCTTCCAGGTCGAACTCCTCGGCGACGAGACAGCTTCCGAGGTGATCGGGGGGATGGACCTGGTGCTCGCCGGGGCGGAGGCGCTCGGCCCGGGATCGGCGATCAACAAGGTCGGCACCGGCGACCTGGCGACCGCTGCGAGGCGCAGTGGCGTCCCGATCTACCTCGTGGCTTCCACCGGCAAGGTTCTTCCCAAGGCGCTGTTCGACGATGCGGCGAGGCTGCAGGGGCGGATGGGTGTTTCCGAAGTGGTGCCGCTAAAGGCGGTAAACGGGGTGATCACCGAGTTGGGCGTGCTCTCTCCCGATGAGGTTTCGGCGTTGGCCAACCGAGGCCCGGTCGCCCCCGAGCTTCCCTGAATCAGGCCGGGACGAGGATTTTCAGGGCTCGCTCGCAGTAGCTGACCTCGACCCGATCGATCAGGCCGAGCGATTCGCCGTCAGTTTGCGCCGCCATCGCAGGTTCGGCAGAGATGTTGAGTCGGTCGACGCCGGTCCAAACGGTCATCCCCGGAACCCTGTCGAGCCGTCTTCCGGCCAGGACGTTTGCCAGGATCTCGGCGATCCGACCGGTGGCGAGTTCTTCGAGCACGAGGACGGCAAGCGAGGCGGGGGAGCGCGGCGCGATCCGCAACGGGACCGGCCCGAGATAGGTGTAGGGCTCGTGGACCTGGACCAGAACGGCGACTCCGTCGGCACGCCGCTCTCCGTCGTCAACCCGGAGCGATGCCGGCCGACCCACGTATGAGCCGAGGGCGGTGCGGAGGGTGGTGCGGAGATAGTGCAGCCCTCCGAGCCGGTACTTCCGGTAGGGCTCGGCTTCTGCCTGTCGGACGATGTCGGCGTCGAGGCCGATCCCGGCCGAGAAGGTGGCGATCGTGGCGACTTCGCCCAGCGCCCCGCTCCCACACACCCGGGCGACAGCGAGATCAATACGCCGCGGGTCCGAGGTGAACGCCTCGGCAGCTTTGACGGGATCGTCAGGGATGCCCAATATCCGCGCCAGGACGTTGGTGGTCCCCACCGGAATGATGGCCATCGTGGCGTTCGTCCCGACCAGGGCGGCGGCGGCATGGTGAACGACGCCGTCTCCTCCCATCGCCGCCACCACGTCGGCGCCATTGTCTATCGCCTCTCGCACAGTCGCCTCGATCCCTCCCGCCGCCGACGGCCATAGGGCCTCGACCTCGTAGCGGCTGCGGAGAATCGTCGTCACCCGACGCAGCGCGTCGCCACTGAATCCCGATGCGGCCGGGTTGGCGAGGATGACGAGCCTCACCCGGTCCGCCCCACTGTGGCGGGAGGCAGTCCGGTGTGGACGGGGAGACGGGGAACCCCTTGGAGGACGATGCGCGCCACAAGCACGTTCACCGCCAAAAGGGCGAGGGCGGCGAGGCGACCCCACCCCAGGACATCCACCACCAACGCCCACATCAGCGGCCCGAGGATGGTGGCGAACCGGCCCACGGTGCCATATAGGCCGTAGAACTCGCCATAGAGATGGGGAGGTGTCAGCCGGGCCATGTAGGCCCGGTCGGCAGCCCATGTCGCACCGAGGGCAAGCCCGCCGGCCACTCCGACTACCCATCCCAGATCCACCATGTCGGCCGCGGCCGCCGCGATGCCGACGACCATGGTCCCGATCCACACCGCCAGAACGGTGTGGAGGATGAGCCTCGGGCCGACGCGGTCCACCAACCTGCCCGCTACGAGGCCACCGACGATGGCGCTGGCGATCCCTAAGACGGTGAGCATCTGTACCTGTCCTGCGTCGAATCCGATCTCCTTCTGGGCGAAAACCACCAGGAATCCGCCGATCAGAGTGTTGATCGCATCGGTGTAGAAGAACCGACCCACCAGGAATCGCACCGCTCCGGGGTAGTGCGATGCGGTACGCCACGACGCCACGAGGTTGGAGATCACGTGCCGCCATGAAGGCACGGGTCCGGCAGGTGTTGGTCGTGGCCGCTCCCTGAGCCACAGGAAACAGGGAAGGCTGAAGATCAGGAACATCAGCGCAAGGGTTCGGAAGAGGCCGGGGTAGCCGATGCGGTCGAGGAACAGCGCACCGGCACCGACCGCAAGCGCAGACCCGGCGTAGCCGACCGATACCCCCAGCCCGGAGATCCATCCCCTGTTCTCGGGTGTGCTCACGTCGGGGAGCAGGGCGTCGTACACCACAGACCCCAGGTTGAAGGCGACTAGGGCGATGGCGTAAACCACGAGAGAGAGCACCACCGGCCCGGCGCCGAGCAGGGCGGTGGCGCCAACCGCGGCCACGGTTGTGACGACCAGCGTCGGCTTCCTCCTGGGAGCATGGTCGGTGCGCGCCCCGATCAGCGGGCCCGCGAAGACCACCACGACCATTGCAGCCGCCGTCGCCAGCGCGAGGGCGCCATCGGGGTATCCCTGTACGACCGTGACCCAGGTGGCGAAGTAGAGGCCCTGGACGCCGAGGGCGAACACGGTGTTGGCCAGGTCATAGGTGACCCACCCGGCGACGCTGCGCCGGCCGGGGACCCAGGTGTCGGCGCTGCTCACGCGTGCAGATTAGGGCCGAGGTTCAGAGCCACCCCGGGCGGTCAGAAGGTGACCGCCACCGAGATCAGCTCTTCGCGGCCCAGCAGCCCGCCGGCAGCCTGTATTGCCCTGTCCGCCTCGTCGAGAGGAAACTCGTGGGACACGAGCTGGTCGAGACGGGCATCTACCTCGAGCTGCCGGGTTGCCCAGTGGTATCCCGCCGAGGTGGCACCGAAGACACCCTTCAGAGTCAGTTCCTTGAGCACCACGATGTCCGAGAAGAGCTGGGTGACCGTGTTCGCCCCTTTGGTCGAGGCGAGTACTACCCGTCCCCCTGCCCGCACCAGGTCGAGGCCCATATAGATCGCCTCGGGATCGCTCGAGGTGACGTCGATAACGACGTCGGGCCTGGTGCCAAGGCTGTTGGCGACCGAGCTGGCTATATCGCCGTGCTCGACGGTGGCGGTCATGTCGGCGCCGAGCGACCGCGCCAGGTCGAGCCGGTCGCCGTCGTGAGATAGACCGGTGACGCCGACCCACCCGGCGCCCGCGGATCGGGCTGCGATCAGTGCGGAGAGCCCGCGGGGTCCCGGCCCCATCACCAGGACGTTCTCCCCGGGCTGCAACGCGGGTGCCTCGACCGCCCAGGTGAAGCCGGAGGCGAGGGGATGGGCGAAGGTGGCTACCACAGCAGGGATGTCGTCGCTCACCACGTGGAGCCGGGCTGCGGGGTCGAGGTAGAGATATTCGGCGAGACCTCCCCAGAGGGCGGGCGGCTCGGTCGAGGGCAACCGGCCGTATGCGTTCACCGGGCGCCGCAGGTTGCAGCTGGCCAGACCGTTGGTGCATCTGCGGCAGGCACCGCAACGAATCGAGCTCTCCACCACCACTCTGGAGCCGACGGGCAGGTCCACATCGACCCCGGCGCTGGCGATGCGTCCCACCACCTCGTGACCGGGGATCAGCGGATAGCGGAGATCGGTGGCTCCGAGCCAGGCCTGGACATCCAGACCGCTGAGCCCCGTAGCCTCGATGGCGAGCCAGCCGCCCCGGTCTACCTCGGGAATGGGCAGGCTGGTCGGATTCATGTGTCGGGGCTCGACCAGGAGCATCGCCTTGGCCTTGGATCCTCCCGTCACGGTCCTTCCCCTCGCAGTTGCGGCATCTCAGGCCTCGGAGAGGGTGGAGACGAGACGGTTGAGGCCCTCTTCGAGGTCGGCGTCACCGAGGGCATAGGAGAGCCGGAAGGCCCCCGGAGTGCCAAAGGCCTCACCCGGCACGACGGCCACCTCGGCCTGGTCGAGGAGAAGGGCGCACAACTCGAGCGATGTAGCCGGATATCTTCCAGCGATCCCACGGCTCATGATCTCGGATACCGAGGGGAACAGGTAGAAGGCACCCATCGGCTCGGGGCACTCGATGTCGGGGATCTTGGCGAGCATGGCGTGTGCGGTGCGGCGGCGCCGGTCGAACGCAAGGCGCATTGCCTCGACTTCATCCTGCGGCCCGGTGAGCGCGGCGAGGGCAGCAGCCTGGGCGACGTTGGCCACGTTCGAGGTGAGATGGGACTGCATGTTGGCGGCGGCGGCGGCCACATCGTCAGGCGCGATGATCCACCCAACCCTCCAACCAGTCATTGCGTATGTCTTCGCCACGCCCGAGACGACCACGGTCCGCTCTCGCTGTTCCGGTGCGGCAACGGGGATCGAGGTGAAGGTGGCATCCCCGTAGACGAGTCGTGAGTAGATCTCGTCGGTCAGGACCCACAGGCCTCGTTCGGCAGCCCAGGCCCCCAATGCGGCCACACCGTCGGGAGGACAGACGGCACCGGTCGGGTTCGAGGGGGAGACGAAGATGAGGAGTTTGGTGCGGGGCGTGGTCGCAGCCTCGAGTTGCTCGACGCTGGCGAGGTAGCCGGATGCAGCGGTGGTGGCGACTGGAACGGTCACGCCGCCGGCGAGGGCAACGGCCTCGGGGTAGGTCACCCAGTACGGAGCAGCGACCAGTACCTCGTCACCGGGGTCGATCAGGGTGGCCAGCGCCTGGTACACCGCCTGCTTCCCCCCGTTGGTCACCACCACCTGCGACGGCTTCACGTCGTGTCCGGACTCGGTGGCCCGCTCGGCGATGGTGGCGCGCAACTCTGGGAGCCCGGCAGTGGCGGTGTACTTGTGGAAGCGGGGTTCGGCACATGCCCGCTGAGCGGCTTCGACGATGTGCGTCGGAGTTGGAAAGTCGGGCTCACCTGCACCGAACCCGATCACAGGTCGCCCCTCCGCCCGGAGCGCCGCAGCCCTGGCGCTTATCGCCAGCGTCGCCGACTCCTCGATTGCGGCGACTCGCTGCGAGATTCGGCGCACTGCTCGTCCTATGCCGGGGGCGAGCAGAGGTTAGAGCCTTATCAGAGCCGCTCCGCCACCGACTTCATCTCGAGGAACAGCCGAAGGTAATCCGGCCCGCCCGCCTTGGCGTTCGACCCCGACATGTCGAACCCGCCGAACGGCTGGACCCCTACGAGGGCGCCCGTGATCTTGCGGTTCAGATAGAGATTGCCCACTCGGAATTCGCGCCGTGCCCGTTCCAGCCTGTCGCGATCCCGCGAGAAGACCCCGCCGGTCAGCCCATATTCTGTCCCGTTGGCGATCTCGAGGGCCTGGTCGAAGTCGGCGGCACGGATGACGGAAAGTACGGGTCCGAATATCTCGTGTTGGGCCAGCCTCGCGTCCGGATCTACCCCGGCGAAGATGGTCGGTTGGATGTAGTAGCCGCCGTCCCGCTCTACTGGCTCACCTCCCTGGACCAGGTCGGCCTCGCCCTTTCCCTTCTCGATCTCGTCGAGCACCGAGCGATGTTGTGCGGCGGTGATCACCGCATTCACCGCCACGTTCTCCTCGGCGGGTCCCACATCCAGCTTCGCAGTCAGTTCGACCACCCGGTCGAGAACTTCGTCGTGGACGGCATCGACCAGGATCAGCCGGGAGCAGGCCGAGCACTTCTGACCCTGGAAGCCGAATGCACCCGCAACGGCGGCTGCGCTGGCCGCGGCGAGGTCGGCGGTTTCGTCGACGATCTGGGCGTCCTTGCCACCCATTTCCATGTAGGCACGCTTCAGCCACCGCTGCCCGGGATGCACTGCGGCAGCCCGCTGGGCGATCCTCACCCCGATCTCGCGTGACCCGGTGAAGTTGACGAACCTGGTCGTGGGGTGATCCACCAGGGTGTCACCGATCTCTCCTCCCGGCCCGGGGACGAAATTGATCACCCCTGGGGGGATCCCCGCCTCCTCCACGGCCTCCATGAAGATGGCACCGATCACCGGTGTGGCCGATGCCGGCTTGATCACCACGGCGTTCCCTGCTGCCACCGGCCCAACCGTCATCCCCGCCATGATGGCGAGCGGGAAATTCCACGGCGGTATCACCACTCCGACGCCGATGGGGACGAGGTGGGAGCGGTTGTCCTCACCCGGGTAGGGCACGACCGGGAGCGGCTCCGCCATGGCGATCGCCTGGTGGGCGTAGTACTCGCAGAAGTCGACCGCCTCCGCAACGTCCGCCTCCGCCTCGGACCAGTTCTTCGCCGCCTCGAACGTCTCCCAAGCCGACAGGTCGAGCTTGCGGCGGCGCAGGACCGCGGCGAGACGGGCCACGGCACGTCCCCGCGCTTCGGCAGAGAGCCGCGACCAGGAGTCGTATGCCTTCCAGGCGGCCTCGAGAGCGGCGAGCGCATCCTCGGACGTGGCCGAAGCCGTGGTGCCGACGATCTCTGTCGGTCTACATGGGTTGACGCTCTCGATGCGGTTCGCGGTGTCAACCCGCTCGCTGCCGATCACCAATGGGTGATGCTCCCCCAATCGGGCGCGCACCGAAGCCAGGGCTTCGCGGTAAGCCGCGGCGTTTTCGGGGAGCGAGAAATCGGAATACGGCTCATTGCGATAAGGCTCGAACACAGTCCCTCCTCGACACCCGGCGGTGCTGTTGAGACTATCGACGTACTGCGGCTGTCGCCCAACCACCGATAGGCTGGTCCGGTGCCCGTTCACCTGATCACGTGATAACAGCGACCGACAGATGAGCGGAGGGGGAAGCGTCCCGCCCGTTCTGCTGTGGGTTGATCCGCTCAGCGTGGCAAGGCATGCGATATACGACCTCGAGGCGGTGGATACCGCGGCATGGCAGGCCACTGCGCCGTCCGAAGTCACCCGTCTGCGCTCGGTCCACGCCGACCAGCCGATTGTCCTCCGCGTGGGCGACGCCGCCGACCATCCGGACCACCACACGGCGCGCTCTCGTCTCGCCGATCTGCAGAGATCCCTCGACGACACCGACTGGTGCACACGGATCGGAATCTCGGTTGCGACCCGCGAGCGGATCGGAGTGTTGTCGATCGGCGCCTGGACGCTGGCCGTCCTCGAGGCGGCGGTCCAACTCGGCGACTCCGAGTCGGAGCTGGTCACCGACCATGTTGCGGTGGAAAGGGGGCTGAGCTATCTGCCGCTCGCCGTGCGCCGCGCCCCGCCCGAGAGGGCAGATGTGATGCTGGCGCCGGCGGTGGCGGTGTCAGGCCCGCGCATCTGGACGGTGGAGAGGGTCGTCGAAGCGATCAAACGCGCCGTCGTGGCGCGTACCGAGGTGGTGGTGGTCGCCCACCCCCTCGCCCACCTTTCCGCTCTCGACCTTCGTCGTTTCCGTCCCGCTCCGGGGGTGATCCCGGTCACTCTGTAGAAAAGCCGGCGCGCCAGGGCGCGCAGGGGCTCTATCTCAGTTCAAACTTCGGCTTTTTAGGCGACGGAGTCAAGTGTTGAGGTTGTCGCGCAGTTCGTCCGCCTTGTCGGCGACGTCGTCCACCCCGCTCTGCGCAGCGTCCCCGACCTCCCGGGCAGCGTCCTCGGCAGCGTTCTGCACGTTGTCGGCGGCATCGCGCGCTTTGTCGGCGGCGTCTCCGGCCGCGTCTTGGGCGTTGTCGGCGAGGTCCCGCGCTTTGTCGGCGGCCGTGTCGGCAGTGTCTTGCACGTTGTCCACGGCGTCATTGGTCGAGGCCGTTACATTGTCGGCGACCTCATTGGCCGCATCTTTGACGTTGTCGGCAGCGTCGTCAGCCTTGTCGTCAGCAGAATCAGTCCACTCTTTGACCTGATCTGTGGCCTTGTCTGCGGTCTCCTTGGTCTTGTCCCAAGCGTCTCCGGCGACTTCCTTTGTCTTCTCCCAGGTATCACCTGCGACATCGCCCGCTTTGTCTGCGACTTCCTTTGTCTTCTCCCAGGTATCACCTGCGACGTCCCCAGCCTTATCGGCCAGTTCGGATGTCTTCTCCTGTGCCTCTCCGAACCATTTCTTCACGGTGTCCATGAAACCCATGTGAGTCCACTCCAGTCGTCGGTTCGGACAACGCTACTCCCCGGTGTCGAGGGTGTGCACTTGCCGGCCTCGATCGTCCAGCAGGAAGGCGATGTCGCCTCCGTTGTCCCACACAGCCGAGCCGGCGTCCCAACAGATCGCGCCGGGGGGTGGCCGGTCGCACCCGGTGATCACCTCGATCGATGTGCCCGGTGGGAGCACCGTTCCTGCGGGGAACTCGAACCGGTGTGCTGAAGAACCGTCCCGGAGCGTCCAGCCGCCTATGTCCTCCGGGGTGGTGCCGCGGTTGGCTATCACCGCACGCTCCTGCCCCTCGTCGGGTCCGGGTGGGTTGGCGATGACCTCGTCGATCGCCACACCGGTCGCTTCCCCGCCACATGGCCGCTCACCCCAGATACCCCTCTGCTCGGACCGAGCCTCCGAAGCGGCGGCATCGATCTCGCCCTGATGCGCCACATTTGGCGGGAACTCGCCCGCCAGTACCAGACCTTGGCCTGCCGAGCGCGGCGTTGACCAGCACGTCGCCGTTGTGGGCATATCGGAGGAGGCGGTCGTACTGGTCGCGGTCTTCGATGTCTCGCTCGAGGTTCACGGCCTCACCTACCAAGTCCCCCAGTGCATCGCGGGCATCGTCAGCCAGGCACTCACCGCTCTCTGGGGCGTTGATCCCGATGAGCCTCACCTCCTCCTCAGCGCCGTCAACCATGGCGAGGAAGCTGTCACCGTCGAACAGGCGCAGCACTTCCGCCGAAGTCGCCTCGACCGGCGGTCCGCTGGTGGAGGCGCCGGAGCCACAGGCCGACAGGAGGACGATCGCCCACGCAGCCGACCTGGCGATCCGCCAATGCGTGTTCGAAATCGGGTCAGCCAGCTGCCGCCTCGGCTCCGGCGCGGGCGGCGATATGGATCAGATCCCATACCCCGGAGAAGGGCGGGGCATATGCGAGGTCTGTCCAGGCGAGACCATCGGCCGTCATCTCGTTCCATAGGGCGGTGGCGAACACGTCGATCCGCTTCCCGGCGCCGGGGCCACCGACGATCTGGGCTCCGAGCAGGCGGCCAGACCCCCGCTCCGCCACAACCTTTATCTTCATCTCGGAGGCTTCGGGCCAGTATCCGGCGGTGGTGGTTCCTTCTGCCGTGGCGGAAACAGCGTCGAGCCCGCCTTCGGCCGCCTGCCGCTCGGTCAACCCGGTGCGCGCTATCTCCAGTTCGTTCACCCTGGTGATCGCAGTGCCGAGCACACCGGGGAACCTGATATCGCCACCACCGATGTCGATTCCAGCCACTCGGCCCTGCTTGTTGGCGACCGTCCCGAGATGAATGTTGACCGGACGCCCGCTGACCCGGTGCATCGCCTCGGCGCAGTCGCCACCTGACCAGACCCCGTCGACTTCGGCACGCTGCCGGTCGTCCACCGAAATCGCGCCGGTGGGGCCGAGCGGGATACCAGCCTCCTCGGCCAGGGCGACATCAGGGACGGTCCCCAACCCAACCACCACCAGGTCGGCAGGCAGATCGAGGCCGTCGCAACCCACGCTGGCGACGCGGCCATCGCGGCCTTCGACGCACTTGACCCGGGTGTCGGTGATCACCTCGATCCCCATGGCCCGCATCTTCTCGGCGATCAATTCGCCGATGTCCGAATCGAGCGTCTTCTCCATGACCCAAGCCGAGGTGACGACGGTCACGCTCACGTCCAACCGCTGTAGCACTTCGGCCATCTCCAGCCCGATGTACCCCGCGCCCACCACCACCGCCCGCTTCACGGAGCCGACGGCATCGCGCAGACGCTCGGCATCTTCGAGTACCCGGAGTGAGTGCACGCCCTCGAGTTCCATACCTTCGATCCCACCATCGGCGGGGCGGGCCCCGGTTGCGACCATGAGCAGATCGAAACCGACGTGGCTCGAGCCTCCTCCATCGAGATCGACCACCTCGACCTGGCGCTTGTCGAGGTCGATCGCCCTGACATCGCGCCGCGTCCGCACGTCGACGCCGCGCTTGGCGTGCTCTTCGGGCGTGCGGGCGATGAGGTCGTCGAGGTTCTTCACATAACCACCGACGAAGTACGGCTCGCCACACGCCGAATACGAGGCGTAATGGGAACGCTCGAAGGCGATTATCTCGAGGTCTTCTTCGGGACGCCGGCGCCGGGCTTGGCTCGCCGCAGACAGACCCGCGGCGTCCCCCCGATGACGACGAGTCGGTCCACCGTCGGTTCAGCCCGAGGAAGAGCGAAGGCGCCTCAACTCGGCGCGCTCGGCCAAAACCCTGCGGCGTCGGCGCCGGACGAAGAGACCGATCACCTCCGTGATGACAACCGTCAGCACCACGGTCGCGGCCAGCACCGAGACGAGGGGGACCTCAGCGCTCCAGTTGATGAAGTTGATCTCCACCGATTGGGTGTTCTGTGCGAGGAACACAATCAGTGGTATCGCCAGGACGATCCCGATAATCAGACCCCACCGCGGACCCGTGCCCATGGGCTCTTTCTCGACGACTGGTTGCGATGAAGGAAAAGCAGGCTCGCCGACGACATCCTCCGGTGGCGGCATGGGTGGGAGCTCGGTGCCCATCGTGTCGTCGGGACGATCAGTCATCGGCTCATTGTAAGGAGGCGCCCCGTCGGGTGCTGTCAGGCCTCGGCGGTCTCCACTTCATCACCGACGAATGCCCAACGTTCCTTGGACGCCCTGGCCTTCTCGACGTTGACCAGGGAAAGCAGCACGAACCCGATGACGAAGAGAACGACCAACGACAGCACGGCCGTGCGCGACGAGCCGGTGATGGTGTTGACCACGCCGAATGTGAGTGGTCCCCAGATCGAGGAGAATCGTGAGAACACGGAGTAAAAGCCGTAGAACTCCGCCGAGGCCTCTTCTGGGATCATCGATCCGTAGAGGCTCCGGCTCAGTGCCTGGGTGCCGCCCAGGACGAGACCCACCGACCCGGCAAGTGTCAGGAAAGCGACAAAGTCGGCGTCTGGGAGCCGATATCCGAAGACGGCAAGACCGGTCCAGAGCACCAGCGAGACGAGGATGGCGCGCTTCACCCCGATCCAGACTGCGAGCCGGCCGAAAAGCAGCGCTCCGGCGAAGGCGACGACCTGTACAACCAGGAAGGCGATCGCCACCTGGCCCACGGCAAGCCCCAGGGTCTCGGTGGCGTAGACGCTGGAGATGGCGATGATCGTCTGCACCCCGTCGTTGTAGGCGAAGAAGGCCACCAGGAAGAGCAGCAGGTGGGGAAAGCCCCCGAGTCTCCGGGCGGTCTGCCACGTTCTGGAGAAGCCCAACCGGACGTACTCGAAGAAGCCCTTCGTGGTGGTCGTCGGATCGGCGGCGGTTGGCTCTCTGAGACGGGCGATGGCGAAGATGCCGAAGCCCAGCCACCACAACCCGGCCATGACCATCGCCAGCCGGGCGGCCAACCCGTCGTCGATCCCGATCGACGGGGCCAATTGGATCAGGGCGAGCGAGAGGGCGAACTGGAGGCCACCCCCGAGATAGCCGAAGGCGAATCCCCGCGACGACACACGGTCGATGGTGTCGGTGGTGGAGATGTGGGGGAGATAGCTGTCGTAGAAAACGGCGGCGATCGCCCAACAGGTCTCGGTAACAAGGAACAGGGCCATGGTGAGCGCCACATCGCCGGAGCGCATGAAGAAGAAGAGCAGGGAAAGCAGCGCCCCGGCATAGGCGAAGATCTGGAGGAATCTCCTCTTCGAGGCGCTGTAGTCGCCGATGGCGCCGAGCACCGGCGAGAGGACGAAGGCGACGAGGGCGGTGAACGCCACGAGCAGACTGAAGAGCGACTCGGCGTCGAAGGTGCGCCCGAAGAGGCTCGTTCCGCCTTCCGGGACGATCTCGGATGCGAACAGAGCAGGCAGGATGACCGCCAGTGTCGTGGTCGTGTACGCCGAATTCGCCCAGTCGTACATCGCCCAGCCGAAGATGGTCCGGCGGTCGTTGCGCATCACGCCCGGGTGTTCCGGGCCGCCGCTCCCCATGAGGAGGTCAGGCTAAACCGGACATGCCGCTCGGCACCACCAGGTAGGACGAGGACCCAAATACCCTCGCTGGGGATGAGACGGGCGGCTGTCCTATTCCTGATGCTGGCCGGCTGTGTGTCGTCGGCCGACCAGACGACCGTCGCTTCCTCATCGCAGTCTGGGTTGGCATACGACGAGGTGGCGTCGGGTCTCGCCCAGCCGGTCCTGGTGACCACAGCCCCGGGCGACGAGCGCAGCTTCATCGTCACCAAGGACGGTCGGATCTGGATAATGGATGACAACGGGATAGCGGAGATGCCCTTTCTCGACATCTCGTCGCAGATCCGCACCTCGTTTGAGCAGGGCCTCTTGGGGATGGCGTTTCACCCTGAATACGCAGAAAACGGACGCTTCTTCGTCCACTACAGCGACACCAATGGCGACACCGTGCTCGCCGAGTACCGGGTGTCCGACGACCGCGACGTGGCTGCTCCCGACCCCGTCGGGACATTGCTCAACGCATCGCAACCGGCACCCAACCACAACGGGGGAATGCTGCTGTTCGGCCCGGATGGAATGTTGTACCTCGCCCTTGGTGACGGTGGGGGAGGTGGCGATCGCTTCGGGAACGGTCAGAATCCCGACTCGCTGCTGGCCAAGATCCTCCGCCTCGACGTCGCCGGCGGCGACGGGTACGCAATCCCACCCGACAACCCATTCGCCGATGACGGCGGTGCCCCCGAGACATGGGCGATGGGTCTGCGAAATCCGTGGCGGTTCTGGTTCGACGATGGGCTCATCTATATCGGTGATGTCGGCCAGAACGCTTTCGAGGAGATCGACGTGGCACCAGCGAACGCTCCGGGCCTCAACTACGGGTGGCCGATCACCGAAGGGCTCCACTGCTATGAGCCCCCGACCGATTGCGACGCAAGCGGGCTCACCATGCCTGTGCTCGAGGTGGCGCACGGAGATGCGGGCACCTGTTCCATCACCGGCGGCGTGGTCTACCGGGGATCGGCCATCCCCGAGCTCACCGGGCACTATCTGTACTCCGACTACTGCGGTGGCTGGCTGCGCAGCTTCCGGGTTGAGGGCGGGGAGGCGACCGATCACCGGGACTGGACCGAAAGCGCCGGGATCGTAGGGCCGGTGTTTGGGATGGGAATCGGCGGGGATGGCGAGGTCTACCTCACAACCGATTCGGAGGTGCTGCGCATCGTCCCCGCCCGCTGAGCGTCATCGCAGCACGAGCCACGACCCGATCAGGACAGCGGCGAGTCCAACCGCCCTGCCCGCATCGAAAGGCCGCACCTCGGCACCGAACAGGCCGAAGTGGTCGACCACGCTGGCCATGGCGAACTGGGCAAGGATCAGCAGGCTGAGGGCGGCGACCAGACCGAGTCGGGGGACGGTGTACCCGATTGCTCCGACGATCAGCAGCCCGAGTAGCCCCGAAGTGAGGACATACCAGGGGACAGAAGTCCAGGCGGCCAGGTTGCCCCCTCGCGTCGCCAGCATCACCAGGCCGATGGCAACGCCACCTGTTCCATAAGTGATGAAGATGCTCTCGATCGCGCCGAGCCGATCTGTCATGACACCCATGAACTGGGCCTGGAGCGTCACCGCCAGGCCCCCGGCCACCGCCAGCATCACAAGCCAGCCCACGTTTGCCTTCCCTTCCACGGTGGCCGCGAGGCTAGAAGGCCGACCGGGGTCCGCCGACCTGCGGTTGATACCCTCCGCCGATGGAGCACGTGGAAGTCGACGACGTGGTCGGGCGGGTCATTGGCACCGAGGACGCCACCCCGCTCGAGTTCTGGGTGGGCGTGTCCCCTGGCAGGTACCTGCAACTCGACGACGTCGTCGCCCTCGAGCGCCAACTGCCCGACGGGCGCACTGTCCGGATATTCGGGACGGTGGGGCAGGTCAGAGCGCGGCACGAGGGTGCCCGCTTCGACTCCGATGTCTTCCTCATCGAGGATGGGTTGCTCCCCGCCGAGGTCGCCGAGGCCGCCCAAATATCGACCACCCGGTTCGAGCCGGAGGTCCTGGTCCCGCCCCGACCAGGCGAGCCGGTGAGGATTGCCCGCGACCTCGAGAGGGATCAGGCCCTGTACTTCGACCAAATGGTCGAGAGGCTCCCCATCGGGCTCTCGAGAGGAGGGGAACCGCTCTATGCCAACCTCGAGTTCATCGATGGCCGGCGCGGCGCCCATGTGAACATCTCCGGGATCTCGGGTGTCGCCACCAAGACGACTTACGCCACCTTCCTCCTCCACGCCCTGTTCACCTCATCGATCCTGGGGAACAGGGCGGTCAACACCAAGGCCCTCGTGTTCAACGTCAAGGGCGAGGATCTCCTCTTCCTCGACCATGCGAACACCAAGCTCGACGATGAGCAGCGGGCCAGGTACGCCCTGCTCGGTCTACCCGCAGAGCCCTTCCGGTCGGTGGCCATATATGCGCCGGCCCGTCACGATGACCCCACGGCGGCACCCGACGTTGCCTCGCGTCACACCGGGGTCACCACTTTCTTCTGGACCCTGCAGGACTTCTGTCGTGATGACCTGTTGCCCTTTCTCTTCGCCGATGCCGAGGACGACAGAGCTCAGTACACGACGGTGATCTACAACGTGATGGGACAGCTGCGGCGCGCCCAGCCGACCGGCGATGGCGGTGTCCGCATCGAGGGCGAGACGGTACGCACCTTCAGACAACTGGCGGATGTGGTCACCCGGATGGTGCAGGACGATTCCACGCGCTTCGATTGGGCCGGCCCGGCCATCGGCATGGGAACGGTCAACGCGTTCGTGCGCCGGCTCCAGGGCGCTGTCCGCCATGTCGAGCGGCTCATACGTTCGGACGTCGCCAACCCGGAGCAGAACAGGGTCTCGCTCGAGGGTCACCAGGTGACCGTCGTCGACCTCCACAACCTCCACGACCGCGCCAAGCGATTCGTGGTGGGGGTCACCGTGCGTCGCGCCTTCGAGGACAAGGAGAGGGCCGGCCAGTCGGCCGAACTCCTCTTCTTGGTGCTCGACGAGCTCAACAAGTATGCACCCCGCGAGGGGTCGAGTCCCATCTCCGAGGTGCTGCTCGACGTGGCGGAGAGGGGGCGATCGCTGGGAGTGATCCTCGTCGGGGCACAACAGACGGCGAGCGAGGTCGAGAGACGGATCGTGGCCAACGTGTCGATCCGGGTGGTGGGACGGCTCGACGCCGCCGAAGGCGGCCGCGAGGAGTACGGGTTTCTCCCTGCAGTCCAGCGGCAGAGGGCAACCATCATGAAGCCGGGGACGATGCTGGTGAATCAGCCCGAGTTGCCGGTGCCGCTGCTCGTCGAGTTTCCTTTCCCCGCTTGGGCGACACGCGCCGCCGAGGCTGGTCCGCCGAAAGACACCAAGCCCATGGGGGACCCCTTCGACGGTCTCGCCGGGTAGGGCGCGCCGCCTTCCTTTCAGCGTCCGACGGGTAGAAGGAGCTTATACAGGGACAACATAAGTGGACAGCTGATATCCATCGAGCTGACTTGTCCCTGTTCTCGACCAGTGGCGACGGGAGGGGTCGCCGGTACGATCGCCGGCTAGTGCGCATCCTCCACACCTCCGATTGGCATGTAGGCAGGACGATCCGGGGCCGTTCCAGGGCCGGCGAGCACCAGGACGTGCTCGGTGAGATCGCAAGGGTTGCCGCCGACAGGAAAGTGGACCTGGTGCTGGTCGCCGGCGACCTGTTCGACGCCGCCACGCCGCCGCCAGAGGCGGAGAGGATCGTGTACCGGGCTCTCCTCGACCTGGCGAATGTGGCGCCGGTGGTCATGGTGGCCGGCAACCACGACCACCCAAGCCGTCTGCAGGCGGTGGCGCCTTTGCTCGAGTTGGGCAGGGTCGCGGTCGGCGCCGTCCTGGAGCGTCCCGACTCGGGCGGGGTCATCGAGATACCGGGACTGCCGGTGCGGGTGGCGTTGGTCCCCTTCGTCTCGCAACGGGCGATCGTCCGGATCGAGGACTTGATGACGAAGGCTGCCGCCGGTCATGGAGGTGACTACGCCGAGCGGATGAGATCGGTGATCGAACTGCTCTGCGAGGGATTCACTACCGAGACCGTCAACCTCGTGGTCGGACATGTGATGGTCCACGGCGGCGTTCTCGGCGGCGGCGAGCGTTCCGCTCACACCATCTTTGAGTACTCGGTCCCCGCATTGGCGTTCCCTGGCCACGTCTCGTACGTGGCCCTCGGTCACCTCCACCGTATGCAGCGGGTTCCCGGTCCTGCACCGCTGTGGTATTCAGGCTCCCCGCTTCAGCTCGATTTTGGTGAGACACAAGACAGCAAGGGCCTGCTCGTTGTGGACGTCGAGCCGGGTCTCCCCGCCAAGGTCGAACAGGTTCCCCTGGTTTCGGGTCGCAAGCTGGTCAAGCTCGTCGGGACCATCGACCAGGTGGCGGAGCAGGCAGCGTCGCACAGGGACGCATGGATCCAGGTCGTGCTCGACGAGCCGAGCAGGGCGGGGCTCGCCGAAGAGGTGCGCAATCTGATCCCCGGGACGATCGATGTCCTGGTCAGCCCGTCATCGGGAGTCGAGGCTCCCACCGTGGGGCAGAGCCGAATCGGTCGAACTCCCCGTGACCTGTTCTCGGAATACCTCGAGCACCGACGAATCGACGACCCACGACTTCTCCGGCTGTTCGATGAGCTCCTGTCCGAGGTCCACGAGCCGGACAGGATCTGATGCGACCACAGCGACTCGAGATGACGGGGTTCAGCGCCTTCGCCGCTCCCACGGTGGTCGATTTCGAAGGTGCGGAGTTGTTCGCCCTGACCGGGCCCACCGGTGCGGGGAAGACGTCGGTGCTCGATGCCATCCTCTTCGCTCTCTACGGCGCCGTTCCGCGGCACGGCAAGCAGGCAGTCACCGCGGTGGTGACACAGGGTTTGCTCGAGGCGAAGATCCGTCTCGATTTCACCATCGCCGACGCCGGGTATCGGGTGGCCAGAGTCGTGAAGCGCGATCCGAAGACCGGGAAGGCCACGACGACCGAAGCGCGGCTCGAGACGGGAGACGAGGTGATTGCCTCGGGCCCCTCCGATGTGACCGCCGAGATCGCGGGACTTCTCGGGCTCAGCTTCGACCAGTTCTGCCGGTGCGTCCTCCTTCCCCAGGGCGAGTTCGCCCGGTTCCTACACGACAAGCCCGGTGACCGCCAGGACCTGCTCGTTGCCCTGCTCGATCTGGGGGTCTACGAGAAGGTCGGTCGACTGGCGACGGTGCGCAAGGAGGTGGCGGAGGCTCGAGTGGGGGAGATAGATGCCCGACTGACCCGGATCGGTGAAGTAGAACCCAGGCACCTGGAACAGGCGGCAACACGGGTGAGCCTGCTCGAGGAACTTGCGACAAGCGTCGAGTCGAGCACCAAAGTCCTCGAGGACATGGCCGGTCGCCGCGCCGAAGCAGAGCGAGCAGCCGCCGACAAGCGCCGCCGGGTCGGCGTACTCGAGAAACTCGCCGCACCGTCCGGTCTGGAGGAACTCGCCGCGCAACTGGCCGAGGCCGCCACCTTGCTCGAGGCGGCGCAAGCCGAGCAACAAACGGCGTCGTCTCGTCTGGCAAGGGCGGAATCGGATCTGGCAGGCCTCCCAGCCCGGGCGATCCTGGAACGATGGCGGGATCGGAGAACCGAGTTCTCCGATCTGGAGGAATTACTCCAGAAGACTTCTGCGGTTTTGGAGGAGACGGAAGTCGAAGCGGTGGAAGCCGCCGCGGCCGCCGAGTCGGCTGCGCAGCTGTTCGAAGAGGCTCAGCAGGCACACGCCGCCGCCCACCTCCGGTCGGGGCTGGCAGTGGGCGAGGAGTGCCCGGTGTGCCGTCGTCCTATCGACGAACTACTCGACGAGCCTCCGCCGGCCGAATTGGAGGAGGCGAGACGCGGCAAAGACCAGACCGCAGATAGGGCCAGGCGGGCGGGCCTCGCCCACGCCGCCGCCGAGGCGGAGAGCAAGACACTCGTCGCCAGGAAAGACAAGCTGGCGGACGAGTTAGCCGATGCCCCTTCTAACGAGGAGATCGAGGTCTCCCTGGTTGCGGTCGCCTCGGCCGAAGATGAGTTGCGGAGCAGCCGGGAAGCCAGCGCCGGTGCCACCGCCGAAGTCGAGTCCGCCACCACCCGCCGAGACCGGCACACCTCCAAAGAGCGCAAGGCAAGGGCCGAGCTACAGGCCGCCTGGCGTTCGCTGGCCGAACTCGACCCGCCGCCGATCGACTTCGAGGACGTGCCCGGGCAATGGGAGCAGCTCCTCTCATGGGCCGAGACGCGCAAACCGGAACTGTTCCGCGAGGCGGACGCGGCCGACGAGGCGCTCGGCGCCCTCCGGGTCCAACTCGATGAACTTGCGTCCGCCGTGCTCGACCAGTGCAGGGCCGCGGGTGTGGAGGTGGGCAACCTCCGTCCCGGGGTGGCAGTTGCCGGAGCGAGAGCGGCTGCGGTGGCGGAGCGCGACCGGATCGCCGAGGCGCTGATCGAGGTGTCCGATCTCCGTTCGGAGCGAACCGGTAAGCAAGAGGAAGCGGTGGTTGCCCGTGAGGTTGGTCGCCAACTCCGCGCCGACCACTTTGAGCGCTGGCTGCTCGAAGAGGCGATGCGACTGCTCGCCGATGGGGCAAACCGCAGACTCGTTGAATTGGCGCGCGGCCGCTATGCGCTGGCCGTCGACTCCACGCTCGGGTTCGAGGTGGTTGACCATTTCGCCGCCGGCGAGCGGCGCGGCGTGCGCACTCTCTCCGGGGGTGAGACCTTCCTCGTCTCCCTGGCGCTGGCGCTCTCACTGGCCGACCACATCGTCGAACTGGCAGCCTCCGACCAGAACAGGCTGGAGTCCATCTTCCTCGACGAGGGATTCGGGACACTCGATGCCGAGACCCTCGAGGTGGTAGCGGCGGTGATCGCAGACATAGGCGCCACGGGCAAGACGGTGGGTTTCGTCACCCACGTCGCCGCTCTTGCCGAACAGGCCCCGGTCAGGTTCGAGGTCGCTACGGGCACGGGCGGGGCCACCATCACCCGGGTGGACATATGAGATTCGTCGTCGAGCCATGGGCCCCCGAGTACGGCGCGCCGGTGGACGCGACCCTCGAAGAGCCCACAGAAGCGCCCAACGTTGACGTAGAGATGCCGGCCCGCGCCTGGCGCCCACTCCGTCCAGAATTGGACGCCGTAGAAGACGTCCTGTTCGTCGACGGGGTGCGGCGGGTGGACGCCAACATCTGGATCGACCGCCCGGATGATCTGCCGGTGCTCGGTGTCTGCGCCACATATGCCGCCGGGGCGGTGCGCTGCTGCAAGGACAATGCCGCGATCGAAGCGGCCCGGGTCGAGCGCGGGGTCTTCTCGTCAGCTCCAGGAACCGAGGAAGTGACCACCACGCTCGCCGTCTACGCGGTCCGTGCAGTGTCGGGGGAGACTCCAGAGGAGTTGTGGCTCGGGGTCCAGCAGCGGATGGGCGAACTCGAGCGTGAGGTCACGGTCGGACTGGCGCCTGCCGACCTGGTCGTGGTGGATGGCCCACTCACCGGTCGCCAGCACGTGCGTGGTGCCATCGGGTTGGTGAAGACGCACCGGGTCATGTATCTGCCGCCCGCGCTCCGATCGGTGCTCGTTGACCTGGCGGCGGGCGAGCGCTCACCACTCTTCGTCACGACCACGGTCTGGAGCAGGTACTCGTGGTATCTCAGGCTTCCGGGGAGCAGTGGACACGGGTTGGCTGGCGTCGTCCGGTGCGAGGCGTCGGCCGATCTCCCGGTTGCCGAGGCGGCACAGTGGGCCGATCGGGTGACGGCGACACTGCCCCGGTTCGCCTCATCGCTTCACAAGGACCCGCGGGCGCCACAGAACCTGTACCCGATAGGGGGATTGGAGCGCGCCCTTCGCCGCCGATTGGGTGATCCGCAGCTCCTTTATCGGTCGCTTCGTCGGGCAAGCGGGAACTGAGATGCCACGGATAGGGATCGTCGGATTCGCAAATTCGGGCAAGACGACGCTCTTCAACGCCCTCACCGGTCTCGATGCCCCCACCGCACCGCACCCGTTCTCGACCATGTCTCCCAATGTCGGCGTCGCCAGGATCATCGATCCCGACCTCGAGGAGGCGGCCCGGATCGAAGGGTCCGCCAAGTTGGTGGGCTCGACCCTTGACCTGATCGACCTGCCGGCGATGGGCAAGGGAGGCGGTCTCGGCAGCCAGTACCTTGGCCGGTTGCGCGAGGTGGACGCACTGGCCGCGGTGCTGCGAGCCTTCCAGGATCCGGCGGTTCCGGCAGACGAATCGGGGACCGACCCGGTTGCACAGGCCGAGGAGCTCATTCTCGAGTTGACTATTGCCGACCACGAGGTCATGGCAAGGCGGGGTGAAAGGGTCACCAAGGAGTCGAGTGCCGACCCGTCGAAGCGAGGTGAGGCCGAACTGGTGAACCGCGCCGCCGACCTTCTTGGTGGCGGAACCCCGCTGCGGTCGGTCCGCTGGGAATCGGGTGAGCTGGCCACATTCCGTGACCTCGCACCGCTGACGCTGCGGCCGATGGTGTGGGTGGTCAACCTCGCCGAGGACCATGGTGACCCCACGGCGCTCGTCGATGCTGTGTCCGCCGTGGCGCCGGAGCACGACACGGTGGTCGCTCTGTCAGCGCCAATCGAGGCCGAGGCATCCAAACTCGATCCGGAGGATCGTGACGAGTTGCTCGAGGGACTGGGTCTCGGCAGCGGCGCTCTCTCTACCGTCGGGTTCGCTGCCTACAGATCTCTGGAACTCATCACCTTCTACACGCTCGGACCAAAAGAGGCGCACGCCTGGACCGTGCGCAGCGGGGCGACGGCGCAAGAGGCGGCGGGGCGCATCCACACCGACCTGGAACGGGGGTTCATTAGAGCCGAGGTCGCCTCGCTCGACGAGGTGATGGCAGCCGGCGGATGGGACGAGGCGAAGCGCAAAGGAAGAGTCCGCGTCGAAGGCCGCGACTACTCAGTCCAAGATCGTGACGTGATCGTCGTCAGGTTCTCGGTGTGAGCGATCCCTGGAATTCTCTCCGTCCCCCCGAAGGGGAGAAGGGCCCAGGTGCACCTCTCTCCGTCCCCCCGAATGGGGGAAGGCACCCCGCCGCGGACAATCGGGTAGGGGGAGCCTCAAACTCCAATGCCTGTTCACACTCCGAGGGCTGTGCATGCTCCGCGGCGACATGGCAAGGCTGGCGTGGGCCGGAGCCGTCCTACCTATCGAGGCGAAACCTTGAAGACGGGGAAGCGGTGCGCCGAGGCGCGGAAGTAGTCGACGGTGGGGTTCTCTGGGGCTTCCATGTAGGGGCGGGCGTGACTTTCGCGGGCGTAATAGGCGGCAATGACGGGTGCCGCCTCATCGGAACCAACCTCCTCCAGACTGACCCGCCGCTCACGCGATCCGAGTTTGAGCACGGCGTCGGGGTCGGCGCGGATGTTGTGGACCCAGCCGACATCGCCATATGGCGACACGATGTACTCCCGACCTGACTGTCCGATCGGGCTCACGGGAACCTGACGCGGCTCCCCGCTGGTTCGCCCCGTCGTGGTGAGCACCTCGGTGCGCCCGATCCCCAATTTGGCCGCCCCGCCCATGAGGCGGTTGATCATGCGAGTGCTTGTTGTCACCTCGTAGTGCTTGGCCATGTGGGGAAACGTAGCCCAGACGCGCGTGACGGCCCGGCGCGGACCGGGCCGTCACGACCGGGAAGCGGCCGTTGGAGGTCAGCCGCCTGCTGTGGTCTCCGAGCTCACCGTGGAATCCGTTCCGTCGTCGCCGCCATCGGATGTGCAGGCGACGCCTAGAACGAGAATCCCCGCCAGGCCCAGAGCCAACATCAGTCGCTTCATCGGTGCTCCTTCCGGTTCATGCGAGGAGGCGCACCAACGCCCCCTCATCAAGTGTTGGCCGAAAGGGTGCGGCCGGTTCTCGCCCGATCAGGAACGGCCGGGGTCTCCTGTGACCTGGATGGGCGGCTCGTAGCGCGAACTGAACACGGTGCGCCGAGGGTGCTCACCGTTCACGACGGTCACCGACTCGCTCAGCAGGTGGCCCGTGGAGGCGTCGAACGTGTAGACCCTGCGTTCGGTGCGGTCGGGGAGGGACCCGTCGAATACCACCGTCACCAGTTCGGGGGTCCCGCTCACCTGGATCCCGGGCACACCGGCGATCACACGCAGTACGGCGGCGCGGAGTGAAGGGTCGGCACCATTCTCCCGTATCAGTTCGACCGCGCTCAGGAGGAGCCGCAGGGCGTGCGGTTGCTGGTCGGCGGGTCCAAGTCGCTCCAGCAGCGCCTGCTGCAACCGGGGGGCGTCCGATGGCCATACGCCCGGGTCGGTCACGTATTCGTCCGGGCCGTACACGTGAACGACGGTGTCGCCCGACTCGTGGCTTGGTGCCAGGCCCGACAACTCGAACGCCGTCCGGTCCTCGGCGGTGAGGAATCGGGGGGTCCCGTATGTGGTCCGAACCCGTGTGGTGCCATCCGCTGCCACCCACACCTCGCGTTGCGATGGCTGAAGGAAGCTGACCACCGGCTCCTCGGCTTTGACCGTGGTCAGGACCAGCCTCTCGGATCGGGTCAGGTAGTAGCCGTCTCCGTCCAAAGGGACCGCGGGAAGTGAAGCTACGGCATCGGCCACCTGGAGCAGCGAGGCGACCGGTGGTTCGAGGGGTAGGGGTCGCAACGCCACCGCGCCGACAGCGGCCAGCACCACAACCATCGCCGCCAGCGCCACCCAGGGGCCGCTAGCCCAGTGGCGCCTCTCGACGCTGATCGCCCTCCTGAGCCGGGCTCTAGCCGATGCCTCGTCGGCCGGGTCCGGCGACACTTGTTCGAAGTCGTCGCCAAGCCCGTTCAAGTCATCCACGATCAGTCGTCCTCGTCAGCCGTCCATATAGATTCGCCGATCGGGCCCGATCAGTTCTCTTGCCCTTCGGCGAGCCCTGGCCAGCCTCGAGCGAACCGTCCCAAGTGGGATGCCGAGAGCATCGGCGATCTCGGGATAGGTCAATTGATGGAGGGCGGCGAGGACCAGCACGTTGTACTCGTCGAGGCTGAGACCGGCTAGCGCCCGTCGCAGCGCTGGCACCGATTCGCCTGCATCCATCCTGGCCTCGGCGTCCCCGGAATCAACGTCGACATGGAAGTCCGATGTCGTGCGCCGGTGAGCCCGGTCGGCGCGCGCCGCCCTTCTGCTCCACTCCCGAAGGACATTGACCGCCATCCCGAACAGCCAGGGCAAAGCCGATGGCCGGTCGGGCCGGTATCTGCGGCGGCGGGCGAATGCACGGACGAAGACCTCTGCGGCGAGGTCGGCTGCCTCGTCGCGCGGTGCCCGCCCGGCCAGGAACCGGTACACGGTTCCGAAGTGACGGCTGAACACCACCTCGAAGCGCACCGGATCGTGCCACGAGGCCACGATCACATCGGCATCACTCGCCCACGGCGTGCTGTCCACGCCCGTCCGCCTCCCGGTATCGGCGACAAGGAGGCTAGTGCCAGTACAGGACTGCAGACGGCAGACGGCGGGCCGACGGCGGACGGCGGACGGCGGACGGCGGACGGCGGACATCCCATTTCATTGGCGGAGCGGCCGGTTGTGGTGCGCAGATGAGACCTTTCCGGATCGGCAGTGGCGCGCCGAGGAAGTCCGCTTCAAATGCTCATCGCTTGAGGCGATCTTCCCTCTTCCGTCTTCCGTCTGCGGTCTCGCCATGTCGCTGGCCGGTGGCAAGCTGTGGGAATGGGCGCCGCCACCATCCTCCACTGCGATCTCGACGCCTTCTACGCCTCGGTCGAGCAGGTGCTCCATCCCGAGTTGGCGGGGAAGCCGGTGCTCGTCGGTGGAGGCGTGGTTCTCGCCGCCAGCTATGAGGCGAGAAAGTTCGGCATAACCGCTCCGATGCCGACTTGGCGGGCTCTGGAACTGTGCCCATGGGCGGTGGTCGTCGGTGGCTCCTTCTCCGACTACCTCGACATGTCTCGTCGGGTGTTCGAGCTCTGTGGCGACTACACCCCCGCCATCGAACAGATTTCGATCGACGAAGCATTCCTCCAGGTGTCAGGTGCGAGGCGGATCCTGGGTGAACCGGTGACGATCGCTCGGGAGTTGAGGGAGCGGGTCCGTGGAGAGACCGGGCTGGCCCTGTCGGTGGGTGTCGCCAGCACCAAGTTCCTCGCCAAGATCGCCTCCGCCGTGGCCAAGCCCGACGGACTGGTCGTCGTGCCAGAGGGCGAGGAACTCGAATTCCTCCACCCACTCCCCGTCACCCGGGTTTGGGGTGTCGGACAGGTGCTCGGCGCCCGTCTGGCTGATCGGGGGATCCTCACCGTCGGCGACCTGGCGAAGGTCCCAGAGGGGGCGCTGGTGAGCTGGCTCGGACCGGGTGCCGGACGGCACCTCCACGCACTCGCCTGGAACCGCGACCCAAGGGCGGTGGTCCATGTCGGTGCGGCGGGATCGATCGGGTCTCAGTCGGCGATCCGCGGCACGTGTGACCCCGACAGGCTCAGCCACGTTCTGCTCGGAATCGCCGAGCGCGTGGCGAGGCGAATGCGCGCCAAGGATCGGGCGGGTCGCACGATCACGGTCCGGGTGCGTTTCCGTCAGGAACGCTCGGTGACCAGAGCACGGACGTTGTCGGCCCCGGTGGCGACGAGCAGCGCACTCCACAGCGTGGGACTATCGCTCCTTGCAGATGGTCTGGCGGCGAGTGACGGTCCGGTGACTCTGTTGGCGATCTCGGTGAGTCGCCTTTCGGTGCTCGCGCCCCTGCAACTCGAGTTGCCGGTGGAGGGCGACGACCCTATCCGCCCCGGAACCCCTGCAGGTGCAACCCGACTGGCGGCCGAGGAGGCGCTCGACCGGGTCAGGGAGCGGTTCGGGAAAACCGCTGCAGGTCGCGCATCGCTCCTACTCGATGAGGACGAGAAGTTGGTTCCCGACGAATTCCGGCATCTGGCCGAACACGAGTGATCAAGCCGGGAGCACCGACCCGCGCACCCGCGGATAGCGGGTCGGGGCGTGGACGTGGCACGTCTTGCCCCGGTTGTACATGGATAGCCTCGTTGTGCAATCGGCATGCGCGCAGGTGCGCACCTTGCCGACTGCGGCCGGACGCCGTCCGCTAGGGGTTATTCGACCTCTGAGTATCTCGGGCATTGCTCCCTCATGTTCGACGACACCACACTGACACCGCAACATGAAGGAGATGTGAACGGCGTCTGAGTAATCGCTGAGAATTATCGGCCGATCCGAGGGCTTTCTTCACTGTGAGGCAGCCAATACCTGGGCTCATCGGCGGGAGTCCGGACTCCTTCGCCTCCGTCGTATCGCCTGGCCGTATGCCCCTCCCGGTACCCTGCCTGCCGGAGGGCAAGTGACCCGACTGCTCGACTACAACCTGCTCGAGACGCTGCACATCGTCGCCGTGGCCCTCTGGTTGGGCACCGACATCGCCGCCGCCGTTGTGCTTCACCGGGCCGCTGACGACCGCCGCCCACCGGCCGCCAGAGCCGAGATGGTCGTGCTGTGGGAGGATCTCGACCTCGGCCCCCGCTCGGCGTCGATCCTCTTGCTTACGCTCGGGATCACCCTCACCTTTCTGGGGCGATGGGGCTTCACCGCGGCTTCCGAACCGGTGATCCTGGGAGGGAGCGTTCTGCTCGGAGGCGTCTGGCTGATTGCGGTGCTCTTTCAGTTCTGGGTGAGTCACCCCCGTCAGCAGGCGGAGCGGGCGGATTGGCAATTACGAATGGCGGGCCTTGCCCGCACAGCCGATGTCTGGCTGCGCGTTGTGGTGACGCTGGCCCTGGCGGTGACCGCCATCGTCTCGCTCGGAGCCGATGGCGGACCGATCGGAGCGACGTGGCTCTCGATCAAGCTGATACTGGTGGCCATCGCGGTCGCTCTGACCTTCGGAACTCGGCTATTGATCCCATCGGTGATGGGATTGTCATCGCTATCGGTGGAGGGCGCACCCCGCCCCGAGAAGAGCGGCCGACCAGTCGTGTGGTCGCTTGCCCTGACTGCGGTCGCCTGGGTGTGCATCGCGGTGGTGATCTGGCTATCGATTGCCAAGATCTGACCACCATGACCGATCAGCGGGCATATCCTCGGACCGTGCGTTTCTCGATCAAGACCTCACCGATGCACACGACCTGGCAAGCGATGCGGGATGTGTGGGTCGAGGCCGATCAGACGGACATCTTCGACGGCGCATGGACCTTCGACCACTTCGTGCCGATCGCCGGCGATCCCACCGGGCCCTGCATGGAGGGGTGGTCGGTCCTCGCTGCGATGGCGGCGGTGACCCAGCGCTTGCGGCTCGGGGTGATGGTCACCGGGAACACGTATCGCCACCCTGCGGTGCTGGCAAACATGGCGGCGACGGTCGATGTGATCTCTGGCGGCCGCCTCGAGCTGGGTCTTGGCGCCGGGTGGAATGAGGAGGAGCACGAGGCATACGGCATCGACCTCCCGCCGTTGGGTGAGAGGTTCGACCGCTTCGACGAGGCCCTCGAGGTGATCCACCTGCTGCTGACCGAGCCGGTTGCCAACTTCTCCGGTACCCACTACCGGCTTACCAAATGCGAGGTGCGAGCCCAAACCGTTGCAGCGGCCACGGCCGCCATTGGTCATCGGCGGGATAGGGGAGCGGCGCACACTTCGAGCCGCGGCTCGTTGGGCCGACCAATGGAACTACCCGAGAGGAGAACCGGGCGAGTTCCGCCGGCTGATCGGAGTCCTCTCCCAGAGGTGCGAGGAAGTGGGCCGGCCGATCGGGGAGATCGAGATCTCGACCCAGGTATTCGCCGGCAGCGACCTTCCCGCCACCGCAGCCGAGGCCGCCGCCTTCGTAGAGGCTGGTGCCGACCACGTCATCGTTGCACTTCGTGCCCCATTAGACCCTGGGGATCTGGAACCCCTCGCCGAAGCCGTGACCCGCGAGCTGGGCCTACCCACTAAGTACTAAGTACTAAGTACCAAGTACTTCCTCAAGGCTCTACGCCCGGGGGCGCCTCGACCTCCTGTCCGTCGCAATCAAGACCCTCGTCTGGGCGGTAGACGGCGAACACGGAGTCCTTCTCGCGCTGGCCGTCGCTGAAAGTGCGGGTACGGAACCGTTCGACTCTTGTGCACTGTCGCAACGGCGTCTCCTCGATGGCGGTCTCGACCACGTTGACGTTCTTGCTGGACCACAGTTGCACAGTGATCGATGTGTCGCTGTAGACGGGCCAAATCAGGACCGGGTAATCCGTGTTGTTCTCCACGATCAGGTCGGGCGATGGCCACGAGAGCGTCGCCTCCCGGCCGTATGGGTACCGCGGGAAGTAGAGCGAGTGCGACTGGTACTCGAGAAAGTCGAGACCGGCGAGGTATGAGGCGTTGAAGAGGGTGGTGGCGAACTGGGAGACACCACCGCCCACAGCGTCCACCAGATGCCCGTAGAAGACCATCCCGGCCGAGACGAACCCGTTGACCTCGGTCCGTTGTCCCACCGTCTGGTTGAGCGAGAGCGACTCGCCGGGATACACCACGCTGCCGCGCACCAGGTCGGCGATACGGTGGATGTTGGTCACCCTCGCCTCGCAACAGGAATGGCTTGTAGTGAATTCGGCCACCATCTCCTTGACGTTCTGGCCGCGGGCTGTGGCGATCAGCTCGGGGTCGTTGCTGGGCCGCAGCGGGAGTTCGATCGTCGCCGAGCCCCTGCTGAGGACGGCATTGGAGATGAGACGGGACGCCTGCGGCGTACAGCACACCTGTGGCACCGTGCCCCTGCGGACCACCCGGACTCGCCCGTCGGACACGGTCAGCTCGGGTCTGGTTCCGCCGATATAGACGCCACGCCAGATCTTCCTCAGGTGCTCGTCGACCGCATCCCGCGCCACTTGGACGGTCACCTCATCCTCGATGCGCGGGCGAACCCAGCTGCGGGCGACCTCGGGGCTGACCCAGCGCGACTGGGACCCGATCTGCAGCTCCAGCCCGTCGGCCGTCGCCCGCTTCACCTTGGTCGCCGCCTCCTTCACTTCCTTGTCCGAAACGACGGTCGGGATCTCGGTCCAGGTGGCGTCTACCGACACAGGCACTGCCGGATCCGCCGCAGCCAGCGCCTCGACGGCCGCGTCGATGTCGAATGTGGCGCCAGGAACGGCGGGGACGAGTCGCAGGTTCTTGTCGCGGTACACCAGGTCGGGCTCCACGGGTTCCGTGGCCTGTGTCGCCGGATGGTCGGCGAGAGTCTCCCGGGCGGTTTCGGGATCGAAGCTATAGGCCGGCTCGACCTCGTGGGGTCGGATGAACGAGCGAGCCCAACTGACGAACTCCTGAGTGAGGGAATCGGATCGCCCGGCAGCCATGACCGCGGCCAAGGTCGCCTCCTGGTTAACCGAGAACCCGAGGTCGCCGTTGCTCGCCACCGCGGCTTTGGCATCAGAGCGCAACTCTGCGGGTTGGCCGTCGTAGCGCTGGGACAGCGCGGCCACTCTCGCCCCGACCTCGGCGTCGTCCAACCCGCCGACCGCTTCTCCGTCGAGCACGACGTTGCGGGCCACCTCGCCCTGGTGGGAATCGCGATCCATCACCCAAGCCCCAATCAAGGCAGCGGCCAGCACCACAGGGATGGCGGCCAGAAGGATGAGCCAGGTTCGGGTCTTCATGCGATGGCCATGGTAAAAGGACTCGGGGCTAGGACCGTGTACCCCGGTTCACGTCTTTTCACGTTCTCAGAGGCGTAGGGGTTCCCGGGTCAGCGATGCCCCGGATCGGCAGACAAAAACTGCCCAATGGGAAGAGTGTTCCCCGGTCAGTCCTCGTCACCGAGCGCGTAGGAAACCGCCTCCTGCTGGCTCATGGCCAGCCCCTCGGCTACCGCCTGTGCGTGGCCTTCGTCTGCGAACAAGGCGCGGGCTTCATCGAGGCCAGGCATCGATGTGAATTGGGCGAGCATGACGTCGTTGATATCGAGCATCCCGGTCCCGCTGACGTCGCGCAGGCGGCGGGCGGCTGCGATCAATCGGGCACCTCTTTGAGTCCGCCCCGTCTGAACCTCGGATATTCCGAGGGCGTTGAGATGCAGGGTGAGTGCCGAGATGTCGGAGAAACCGGCGAAGAGCTTGATGCCCTCTTGCAGCAATGGGCGGGCCATGTCGTGGAGCCCGGAGCCAATGGCGCCGAAAGCCGCCATGAAGCTCGACCAACCGATTCCGAAGGGATGGTCCAGCTTGCGAAATAGTTCCAGCGCTTCCTGGGCGTGGTGGGTCGCATCGCCAGGTCTGTCGGCGAACACGCTGGCGTCGGAAAGTCCCCAGGTCGTCCAGGCAACGACCTCCTCATCACCCGCTTTCCGTGCCTCCTCGCGGGCACGCTGCAGCATCTCGATGGACTCGTCGAATCCGGCGCTGAAATTCAGCGTCAGCGCCAGGTTGTAGCGGGCGTTGGCGATCGCGGCGAGGTCTCCGTGGGCCTCGACCAGCTCCAGACTCTCCCGATAGGCGGCTTCACATTCGTCGGTCTGCCCCCGCCACCAGTAGATCCCACCCGCTCCCTCCAGCGCCTTTGCGCGGGTGAACGGATCGCCCCCCGGCAAGGCGAGCACCCGACTGAACCGATCCTCGGCTTCGATCAGGTGTCCCCGTATCTGCCAGAAACGCCACAGCTTGAATGCCAGTTGCATCGCCAGGTCTGTCTCTCCCTGGTCTACTGCCCACGTCAAAGCTGCTCTCAGGTTGTCGTGGTCAAGCTCGAGGCGATCGAGCCATGGCTTCTGCTCCCACGAGCTGATGTGTGGCGTCGCCTGTTCGGCCAGGGCGAGGAATGACAAGGCGTGACGGCGTACGCACTTCGGGCTCCTCGCCGCTGCCGGCTAGCTGCTCGGCGGCGAACTGGCGGATCGTCTCCAGCATGCGGAAGCGGGGCTCGCCGCCCAGACCCTCCTGGCGCACCAGACTGTGCTCGACGAGCACGCCGAGCGCGCACGAGCACATCGCCATCGTCACCGCACACCGCCTCGATCTGCTCGAGACGAGGCGCCGCCCATGAAGACCGACAGCCGCTGGTAGACGACCCGCTCCGGCTCCCCGAGCAATTCGTAGCTCCACCCGATGGCGGCACGAAGCGTCTGCTGGCGGGCGGGGAGATCACGCCGTCCAGCTTCGAGCAGTGCGAACCCCGATCCGTCGCGCAGCCGCTGGGCGATGGCCCCTGGCGGCAACAGCTTCACCCGCGATGCCGCCAACTCGATGGCGAGTGGGAGGCCATCGAGCCGATTAACGATCTCAACGACCGCGTCCACGTTCTCGGGCGTGATCCGGAAATCGGGGCGTGAGGCCGCGGCACGGTCGGCGAAGAGGGCGACGCTGGCCACATCCGCCACCTCCTCGGGGAGGTAGTGCCGATCGGGATCGGGCAACGCAAGATGGGGAACGGGGAATTCCTGCTCCCCGGAGACCCGCAGGGCGGCGCGCGATGTCACCAGGATGCTCGAGTTGGGCGCGTTCTGCAGCAGAGACGCCACGTAGCCGGCCCCGTCGAGCACCTGCTCGAAGTTGTCGAGGACGAGGAGCATCCGACGGGCCCGCAGGTGTGCCGCCACCTTCTCGTCAGGAGACCCCGGCAACTGCTCGAGCGAGAGAGCCGTTGCCAGCGCCGAAGGCACGAGGGCCGGCTCCGAGAGCGAAGCTAGGTCCACAAAGACCACTCCATCGGGGAATCGGTCCTTGACCGCCAACGCGGTCTGCACCGACAGCCTCGTCTTTCCCGTGCCCCCGGGGCCGGTGAGGGTGAGCAACCGCGTGCCCTCGAGCGCCCCGGCCACCTCGTCAACCTCTGGACGGCCAACGAAGCTGGTGAGAAGAAGCGGGAGGTCGGTGGGAACGCCGCCGTCGGTTCGTAGCGGTGGGAAATCGGTGGGGAGCCCTCCGCCAACCAGTTGGAACAGGTGCTCGGGGCGGTTGAGGTCCCTGAGTCGGTGCTCGCCAAGGTCGCGCAGTTCGAGGTCGGGCAAAGGCACCTCGCCCACCAACGCCCGCGTCGACCCGGAAACGAGCACCTGACCTCCGTGGCCAGCGGCGGTGATCCGGGCGGCCCGATGGACGTCCAGACCGACGTAGTTGTCGCCGCCGAGCAGTCCCTCGCCGGTGTGGAGCCCGATCCTCACCCGGACGGCGCCATTCTCGGGCCACGGCTCGGCGGACATTTTGCGCTGTGTCGCCGCGGCGGCCTCAATGGCATGCCCCGCCTCGGGGAAGACGGCGAATACGCCGTCGCCGCTGGTGGATACCTTGGTCCCACCTGCGCTCTGCACGGCCCCCTCGATCAACTCCCCGTGCGTTGCGAGGATCTCGGGATACCGCGGCCCCAATTCCTGCACGATTCTCGTGGAACCTTCGATGTCGCTGAAGAGGAAGGTCACCGTCCCGGTGGGCAGGGTGGGCATGCCAGGAACCTAGATCGCGGGGCGATGACCGACCGACCATCGACCGGGAGGCCCAAGATGTTCAGCTCTGGACTGATAACTGGTTGACATAGGAACAGAGCTTATGTAAGACCCAGGGAAAACCGGACACGGAGAGAAACGGTGACGGTCGCCTCGCCTCGCATGATCGGAGGACCGAGGGCCTCCGCTGCCGCCATCATCATCCGCTGCTTTGGCATCGGGCCCTCACCGTGCATTTCGGTGATCGACTCCACTGGGCCCAACGACACTCCCGACAAGCTCGCCAGTTGCTCGGCCCGGCCGAGTGCGTCGGCCCAGGCGGCGGCGCGTGCCGTCTCGAACAGTGCCCTGCTGTCGGACATGGTGAACCGCAATCCGTGGATGACGCTGTGCTCACCTCCGGCGGCGGTCACCGCCCCGATCGTCTCGCCCAATCGCTCGGTGTCCTCGAGCCGGGCTGTGAAGATGGTGGAGACCCGATACCCGGTCACCACCGGCCTGTCGCCTCGATGGTCCATCTGCGGCTCGACGGTATGCGAAGAGGTGCGCACCGCCTCATCGCTCACACCCGCGTCGCGCAAGGCCGACAGGACGCGATTTGCTGCCTCAGCCGCCTCCGCTGTCGCCCGCTCGGCTGATCCGGCATGGACTTCGACCCCGCAGTCGATCATGGCTTCGTCCGGGGTTCCGGCAGCGGTGCCGGTGCCGGACACGATGATTCCCGATTCCTGGGCCATCTGCCTCCTCGGTGCATCGTAAACGTGCACCTACGATGCCCGGCTCCGATGCGCCGCCCGCTCCTCCTTGTGCTTCTGTCTGTGGTCGTGCTCACCGCGTGCCGCCAAACGAGCGCCGACGCCTCAGGTGCCGAGATGTATGCCGAGCTCTGTGCCAACTGTCACGGTGACAATCTGGAGGGGGGTGTCGGCCCGGCGCTCGGTCCGGGTTCGGCGGCCGAAGCACAACCCGATGGCTATTACGTGGTCACCATCACCAGGGGCAAGGGTCGAATGCCGTCCTTTCCCGGGTTGAGCGACGATCAGGTCGCTCGCTTGATCGCCTATATCCGGGAGCAGCAAGCCGCCGGGTGAGTCTCAGCAGGCTGCATGTTCCGCGCTGGCCTGCCCCACGAGGTTCGATAGTGCGAGGCTGAGCAGGTCGGGATCAGCGGTAGTGAAGTACTCGGCGTCACCGATGTCCGTCGCCGGTGCGCTCCCCACTGCTTGCAGCACCCGAGTGGCCTGTGCTGCAACGGCGCCACACGGGTCGATCACCTCGACGTCGGGCCCGGCGACCTGGGCGACCAGCGGGGCGAGGAAGGTGTAATGGGTACAACCGAGCACCAGCGTGTCTGCGCCGGCGGCGAGCACCGGCTCGACGAATCGCCTGACGAGTCTCTCGGCTTCAGGGCTGTCGTATTCACCCCTCTCCACCATGTCGGCCAATCCCGGGCAGGCACGCTCAACGACCTTCACCCCTGAGGCGTGACGCACCACCAGCGAGGCGAAGCGATGGGCGTTGAGGGTGCCCGAGGTGGCCAGCACGCCGATGACCTTGCTGCGGGACTGGGCGGCTGCCGGCTTGACGGCAGGCTCCATGCCGACGAATGGGATCTCGGGATGACGGCCCCTGAGCAAGTCGAGCGCCGATGCTGACGCCGTGTTGCATGCGATCACGACCATCTTCGCCCCCCGCTCGAGGAGCCACGCAGTGATCTTCTCGGCACGCGTTCGTATCTCTTCTGGGCTGCGGTCCCCGTATGGAGCGTTTGCCTGGTCTGCCACGTAGAGGAAGCGCTCGGCGGGGAGCGCCTGGCGCATGGCGGCGAGCACGGACAGCCCTCCAAGCCCGGAGTCGAATACTCCGATTGGGCGTCGATCCTCGGCCATCGGCAGAGACACGGGGCGACATTCCAGCAGATCGTTTCGTTGAGTTAGTTGCATGTGGAATCCGAGGAGCGAAGGGTGTCGGTTGATACCGCGATTACCTTCATCGGCTAGATCGGAGGCTGACATGAACATCAAAGGGAAGGTGGCATTGATCACCGGCGGCGCAGGTGGGCTCGGACTGGGAGCGGCCCGTGCTTTCGTGGACCGAGGTGCGTCTGTCGCCCTGCTCGACCTACACACATCCGCCGGTGGGCAGGCTGCCGACGACCTGGGGTCCGCCGTGTTCGTTGCAGTGGACGTGCGCCAGCCAGAGGAGGTAGAGGCGGCGGTGGCTGACGCCGCGGCACAACTGGGGCGCATCGACATCTGTCTCAACGCAGCCGGCGTCGGTCCGGCTCATCGCATGCTCACCCGGGACGGCACCCTCTTCCCGCTCGATCTCTTCACCTTCGTGGTCGGTGTCAATCTCATCGGCACATTCGACGTGACCCGATGGGCGGCGTCTTACATGAGCCGCAACGAACCGAATGACGACGGGGAGCGCGGCGTCGTCATCAATGTCGCCTCGATCGCGGCCTACGAAGGTCAGATCGGACAGGCGGCCTACTCGGCCTCCAAGGGAGGAATCGTCGGTATGACCCTGCCGCTGGCCCGCGACCTGGCAAGCTACGGGATCCGGGTCCTCACGATCGCGCCGGGAATCATGGATACCCCGATGCTGGCTGGGGCACCCGACGAGTTGAAGGCGTCGCTCGCCGAGGTGCACGTGTTTCCCAAGCGCCTCGGTCGCCCCGACGACTTCGCCAGGCTGGTGGTGGCGATGGTCGAGAACCCGATGCTCAATGGCGAAGTGGTCCGCCTCGACGCCGCGGCGCGGATGGGGCCCCGGTAACCAAACTCGATCTGGCGTAGCCCCCAGACCCTGCCTATGGTCGCTGGGGCTCGGCGTAGCGGTAGCCGGGCGCGATCTAGGAGGAACTTCATGCGCAGACTCGCTGTATTGGTGGCCGTCGCCCTCGTGGCGTCGTTGACGGTCGCCTCGCCAGCACTGGCACAGCCAGACGAATTCGGCACGGTCACCGTGGTTCACGGTATCCCCGGAGCCACCGTCGACGTGTACGTCAACGACGAGCTCACGCTCGAGGACGTGCAATTCGAGACGATCACGGAGCCACTCGTTCTCCCCGTGGGCGACCACACGATCGAGGTGTTCGAGGCCGGTGACGATCCTGCGGCCGACCCGCCAGTCGTCACCGGGGAGACTGCGCTCGCCGAAGGTGACAACGCAACCATCGTCGCCCACCTCACCGACACCGGCGAACCCGCTCTGACGGTGTACGCCAACGACGTCTCCACCCTTGCCGAAGGCGATGCCCGAGTTGCGGTACGGCACACCGCGGCGACGGGGCCGGTGGATGTGCTGGCCGGTGGCAGCCCGATCATCGAAGCGCTGGCCAACCCCGACGAAGACGTGCTGGACCTCCCAGCAGGGGACTATTCAGTGACGGTCAACGAAGGCGGTAGCGCCGACGTCCTGGTGGGACCCGTCGACCTGACTCTCGAGGCGGGTGTCGCCTATCTGGTCCATGCGGTGGGAGACCCATCCGCTGACACGTTCACGTTGCTCATCCAGACCATCGAAGGTCTCTACACCGGACACCCAGTTGTGGGCGGTCATGAGCGGCGACCAGGAGGTGCCACCGGTAGACAGTGGCGCCGCCGGCGTAACCACCTTCGATGTCAGCGAGGACGGGGCCGAAGTCACCTTCAAGGTGATCGCCTGGTACCTGGAAGACATCACGATGGGTCACATCCACATCGCGCCCGCCGGGGCGAACGGCCCGGTGGTAGCGGTGTTGGTGGACTTTGCCCCCCTCGACGCGACCAGCGGTGAAACCCGCAACGGACTGCTCGCCGAGGGAACGATCGCTGCCGCCGATGTTGCTGCGGATCCCGATGTCGGGTTCGACGGCTCCATAGGCGCACTGGTCCGGGCGATGCGGTCGGAAGGCAGCTACGTCAATATCCACACGGTGGCAAACCCGAGCGGGGAGATCAGGGGTCAGATCACCACGCTGCCCAACGGCGTCGAGGACCGCTTCACCGATGACGACGGTTCCGTCCATGAGGACAACATCGACATCATCGCCGCCGCCGACATCACCCTCGGTTGCGATGAAGCCGACCCTTCGCTCTTCTGCCCCAACGAGACGGTGACCAGGGGCCAGATGGCCTCGTTCATCCAGCGCGCCCTCAACCTGCCCGCTGGCGAGGATCCGGGGTTCACCGACATCGCGGGCAACGAGCACGAGCAGGCGATCGGTGCCCTCGCCGCTGCGGGGATCACGATCGGATGTGAGGACGGGACGATGTTCTGCCCGAACGTGCCTCTGACGCGCGACCAGATGGCGTCCTTCCTGGCCCGTGCGTACGGGCTCAGCGGCGGAACCACGCCGTTCACCGACATCGCGGGAAACACCCACGAGGACAACATCGCCGCAATCTATGAGGCGGGGATCACCCAGGGGTGCACCGCCACCGAGTACTGCCCGCGGGACCCGGTGGTCAGGGGCCAGATGGCCTCGTTCCTGGCCCGCTCCCTCGGCTGGGGGAACTGAGCACCACGCAATCCGGCTAGGTGACGGCGCGTCCCATGAGGGGCGCGCCGTTGCGCGCCCGGCGACCTGCCTTGACGAGTCGTTGACCATGCGTTGATGCATTTGGTCGCCGCCAGGCGCGACCGTTTGCGACAGGCCAAGCGACAGAAGGAGGTATCCATGACCCGACGAAGATCGCGGGGAGTGATGGCGGCTGTGACGGTCGCCCTTCTCACCAGCCTGTTGATCGCAACAGCAGCCGGGGCCGCAGGGCGGTTCACCGACGACGACGGGAATGTGCACGAGGGTTTCATCGAGGCAATAGCCGCCGAGGGGATCACTCTCGGGTGCAACCCCGAGGGAACGCTCTACTGCCCGGCTGCAACGGTGACCAGGGGCCAGATGGCGTCGTTCATCGATCGTGGCTTCAATCCGCCCGCCACGGGCACTGATGCCTTCAGCGATGACGATGGAAGCACCCACGAGGCTGCCATCAACCGGGTGGCCGCCGCCGGCATTGCCGCCGGTTTCGAGGACGGCACGTTCCGCCCAAACGACCCGGTGAACAGGGCGCAGATGGCGTCGTTCCTCGCCAGGGCGATGGGTCTCTCGCCGGTGAGCGACGACCGGTTCGACGACGTCTCCGGTGTCCACGAGGGCAACATCAACGCCATCGCCGAGGCCGGGGTGACCCTTGGGTGCAACGATGAAGGAAACCTCTACTGCCCCAACGACCCGGTGCGTCGTGACCAGATGGCGTCGTTCATAGGACGGGCCTTGGGGATCGACCCGATCAACCCGCCGAGCACCAGCTCGTCGTCGTCCAGTTCGTCAAGCTCGTCGTCCAGTTCGTCGTCGTCGAGCTCGTCCTCGAGCTCTTCGTCCTCGAGCTCGTCTTCGTCGAGCTCGTCGTCTACCTCGACCACCGAGGACGAGGACTGACCAGCAACTACCGGTTCAGGCGGCAGCGTGCTCCAGCACCTGCCGTTTGAGCCACGCGACGATGGCGTCCATGCCTCTGAGTCGCTGCGGTGTGAGCACGTCCTGCAAACCCATCGCCATGTAGAAGTCGGCCGGAAGAGCGATCACCTCCTCCACCGTCGCCCCATCGAGCCCCTCGGCGAGGATGGCCGCATAACCGCGCACCGTGGGGGACTCTTTCGGGGAGTCGAACCACATGTGGACCTTGCCCGACTCGTCCACCTCGGTGGTCAGGAAGAACGGGGTGGCGCACTCGACGACCTGCTCCATCTCACCACTGTCCATCCCGGGAGGGAGCTCGGGCAGGCGGTTCGAGTAGTCGAGGAGCGCTTCGAGTTTCAACTCCTTGGGCGCGGCGGAGAACATGTCGACGATGCGCTTCAGGGAGGGGGGTACGGTCATCGACCGAAGTGTAAGGTTGGCTGATTGCACTATGCGGATGGTGCTTAGAACACTCCGATGTAGTCACTAGCCGGACCGGGCCACCGGCCCGTCCGTCGCCTGTCCGTGTCTTCCCACCTCCGAGGAGGAGTCATGTCCGCACCGCTCGACGACGCCCCCAAGTTCCAGGATTACGCCCACCCCGAGAAGTTGGTCTCCACCGACTGGCTGGCAGAGCATCTCAACGACCCAGACATTGTCATCGTCGAGTCGGATGAGGACGTGCTCCTCTACGACACCGGCCACATTCCGGGTGCGGTCAAGATCGACTGGCACGCCGACCTGAACGATGCCCTCATCCGCGATTACGTCAACCCTGAGGGGTTCGCCGCCCTGCTCTCCCGCTCGGGGATCAAGCCGGGACAGACGGTTGTTTTCTACGGCGACAACTTCAACTGGTGGGCGGCGTACGCCCTCTGGGTGTTCAGCCTGTTCGGACACGATGACACCAGGCTGCTCGACGGCGGAAGGCAGAAGTGGGTCGAGGAGAACCGGGATCTCACCACCGACAAGACCGACCGCGAGCCGACCGACTTCCCGGTCCCCGAGCGCGACGACTCGAAGATCAGGGCATTCCGCGAAGAGGTGCTTGCCCATTCCGAATCGGGCAAACCGCTGGTGGACGTCCGTTCACCAGAAGAATTCCGCGGTGAGTTGCTCCACATGCCCGCCTACCCACAGGAGGGGGCGCTGCGCGGCGGCCACATCCCGGGGGCTCGCAGCGTCCCGTGGAAGCGCGCTGCCAACGAGGACGGCTCGTTCAAGAGCGCCGATGAGCTCAGGTCGATCTACGAGGGCGAGATCGGGCTCGCTTCGAGCGACGACGTGATCGCCTACTGCCGGATCGGTGAGCGTTCCAGCCACACCTGGTTCGTGCTCACCCAACTGTTGGGGTACCCGAAGGTGAGGAACTACGACGGCTCCTGGACCGAGTGGGGCAACGCTGTGCGGGCGCCGATCGAACGCTGATTCAGCGCTTCCTGTAGAGCCTCCAACGGAGCACCACGGTGTCGTCCACCCAGGCCGGCGGGTCACCGTGGTGCTCTCGCAGCCAGGCGCGGGCTGTCTTGGCGGCGGCGGTGCGGCGTTCGGGGGCGATCTCCCAACAGGCCGAGAAGATCCCCTCTTCGAGTTGGTCGATGGCTTCATAGAGATCGACACGGTTGGGAGCCGTCAACTCTTCGAGTTCCTCGACGTCGAAACCGGCGTCATCGGCCGCCATGTCCACGTCATCGTTCCCTCGGGCACCCGGCGGCCAGTCGGGTCTACCTGTGGCCTCGAAGAAGACCTTCGTCACCTCCGAGTCCTTCCCCGGGGGGGTACCCCGGGTCTGAAGGAAGATGCCACCACCGGCGAGAGCGCGGTGGATCTCGGCGACCGCCTGCCGCCACTCCGGGATGAGATGGAGCACATGGGCGGCGATCACCGCGTCGAGCGACCCGTCGCCGAACGGGAGGACCGTGGCATCACCGATCACGAGCGGGAAGTGGTTCCCTGCTGCGTTCACAGCAAGCCGGTGGAGCATCGGCGCCGAGAGGTCGAGCCCGAAGAGGGGTACGCCGCGCTGCCAGAGCGGCAGGGAGACCCTCCCCGTCCCGACCCCGATCTCGAGCACCGTGCCGCGGCCGGCGAGAACCCCGGCGAGCATCTCAGTCTGGCGCTGGGCGAGGTCGGTGGGGAGGGCACGTGTTCGGTCGTAGTACTCGACGGCCCGGTCGAACGACACGGAGGCGTTGGTCATGGTCACATCCTGCCTACAGTCATCTTCTTCGGGAGACATGGAGACTGCTCTCGTGCGTATCGGCATCTTCGTCTTCGAGGGTGCGGAAGAACTCGACTGGGTGGGCCCATGGGAGGTCCTCCGCATGTGGGCGCTCTCGTGGCCGGAGGACGGCGTTGACGTTGTCACCGTGGCACGCTCACCCGGCGTGGTGACATGCGCCAAGGGGCTGCGCGTCCTACCAGATCACGACTGGTCATCGGTGCCACCACTCGATGTCCTGGTGTACCCCGGTGGAAGGGGGACGAGGCCGCAGTTGGGGGATGGCGAGATCCGCGCCTGGGTGCAGGGTCTCGCCTCCGATGGAGCACTGATCACCAGCGTCTGCACAGGCTCGCTGGTCCTCGCCGACGCCGGGTTGCTCAAGGGCCGACCGGCGACGACCTACTGGGGATCGCTGGGTGAGCTGGCCGCAATCGACCCGACCATCGAGATCCGACCCGACGATCGGTTCATCGACACGGGCGAGGTGATCACCGCGGCTGGGGTTTCCGCCGGGATCGACATGGCGCTCCACCTCGTATCTCGACTCCACTCCAAGGACCGGGCGGTAGAGGTGAGGCGCGCCATCCAATACGACCCGGCGCCTCCCGTCTAATGAGCCTGCCTCTCGAGCCATGAGCGAATACCTCCCCGAGCTGGCTTTGGTGCTGGCGCTCGTGCTGGTGAACGCCGTCTTCGCCGGGACCGAGATCGCGCTGATAACCCTGCGGGAGGGCCAGTTGCGGCGCATGGAATCCGGGTCGCGGTCGGGGCGGCGGGTCGCTGAGTTGGCGCGCGACCCGAACAGGTTCCTCGCCACCATCCAGATCGGGATAACCCTCGCCGGCTTCCTCGCCTCGGCGACGGCTGCCGTCTCGCTGGCGGAGCCGCTGATCGAGCCGCTGTCCTTCCTCGGCAGGGCGGCGCGCCCGATGGCGGTGGTGCTCGTCACTTTGATTCTCTCCTACCTCACCCTCGTACTCGGTGAGTTGGCGCCAAAACGCCTCGGGCTGCAGTGGGCTGAGCGGTGGGCCATGGTCTTCGGCCCGGCGCTCTACTGGATGTCCGTCGTCATGAAGCCGGTGGTCGGCCTGTTGGGAGCGTCCACCGACCTCGTCGTCAGGCTGTTCGGCGGCGATCCGAGGAGGCGTGCCGAGGACGTCTCCACCGAGGAGTTGCGTGACATGGTGCTTGCCCACGGGACCTTCTCGACCGAGCAGCGGACCGTCGTCATCGGTGCACTCGAATTGGAGCACCGCCGTCTCCGCCAGGTGCTCCGGCCACGCGGCGCAGTCTTCTCGCTCGATGCCAGGCTAACCCCGGCTGCTGCGCTCGATCTGCTGACCCAGAGCGGCCATACGAGAGCCCCGGTAGCGGACGAGGGAGACCTCAATCGGACGGTCGGGGTGGTCCGGATCCACGACCTGCTCGGAGTGAGCGACGAACTCAACCTGCGCGATCTTGCCCGCGAGGTGCCGTTCTTTCCCGAGTCACTCAGGGTTCTCGGGGCGATGCGGGTGATGCAAACCGAACGTCATCAGATGGCGATGGTCATCTCCGAACACGGCTCGGTGGAGGGGATCGTCACCATCGAGGATCTGGTCGAGGAAGTGGTGGGCGAGATTTACGACGAGGGTGACCGCGACGTGCGTGCCGTCCGCCGGGAGCGTGACGGGACCGTCGTGCTGGCCGGCGACTTTCCTGTCCACGACCTGGTCGATGTCGGCGTCGAGCTGCCCGACGGCGAGTACACCTCTGTGGCCGGGTTGATCCTCGATCGTCTCGGCCGCCTCCCGGAGCGCCCCGGCGACCGGGTCCGGGTGGGGGACTGGGAGCTCACCGTCTCCCGCGTCCACCGCCGCGCCATCACCGAAGTCGTCCTGCGTCCCGCTCCCTCGCCCGAGGACGCGTGAGGACGATGGGCGGTGGTAAATGGATGGCTCTTGGTGATAGGTGAGCGAGTCGGGACACCAGCCACCTAGGGCGAACCCACCTCTGGCCGCCGTCCGCCTTCCGTCTAGCTCCCCCTGATCTCCTCCAGCGACTCCGGGTTCTCCAGGCTGGTGAGGTCGCCAGGGTCGGAGCCGACAACAAGCGCCTTGACCACCCGTCGCATGATCTTGGCGGAGCGGGTGCGGGGCAGGTCGGAGACGAATCGAACCGCGGCAGGGCGGAATGCCCTGCCAAGAGTGGCGGCGATCCGGTCGGACACCACACGGGCGAGGTCATCGTCCGGTTCGGCATCGGGGCGGGGCACGGCGTAGACGACCACGACCTCACCCTTGACCGGGTCGGGGATCCCGACCGCGGCGGCCATCACTATCTCGGGCACAGCCACCGCGGCTGATTCCACCTCGGCCGGGCCGATCCTCTTCCCGGCGATGTTGAGCGTGTCGTCGGACCGCCCATGGAGGAACCAGAAGCCGTCCTCGTCCACCGAAGCCCAGTCGCCGTGTGCCCATACACCGTCCCAGCGGCTCCAATAGGTGGCTAGGTACCGGTCCGGTTCCTTCCAGAATCCTCTCGTCATGGCCGGCCAGGAGTCCTCGATGACCAGTTCCCCGACGGCGCCCCTCACCGGATTGCCCGCAGCGTCGTAGACCTCGGCCGCCATGCCCAGTGAGGGACCGCCCAGAGAGGTCGGCTTCAAGCCCTGATGAAGGTTGACGCCGACGATCACCGCCCCGACCTCGGTGCCCCCCGAGATGTTGACGATGGGGATGCGCTCACCGCCCACGGTGCGGAACAGCCACCACCAGGGATCGGGATTCCACGGCTCGCCGGTCGAGCCGAAGATGCGCAGCGGGCCGAGGTCGTTGCCGGTTGCGCCCTCGTCGCCGTGGGCCATGAGGGCCCTCACCAAGGTCGGCGAGATCCCCAGGTGGGTGAGACCCATTTCCCCCGCCAGCCGCCAAAGACGTCCTGCATCGGGGTGATCGGGAGCACCGTCGAATGCACCCACCGCCGCGCCGTTGGCCAGTGCCGCCACCACCGACCACGGGCCCATGATCCACCCCATGTCGGTGGCCCACATCAGAGCGTCGCCGCGCTGGACGTCGAAGTGGAACGCTCCCTCCTGAGCGAGCTTGACCGTGAGCCCGCCGTGCACGTGGACGGCTCCCTTCGGCTTGCCGGTGGTCCCAGACGTGTAGGCGAGCATCACCGGGTGCTCGGAGTCCACCGCCAAGGCTCCCAGCGGTTCGGCCGCCTCCATCGCCTGGTCCCAACGGTGATCACGTCCCCGGGTCATCGGTGTGTGGCGGTCGGCGTGGGAGACGACGAGCAGGGCGGGAACCCCTCCCGCGATGGCCATGGCCTCGTCAGCCGTCTCCTTCATCTCGACCAGGCGGCCGCGGCGCATATAGCCGTCGGCGGTCACTAGGAGAGCGGGGGCAGGGTCGATCAGTCTGGCGGCGACGGCCTCGGCCCCATAACCGGAGAAAATCGGGATGAAGATCGCCCCGATCCGAGCGGATGCCAGCAGGGTGACCACCGCCTCGACGGACATGGGGAGAAAGCAGCCGACCGCATCGCCCGATTCGACACCGAGTTCGGTAAAGGCGCCGGCCGCTCTCTCGACAGCGGCGAGGAGGTCGGCGAAGCTGACTCGGCGTCTCCCTCCCGCCTCGGTGGCCGCCACGATCGCCGAAGCATCCGGTTGCTCGGCGGCCCACCGATCCACGCATGCCGTCGAGAGATTGCAGGTCCCGCCGACGAACCACGTGGTCCAAGGCTTGCCTCGAGTGTTATCGCGGACTTGGCGGTAGGGCGTGGCGAACGGGATGCCGAGGAACTCGACTACGGCGTCCCAGAACCATTCCGGATCAGAGATCGAGCGGTCCACCAATTGGCGGTAGCCGCCGATGCCGTGTTCCGCCATGAAGCGCCCGGTGACGGTGTCGTGAGTCTCCCCCTCCGGCAGCGTCCAAACGATCGACTCCACGCCCCGAGCCTACGGAGCGTGCTAGCAACCTGCTGATGGGACCCTTGTCAGGGGTGAGGATCATCGAGATGGCCGGGATCGGACCGGGACCGTTCTGTGGGATGGTGCTCTCCGGCCTCGGGGCGGAGATGGTGCGAGTCGAGAGGCCGGGTTCCGGCGGGGCCGTATTCGAGGACCCGGTCACGTCGCGGGGTCGTCGCTCCATAGCTCTCGACCTGAGCCATTCCGAAGCGGTCGAGGTGATGCTCCGCTTGGTGGAGACTTCGGACGGGCTGATCGAGGGCTACCGGCCCGGTGTGATGGAGCGGATCGGCTTAGCGCCGAGGGAGTGCCTCGAGCGCAACCCGCGTCTCGTCTACGGGCGGGTCACCGGGTGGGGCCAGGAGGGGCCGTTGGCGGCTTCGGCAGGGCACGACATCAACTACCTGGCGGTGTCGGGCGCCCTCCACCCGATCGGCCGGTCGGGCGAACCGCCGGTGCCACCGCTCAACCTCGTGGCGGATTACGGCGGCGGCGGCATGCTGCTCGCCCTCGGCGTCGTGGCCGCCATGTACGAGGCGCGACAGTCGGGGCGGGGTCAGGTGGTCGATGCCGCCATGGTCGATGGTGTCGCCCAACTGACCGCCCTCTTCCATGGCGGCCTTGCCGCCGGGTGGTGGACCCCGGAGCGGGAGTCGAACCTGCTCGACGGCGCAGCGCCTTTCTACGACACGTACCTCACCTCTGACGGCGAGTCGCTGGCACTCGGTGCTCTCGAGCCGAAGTTCTTCGCCGTGCTCACCGAACGGCTCGGGCTCGACCTGTCGTCCTTGCCCGCCCAGTACGACAGGGCGATGTGGCCCGAGTTGCGCCGGCGTCTCGCCGATGTGATCTCCACGCGCACCAGGGACGACTGGGCGGCAGAGCTGGAGGGGACCGACGCCTGCGCCGCCGCGGTGCTATCGCTGGCCGAGGCGCCGGTGCATGCCCACAACGCGGCTCGGGGGACCTTCATCGAGGTCGCCGGAGTGGTCCAACCCGCCCCGCGCCCCGGTTCTCTGCGACGCCGACCGGGTTTCCTTCCCCGCCTCCCATCCCTGGCGCGGACACCGATGCGGTACTGGCCGAACTCGGATTCTCCAGGGGTGACATCGGTAACCTCCGGCGATCCGGGGCGGCCGGCTGAGCCGTAAACCACATGAGCTAGTGGCGGGTTTCAGGGTTTCTTCTTGCGTTCCCCCAATGGTGGAATCCGCTTGGCTTCATGGCACCATGAGCCTGCCTTTTCACTTGGCACCAACCACCTACCACCCGATCTAAGGTCCCGCCCCCGGTTCGACGTTTAGGAGGCGCGTGCCCATGTCCGACATAACTTTCGACGGCCGGGTGGCCATCGTCACCGGGGCGGGTGGCGGGTTGGGCCGGTCGTACGCCCTCGAGTTGGCCCGGCGCGGGGCGCGGGTCGTGGTCAACGACCTGGGCGGCGCCATGGACGGCACCGGTTCGGGAACCAGGGCTGCCGATGACGTGGTCGTCGAGATCGAATCCGGCGGCGGCGAGGCTGTCGCCAACTACGACTCCGTGGCCACCGCCGATGGGGGTGAGGCGATCATCGCAACCGCCATGGACGCCTTCGGGGCGGTGGACGTCCTCATCAGCAACGCCGGAATACTGCGCGATCGCAGTTTCGCAAACATCACCCTCGAGGATGTGGAGAGCGTGTTCTCCGTCCATTTGTTGGGGGGATTCCACGTTGCCATGCCGGCCTTCAGGGTCATGAAGGAGCGGGGCTACGGGCGGCTGGTGTTCGCCGCCTCCAACGCCGGGATCTTCGGCAACTTCGGGCAGGCCAACTACGGCGCCGCCAAGATGGGTCTCGTCGGTTTGAGCAACGTGCTCGCCATCGAGGGAGCCAAATACGGGATAAACAGCAACGTGATCGCCCCCGTAGCCAGGACGAGGATGACCGAGGATCTGCTCGGTCCCCTTGCAGACCTGCTCGACCCCGAACAGGTGACGCCGATGGTGGTCTACCTCGCCTCGGAGGCGAACCCGCACACCCACGAGATCTTCACCGCCGGGGGCGGCCGCTATGGCCGTATCTTCGTGGCCACCAATCCCGGGTGGTTCGCCGGGCAGAAGGTGGTGCCGACAGTCGAGGACCTGGTGGAGCACATCGACGAGGTGCGCGATCTCGCCACATACGAGATCCCGCTGAGCAGCAACGACGAGATCCGCCTGGTGATGGCGGCGATGCAGGACAGTTGAGGTGCCGGTAGATCCGTCCCGAGCCCTCGGCGCCGAGCTACCAGTGATCGAGGGCAGGTGGGATCAGGACGATGTGATTCTCTACCACCTCGGCGTCGGGGCCGGCGATCCCCCCACCGACCCGGCCGAGCTCCGATACACCTACGAAGGCGGCCTGGCGGTGCTCCCCAGCTTTGCCACCGTCCCACCCTTCCCCGCCCTCCTCGGGGTGGGGGGCGTGGACGGTCTCGAGTTCAACCCGGCATTGCTTCTCCACGGCGAGCACCAAATCACGCTGCAAGGCCCGATACCGACCGCGGCCACGGTGGTCCACCGGGGGCGGGTCGCCGAACTGTGGGACAAGGGAAAGGCGGCACTGGCGGTGGTCGAGATGGTGACCACCGACGGCTCGGGCGAGAAATTGTTCACCAATCGGGCGTCGCTGTTCCTGCGCGGCGAGGGAGGGTTCGGCGGGGAGCCGGGGCCGCCGTCCTTTTCCGCTGCACCTACAGACGAGCCCGACATCGTGGCGACCTCGGCGACGCTACCCCAGCAGGCGCTCCTCTACAGACTGTCGGGTGACAAGAACCCGCTCCACGCCGATCCGGGATTCGCCGCAATGGCCGGCTTCGAACGGCCCATCCTCCACGGTCTGTGCTCGTTCGGGGTGGTGTGCAAGGCGGTGGTGGACAAGGTCCTCCACGGCGACATGACAAGGGTCGCCGAGTACCGGGCGAGGTTCTCGGGTGTCGTCTACCCCGGTGAGACCTTGGTCACGAAGATCTGGGACGAGGGGGACCATCTCCTGGTGACGGCGGAAACCGCCGAGCGTGGCAAACCGGTGATCAGCAACGGGAAGGTCACACTGACCGGCTGAGGCGGCGGTCTAAGCCCTTGGCACAGGCACGGCATGCTCGAGCCAACCGTTCGGGGCGTACCCGTTGATGTCCGGCACGGATCGTTCCGGCTGCTCATTGCCGGCGGCATCGCGTGCTCGACTGGCTATCAGACCTCCGGACGTGCCCAAGTCGACGGTCGCCGCAAATGTGCGCCACGACGCCGGGCCCGCCGAAGGACCGAGCACGGCTGGGTGCCATGTCTTTCCTCCGTCGCCGGTCACCTCGACCTCGGTCACCTGGCCTGCACCGGAAAAGGCGACTCCCTCCAGTTCAACGGCTCCCGACAAGACCGCGCCCGCCTCGGGTCTGGTGACCCACGACTTCACGGGCATCTCCCAGCAAGATGGATCGTGAGGTCCCGAGAGGGAACCGGGCGGCGTCAGCCGGTAACGGAAGGTCTGGATGTCGGCGTCGGACTCCTTGGCGGTGAGCGACAGCCGAACCACCCACTTGACGCTGTTGACCGCGAAATACCCGGGGATCACCAAGCGGATGGGCCCGCCGTGGGATATGGGCAGCGTGTCCCCGTTGAGTCCGATGGCCAGCAGGCCCCGCTCCAGCCCCACCTCCAGCGGCACCGATCGCTCCACCCTTCCGGGGTCGCCGGCCGCTCCATCGGCGCCCAGGGCGGTGAGGAAGCCGCTGCCATCCTCGGCGCCTCCGGCCAGCGCAACGAGGTCGGCCACCGCGATCCCGGTCCACCGGACATTCGCCGCAGCGCCGGTCCGCCAAGGCGTTCCCGGGGGAGGCCCGGCGAGCAGCCCTCGCCCGTTGCCTGCGCACTGCAACACCGCGGTCACCTCGACCGTCGGGAGCGCATCGACCAACTCGGGCACGGTGAATGTCGCCGGGCGGGATACCCCCTCCAGCACCAGCCGCCAGTCCTTCGAAGGCGGCGGCGGAATCAGGTTGTCTCTCCGGAACATCTTCTCCAGGGGGGTGATGGGGAGTGCCTCGGACCTACCCTCCGCCTGGATCGGGTCCGTATCGTGGATGAGCAGGCCTTGATCGGTGATCGCCATCGGGGGGATGATGGTCGACGCGGGTCCGGATGACACGTCGAGTGACAGGTACCCTGTCCCGCCTCGCATGACGACCACGATGACCGACGAAGAGACGCTGATCGCCTCGCGTATCGACCAGCTCCTCGAGACACACGACCCGGGTATCACTGCCGACCGCGAGTTCTGGGGAGCGCAGTTCGACCTCGGATTGGCCTGGGTGTCGTTTCCCCCCGATGATGGCGGACTGGGCGTGAGCCCTAGGCACCAGCAGACGGTCTCGGAGAGGCTTGCCGCGGCCGGGGCGTCCTCCGACAACGTGATCCGCAACGTCATCGGCCACGGGATGGGGGCCCCCACCGTCCTCGCCCACGGCACCGAGGCGCAAAGGCGCCGCTGGCTCCGACCGCTGTTCACCGCCGAGGAGATCTGGTGTCAGTTGTTCTCCGAGCCCGGAGCCGGGTCTGATGTGGCGGCTCTGGCGACGCGTGCGGTGCGCGATGGCGACGAATGGGTGGTCAACGGGCAGAAGGTGTGGACCACGCTGGCGCACAGCGCCCGGTGGGGATTGCTCGTCGCCCGGACCGATCCCGATGTTCCCAAGCACCGCGGGCTCACCTATTTCGTGATCGACATGAACCAACCGGATGTCGAGGTGCGAGGCCTCCACCAGATCACCGGCGAGGCGGAGTTCAACGAGGTCTTCTTCTCGGACGCCCGGGTTCCGGATGCATATCGCCTGGGCGATGTGGGGGAGGGCTGGCGGGTTTCGATGACGACACTCATGAACGAGCGTGTCGCCATCGGGTCGGTGGTGCAGCCTCGCGGGTCCGGAGCGATCACGGCCGCAGTAGCCGCCTGGAAAGAGAGGGGCCACACCGACGCGGCGCGCCGCGACGAACTGACCGCTCTCTGGATCGAGGCAGAGGTCCTACGGCTCACCAACCTCCGCGCCAACGAGAACCGGCGGCGGGGGACACCCGGACCCGAGGGCTCGACATCGAAGCTCCACTGGGCCGAACTCAACAAGCGGATCACGGAATTCACCATGTCGCTGCTCGGCGCCGAGGGACTCCTCTACCCCAAGGGCTACGACTTCGGGCGACCCGAGCGGGCGGGAATCGGGGCCTTCAGTCCGCAGCGCAACTTCCTCAGGGCGAGGGCCAACTCGATCGAGGGCGGAACGTCGGAGATCATGCGGAACATCCTCGGGGAGCGGGTCCTCGGCCTTCCAGGCGAGCCCCGGGGCGACAAAGACCTCCCCTGGAACGAGGTACCCCGCAGCTGAGCTTGACCATGCGCCGGCGGATCGAAGTCGTAGCATGACCGCGACTCGAGGGAGGACGAGCGAATGACATACAGTTCTGACACCGACACCCTGCAGGGCCTGGCCAGGAGTTGGGGATGGGTGTTGTTCTACGGGATCCTCACTCTGATCCTCGGGATCATGGTGCTCGTATGGCCCGAGGCGACCGTCGTCACCATCGCCGTCCTCTTCGGAATACAGCTATTGGTGGCGGGCATCTTCGAGATAGTGGCGGTGTTTCGCCCGGGTGAATCGGGCGGGATGAGGGTGATGTCCGCTCTGCTCGGTGTTCTTTCGATCATCGTCGGGTTGTGGTCGCTGCGGAACATCGGCGTGACCATCGTCAGCCTGGCTTTGCTGCTCGGGATCTACTGGGTCGTCGCCGGCATCATCAGGACGGTGGATGCCATCGGCGACCACACGACTCCCGCTCGAGGCTGGGCGATCTTTGGAGGGGTCCTCAGCGTGATTGCCGGGGGGGTTGTGCTCGCCTGGCCAGGAATGTCGGTTGTCACCCTCGTCTGGATTCTCGGCATCTGGCTCATCGTCTGGGGGGTCGTGATCATCGCTACCTCCTTCGCGGTGAGGAGCGCCCAGAAGCAGGTATCCGACCTAGGTGGGATAGCGACCGCCTGAGCAACTCAGCCTCATCGGAGGGGTGACCGTGGTCGCACCGCCGGTCGTACTTGTCACCAGGAGGCCATGGGGCGTCTCCCTCCGCCCTTTGGAGGACGTTGCGGTCGTCGAGGTGTGGGACGGCGATGGCCCAATGCCGGCGGATCGGGTCAGAACCTCGGTGCAAGCCGCTGACGGTCTGCTGTCCATGCTCTCCGATCCGATCGATGCCCCATTCCTCGAATCGGCGACTCGTCTGCGGGTGATATCCCAGGTAGCAGTCGGATTGGACAACATCGACCTCGCCGCCTGCACGATGCGAGGCATACCCGTGGGCTACACCCCAGATGTCCTCACCGACACCACCGCCGACACCGCCATCGGGTTGCTCCTCGCGGCGGGTCGCCGCCTCGTCGAGGGTGCCCGGATGGTGGCTGCGCGTGAGTGGCAGCGCTGGGCCCCCGATCTCCTGCTCGGAAACGATCTGCACCACACCGTGCTCGGCGTTGTCGGTATGGGGCGGATCGGCCGGGCCGTGGGACGTCGTGCGCTCGGATTCGGCATGGAAATCGTCTACACCGGTCCGAACCCGCGCCCCGAGGCAGAGCTCGAGCTAGGTGCCCGTCGGCTCCCACTCGACGAGATGCTCTCCGTCGCCGACCATGTCGTCCTCACCGCGCCGCTCAATCAAGCGACCCGGCACGTTATCGACCGGGAGGCGCTGGCTCTGATGAAGCCAAGTGCGGTCCTGGTCAACGTGGCGCGCGGTGGTCTGGTGGATCAGAGTGCGCTTGCCGAGGCGCTCGGGTCCGGCGTCATCGCCGCCGCCGGGCTCGATGTGACCGATCCGGAGCCGATCGATCCGGCCGACCCTTTGCTCGAGATGGACAACTGCGTGATCGTCCCGCACATCGGTAGCGCCTCTGTCACCACCCGCGCCCGGATGAGCGAGCTCGCCATGGAGAATCTCCTAGCCGGTCTGGCGGGGGAGAGGATGCCGGCGTGCGCCAACCCCGAGGTATACGGGACTTCCCCACCCCCGCTCTCCGCTGAGGAGCGGATTGAGCGGATCCTCTCCGATACCAAGCAGGCCCACGTCGAAGCGGTAGGAGACGACGACCCGGAGTGGGCGCTGTGGTACGCCGACCATGCCCTCGAGGCACTTCGTGGCGAAGTTGGAGCATGGCTCGATCGACCCCGGTTGGTGACACTCCTCTTAGAAGCAGCCCGCTCCTACCGGATGGACTCCCCAACCGGACCATGGGCTAGCTACTACGCCCGCCGCCTGGCAGCAACGATGTGACCACCGAGGGCGGTACCACTGTCGTGATCTTCGCCGGCGGCGACCCGGTGCCCGGGGATGTCATCGAGGATCTGCCCGGCCCCGCCTTGGTGATTGCTGCTGACTCGGGGCTGGAACTTGCCCTCGACCTCGGGTTGAAGGTGGATCTGGTCATAGGCGATCTCGATTCGGTGTCGCCGCAGGACTTGGCGGCTATGCCGGGGCGGCTGTCGAGCGCCACCCGGAAGACAAGGACGCAACCGACCTCGAACTCGCCCTAGGCGCGGCGCACCGCGCTGATGCCGATCGTGTTGTGGTGGTTGGTGGGCGCGGCGGCAGGCTGGATCACACGCTGGCAAATGCGCTCCTACTCACCGCGCCCACCCACGCCGGAATGGAGATCGAGTGGCTGGTCGCCGGGGCGAGATCGGTGGTCATACATAGCGCAAACCGGCTCCACGGCTCGGTCGGGGCTCTGGTTTCCCTGCTTCCTTTCCACGGTGTCGCCGAGGGGGTGACTACCGAGGGACTGCGGTGGGAACTATCCGATGCGAGGATTGACCCGGGGTCCACCTGGGGGGTGAGCAACCAGTTCCTCCTACCTGTCGCGTCAGTTCGTATTCGGGAGGGAACGCTGCTGGCGGTGATGGCCGTCTGACTAGTCGGAGGGCGGAAGTCGGAAGTCAGAAGTACGAGCATTCGCCCATTGCTTAACGCTCTACACGAGGTTGAAGCCACCCACCGGAATGACAAAATCGTCTTAGCCTCAACTGGAGGGTAAGACGACCTTTTGGGAATCAACCTCCGGCCTATGTCGCAGCGAACCAGCCGTTGGAACCGACCGGGGCGCCGGTCTCGAGCCTTGGCGCATAGTGCTGGAGAAAGACCTGTGCTACCAGCTCGCGCCGACTGTGGACTCCGACCTTGGCGAAGATGGCCTTGAGGTGATCCTGAACCGTGTACGAGGAGACGTGGAGGGCGTCGGCGATTTCCTGCGTGGCGAGACCGGCAAAGACGAGCCGGGCGACCTCCCGTTCGCGTTTCGAGAGCCCGTAGGCCTCGACGATCAGGGTCGAGATCTCCGGCTGAGTCGCCGGAGAGATCAACGCCGCGACAGGGCCTTCTGAGTCACCTGTGAGCAGCGAGGCGTGCATCAGGAACCACCCGCCGTTCCGTCTGGGCACACGAACCTTCGCCACCTCGTCGATGGCCCCGTCCACAACCATTCGAGCCTTGCTGGCGAGACTGATAACCACCGAGAGGCACGGCGGAGGAGTCACCGGTCGTGTCGAGCAGATCGCCCGGCCAACGCCTGGCGGCAGGCGTCATTCTCTCAACCGAATTGTCGCTGCGGAGGAGGATGAGGCCCGGGGAATCGGGCCCAGGTGTCGGTTGTGAGTGCGGTGACGAGGATGGCCCTGCGGATTCCCTCCCCGATGTAGGTGCTCACATCAGCGACGAGTTCGGCGTCACGGTTGTCGAACAGACCTTGACGACGATGGATGACTGCACAACCCCACACCGACACGCCATCGAGAAAGGCCGCCCTCAACTCGTCTCCCTCTCCATAGCCGTACGGTTTGAGCACGTTGACGAAGCGGGAGCTTCGTTCTGGACGGCCCGCTGTGGCCTCGCTGAGAATCCCCACCGGGTGGGCAGCACGGGCCAGGTCGGCGAACTTGTTCACATCATCTGGAGGAACTCGTTGGCTGCCAGCTCCATCAAGTGGTCGCTCTCGATCGCCCGGGTGAAGTGACTGGTGGGCAGCAGGGTGGAAGGGTCGAGGCTGAGCCAGCATGAACTGTCGAACTCGATCAGTCCTGCAAGGGCTTGATCGGCCGCCGCGAAGAAGGCGGCAAGGTCCAGGTTCTGATGGAGCAGCCGCAGAAAGCGTCTGCGGTGCTCGAGACCAACCAGTGTCACCGAGCCATTCTGACAGGCCGCCCATCGACACGACCGAGAATCCCAGATTCCTGGGATAGATCACGTGCTGGTGCACCCGTAGCGTCCGGACCACCAAGGGAGAGGAGGCCATGGCAAAGCCCGGAGAAGTTCTCGAGCACCCTGTGACCGGAGAAAGGCTGATCTGGCGGAAAGTGGCCGGCGACACGCAGGGCCAACTTCTCCAGGGCGATCTATTCGCTAAGCCCGGCGGACATGTCGCCGCAGCTCACGTCCATCCGAATCAGGAAGAGCGATTCGAGGTGCTTTCGGGAACGCTCACGCTCGCCATCGATGATGAGGAGCGTGTTCTGTCGCCCGGGGACGTAGCCGTGATACCTCCCGGCCATTCGCATGTCTGGTGGAACGCCGGGGAGGAGGACGTCCACGTGTTGGGCGAATTCAGACCGGCACTTCGGACCGAAATGTTCTTCGAGACCTTCTTCGGTCTGGCGGCCGACGGTAAGACCAACCGCAAGGGGCTTCCCAAATCCGCTCCACCTCGCTGTGCTGATGCGGGAGTTCGAAGACGAGCTGCAACTCGCCAGTCCCCCGCCCGCGGTTCAAACAGCGATGTTCATTCCGCTGGCGGCATTGGGCCGGCTCTTGGGCTATCGCGGCTGGTATCCCGAGTACAGCCACGACCCACTCAATGGGTGAACGCGATCCAAATCTTCGGCAAAACTTGCAACGGTGGGTGCTGAATCGTCACGGCAATTGCCTGGCAATGAACGCCGACAGACCACCGCTCTAGCCAGAGTGTGCAGGACCGGAGAGTCCGCCTTCCGTCTTCCGCTTTCCGTCTTCCGCCTGAGCTCCTAGGTGCCGGTCTAGCCATCCCAGCACCTCGCCGTACCAGTGGAGCGAGTTTTGTGGCTTGAGGATCCAGTGGTTCTCGTCCGGATAGTGGACCAGTCGGGCCTCGACCCCTCTGGCCTTGAGCATCCCGTACCAGGCAAGTCCCTGGGTCACGGGTACCCGCAGATCGAGTTCACCGTGGACAACGAGGGTCGGCGTCCCGACCGTGGCCGACTGGGCGAAAGGACTCCATCGGTTTACCCGCTCGAGGTCCTCCCACGGGAAGGCGCCAAAGGCAAGTTCGGGTATCGGTGGTCCAGTCCGAGGCATACATCGCAGGCAGGTCGGTTACGGCGGCATGGGCCACGGCGCAGGTGAACCGGTCGGTTGACCCGGTGATCCAGCAGGTCAGGTATCCACCGTACGAGCCGCCCGCAAGTGCCATGCGGTCGGGATCCGCCACACCGCGCTCAATCAGGTCGTCGGTGACAGCGAGGACGTCGGCCGTGGGGTGCTCGCCCCAGGCACCGTGTATCGAGGAGGTGAAAGCCTCGCCGAACCCGGTTGAACCATGGAAGTTGACCAGCGCCACCGCCCGTCCGGGGGCGGCGAAAACGTGGGCGTTCCACCGGTTGTGCCAGGCGTCGCCGAAGGTCCCGTGGGGGCCGCCGTGGACGAGGTGGATGAGGGGCAGAGGACCGTTGGCGGGCTCCCACGGCGGCTTCACCAGATAGACCTGGATCGGGTCATCCCCCGACCCGGTGACTTCCATCTCCTCGACCTCCCCCAACTCGATGCCCTCGAGCGCCTCGGAGGTGAACGACGTCAGCCGACGCAATCCTCCCTCGCTGTAGCGGGCGACCTCGGGTGGCTCGGAGAGACTCTGGTGATGGACATAGCCCTCCTTCTCGGCGACCGGCACCGGGTCGGACAGCGTGCCTCCCTCGACCAGCAGGACCGGCTCGCCGACCTCGACACCGATTCGATACAGACTCTGACGCCCCGAGTCCTCGGCAGCGAGCACGAGCGTGCCGCCAGGCTCGAACTCCCACGTTGTGGCCGACGCGTCCCAGTCCTCGGTGAGCACGACTTCGGTGCCGGTGGAGCGGTCGATGGCCACCAGCCTCACCCGGTCGGCATAGAACTGGAGGTTGCGCTGCATGCCGAAAACGAGATGAGCGCCGTCGGGTGAGTAACGGGGACGCAAGTCGTGACCGGTGTGGTCCGGGGTGAGGCATTGCACCGCGCCGCCCTCCACGGGCAGCGTGAAGATCGCCCAGCGCGGCTCGAAGTGGGGAGGCTCGGACGTGTCGGCGGCAAATGCGACCTCGGAGCCATCGGGAGCGACATCGAAGTCCGCCATCGGGTCATCGGTGGAGGGAAATTGCCACCACCTCTTCGAGTCGGGCATCAAATCGACGGCTGCACCGCCTTCCACCGGTACGCGGAAGAGATGAGGGACCTTTCCCTCGGTGAGCCAGACGTCCCAGAACCGATAAGTGCGATCCTCGGTGACGTGCGCCTTGACCGAGCCCTCCTCCAACGACTTGCGATGCTCACGGGCCGCGTCGAGCGACAAGGCCTCGCGGTAGACCTCGGCAAGTACCACGAGCCCGGAGCTGTCGGGAAGCCACTTGGCTCCGATCACGCCGAGCGGAAGGTCGGTTACCCGGCGCGCCTCGCCACCGCGCAACGAGAGCACCCACATCTGGGTGTCGCCAGCATCGTCCTTGCGGACGAAGGCGAGGTTGGCGCCGTCCGGGCTGATCACTGGGCTAGAAGCGCTCGCATCCGCCGAGGTGATGGGCTCCGGTTCGCCGTCGCCTGCCGGCACTCGCCACAACCGCGTGGTCGACTTGTTCGCCTCGATGTCGGCGGTGGTCACCGGGACCACGAGGAAGGAACCATCACGGGCGGCTACCGGAGGCCCCACCCGGGGGATCGCCCATAGAGCCTCTGGAGTGAGTCGTCTCGCCATGGAGTTCGACCGTAGCGGGCAGCAAGTGTCAGGACAGAAGGCGGATTCTGCTCCGTCCCCCCAGGTGGGAAGGACCCCGCTGCGGAGCAGCGGGTAGGGGAGCTGCCGTACTCCCAACGGTGCTCGCCCCTGGGTCAGCGCACCTTTGGGAGTGAACCGTTTCCTGGGAATTTCTGGCTGCCGTCTGCCGTCTGCCGTCCGCCGTCTGCCGTCTTCCGTGTCAGCCCAACAGACCGGCCAGGAGTTGAGCGGAGCGGATCCCGTAGTCGGCGTAGCAGTTGTTCATCAGGAGGTGGGTTTCCTTGGCCCGCTCCTGGAGGGCTTCGATCCGGGGGAGCCACTCCTCCATCTCGGGGCGCTGGTAGTCGTACTTGAAGCGCTCGGCGGCGGAGATTCCCTTTGCCTCCCAGGTCTCGGCGTTGCGGCCGTGGAAGCGGACCTCGGCGACGTCGGAGGTGGCAGCGGCTATCGCAGGCACCGAGCTCTTGAATCCCTGCGGCTCGTCCACGGCGACGTAGGTCATGCCGTGGCGGTCGAGGAAGGAGAGCGTGTCCTCGCGGTGCTCCTCGTCCATCCATTTTCCCTGGCGGAACTCGACGGCGATCCGGTAGTCGGGAAGTTGCGCAGCGGCCCACTTGAGATAGCCAAAGCTCCCCCGGTTGGGGTACACGTACGGGGGTAGCTGGAACAGGATCAGACCCAGCTTGCCCGAAGAGTGGAGCGGTAGCAGCGCCTCCGAGAAGCGGGAGAACGCCTCCGCCTGCAGTTCCCGCGGCAGGTCGCGGACGTAGATGTTCTTCTTCTCTTTCGCCTCTTCGGGGATCTTCTCCCTGAAGTCCTTCCAAAGCGACGACAGCGGCGTCGGATGCTGGGTCATCAGCCGGAATGCCTTGATGTCGAAGGTGAAACCGTCGGGTGTGCGATCCACCCAAAGCCCGGCGGTCATCTCGCTGGGCGGTGCGTAGTAGGTGGAATCGACTTCGGCGATGGGAAAGTGGTCTGCATAGTGGCGAAGCCGCTCCTCTGCCGTCATCTCCTTGCGGGGGTAGAACGACGTGTTGCCGGTCAGCGTCGGATCGGTCCAGCTGCAGGTTCCGATCAGGAGCCCCCGCCCCGCCAGTTCGTAAGTGCTCGATCCGGGATCCACCGCGCCGAGGTTGCCACATGAAGCGGACATCCGCCGTCCGCTTCCTTACAGTCGTAGGCATGGACGAAGCCGTCCTCATCCCGGTCGAGGTGCCGCTGATCGGCGACGAGCGACACAAGAATTGGGCGAAGGTGGTCACCAACGTGGACGGCTCGCTCGATACGGGGTGGGCCTTCGAGGGCGACTTCGTCGCCGTCGGCGGCATCCAGGATGTGCCCGCCGGGTCGGTCCTCCTCGTGTACGGGGAGCGCGGATCGCGTGCCAATCCTCAGATGGAGGCCAGGGTCTACCGCGCCAACTCGGACGGCACCCTCAGTCTCGAGGCCGGTGCCAAAGGGCGGGCATGGGCCCGCACCCTTCGCGACCGGGTCGCCGGGCTCATCGAGGTGGCTCCGCCGCCGAGAGAGCGTGACTGGTCGATCGACCTCGCGGGTTTCAGCGAGGCGGCTCTCGTCGAGGAACTGGAGCGGAGGGGACGCCGGGTCCGCTTCGATCCGTCGTAGCCGGCCGCCGCTTGGGCAGAATCGTCCCATGGAGGTGAGCAACCCCGAAAAGGTGCTGTTCCCCGAGGACGGGATCACCAAGGGCGACCTGGTCGGCTATTACGAGGCGGTTGCCCCGCTGATGGTTCCCCATGCCAAGGGCCGGCCGCTCACGCTCGAGCGGTACCCCAACGGCATCGGCCAGCAGGGCTTCTTCCAGAAGAACGCCGCCGACTACTTCCCAGAGTCGATCGAGCGGGTCGTGGTCCCCAAGGAGGAGGGAACGGTGGAGCACCCCGTGGTCAACGACGGAGACGGACTGGTCTACCTGGCCAACCAAGGGACCGTGACCTTCCATGTCTGGACGAGCCGCACACCCTCACTGGACCGGCCCGACCGGATGATCTTCGACCTCGACCCACCCGAAGGCGACGTGGTCGCGGCCCGTTGGGCGGCACGGCGGGTAGAGGAGATCCTCGGGGAGTTACGGCTCGCCGGTCTGCCGATGACCACGGGGTCGAAGGGCTACCACGTCGTCGTGCCGCTGGTCCCGGAGGCGACCATCGAGCAGGTGGGGGAGACCGCAAGGGCCATCGCCACCGCCCTGGCGGCGCGGCACCCCGACCGTCTGACCACGGAGTTCCGTATCGCCAAGCGCGAGGGCAGGGTGTTCATCGACTGGCTCCGCAACCGGTACGCCCAATCAGGGGTGTGCCCATGGTCGGTCCGCCCAAAGCCGCGCGCCCCGGTGGCGGTGCCTATGACCTGGGGTGAAATCGGGAGGAGCAAGCCCGATCGGTGGCGGGTTGGCACCATCGGACCGAGAATGGCGGATGGTGACCCGTGGGCGGACATGGACCGACTGGCGGTGCCGCTGGGTGCGGCGCTCGAAATCGGTGGCCGGGATGACGGCGGGGTGAGGGTCAGTCTTCGGGAAATGGCTCTGTCCGGCCCGGTAAGCGGAGGAGAAGTGCTCCGAGCACCGCGGCGAGCAGGGAGCCGCCGAGGATTCCGATCTTCGCCAGGTCCTGCATCCCGGGGTCCTCGAATGCGAGACCGGCGATGAAGATGGCGACGGTGAACCCGATCCCCGCCACGGCCGCCACTCCCGTGATCGCCGGCCACGTTGCGCCTTCCGGCAACTCGCCGGCCCGGGTACGCACTGCCAGCCAGGCGAAGGCCGTGATCCCCACCGTCTTTCCGACCACCAAACCGAGTATCACGCCGAGTGTGATCGGGGACCCGGCTGCTCCCTCGAGCGTTTCGCTGCTCAACGGGATGCCAGCATTCGCCAGGGCGAAAATGGGGAGGATCACGAAGCTTGTCCACGGATGGAGTCCGTGCTCCAGCCACTCGACGACCGAGACCGATTCACGGGCGGCGACCGCCGTCTGTCTGGCGGCCCGAGGCGTCGACAGGTCGGTGAGCTCGTACTCGTCGATCATGTCGCTCCGCCGTGCCGGCTGCGTGGGTGCCATCAGGCCGAGGGTGACACCGGCGATGGTGGCGTGGATCCCGCTCTCCAACGCGGAGCAGCCACGCCGCCACCCCGGCCCCGGCGTAGGCAGGCCACCACCGCACGCCGAGCGATCGCATCAACGCCTCGCCGCCACCAGCGCGGCCGCGGCCGCAGCCCAGCCGAGGTGCACGTCGTCGCTGTAGAAGAGGGCGATCACGAGCGATGGCGCCGATGTCGTCGACGATGGCGAGGGCGAGCAGGAGCACCTTGAGCGACGCCGGGACGCGGTCGCCGAGCAGCGCCAGCACGCCGACCGCGAAGGCGATGTCGGTCGCCATCGGGACGCCCCACCCGCGCGCTGCCGGTGCCCGCCGGCGTTGACGGCCATGTAGAGCAGCGCCGGCACCACCATCCCGCCGACGGCGGCGATCGCGGGCAGCGCCGCCTGGCGCCTCGCGACAGGTGCCCGGCGACCAGCTCGCGCTTGATCTCCAACCCGACGACGAAGAAGAAGACGGCCATGAGCCCGTCGTTGACCACCTCCTGGAGGTCGAGGCTCAGGTGCAGCGGCCCTGCTTCGATCGAGAAAGGCGTGTGCCAGAACGACTGGTATGCCTCGCTCCACGGGGAGTTGGCTAGGAGAAGTGCCACGAGGGTGGCAGCGAGCAAGACGACGCCACCCGCTGCCTCGGTGTGGATGAAATCCACCAGCGGACGGATGCCGACCCGAAGGGTCGTTCCGTTTGCGGCTCCTTTGCTGTCGTCTTCCAGGTCTTCGTCCCCCACACCGCGGCGGCCCCGAGGGTAGAGATCAGGGTGACCAGGCGACCACGCTGCCCGCCCCGGCGTCCATGGGCTCGGTGGCGTCGATCGGCTGGACCATGATCCGGTCGCCGTCAGTACCGGCGGCGGGGTACGCGAACGCCTCCCCCGTCGGGAGACCAGAGCGTCAACCCACGGCTGTACTGCTCCCAGAACGGCAGGTACTCGCTGAGAAACGCCCGTGTCGGGGGTGATCCGGGGAACTCGGTCGGACCGCTCCCGCCCCAGACGATTGGCACGACCGGGGCAACGTTGTCGGGAGCCAGTCGGAGCATCAGCAGGCGATCGCCGTCGGGACTCCACTGCAAAGCCACCACAGTGCCCCGCGCCACCCTCTGGGGGCGACCACCTGAGAAGTCGGTCACCCAGACCTCGCCTCCCTCGGGCCCGGGCGACGTTGTAAGCGATGCGGTCGCCACCCGGCGCCACCTGCGAAGCGACGGCACCCTCGACGACGGCAAGCTCCTCGACCTACCTGAGGCGACTTCAATGACAGCCAGGCGCTGGCTGATTCCCTGCGCCGAGTAGGCGGCGTTGATTCCGCCGGCCTCACCGTGGAGCACCGCGACCAACCGGGCCCCGTCGGGATGCCATTCCGGAGCCTGGAAACTGCCCGAATCTGCCCCAGAGGCGTCACATCCCCGGTGGCGGGGTCGATCAGATCGAGCCGGTCCGAGCCGACGTGGGCAGCGAGCCGGGAGCCATCGGACGACCAATGGAAGTAGTAGGGCTGCCCGGTGTCGATCGTTTCAATAGTTCCCGCGGCGGCATCGAGCACCCCCAGCGTGATGCCACCTTGCTCGGGGGTTCCCAGGAAGGCGACGTGATCGCCTGCCGGGCTCCATTGGTAAAGAACGGTGCGAAGTCTGTAGCGGTCGGGATCGGTTCGCCATCGAGAGGCACCACCAGGATGGTGGAGCCCTCGGCCGTGAGGGATGTCACCACAACCCGGTCGCCGGCCGGCGACCATGTGGGTTGGAGATAGACCTGATCGGGACCGGCGTCGTCGGTGATCTGGTTCGACCCGCTCCCATCCGGTGTCTGCACGACAACATTGCCCGATCCGTCCAGGATCAAGAGACCACCGTCGGTGTCTCCACCCGCCGCTCCGGCAGTGGTCGCCGTGCCAGCGACGGTGGTGGCTGTTTCGATGGTGGTGGCGGCACCAGCCGTGGTGGTCTGGGTTTCGGTCCCGGCCACGGTCGTCCCGTTCGAATCCGAAGCGGAGCAGGCCATGGCCAGGAGCAGAACGGCGCAGAGCCCGAGCAGTCGCGGCGGCACACATCGGATGCTACGTACCAGGCGGAGGCACATCCTCCGAGCCGAATCGGCGGTTCCCCAGATTGGCCACGCACATGGCCAAGGACGATGCAAGCACCAAGCATGCCCACCACACCAAGCTCCCCAAGAAAGCCTACGAGCGCGGCTCTTCCTCGACCTGCAGGCCGAGCTGGTCAAGCTCAAGGAGTCGGTGCGCCAGGAAGGCGATCGCGTGGTGGTGGTCTTCGAGGGCCGCGACGCTGCCGGCAAGGGTGGTGTCATCAAGAGGATCGCCGAGTATCTCAACCCGCGGTCGGCGCGCATCGTCGCACTACCCGCCCCCACCGAGCGGGAACGCTCCCAGTGGTACTTCCAGCGGTACGTTTCCCACCTCCCCGCCGCCGGGGAAATAGTCCTCCTCGATCGCAGTTGGTACAACCGCGCTGGAGTGGAGCGGGTGATGGGGTTCTGCACGCCAGACGAGTACCGCCGCTTCCTCCACCAGTGCCCCGTCTTCGAGCGGATGCTGGTCGAGGACGGGATACGGCTGATCAAGTACTGGTTCTCGGTGAGCGACGAGGAGCAGGAGCGCCGCTTCGCCTCGAGGATGAACGATCCGATGAGGAGTTGGAAGCTGTCCCCGATGGACCTCGAGTCGCGCACTCGATGGGTCGAGTACTCGCGGGCAAAGGACGAGATGTTCGTCCACACCGACATCCCAGAAGCGCCGTGGTACACAGTGGAGGCCGACGACAAGCGACGGGCGCGGCTCAACTGCATCTCTCACCTGCTCGCTCAGATCCCGTACTCGGATGTGCACACGGCACCGCTCCAACTGCCGGAGCGACCCCCTGGTGGCGACTATCAGCGGCCGCCGTCGCGATCTGTACCGGGCGGTCCCCGACGTCGCCGACGAATTGGTGGCCAAGGCCTGAACCTGGTTCGGAATCAACTCGACGGCCGCCAATCTCCGGCGGGCGCGGCCAGGCCGGCTAATCGCGTATCGATCACTCGCCCCGTCTCGGCGTTGAGTTCCGACAGTCGCTCCCAAAGGGCTTCGGGCAGCGGGGGCACTCCGACCCGCCAACGCCAGTTGCCTGCGGGCCGGCTTGGGAAGTTCATCCGCGCCTCAGTGCCCAGGTCGAGGACGTCCTGGAGTGGCGCCACCGCCACCGCGGCGGGTGAGCGCCAACCGGCGCGGATCAGGTCCCATGCGATGTCGGTCCCGTCCGACCCCAGGTAGTCCATCGCCATCCGCCGCTCGTTGTCGGGGGCGGTGGTCCACCAACCCCAGGTGGTGTCGTTGTCGTGGGTGCCGGTGTAGACGACGCTCCGCTGGCGTAGTTGTGGGGAAGGAAGGGGTTGCTCATGTCGCTCGTCGAAGGCGAACTGGAGGATGCGCATCCCGGGTAGCTCGAAGCGGTCGCGCAGCGCGTGGACGTCCGGGGTTATCTCGCCGAGGTCCTCGGCGATGAGGGGGAGGTCGCCCCAGCCGCCTCGCACGCGCTCGAGGAACGTCGGCTCCGGGTCCGGGTACCCAGCGGCCGGCGATTGCCGTCTCGGCGTCGGCCGGGATCTCCCAGTAGCCGGCGAATCCGCGGAAGTGGTCGAGTCGGACCAGGTCCACCAGCGAGAGCCCGATTGCAGCCGCCCGATCCACCACTGATAGCCGGTCGTGACGATGCCGGTCCCAGTCGTAGAGCGGGTTGCCCCAAAGCTGACCAGTCGGCGAGAAGTAGTCGGGAGGCACCCCGGCCACCACGGTCGGCCGTCCGTGTTCGTCGAGAAGGAACAGGTCCCGGTTGGCCCAGACGTCGGCCGAGTCGTGGGCGACGAAGATCGGGATGTCGCCGATCACCAGCAGCCCCGCGTCGATGGGCGCGCCGGCGGACTTCACCCCACTGCCGGTGGAAGAGCCACTGCCGGAAGGCGTGACGCTCCACCTCCACCCGGTAGGCGTCCATCGCCCGCTCCAACTGCCCTGGGTGGCGGTCGCGCAGCGGCGCCGGCCAGTCCACCCAGGGGCGGCCGCCGTACTGGTCCTTGAGCGCCATGAACAGGGCGAAGTCGTCGAGCCATGCCGCCTCGGACCGGCGGAATGCGGCGTATTCGTCGTCTGGGACGAACCGATCGAAAGCGCGGTCGAGCAGATCGAGCTTCCAGGGAATCACCCGGCCATAGTCGACGTGGTGGGGCGAGAACTGGGGGCGGTCGCCCAGGTCCGACGGCACGAGCAGCCCCTCCTCCAGCAGCGGTTGCGATGCGACCACATATGCGTTGCCGGCGAAGGCAGAGAAGCACTGATAGGGCGAGTCCCCGTAGCCTGTCGGTCCGAGAGGCAGGATCTGCCAGTAGCGGCACCCGGTGCTGGCCAGCCTGTCTACCCACTCGAAGGCTGCAGGTCCGAGGTCACCGATCCCGTCGGGTCCGGGGAGGCTGGTGAGGTGGAGCAGGACCCCAGAGGAACGCGCCATGTCCATCCATCCATCCTGGCAGGCCCGTTATCCCGATTAGCGTCCCCGCCCGGTGATGACCGCCTTGCGAGTGGTGACGTTCATCGGTGGCCTATTGGTCGCCGGTTGGGGCTTTCTGGCCGTGGTGCGGACCGTGGTGCTGCCCCGTGGCGACGTGAACGTGCTCACCAGAGCCGTGTTTTTCACCACTGGCAGGCTCTTCCGTCTGCTCGCCTCCGAGCGGCGTGAGTACGTGGCTCGCGATCGTGTCATGGCTCTCTATGCGCCGGTCAGCCTGGTGCTTCTTCCCTTCGCCTGGGCGTTCACGGTCGCAATGGGATTCACCCTCATGTTCTGGGCGCTCGGGGGCAGGACCGCATTCGAGGCTTTCTCGATCAGCGGCTCCTCGCTACTCACTCTGGGGTTTGTCCGTGCCGAGTCTGTCGTTGACCACGTCCTCGCATTCGCCGAGGCGACGGCGGGTCTTGGCATCATCGCCCTGCTCATCAGTTACCTGCCCACCATGTACAACGCCTTCAGCCGGCGGGAGCGGGAAGTGGCCCTTCTCGAGGTCCGGGCGGGAAGCCCTCCATCGGCGGTCGAGTTGCTGCTCCGGTTCCACCGCATCGGCTGGGCGGATTCGTATGAAGCCCTCTGGGACGACTGGGAGCGCTGGTTCGCCGAGGTGGACGAGACCCACACCTCTTACCCCCCGCTGGTCTTTTTCCGCTCACCTCAGCCGGATCGTTCGTGGATCACTGCCGGGGGCGCGGTGCTCGACACGGCTGCACTGATAAACGCCGCGCTCGACATCCCCCACGATCCCTCCGCCGACATCTGCCTGCGCGCCGGCTACATCGCCTTCCGTCACGTCGCCGCCTTCTTCGGGATCGCCTTCGACCCAGACCCATCACCGGGCGACCCGGTGAGCATCACACGCGCCGAGTTCGACGAGGCCATCGACACCCTGGCCGCTGCGGGTGTCCCGCTGCGAGAGGATCGGGATGCCGCCTGGGCGTCGTTCGCCGGGTGGCGCGTCAACTACGACACGGTGCTTCTCTCGCTCGCCGAGTTGACCATGGCGCCGTACGCCCCCTGGACCTCGGACCGCTCCGCCCCCGGACAGCGTCGTACCGTGTTCCGCAGATGGGGTCCTCGCCGTAGCCCGGCCCTCGAGACGCCACTCGACTGAGAGTTCGAGCGACGCGCTTCCGCCTTCCCCAGTGACAGCGAGCGCACTGCGGGTCGGCGGTGGGGTCGTCCCTCCAACGGGCCAACACTGAGAGTTCCGAGAGACGCGCTCCGCCTTCCCCAGTGACAGCCAGCGCACTGTGGGCAGGCGGGGCGGTAGGGGGGGTCGTCCCCCCCACGGGCCAACACTGAGCTCAGCCCTCGATCCGAACCGACGATCAGGTCATCGGCGGCTCGCAGCGCCTCCTCGACCTCGACAGGGCTGCCTGCCGAGGCGAACACAAAGCCCAGGTACCGACCCCCATCGGGAACCGGCATCAGGTAGGTACCGGTGGACACCGACAACTCCACCCCCGTGATCCCCTCGATGCCGAGGGCATCGTCGACACCGTCCACCTCGATCAATCGTCCGGCCCGCGGGATCCTGATCATCAGCACACCGGCGGCGCGCAGCGAGCGGTGCACACCGGCGACAGGGAGATCGAGGGCGTGCCGCAACAAGACCGTTTCCAGACTCGTGCCCATCATCCCGAAGCGGAGCGAACGGGCACAGAGGCCCCCGATCGGCCGGGCGGCGACCTCGATGAGTCGAACCGTGCTCCCGTCGACGCGGAGTTCGGCGTGAATGGGACCCTCGAGCAGTCCGAGGGCGTTCACCGCCATCCGGGTCACCGCCAGCACTTCGTCCACCATCTCGGGGTGGAGCCGCGAAGGGGTGACGAACATCGTCTCCTCGAAGTACGGCCCAACGAGTGGGTCAGGCTTGTCGAACACGGCGAGCGCCTCCAGCTCGCCATGGCGCAGCAACCCCTCCACCGCCACCTCGATGCCGGGGACGTACTCCTCTACCAGGATGGGCTCTTGGGGGTTCCCGCCGGCCACGGCGACTATCCGGCGTACCCTCTCGGCTGTCACCGTCACCGCCGCCGGATCGTCAACCCGGATGACCCCGCGACTGGCGTTGAGCGAGAGCGGCTTGATCACCACAGGGAGGCCGATCTCGGCGGCTAGGGCAGCCGCGTCGTCTCCGCCCCCAACCACCCTGAAGTCGGGTTGAGGCACTCCTTCGAGCTTCATGGCGCGCCGCATACCCGCCTTGTTCCGCGTCAGGGCCACCGCATCCGGGGGGTTGTGGGCCAGCCCGAGCCGTCGGGCAGCCAGCGCGGCGACGAGGACACCCTGGTCGTCCACCGGGACGATGGCATCGATCGCCTGGCTATGCGCTCGCTCCACGATTCGCTCTGCCGACCATTCCGGGCGGTGGAGATCGATGCGGAGGAATTGCTCACCCATCCTGTCGGCGAGCGCCTGGTCCTCCTCGGAGGCAATCGCCACCTCGACACCGAGCGAGGCGGCGGCGTCGAGGTAGTCGCTCACCCGGTAGGCCGTGGTGGGGAGGACGAGGAGGGCAGTGGGCACCCCGCCATGATGGTCGGCCTCGGGGGCTGTTTGGACTGTCTCTCATGACTATCCACTTCCCGGCCGTTAGCATCCTCTCCAATGGCCGACGAGACCGTCCTCACCCTCACCGACGAGGCGACCGCCTTTGTCCGCGATGTCATGTCCGAGGAGGGCGACGAGGACGGTGAACTGGCCCTGGCGATCGAGGTCACCGGTATCAAGTGGCCTGCGTTTGCATACGAATTGTCCTTCATACCGCTGAGCGACGCCCGCACCGACGACATCATCGAACGTCACGACGGGCTTGCGGTGGTGATCCCCGCCGACGACACGAGCAAGCTGGCAGGCGCCACTCTGGCGATGTCCGCCGACCCGGCGGCGCCGGGCCTGACCATCGACAACCCCAACCGTCCAGGTAGCCCGACCATGGGCTCGGTGCCCACCGGCGAGCTGAGCGGTCCGCTGGCCGAACAGGTGCGCCAGGTCCTCGAGCTTCAGGTCAACCCTGCCATCGCCGCCCACGGCGGCGCCGCCGAACTGGTCTCGGTCGAGGACGACACCGTGTACCTGAAGATGATGGGGGGCTGCCAGGGATGTGGCATGGCGCAGGTCACCCTCCGCCACGGGATCGAGCGCATCCTGCTCGAGGCGATCCCCGAGTTGGTCGGCGTGGTCGATGTGACCGACCACGCCTCCGGCGACGATCCCTATTACGAGTCGGCGAAGAAGTGACTCGGATCGGTTGATCAGCCCTCGATCGGCTCGCCTTCGGGGTCGATCACGAACCAGACGTCACCCAGTCCTTGGCCGTTGACGTCACCGGCGGCTTCGTCGCCTGCGAAGTAATACAGCGGCCAGTCTCCGTACTTCACCTGCGTCCCGCCCTCGAGCGCCTCGACGGTGCTGAGCAGCGAGTCGTCCACACCCTCTCCGGCCGAGGCCGTGCCAGTGAGCGCCGGCCATGACTCTGCGCAGTCGCCTGCGCAGGTCGGCTCGCCCTCGGCGTCGTTGAGGAAGGCGTAGAGCGTCCGGCCATCGGCGTCTACCAGGATCGTCCCGAGGTCGCTCTCCGCCGTCCCGATCTCCATGGAGGCCCCGGCCGAGTCATCCGTGGAGTCATCTGTCGAATCGTCGGTGGTGTCGTCGGTCGAGGTTGCCGTCGTATCGGCAGCCATGGTCGTGTCGGGAGCCGCAGTCGTATCGGCAGCCGCCGTGGTGTCAGCCGCTGCGGTTGTGTCGGCGGCGATGGTGGTCGCCTGGGCACCGGCGTCCGTAGTGGTGTCGGTGGCGGCCCCGCCGCAGCCTGCGAGTACCAGCGCGAGGACGGCGAGGATGACGGTCCGGATATTGCGCATCTGTGGGTTCCTCCCTTGAGCAGCACGCTGCTGTACGTACCGTCGCCTCCAACCGGTTCGACGCAGGAGAGTCCCCACACGGCGTTACCGTTGACGGGCACGCATGACACAAACCACCGCATTTCGCGTCTTCGGCATCCCGGTGGTGTTGTCGCCCTCCTGGTTCGTGATCGCGGCGCTCATCACCCTCAGCCTGAGGACGACATTCGAACGCACCAACCCCGGTTCGTCATCGGCTGCGCTTTGGGGCGCCGCGGTCCTGGCATCACTGCTCTTCTTTGCAGGGGTCGTCGTCCACGAGGCCAGCCATTCGGCGATGGCCCGCCGGCTCGGTCTCGGGGTCTCCTCGATCCGACTCTTCGTGTTCGGCGGGGTCGCTCAATTGGAGGAAGAGCCGCGCTCGGCACGAGAAGAGCTCCTGGTCACCGTCGTCGGCCCGCTCTCTTCGGTGGTGCTCGGTCTCGTCTTCCTCGGTGCGGCCGCCACGGTGCCTGGGCCGGCGCTGGTCGTTTCCATCCTCGACTGGCTGGGCGCGGTCAACCTGGGATTGGGCCTCTTCAACCTGCTCCCCGGTTTCCCGATGGACGGCGGCCGGGTGCTGCGAGCCGTGGTGTGGCGGTGGACGGGGAGCCTGCGACGGGCGACCAGGGTGGCGGCGATCTCCGGCCGCGTCGTGGCGACTCTCCTCGTGGCCGGCGGTGTCTGGATATGGATAGCCCGAGGGCTGACGGGTCTATGGCTCGTGTTCATCGGGGTCTTCCTCTGGCAGGCTGCCTCGGTGGCCGAGAGCCCCGCTGCGGGAGCGAAACGGGGACGTGGGACCACCGTTCGAGCGGCGATGGGGCCTCGGTCCTGGTCGGCGTCGCCGGCGCTCCCCGTAGACGAGTTGCTGGGCCTGGCAAGTGAGACCGCCGGCGACCTCCACGCCGTGGTCGATCCCTGGGGACGGGCGGTTGGCGTGGTCAGCCTCACGTCAGCCAGACGGGTCCCCGAGGTGGAGAGGGGTTCTACGACCGTGGCTGCGGTCATGACCCGCATCGGACCCGGCGACATAATCGGACCCGAAGAAGACCTCGAGAGCGTTCTCGAAGGGGAGTTCTCAGAGAAGCGTCCGTTCCTGGTTGTGGACGGCGATGACGTCATTGGGATCCTGGTGGCCGGTGATGCACTCGAAGCGGTGCGAGAGACCCAGCACACCACAGGATGAGCACGCCGCCCGCCCCGCCAACCCGACCCGGCACGGAGTCGGTTGAAGGCCAGGGGGGCCTCCGGAACCCTCCGGCTCCGGCGGGCGTCTGATCGACGTGCGCCTACTCGCTGCACCCTTGCTTGTCGCCGCCCTGTTCATGCAGGGGGAGGAGCCACCGGCCCCGATGGCCACGGTCGCTGCATCGGCTGGCATCTCCGGATACATCCATCCGGACAGGCCGGTGCGCGTCGTGGTCGAGGTGACATCCCCGGCGCTGTTGGTGGGCGAGATCGTGGTGCAGTTGGAGGGGCTGAGCAGACAGCTTCCCGTGGAAGTCCCCGGTGGCGGTGAGAAGGTCTATGAGATCTACATGCCGCCGTCTGACGGGGGCCGGATCAGGGTGTCGCTGGTCTCAGACGGAGGCGACCAGATCGTCTCCGAGGATGTGACCGTCACCGTTCCCGACGACGAGTTGCTCGTGGGACTGCTCGGAACCCCGGAGACGGCGGCGGTCCTCGGATCGGTGCGCTCCACACCGTTGGGAAGGCCGGTGATCCCGATCGAGATCGCTCCCTCCGACCTATCCGACCCCGGCCCGCTCGGGTATCTCGTCGCCGGTCCCGGTGACCTGGCTGCACTCGATTCGGGAGAGAACTCGGGGGTGGTTTCCTGGGTGCGTCGCGGTGGCCGGGTGATAGGTCAGGACGGCGACCTCTCGGCGCTCGAGTTGGACACAGGCGCCGGCTCCCCGCTGGGCCCTTCGACCATGCAGCGCTCGGGACGCGGCGAGATCATCGCGATCGAGAGCATCTCCGGTCTGGAGGCACCGGCATGGGCGGGTTTGTTGCGCGATGTGCCCACTCCGGGTCTCGGCCGGGACCAGTTCGCCCAACCCGCCACGAACCTCCTCCCCGCGGCGATGGCCACCTCCGAGGCGCTGGTGCCCGACATCTCATGGCTGCTTGTGGCCATCTTGGGGTATGCCGTCATCGTCGGGCCGGTCAACCTCCTGGTGCTCCGTCGAATAGGTCGCCCCGAGCTCGCTTGGGTCACCGTCCCTGTCATCAGTGTGCTCGCCGTTGCCGGCTTCTGGCTGGCCGGCCGGAGCAGGGTCTCGGAGGAAGTGGTCCGCCACGCCTCGGTCGTCGTCGCCGATGCCGACACCGCCACCGGAGGCTCTGTGGTGATGCTCGCATCGGGTAGCGAGGGCGAGCGGATCATGACCCTTCCCGATGGCTGGCTCGGCGCATCGTTGCCCGAGGAAGTCTGGTTCGGACCGTCCGGGTCGCTGGTCGAGGGCGAAGGCGACGGTCACAGCCTGGCCTTCGACTTCCCCCGCCTCGGGGTTGCGGCGGTCGACTCCAGGTGGAGCGAGGACGTGGCGTTGCCGTCGGTGGAGTTGGAGACCACTGCCGGGATGCTCACCGTCCGGGTGCGAAACGACTCCCAGATGACGTTCTGGTCGTGGGGCGCCGGGGGGCCGGGGTGGGCGACGCCGGCATCCAACCCGCTCGAGCCCGGCGAGGAGGACGTGATCGAGCTTGCCATTCCGGATGTCTCCGGGTTCGGCGGCAACCCGCTGGCCGACTCGGTGCTCGCCGCCCAGGGCCAGGATCCCGCAATGTGGGACCGGGTGTATCCCCTGGCATCGTCGGGGACGATCTTCGCCCCTGAGGTGTTCGCCGGGTTCTACGTGTTTGGCTTCACCGAGGACTTCGCACCTGAGATGCAGGTGGACGAGCGGTCCATAGCCGCGTCCGGGCCCTCGCTGCTGCTCCTCCCGCTCTTCCTGGACAACGCCGAGACCGCCGCACTGGGGACCGCCCTCCCAGAAGTGATCGACGTGGACGACGCCGGATTCGTCAACCGAACCGATGGGGTCCTCTTCGTCGAGGGCGGGACCTTGTCGCTGCGGTACACGGTCCCCGAAGGGGTGGGCGGTCTCCGCCTCGACGGTGGCCTGGAGGCGATCGACCTCTGGGATTGGGACCGGGGCGAATGGGTGCGCCCCGAGCGTGGCGAAGACGTTGCGGATGGTCTGCTCTCACCCGGTGGCGAGGTGATGGCGAGGCTGAGCCGGCTCAACGGGCCGTTCCTGCCCTATGAGCACCTGCTCAGTTGGGAGGCGACGGGGGCATGATCATCGAGTTGGAGGGCGTCGACAAGAGGTACGGCCAGGTGAGAGCGCTCGACGGCGCCAACCTCGCCGTCCCCGACGGAGCGGTGATGGGAATCGTCGGTCCGAACGGAGCCGGGAAGACCACCGCCATGCTTCTCATGTCGAGTCTCCTCGCCCGCGACGGCGGGTCGGTGCGGGTTGGGGGGATCGATCCGGAGGTCGATCCGAAGTCGGTCCGGCGGATGATCGGCTGGATGCCCGACGTATTCGGCGTCTACGAGAGCCTGGATTCGTCCGAGTACCTCGACTTCTTCGCTGCCGCCCACGGGGTGCGTCCCGAGGCGAGAGCGGCGCTCGTCACCGACCTGCTCGCTCTGGTCGATCTCGAAGACAAGGCCGGTGCCGACGTCAACACGCTTTCCCGAGGCATGAAGCAGCGCCTCTCCCTGGCGCGGGCACTCGTCCACGACCCCCAGGTCCTGATCCTCGACGAGCCGGCATCGGGTCTCGACCCCCGGGCCCGGGTCCAGCTTCGCCAACTCATCGCCGAGTTGGCCCGGATCGGCAAGACCGTCGTGATCTCCTCGCACATCCTCTCCGAGTTGGAGGGGATCTGCAGCCACCTTGCGGTCGTAGACAAGGGAAAAGTGATCTCCCAGGGCTCGATCGACGACATCCGAGCCGCCCTGGTGGGGAGCAGACGGGTCACGGCCCGCCTCCCCGACAGCGAGGTGGACCGCGCCGACGATCTGATCAGGGGTCACGCCGAGGTCGCAGACTTCTCGGTGGAGCAGGGACTGGTCCGATTCACGATCGGTGGCGACGGCGAGGTCTCGGCTGCACTGTTGCGGGAGGTGGTCGAGGCCGGGATCGCCGTGGCCGAATGGCGGGTCGAGTCCGCCGGCCTCGAAGAACTGTTCCTCCGGATCACCGATGACGGTGTGACAGAAGTTGAGCCGGCATGAACCCGGTTGCCCGCCGAGAGCTCACCGAGAGGTTCCGGCGACCCCGTTCTGCAGTCCTATTCACGCTGTGGATCCTCGCCGTTGGGTTGCTCGGCTATCTGGTGTACCAACTGTCCCGCCTCGTCGCTCAGAACATGTTCGGTACCGGTGGGACGTTCGTTGCCGCTGCAACCATGGGGAGGTTCATGTTCGAGTCTCTTCTGGTGCTCCTCATGACCGGTGTCGTCATGGTCGTTCCCGGGGGGGTGGCGCTGAGCATCGTCGGGGAGCGCGAGCGACTCACCCTCCCGCTGCTCCAGGTCAGCCAACTGAGCGCGGGCCAGGTGGTACGTGGAAAGCTCTTGTCGTCGATGTCCTATGTCCTCCTGCTGCTGGTGGCGATCGCCCCGATCGTCGCCCTGCCCAGCCTCTTCGGCGGTGTCTCGCTGCGCGAGGCGGTTTCCGGGCTTGGCATGATCCTCTTGACCGCCCTCGCCCTGGGCTGCATCTCCCTGTGGGTCTCGGCCAGGGCGCGCAGCACCCGTGGCGCGGTGGCAGGTGCCTATGCGTTGACGGCACTCATCGCTTTTCTCAGCCTTGGCGTGATGGCTGCGGAGATCATCGCCTTCCGACCTTCCCAGGAAGTCTTCTTCCCGGTGGGTGGACGCGAGATCTATACATCGTGGATCAACCCCTACATCGGGATGGTCTCTGCGGTCGAGGAGCCGATCGAGGCCGACCCGATGAACGAGGTAGCCGTCTTCTCTCCGCCCAACGCGCTGCTCTCGCTGCGCGCCGGGCTCTCGCCCTTCACCGAGATTGCCGGCGGAGGTGTGGCACCCCCCCAGATCGTGGTCCCTGGTGATGACGAGCTAGGCGGAGTGGATGGGGTGGAGCTTCCGCCGCTCCGCCCAAGGAGAGGCCCGGTCTGGATCCGCACGGTTGTCATTTACGGGGCCATCTCGGTGGTGGCGCTCCTCGGCGCCACGAGACGCGTGACCGCCCCATCGAGACGAAGTAGGAAGCTGTTGCATGCCGCTGCCTGATTCGATCCGGTCCCTCCTGGTCGCGACCCGACGCCGGCTCACGTTCTCCGCGCTGTGGATCCGGCTGCTCACCACGGTGGCGGTGGTCGCAGTGGCAGCGGCGGCGGTCTTTGCCGTTGGCCGGATGGTGATCCTGCCATGGGCCGAGTTGGCTGCCCTCCCCGTCTTGGCAGGGGCGCTGCTGATCGTGGCCTTGCTGACCTTGGTGCGCCGCCCCTCCATGGGTCGGGCGGCGCTCGAGGTGGACCGCCGTCTCGGTGGTTACGACCGGGTCTCAACAGCCCTCGAGCTCGTCGAGCGGCCCGACCTCAACGACCCGGAGCGGAGACAGGTGGCGGCGGCGGCGGCATGGGCGGAGCGGCGTGACACGTCGGCGCTCGGACCCGTCTTCACCGGTGGAGCGCTGCCCTGGCTGGCTGCGCTCGGGGTCGCTGCCGCCCTCGCACTCGCGCTGATCCCATCACCGGCCGACGCGGCTCTAGAGGAGAGAAACCGCCAATCCGAGGCTATCGAGCGTGAGGCCCAGCGGCTCGAGGCCGAGGCGGCAGATCTTCCCGAAGAGGTGCGTCGTCAGCTCGAGGAGGAGGCTCGCAGGCTGCGGGAGTCGGCCGACATCGACGAGGCGCTGGTGCGGCTCGGAGAAGCACGCGAAAGGCTCGCCGCCCAGACAGATCCCGCCGAACTGGCGAGGCGGACGGCGCTGGCGGGGATGGAGCGTCGCCTCCAGCAGGAGCCGCTCGGCGACGGGCAGACCGCCGCCGACCAGTTGCGCGATCTTGCCTCCCGGGCGGACGAGCTCACTCCCGCCGAACTTGAAACGGCCGCGGACGAGCTGGCGCAACGCGCCGAGGACTTCCAGGGGATCGACGGGGATCTGGCCGAGGCACTGGAAGGGGCGGCAGCCGACCTTCGGCGGGGTGGTGCCGGCGCCGGGGAGTCGCTGAGCGACGCCGCCGACTCATTGGATCGGGCGACGGCTGAGGAGGCAGCGGCTGAGGCCCAATCGCAGGCCCGCTCGGCGGTGCGCGACGCACAGGAGCGCTTGGATAGCCAGCGGACCGGTGAGTCCGAGGGCGAGAGTCAGGGCGAGGGCGAGGACGAAGGCGAAGGCGAAGGCCAAGGTCAGGGAGAGGGCCAAGGTCAGGGTCAGGGCGAAGGTCAGGGCCAAGGTCAGGGTCAAGGGGCAGGTCAGGGTCAGGGGCAGGGGCAAGGTCAGGGAGCGGGTGGAGGCGGCGGTGGTCAGGGTGCCGGTGGTTCGCAGGTTCCGGGGACCCCCAGCCCGGCCAGCGGCGACGGCACCGTCCAGGGTGGCACCGGCGACCAGGACCCGGCACAGGAACCCGACCGGGTGAGCGTGTTCGACCCGGTTGGATTCGAGGAGGGCGAAGAGGTGCGGGTGCGACTCGAGGGGCTCGAACCCGGCGAACTGAGGGGCCGGGTCGAGGGTGAGGGGATGAGGAACGTACCGCTGGCGCCCTATACGGAGCGCTATGCCGAATACCAGAGCGCCGCGCTCGAAGCGTTGGATGCGTTGACGGTCCCGCCCGCCCTCAGGGACCTGGTCCGGACCTACTTCACCGAGTTGGAGCCCGGCGAATGACCGTCTCGCAGATGACGCCCGATCGGTTCGCCGAAACCCTCGACGGGATACGCAGCGAGGTCGGCAAGGTCATCGTAGGACAAGACGATCTGGTCACCTCCGTGCTCTTTGCTGTGCTCTGCGAGGGGCACGTGCTGCTCGAAGGTGTCCCTGGGTTGGGCAAAACCCGGCTTCTCACCACGCTGGGTCAGGCGCTCGACGTGTCGTTCGGGCGGGTCCAGTTCACACCCGACCTGATGCCGGCGGACATCCTGGGTACCAAGGTTCTCCACGAGAACCGATTCGAATTCCACGAGGGACCGATCTTCGCCAACCTGGTCCTGGCCGATGAGGTCAACCGCGCCACCCCAAAGACCCAGTCGGCGCTGCTCGAGGCGATGCAGGAGCGAAGAATCACCCTCGGCGGTGAGACTCACAAGCTGCCACGACCCTTCCTGGTGATGGCCACCCAGAACCCGATCGAGATGGAGGGCACCTATCCACTCCCCGAGGCCCAACTCGACCGGTTCCTCTTCAAGGTCCTGGTGCCCTTCCCGGACAAAGCCGACATGGTCGAGATACTCCGCCGTACCACCACCGGGCACGACGCCACCGCACACCCGTCAGCCGACGGACCGACGCTGCTGGAGATGGGCGAGGTGGTGCGCGAGTTGCCCGCCGCGTCGCACCTGCTCGAATTCGCCGCCACGCTGGTGTCTGCCACCCATCCGGCGAGTGAACTCGCACCGGAACGGGTGCGACGCTACGTCCGCCACGGCGCCAGCCCGCGGGGAGCGCAGGCGCTCGTGCTAGGCGGCAAGGCCCGCGCCCTCACCAGTGGCCGCCCCAACCTCGCCGCCGAGGACCTGGTCGGCCTGGCGCCAGCGGCGCTCCGTCATCGCCTCGTCCTTGGCTACGAGGCTGTCGCCGACGGGGTCACCGCCGACGATCTCATCGCCGACGTTGTGGCGGCCCACCCTTCGCCCGGGCCCGTCTCGTGATCCCTGCCCCAATCTCCACAGGGGTGCTCAGGTGCTGCTCGAGCCCGCACTGAGGGCCCGACTCGAGCGGCTCGCACTGGTATCGCGCCGCCGCATCAGAGGGATGTGGTCGGGGAGGCACTCGTCGGTGCGGTTGGGGGAGAGCCTCGACTTCGCCGACTACCGGGAGTACTCGCCGGGAGACGACTTCCGGCGGATAGACCACCAACTCTGGGCGCGCCTCGGTGTGATCCTGGTCCGCCGCTACCAGGCCGAGGAGGAGCTCACCTTGAGGCTCGTCATCGACGCCTCGGCATCAATGGCGTACGAGGGGAAGTTCGACACGGCCCTCCGTCTCTCGGCGATGGTGGGCTACCTGGCGCTCGCCGGCGGCGACCGCGTGCAACCCCTCGCCCTTGGCGGAGCGCGCGGAGGCAGGTCGATGACGGGCCCCCTCGGCCGCCACCTTTCGTCGTGGGCCCAGATCGAACGCTGGCTCGAGGGGATCGAGCCAGGCGGTGCCGCCACCCTCGAGGACGCCGCCATTCGCTCCGGCAGCCCTGGTGCGGCTCGTGCCCTGACGGTTCTGGTCTCGGACCTGCTCGACCCCGGATGGGAGCCGGCCATCGACAAGCTCGGCGCCACCGGCGGGGGGTTGGTGCTCCAAGTGCTTGGCCAGGGAGAGCTGGACCCGGCTCTGGTGGGTGACCTCGACCTGGTTGACGGTGAGACCGGGGTGCGGCTGCCGTTCTCGGCATCGGTCGAGGCTCTCGACGCCTACCAGCGAAGGCTCGACGAGTTCCTCGACACGGTTGCGGGCAGAGCCCGGCGCTCGGGGATGGATCACCTCATGGTCCCTGCGGTGGTGGGGGCCGAGGAAGCGGCGCTGCGGCAACTTGCAAGTGCCGGGGTGCTGCGGTGAGGTTCCTGGTACCCGCCGCGCGTCGGAGTCGCCGCGCTGGCCGTGCCTCTGATAGCGCTCTACATGCTGAGGAGCCGGCGGCAACGCACTCCGGTCTCGAGTGTCTACCTGTGGAATCAGGTCGGCGACCCGGTGTCGTCGGCGGTGCCGTGGCAACGGCTCCGCCCCACCCCTCTGCTGCTCGCCCAACTCGCAGTCCTGGCCATGTTCGCCCTGCTCCTGGCGCGGCCCTTCTTCCTCCAACAGACGGTGCTCGGCCCGCACACCGTGTTCGTAGTGGACACGTCTGGCTCGATGGCGATGGCCGGTCGGTTGACGAGGGCCGTCGAGGAGGCGACGGGGATTGCGGCCGACGTTTCCGAAGCCAACCTCGTATCGGTTGTGGAAGCCGGGCCGACACCTCGGGTGCTGGTGGCCTTCTCCCAGGACCGCGAAGCGGTGGAGGAGGCGCTGGCATCGCTCGAGGCCGGTGGGGGGGTGGAGGATCTGGACGGCGCGCTCAGGCTGGCGCGGCGGGCTGGAGACGCCGGACCGCCCGACCCGGATGCTGATATTCAGCGACGGTGGCCCTGCGGACTCGACGCTGGAGGAACCCGTGGTCGGGGCGGAGCACATCGTGTTCGACGACACCGGTGACAATCTGGCGATCACGGCGTTCTCGACCGAGTCGTCCACCGCCGGCACCCCCCGGGCCTTCCTCGAGGTCTCCAACGTCTCGCAGAGGGAGCGCACCGCCTCGGTGCAACTCGAGGTGGATGGCCTGCCGATCGGCACCAGCGAACTCGAACTGGCGCCGATGGAGCGGGGACGGGTCACGGTGCCCCTCGAGGCCGGGCCGGGAGACGTGGTGACCGCTCGTCTCGTACAGGCTGAAGACGCCCTGCCGGCCGATGACCTGGCAGCGCTGGTGATCGGAGCGGCGCCCGAACAGGTTGTCGAGATCACCGGTGCACCTTCGTTCTTCACCGAAGCACTGGTCGATGCCGCACCCGGGTTTCGTTCCGCCGACGGCGATGAGGACGCCGACCTGCTGCTGGTGGATGGCGGTGAATTGACCTCGCTCGACCGCCCGGCGTGGGTCATCAGGACCGCCGAGCCGCCCGATGGGATCGAGGTGGTCGAGTTGGCCCAGAACCTGGCGGTGACCTGGCAACGCCCCGGCGATCCGCTCCTCGACGGGGTGGACCTCAGCGAGACCGTTGTCGGGGAGGCGCAGGTTGTGGACGCCCCTCGCTGGCTGCCCCTGGTGCGCGCCGGCGACGTTCCCCTCGTCCTCCTCGGCGAGGTCGGCGGGAGGCGCGTCGTCTACTTCACTTTCGATGTCGCCCACTCCAATCTCCCGGTCCAGGTGGCCTACCCGATCCTCGGAACCCGTCTGCTCGAGTGGATGTCGGGAACCGGGGTGGGTGGCGATGCCGCGGTCGACACGGCGGGAGTTCCGATCACCCTTGTTCCTCCGCCTGGAGGGACCAGCCGGGTGCTTCTTCCCGACGGGGAGTCGCGCGACATCGGTAGCACGGTGGATCTCTTCACCGATACCGACCTCCCGGGTGTCTACCGGGTCACCTACCTGAGGGCGGATACCTCGGAGGCGCCGGGGCCCGTGGTGGTGCGCCGTTTTGCCGCCGGGGAATCGGAGGGTGCGACGCGTGAGATCTCCACGGTGGAGGCACCCGGTACCGATGTGACTTCCGGTTCGCTGGTGCGCGAGTGGGCACCCTGGATCATCGGTGCGTTGTTGTTCCTCGCCCTTGCCGAGTGGCTGCTGGGCCATCGCCGACCACGCCGCCGTGCGACGGCGGTGAGCGGGGAGGCGTCCGAGGAGATATTGGTTGGTGCCGGGCGGGGCGAACGGTGACCCTTCGCTCGCCCTGGTGGCTGCTCGCCCTCCCATTGGTAGTGCTTGTGGTGGTCACCGCCGCCCGTCGCGGGAGCAGGTCGGTCCCCGCCAGGCAGCACCGCTGGGCGGTGGCTGCCCGGGTGGGAATGGTGGTGCTCCTCGTCGCGGCCATGGCGCAACCGGTCTGGGCGAGGCCGGTAGACACCCACGCCACGCTGTTCCTCGTAGATCGGTCGGCGTCGATCGGGGCCGGTGCCATCGAGGAGCAAGAGGCATACATCGCAGAAGCCCTCGAGCGAGCACGGCCCGAGGACCGCTCAGGTGTCATGGTTTTCGGCGCCGAGGCGAGGGTGGATACCCCGCTTGCCGCGGGGAGGCAACCCGGGTCGATCCGCACAGTGGTGGACGACAGCGCCACCGACCTGGCCACCGCGATGCGCGCCGCGGCGACCCTGTTGCCGACCGAGGGATCGCGGCGGGTGGTGGTGCTCTCCGACCTCGTGCCAACGACCGGGGACGCCGGTGCAGTCGCCGAGGAACTCGCCGCCGAAGGGATCGCAGTGGATGTCGTGGCGGTCAGGGGCGACCGATCGGCAGACGCCGTGCTCGACGGGGTGGAGGCCCCGGCGACGGCGAGGCGCGGTGATCAGGTGCCACTGACGATATCGGTCAGGTCCACCGAGGCTGGCCCCGCTGAATTGGTCGTGGATGCCGGTGGCGAGCAGCAGCGCCTGGCGGTAGAGCTTCAGCCGGGGCGCAACGAGGTCGAGGTCGAGGTCCCGGCAGACCAGCCGGGCTTCATGACCGTGAGCGCCGAGGTCATCGCCGAGTTCGACACTCGGCCCGAGAACGACAGGGCCGTCGGTCTCACCAGGGTGCTTGGTCCCGCCCGGGTGGCGGTGGTCGAGGGGCGCGCCGGGGACGGTGCCGAGTTGGCCGATGGGCTCGAAGCGGGGAACCTGGAGGTGGACGTCCTCGGCGGCATACCTGGCCCGGAGACCCTGCTCCGCTATGACGCCGCCGTGCTGGTCAATGTGCCCGCTCCGTCGCCCGAGGTCTCCGAAACGCTGCGTGGTTTCGTCGAGGACCTCGGCCGCGGGCTGGTCGTAGTCGGCGGAGACCAGGCGTACGGCCTCGGTGACTACCAGGACACCCAGCTCGAGGAACTCCTCCCGGTCCAGAGCAACCCGGATGACCTGATCAGACGCCAGCCGCTGACCGAGGTGCTCGTGATCGACACATCCGGCTCGATGGCGGCTTGTCATTGCCGCGACGAGACATTCGTCGAAGGCGGGGTGAACAAGACCGACATTTCCCGCGCCGGCGCCCAGTTGGCGATCGAGGCACTCAGCTCGGAGGACAGAGTTGGCGTGGTCGCCGTCAGTTCGGGCACACGGTGGGTACTCCCGGTCGGGCCGCGGCCGGATCAGACCGAAGTGGAGGCGGCGTTGGCGACGCTCAGTCCCCAGGGTGACACCGAACTGGCCAACGGGCTCACCGCGGCACTCGAGGAGCTGCGAGATGCGCCTGCCGGGTTGCGCCACATCGTGCTCTTCACCGACGGCTGGGACCCCAATGAGGCCGGGTTGTTGCCTATCGCCCGCGAGATCGCCGATGCCGGGATCACGCTGTCGGTGTTGGGGACCGGTGAGGGCGCCGGGAACACGCTGGAGCGGATGTCCGAGGTCGGTGGGGGTCGCTACTACCCCGGCACAGACCTCGAAGCGGTGCCCGAGGTCTTCGTCGAGGAGACCCTCACGGTGGCGCGCTCGCTGGCCTCGGAAGGCGAGTTCCTGCCTGCGCTTGCCGCCCCATCGCCGGTCACCGACGGATTGACCCGTGCGCCCGCTCTCTTCGGGTACGTGCTCACCAAGGCAAAGGCGACGGCCTCCACCGCCCTCGAGGTCGGTCCTGCCGATCCCCTACTGAGCACCTGGCAGAGAGGGCTGGGACGGGTGACCGCATGGACATCCGACGCAACCACCCGATGGTCATCGGCCTGGGTGGAGTGGGATGGATACGTGACCTTCTGGGGGGACGTGCTGCGCCAAGTGCTTCCCGCCGGGCTCGACACCCCGCCCGAGGTAACGGCGACCGGTGGCCGGCTCCAAGTCTCGTTCGATGCCGGTGACGTGCCGCTCGACGCCGCCGGCACCGCCCGCGTCCGTCTCCCCGACGGAGAGACCGCCCTGCTCTCCCTGCGGCGCAGCGATGCAACCACCTTCAGCGGCTCATTCCCCCTCCGCGGACCGGGGGCCTACTGGGTGTCGGTCGCGGTGGAGAGCGCGGATGGCGGCCGGGTGATGGGGAGTTCGGGTGCGGTGTCGAGCTACGAGGAGGAGTTTGCCTTCCGCGAGCCTGATCCGGCCCTGGCCGCGACGGTCACCGAGGCCACCGGTGGCAGGGTGGACCCGGCGCCCGCCGAGGCGTTCGCCCGGGCACCGGCCGGGGGCCGTGCGCAGGTGGACACCTGGCCGTGGCTTGCTGCAGCGGCTTTGGCGCTGTTCGGCCTCGACGTCGCCCTGCGCCGGCTGGTCCTCACCACCGACCGGACGCCGCAGGGCGGCACAACCGCAGCGGCGAAGGCACCGCCGCCTCCGCCACCGGAGCCGGTCACCGAGGTCCCGGTCCACGAGGAGGCCACGATCGGCCGCCTCCTGCGTCGTCGTCGGCGCTGAACCTGGCAGTATCGCCCACCGAGCCAAAGAGGAGACGCGATATGGCTGATGCCGCTCGGACCCAGTTCCGCATGTACCAGGTCGAACCTGGGTGAATGGGTGAGTTCGTCGAGTCGTTCCGGCAAGTCGTGGAGGCGCGGGCCGCTCACGGATTCAGTATCGAGGGGGCGTGGATACTCGAAGGTGAGGACCGTTTTGTGTGGCTCACCACCTACGACGGCGATGGCGACTGGGATGAAGCGGTCGAGCGCTACTACCAGAGCCCGGAGCGGCAGGCTCTCGACCCGGATCCGGCTTCCTTCCTCGTGTCCATAGAAGCGAAGATGGTGCGCCCCGCCCTCTGAGCGTCAGCCCCCAGGTGCAAGTCCGACCGGCAGTTCGGTGACACCCGTCTCGCTGCCATCCTCGGGGGAGTCAGCCCAGACGCGGAGGGTTCCGGTCTGGGGCCCGTCAACCGAGTAGTCGATGGTCGTGTCGAAGTTGCCCCAACCCTGGCCCTCGCTCGTCATGGCGAAGTCCTCGTACAACACCTCACCGGCGGCGTCGCTGAGCCTGATCTGGAAGACGGCCTCGAAGACGGCGGCGATTCCGGCGATCCGGCCCGGGTTGCCCAACACCCCGTCCCATCCTGGCGTCTCGACCATGATCTGGGGCACGTAGTCGAGGAAGGCATCCCTGGTGAGCGGGCCGTCGATCACGATCCCCTCGCCGGAGAACACCTCGACCGGCTCTCCGTCAAGCAGCAGTTCGACGGCATCGACCGTGGGGAACTGGGTCACCGTGTAGACCAACTGGGCCAGCCGGGCGAACATCGAAGTGGTCCCCCCGCCCGACTCGAAGTCCCGCGTCAGGTCGACGGTTGCCACCCCCTCGGTGATGCTCACCCCGAGGAGCAGGGTCGTCTCGGGCACCGCGGTGTCGATCCCGGCGGCTGCCTCGTCGCGCTCGGTGCCTCCGAGCAGCTCCTCGATCGCGGCCCGGGCCAACCCGGGGGTAGCAGCCACGGTTCGGTGCACCGGGATGAGGAACGGGCCTTGGCGGGCGGCGTTCCCTCCCTGGTTGGAGAGGAAGAACACGGTGAGCGCCGTGGCGGGGGCGGCCGTGGTCGGCGGTGAGGTCGTGTCGGCCGGGGCCGTGGTCGGGGGCGTTCCGGCGGCGGTCGTGGTCGGCTCGCTTGCCGATGTGGTGGACGGCGGCAACGCCTCGGTGGTGGTCGGGCTTGTGATGGTCGCCACCGGCGAGGCGCCGTTTCCACAGGCGGCCAGTAGCGCCACCATCAACAGGGTGCCGATTGTTCTCATGTCACTCCTCTAGGACTGTCCCACCATGGTGATGGCTGTACGTCACCGCCACATCGCCGTCGGGTAACGGTTCGGCAACAGGGAGGCTGACTTCGACGACCAACCCGCCTCCGGGCCGCGGCCTGGCGGCGACGTCGCCGCCGAGGCGGCGGGCATGGTCACGGGCTATCGAGAGGCCCAGGCCGGTTCCCGACCCGGAGCGAGAAGGGTCGAGTTTGGAGAACCTCTCAAAGATCCGCTCCAACTGATCGGGCGGGACGCCGGGGCCGCTGTCGGAGACTGTGAGGCGGATCATCCCCTCCAACGACGACAAGCTCACCTCAACCGGTGCAGCGCCGTGAACTGCTGCGTTGTCGAGCAGGTTTCCCAGGATGCGGTCGAAGGTGACGGCATCCACCGACGCCGGGACCGGCTCGGCGGGGAGCTTCACGATCGCCTGGGGAGACCGCATCTCGACCACCCGGGCCACCAATTTGCGCAAATCGAGCGAGCCGATCTCGGGCTGCAAGGGGTGGGCGTCGATGCGGGATATCTCGAGCAGGTCGTCCACCAGCACCCGCATACGCGCCACGTCCGCCTCGAGCAGGTCCACCAGCCTCCGGTCGCCCGGTGGGAGTTCGTCGGCGTGGTCGGCGAGAAGCGCCGTCTCGTTGACGAGAGCGGTCAGCGGGGTGCGCAATTCGTGGGAGACATCGGCGACGAACCGACGCTGCGCCTCTCCGGAACGTTGCAACTGGCCCATGCTCTCCTCGAGCGAGCCGGCCATCTGGTTGAAGGCGGTCACCATTCGCCCCAATTCGTCACCCGGGCCCTCCGTCAGCCGGGCCGAAAGGTCTCCTGCAGCGATGCGGGTGGCGGCGTCGGCGGTGGCTCCCACCGGGGTGAGCACGCGCCGCGCCAGCGCTCCGACCCCTATGCCGACCAGGGCGAGCAACAGGACACCAGCCACCACCTCCGCAATCACCAGGTCGGTGAGGGCGTCGTCCACCGACGCCGCCGAGTAGTAGAGGTAGATCGGTGGGCCATCCGGGGACTGCCCGCCGACCGCCAGATAGGGGGCACCGCCGATGTCGGTCCATTCGTATGCGAGCTGGCCGTCGGCAACCAGCGCCGCCAGGTCGGCCGGCGGAGGACCGGTGAAGGCAAAGCCCGACGAGAAGTCACCGCTCCCCTCCAGATCCACGAGCAGACCATCCTCCGGACCGAGCCTGACATCGGTGAGAAAGGGACCGGCGGCGATCTCCTCGGCTGTCGGGTCCTCGTCGAACCGCTCCGGGGCGAGGACCCCGATGACAAAGCCGGCCTGCTCGGTCGACGAGCCGACCAGGTCAGAGCGGAGGGAGCGACGCACCAGCACCGAGGAGGCCACCCCGAGGGCGATCGTGACCAGGACCACCATCGCCAGGACGGTGACCACCAACCGAGATCGGAAGCCCATCCGGGTCAACGGGACGCCCGGTATCCGACGCCCCGCACCGTCTGTATCAACTCGGGGCGGCCCGGGTCGGTTTCGATCTTCGCCCGGAGGCGCTGGACCGCTACATCCACCATCCGCGAGTCGCCCAGATAGTCGTAACCCCAGACCTGGTCGAGCAGAACCTGCCTGGTAAGAACCCGCCCCGGCGCCGAGGCGAGGACACAGAGCAGCCGGAACTCGGTAGCGGTCAACACCACCTCCTCACCGTGCCGGCGCACCGTGTGGCCGGCGAGGTCGACGCGCACCGGGCCCAGTTCGAGTTCCTCGGCGGTGAACGCGACGCGGCGGAGGGCGGCCCTCACCCGTGCCACCAGGACGGGAAGTTCGAACGGCTTGGTCACATAGTCGTCGGCACCGGCCTCGAGCCCGGCGACGACGTCGCTGCTTTCGGAGAGCGCGGTGAGCATCACTATCGGCACCACCGAGACGGTCCGGATTTGCCGGCACACCTCGAGTCCGCCGATACCTGGGAGCATCAGGTCTAGAACGACCAGATCGGGCCTTTCGTCGCGGAAACGCCCCAGACCCGACCAACCGTCTGCGGCGGTGATCACGTCGAAACCGGCGGCGGACAACCCGAGTTCGATCAACTCCCGGATCGACGCGTCATCCTCGATCACCAGGATCGTGCGGTCCACACCCGTACCTCCGGATCAGGGTAACGGTCGATGTCGGCCACGGCGTCTAGCTTCGACGGACGTGGACCACCCCACCGGATTCCGACCGCCGAACCCTGGGGTGACTCGCATCCTGGTACATGGGGTGGGCGGCTCCACTCCTTCCGATCTCCTCGGTACCAACGAGGTGGAGCGGGTAGCGGGCGACCACATCGCCGGCTTCTACCGCTCGCGGGAGCCTGCGGGCGATGTCACCACCGAGGCATACGTCTGGGGCGGTCTCACCTCGCGAGGCGCCTCACAGGCCCTGTGGCTGCTCGTCCTCCCCTTCGCCTTGGTAAATGTCGCCGGCTGGCTGGCTGAGCGACCGCACCACCAGCGGCTGGTCGGGCTGCAGACCCGGTTGCTGCGGGTGGCAGGCATGGGGCTCTCGCTGCTCTACGTTCTCTGGGCAGCGGTGATCGGCATCGACCTCATCGCCTATCAGTGTGGCGGTTCGGCTGCCTGCCGGCAGGACCGATGGTGGTTGGCGGTCTTCGAGAACGAACTGCTTGTCTCGTCGCCGGGCCGGCGCATGGTGATCGGGCTGCTTGCACCTCTCGGAGTTCTCGCACTTCTGGCGATGTTGGGTCGGAGGAGCCGGAGGGAGTTCGAGCAATACGCCCTCAGCGACATGGTCGGCCATGAGCCGGGGGAGGACGCCACCCCCGCCGAACTGTCCTTCTGGTACCGCCCGACTCTCAGTGGCGACATGGCGCTCCTCCATGCCGGGGCTTCGTTGGGGACGCTCGCCCTGCTCCTCGGTTGGGCGGTGTTCGGGTGGGCTGTCGGATCGGTCGCCGGCGCCGTAGCTGCGGCAGTGGTGGTGGTGGCGACGATGAGCGTGGCGGCGTCGGCATGCCTGCTCGCTTGGAGGGCCAGCCCGGGCCCGAGGGACGACCGCGATCTCGGTCCGTGGGTCAAGAGGCTGGCTTGGTGGGTCCCGGCGGGGCTTCTCGTGGCTGGCGCGGTGCTCGCCTGGTTATCGCCGGGCTCGAACGAGGTAGGGCCGGCACCTGGTTTCGGTCGGGCGCCGATGGTCGTCCTGGCACTCACCGCCGCCATCATCGGTGTCGTCGCCGTGGTCCAGGTGCTGATGAGACCACGGGAGCGGGCGATCAACTGGACCGCGGTCTCGATCACGGTGGCTGGCCTGGCGCTCGCCATCTTCCCTTCTCTTCGTCTCCTAGCCGCTCTGGCGGTGGTTGGACTGCTCGCCTTCCTGTGGCGAAGCGCGGGCGAGCGTGCCGGTCAGCTGCTTTGGGTGGTCGTCGGGCTGCTCGCTCCCGGGGCCGTCCTCAGCGTCGCCACCGGAGAACTCGCCTACCTGGGCGTCGCCGTTGCCATGTTGGGCACCGCGATGGGAGTGCTGCTCGCCGAACACGATTCGGTGCCCGGGATCGGGTTCCGATGGATGGGCCCAGCGGTGGTCTCGGTCCTCGGACTGGCGACGCTCGCCGGGTCTCTCTCCGGGTTGACCGGCCTGGTCTCCGACTGGCTCGACCGTGATCGCTCACCGCGCGAGTTGGCGCAGGAGGTGGAGGACGCCGGCGTTGACAGGATCACGTCGGAGCAGATCGAGCAGGCACTGTTCACTTCCGATGGGCTGACTCTTCCCGAAACGGTGGCTCTCACCGAGTTGACTGCGATTGGAGCCGGTGCCGAGGTGCTGGAGGCGGTGTCGGTCAGTCTCCGCAACAAGGGTCCGGTGATCGTCGTCGGGACCCCGCCGGGCGGCCAGTGGCTCGCCGTGGGGCTCGCTTCGGCCGTGGTGCTCACGGTGGCGGCGGTTGTGACGTTGTGGGTGAGGCTGGTCGGCGAGCAGCGCGCCATCCCGGTGCCGCATGACGGCGAACCGGCCCCGGCCGATGAGGACGTCGTGCCGGTCGAGGATGGGGCGGCGGCGCGGATCGAGGGGTCGGTCCGCCGATTCAGGGCGGTTGCGGCGGCGGCGCGCTCGGCCGACCTGGTGGTCACCGCCCTCGCCGGCCTCATCGTGCTCGGCCTGCTCACCGGGGTTGGGTGGCTCCTCCGCCACCAGATACCGCTCAACCAATGGGCGGACCAGGCGGTTCCGGAGAGTTGGTCATGGCTCGCCACCGCCTCGCGATGGGTGGTGACCACGCTGCCCCTGGGTGCGATGCTCCTGGTGCGGCGCGCCTACAGCGACGAGCGGCTTCGCCGGCGGATCGGGACGCTGTGGGACGTTGCAACCTTCTGGCCACGTCGGTTCCACCCCTGGGCCCCGCCCACCTACGCCGACCGGGCGGTCCCCGAACTCGCCCAACGGGTACGCGCCGCCACCAGGGACGGTCATCGGGTGCTGCTCGCCGGGCACAGCCAGGGCTCGGTTCTGGCTGCGGCAACCCTCACCGCGTTGGAGGGGCCCGTGGTCGGTCGGTGCGTCCTCGTCACGCACGGCAGCCCGCTGGCGACCTTTTACCGCCCGTACTTCACCATCGCCTTCGACCCGGGTTGGGCCAGCTCGCTGCTCGGCCGGATGGGGGCCGGGGGGGCGAGACCGGTCTGGCGCAACTTCTACCGCGAGACAGACCCCATCGCCGACGCCATCTTCACCGGCGAGGACGAGGTCGACAAGTCATCGCCCGATGGAGACGATTTGGTAGCCGACCCGTGGCGCTGGTGGCACCATTTGGGGCAACCGTTTCCTGTCGTCCAGGTGCACTCGGACTACCTCATCGTCCCTCGTGTCAGGAAGTGGGTGGACTGCATCCTCTCGGTCCTGGCCGACGAGGCGGCCGGCGACCCCAAGTAGGAAGGTCACAGCAATGGCATCCGACGACCTTGTCCAACAGATCCGCCGGCTGCGCGTAGTCAGGTCGTTCCTCCCGGATCCGGTGAGCACCGAGGATCTCGCCGCGGTGTTGGAGGCCGGACGGTGGACCGGCAGTTCGAAGAACGATCAGGCATGGGCGGTCGTGGTCGTGGATAGGCCCGAGAGACGGAAGGAACTTGCCGCCGCCGGCCGGTATGCCGCTCCGATCCTTGCCGCCCCGGTTGCCGTCGCGCTGGTACGGCTACCCGGCGGCAACGACTTCGACCAGGGACGGCTCGCCCAGAACATCATGCTGGCGGCCGCCGGCCGCGGTCTAGGCAGTTGCCCGGTGACGCTCCACGACGACGCCACCGCTGCCAAGGTCCTCGGTCTCCCCAGCGGTCACCGGGTGCGCTGGGCCATAGCAATCGGCCACCCGGAAGGGGCGACCCGTCCTTTCGCCGGCGGCGGCCGCAAACCGCTGAGGGATTTCGCCTACTCCGACGATTTCAGCCGTCCCTGGCAGCCCGACTGAGACCAACCCAGGGTTGGCAGCTACCCAGGCGGTGCTCTCCAACCCAGGGTTGGCATCACATCGTGGTCAGGCGGTGCCGGCGGCCGGTTCGTCTCCCAGTCTCGGGCGGATGCCGAGGATTAGGAGCGCCAGACCGGTTACCAGCATCCCGCCCAACCCGAGCAACAACGCGGCCGGGCTCGGGTCGAGTTGGAAGAACCGCTGGGCCAGGGGGATGGCGGTCACTGCCAGATAGGCGATCAGGAGCGTCAGGCAGAAGAGGCCCACCCACAACGCCCGGCGCCGCTGCTGAGCTTCGAGGACCCAGACGATGAGGAGGAATCCGGCCACCAGGGCCGTGGTCGCCACCGATCGCGCCGCTGCCAGTGGGTACCCGTTGAGGGTGGCGGTGACGTATGCCGCTCCAACTCCGAGTGCGAGAGCGGCTGCCGCCCTGATGGCGAATCCGGCGACCTGGCGGAGGTAGTCGTTCATCTTCCAAGGCCCTCTGCTCGGCGCCAGCGCCAGGACCGTGGCCGAGATGCCCGTGGTGAAGAGGTTGGCCAGGGTCAGTTGGCGGGGGAGTAGCGGGAAGGCGATCGGAGCGAGACCGACGGTGAGCGTGAGCAGAGCGGTGAACAGGCACTTGGTGGCGTACAGCTTCGACACGCGTTGCAGGTTGCGCAGGATCTGCCTGCCCTCCCCGACGAGCCGTGGGACCGCCGAGAACTCACCGTTGACCAGCACCATGTCGGCCACGGTGCGTGCCATCTGTGCGCCGCTTCCCTGAGCGATGGCTACCTGGCTGGCCTTGAGCGCCGGGACGTCGTTGACGCCGTCGCCGACCATCCCCACGTAACGGCCGGCGTTCCGCAACCCTTCGACCACCCGCTTCTTCCCCTCGGGGGTGATCCGGCCGACGACCGAGGTCCTTTCCAGCAACGAGATCATCTCGGCATCGTCTTTGGGGAGTTTGCGACCATCGAGAGGAGGCGCCGAGGATTGGATGCCCACATCGGAGGCGATCGCCGCCACCGTCGCCGGGGCGTCACCCGAGATGACCTTCAACTCCACGTCCTGCTCGTTGAAGAAGCGAACGGTCTGATCGGCATCGCCCCGCAGTTCCTCGCCGAACACCGCCAACCCGAGCGTGATGAGGTCGGGCGGCATCCCGGTAATGGGATCGACACCGTCGAGCGAGGCGCTCGTCCCCGCCACCGCCAGCACCCGGCGGCCGTGAGCACTCTCATTTGTCGCCTCGTCCACCAGGTCTGCCAGGGGGAATAGCTCGGGTGCACCGATCACGGTGGTGGCTCCGTCCTGACGTATCGCGCTCCACTTCCAGCGCGACGAGAATGGGATCTGGCTCTCGGTGAGCGAGGCGGGCTGGGGCAGGGCGGTGGCGATCGCCTCGAGTGTGGCGTTGCGCAGCGACGATGAGGCGGCGTAGCGCCCAAGGAGGGTTCCCAATTCCGACTCGTCGGTCCCTACGGCGGCGACCAGGGTCACCAGCCTCAGCCTCCCCTCTGTGAGCGTTCCCGTCTTGTCGAGGCACAGAGTGTCCGCCGAGGCCAGGGACTCCAGGGCGTTGAGCTGCTGGGTGAGCACGCCCCGGCGTGACATCTTGAGGGCACCGGTCACGTAGGCCACAGAGGTCAGCAATATCAAGCCCTCTGGAACCATCCCGGCAACCGCAGCTACCAGCGCCTGCAGCGCCTCCGGGAATGGGACATCCCTCAACCACAACGCGAGCAGGAGGACGAGAGCGGTCGGGACGGCAACGGCGAGGAGGGCGAGGATCAGCCGCCCGAGCCCCTGTTGGAAGGGGGAAGCAGGGTGGCGGAACGCCCGTGCGGTCCCAGCGACCTGCTCGGCGTAGCTGTCGGTTCCCACCGCCGTCACCGTGACAAGCCCGCTTCCGTCAACGACGAAGGAGCCCGATCTCACCTCCTCACCCGGTGTCCGCCGTACCGGTTCCGATTCACCAGTGAGCACGGATTCGTCGAGTTCGAGATGGTCCTCTGACAGCACGGTCCCGTCCGCCACCACCTGGTCACCAGGTTGGAGGCGAACCAGGTCCCCGACCACCACCTCCGCCGCGGCGACTTCGCGCTCCACTCCGGATCGCACCACCCGTGCGAAAGGCCGGATCAGAGCGGAGAGCCGCTCTAGTGCGTGCTTCGCCCTGATCTCCTGGACCGAGCCGAGTACGGCATTGAGGACGACGATGCCGAGAAAGAGGGCATCGGCTGCCTCGCCGACCGCGATCGTCACCAAGCCGAGCACACCGAGCACCACATTGGGCAGGTTGAAGGTGTTCGCCCAGATGATCGATGCGTAGGAGCGTCCGGTTCGCGAGGCCGGCCGCCGGCGGCCTCCGAGCCTCGCCGCGGCCTCGACCTCGGTGAGACCACTCGGGGTCGGCGGGGCCATGGGTCGGGCAGGCTAGCCAGGCACACAATTCAGGAGGAGGACCGGTCGCAGCAGACGCCCATAGACTCGCCGCCCCCATGCCCCGCACCAATCGCTTGAGATACCTCGACGGCGCGGCGACGGCTCGAGGTACGACGGTGGTGATCGACGTCTTCCGCGCCTTCACAACCGCAGCCTTCGCACTCGGGGCCGGGGCGGATCGAGTGGTGCTCGCCGCCGATGTGGATGAAGCCCTGATACTCGCCACCTCCATCTCGGGCGTGTTGCTCGCCGGGGAGGTAGGGGGTGCCCGACCAGACGGCTTCGACCTTGGCAACTCGCCCGCCGAGGTGCAGCGCCTCGGGTCATTCGCCGGGCGGACCCTTGTGCTCCGCACCAGCGCTGGGACCCGGTCGTTGCTGGCAGCGCGCCGCTCAGGAGCGGAACCGGTCATGGCCGGTTCTCTGGTGGTGGCTTCTGCCACTGGCGCTGCCCTGTCCGACGATCCGGAAGTGACGCTGGTGGTTGCCGGGTGGAACGGCGTCGAACCAGCAGAAGAGGACGAGGCCTGCGCCGACCTGATCTCGTCGCTCCTATGCGGCGAGCCAGCGGACCCGGTTGAGGTAAGGCGGAGAGCTGCCGAAGGTGAGGGCGCCCGCCGCCTGGCTTCCGCGCCGTGGGCCGACCCGGACGATCTCGAGTTGTGTCTCGACATCGACCGCTTCGACTTCGCCATGCCTTCGGTCGCCGACGGAGGTCTAGTAATGCTGCTCGCGCAGTGATTATGAGCCTCCCCGGTGAGGGGAGGCGAGCAGGGCGAGCGGAGGGGGTGACCGGCGCACCGCCGATGACAGCGCCGGGGGCTCTCCTTCCGTCTTCCGTCTTCCGTCTCGTGTCTTGTACCGTCCTCACATGGCCCGGCTTCTCCTGGTATCCACATACGAGCTGGGACATCAACCGCTCCATCTGGCTTCGCCGGCTGCAGCCCTGAAGGCGGCGGGTCATGAGGTTCGTTGTCTCGACCTGTCTGTAGAGGAGTTCGACGAAGGGGCCGTGAGATGGGCCGAAGGGATCGCATTCTCGGTCCCGATGCACACCGCGATGAGGTTGGCGGTGCCCGTCGCCGGGAGAGTGCGGGCTGAGCGCCCCGATGTGTCGATCGCCTTCTATGGGTTGTACGCCGCCGTGGGGAGCGACAGGACGGTGGGGACCCTTGCCGACCGCGCGCTGGTGGGTGAGTACCTGCCCGGTCTCCTCGCCTGGGGAGGCGAATTGGGGGATGGGGGGCGCCCAGAACCCGAAATAGTCCGCGACATCTCCAACGGGATGTTCCTCCGTCCCGATCGTTCCTCGCTCCCTCCGCTCGACCGTTACGCTCGGCTGGCGGTCGGTGGCGATCTGCGACTCGCCGGGTACGTCGAGGCGAGCCACGGCTGCAGGCACCGGTGCGCCCATTGCCCGATCCCGGTCGTTTACGACGGGCGGTTCCGGGTGGTCCAGCCCGAGGTCGTCCTCGAGGACGTGGCGCAGCTCGTGACGATGGGAGCCCGTCACATCACACTCGGCGATCCCGATTTCCTCAACGGGCCCGCCCACGCCCGGCGGGTCCTCAACCAGGCACACTCTGCATTCCCCGATCTGACCTGGGATGTCACCGTAAAAGTCGAACACGTGATCGCGCACCGCGAGTTCTGGCGCGAGTTCCGGGCGCTCGGCGTGCTATTTGTGGTGTCGGCGTTCGAGTGCGTCGATGACCACACGCTGGCGCTCCTCGACAAGGGACACACCGTCGCCGACATGGCCGAGGCCTGCCGGATCCTGTCGGGCGCTGGGATTGCGGTGCGGCCCTCCTGGCTCCCCTTCACGCCCTGGACTGATCGTGCCTCGCTGGCATCGCTGATCGAGTTTCTCGACGACAATCTGCTGTGGGGCGCGATCGATCCGATCCAACTGACGATCAGGCTGCTCATTCCCGACGGGAGCCTGGTTCTCGGCATCTCCGGGATCGAGCGCCGGTTGCAGGGCTATCACCCCGAGGAGTTGGGTCATCGTTGGGCGTCGGAAGACCCTGTGCTCGACGTGTTGCAGCACGATCTGGCCCGCCTCGTAGATCGGGCGGCAGGCGACGGGATCGACCCCATCGAAACGATGGAGGAGATCCGAACCGTGGTGGGGTCAGCGATCGGTAGGCGGCTGGGACCGCTTCCTCCAATCCCGCCCCCCGGTCCCAAGCTCACCGAGGCATGGTTCTGCTGTTCGGAGCCGGCCACTTGGGACCCGGGTCGGCTCGCTGCCGTCACTCCCGGCTGAGCTCCGACTCATTCAGCGGAAGCACCCGCCCTCACGGTCCAGTTCTCTGTGAGCGCGGTACCCTCGGCAGACCCGTGTCATGGAGGAGTCACCCATGCTGAGACGATCCCTCGCCGGCTGGCGACTGACGATCTTGTTGACGGCAATGGCCGCCCTTGCGGCATCTGCAGTACCCGTCGGCGCCGAGGAGCAGCCACCGCCCCAACAAAAGAACTTCACCCTCACGTTGCTCCACTTCAACGACGCGGAGTCCCAGCTCATCAACGCCGGCACCGGACTCGAGGACTTCGGTGGCGTGGCAAGGTTCGCCACCGTTGCCGACCACCTCAAGCAAGAGGCGCTCTCCGGGCGGCCCAACCGCGGCATGGTGATGCTCAGCGCCGGTGACAACTTCCTGGCCGGGCCCGAGTTCCAGGCCAGCCTCGAGAAGGGTGTCCCCTATTACGACGCCCTTGCGCTCGACCTCATCGGGCTCGACGCCATCACCATCGGAAACCACGAGTTCGACTTCGGGCCGGACGTGCTCGCCAACTTCATCGAGAGCTTTGGTGCCGACTCACCGCCGTTCATCAGCGCCAACCTCGATGTCAGCGCCGAGCCCCGCCTCGATGCTCTCGCTGACCAGGGCACGATCGTCCGCAGCACAGTCGTGGAGGAACGTGGCCGGAGGATCGGCATCGTCGCCGCCACCACACCTGACCTCCCCTTCATCTCCAGCCCGCGTGATGTCGTGGTAGATCCCGACCTCGTCACCACCGTGCAAGCCGAGATCGACAGGGTGATGAACCGAGGCGCCAAGATCATCATCTTCGCCCCCCACCTCCAGGGCCTGAGTAACGACTTCGCGCTCGCTCCGCTGCTGCGTGGTGTCGACCTCTGGGTTGCCGGTGGCGGCAGCGAGGTGCTCGCCAACGACGACGACCTCCTGGTGCCAGGTGACGTTCCCTTCGGGCCGTATCCCTTGTACGTCGAGGATGCCCTGGGCAGATCGATCCCGCTGGTGACCGGACAAGGCGACTACCGATATGTCGGACGGCTGGTGGCCACCTTCGACCGCGGGGGGAAGTTGGTGTCGGTGAACGAGGGGGTGAGCGGCCCGGTCCGGGTAGCTGGCGGCAGCAACCCTGATGCGGTCGCTCCCGATCCCGAGGTCCAGGCGGCGGTCGTCGACCCGGTGGCGGCGTTCGTTGCCGGACTTGCGGAGACGGTGATAGGAACCTCCGAGGTGGATCTCGACGGGCAACGCAGCCCGGGCGTGCGCAGCCAGGAGACCAATCTGGGCAACCTCGTCGCCGACTCGCTCAAGTGGCAGGCCGAACAGCTTGCCGAAGAGTTCGGAGCGCCGCTTCCCGATGTCGCCCTGCAGAACGGCGGGGGGATTCGCAACAACAGCATCATTCCGGCCGGCCCGATCACCGAGTTCGACACCTTCAGCATTCTCCCGTTCCCCAACTTCGTGGCGGTGCTGCCTTCGGTGGAGCGCGAGCAGTTCAAGCTGGTCCTGGAGAACGCGGTGTCCCAGGTTCCCGCCGATGGAAGCCCCGGCGCTGACGGTCGCTTTGCCCAGATATCGGGCTTCAGCTTCGTCTACGACCCAGCGCTTCCTCCGATGACCTTCGACGACGAGGGGAACATCGTCGACCCGGGATCTCGGGTGGTGAGCGCCACGCTCGACGACGGAACACCCATCGTCGAGGGAGGAGAGGTGGTGGTCGGTGACCCGCTCGTGGTCTCAACCATCGACTTCCTGGCGAGGGGCGGCGACTTCTATCCGCTGGCCGGTGAGGAGTTCGTCATCCTTGGCGCCAGCTATCAGCAGGCGCTCTCCAACTTCATCCAGGATGGCCTCGGCGGACAGATCACCGAAGCCGAATACCCGGAAGGCGGGGAGGGTCGGATAACAACCCCCTAGCCGGCGGTCGCAAACCGTTCGAGGATGGTGACGACCTCGTCGTCGCTGGTCTGCGAAAAGTCGTGGTACCACTGGCCAACCGCCCACAGTTCCCTCGGGCGGAGCAGCGAGACGACCTCGTCGGCAGCCGTCCGCATCGTGGTGAGCGACTCGTCGGCTCCCACGGGGACGGCGAGGACGACCCGGGAGGCGCGGCGCCGGCGAACGTCCTCGAGGGCAGCACGTGCCGTCGATCCGGTGGCGATGCCGTCATCGACCACGATCACCGTCCGACCTGTCACGTCGAGAGCGGAACGGTCTCCGCGAAAGGCGCGGAGCCGCCTGGCCATCTCGGTTTCCTCGCGCCTGCGGACCGCATCGAGGTCTGACCTGGAGATGCCGAGACGCCGCACGAGATCATCGCTGACCACCATGGCCCCACCCTCGGCCATAGCCCCCATGGCCAGTTCCTCATGACCCGGAACTCCGAGTTTCCGCACCACGATCACATCGAGAGGTGCGTCGAGCGCCTCGGCCACCTCAGCGGCGACGACCACGCCACCTCTGGGAAGGCCGAGCACAACGGGGTGTTCGGCGGCGATATGGGAGAGGGCGGCACCGAGCCGCCTGCCCGCGTCTACACGGTCGATGAATCGCAGGAGTGCCTCCGGTTCAAGCTTTCTAGGCAGCGGTGGGATGTGCAAGAGTCATGACCGAGATGGTTCAAGGAGTGTCGCCGATGCCCGGAGTGGTGCTGGAGGCGCGCGGACTGCGCAAACGGTTCGACGAGCTCGTGGCCGTGGACGGGGTGGACCTCACGATCCACTCCGGTGAGACGTATGGGCTCCTCGGGCCGAACGGAGCCGGCAAGACCACCACGATCTCGATGATCGCCGGACTGCTCGAGCGGGATGACGGCGAAGTGTTCGTGGCCGGCGAGCCCATGACCACCCGGAGCGTGCGCGCCAAGGGGGCGATCGGCCTGGTCCCCCAGGAGGTGGCCGTCTACCCCGATCTGACCGGTGCGGAGAACCTGGTGTTCTTCGGACGCCTCTACGGCATGCGTGGTCCCGAGTTGGAGCGGCGTGTCGCAGAGGTGCTCGAGGTCATCGGCCTGACCGATCGGAGGGGCGACAAGACCGATGAGTACAGCGGTGGGATGAAGCGCCGGCTCAACATCGGGATCGGGCTGCTCCACCAGCCACAACTCCTCATCCTCGACGAGCCGACGGTCGGCGTCGATCCGCAATCGCGCAACGCAATCCTCGAGAGCGTCGAGCACCTCAGCAGGGAAGGCATGGCCGTGCTCTACACGACGCACTACATGGAAGAGGCGGAGCGTCTCTGCGACCGGGTGGCGATAATCGACCAGGGCCAGGTAAAGGCGGAGGGAACCCGGCGCGAACTGGTGTCGATGGTCGGCGAGAGAGACCGAGTCCGGCTGGTCGCCGATGGCCGGCTCGACGATGCGGTCGAGGCCGTCGGCGCTCTCGACGGCGTGGACCGGGTGTCGGCCGGTGACGGCGACATCCAGGTGGTGGCGGTCGAGGCCACCAGCCTCCTTCCCTCCCTGTTGGCGACGGTCACCGCGGCCGGTGTGACCGTGCGTGGTGTCGAGATCGAAGAGCCCGACCTCGAGGCGGTCTTCCTCCACCTCACCGGGAAGGCTCTCCGGGACTGATGTAATGCGGGCGACCTTCGACATCGCATGGAAGGACCTGCGGCAGCGCATCAGGGACCGCTCGGCCATCATCCTCGGCCTCGTCGCCCCGCTGGTGCTCGCCTTCGTCTTCGATCTCATCTTCGGCAACACCGTCGCAGGTGAATTCTCGGCGTCGCTCGGGGTGGTCGATCTCGACGGCGGCGTCGTGGCGGAGCAGATGGTCACTGGGATCGAGGCGGCAGGCGAGGAACTGGGCATGGAGATCACCACCGGCCTCGAGGAGTCGGCGGCCCGGCAGAGCGTGGATGATGGGGATCTGGATGCGTTCTATCTGCTCCCTGAGGGCCTCACTGCGGCGGTCCAGGAGGGCACGTCGGCGGAGATCGCGGTGGTGGGCAACGTTGACGCCCCCACCAACACCGCCATCGCCGCAGCCATCGGCGATGCGCTGGCCGCACGGATCGAAACGACCCAGCTGTCGGTGGCGCTGGTGGCGAGCGGGGGTGGCGTCGCCGCCGACCAGTTGGCCGGTCTCGCTTCCGAGGCGGCGCAACAGCCCCCGTCGATAACGATCGGGCAGTCGGAAGCCGAGACGCGTCAACTCGACCAGGCAACTTATCTGGCCGCGGGGATGGCTACGTTCTTCCTCTTCTTCACCGTCTCGTTCGGTGTCACCGGGCTTCTCCAGGAGAAGGAGGAGGGAACGATGGCCCGGTTGCTCGCCGCACCCATCTCCCGCTTCTCCATCGTCGGTGGAAAGGCGCTCACCAGTTTCATCTTCGGTCTGAGCAGCCTTGTCGTGCTCGCAATAGCCACGACCCTGCTGCTCGGCGCCAACTGGGGTGACCCCCTCGGCGCCTTCCTGCTGATGGTGGCGTTGTCGCTGGCGGCGGTGGGGATCATGTCGATGGTTGCCGGGTTCGCCAAGACCGTCGAGCAGGCGGGCGCCCTCCAGGGGATCGTCGCGGTGGCCCTCGGACTGCTCGGTGGGTCGTTCTTCCAGTTCGCCAGGCGCGGAGTCCTAGCCGATCTGTCGCTGCTCACCCCGAATGCCTGGTTCATCCGGGGTTTGGGCGACAACGTGGCGGAGGGTGCCGCCGCCGTGCTCCCCGCCGTCGGGGCGATCCTCCTCTTCGCCCTGGTCACCGGGTCTATCGGCGCGGTGACGCTCTACCGGAAGGTGGCGCTGTGAAGGCACTGGCGCTGGCCGGAGTCAACCTGCGCCGGTTCATCAGGGAGCGGGGGAACCTGTTCTTCGTCTTCATCTTTCCCCTGGCCATCGTCCTCGTCATCGGGCTGGCCTTTGGCGGGGGAGGGTTCGCCCCCGCCCTCGGCGTGTATGCGGAGGATGCCGGGGACTTGGGTGAGCAGTTGGTGACCTCTCTCGCCGAGGAGGTCGAGGTGGTCCGCTACGACTCCGATGAGGCCATGGTCGACGCAGTCGAGCGGGGTCAGGTCGATGCCGGGCTGGTCGTCCCCGCCGGGTACGACGCCGACCTGAGGAACGGACAGCCGGTGGAACTCCTATTCACCAGCCGCCCCGATGGTGGTCAGCCGCAACTCCAGGCGCTGGTGGCAGCCGCGGCGTCCGATCAGAACACGGTGGTGACGGCGGCGGCATTTGCCGCCGAGCAGACCGGCACCGGCTTCGACCAGGTGGTCGTGCAGGCAGAGTCGATGGCGGCGTCGTTCTCCGGCGTCGAGGTGACGACCACCACCACGGGAGACGCCCTCTTCCCCGCAACCCTCGGCCAGTTCGACCTCGGCGCCTCGTCCCAACTCCTGTTGTTCATGTTCCTCACCGGACTGACCGGCTCGGCAGCGATCATCCAGACCCGCAGATTCGGCGTAGCCACCCGGATGCTGTCCACGCCGACCCCGATGAGCCAGGTGGTCGCCGGGGAGGCGATGGGGAGGTTCGCCGTCGTGTTCGTCCAGGGCGCCTACATCATGTTGGCGACCCTGCTGCTCTTCCAGGTGAACTGGGGTGACCCCGTCGGGGCGCTCGCCGTCGTCGTCGCTTTCGCCCTCGTCGGCGCGGGCGCCGGGTTGCTGATGGGGGCCGTGCTGCAGAACGACCAGCAGGCAGGTGGAGTCGGCGTGATGCTCGGGCTCGGCCTCGCAGCGCTCGGGGGCTGCATGCTCCCCATCGAGCTCTTCTCACCGACGCTGCAGACGGTGGCCCTCTTCACGCCTCACGCATGGGGGATGGACGCCTTCGCCGAACTGGTTCGCAACGATGGCAACATCGTGGACATCCTGCCCCAACTCGGTGTCCTCCTCGCCTTCGCCATCGTGCTGCTGGCGCTCGCCACCTGGCGGTTGCGAGTAACGCTGACGCACTGAGCGAGAACCGCAGCAACCCGATCTGCGTATTGGATGATCGGGGGAGGGAAGGAGGCCTCCATGCGCCGTGTTGTCCGAGGCGGGCTCGCCGCCCTGTTGCTGGTGGGAGTGCTCGCCGCTCCCGCGACTGCCACCCCACCAACCATCGGGGAGCGCAGCTTCACCGTTGCGCTCAGCGGAGCCAACGAGGTCCCGGCCGGTGACCCAGATGGAACGGGGACTGCCAGGATCTTCCTCCACCAGGGTAGGGGCCAGGTGTGCTTCATCGTCCTGGTATCCAACATCGGACCAGTGGTCGCCGACCACATCCATCCCGGTGTTGCAGGGGTGAATGGCCCACCTGTGGTCGATTTCGGTGGGAGCCTGTCGGGATGTGTGAGCGGGGTCGACCCTGCTCTGATCGGTGACATCATCGCCAACCCATCCGCCTATTACTTCAACGTCCACACCGCTGAGTTCCCCGGTGGGGCGGTGCGCGGCCAACTCGGCTGAACTCGGTCGCCTCCCGCGGCTGACAAGGCCCCCTGATCGGCCGCCCGTCCGGACCCGGTCCCACCCGCCGGCCCGGCCGGGCGGCCCAAGGGGGTTCAGCCCGCTAGGTGATCAGGGCTGCGGCGACCAGGTGGCGATCAGCCCCCTTTGGCCGATGCTGACGTCCGGTCCATCCTCGAATTGTGCGGCGCAGAAGACGTAGTCGAACACTCCCCGAGATTCCGGTATCGAATCCGGTGAGCGACACGGTGAAGGCGGAGAAGCCCATCCCCGTCGTATCTGGCGGGCGGTGGAAGGTGGCGCCCACCACCTCGCCGTCGCACCCATCGCGGGCAATGATCATCTCGTAGCGGAGAGTCTCACTGGCGGGCTTCTCCAGGTATCCGTGGGCGGTGAGCGCTACGTCTGAAGCACCCTTTGCATCGACCGTGACCCTCCCCAGCTCGACGAACGTGTCCGAGGTGATGTCGACACTGTCGCTGAAGTCCTCCACCTGGAACCGCGGCGACTCCGGACGTCGCCGCGAGTCGGCGCATGAAACCTGCCATCTGCTGCCGGGTGACCGACTCGCTCGGGCAGTAGAGACTCCCGTCCGGGACACAACCCAGTGTGACATCGTTGTCAGCGAGCCAGGCGATGTCGTCGTGGAAGGTGTTGCTGTCAGGCACGTCTGCGAAAACATGTGCCGCGAGCACCGCGGTTGGCACCGCAACCAACACGCTCACCGCGACGAGCAGCATCGCCGTGCGCAGCGAAATGCGGCGCGACGACTTCATCACGCGAAGCCATGGCATCTCCCTCCGTAGCGGCGCCCCCTGATGGGGCGCTCCCCAGCGCGAAGCTAGCGACACTGCCCGGGCAGTATGTGGGCTCCTAGATGGGGATCGAAGCGCAGCTGCCCGCCGCAGTGGTCGTCACTGGCGCCTATGGCACCGGGAAGACCTCAGTCGTCGAGGAGATGGCGGACATCTCGAGAAGGCCGGCCTGTCGTATGCAGCCATCGATCTCGATTGGCTGGTCTGGTTCGAGGCCCGGAAATCGTATCAAGCGCTCAGCGACCGCGTGTTCGCCGCCAACCTCGGTGGTGTCGTCTCCAACTACCTGTCGGTCGGTGTGGAACGACTTCCTGTTCGCCGGGGCGATCGAAGGTCAAGCCGACCTCGACGAGCCGTCCGAATTCTGTTCCCATCTCGGTCGAGGTGGTGAGGCTGACCGTGCCGCTAGAGGAGATCGAGCGCCGTCTTGGCGCTGCGGTGACCGTGGTTCGTGCCGACGACCTTGGGGTCGGCGGCAACGTGGCTGCGGCTTCGACCGGGGAGGGGATCGAGGATCTCACCGTTGCCAACAACGGCCCATCCGACAGGTGGCCGAGTAGATCCTCAATGGTTCGACTGGGCATGAGGCTCTCTCAGTGCCAGATCACCTTTTCCGGGGTGACGCGGAGCACCACCCGGGGAGCGGTGACCGGGTTGGTGTAATCGTGACCGTGGTATTTCATCGAGAGGTGATCGATGTGGTCCCGCGCCTCCTGCCCGTCGATGGTGGCTGTGACGCGGCCGCGCACCTCGGCGAAGTGATAGGGGTCGTCGCGGTCCCAGATCGTCACCGTGACCCTGGGATCCTTCTCGACGTTCCGCCACTTCTGCCTGTCCACCTGGGTGTTGATCAGGATGGACTCCTCGTCGGCGTCCACCCACATCACCTGGGTGGCGGGGTGACCGTCCGACATCAGAGTGCTCAGAACGGCGAAGTTCTTGTCTTGGGCAAGCTCCATTAGTTCCTGGTCGAGCATGTGACTGACCCTATCAGCCAGACCGGATGCGCTCGATCACAGGTTGCCGAAGTCAGGTTCTCGACCTGGAACCGGAGGCTCGGGTTCGTCTTCCCGCCGCAAGTGCCGCGATCCTGTCCACCCGGTCGAGAGCCTCGGCGAGCTGACGGGCGAAGTCCAGCCTTCTCTCGGCAACTCCGGGCCCGGTCTCGGTCAATCCCCGGTTGGCCGCCAGTTTGAGCCCGTTGGCGAATAGCAGTTGCGACACCGACTCCTCGGCGGCGATGCGCCGCTGCATCCGGTATTGCTTGCCCAGCGCCAGGCACTCCTGGAGCAACTGCTTCTCCTCGGTGGCGTCGCCGGCGCCGAGTCGAACCAGCACGTCGGCGACCACCTGATAGGCCTCTAGGAATGGCCGAAGCACCCAGTGGGCCCGGAGCGGTGCCATCCGATCTACCGTGCCGACGACCGACACATCGTCCTCGAGTGCGCTCTCCCATCCAGGCACCTGACGCTCGATGTCCTGGCGGATCTCCTCGAGAAATGACTCCTTGGGCGGGAAGAAGAACTCGAACTTGAGCAGGTCGCGCAGTTCGAGGGCGCCCTCCCACACTGCGTCAGGGCGTCCCGCTTCGTCAGCACCCAAGAGGGCGACTTCGCCTATCGCCCCGTTGACGAAGTGGTGGATGATCGTGTTGCGATAGAAGGCGGCAGCGATGTGCTGGTCGGGCGTGATCAGGTACAGCGACTCGGTCGCTCCGGTGAAGCTCGTGACCAGGTTGTGCTCCGCAAGGAGTTCGAGGACCTTGCGAACCTCACCTGGTTCTCCGAGTCGGAGCACCCCGGCGGTGGGAAGGGCACGTTGTTCCACGTCGGCGACCAATTCGCCGAGCTCGGTGGTGATCTCGTCCAAGGTGGCGGCACGGTCCTGGAGCGAGAGCAACGTCGTGGTGACCAGCGAGGCGGCGGTCACCGGGGTCACCCGGTTGATACGCACCATCACTTCGAAGGCCAGCTTCCGCAGGTCGATATCTCCTTCGGCGGTCTGCTCCGCCCCGGACAACTCCTTGGCGACCGAGACCGGCTCACCGAACCTGATGTAGATGTCCCCGTAGCGGCGTCGTAGCTGCCGCATGGCGCTCAGGGCCCACCCGAGGCTCTCGGCCTTCTTCTCCGCACCGCGCTGCTCGGCTGCGTAAGTGCCGACATCCTGGATCTGGTCGTATGCGATCGACGTCGGGATGAGATAGATGTCCTCGCTCTTGCCCCGCCGCCAAGAGTCAACGAGGTAGGCGAGCAAACCGAAACGCGGGGGCAGCAGTTTGCCCGAGCGCGACCTCCCTCCTTCGATGTAGAACTCGATGGAGAACCGCTTCTCGACCAGGTAGTCGAGGTAGCTCTGGAGAACCCACTTGTAGATCGCGTTGTCCTTGAAGCTGCGCCTGATGAAGAACACGCCGGTCCTTCGGACCAGCGGTCCCACAGGGAAGAAGTTCATGTTGATCCCGCCGGCGGTGTGGTTTGGCGGGAGGTCGTTCTCCCACAGCGAGTATTGGAGTGACAGCCGGTCGAGTTGGGACTTGTGGGAGGGGAGAAAGACGAGCGGCTGCTCCTCGCTCAGCCGGTACAACTGACGGAACTGCTCGGTGTCGTAGTCGATCCGCCCGTAGCCCTGCCGGTAGAGCCAGTGGATGCCGTTGGCGATGATGTCGATCAGAAATGGGCTGTGGGAGGCGGCGATCTCCCGCAAATAGCGCGCCCCGCGTCCGATCGCCCTCTCCGCAGCGATCCCCGCCGATGGGGCCAACCGGACCAACTCGTCCCGGAACGAGCCACGCCCCGTGATGTCCTCCATGACGAACTTGGGGACCTTGTAGCGGTTGCCCCTGATCCGGCGCTCCGCCCGCTCCAGTGCCAGCAGGGCGCGTCTCGATACGTATCGGTCGAGGTGCTCGGGTTCGACAGCCTCGGAGTGGTCGGCGCGGATGTTCGCGGCACGCGCCGCCGCGGCAACGACGATCACACACCTGTCCGGGTGCTGCGCATAGATGACCCGTTGTCTGAGGAAGTCCGGGTCCCTCGGATCACCCAGCTTCAGGGCGTCGATGATGCTGGCGGTGCGCTTTCCTCGACGGAGAGGGGGCAGCCAGGCGATCCGCAGCGGGAGCAGCCATGGATCGTCCTCTCGGTTCAGCCGCGCCTCGAGCCGTGGGTCAATCCGCAGAGAGCGGCGGCGGCGAGAGGAGGGCAGGTCGATCACCTCGACCTGGGACCTGCTTGGTCGGTGACGATCGATCCAGGCCTCGAGCAGCCGGTGCTCGAACTCGGAGGAGGCATCGACAAGGCATACCGTGGCGTCTGTCACCTCGGCAGGCCAACCCGGCTCGGGCACGGGTCTCCCCGGTGCCCTGTCCGTCGTGGCGACCATGCGATGAGTGTATGCCGGTGGCAACATCGCACCATGCGCGCCGTGGTGCAGTGCGTCTCGGAGGCAGCGGTCGAGGTCGGCGGGGCGACGATCGCCGAGATAGGCCCCGGTCTTGTGGTGCTCGTGGGCGTGGAGCGCGGCGACGGCGACGCCGACGCCGATGCTCTTGCCGACAAACTGGCCAACCTCAGGATCATGTCCGACGAGCAGGGCAGGATGAACCTGTCCCTGCTCGACACCGGTGGGGCGGCTCTCGTGGTGAGCCAGTTCACGCTCTTGGGGGCAGTGCGGAGGGGCCGGCGCCCGTCATGGGACGCAGCAGCCAAACCTGAGGATGCAACCGGGATCGTCGAGGGGGTGGTGGATGGGCTCAGCCACCGCGGTGTCACCACATCGAGCGGCCTCTTTGGCGCCACCATGCGGCTGAGAATGGTGAATGAAGGGCCGGTGACGCTGGTGATCGAGGTCCGCGAAGGCCGCGTCCTGTGACTATTCGGGCGTAGACCAACCGACCGCGTCTGGCGTCGTCTCCTCGGGTCTTCGAGGGTCGCGCAGAAACCGGAAGCCGAGCAGCATCGTCATCGTGAGCACGGCGAGCATCACACCGGGACCGGGGTCTACGCCCCAGAAGTTGGCCAGGCCAAACCAGCCCCAGACCGCCACAACCGCCAGCAGCAGCAGGGCGCTGGCGACAACCGCCCGCGACAGTGTGTGGGTCATCCGGTAGGTGAGGGTCAATGCGCCAGCCCACACCAGGGCTCCGACTGGCCACAACACGACGAGGACACCGCCCGCCATACCGAGCCCACCGCCGGGGCCGGCAGAGGCTCGTGGGTCGTCTTCCCTCGGCCAGAGCGAAGGCACGGTGATGTCGGCGAGCACCGCCGCGCACCCGGCCACCAGGCCGCCGACGTCGCCCGCGATCAGACGTCCGGCGAATGCGGCGACCATGCCCCCGGCTACCTCGAGCGCCGCCCACAGCATCGGTCTGATCGACCGGTCGGGTGCTCCGCTCTGGGCGCGGTACGTCAGGTGTACCGCGATCGACGGTGCCGACCCGGCGAGCGCCCCGGCGAGGGCGGCGGCCACGATGATCATTCCGCTTCCGCCATGAAGGCCCGACCCGCCTCGCAGAAAGTGAGGAAGTCGCAGTAGGCGCACGCCTCCGACGGGATGGGGTCGAACACCTCCTGTGCGATGCCTTTGTTGATCAGATCGATGCGCTGGCGCGCCTCGGCAACCCACTCGTCGTCGGCCTGCTCGGTCACCTCGACCAGGCCATCGCCCAGATAGGCGAAGGTCACCGCAAGCGAGCTCGGGGGCTTGAGTGCCACAGCCTCGTCGCGAACCGCCACCGCGTACGCCTGGAGTTGGACGCGGCGGGCGGGGTCCGACCGAGGCCGGCCCGACTTGAAATCCACCACCTCCCATGCGGTGTCGTCGCCGTACACCGCGTCGATCCGGCCGCGGACGATGGTCCCATCGGCAAGTCTGAGATCGAAGGGCGCCTCGACCAGCAGGGGACGAGCCGTGGCGAAGCGCGAGGAGCGGAAGGAATCGTAGGGGTCGCTTGCCCGATCGCCGGTCTCGAGGTCGGCCGGGGTGATGTCGTAGTTGTCGATCTCGCGATCGTCGAGCGGTACCGCTCCCATGTTGTGCAGTTCGATTCGCCGGTGGACGTCGACCCCTCGCCGCGCTGCCGCAGACGGCCGCCGGGGGAGCCGGTCGACAGCCGACCAGTAGTAGCGGAGCGGGCATTCGGCATAGGTGACGAGCGACGAGACGCTCATCTGCGACGGACCGGGTGGTCCATCGGATACGGCAGGCTCTGGGATCCTGAAGAGACGTTGTTGGAACTCCTCGAGGTCGTGGTCGAAGGCCGCGGTGACGCCCAACTCGGCGGCGCGGTCTGCCGCCCATCGGTTGTCGTCGATCACGGCGCGCAAGCCATCGTTCCAACCATTTGGGAACACCGGGTCGGGAGCGCCATCGACGGCCTTGTCATATCTGAGCAGGGGAGGTCTCTCTGGCGGCGCTCCGACCAGTTCGGTGCCGTCTTCGCCGGCGTGGGAGCACCCCAGGAGAAAAAGCGGGCTCGGTTTCACCGAGTTCTTGGTCGGCTCGGGGGACCCATACCAGTGGGCGCCGCTCATGTGGAGACGTTGTTTGGCCCTGGTCACGGCGACATATGCGACGCGCCATTCCTGTGCCGCGTGCCTGATCCGGAGCAGGTTGGAGCGGTCTCTCTCGGCCATGTCGGGGGTGATGGGGGGGAGTGAAGAGGAGTCGAGCAGCAACTGGTAGGGGAGCAGGGAGGCGAACTTGTATGGGTCGTCGAAGCCCCCCGACGTGCTGGGGAAGTTGCGCTCGTAGAGCGCCGGGATGAACACGGCCGGCCACTCGAGTCCCTTGGCCCGGTGGACGGTGAGCAACGCCACTGCGTCCTCGCCGCTGAGCCGGGCGGTGTCGAGTTCCTCTGTCTGGTTCTCCAGCATCAAAGTGAGGTGGTCGAGGAATGCCTGAAGCGAGGGACGGCCCTCGAGCGGCGACCACTCCTCGGCGAGGTCGAGGAACCGGTAGAGGTTGAGCCGCGCCGAGAGCCTGTGGGCGTCTGTCATCGCCTCGACCTCCTGCCAGGCGCCGGTCTTGTCGAGGATCTGACGCGTCAACTCGACCAGGCTCTCACCCTGAGCGGCCCGAATCAGGTCCCGGAACAGGTCTCTGAACTGTCCGATCGACTCGATGGCACCCGAGCGCAAGCCTTGTATCTCCTCGAGATGATCCACGGCCTCGAGCAAGCCGGCGGGGGGGAGCGGTCCCTCGGGCTCGCCCTCGGATGAGGGAGTCGGCCGATGCGCCCGGACCCACCGCGCCAATGGGGCGATGTCGCCCAATCCCAGCCGGAAGCGGCTACCCGTGAGAATCCTCATCAAGGAGGGGCTCTCGTCGGGGTCACCGAGGATGCGTAGCCAGGCGTGGACATCGGCCACCTCGGGGATGCCGAGCAGTCCGCCCAGGTTGGCCACCTCGACTGGGATCCCATGCTCCTCGAGGGCGTCGTGGACGATCGCGATGTCCTTGTTCTTACGGAAGAGCACCGCCATGTCCCGCCAGGCGATTCCATCGTCGTGGAGCGATCTCATGATGGTTGCGATCTTCTCCGCCTCGTCGATGGCGTTGGTCGACCAACTCACGGTTATCTCGCCGGGCGGGGTCCCCGGCACCGGCTGGAGCGGCTTTCGAGCGCGCTCGTCGATCTTGTCTCTGACGTCGTTGGCCAGATCGAGGATGGCGCTCCCCGAGCGGCGGTTGAGAGTAAGGGGAAGCGTCGCCGCCTCGCCGCCATCCGGGAGCGGGAAGTGCCCGGGGAACCCGGCGAAGTTCTCCAGAGAGGCCCCACGCCACTCGTAGATCGTCTGGTCTGGGTCACCGACCGCCGTCACCGAGTACCCGCCGGCGAACAACCCCCGGAGCATCTCCCGCTGCGCCGGGTTGGTGTCCTGGTACTCGTCGAGCAGGACGACCCGGTAGCGGTCCGCCACCCGCTTGGCGATTTCCGGATGCTCCTCGACCAGCTTCGCCGCCCTCTCGATCAGGTCGGCGTAATCGACCACCCGCATCCGGGTCTTCTCGCTCCAGTACCGCTCCAGTGTCTCGAGCAACTCGCGCCGCTCGTCCCAAATGTCGTCGGTCTCGACAGGAACGGCCTTGATCGCCATGGTGGGGGTGAGGAGATTGTCGCCGAGTTGGCTGGCCAGCCTGGCGAGCTTGTTCACGGTGTAGGCACGGTTGGTCAGGTCGAGCAACCGGTAGCTGCCACCGGCCAGGGCGTCCTCCATCAACTGACGAGCAAATGTGGGGGTGACGATCCGCGCATCGCTCTCCACGCCCACCAGCGCTCCGTATTGCTCGAGAAGACGGGCGGCAAAGCCGTGATAGGTGTGCACCTCGACCTCGCGGCCCGGACCGACGGCATCTCCCAGGGCGGTCCGGATGCGATCCGCCAACTCGCCCGCCGCCTTGTTGGTGAAGGTGATGCCGAGCACCTGTTCTGGCTCGACCTCGCCCCTCTCGACCAGGTGCACGATCCTGCCGGCGAGCGTTGCTGTCTTGCCTGTCCCTGCTCCGGCATCGACCCTCAGCGGTTCCATGGGCCGGTTGATCACCGTCGCCTGCTCGGTGCTCGGGGTGAAGGAGTACTCCTTCGTCATCGGGCGTAGGCCTCCCGACCTTCGGGCCATGCCGGGCAAACCACCCTCACCCGGCAAGTCCGGCAATGGGGGCCGGCGCGGTATCCCCAATTCTCAGATTTGATCCCGTCGGCGGCCTCGGTCAGCAGCGCACCGACTGATTCCAGCTTGTCTGGATTGAATGGCCGGATCTTCTTCGGGGAGTCAATTGCCGGATACCAGAACTCGGCTTCCACCGGCTCGCCAAGTGCGGAAATCGCCGGGTCGGACTGCGCCGCCAACAGGTAGAAGCCAAGCTGCAGTGCCTCGGCGGCATCCCCATAGGTCGGCGCAGACTTTGAAGTCTTGTAGTCGACCAACCTCAGCCGTCCCGGTCCGATGGCCTCGACCCGGTCGATCCTCCCCATCCAATCGATTCCGTCCATCCGCAGTGCCACCGAGCGCTCGTTGGCGACGACCGAGTCACCCGGCCGGATCCAGTTGGCGTACATCGACTCGATCAGCACCTCGGCCCTCCGCCTCCATGCCTCGGCGAAAGCTGCGGCACCGAAGTCCCCCTCCACGGCGGGCCAGGCGCCGATCGAGTTCCTCCATCGCTCTCTCCACGGTCCCGTGCGCGAGACCCGCCTCCAATGCCGCTTCTTCGGTCCGCTCGAGTACCAGGTGGATCAGCGTGCCGAATGCGGCGTAGATCGACGATTCGTTGCCCACTCCGAGGCGGCGCTCGAAGGCGTATCTCCTGGGGCACTGCCTGTAGGAGTCCGCCTGCGAGGGCGAGAGCCTGAGATCCTCCGGGACCAGTCCCGTATCTGGCCCGGGACGACGGACGAAGGCGAACTCGGTGGCGGGTCGCATCCCGGAATGCGGCTCCGAGGCCAGCACCGAAGCGGCCGCGAGGCGGGACGACGGAGGCCGTGATGGATCGAGCACAAGACGTCTGAGCACGGCCTCGTGCTCGGCAACCGTGATCGGGCCGAGTCGGGGAGGTGAGAGCGCCGCATCGGTGTCATCGAGGTCGCCGGCAGCGATGAGGAAACGACTGGGACGTCGCTCGCCCTCGTCGATTCCAGCCCTGGTCGCTGTCCACACCACACGGGTTCGCGCCCTGGTCATGGCGGTATAGGCGAGCCTCATCTCCTCTTGGAGCCGGAACCGCACCACGTCGGCGGGATCATCCGAGCGATCGGGTGAGAGCAGATGGGGCCTGAGTAGAGACCGGCTGCGCCTCATGTCCGGAAAGACCCCCTCGACCGCATCGGCGAGGAACACCACATCGAACTCGAGTCCCTTCGCTTGATGAAGGGTGGTCAAGGTGAGCCTGTCCTCACCATGGGGCCGATAGCTCAGAAGCGGCGTCGCCTCGAAGTCATCCTGCTCGGCGAGGTCCAGATATGCGGCGAAGGTGAGCTTGGGGTCTCGATCCGCCTGCCGCTCCAGCGCCTGGGCGAACGCCGCCCAAGCCGACCTCTCCTCGCGTCGGGCGGGGTCGGTCACCGCTGTGGCGAATTGGGGGAGGGTGGTCCAGAGGTGCCAGAAGCCCTCGGCCGCCTGCATGTCGAGCCAGGAGTGGTCGTCCAGGAGTTCAGCCAGGGCGCCCCCGGCGGGCAGGTTCGCCCTGAGGACATCGCTCCACGGGAGACCCGAGCGGACCCGTTCCCGCAACAACTCGCGCTCCACCCCCAGAGGGAGCGTGAAAAGAGGGCCGAGGAGAAGTCGTCGCATCGCACGGTCTGCTTCGGCGGCGTGGCCGGGCGCGGACGACCTCTGGTGGCGGGCGGCGAGGGCGCAATCGAAGACGACACGCACCGCCGCCTGATCGACCAGGCGGGCATCGGGCGGATCGTGGGGGATGCCACTCCGATCGAGGGCGCGCGACAACTCGGGGAGGAACCGCCTCTTCGTCCTGACCAGAACCGCCATGGCGGCGAACGGCATCCGCTCCATGAGGTGGAGACGGTTCACCTCACGCGCAATCCATTCGGCCTCTTCGGATTGCTGGGCGAAGAGATACGCCTCGACCCTCCCGGCATGCGGCGCCGGGGTCACCGGCCCCGCCGCACCGGGCAACTCGCCGCCTGCCGTGATCCGCTCGGCAGCAACCAGTATCTCCGCCGGCACCCTGAACGACGTGGTGAGCACCAGCCTTTTGGCGGGCCGCCCCTCACTGTCTCGGAAGTCGGTGGTGAACCGAGCCACGTTCTGGAGTTCGGCGCCGCGGAAGCTGTAAACCGACTGGTAGGGATCGGCTGCTGCGGTGAGCCGGCGGTGAACGGCGGTGAGGAGTTGCAGCATCCTCGCCTGGGCTGTGGTCGTGTCCTGGTACTCGTCAACGAGCACATATCGGTCCTGCTCGGCCAGCGCGGTGTTTACCTCTGGTCGCTGGAGGATCTCGACCGCCGCCTCGAGCAGGGTGCCGTAGTCGATCCGGCCACGGCCGATCAGTTCGTTCCGGTACTTCTTGTCGAACGAGGGGAGTGCCGACCAGTCCTCGTTGGCGGCGCACCTCGCGGAGAGTGCAGCTTCGTCCAAGAGGAACTCGCGGGAGCGGAGCAGGAAATCGGTGACCTCTTCGGCGAAGGTCCGGGTGCCGAGGAGGCCGCGCAGCGCCGGCGGCCACCCATCGGGGCTTTCGCTTCGCAACAGCTCGCCAACCAGGGCCACCTGCTCGGGCCCGGTCAGGAGGGAGGGCATATCGGACCAGCCGAGCGCTGTGGGGGCGTAGGTCTCGAGAAGGCGGTAACTGAACGAATGGAACGTCGAAGCGGCTGCGCCCGGATGCGACCGCTCCAGGCCCCCGACGATGCGGCGGCCCAACTCGGCGGCGGCGCGCCGCGAGAAGGTGAGCACGAGGACCTGGTCGGGCGAAGCGATGTCGCTTCGTATGAGATGGAGGGCACGGCGGACGAGGAACTCGGTCTTCCCGGTCCCCGGCCCGGCGACCACCAACTGAGGGCCCTCGACATCGGCCACCGCCTGCGGCCAATCGCTCGGGCCGACCCGCCACTCTCTCGCAGTCTCGGCCACGGGATCAAGCGTAGGTAGGAGGGCCGGCAGCGTCTGGCTGTTCAGGCGGCGAGCGCAGTGTCACCCGCCGCGCAATGCGGGCACGCCGTGGCATCACCCGAGAAGATCTCGGTGGCCTCCAAACCTTGCGAAGCGAACAAGTTTTCGGTGTTCGTGCGTTCGGTGCTCATAGGAACAACATATCGGGAGGGTGTGACAAACGGTCGCTGCTTCGCAGCGACCTAGACGGCAGGCGGCAACGGCAGACGGCGGACACAAATGGGGAACTGCCTGGTCGTTCTCACTTCCGACTTCCGTCTTCCGTCTTCGCTCTCGGGAATACCTGTCTCGAATAGTGCGCTTTCATTAGTAACTTGCAAGCTGCAAATCTGATGGAAGGACACTCATGTCGAACTCGGCGACGCTGACGCTGCCTGTTCTGCCTCTGCGCAACGGGGTCGTATTCCCGGGGATGGTCGTGACCATTGCCCTCGAGTCCTCGGAGGCTCGACGCGCCGTCGCCGCTGCTCAGGACGGGTCCGGGCGGGTCCTGCTGGTGCCTCGGATCGATGGCGAGTACGCCAAGGTCGGCACCGTTGCGACTCTCGAGCAGGTCGAGAACACCGGTTCGGTGCGTGGCGCCCTGGTCAGGGGTCTGGCCCGCGCCAGGGTCGGGGCCGGGCAGATCGGCGACGCCGACGCCCTCTTGGTGGAAATCGAGATCCTCGACGAGCCTCTCGTCGAGGACCCGGAGCAGATCGCAGCGCTGGCCGCCGAGTACCGCGCCGTCATCGGCGCCATACTCGAACACCGCGGGGTTGCCGCCCTGGCGGAGCGGTTGCTGGCGGTGGACGATCCAGGTGAGCTAGCCGACCTCGCCGCGTACTCGCCCGACCTGACTCTTGGCCAGAAGGTCGAGCTGTTGGAGACCCTTTCGGTCGAGCGGCGGCTCACGATGCTGCTCGACTGGATGGGGGCGGTCCTCGGCGAGCTCAGCCTCCGCGAGAAGGTGCGCGAGGACGCAGCGGAACGGCTCGACAAAGGCCAGCGGGAGTATGTGCTGCGCCAACAGATGGCCGCCATACGGAAGGAGCTCGGCGAAGACGACGGCGACGTCGCTGGTGAATACCGGACGAAGCTCGAGGAGACCGACCTCCCGGAAAAGGTCAAGGAGGCGGTAGCCCGGGAGATCGACCGGTTGGAGCGGGTCGGCGAGCAAAGCCCCGAGCACAGCTGGATTCGCACCTGGCTCGACACCATGTTCGACCTTCCCTGGGGCCAGACCTCGGATGACCACCTCGAACTCGAAGACGCCAAGGGCGTGCTCGACGCCGACCACACCGGTCTGGAGGATGTCAAGGAGCGCATCCTCGAGCACCTGGCGGTCCGCAAGCTCCGCCAGGAGCGCGGGGTGCAGCCCGAGGAGGGCAGGCGCACCGGCGCCATCCTCCTTCTCGCCGGTCCGCCTGGGGTCGGGAAGACCTCGCTCGGCGAGTCGGTGGCGAAGGCCATGGGGCGTTCGTTTGTGAGGGTCGCCCTCGGTGGAGTGCGCGACGAGGCCGAGATCCGCGGCCACCGGCGCACCTATGTCGGCGCTCGACCCGGCCGTATCGCGCGAGCCCTGGTCGAGGCGGGCACGATGAATCCGGTCTTCCTGCTCGATGAGATGGACAAGGTCGGTGCCGACTGGAGGGGCGACCCCTCGTCGGCTTTGCTCGAGGTGCTCGACCCGGCGCAGAACCACACATTCCGCGATCACTATCTAGAGGTTGATCTGGACCTCTCCGATGTCCTCTTCATCGGCACCGCCAATGTGCTCGAGACGATCCCGGCGCCGCTGCTCGACCGGACAGAAGTGATTCGGATCGACGGTTACACCGACGTCGAGAAGGTCGAGATCGCCCGGCGTCACCTGCTGGGACGCCAGATCGATTCTTCCGGGCTCCGTCCTGACGAGATCGAAGTGACCGGCGGGGCGCTCGATGCCCTCATCGACGGATACACCCGTGAAGCCGGGGTGCGCGGTCTTGAGAGGGTGCTTGGCAAGCTCGTCCGTAAGGTCGCCACCAAGGTCGCCGGCGGCCAGACATCCCCGTCGTGGTCGACCGCGACGACCTCAAGGACCTGGTCGGCCGGCCCACCGTGTATCGGGAGGAAGCCGCCGACCGCACCGAGGCTCCCGGCGTCGTCACCGGGCTTGCCGTGACCGGGACCGGCGGCGACATCCTGTTCGTCGAGGCGCAGGTGATGGAGGGTGAGCCAGGAATGGCGATCACCGGACAGCTTGGCGACGTGATGAAGGAGTCGGCGCAGATCGCCCTCTCCTACGTGCGCTCGCATGCAGCCGACCTCGGCGTCGACCGCACCGACCTGGAGAGGCGATTCCACCTCCACGTCCCCGCCGGCGCCGTCCCAAGGATGGCCCGTCAGCGGGCATCGCCATGACTACCGCACTGGTGAGCCTCCTCACCGGTAGGCGGGTGCGTCACGACGTCGCCATGACCGGCGAGATCACGCTCCAGGGCCGGGTACTTCCGATCGGTGGCCTCAAGCAAAAGGTGCTGGCGGCGCATCGCGGCGGTATTCGGCACGTGATCTTCCCTCTCCGCAACGAGCATGACCTGGACGATGTCCCCGAATCGGTCCGAGCCGACATGACCTTCCACCCGGTGGATGAGGTGGGGAAAGTGCTCGAACTGGCTCTGGAGTCGGCGGCCGGAGCAGTCCAAGCCGCTTGATCCAGAACGCC
>CAWGRK010000008.1:0-134729 GCA_963824995.1 uncultured Actinomycetes bacterium | reverse complement strand
CAGCTGGTTGGCAGACGAGGCTAGAAACAGGACGGGAGCGGACCTCGGGTTCTTCGTACTGCCCCCGCTGGAACCGGGCAGTGACGCTCCGGTTGTGACGTTGCCCACAATGCTGGAGGCGTACCGGGACCGGCCCGAGGTCAGGGAGTTCGTCACCTCGCTGTTCGACCGGAACTGGGGAGTGCGATGGGCGGACGTTGCCGCGACGTCATATCTGTCGCCGAGCCTCGGGTTCGGGGTCCACCACTGTCGTTCGGACGAGCTCTACGATGACCTCAAGGTCGCCGCCAACGAAGTCCGGGTCTCGCTATGCGAGCTACAGCGGGACACCCTGGACGCCGGTCTGCAGCGCTTCGACGCCTCCGACTTCATGCCAGTGGCCATGGGCAGCGGTGACTCCCCCGGTGACGCATTCATGCAGGGGATGCTCGACTACCTCACGCGGGGCCCCGACAGCCTCGACGAGGTCCTGAACGACATCGAAGCGGCCCGTCGCGAGGTGATCGCACAGACCGACGAACCCTGAGAGGGCGACGAGCGCCCCCCTCCTTCGTCTGCAGTCTGTCGTCTGCCGTCTCCTGTGTGGGTCTACCCTCATCCCATGACCCTGCTCGACGAGGCGGTGGCGCTGCTCGGTGAGGATCGGGTGATGGCGGAGCCATTGGAGCGGCACCTCTACGGGATGGATGCCGGGGTTTCGACAGGGCCGGCGCTGCTGATCGTTTTCCCCGAGCGCACCGAAGAGGTGGCATCGCTGGTAAGGCTGGCGGCAGAGCACGGGGTGCCGGTCGTCCCCCGCGGAGCCGGGACCGGACTGGCGGGTGGCGCCGTACCGGCGCATCCTTCGATGCTGGTCGTGCTCACCCGGATGAACCGCATCCACGAGGTGGACACCGAGAACCGGACGGCCTGGGTGGGTCCCGGGGTGATCAATCTCGATCTCTCCCGATACACCAACCCCCTCGGCCTCCACTTCGCACCCGACCCTTCGTCCCAGGCTGCTTGCACGATCGGCGGGAATGTGGCCAACAACTCGGGTGGCCCGCACTGTCTGGCCGAAGGCTCGACGGTGAACCACGTGCTCGCCGTCGAGATGGTGACAGCCGATGGCGAAGTGGTGATGTTGGGCTCGCCCGCCCCTGATCCCATCGGCCTCGACCTGCGCGGTGTGGTGGTGGGCTCGGAGGGCACGCTCGGAGTGGTCACACGCGTCCTCGTCCGCCTCCTACCCAACCCTCCGGCGGTGAAGACACTGCTGCTCGCATACGACCGGGTGGAGGATGCCGCCGCCACGGTGTCAGGCGTGATCGCAGAGGGAATGGTCCCGGCGGCGCTCGAGATGATGGACAAGCGGATGATCGTCGCCGTCGAGAACTTCGTGCATGCCGACCTGCCGGTGGGCGCCGAGGCCATCCTTCTCGCCGAGGTGGCGGGTTCCGCGGCTGCGGTCGAGGACGAGGCCGCTCTCGTCGAGAAAGTCGCAAGGGCCAACAACGCCACCCAGGTGAGGATCGCCAAGGACGAGGCGGAACGCCAGTTGTTGTGGAAGGGTCGCAAATCGGCCTTTGGGGCGGTCGCCCAGGCCGCACCCGACTACTACCTGCACGACACCGTGGTTCCCCGTACCAAGCTGGTCGAGGTTCTCGCCGAGGTGTACCGGATCGGGGAGCGCCACGGTCTCACCATGCTCAATGTCTTTCATGCCGGCGACGGCAACCTCCACCCGCTGATGGCTTTCGACGGGAGCGAGCCGGGGATGTTCGAGCGTGTCAAGGCGGCTGCCGACGAGTTGGTCGAGGTATGCGTGGCCGCCGGGGGAGTCCTCTCGGGCGAGCATGGGATCGGATTGGAAAAGCGAGATCTCATGCCTCTGGTCTTCACCACGACCGACCTCGATGCCCAGGCGAGAGTGCGGGAGTCCTTTGATCCGGGTGGTCGGCTCAACCCGGACAAGGTGTTGCCACTCGGGTCTCGGTGCTTCGATCTGGGGAGGCCGATCCCCGAGGGAGCATGGGTTTGAGTCCACCGCCTCGGCAGCCGTGATCGGAACACCGACCCCGTGGCGATCATGACGCTCACCAGCAAGCGAGACCTGGGTCGCCACGCGGTCGATGCCATACAGGGAGCACCCCGCGCCGAGTACACCGTGGCCCCCACCGAAGCCGAGGAGGTTGCCTCGATCCTGTCGCTGGCGAGTGTTCACCGTCTGCGGGTCTTGTTGTGGGGCGGGGGCGCCCACCAGGGTTATGGCTACCGGGTGGATCCCGACGTAGTGCTCTCCACTCAGCGGCTGCAGGGGGTGGTGGCGTGGGAGCCGGATGACCTCACCGTGGTGGTCGCCGCCGGCACCAGGGTTGACGAACTCGAGCACGTCCTCGCCGAACGGGGGCAGAGCGCCGTCCTCCTCGAAGACAGCGGGCCCGCCACCGTCGGCGGCGTCGTCGCATCCGGCTCATCTGGGTGGAGACGGGGCCGTTACGGCCCAGTCCGCGACCGGTTGCTCGAGGTGTCGCTGGTCACCGGAGATGGAAGGCAGGTCCGCGCCGGGGGACGGGTGGTGAAAAACGTCACCGGGTTCGACCTCTGTCGCCTTTCCGCCGGCTCGTTCGGAAGGTTGGGCGTGATCGTCGAGGTTTGCCTCAAGCTATGGCCCCAGGGACGAGCCGCGGCGACGGTGCGCGTCGACAGCGCCGAGGAGGCTCTGTCCCGCGCCCATCGCCCGCTTGCGGTGATCGAGGAAGACGGGGTCGCGTATTGCTTCCTCCAGGGAACCGAGGGTGAGGTCGACTCGCAGGCTGCCTTATTAGGTGGCGAATTCCGCCCGGGTCTGGAGTGGCCACCGCGGCTGTCTGCACCCATCACCTGGTCGATGCGCGTTCCTCCCGCTTCTACCCGGGCAGCGGTGGAGAGAACGCCTTCAGGATGGAGGTACCAGGCACAGTTCGGCGTCGGCGAGATCTCATTGGGCTCCGAAGAGCCTGGCCTCGACGAGGCGGCGAGCCTCCGGCAATGGGCGGAGTCGCTTGGTGGTGCCCTGGTTCTGAGCAATGCCCCTGCCGCCCTCTACGACGAGGTAGACCCATGGGGCACGCCACCGCCGGGGGCAGATATCCAGAGGCGGCTCGTGGAGCGGTTCGACCCGGAGCGGGTGCTCAACCCCGGCCGGCTCCCCGGGAGGCTGTGATGACGTGGGTCACCGCCGACGCCCCCACCCGCGAGGAACTCTCCGCCTGTGTCCAGTGCGGGCTGTGCCTTCCCGCCTGCCCGACATTCCGTCTCACCGGGAAGGAGACCGCCTCGCCGCGGGGACGGCTCTCGGCGATGTCCGCCGTCGCTGCCGGGGTACTGGACCTCGATGCGACGTTCGACGAGACGATGAGCTTCTGCCTGCAGTGCCGGGCGTGCGAAGCGGTGTGTCCTTCCCTGGTCCCCTTTGGCCGGGCGATGGAGGGGGCGCGGGCCGAGTTGAGCGCCCAGCGGCCCCAGGGAAGGAGGATCAGGCAGTTCGTCCTGGGCAGGGGTCTCGCCTCGCGTGGTGTGGTCGGAGCCGCCACCGCCGGCGCGGCGATGATCCAGCGCACCGGTTGGTGGTGGCTGGTGCCCAGGCGGTTGCGGGGCGGGCTTGCCGGCCTGCGGAAAGTGCCCATTCGCCCTAAGTCGCATGTTGGGACGGTCCATTTGCCAACCGGCCCGCCGCGTGGCACCGCCGCACTTCTCTCGGGTTGCGTCATGGACCCCTGGTTCGGGGCGGTCCACGATGCCACCATCGACCTTCTGGCCGCGGCCGGCTATTCGGTGACCGTCCCCGATAGCCAGACGTGTTGCGGCGCCCTTGCTGCCCACGACGGCGCTGCCGAGGCGGCGCACCGCCTCGCCAAGCGGAACGTCGCCGCCTTTATGGGATTCGACGTCGTCGTGGTCAACTCCGCTGGGTGCGGCGCCCACCTCAAGCAGTACGGGCATTGGGCCGGGACCGATGGCGCCGAGTTGGGAAGTCGGGTGCGCGACGTGACAGAGGTCGTGGCGGCGTCGATAGACGCCGGTCTACTTCCCGAACTCGACGGTGGCAGGGGGACGGTTGCGGTCCAGGACCCGTGTCATCTGAGGCACGCCCAGCGCATCACGGCGCAGCCCAGGCGGGTGCTCCAGGCAGCCGGCTACGACCCCGTTGAGCTGGACGATGACGGCTTGTGCTGCGGTGCCGCCGGCGTCTACAGCTTGCTCCGTCCCGAGACCTCCGCCGAGCTTGGCCGGCGGAAGGTGGCCCAGATCATGGCCACCGGCTCCACGGTTGTCGCCACCGCCAACCCCGGATGCGAGATCCAACTCCGATCGCATCTGCCCCGATGGGCCGAGATCCGTCACCCGGTCGAGCTCTACCACCGGGCCCTCGCCGAGGCCGTGTCCGCTGGAGGACCGGAGCCAGGTCCTGGGGGCCGGTAGGCTTCCCCGCAAACCACGGGAGCAGCGGGATGCCAACCGATCAGGACACCTCGCCGGGCACTGGCGAATCGCCAACAGTGGCCGCCTCACCTCTGATCGGCTCGTCCCCGCCGCCTCCCCCCCCGACCTAGGACGGCCCGCACAGGAACAGATCCTGGTCGCTTCGTCCGAAACGGTGCCGACCCCCGCGGGTCTCGTCGGGTCGAGGGCTTGGCCAGCACTTCAGGGTGGCGATGCGCTCGCTGGGTGAAATGCTCGACGTTGGTCTGCTGGTGCTCGGCACGGCGATCGTGGCGCTCGGGATCACGGTGTTGCTCGATGGCTTCTCGGTCGTCGATCTCGGCTTGACCGATTCGGCCGGGGCGATGCTGGGTTCGGGGATCGTCCTCGGTGTCCTCGGTGCGTTCGCCCTAGGCGTGGCGGCCGAGGGTCCGATAGGCCATGTGGCCAGACGCGACGCGGGAGACCCCCTCGAGCGAGCAACCGGGAGGGCGTTGTCGCTGGTGTTGGTGGGTCTGGGGATGCTCGCCCTCTCTACGTTTCTAGGACCGCTGGTCTCCGGGCTGCCCACCCCCTTCCGTGTCGGCGTCGAGTTGCTCGGGACCATCGGCCTCGCCGGTTGCACGGTTGCCGTGGTCGTGGGTGTGCCTTTGCTCTATCTGCTCGAGCGAGCCAGCGACCTCCCCCGCTGGGTCGCAGATTGGAGGGGCGGGATCCTCTACCTGGTGTGGGCGATCGGGGCGGCCGTCCTCAGCTGACCGACTCAGCTATACGGGTCCACAAGCCGGTCGACCAGGTCGGGGCGGGCTGAGTAGTACTCCTCCCGCAACAGGTCCATCACCAGCCCGTCGTGGTAGTCGCCTCCCAGCCAGACGCTGCGTCGCAGCCGCACCGCCATCTTGAAGCCCAGCTTCTCGGCGAGTCCGACCATCCGGGGGAGACCGGTGTGGGTTCCCAGCATCATCACGTGCAGGCCGAGTTGCTCGAAGCAGAATCGGAGCAGCAACTCCATCACCTCCCTGGATGCTCCAGTTCCCCAAGCCTGCTGGGTCATGGCCAACCCGACCCATCCCCGGAGCCGGGGTTCGACCCCGCTGTATTGGGCGTACCCGATCGCCTCGTCGTCGGCCTTGCGCTCGACGGTGAAGTATCCGTCACGCCTGTCGAACGAGTAGTCGCGGTCGAGGTAGCGGCGGCGCACCATCTCCCCGGTGTAGTCGGGAGGCAATGCCTTGGGCCAGGCCTGGGTGGCGAGGTTGTTGCGGAGCGATGCCAGCAACGGCTCGTCACCCGGACGGATCTCGCGGAGTCGGACGAGGTCACCCTCGAGCGGCACGGGACTCCTCCCACTCTTGACGAAGCTGGTCGAACACCACCGTGTCGAACCAGCGGCCGTTGTGGATGCCCGTGCGCCGTTCCGCCCCCGCCGGCCGAAACCTGTGGCGCTCGGCGAAGCGGAGCCCTCGTTGGTTCCATCCCGCCACCCAGCAGCCGATACCGGTGACCACCGTCTCGGAGAACACCCAGTCGACCAGTAGGGAGAGGGCTTCTCCGCCTAGGCCACCGCGCCAGCGGCGGGGGTCTATCACCACTGCGACCGAGGCGTTGAGCGGATCCCACTCCCATTCCGTGGTGGCGAGCCCCACCACCTCGCCACGCCGGCTGGTGACCGCCAGGGCGAGCCCGGTCCGCTGTTCCTGCCAGGCCTCGATCTGCTTTCGAACTTCGGCCTGCCCGAGCGGCCCGGTGTGCTCTCGCTCCAGGTAGCGACGGCCCCGCAGCTCGCGGTGGTCGAGCACCCCGTGGAGTTGAGCGGCGTCGTCCGGGTCGATCGTTCGAAGCGTCACCAGCGAGCCCTCGAAGCCGACCAAGGTCAGAGGTCTTTCTGGTAGATGGCCGAAGGAGTCAAGTCGAAGTGGGAACGCTCCATGGCACCGACGACCCAGGCCGACTCGGGGACCATCATCGTGACGGTGCCGACCTTTACCTGATGGGCACGGTCAACGATTGCATCGATGAGAGCGCCCACGGCATCAGGTGAGGCCATCAACCACGGGCAATGGAGTGACCGCTCTTGGCCTGGCTCGAGGATGGCCCAACCCGATGTGCACTGGAACAACCGGCCGGCGGCGGCTGCCGCAGACACGTCGGCGAGTCGCATCGCCCTCCAACTCCACCCGATGGGGTAAAGGCCGTGCGCGTCCCTGACCAACTCGGAGAGCGTCCATGCCGTGTATGCAGGCTCCGCCTCGGCGGGATCGGCTGGAAGCAGACGCTCCTCCGTTGGGACGCGACGGCCGCCGTTTCCCTGAGTCGAACCACCCGAACCGCCGATGGGGCGCGACCCGCGCACCCAGCTGGCTACATGGCGGTATCCGAGCTTCTCAACCTGACGGCGTGCCGGCTCGTTCCACTGCTCCACCATGAGCCGCACGGCAAGGGCACCACGCTCCCTGCCCCAATCCACACCGGCTTCGTTGAGCCGCATCCCTATGCCCTGGCGGCGCACCGAGGGATCCACACGGGCGGCGTGGAGCCAGCACTCCTCGGGTGAGATCATGACGGCTCGCAGTAGCCCCACCGGCCGGTCGGTGGGGTCCACCGCAACCACCACTTCCCCGTCGGGGTCGCCCAGCCAATCGAGGAAGCGGTCCGCCACGTAGTCGCCCCAGGAGAACGTGCCCAGCGTGAACGATGCGACGGCGGCGAGGTCATCGGCGTGGGCAGGCCTAATGTCGATGGCCGGCATCCGGGGAGCTTAGAAAGCGCTGCGCATCCAAGATGGGGGTTCGACCACGTACGGTGGTGGCGCCGCTGCACTGCGGCTAGCGTGAAGCTCCGAGTGACTGTCGGCGAGGGCCAAACCGCCCCGCCCGCCGGCCCCCCTTCCCAGGGCGGAGGGGAGGACGGGACCCACAGCCGGGCCGAGGCGCCCGCGGCTGCTGCGCGTCTCCGTTACCTGCCCGGCCTCGACGGTCTGCGGGCCTTGGCGGTGTTGGCGGTGCTCGTCTACCACGCCGATGTCGCCTGGCTCCCTGGTGGCTTCCTCGGAGTCGACGTCTTCTTCGTCATCAGCGGTTACCTGATCACATCGTTGCTGCTTGCAGAGCGCTCGGTCACCGGGGGTATCAGGCTGAGGCGCTTCTGGGCTAGGCGGGCGAGACGTCTGCTCCCGGCCCTGTTTGCCCTGCTCGCGGTGGTGGCGGTGGTCGTCCTGGCGTGGGTACCCGACCAGGAGACCCGATTGGGTGGTGACGTCGGCGCTGCCTTCACCTACTCGACCAACTGGTACCTCATCTTCCAGGAGGAGTCCTACTTCGTGGCGCTGGGTAGGCCGTCGCTGTTGCGCCACCTTTGGTCGCTGGCGGTGGAGGAGCAGTTCTATGTGGTATGGCCGCTCATGTTCGCAGCCGGTATCGCCCTGTATGGGAAGCGGTGGTTCCCAAAGGTGATCATGGTGGGTGCGCTGGTTTCGGCCTTGTTGATGGCGCTGCTGTTCATTCCCGGCACCGACCCCTCGCGGGTCTATTTCGGCACCGATACCCGCGCTGCCGGGTTGTTGGTGGGATCGCTCCTCGCCTTCGCCTGGATCCCGGGCCGGCTGTCCAATCGGCCACGCCGTGCTGGTCGGGCCTTGCTGAGTCTTGGAGCGCTCCTCTCTCTAGGAGCACTGGTGCTCTGCACGATGTTCGCTTCGGAGTACGGCACCTTCCTCTACCGGGGTGGCTTCCTGCTGGTGGCGTTTCTCTCCGCCATCCTGGTGGCCACGGCGTCTCACCCCGGTGGCGCCCCGGCCAAGGTGCTGGGGTGGGCGCCGCTGGTCTGGCTGGGAGTGCGTTCCTACGCCATCTACCTCTGGCACTGGCCGGTGTTCATGTTGACCCGCCCCCACATCGATGTCCCCTTCGACGGGCCGGGACTGTTCGCCGCACGTTTGGGGATCACGCTGCTGCTTGCCGACATCTCATACAGGTTGATAGAGCAGCCGTTCCGTCGAGGATGGCTCCACCTACCTCGTCCCCGTCCGGCGTTGCGTCTCGCCGGTGCCGGGTCGGTGCTCTCTGTTGCGCTGCTCGCCGGAGCGGTGGTGGTGGGCTCGTGGCCGGGCGGGTTTGGACCGGGCGCCCTTCCTACCGTTTCCGCTGCCGAGCCGGTGGCTGGGGCCGTAATCGAAGCCCCGGTCAGCACAGCGGGCACTGCAACGACAGCCGGCGCCGACACCCTCCCCGCCGAACCCGTTGCCGATGACGTCACCGCCGCCGACCCCGACCCAGCGCAGCGGCCGGCTGCGCGTGGTGCCACCGTCTCGGCCTCAGCGGTCCCCAAGGGGGGGAGTGCGGTGTTGGCGGTCAACCGGTCGACGGTTGTTGCAGGACGGGTCGATGTCGGTGCCTGGAGCGGCTCGGCCGACGGCCGGGTCCGCCGCTCGCCTGTGGCGGCCGCCTCGGCGAGGGCCACGACGACCACGGCCACTCCGATGCCCAAGGTGGTCGCCATAGGCGATTCGGTCATGCTGGGGGCCAAACCCGCCTTGGAGTCCCGGTTCGGACCCGAGACCATGGTGGATGCCCAGGTGAGTCGACAGCTCACCACCGCCATCGAGATCCTGCGCGGGCTGGCGGCAGATGATCGGCTCGGCGATGTGCTCGTGATACACATGGGAACCAATGGCCCTTTCACTGCGGACCAACTCGACGAGCTGCTATCCGTCGCCTCCAAGGCACCCCGTGTGGTCGTGCTCAACACCCACGTGCCCCGCGGTTGGGAGACCTCGGTCAACAAGATGATCGCCGAGGCGGTCCCGCGCTGGTCCAACGCCGTTCTGGCCGATTGGCACACGCTCGGCAACGACCATCCCGAATGGTTCTGGGACGGCATCCACGTCGGCTCCGAAGGAGCCGCCGCCTACGCCAACCTCATCGCCGAGGCAATGAACCGGTAGAGCAACGATCCACTCCCTCCGGCGGGGGAGTACCCGTCGGCGTCGGGGGAGGGGGGAGTGGTTCACTCCCAGAGGTGCGACAGCCGCAGAGCAAGCACCGTTGGGAATTCGCCAGCCCCCCTACCCGCTGCTCCGCAGCGGGGCCCTTCCCCCGTGCGGGGGGACGGTGAGGGTTCGCCGTCCTCGTCTGCCGTCTGCGGCCGCTCCGCATCGCGGCACTCCGGGCCGTTTATCGTCGCGCCGTGCCAGGCGAGCCTCCACGTCATGCTGCTTCTTCCCGGCGCTCGGCCGGTGGCATCGCCATCATCGTTCTGAGCATCACGCTGGTGGCGGGGGTGGCGGCCCTCGCCTTCACGTTGTTCGGTCCCAGCGGGCGTCCGGGTCTTGCCGCCGGCACGACAACGCCCGGGCCATCGGAGGCGACAGCGGGGACGGCCGTCGCCGAGACCGGACAGACCGATGCGGTCATCACGGGTAGCCCAACCGCCGGCTCAGTGGATATCGGTGCGCCCACCGTGACCTCGGCGGGCACCGCTGGGGCCGAGGCGTGTACCAGCGGGTCGTCGGCCGAGGAGAGGACAGTGGAAGTCTCGGGTGTAGGTGATTCGATCATGCTCTCCGCCACCGCGGCGCTCGAGTCGGTTTTCGACGGTGCCATCGCCGTCGATGCCGAGGAAGGGCGACAGTTCGAAGCGTCGATCGAGGCGGTGGATCGGCTGCGCAACGAGGGCGATCTGGCGCCGGTCGTGGTGGTGCACCTCGGGACCAACGGCGCCTTTTCCGCCGAGACCTTTGACGACCTTATGGCCTCGCTCAGCGGGACACCCCGGGTGGTGTTCGTCAATGTGAGCGTCCCCCGCGAATGGGAGGACGAGGTCAATGCGGCACTCCGGGCGGGGGTCGATCGGTGGCCCACAGCCGAGTTGGCCGACTGGCAGACGGCGGCGACGCTCAACAGTGACTGGTTCGTGGCCGACGGCTATCACCTGTCTTGCGAGGGCATCATCGGCTACGCCGGGTTCATCGCCGACACTCTCGCCGGCTGAGACGCCGTCACATCCGGTCGGGAACCTCGATCCCGAGCAGTTCGAGCGATCGCTCCAGAGTCGCAAGAGTCAGGGTGACCAGGGTGAGCCACGACGCCTGACGTCCAGCGTCCTCTTCGCGCAGGATGTGGCAGACGTCGTAGAACCGGTTGAAGTCGGTGGCGAGCCCGTAGGCATATTCGGCAACGTGATTCGGAGCCCGCCCCTCGATGGCCCGTTCCACGGCCTCGGGGAACATCGCCACGGTGACCATCAACTGCCGTTCGACGGCGTGCACCGCAGGGAGGACTTTGCCCGCTGACCTTCCGAGTTCCTCCGCACGCCGCAGGATCGACTTGATCCGCACCGCTCCGTAGAGCAGGTATGGCCCCGTTTTGCCCTCGAAGGATGCGAACCGGTCGAGGTCGAAGACGTAGTTGGAGGCACGGTGGTTGGACAGGTCGCCGAATTTGAGAGCGGCCAGACCAACGGCGATGGCGATCCGGCGACGCTCTTCCTCCGGGTAGCCGGCCCCTATCTCGGCCTCATCGATCCTCTCGAGCGCCGCAGTGGTGACCATCTCGATCAGGTCACTCAGCCGGACGACACCACCTTCCCGGGTCTTGAAGGGCCGCCCATCTGGCCCGTTCATCGTCCCGAACGGGATGTGCTCCAGATCGACAGCCTGCGGTGCGATCTCGGCGCGGCGGGCAGCGCGAAACACCTGCTCGAAGTGGAGTGCCTGGCGGGCGTCGACCACATAGAGAATCGCATCCGCTCCTAGATCCCGGACTCTCTGATCGATCGTGGCCAGGTCGGTTGTCGAGTAGAGATACGACCCCCGTGACGTGACCAATAGCAGCGGTGGCACGTCCATCCGATCGTCGGGCAGATCCACCCGTACGATCAGTGCCCCCTCCGACTGCTCGGCGGCCCCGCTCGCCCGGACGCGCTCCAACATCTCGGGGATACGCGCCTCGACGTCGCTCTCTCCCATCCAGAGGTCGAAGCGCACCCCGAGGCGTTCAAAGTCCGATTCCTGCGAGGTGCGGGAGACGGTCACGAAGTGTCTCCACAGCGCCAGGTAGCCGGGACGGCCCCGCTGCAGGTCGGCCGTGGCGCGCTGCGCTGCCGCCATCGCCTCAGGGTCCGTCGTGCAACGCCGGACCGCTTCGGGGTAGAGATCGATCAGTTCGTCGAGTGAGAGTGGTGGCTCTACCGGGTAGGGGCCGGTGCTATCCGCGTCAAAGTATGCGAGGTCCGGACGGCGGTGCGCCAGTTCGGCGATGAGCTGGCCCATCTGCAGCCCCCAGTCGCCAAAGTGCGGGTCGCCGATGACGCGGTGGCCGGCGAAGCCGAACAGCCGCCGCAAGCTGTCGCCGATGATGGTCGCCCGGAGGTGGCCTACATGCATCGGTTTGGCCACGTTTGGTCCGGCGTAGTCGATGACGACGGTCAGGGAGGGCTCAACCACCGCCACCCCCTGCCGGTCGTCGCCGGCGAGTTCGCCGATGTGCTCGGCCAGCACGTCGTCGGTGAGCGTGACGTTGATGAAGCCTGGACCGGCGACCTCGAGCGCGGCGAACCGGTTGGTTGCCCCGATCTGATCTATTACAGCCTCGGCTATCTGGCGTGGCGGCCGTCCCGCCTGACCGGCGGCAGCCATGGCCCCGTTGACCTGGAATTGGCCAAGCTCGGGCCGCTGCGAGAGCACAACGCGGCCGAGCCCTCGATCGAGCCCCAGCTTCTCGAATGCCGCACCGAATTCCTCGCTGAGCCGATCGAGCAATGACATCTAGTGCGAGGTTATCTGCGGCGTCCCGCGAACCCGCCGTCCGATTCCTTCCCCCCGGCGGGCGAAGTACCCACGCCGGAGGCGTCGGGGGACGGGACTGGCTCACTCCGAAAGGTGTGAAAGCCGCGAGTCGAGCACTGTTGGAAGTAGGCAGCCCCCTACCCGCTGCTCCGCAGCGGGGCCCTTTTCCCTCCGCGGGGGGACGGAGAGACCTTTCGCTCCCCCCGGCGGTGTCGGGGGACGGGGGCTGGTTCACTCCCTGACGGCGTGAAAGCAGCGGTACCTCGCTAGCTCACCACTCGACCAGGGATTTGGCCCGGGTGATGATGCCCTCGGTGCTCGGGTAGGTCATGTCCTCCATCGCTTGGGCGAAGGGGAAGTTGGGAACCTCGGGCGCGCAGTAGCGCCGCACCGGGGCGTCGAGCCACTCGAACCCCTTGTCCACCAGTTGAGCGGCGAGCTCGGCGCCGTAACCACCGAACTCGTTGTCCTCGTGGACGATGAGGACACGAGAGGTCTTCTGCACGGATGTCTCGATGGTGGGCCAGTCGAGCGGACGGAGGCTTCGCAGGTCGATGACCTCGATGTCGATCCCCTCGCCGTCGAGAGCGGCTGCCGCCTCCAGCGAGAAATGGGTCATCGCACCGTAGGTCAGCAAGGTGAGTTTGGACCCCGCCCGCCGGACGCGGGCCTTGCCGATCGGGACCTTCCACTCCCCCTCCGGGAACGGGTACCTCCCCAGCCGGTAGAGCTTCTTCGGTTCCATGTAGAACACCGGGTCCGGGTCTTCCACCGCGCTCCAGAGCAGACCCTTAGCGTCCGCCGGCGTGGACGGGATCACGACCTTGAGGCCTGGTACATGCGAGTAGTAGGCCTCGATCGACTGCGAGTGATAGAGGGCGCCATGGATCCCCCCACCGAACGGCGCACGGAGAACGATCGGCATCCTCCAACGCCCGTTGGAGCGGTAGTGGATGCGGGCTATCTCCGAGACGATCTGGTCGAAGGCGGGATGCACGTAGTCGGCGAACTGCAGCTCCGCCAGGGGGGTCTTTCCGGTGGCCGCCATCCCCACCGCCAGCCCGGCGATGAGCGACTCGGCGATGGGTGTGTTGAAGCATCTGTTGCCGCCGAATCGGTCGGAGAGGCCCTGGGTTGCCTTGAAAACACCACCCTTGGGGTCGGCGACGTCCTCGCCGAATACCACGGTCTCGGGGTAGGCCTCGAGGATCTCGTGGAGGGTCATGTTGATAGCGGTGATCAGATTGACCGACTCGCCCCCCGGCTCCGGCTCGGGCCCCGTGACAGGTTCCTCGGGGACGATGGGGTTGGCATATACGTGGCTGTACGGGTCGTCGGGTTCTGGAGCCCCCTCCGCTTCGGTCACCGCCGCCGCCAGCTCCTCGGCGATCGACGACTCCAACGCCTCTTCGTCGCGCTCGGACAGCAGCCGCGCCTCGATCAGGTACTGCTTGAGAACCGCAAGGGGGTCATGGCGGCGCCAAAGGTCCACTTCCTCGCGGGTTCGGTAGAGACGATCGTCGTCGTCCGAGGTATGTGCGTAGTACCGGTAGGTGTGCGCCTCCACCAGGGTTGCGCCGGCACCGGATCGCGCCCGGTCGGCGGCTTCTCGGACCACCGCGTACACGGCGAGCGGGTCGTTTCCATCTACCTCGACACCGGTCACGCCGTAGCCATTGGCCCGATCGACTATCCGTCCTCCAACCTGTTCGGCCTCCGCCACGGAGATGGCGTAGCGGTTGTTCTCGATGATGCAGATCAGCGGGAGCGAGTGGATCCCGGCGAAGTTCATCATCTCGTGCCAGTCGCCCTCGGAGGTCGAACCCTCACCTCCGTACACCGCCACCACCCCGGGGCGGCCATCGAGACGCAGCGCCTGTGCGATCCCCGCTGCGTGCGGGTACTGGGTGGCGATGGTGGAGGAGTGGGTGAGCACCCGCCGATCCGGGTCGGACCAGTGATTGGGAAGCTGGCGGCCGCCACTGGTGGGATCGGTCTTGCGGGTGAAGACCGCGGCGAGGACATCCACCACCGGCGATCCCCAGGCGAGCGCCACCCCCATGTCGCGGTAGTAGGGGAGCAGCCAGTCGATCTCAGGGTCGAAGGCGAAAACACTCGCCACCTGCACGGCCTCATGGCCGGAGGAGGAAACGACGAAGGGCGCCCTGCCCTGGCGGTTGAGAGCCCACATCCGATCGTCCATCCGTCGTGCCAACAGCATGCACCGATACATTTCGACCAGCCGCTCATCGGGCAGCCCGAGGACCTGGTGGTCGAGACGGGCCGTCCCAAGCTCCAGCCAAGGCAGTACCCCGTCACGCTCGGTCGTCGTCATCCCCTCCTCCTCCGGCCCCTCAGCTCGCCTATTGCGTCAAGCCTCTCTTCGGCAACCTCGGTGGCGGCGCGGTGTGGGGTCGTTCCCGTCTGATCGGCACGCCTCAGGATGGCCGTCGTTGCATCGCCCACACCCTGCACCCGCCGTGCGGCCCGCTCCGGGCGATATCCGCCGAGCTCTTCGGCGACGTTGATCAAGCCGCCGGAGTTGACCACGAAATCGGGGGCATAGAGGATCCCGAGTTCGGCCAGCCTCAGGTCGTCGTCATCCTCGGCCAGTTGGTTGTTCGCACTCCCCACCACCGCCTCGCAGCGCAACCCGCGAATGGAGGCGGCGTCGAGAACCCCGCCCATTGCGCAGGGCGAGAACACGTCACACGGGACCGAGAGGATCTCCTCCGGCTCGACAGCCTTGACGCCGTATGTCTCTACGGATCGGGTCACGGCGTCACCGCTGACATCGCTGACCACCACCTCGCACCCGGCCTCCACCAGCAGCTCGACGAACGCACCACCTACCTTGCCGACACCCTGCACCGCTACCCGGCGGCCATGGACTTCGTCATCCTTCCAGAGGTGGCCTGCCACCGCTCGGAGCGCCGCTAATAGTCCGTGAGCCGTGGCTGGCGACGGGTCGCCCGACCCCCCGTCCTCGATCGGGACCCCGAATGCCCACTTTGTCTCGCGGCGCATGAGCTCGATATCCGCCCCACTGGTGCCCACATCCTCGGCGGTGATGAATGCCCCGCCGAGCGAATCGACGACTCGGCCAAACGAGCGGAAAAGCGGCTCGCTTCCGTCAGTGAGCGGGTTCCCGATGATTACCGCCTTGCCGCCACCCAGGTCGATTCCCGCCGCCGCAGCCTTCAGGGTCATGCCCTTGGACAGCCTCAACACGTCGCGGAGCGCCGACTTCTCATCGGGGTAGGGAAAGAAGCGGGTCCCGCCGAGGGCGGGACCCAGAACTGTCGAGTGGATGGCAATAATGCTGCGAAGGCCCGATACTCGGTCGAACCCGAAGAGCACCTCCTCGTGGCCTTCCGAGGTCATACGGTCGAAGACTCCCATAGCCCGGGGCGACCCTTTCACCTGGCCCACCGCCGAGTGTACCGGGAGAACGGACCAGCCGCCGTGTGGGGATGTCACCCGAGTTCGGTACGATCGAACGGTGACCCGGGCTGCCTATCTCCGCGTCTACCTACCGTCCGAGACGGTTGATGCCGCCGGCGGACTTTCTCCGACGCCACACCGTTCCGAGGGATCTCCACCACGGCTTCGGGTGACCGATTATGGACTGCTCGCCGAGCCTCTCAGTGATGACGCCCTCATCGCCGTCTGGGGTGGCACGGAATTCGTGTGCCCACGCACACCGCGGGTGCGGATGCTCGAGGGTGTGCTCGCCTTCCATCACGCCTACCGGGAGATGGGAGGGGAAGCGGTCATCCCCGAATCGGTGGCACGTCGGGCGGCCACCGAATTGCGCGGGTTGGTCGAGGGTGTCCCCCTTGCCGCGGTCCTACATCCTCACCTCACCGTGGCACGTCCCGCTGCGCTGGTTCATCATGTTCGAGCCTTCGCAGCGCGAGTTGGTCGAATCGGCGGATGAGTCGGGTGAGCTCAGGCTCTCCATCCGCTACCGCACCGGGCGCCGGGTCGGATCGGAGCGGATCGAGCATGCGATCGCCGTTCTCCGCCGGGCCGGGTTCGACGACGGCGTCGTCACCGAGGTCGAGGAGCTCGGTGAGTGGATCGGAGGCTTCCCCGAGGACGCCATGGTGGAACTCGACTACGGCGGAGTGGCTGCCTTCTTCGACGGCGCCGAGCTAGCCCTCGACGACTCCGCCGCCGAGGTGTGGGCCTCGATCGAAGCTCTCGACGCAGAGGACTGGCAGGGCGCCGGCACTCACTACCAAGCCGTCGCCTCCCGCTGGGCCCCCGCCGTCGCCGTCACCTGGAGCAACTAGGGGCGGACGGCGGACGGCAGCAAGTTTCCGTCCCCCCGTGGCGAACTCCCAACGGTGCTCGACCCACGCCTTTCGCACCTTTGGGAGTGAACCGTTCCCCCCTTCCCCGACGCCTTTGCGGCGTCGGGTACTCCCCCCGCCGGGGGGAGAGATTCGTTGTGAAGGACTTTGTGCTCAGCCGGTTGGCTCGATCAGGCCGCGGCGGCGACGGACGCCCAACTCGACCTTGGCGAAGGCGAGGTCGACGATGAGCCCGATAACCAGGACCACGATCATCATCGCCATGACCAGGTCGGCATCCGACAACTCCCGGGCGAAGTGAAGGCGAACGCCGATCGACGTCGTCTTGGCGATGATCACCAAGAGCTCTCCAGCCATCAGCGAGCGCCAGGCGAAGGCCCAGCCCTGCTTCAACCCGGCGATGTAGGTGGGCACCGCCGCCGGGATCACCACGTGGCGCCATGCGCTGAACCGGTGGGCACCGAGCACTTTGCCGGCGCGCAGCCAAAGCGGGGGAATGTGGTCGACGCCGCTTATCAGCCCGTTGGCAATCGAGGGCGCCGCCCCGAGCACCACCACGAAGAAGATCGCCGTCTCGCTGAGCTGGAAGAGCAGGATGGCCAGTGGGAACCAAACGATCGAAGGCATGGTCTGCAGCGCGGCGATCATCGAGCCGATGGCGCGGCGTAGCAGAGGGATCTGCGAGACCGCCAAGCCGATCAACGTGCCGAGCACCAGGGCCACTGCGAATCCGAGCAGGGCGCGGCGCATCGTCGTGGCCACCCCGAGCCAGAACTCGGAGGTGGTCACCAACTCGCCGAGCGTGGCGAAGACCTGCGCCGGCGGTGGGAATGCGTAGAGCGGCTTCCACTCGATCCAGATGAGCGCCTGCCATAAGAGCAGGGCGATGGCGATCGCCGCCAGCTTCGGCCAGGTGGCCGACCAGGCGCGTACCGCCCAGGTGGTCCTACTCGTCCGCCGGAGGTCGAGGGCGTCGAGCCCAGCCAGCTCGCGGTCGAGCGTGTCGACGCTGCTAACCACGATCGTCCTCCTTGGCGTCGTCGGCGTGCCGCCTGACCTCTTCCTTGAGCCGGTCGGTGATCATCCCTGTCAGCTCGGACACCCTGTGGTCATCCATTCGGCGCGGCCTGGGTAGTTCGACCGGGATCTCTTCGGCCACCCGTCCCGGCCGGCTGGTGAGCACCACCACACGGTCTCCGAGCCGAACCGCCTCACGCACGTTGTGGGTCACAAAGAGCACGCTGAGCCCGGTCGAGGTCCAGATCCGCTCCAGCTCGTCGTGCATGACGTCCCGCGTCATGGCGTCGAGGGCGCCGAAGGGCTCATCCATCAGCATCACTTCGGCCTCCTGAGCGAGAGCACGTGCGATGGCAACACGTTGTTGCATGCCACCCGACAACTCGTGGGGGCGCTTGTCGGCGAAGCCATCGAGCCTCACCAGCCTGAGCAGTTCCGCCACCTTGGCGCGGCGCTCAGTCTTGGCAACGTGGCGCAACTGGAGGGCCAGTTCCACGTTTCTCTCCACGGTGAGCCAGGGGAAGAGGGCGGATTCCTGGAACATCAGTGACACACGGCGGTCGCCGACATCGATGGTGCCCTGCGGCACCTGATAGATCCCGGCGATCAGGTTGAGAAGCGTCGTCTTGCCGCAGCCGGAAGCACCCACCGTGCAGACGAACTCGCCCTCTCCCACATCGAGCGATATGTCATCTAGAGCGAGCAAGGCACTGTGCCCGTCGCCGTAGGTCTTGGATACATGGTTGATCGATACGGCCGTCCGCCCGAGCCTTTCGGCTCGGGCGGTCTCGGCAGGATTGGCGGTCGCTGTCATCACGAGGTGATCTCGGGCCTGCCCATGACGGTCAGTACCTCATTGAGCAGGGTCAGGTCATAGATGCCGGCCAGGTCAACCGGGTCGAGGAGGTCAACGGCCTCGGCGTCCACCGCCGACTCACGCAGCGAATCCGCTATGGGATCCACGGTGAAGGTCAGGTTCTCCCAGGCGCCCTCGATGGTCTCCGGGGCCAGCGGGCTTCCGGTGATCGCTTCGATGCCGGCGTTGACCGTGGCCTGCGCCGCGGCCGGGTCATCGTTGGCGACGTCAACTGCGGAGATGAGTCCTTCGAGGACACCCTGGACGACTTCCGGGTTCTGCTCGAGGTACTCGGTCGCTACCACGAGGTGCGTGGTCACGAACTCCCCGTCGGGCCAGAGTTCCCTCTCATCCACCAGGACGGTTCCCCCGCCCTCGAGGACGAGCCTGGTCGCCCACGGCTCGGGGACCCACGCTCCGTCGATCTCACCGGCCTGGAAGAGGTCGAGCGTCTGCGAGTTCTCCTGCGGAACTACCGATACGTCGCCACCACCTTCGAGGTCGGTCTCGTACCCCTGGTCGGCCAGCCATGCCCGCAGCGCCACGTCCTGGGTGTTGCCCAGAGAGGGTGATGCAATGGTCTTCCCGGCCAGATCCTCGGGCGAGGTGATCTCGGAATTGACGACCAGTGCCGCGCCGCCGCTGGTGGTGCCGCTCACGATCCGCAGGGCCTCGCCGTTCGACTGGGCAAACCCGTTGATGGCGGGGTTGGGACCGATGAAGCTCATGTCGATGGCGTCTGCGAACAGCGCCTCGACCGCCTCAGTACCGGTACTGAAGGTAGCGGTCTCGATGGCGACGTCGTCACCGAGAGCCTCCTGAAATAGGCCGTCCTCGATTCCGATGATGGCCGGAGCATGGGTGACGTTGGGGAAGTAGCCGATCCTCACCGTCTTCGCCGCTTCGCTCTCGGCGGCGGCAGTGGTTATCGGCACCGCCCGAGGTGTCGGCGCCGCCGGTAGTCCCGCCGCAAGCGGCCAGACCCACCAGCACTGCCGTAGCCCCGGCCACAAGTCGTAGATTTCTGTTCATTCCTGATCTCTCCCTAGGTGTAGGTCCTACTTGATCGGTATCCGACTATTCCAACTTTACTGACAATTTTTATCCGGATTACCGAGTACGGGACGTTATCAGAGTCGGCAGGAGAGGGTCAAGCTTGCTCAGCCGTGGCGCGGCGCCGAAGTGACAGAGGAAGCGTTCCGCTCGACGAGCGAGATCACCCACCAGCCACGGCGAAACGAGGAATCAGGGTCCTGTTGCGGCGGCGACACGTTCGGAGCCTGGTCTGCGCGGGCCGATGACGACGACGGTGGTGGTGGTCGTGTCTCGGGCGCTTCTTCTTGGCGGCCTTGGGCTTGCTTGCCTTCTCGGAAGTCGTCGCAGGGTGCTCCTGGGTCGTCACGTCGGGTGGACGGGCTTCGCCCCCGTTGATCAGAGTCTCCCCGGCGGCGACACCGATGATCGACCCGCTGAGACCGGCCGTAACGATCAAGGCGCCGATGAGGCTTCTGGCCGCCAGGCGGCGGGCGTAGCGGGCGCGTCCCGTGTTCTTCAAGAGCTCTCCTCCTTGTCTCCGGTTGAAGAGCCCCCTCGGCGTCGGTTCGTACAGCTGATAATCTCAAGTTGAAAGGTCGACAATTCAGGAGTGTCGCCCGGATGTGGATCACCCGACAGACCGATTACGCCACGAGAGCCGTGCTCGCCCTCGCCTTGGCCGGAGACGGCCCACCGTTGAAGTTGCGTGATCTCGCCGACCGCACGTCGGTGCCGTCTGCCTTCCTCGAACAGATCATGCCGCAGCTTCGGCTTGCCGGAGTGGTTCGCTCCGAACGCGGGCCTTCGGGTGGCTACCGGCTCAATCACGATCCAGCCGACGTATCCCTGGAACGGGTGGTCCGGGTTTTCCAAGGGCAGCTGGCGCCGATTGCATGTGCCACCAGGAGCGAACCCGAACCGTGTCCCATGGAGGTGGCCTGCTCGCTCAAGGAAGTGTGGACCGAGGTGCGCGATGCCACCATCGCCATCCTGGAGCGCGTCAGCTTCGCCGATCTAGCCAGCAGGGCAGGGGGCCGCTGGTTGGATCCGTCGCTCCCACCCCCTCCCGACGTGGTTCCGGTGGGCGGTCCGGCGGCCCGCCACTGAGATACTCCCCAACCCAGGGTTGGCAGCTACCGCCTTGGTACTCCCCAACCCAGGGTTGGCAGCGACAATGCAGGGTGGGTTGAATGGCGATCGACGTTCGAAGGAGGGCCGGTGTCGGATCTCATTGCGATCGGGTACGACGATATGACGACGGCGACCGAGGCGATGGAAGAGGTGGAGCGGCTCACCCAGGACTTGATCATCCAGCCGGACGCCGTGGCGGTGATCATCCGCGACGAGGCGGGAAAGCTCAGAACGGTGACAAATGCCCACGTCGTAGGGGCGGGTGCCACCTGGGGCATGTTCTGGGGACTTCTCTTCGGGATGCTGTTCTTTGTCCCCTTTCTCGGTATGGCATTCGGTGCCGGTATGGGCGCCCTGATGGGCAAGGTGGAGAAGACAGGGATCGACAAGGACTTCCAGGATCGGATCCGCGACCTGTTGAAGCCGGGGTCCTCGGCGCTGTTCCTCATCGTCGAGAAGGTGACACCGGACAAGGCGGTGGAGGCACTGTCGAAGTACGGCGGCACCGTTCTCAAGAGCTCGTTGTCCGAGGATGCCGAGAAGGAGTTGCAGGAAGCGCTCCACGGGCAAGGAGATTGAGCCGGACCGAACCGGGCCCTGCGTTCTGTCAGACTTCCGTGGACCGATGATCTAGTTCTGGTCGCCTAGACCGACTGAGGCCAGGCGTCGCAGGCCCGAAAAGGGGGCAGACGGGGAGGAGCGGGTCTTGGACGAGGCAACCGAACCGGAACAGCGGGCAGACCGTGCCCTTCGGAGGCTGTTGCGATCGCTCGGTTCGACCGACAGCTTTGGGCTGGTGCTGGTGTTGATCGTGATCACCTACGCCTTCCCCATCGTGTTCGACGACGAAGCGTGGGCGGTGCCCTTCATGATTGCCATCCAGAGCGGGACGGTTTGGTTCGCCCTACGCACTTCGCACGCAAGTCGTCGGCTCACCCTGTTGGCTGCTGGGATCGTTGTCGTCGCGCTGGCATCGGTAGTCATCAACGCCGTCGTCCCGGCTCAGGTCGTGGTCGTGGCACTCGTCTTCGTTGCCGGAACCTTCCTCTACTTCATCGCCCCGCTTTCGATCATTCGTCACATCGCCTATCGGAGAGACGTCGATCAAGAGACACTGCTCGGGGCGCTCGCCGCCTATCTACTGATCGGCATGGCGTTCGCCTTCGCCTACCGGGTCCTCGGAGTCGTGCAACCAACCCCCTTCTTCGGCGCCAACGGCGACGGCACGATGAGCGACACCTTGTTCTTCAGCTTCATCACGCTCACCACCACCGGCTACGGGAACCTCGTCCCTGCAACCAACCCGGGACAGAGTCTGGCCGTGGTGGAGGCATTGATCGGCCAATTGTTCCTGGTGACCGCGGTCACCAAGATCGTCAGCGCGTGGAGCCCACGGGCCTGGGACACTCCGCCAGAAGCGGACTCGAGCGAAGCCCTTGCCAAAGAACCGGATCCGGGCAACTGACAAGATCATCAAGCGACGGGAGGTCGATATGGCGGTGAATCTCACCCCGAACGGCACTCGCGGTACGGAGATGCCGAAGATCCCCCGCCCGGTGTTGAAGGCGATGATGGGGGTATCCGACTTCGCCTTCCGACACTTCGAGTCGAGGATGCGCGTAGCCGGTCGCCCGCTTCTCCGGTTGACGACAGTCGGCGCCAAGAGCGGGCTGGAGCGCTCCGGGCTGGTGTGCTGGTTCCCCGATGGCGAACGCGGGCCCGAGAGCCGACTGGTGGTCGGGTCCAACAACGGGGCAGCACGCCATCCCGCCTGGTGTTACAACCTGGCCAAGAACCCTGACCGGGCGAAGGTTGACCTCGACGGTGTCGAGCGCCCGGTCAGCGGCCGAGTCGCTTGAGGGCGACCGAGCGAGATGAGGCCTGGCAGCGCATCGTGGAGCTGTCGCCGCGGTTCGGCAAGTACCAGGAGGGGACCGACCGGATCCTCCCGGTGGTTCGCCTCATCGACAACGAAACCTGACCAGCCGACGCGTTGGAGGCAGAGCCGCCCTCCCAACGGTCTTTGAACACCGCTGTCTGGAGCCCGTTGTTCCGTTGCAGCGAACTTCAAGGGTTCGTTCTCATACTGGTTTCATGGCAATGGGCGGCATGATCGTGCTCGGCGACATGCTCCCGGCGATCGTCTATCTGCCCACCGGACTGATCGGCTTCGCCCTCCTCATGGGCTGACAACGGCGGGTGACCCTCCCGGTGAGTGGCTAGTTGGTGTCATCGGACGGCCGCACCATCAAGGGAAGCGGGCTGGCACCTTTTCGCCGGGGGTCGGAAAGGCGAGATCCGGGACAACACCCGGCCGTTCTCACGTTCACCGCGCCCGACAGCGCTGCCTAGGTCTGGACCTCGGTCGAGAGGTCTTTGTCCTCCATCTCCCAGGCGTGGTCCATCGTGTGGTAGGCCGAGTGTCGAATCAGGAAAGGGAGCGTCCACGACCGCATGCGCTTCTCCACCTCGCCGCGTTCGTACGCTCGGATCGCCAGGATGTAGTCCTCGCGATACTCCTGTAGGGCGCCTGGCGCCAGCGCCCCCTCCTCGGGGATGCGGAGGCCGACCTGCTTGGCGAAGTCCTCGCTCTCGGTGCGGATCGTGTGACGGATTATCCGGTCTCGGTCCCGTCCGCCACCACGCGGCCCCTTGCGCATCTCCGCCGAGACTCGCCCCGCAACCGCGTCGAAGTACGCCCAGCAGGACCGGAGCAGCGCGATCTTGCGCTCGAGCTCGTCCTCGGTCATCGGCCCATGCTCCGTTTCCGAAGGAGAGAACGAGATGCCCCAGAAATCGACCGAAGGTGTCCCGACTTGGTCCTCGAAGACATCAAGGGGTCCGGCCGCCTCGAACTCGTCGCCGAGACCGGCGCCGGCCGCGACCGGTCGGTAGCGCTCGCGGTACGTCTCGAGCGTCTCCACGGCCGCATCGGCGGTCTTCGCGCCGCGACTCCAGCCCGGCCAGTCGATGGCGAACGCGACGAACTTCTTGCCCTTCGGACCACGTTGGAGGACGACACGAACCGGCATGCCCGACATCCTGGCCCAGTCTACGGGGCACTGCTCTCGACCGATCGCCTCCAGCGACACGAGTTGGTGCGGGCAGGAGCGTGACCAGGGGAAATGAATGGTGGCCAGGGGCAGAATCGAACTGCCGACCCCAGGTTTTTCAGACCTGTGCTCTGCCAACTGAGCTACCTGGCCGGTGCTCGGTGGCGGGGACGACGGGATTTGAACCCGCGACCTCCGGCTTGACAGGCCGGCGTGAACTCCAGGCTTCACCACGCCCCCGTGGTCCGAGGCAGTCCACCTCGGTCACCCGCGGCGATTCCGCGGGCCCGGGGAGTATAGGGCGGGCGGTTCCCGGCTTCACCGTGGAACTCGGAGGACCACTTTCCCCATCTGGTCGCCCCTATCGAGCCTGGCCAGGGCCTCGGGGAGACGGTCGAGTGGGAAAACGATGTCTACGGGGACCTTGACCCGAGCGGAACCCACCATCTCCGTGACCTCGGCGAACTCGCTGTGGTCGAACATGGTCGACCCGATGATCTCGAGTTGCTTGTAGAAGAGGACGGTGAGCGGCAATTCGACCTTGCCACCACTGGTGGCGCCGCACACAGCCAACCTTCCTCCGGGAGCAAGCGAACGCATCGACTGGCTCCATGTCGCAGCCCCCACGTTGTCGGCGACAACGTCGGCTTTGCGACCCGCGGTCTCGGCCAGTTCCTCGGAAAATGCCCCGCTCGAGTCGTAGGCAGCGGCCGCGCCGTTGGTCATTGCCCATTCCCGCTTGTCCGGATCGGTCGAGGTGACGTGGACCTCGGCACCGAGGGCAAGTCCAAGCGAGAAGGTCGCCGCGGCCACACCTCCCCCGATCCCCACCACGAGGAGGAGGTCCCCTTGTGAGAGCCGGGTGCGTCGCAGCATGCGGTGCGCCGTGCCGGTCACCAGACCGTATGAACCCGCTTCCTCCCAGGTGAGCTGCGCCGGTTTGGGCAGCACGTTGGCCGCCGGGACCACAACCAACTCGGCGAGGGTCCCCCAAGCGTGCTCACCCAATATGCCGAAGCGGCGGCATGCCGTGGAGTTTCCGGAGAGGCACGACGGGCACTCGCCGCAGGAGAGCGATGGGTCGATCACCACCTCATCGCCGACGGCCACGGATTCCACGCCCGGCCCGACGGCTTCGATGATGCCGGCGCCATCGCCACCGGCGACGTGCGGAAAGCTGTGTGGGGCTGGCAGGCCACGGGACACCCATATATCGAGGTGGTTGAGGGCGGCCGTCCGGAGCCGGATCAGTACCTGGCCGGGTCCCGGTTCGGGGTCGGGAACCTCTTCCAACCGGTAGCTCTCCGGTCCGGCCGTCTCGTGGAGTTGCCAGGCGAGCATCGACCCGACGTTAGACCTGGCCGAAGGGCTGGCCGATAGCATCGGTCGCTCGTCAATTGGAGGAAGAGATGGGCGATGTCGTGCTGCACCTCGGGTCGGTGGTGATCGACTGCTCCGACCCGGAAAGTCTTGCCGGCTTCTACGGGGCGGTGCTCGGGACGGAGATCTCGCAGAGCTTTCCGGGCTTCATCTGGCTGGCCCCGGCCAGCGACGGCTCGATCTCGCTCGCCTTTCAGAAGGTGCCCAACCCGACACCGGGGAAGAACCGTCTCCATCTCGACTTCTCGTTCGCCGACCTGTCCGCCGCCAGGGACCGCATCGAGCAACTTGGTGGAAGCTTTGTCGAGACCCACCAGATCGGTGATTTCACCTGGAATACGTTCGCCGACCCCGAAGGCAACGTGTTCGACGTCGGCGGCGAGTGATCCACGACACCGAGCTTCGGGTCAGATTCGGCGACCTAGACCCATACGACCATCTCAACCACGCCCACGCCTTGACTTTCTTCGAATCGGCGCGGGTCGAGGCACTGGAGGCGCTGGGCTACGGGCTGGATCGCCTCAAGGAGGAAGGCATCCATATAGTCCTGGTGGAGGTCACGGCTCGATTCCACCGCCCCGCCAGGTTGCACGACCTGGTGAAGATCACGACCGAGGTCCTTTCGGTAGGTCGCACCACCAGCACTTGGCGACAGGTGATGAACCGCGACAGCGACGTCATCGCGACTCTCGATATCACCGCTGCCTTCACCGACCGAAACGGACGTCCCCGACGCGCCCCCGAAGGATTTGCCGAGACCCTGCAAGCCTGAGGACCGTACTTTCGTGACACCGCAGTCGGATCGACAACTCAGTCACGCCAGAACGGCGGTGGCCCCGATGCTGGGAGTGAACGTAGATGCCACGCTGAGCGAGAGGATGAAGAAGACGACTCCCAGCACCAAGGCACAGAGGGTGGCGATGCCCAATATCACGAAGAAGACCCGAACCTTGCCGAGGCCAAGCTCCAACTCGGCGACTGCCCCGTGTCGGTGGGCGTCGCGGATTCCGTCGGCGGCCTGCCAGAGAATCACACCGATCCAGATGTAGAGGGCGGCAAAGACCAGGGCCACCACGATGTAGCCGATGAGGAACCCTCTGAAATCGGATGGAATGTCCTGACCTAACTGGCCCTCGAACTCCTGGATGACCGCACCGGCCAGTAGAGCCAGGATGAGGCCGAGCACGCTGAGAGCTCCACCGATCACGCAGACCACCCCGACAAATCTCATCCAACCGGTCGCTCCCTGCACCCGACCGGCGAGCCTCGTCACCAGCCCTTCGGCAGACTCGATGGGGGGTGGGGTGTAAGGAACGACCATGCTTGCTCCTCTATTCGGTGCGGGAAGATTACGTCCCGCCAACTGGCCTGCCGGCTCTCAACCGCGTCCCCCGTTCACACCGGGCCATCGGCAGCTCGCAGCAGGGAGACTGCGTCCTCGGGCACCGCTACTCGAACAGGGTCGCCCGGCCGAGGAGAATCGAGGGCGGCGACTTCCACCTGCAATGGCGGCCCCCCATCTACCTCTACCAGGAGGACCGCATGGTTTCCCTGGAAGAGTCGCTGGCTGACGGTGCCGGAGATCGCTCCCTCGGGGCGGATGAGGAGACGGTCGGCGCGCAGCAAGATCACCTTTCCGGTAGCACCCTTCGGCACGGCGACCTTGCCCCATGGCGTGATGGCCACACCGTCGGTAACCGGGGACTCGGCGAGGTTGGCGAAGCCGAGGAAGCGGGCCACCCAGGCGTCGCCGGGTTGCTCCCAAACCTCCTCGGGGCGACCCGCCCGGACGATACGACCCGTCCGCATTATGGCGAGGCGGTCGGCGACGGTGAAGGCCTCCTCCTGGTCGTGGGTGACGTAGAGGGCGGTTACCGCGCTGAGCAGACGACGGAGATCGAGAACGAGGCGCTCGGCGAGGCTGCGGTCGAGCGATCCGAGCGGCTCGTCGAGCATCAACAACCGCGGAGAGGGCGCAAGCGACCGCGCCAGAGCGACCCGCTGTTGCTCTCCCCCCGACAGCGACGTGACCGCCCGATCCTCGAGACCGGGCAGGCCCACCCACTCCAGAACCTCGGTCACACGCACCGCCGAGGCCTCAGCCGAGTAACCGGCCATCCGGAGACCGAAGCCGACGTTTCCCGCCACGTCGAGATGGGGGAACAAGGCGTAGTCCTGGAACATGAGCCCGAAGTTCCGCCGGTGGGGCTCGACCGCGGCCAGGTCGGCCCCGTCCCATCGCAATGCTCCCTGATCGGGGGCCCGTAGCCCGGCCACCACCCTGAGCAGGGTGCTCTTCCCGGCGCCGCTCGGTCCGAGCACCGCCACGGTCTCGCCGTCGGCTATGGCGAGCTTCACCCCGTCGAGGATGGGTTGACCGTCCACCACAACCGAGACGGAGTCGATCTCGAGCATCAGAAACTGCCGAGCCCGCCGGGACGGGCGCGCTCGATCGAGAGCGCCACCGCCACGGTCATCACCATGAGCACGACACTCAGAGCCATCGCCCTCGCGAAGGTGAGTTCTCCCGGCCGGGCCAGCAGCCGGTAGATGGTGGTGGGAATTGTCGGCGTGTCGGGCCGGACGATGAACTGCGTCGCTCCGAACTCTCCGAGTGACACCACGAAGGCGAAAGCGGCGCCGACAAGCCCGGCTCGAGCGACCATGGGCAGGTCCACGTGGCGCCATGCCCTCACCGGTGACGCCCCGAGCACTCGAGCGGCCTCGCGCAGCCTCATCTCGACCGACCGCATCACCGGTACCGCCACCCGCACTACCAGGGGAATCGCCACGAGGGCGTGGGCGAGCGGCACCAGGATCCATGCAGTGCGCAGGTCCACCGGCTCATCGAGGGCGATGAGGAAGCCGAAGCCGATGGTGACCGCCGAGGTGCCGAGTGGGAGCATGAGCACCGTGTCGAACCATCGTGACGGCCCCCCGCGTCCGTATGCCACCACGGCAGCAGACAGAAGCCCGACCAGCAAGGCGATGCCGGCGGCGACCGCGGCGAAGGCGAGCGAATTGCCCACCGCAGTGATCGGATCGGCGGGAAGCCCGGGCAGTTGCTCCCCGAGTCCGGCGTAGCCATCGATACCCGAACGGAGCGAGCGGGCAATCAACACCGCGGTGGCGCGCCGACCAACAACAGGGTGAGGCTCACAACTATGGCCACAGTCGCTCTCTCCTTGGGCGTCACCGGCTTGCGCAGCGTCTCGCTGACCGGTCGCAGGGGCTGTTGGCGGGCGTGGCGCTGCTGGTATCGGCTATAGGCGAGCAGCGCCACGGTCACGCCGACGAGTTGGACGATGGCCAGTGCCGCCGCCAGGGGGAGGTCGAGGAAGCCGACCACCTGCTGCCAGATCTCCACCTCGATGGTGGCGAACTCGGAACCACCGAGGATCAGGACGACGCCGAACGACGTGAAGCAGAACAGGAAGACGATGGCGGCGGCAGCTCCCAGGGCGGGTCGGAGCAGCGGGAGGGTGATGGTGCGGAACGCCTGCCATCGGCTCGCTCCGAGGAGACGGGCCGCATCTTCGAGGCGGGGGTCGAGGTGCTCCCAGAGACCCCCAACGGTGCGGGCGACCACGGCGATGTTGAACACCACATGGGCCCAGAGGATGATCCAGATCGTCCCGGTGAGGTCTACGCCGAGGAACCCTGACGGCCCGGCGAGGGCGAGGAAGGCGGCCCCCATGACCACGGTGGGCAGCACGAACGGGACGAGCAGCGCGGCGCGCACCAGTCCTCGCCCGCGAAAGGCGAATCGGGATAGCACCCAGGTGATGGGGAGTGCCAAGACGAGGGTGAGCACGGTGGAGACCCCCGCCTGCCAGAAGGTGAACCAGGCGACTCCGATGAGCGACTGGCGGCTCGCCAATTCGGCGAACGCCGAACCGGCGCCCCCTTCTCCACTGAGACCGGTGACGAGGATCCGGGTCAGCGGATAGACGAACAGGTAACCGAGAAAGGCCACCGGGACCACCGCCGCCAGCCAGGTCAGCCGCCGTGGCCGCGGCGAGCGCAGAGAAGTCACCCCTCCATCAACTCCTCCCATTCCGTGATCCAGTCCTCCCGGTTCGATTCGATGGACCCGGGCTCGATAGCTGCCGGCGAGTCGGGTATGACGGTGTGGTCGGTGAACTCCGGGGGCAGGTCCACGGTCTCGTTCGCCGGGAAGACGAACCAGGCGAGGGGGATCTGTTCCTGGAATGGGGGGGTGAGCATGAAGTCGACCAGGTCTCCGGCGGACGCTTCGTTCCCGGTACCGGCGAGGACACCGGCGAACTCGACCTGGCGATAGCACCCGTCGGTGATCACTCCGGTCGGCGCCTCTTCGATCGGGGTCTCGGAGAAGATCACCTCCGCTGGCGGCGACGATGCGTAGGAGACCACCAGAGGGCGATCTCCCTCTCCGGACCCACCGGAGAACGACGAGTAGTACGCCTCGTCCCACCCCGCGGTGACCTCCACTCCGTTGTCGCGCAGTGCGGCCCAGAAGTCCGTCCACCCTTCGTCACCGAACTCGGCGATGGTGGCGAGCAGGAAGGCGAGCCCAGGGCTCGACGTGGCCGGGTGCTCTACGACGAGGGTGTCCCTGTACTCGGGACGAGTGAGCTCGGCAAGCGATGCAGGCGGCGCCAGCCCAGCCCGCGCCAGCCCCTCCTTGTCGTAGTTGATACAGACGTCGCCGAAGTCGATCGGCGTCACCATGTGGGTGGGATCGATCTCGAGATCGTCGGGGACATCACCGAGTAGGTCCGAGTGGTGGACGGCGAAGAGCTCCTCGGAGAGCGCCCGGGAGAGGAAGGTGGTGTCCACCCCGAAGAGCACGTCGCCAAGCGGCGCGTCCTTGGTGAGGATCGCCTGGTTGATCGTGGCCCCGGCGTCACCGCCGGCGAGCACCTCTACCGCGATGCCCGTCTCTTCGGTGAACCGGGCGAAGGTCTCTTCGGTGACACCGGCGGCGAACGACTCGTGCGAGACCACCACGAGCTTCTCCGGTGCGCTGGTCACCGGCGCGCTGGTTGATGGCGATGCGGCATCGCCGCATGCCGCCAACACCAGGACCAGGCAGATCGTCGTCGTGCGCACCGTTCGCATCGCCTCGCTCCAGACTCGACGAGCGGGCTGCTGGGTGCACCGAGAGGCTTCCTACGCCGGAATTACCCGGTCCAGGTTCCAACGGTCGGAGGCTCCAGCCTCCCTCTCAGCCCGGTCCACCGAGCTCCCGCGTCGGGTGTCAGGGTAGCCCGATCCGACGATCACTCCACTGGTGGCGTCTCTTGACGGCGGCGGCCGAGACCACCAAGCAGCAGCGCCAACCCGATCCCGATGAGAACGATCGGCCAAACCACGGCGAAGCTGACCTCGAACACACCGAGATTGTCGAGCAGGAACAGGACCCCGAGGATGATGAAGACCAGTCCAGCTATCAGAGATCCCATGTTCACGAGCTCACCTCCACCTCGCCCAAACCCACAGATGCCTCCAACTCGATGGTCACCGGCGACCCGGGCACATCGATACTGGTCTCGAGTCGTGGTCCGAAGCCACCCTGGTCCTCTCCGAGCAACTGAACTTGACCGAGCGTCGCCGAACCGGTAGCGATCAGGTTGACATCGCCCGGCACCCGCACGCGCAACTGACCCATCCCCACGCTCGCCTTGACGTTCAACGTGCCCTCGGATACTTCGAGCCCACGCAGGTCGAGTTCCATCTCCCCGATCCCCAGCACGTACTCGTCCTCCAGATCCGCGGCGCTGGTCGGAGAGAAGCTGCGCTGACCGATTCCACCGCTGAAGACGTCGAGTGGCCCGATGGCGGTCACCACGGTCAGCACCGAGAGCACCACGCCCAGACCGATGAGACCACCCTCGGTGTGCCCCGGACCGGCGACGAGAACCCCTATGCCCGTGATGATGAGGGCGACCGGGAAGAAGATTGTCCACGAGATCTCGATGACATCGAGCGTGTCCAGCAACCAGACGGCTCCGGCGGCGACGACCAGAAGACCGAGGACGAACCGACCTACCGGCAGCGGAGAACGATCGGCTGTGGTCGAGTTCACCGGCTGCGCCCGCCGAGCAGGAGCATCAGACCGAACACGATCACCACGATCGGTCCGATGTACCCCGAGATCTGCGGGAACAGACGGGTGAGGAGCAGCCAGCTGCCCAGAGCAACCAAGGCGCCGCCGATGAAAACCTGCGTCCGATAGGACGAGGCGTGCGGTGACTCGCCGACCGGCTCACCTGCCGTCTCTTCGGGGATGGCGATCCACCCGATGATGTAGAGCAGCAGCCCCGAACCGCCCCCGAACAGGAGCACGAGAAAGATGATCCGGATCCAGAGGGCGTCGATTCCCAGCCACCGGCCGATTCCGCACGCCACTCCACCGATCACCCGCCCGGTCTGACAGCGGCGGAGGACGACAGGGCGCTCCGGTAGCGGTTGGGCTGGCACCGTCGGCGGCAAGCCGAAGTCCACCGGTGGGGGGAGCTCGTCCTCGGGGAGGTCCTGGTCGCCTGTCACGTTGCGTACACGCTAAACGGGGTATGGCGCGTCAGCCGAAGATCTCCGCTTGCAGGCGCCGCATCGCCTTCAACCACCCGTCGGGGTCGCTGGCGCGGTGAACGGCATAACCGGCGACCTCGGGGTGGGGGAGGATGAGGAAGCGCTCGTCGGCCAATCCCTCGGCTACGGCCTCGGCCAGGTCGGCCGGATCGATTGCGTTGGGTCGGACATAGTTGCTGGTGTCGAAGTCGAGCATGGCGGTTCGCACCCCCATCGGGCACAGGCAGGAGACCTTCAATCCCCGGTCGCCGAATGTCATCGACAACCACTCCGCCAGAGCAACTACCGCATGCTTGGTGACGGCGTAAGGGGCAGCGCCGAGGTTGGACAGGAGACCCGCCGCGGAGGCGGTGTGGAGCAGATAGCCGGCACCGCGTGCCACCACGCCGCGGCACGTAGTGGCGGGCGGCATGGACATGGGACAAGACGTTGACCCGCCAGATTCGGTCCCAAGCCTCGTCGGCCACTTCGGGACCACCGGGAATGAATATTCCGGCGTTGGCGCAGAAGAGATCGACCGGCCCGAACCGCTCTTCGGCGGTCTCGAGGAGACGTACCGTGTCATCCTCGATTTCGGCGTCGGCCTCCACCGCCACCACCACCGCTCCAATGTCCTCGGCAACGGCTTTGGCGGCGCCGATGTCGATGTCGCCGACCACGATCCCGGCGGCTCCCTCTGAAGCGAAGCGCCGGACGAGAGCGGCACCTATGCCGCCACCGCCACCGGTGACGACGGCGACGGCGCCTGTCAGTTGCATCCCAGGTGACCCGTCACCCACCTGCCATGTACTTGGGCTCGATCGAGAAGAGCGGAGAGGCGCCCGCAACCACCGATGGGAACAGCCCCATTACCTGGGGCAGCATCTGTGTGGCGTAGAAGGAGAAGGTCGCCGTCTTGGCATCGACCCAACCACTGTCTTCGCCCTCGCGCTCACCAAGAGCCAGCGCCTCACGAGCGAGCAGCCATCCTCCGATGGTGAAGCCGAGCATCCGTAGGTAAGGGGTAGCGCCGGCGAGCGCGTCGTCGGGGGCTTCCGGTCGTCGGGTCAGCAGCCAGGAGGTCGCGACCTTCACCGAGGAGAGGGCGGAATCGAGCGCCTCGGCCTCACTCGACATCCCGGCTTCCCGCAGGTCGGAGACCGTCGTCCCCACGTCGTCGAGTAGGTCGGCGATGACCCCACCATCCCTCATCGGGAGCTTGCGGCCGACCAGATCGATTGCCTGGATGCCGTTCGTACCCTCGTAGATGGGGGCGATCCTGCTGTCACGCATGTGTTGGGCGACCCCGGTCTCCTCCACATACCCCATGCCGCCATGCACCTGGAGAGCCAGCGAAGTGAGTTCCACCCCGAGATCGGTGCACCACGCTTTCGCCACCGGGGTGAAGAGGTCCGCCCTCTCGGCGCTCGCCCCGGAGACATCGGTGTCGGGATGCCGCTCGGCCAGGTCGAGCAGCGAAGCCTCGTGATAGAGGAGAGCCCGCATCGCCTCGATCAGCGATTTCTGGGTGAGCAGCATCCTCCGTACGTCGGGGTGCTCGATGATGAACGAGCTCTCGGTCGCTCCGGTCGCCCGGCCCTGCCTGCGCTCCTGGCTGAAAGTGAGCGCCTGCTGGTAGGCCCGTTCGGCGATGGCAACACCTTCCGTCCCCACGCCCAGCCGGGCATTGTTCATCGTGGTGAACATGAACCGCATCCCCTGCTGCTCTTCTCCAATGAGGTAGCCGACAGCGCCTTCGCCCTCGTCTCCAAAGCTCATCACGCACGTGGGGCTGGCGTGGATGCCCATCTTGTGCTCCAACGACACCACCTTGATGTCGTTGCGCTCGCCGAGGCTGCCGTCGGCATTCACCAGGAACTTGGGGACCAGGAACAGCGAGATCCCCTTTGTCCCCGGAGCGGCACCGGGCGTGCGGGCGAGCACGAGATGCACGATGTTGTCGGTCATGTCGTGGTCGCCCCAGGTGATGAAGATCTTGGTGCCAGAGAGCCGGTAGGTCCCGTCGTCCTGGCGGACCGCCCTGGTGGTGAGAGCACCCACGTCGGAGCCGGCCTGCGGCTCGGTGAGGTGCATCGTCCCCACCCATTCGCCGGTCACGAGCTTGCTCAGATATGTCTCCTGCTGCTCCGGGGTCCCGTGGGCCACCAGCGCCTCGATCCCCGCCTGGGTCAGCAATGGGCAGAGCGAGAACGCCATGCTCGCCGAGGTGACCATTTCCTGGATTGCGATCCCCACCGCCATAGGCAGTCCGCCTCCGCCCCACTCGGCGGGCATGTGTGCACCGGGCCACCCTGCGTCCGTGAACCGGCGGTAGGCCTCTTTGAAACCATCGGGTGTGACGACGTTCCCCTCGACGAGCCTCGATCTCTGCTGGTCGCCCACTCTGTTGAGCGGTGCGATCACCTCGGAGAAGAACCTCCCCGCTTCCTCGAGGAGTCCCCTCACCGTGTCCGGATCGGCATGTTCGTACCCCTCGAGGCGGCTCAAACCCTCGAGATCGCACACGGTCTCGAGGACGAAGAGCATGTCCCGTACGGGGGCTGTGTACGTGTCGGCCATGGCCTGCCAAGGGTAGGCGTCCCAGTGGACGGCGGACGGCGGACGGCGGACGGGAGGTGGTCGGTGGTATTGAAGAACCGACAGCCTCGACCCTTCTGTGCTCCCACAGGGGGAAAGGCCCCGCTGCGTCAGCAGCGGGTAGGGGGGCTGCCGAGCTCCCAACGGTGCTCGACCCGCGGCTTTCGCACCCTTGGGAGTGAACCGTTCCTCTCCCCCAACGCCTGCGGCGTCGGTAATCCCCAGCCTTGGGGAGTGAAGCGTTTGTCTATCACCCGATCCGTAGCATGAGGCGATGCCGCAACGAGTGCTTCGGTTTGTCGCGCCCGACGAGGAGGTGCGGGCCGGGTTGGAGGCGATTCGGGACGAACTCGAGGTTCCCGAGCACTATCCAGCCGAGGCACAAGAGGAGGCCGAGAGACCGCCTCGGATGCCGGAGACGGATCTCACCGACATCCCATTCGTGACCCTGGACCCGGCCGGGTCGATGGACCTCGACCAGGCCATCCACCTCGAGCGCACGCCAAGCGGTTTTCTCCTTCGGTATGCGGTGGCCGACGTCGCCGCCTTCGTCAGCCCGGGAGGTGCCCTCGACAAAGAGACCCGCGTCCGCGCCATGACCCTCTACGCCCCCGACAAGCGCACCCCGCTCCACCCTTTCAGCCTGTCGGAAGGGAACGGCTCGCTCCTGGCCGGCCAAGATCGCCCCGCCGCGGTCTGGGAGCTTGCCTTCGATCCCGATGGTGAGATGAAGGCAGCGGCGGTGCGCCGTGCTGTGGTCCGTAGCCGTGCTCAACTCGAATATCGATCCGTCCAGGCGGATTTCGAGGCCGGTCAAATGCCGGAATCGTTGGCTCCCCTGGCCGAATTGGGCCCACTCCGGATCGAGCGAGAGACGGCCCGGGGGGGTGTCTCGCTCCCGGCGCCGGAGCAGCAGGTGGTGCCGGCCGATGGTGGGTGGCGGCTGGAATTCCGCGAGGTGCCCGATGTGGAACGGTGGAACGCACAGCTATCGCTGGCGACCGGTATGGCGGCGGGGCGGATGATGGCGGAGGCAGGTGTGGGGGTTCTCCGCACCCTGTCACCCGCCCCCGAGAGCGATGTGATTCGGTTGCGGCACGCAGCCAAGGCGCTTGGTGTCGAGTGGCCACGACGAGCTTGGCTACGGAGCTTTCGTCAGCTCGCTCGACGCCGCCAAGCCCGCCGAGGCGGCGGTTCTGGCCGAGGCTTCCAGCCTGTTCCGCGGCGCCGGATACCAGGTGATCGGACCGAAGCAGCCTCCAAGACCTCACGCCGCGGTGGCATCGCTCTATGCCCATGTCACCGCCCCGCTGCGACGGCTGGTGGACCGATACGCCGCCGAGACCTGTCTGGCCATCGAGGCCGGCACCGATCCGGCGGAGTGGGTCCTCCACGGCATGACCGGCCTTCCCGACATCATGGCCCGAGGGGCGGGCCGTGCCAGCCGCTACGCCATCGAGTGCCTCGATCTGGTCGAGGCAGCGGTACTGAGGCATCGGGTCGGTGAAGTGTTCGAGGGCGTGGTGGTGGACTACGACCCCGCCAACGCCGTGGGAAGGGTTCAGCTGGCGGAGCCGGCGGTCCACGCTCGCATCCAAGGACCGGGGCTCGTCGAGGGGACCACGATCCGCGCCGAGTTGTTGGAAGCGTCGATCCGGGATCGGTTGGTCCTGTTCGCCCCGGTGCCAATTCCGACTTGAGAGGACCGGAATCGAGTGATCCACCGTTGCTCTGACTTCGTGAGGACTCCACGGCGTGAGCACACAGAACTCGTTGTCCTCACGGTGCCATCACCACCCACGTCTCCTCACCCGGCCGATCGACAGCCGAGTCGCGCCCAGCCCGCGAGCCTGGTTACGTCGGCTTCCTGATCGTCGGAGTTCAAGTCGATGTGGCCGGATCGACGCCGCCTTGCGGCGCATTCCGGATAGTCAGCCGGGAAAGGTCCCATTGCCGAGGGCATGGCGACCATACGCACCTTCCCACAGGAACTTCGTAGCGAACGCAGCACTTCGGCCACCACCGTGCGAGTCCTCCGGCGGGTCGGCGAATCCACATCGAGCGAGAACCAGGTCACCGACAGCCACCTCCTTTCGGGAGAACGTTACGCAGCTAGGAGGACAGCAGCTGTCCGCTTCGCCACTCTCACGGGGACAGGTCCCATCCTCCTTCTGATGGTCAGATAGTGGTGCCAGAGGATGCGGGCGGCGACGGCTCGGTAGGGGCGCCAAGGCTCCGCGAGGGCGAGGAGCTCGGCGGGCCCGGGAACCTCGGGGAGGTTCTTCACCTCGGCGGCGGCGACCTGCAGTGCTCGGTCGCCCACCGGCCAGACGTCGGGTCGCCGTAGTGCCGAGAGTAGGTAGGTGTCGGCGGTCCATGGTCCGATTCCGGGCAACTCGACCAGCACGGCGCGGGCCTCTTCGTCGGACAGTGCGGCGAGCGCTTGCAGGTCGAGCCGACCCTCCAGAATTGCCCGCCCCAGCGCCCGGGCATAGCGGGTCTTCTGTCGGCTGAACCCAACCGACCTCAACTCCAGGTCGTCCAATGCGAGCAGCGCCGTCGGGTTCACGTCGCCCACCAGCGCGGCCAATCGGTTGTACGTCGCCAGCGCCGAGGCGATCGACACCTGCTGTTCGAGGATGAGCAGGATGAGGGTGGCGAACCCGGGTACGCGTCGCCAGAAGGGTGGGTCGGGCGCTTCGGACACCGCCCTGGCGAGGTCGGCGTCACGTTCAGCCAGCAGGGCGAGCGCCCGTTGGTATGCCGGGTACGTGAGAGCCTTGACCCTGGGACTTGTTATCGGAGGCGGTCGATGGGGGTCATCCATCGCTGGTCACCGCGGTCACGAGCGCCCCTCTACTTATCGCCCCAAGCGGTAGCAGCCTCACCGACCAAGGTGGAGAACTTGAGGGTCATCAGCACCACACCGGCAGCCCCGTTCTGACGGCAGCGCTCGGTCGTCTCGGCAGCGAGACGCCATGCCTCCCGGCGGCGTTCGCCGTTGGGCAGCGAGGCGATCTTCTCTTTCATCGCCAGGGTCGCCTCGACCGCCCCATGCGACTCCAGTCGGCTTATCCAACTGGGTGAGAAGGGGGGAACCACCCCGACGAACACCGGGGGATCTCCTTCCTCGAGGGCGAGGCGGCGCATGCTCGATTCCACGGTGTCGGGGTCGAGCACCGGTCCGGCGACGAAGAACTGGGCACCCAACTCCACCCGGCGCCGGAATTGCCACGAGCGGAACCGGGTGGTCATCCCCACCTCGAAAGCGGGCATGCGCTCCCGCAGGGCCAGGAGGTGCTCGACGATCTCGTAGTGGTTGGCCCAGTGATCTACCTCAGGGAGCGTGTCCCCCACCACCACCAGGAACGAGTCGACGCCGTTGCCCAACGCGCCACGCACTTCGCTCTCGATGGCGAGGATGTTCCGGTCCCTGGTGGAGACCACCACCGTGGGACGCACACTGGGGGCGTCGTGGGTGATCCGGGCGGCGTAGGCGTATGGCGAGACGCGTACCTGTCCGAACGGGTTGTCGGTCACCAGGATCCGTTGCCATTTGCCTTCCAAGTGGCTGTGGGTCATATCGGGGAGTAGCGGAGGATTGACCTCCGCCACCTCGATGAACCCACCCGCCGTGGAGAGCATCAACCCTCCCGCAGCGCTTTGGCGGCGCCCACCATCTCGCCCACCTGACGTTCCACCTCGTCCCACGTCCTCGTTTTGAGGCCGCAGTCGGGGTTCACCCAGATGTCAACGGGGTCCATGAACCCGAGGAAGTGGCGGAGTCGTTCCTCCATCAGCGCCTCGCCGGGGCTGTGCGGGCTGTGGACGTCGAAGACCCCCGGGCCTATGGCGAGGTGGCCGTCGTCGAACAGGTCGTAGAAGAGCTTGATGTAGCTCTCGTCCTTCGACCGGGAAAACTCCACCGAGGCCACGTCCACCCCGGCATCGCCCCATAGGGGGACGATGTCGGCGAAGTCGCCGTAACACATATGGGTATGGAGTTGCACCCGAGGCGGACCGGCGAACACTCTCGCCAGCGCCGCCCTGACACCTCTGGAGTACACCTCGCGCAACTGTTCGGCGTCGGCCGTCGGCAAGGGCCACCTCTCCCGCACCGCCGGCTCGTCGATCTGGACGATCCGTGCGCCTGCCTGCTCCAAATAGCCGACTTCCTGGGCGATGGGTAGTGCAACCGCCCAGAACAGCTTGTCGTCGGGCACGCCGGGGGGGCGGAAGCTCCAGTTGACGATTGTCACCGGCCCGGTGAGCATCCCCTTAACCGGCTTGGCGGTGGCCGCCTGGGCCACCCGCCATTCGCGCACCGTCATCGGCTCGGAGATCGAGGGTGGCGCCGCCAGGATGGGGGGCCGGACGCATCTCGAGCCGTATGAGTTGACCCACCCGTTGTTGGTGGTGAGGAACCCATCCATCCGCTCGCCGAAGAACTCGACCATGTCGGTCCGCTCGAATTCACCGTGGACAAGCACGTCGAGACCCGCCTCTTCCTGCCAATGCACGGCGTCGGTGATCAGTCGGTCGATCTCGTCGTCGTACTGCCGCTGGTCGATATCGCCGCGACGCAGCGACACCCGAAGCCGGCGAACCTCGGCCGTCTGGGGGAGGCTCCCGGTGGTGGTGGTGGGGAACGGGGGGAGATCGAGATCGGCCTGTGCGGCGCGCCGTTCCTCTCTCGTTGCCCTGGCTTCCACCTCGCCGACCGGGGGGAACTCGGGTACCGATGGAGCCGGAGTTGCCGGGTGCCCGCCCTCTTCGAGCGCAGTCACCCAAGTTGCCAAGGCGGCGGCCTTTTCGCGGGCGAATTGGAAGCCATCGGGGAGGTCCTCACCCTCCGTTGTGACGGGGAGGAACATGAGCGAGGTCGAGGGGGCGACGAGCACCTCGGTCTCGGCGGACACCTGGGCGAGCAGGGCGGCCACCGGTTCGAATGGGTCCGCCCACACGCTCCTGCCGTCCATCACGGCCACAAGAAGACGGTCACGTCCCTGCCAGGGCCGTTCGGAGAGCCTGGACGGCTCTGTCTGGACGACGGCCCCGGCATCGGCGAGCAAGGCGGCGGCGGCGCCGTCGGCCGATCCGAACTGGACCGTGACCAAAGGATGGAGGTCGGCCGGCAGCTCGCCATAGGCAGCTTCGAGAAGAGCGCGGTCGTTCTCGTCGAGCTCCAGCCCCAACCACGGCTCGTCCAATTGCAGCCGCACGTCGGTGAAAGTCGCGGCCATATCCCACAGAGCCCGGCCAGCGCTCTGGGCGATGGCGACCGGGTCGCCGGCGACCCTCGCCAGTTTGACCAGGCTGAACGGTCCGAGGACCGCCCAGGTGGTCTCCTCAACCGGTGCCCGCCACGGCAGCGGGGTCAGTTTGGTCGGGGCATCGTTCAGTTCGGGGACTACATAGTGGTAGTTGGTGTCGAACCACTTGGTCATCTCCCATGCCTCGTGGTCGGGGGTGCCCCTCGCCAGGTTGGACACCGTGACGAAGGGGTCATCGTCTTGTGCCCACCCGGGGACCGCCCCCAGCATCACCGCCGTTTCCAGGGTCTGGTCGTAGAGGAAGAAGTCGTCCGTGGCGCTGCCGATGAGTTGGCGCTGTTCTTCGAGGTGATCGCGGCGAAGCTGTTCGATGCGGATCTCGAACTCCTCGGGGCTGGCCTTACCTGACCAGCGGCCCTCCAGGGCCCACTTGAGCTCGCGGTTCGGCCCGATCCGGGGGTACCCGAGGAGGTGGGAGTACACCGTCACGGCGCTTCTCCAACCAGGTGATAACGACACGGGTTGACGTTCATGGCGCTCTCCTCTCGTCCTCGACGCGCTCGTGAGCGCCTCGAGGCGGGAGCAGCCCCGCCTGTCGGCGGCTCATCGTTCGGGCATTGGCACCGTGCCAGAAGCCGGTTGCCGCGGTGTCGCAGGGCCCGTCCCTCGACCGCTCTCGATGAACGCGTTGTGGCGATTATGGCATGTCGAGGGACCGCCACGCCCTCAGCGGACAGCCGCCGGGTGTCGCGGTCAGTCGGCGACGGTCAGCTGATGGGTGACGCTGCGGTGTCTCTGGCTGAAACCGAGACCCTGGTAGAGCCCGTATGCACCCGTTGGGTTGTCGGTGTCCACGCCCAGCGCGGCGTGGTCGAGCCCTTCGTCGAGAAATGCCCGCATCGATGTGGCGAGCAACGCCGAGGCCACCCCACGTCGGCGCCACGAGCGCTTGACACCTAGTTGCTCGACCCATCCTTCCCTGCGCCCCACGGTGTCCCAATCCTCGGGGTAAACGGCGTTCCGGGTATACCCAACCACCTCACCGTCGGCATGAGCCACGAAGCTCAGGTCGGGGCGGAAGTTGGGTTCCCCGTTCAGGTGATCCCACGACTCTCGTGGTATCGGCGTCGACCCCCAATGGTCGGCGAAAGCCTCGTTGTGAGCTTGTCGCACCTGCTCGGAGTCGACTTCATTCCACGGCACCAGCTCGGATCCAACGACGGTTTTCGCCGGGATCGGATCGGCCAATGACCGTGAGAGAACGTCGTTGTAGCGGACCGGCTCCAATCCGAACCGCTCGTAGAGGCCGATGGCGTCCTCGAGCCAGTCCCAGGAGTTGGTGCGGACCGCTCGCGGGAGGTCGGGTTCCGCTTCGGTCACCAGTTGTCGGCCGCGCTGCATCTGCCAGGCGAAAACGGCGGTCCCGACGCCCCGCCGCCGCCAGTCGGGGTCGACGCCTCCGAAGAGATAGGCCCGGTGCTCGCGCTCGGTGCTCGGTCGGTACCAGACCTTGGCCCATGCCACCACTCGCCCGTCACCATCGACGGCAAGCCGAGAGTCAGACTCAGGATCGAAATACGGCGCCTCGTACTCGGAGACGACCTCGTCGAATGGTGTCACCAACGGTTCGTTGTCCTTGATCTCGCTGCGGCGCATCACACCGTGGACCGCGGGCAGGTCTTCGGCGGTGATTGGACGCAACTCGATGCCTTCGGGGATCTCCATGAGCCGAGTGAGGCTAACTGGCGTAAGGGGTGCCTGTTCCTGCAATTCAGGAGCGATGTGGTCCTGTCACGAGGGGCATGGTTACCTCGGGGGCCCTTCGTGTAGCGTCCGAGTAGGTCGTGGCGTGCCCTCGGGGGTTGCTGCGAGTCCTGGGAGTGGCACGGTGAGATCCGCCGGTGTGTCGCCGGTGGCTCCGTGGGGGATGGAGAGGAGCTGGCAATGCGCGCATTGGCCTTTGGCGACTTCGGAGAGGCGCCGTCCGTCATCGAGGCACCGACACCGGAGATCACCGCGCCCGACGAGGTGCTGGTCGCCGTGAAGGCGGCGTCGCTCAACCGATTCGATGCCGTTGTCGCTGCCGGGTTCTTTCAGGGGATGCTCGAGCACCAGTTCCCCGTCACTCTCGGTCGCGACTTTGCAGGTGTCGTCGAAGCGGTGGGGGACGGCGTCACCGAGTTTTCCGTTGGTGATGAGGTTTTTGGAATGATCGGCAACATGGTGCTGAGCAATGGCTCGCTGGCCGATCATGTGGTCGTCTCCGCGCAGCACCTGGCTCACAAACCCGAGACGATCGGTTTCACCGAGGCGGCGGCGCTGCCACTCGCCGGCTCGACTGCCCTGGCGGCGGTGGACTGGGTCCAGGCGGGGCCTGGCAAGGCAGTGTTGATCGTTGGGGCGACCGGTGGTGTGGGCAACTACGCGATCCAGCTGGCACATGCACGTGGAGCGACGGTGATCGCCACCGGTCTGGCCGACGACGAAGACACCCTTAGGGGATTCGGTGCCGACGAGGTTGTCGACTTCGGGGGCGACATCGCCGCTGCCGTCAGGGAGTCGTACCCGGGAGGCGTCGATGGATTGATCGACCTGGCCAGCGACGGGCCGACGTTGTCGGCACTTGCCGATGTGGTCTCCGCTGGTGGCCGGTTGGCAAGCGCGTTATCGGCCGCCGATGTCGATGCCTTGGCGGAGAGGGATATCGGCGCAACCAACCTGGGCACATATCCGAACGCGGAAACGTTCGCCACGCTGGCCGATTACGTGGTAAATGGCACGCTCGAGATCCCGGTGCGCGATGTCTACCGACTCGATGACTGTGCCGATGGCCTGGGACGATTCTTCGCCGGCTCGGTTCGGGGGAAGATGGCGGTTAGCTTCGAATAGGGCAGCCGAGCCTTCATCTCGTGGCCTTGGTTGCGGCTAGGCGAGACCGACGAGCGCCACGGAGAGGGCGAAACCGGCGGTGCCTGCCAGCCCAACCGCCCGTCCGCTGAGCGAACTCGCCTCGGGGATCATCACCGCCACCAGTTGGGTGAGCACCACCCCGCCGCCGAGGGCGAGTACAAACGCCACTGCACCCTGTTCAGCTCCTTCCAGGAGTGTGTAGCCGACAGCGGCGCTGAGCCCCACCAGAAGGGCCATCCCCACCCAGAGGAGGATGATCCGGCTTGGTGCCATCCCATGCTCCTGGAGCCGCTCGGTCGCAGCCACAGCCTCGGGGAAGCCGCACAAGGCCACTGCAGCGATCACAGCAATGTCGACCCCGTGTCCCAATAGCAGTGCCCCGACGACGATCACTGCCTCGGGCACCACCGAGATGATGATCCCGGGGAGCACGCCCTCACGCGAACCGGCCAAGCGGTCAGCTCTTCTGGCCACCAGGTAACTCAGCGTTGCCCCTACTGCTAGCCCAGAGGCCACTCGACCGCTCCCTCCCCCCACCGTGGTAGCCAGATCGATCAGTTCATAGGCAACTGCGCTGATGAACGCGCCCGCGCCGAACCCGAGAAGGAGCCCAAGCAATCGTGGGGACGGATCGGTGAGCAGCGCAACGACACCTCCCAAAACCAATGCTGCGCCCGCCGCAAGACCCCAAAAGAGCGCCTCACCCATGACCGAACCGTGTCCGTCCGATGGAAATCGCCCCCGTACTCACAGGACGACCGCGACCTCAGCCACCGTAGGAAGCTACCCGACCGGTTGGCGGTCCCGGGTTTACGGCAGTGCCGATAGATAGGACTTCCCTCCAGGCTCCTCACCTAGGTCTTCGTTGAGCCGTCAGGCTCCATCAGTAAACGTCATGGTCCCTTGTCGAACGGCGTGCTGCCCGTCTTACGGTGAGTCTTCGGACCTCCACCGCTCAGCGGGAGGGTCGGTACGGACGCGACAGAGGGAAACGGTGCGGTGACCAGCTCCCTCTCTCCGTCGCTTCCGTCTGCCAGCGAGGGGCCCGGCGTGGTGACTTGGAACTTGAGTCAGCCGTCGGGCGAACTCGTTGAGGGCGTCGAGGATCGCGGTCCTCATCGTCTCGCTTCCGGTGTGCCCGGAGTCGTCGACCACCACCAGCCCGCGCGTCCGGCCAGGCGCGGGCCAGCTCCCAGGCCGTACCAACCGGGGATCCCATATCCAGGCGACCATGGATCAGAACGCCCGGGATGCCGGCGAGGCGGCCCGCCTCGCGCAGCAGCGCCCCCTCCTCCAGCCAGGCGCCGTGGGAGAAATACCAGGCGCAGATCCGGACGAAGGCGATCTGCGCCGCAAGGGGACGGGAGCTATAGGCGTTCGGTGTCCCGTGCGGTTCGTGCGAGATGACGGCGTCTTCCCACTCGAGCCAGTCGGCCACCGCCTTGCCCCGAACATCAGCGTCTGGTGCCTCCATCAGCCGGGCGTAGGCGGCGACGAGGTCGCCACCGCGGTCGGCCTCCGGCAGGCCGGCCCGAAACCGCTCCCACGCCTCGGGGAAAAAGCGGCCGACACCCCGATAGAGCCAGTCGACTTCGGACCGGCGGGTCATGGTGACCCCAGGAATGACGATCTCCGACACCTTTTCGGGGTGGCGCTCGGCGTAGGCGAGGATCAGCGTCGATCCCCATGATCCTCCGTACAGCAGCCACCGCTCGATCCCCAGGTGCTGACGCAGCCGCTCCATGTCGGCGAGGAGGTGCTCGGTGGTGTTCACGCCCATGTCGGTGGCCGGGTCGCTGGCGTGCGGTGTGCTGCCCCCGCACCCACGCTGGTCGAAGAGGATTACCCGGTAGCGCTTGGGATCGAAGAAGCGGCGATTTCCCGGCCCGGAGCCGGAGCCAGGGCCACCGTGGACGACCAGCGCCGGCTTGCCCTCCGGGTTGGCCGAGGTTTCCCAGTAGACGAGGTTGCCGTCGCCCACGTCGAGCATCCCTTGGTCGTATGGCTCGATCGGCGGGTACGGCTCGGCGATGTCGCGATTCCTGTCGTTATCGCCGGCTGCCAATGCACCACCAACCCGTAGCTCAGGCTGACGGCTCGGGGTCGCTGGGTTCCCAGAGCTGGATTGCGTTGCCCTCGGGGTCGTGCAACTGGGCGAAGCGCCCGTTCGGGTACACCTCGCCGTCGACCTCGACCTCGACCTGCGCCGATCGAAGCTGGGCGACCACTGCATCGAGGTCGGACACGCGGAAGTTGATGCCCCAGCCGGTGGGCCCCAGATAGGGGTTGTCGCCATCCTCGGACGCGAACGGTGCGAAGACGGTGGGGCCACCTGCCTGAAACCAGACCGGCTCTTCGTACGACTGTGGTGGCGGATCGATCCCAAGGTGGGTGGCGTACCACTGGCTGAGCGTCGCTGGATCCGCCGCTTTGAAGAAAATCCCGCCGATGCCGACTACCCGCTGCATGTGGCACATGATGCACCAGTTCTGCCTGCGGTGCGTCGTCGCAATCCGGTGATCGCCTGACGGATCGCACCATTCGCTACGCCAGCAGCGGCGACGCCAGATCGCCCAATCCAGGTGGCGAGACTGTCTTTGTCGTCGAGAGTGTCGCCCGTGACGCCTCGGAGGCGATGCCGGAGTGGTTGCATCGGGTAGAAGTGCCTGGTCAGGGGAGTGGGCCCGGTGGGAATCGAACCCACGACCTTGGGATTAAAAGTCCCCTGCTCTACCAATTGAGCTACAGGCCCGGCGTTTCGGCTTATCTACAAGGGACAGTGCCGTCGTGTCTATTCAATGTGATCAGCCAGAACGATGCGCATGGGCGTTGCGAGCACTTCCAGCAACTGTTCCCGCGTACCGGGGTCGAGCGACTGTGACCAGGCCACACGCTCCTCGTTCGACTTCCAGTCGTAGATACCGATGACGGTGTCTTCATCCTCGACGTTGCGGTAGTGCTCCGCGGCGATGAAGCCCGGCGCATCGACGGCTGACATCTGCTGCAGCGTGCTCAACAGCTCGTCGCGCCTTCCGGGCTTCGCCTTCATTTCGACGATTGACTTGATCGCCATTCGTCCCCTCCACGTTCACTGCGCCGAAGCGACGGCCTTTGAAGGCCTCGCAGCATATCTCACGTTTAAAGCCGCCGTGGCAGCGTGACCCACACGATCTTGACCTCCGCTCCGGTCTGAGGGGCGACAGGGTGGAGAGGAGCGCCCATACAGTGGAGGTCCGCCGAGGTTGCCACCGACTCGGCGAGGCCGTAGCCCCAGGCAACCACAGGGGACGAAGGCTCACAGCCTGGACCGCCAATCTCGCCGGTAGCCGCCTTTAGTCGATCCGAGGAAGCCTCGGGCGAGGAGGAGCTCGTCACGGATGTAGAAGGCGGCGGTGACTCTTCGACGCTGGTGGCCGTGTCAGAGCTGGCCGTGGATGTGCAAGCCGAAGCCATCAACACGACCAGCACACCGCCGGCCACCCGTCTGTTGGCCATCGTCACACAAACGTATTGCTGGGACGAAGGGTCACCGCCACGCGATAGTCAGCACCAGCTGCGGTCTCACTCCGTTCCGACGACACCGACGACCATGTCGGTTCCAACCTTCAGCACAACTACTTGCTGGCACGCGGCCCCGGTCAAAGTGCGGTGCAGTCGACACTCAGACCCAAGCGCAGGGATTTCACGCCCATCGGTAGAGCAAGGGATTCGCGCATGGACGGACGTCGACTGACCGAGAAGTGCCTGGTAGAACGCGGTTTAGCTCAGCGGTAACGCCAACGGGCTTAAAAGTCCCCCGCTCTGCCTTTGAGCTACGGACCCGCAAAAAATGGCCGACTACCAGGCGCTTCAGCGTCCAGCCATCCTTGCCGCGAAGTTAGCACAGTGGTCGAAAAGCATGAGACTCGGGGGTGACGACAGCCCCGATCAGGGCAGGTGTTGGCAGGAATCTGCGGCCCGCAACGCCGCGATGGCTCTGCTTGCCTGGAGGCTTCGACCATGAAGCCCAAGGTGAGCTAACAAATCAACGCCTGAGCGCTGTGGTTCGGACACGTGCGCCGCGTCGCTAGCAACCGCGTCAGCCAACCACAAAGGGCGGACCTCGGAGAACGGCTCGGGAGATATTGACGGCGTAGGTTGACCCGAGATCGGCGTGGGAGGTTCTATGAGGTCCGCACTGATTCGGCTTCGAGGCCGAGCCAGGCCTTGTCGGCGCCATCGTTTGCTTCGTTTCAGCCGCCGGTCTCGCCATCGTCAGCGTGCTCTTCGTGATTCAGGCAGTAGGAGAGAGTACGGGGCGAGCGAGGGTGCGGGCACCACTGCTGGTGCGACCCCCTCTGCTCGCTGGACGCGGTGTGCGCAGGTCGCAAAATATAGGAGCTACAGGTTGAGAATCGTTCTCAATCGGATGGCGCGCTCGGGCGCACGGAGAAGATGCGAAGGCCAAGTATTGCCCACAAGTGCTGTGAGGCGCGTTTACCTGGTCAGAGGTCATTTCTTGGCGTTTCCCAGGATGTGAGAGGTGCTGACATTCCCTCGCACGGAAGAGGCCCCAGTTTGTAACGGCGACACTGGCCTCGGAAAGGGGGTTACGTGAGTGGGGTTCATCGGCTTGCAGTTTCGCGCTCTCATCGGGGTCGGCGGCGAGCTGGACATCTCCGCTGGCGTCGCCTATGTGCAGATGTGGCCCACGGTCAGGTGTTCTGCGCCAGGGGTGTACCTGTGTTGGCTCGCCGCCACGCAGCTCCCAGCCGTTGAGGACGGCGGTCCGACGGGCCCTCGGCTGGCACCAACCTCACGCGGACAGGCGCGCTGCTCATTGCCGCCGCACTCATCACGCTTGCCGTCGGGTTGATCCAAACGGCGTAGGCGTCCAGAGGACGACCTGACGTCGACGAATAGGAGGTCGCAAATGACAACCGACGCTTGGCTCGCCATAGCTCATCATCTCGCTGTGTTCAGCCTCGTGGCAGTGCTCGCCGCGGAGTGGGCCCTTGTGCGGCGGGGAATGGCAGCTGCTGACATCCGCTGGCTGGGGCGGGTCGACGCCGCATACGGCGTCGTCGCAGTGGCGGTGATCATCGCGGGAGTGGCGCGTGTCATCTGGGGCGCCAAGCCCGCCGAGTTCTATCTCGAGAGCACTACGTTCTGGTTGAAGATGGCGGCGTTCGTGGCGGTCGCGCTGCTGTCGATCATGCCCACGATCCGATACGCCCGCTGGCGCAAGGCCCTCGACGAAGACCCGTCGGCCCTGCCGTCGGACCAAGTGGTTGGGTCGGCTCGCAGGATGATCAACCTGCAGTTGGCGATCCTCGTGCTGGTCCCGACGTTCGCAGTGTTGATGGCACGCGGCATCGGTGATTGATCCCTGTCCGACGGATCATGAGGAGCGCCGCGCCGAGATGAACCTGGTCGGGGGCGTTCAGCTACTCAGGCTCTCGGATCGCTGAGCTCCTGATCCTCGGCGACACTCGGTTGGTTCCAACCTCCAGCACAACCGTGACTCCGGTCAGAGGGCAGGAGCAATGGATTCCAAGCACCCAAGCGCAAGGGACTTTGCCCGCTTCGCTAGAGCAAGGGATTCGCGTCTAGAAGGTTGTCGACGGATCGCGAAGTGCCTGGTAGAACACGGTCTAGCTCAGCGGTAACGCCAACGGGCTTAAAAGTCCCCCGCTCTACCAATTGAGCTACAGGCCCGGCGTTTTAGCTTCTCTACCAGGGGCTTTGTTGGCGCTGATCACGAACATCGTCCGAGTCCACGACCTCGTAGTACCACGGCTACTTGTCGCCTCTACACCGGCTCGACCGTCCCAACCGTCTGGCAGATAGTCACGATTATCCCCACCGGCACGAACGGCACCGGCACTCCTACCCAGGTTCAGCAGGAACGTGTCACCACTCCGACCGCTTTGCCACTCCCCCGGCACCCGACAACCGTTCCTATGGCAGGCTCCTACAGCAAGCCCTTGATGAGGCAACTCGGCCAGAGATTTGCTGCCGTCAGGTGTATGTCGAAACCTCGGGTGCGGGTTCGCTGTGGATGCCCTTGTTGCGCTCCGTACTAATGAGGCAGGCAGCGTCGTAGAGCCGCTCGCGGCGCCAGGCGCTCGAACAGGAGCCCGTATCGGTCGGTGTAGGAGGTTCTGTCGATGACCCGGTCTGTCGGGTAGACCGGGGTGTCTTGGTCTTTGACCGGGTCCGTCGACCCGCGGGCATGCTCAATGACGAAGACGAACCCCGGCCACGGCCGAGTGGCGCCGATGCTCCCGGTTCACGAGCTCGCTGGCATGATCCGGAGCTCTCCCTCCGAAGTCGTCGTGGTTCCGTCGCTGCTGACGCCCGTCAGGTTGCTTCGCTGGTGGACCTGCGCCCCCGCATGCGGGCCGCCTGTGACTGTGCCGTTCATGACAATGAACCCCGCAGGGGTGAAATGCCCGCTCAGCACGGCGGCGAACGTGATCTCTCCGACGATCGACTCGGTCATAGTCAGCTGGGCGGCCTTGCCGGTGGGACGCCCGCCCGTAACCAACATCGTCAGCGTGTCGCCGTTTCCGGTGGTCCCACTGCATGTACCGGCCGCTTCGATGCACGTTTTCTCGTACGTGATCACGATCGGCGCGCTCGACGCGGACGCCTGCGCCGCACCGGTCGCGACGCTTACGACCGTTGCCACGACGGCCCTGCGCCATCCGAGGATTGCCTTGATTTTGGTCATGTCTTCCTCCTTTGCTTGCCTACGGTCGTAGGCGGTGGCAGGTTCACGGCTGCCACGACCCGGTTTGCCGTCAGACCGGCTTGCTCAAACGCTTCGGCGACGCGCTCGGCGGACTCGGCTGCGAACAGGTGGAGCGATGTCTCGTCGCTCGGGATCAGGATCGAGCGCAGGTATCGGACTGCCGATCCGTCGCCGAGGCGGGCGAGCGCAGCCGGGTCCGGTTCGGCGGCTGAGTAGAGCTCGACCAGGTATTCGGGCATAGCTCGAAGCTTGGGCCAGCAGCGGTCACCCCGAAAGACCTGAAATCAGGGGTCTTTGCTCTGCGGGTCGCCGTTGAGCCGGCGCGACATCTCGGTGCGCGAACGGACTCCGAGCTTGCGGTAGATCCGTTTCAGGGCGTCTTCGACGGTATGGACGCTGATGAACAGCGCCGCCGCGGCTTCCTTGTTTGTCTTGCCCTCCGCAACAACCTCCGCGATCCGCCGCTCGCTCGGCGTTAATCCGCCGCCCGCCGCCGCACGGCCACCGATACGGGCATGCTCGGCGCGCGCCTTTTCCGCCCAGACCGGTGCCGGGAGCGACTCGAAGATCGACAGCGCCTCCTCGATCGCCTCCCTTGCTGCATGTCGCCGCTTGGCGCGACGAAGGATCGTGCCGTAGATGAGCAGTGTGCGAGCGTGCTCGAACGGCACTGGCATCCGCTCATGCACCTTCAGCGCTTGCTCGCAGCTTGCCAGCGCCGCTTCGAGGTCGCCCTCGGCAGCTTGGAGGAGACCCCGGCAGCGCGCCCCCATCGCCAGCGGCCAGAGAGTCGCCCGGCGGCGCCCGGCTTCCTCCAGCCATTCGAGTTGGACGCGGGCCTCGTCCAAGTCGCCGACCGCAACCAGCGCCTCGATCGCGAGCTCCCGGGGCGGGAATCCGCTCGGCTCGCCCGCACCGCTTTCCTGCCTCCGGCGAACGAGCGGACCCAACGTCTCCGCCGCTGCCGGATAGTCGCCGGTGAACAGGTCGATCAGGCCGAGCACGGCGAGGTTCCGCGCGAGGAACGCCTGCTCGTTCCAGGCGCGCGAGCGCGCAACTCCTTCCGTGGCGCGGGCTCGAGCTTGGTCGAGGCGGCCGAGGTAGGCATCAACCAGGCCCCGGAGCCACAGCGTCGGCGCGCCCTCAAGCTCGAGGCCCCACTGTTCCCCCGCCTGGAGCAATTGCCTCGGCATACTCGTCGGCGCGTCTCCAATCACCAGCGCGGCACTCGAGCACGGTCAGAAATTGCAAGGCACGGTCCCGTCCGGACTCGGAGCCGCGGGCTACAGCGGCGTCGTGCGCCCGCTGCAGGGTTTCGCGCGCCGACGTGTGCTCGTCTGCGAACATCAGGCGGACTCCGTCGATCAAGGTAGGTGTGGTGGGTGACGGAAGCGGCCCCACATGCTGCTCGAGCTCGAGCGCCCGCTCGAGCACTCCCGGCGTCAAACCTTCAGTGGAGAGCAGCTCCGAGAAGCTGAGTTCCGCCAGAAACATGGCGAGCAGGACAGGATCGCCGCTGTCTTCAACGACTCGAGCCAAGTTCCGCGCCAGCTGCACGGCTGCCGCCGGCCCGTGGCGAAGAGCCGCCGTACTCACTCGTGGCGTGACGATCTCCGCCTGCAGCCGAGGATCGGAGGCGGCCTCGAGGAACGCCTGCTCGAGAAGTCGCTCCGACTTCTCGAGGTCGTTCGGTGAGTACTCGCCGAGCCGCCGCAACACCTTCGCGCGTTCGGAACCGGCGGGGAGCTGGTCGAGGAGCCGCTCGAGGATTGCACGCGGGCGTTCCGCATCCCCGCTCGCATAATGATGGTCAGCCGCGAGCAGCTGCCGGCGGCGCAGGACCTCCTCGCCGGCATCGCCTGGAGTGAGCGAGACCGAGAGCTCCGCCAGCTCGGCTGCGGCCACTGAAGCCCCACGCAGCGCCGCAATCGCCGAGGCGCTCTCCAGTTGTTTGGCCACCTCGCCTGACGGCCCGTTCGCACCCAGGGCAAGATGCCGCGCTCGCTGCTCGGGATCGCCGACCAGCTCTGCGAGCCGGCGGTGGAGCGATCGCCGCCGGCGGGGGTCGAGCTCCGCCTCGACGCATGCAGCCAGAAGGGGGTGGCTGAAACGAACACGCTCGTCATCGAGATCAACGACCGCCGCAGCCTCCGCGGTGCGAAGCCGCCCGAGCACGGTCGTGGTGTCTGATGCCACGGCCTCGACGATCGAGACCGTCGGCTGGCTGAGTAACGCAACCGGCTCGAGCACCTCGCGAACGTCCTTCGACAGCGCCGCCAAGCGAGCCGAGACGAGACCGGAGATTGACGTCGCAACCGTCAGCCGCTCACCGGCGCCCGCGCGCCCACCCGACTGCTCGAGCGCGCGCCCAAGCTCGAGCGCATAGAACGGATTCCCGCCCGACGTCTCATGAAGCTGGACAAGCGTCGGTCGAGGAAATGAGACACCGACACGCTCGCGCAGCAACCGATGAGTCGCGCCGAGACTCAGCGGGCCGAGCCGCAACCGCCGCAGCTGTTCGCTCGGAAGCGTGCGATCGAGCCCGAGCGGAGCTGGTTCGCCGCCGCTGCTTCGGCGTGCGACGAGAATCGCCGCCGGTGCCGCCGCCAGCCGCCGAAGCGCGAACGCAAGTACCGAAGCCGACGCCGCATCGAGCCACTGCACGTCATCCACCGCAATAAGCAGCGGTGAGCCGCCACGCTCACGGAGAAGCTGATACACGGCGAACGCGATCGCTCTCTTATCCGGCGCCGACCCCTCGAGCTCGTCCAGCAACAAAGCCGCCGCAAGCGCACGACGCTGCGGCCCCGGCAACCGCCCTAGCCCCTCTGGCAACACCGGGCTCAAGAGATCGGCGAGGGCGGCAAACGAAAAGGCCGCCTCGGCAGCCGCCGGACGGCACGAGAAGATGGCAAAACCGTGCTCCCTCGCCTTCGTCAACGTTGCGTCGAAGAGCGTTGTCTTCCCGATCCCCGCCTCACCGTCGATCACAAGCCCTTGGGGCATTGACGACCCAGCCACGAGAAAGTCCGCCAGCACCGCGACCTCGACCTCACGGCCGACAAGCAGGCTGCGCTCCCGTCGAGTCCACTCCTCGCCAGGCAATCGCCTGCGAGCAACCCCGACCCCGGCCAGATCATGATCCTCGCGCCCTGGCACTCCTAGATGCTAAGACCCGTTCCGAGTTCCGACTTGCAGAGCACATTCGGATCGCAGACTTCGGCTCTTCGGGGTCCGACTCAGCCGGACGGCGGTCGAGGTTGGCTAGCCTTGACGGGCTCCCTCCAGTCGTTGTCCGCTGGCGCTCCCTTGGCGATCCGTGTCCCGCACCGATGGAGGTGGGTGTGACGACCCAATCGCCTCGAGTCCCTGTTTCATCAGGGGTGGCGGCATCGACTTCTCGGCCGCAGGTCCAACCCACGGAATTCGGTCCGATTGGATGGCGTGAATTTTCCGTTGATTCCAAGTCCAGAGAGCAAGGGACTTCTGGCCATGGCCAAGAGCAAGGGATTCGCGCCTAGACGGTGGTCGCCCGAGCGCGAAGTGCCTGGTAGAACGTGGTTTAGCTCAGCGGTGACGCCAACGGGCTTAAAAGTCCCCTGCTCTACCAATTGAGCTACAGGCCCCACAGCAAAACCCCAGGTTAGAGCCCTCCACAGCTCGACGACTCTGCCCAGATCGCTCGATCTACGCGCGATGTCCTCGCTGAGATCCTCGTCGACGCTCAGGACTCGGGTAGTCCCATAGATCGCAGTGGTTCCGACAGGTGAGCCTGTCCCGCCGGGTCACGGTAGGCCTCGATCTGCTCGAGCATGGCGATGGTGATCTCGGGGACATCTTGCTGGGCCTTGGCAAGTGCCAGCCCCGCCTCATCAGCTCTCCCCAACCGGTGCAGGGCGGCAGCGAGGTACAACCTGCTGACCACGGTGTGCACCGCGGCGGCTTGGAGCGCAACTACTGCCTCTTGGTAGTGGTGGGCGCCGTACAGCGAGGAGCCGTGGAACCACGTGTACCAGGGCGGGGGGTTTGGGTTGAGTTTCATCGCCAGCTCCATCGACTCGACCCCCTCTTCGGCCATTCCAAGGCGGTTGGCGGTGGAAGCCCAGTTGGCGCGGACGTCGGCGAGGCTCGGATTGAGTTCGATGGCACGGCTGTACTCGGCTTCGGTGCGCTCGTACTCGCCCTGTGCCATGTGCAGCTCGCCGAGCACCCAGTGCGTTTCGGAGTCGAGATCGTCGAGCTCGGCGGCGCGTTTGGCCGCCTTCCACGCCTCGCGGAGCGAGACCTCTGGTGTTTCGCTCCATCCCCAAAACACCTCGAACAGCCACGTCCACGCCAGCGCTACATGGGCGCGAGCGAACGCCGGCCGGTGCTCGAGGACCTGAAGGAGGGTCTGTCTCGATTCGACATTGGCTTCCGGCATGAACCGGTGCTTGAGCTCGAGCCCGCGATGTAGGTCTCGTAGTCGCCGAGCGACCCGGGGTCTTGGGCGACGGTCCGCTTCTTCTCGGTCAACACCAGGATGCCGTGGTAGCCGCTGAGCTGGGCCACGATGTCACCGGTGATCTCGTCGATAACGCCGAACACGTCTTCGACGTCGCGGTCGTACTTCTCCGCCCAGAGGTGGCCTCCCGTCGACCCGTCGATGAGCTGGGCGGTGATGCGCGCCCGTTCCCCCGACCATCGCACGCTCCCCTCGAGGACGTAGCGAACGCCGAGTTTGGCGGCGACTGTGGTGATGTCCACCGGGGAGTCCTTGTATACGAACGTCGAGTTGCGCGCAATCACGAACAGATCGCGGCATCGGGAAAGTCCGGTGATCAAGTCCTCGACCAGCCCGTCAGCGAACGCATCCCGTTGGAGGTCGCCAATGGTCTCGAAGGGGAGCACGGCGATCGACGGCCGCTCGGGCTTCGACTCGGTCCTGATCGGCGGGAAGTCGTCGATCAATCCATCGCCTGTCACCTGATACAAGCGCTCCGGACGGCTCAGTCCGCGGAGATAGTGGTCACCGAGGTCTCGGAATCGAACCAGGTCTGCGGCCTCGTCAACCAGCTCCCTGGTAGCCGCCGAGACGAGGATCTGGCCCCCATGCCCCGCGGACTCGATGCGAGCCGCCTTGTTGGGTGCGGAACCGAGGTAGTCGTCGCCGTTCACCAACTGCCCCGATCCGGTGTGGATGCCGATCCGTACGGCGAAGTCGGCGATCGCCGCCTCCCACGCCTCGGCGCCGAGCGTTCGCTGTGACTCGACCGCCGCCGAGACCGCCTCGGTTGGGTTGGCGAACACCGCCATGAACCCATCCCCAGTCTTCTTGACGACCTCTCCGGATTGGGATGAGATCGCCCTCTCGATGATCTCATCGTGGCGGCGTATCGCGCCCTCCATGACGTCACCAGCGATGTCCCACTTGGTGGAGCTACCGACGACGTCTGTGAAGAGAAACGTGACGACACCGCTCGGAAGCGTCATGCTGTCCTCCCGACAACTGCTCGATCTCTAACGTTGGACAATGATGCCGTCGGCAGTGCCGTCGAGCACGGGGTCCCAGTGCATGGCGATGTGCGCATCGTCCAGGCTCGTCCACTGTAGGGAACGAGGATGGCGGCGACGTCGTCCATGGCGGCGCCCAGGCGTCTGGCAGCCTGTGGAGAAACCGCGCGCTGATCGGTCTTGCGGCGGGTGTCACGAGCGAGATCCAATCGATGGCCACTCGGGCCGCCAATAGATGACTAGTTCCTTGCTCCAGCCTGTCCATTCGCGAACTCCACAAAACCTATTGTCATCGCCTGAGTCGAAAGGCTGTCGGTCTTGTCGGAAGACCCATGCCACCGCAGAGCATCTCGTATCAGTTGGGACCATTCCGGAAATTCAAGTGAAGCCCATTCCCCGGCAGCTACCTTTGATACTTGTCGGGAGTGATGGATGGAATAGAGAGTGCGGCAAAGCGACAGAATGATGTACGATTGATGACCAACCGTGTGAGCATCTCCTACGGAGATTCTCCAATCTGGCAGGCGGTTCTTGAGCGACTCAATGAACTCTTCGGTCGATATATGTGGGATGTATCGGTGAGGGGGAGGGCCGAGGACGGTGACATCTTGCTCTTGCACCTGGTACCAGTCCATTAACCACTGGCTATCCATTTCTCTAAAGTGGAGCGGTTCGCCAGGACTGATACGAGCTATCCGACTCGGGTGAGACTTGAAGTCTCTCATGGCTTCGACCGATACATATGCAACTTCAATTCGATCTTCCCATTCAGGATATGAACGGATGAACGCATCGTGCATCTCCCCAAGTACTACTAGAGCTGTGTCATCTATATCGCCTTCAACGATTGCCAGCAGGTCGATGTCGCTTTTGTCTAAATCGAAATCCCCGGCAACCAGTGACCCGAATAGGTACAAGCCGCTAAGTCGGTCGCCAATCGAGGCCCGAATTCGGCCAAGGAGTTCTTCAATGAGAGAACTCACCCCGGGGTATGGGCTATCGAACATGTGTGAGGCTGTTAGTACCTACCAGAGATTTTCAATTCAGCTTGACCGCGGTGCCAGAGGCGCTGATCATCAGCATGTTGGAGCCGACGGTTTCGTAGTCGATGTCCACGCCCACGACGGCGTCGGCGCCAACATCGGTGGCGTGCTTGCGTAACTCGTCTAGGACCGAGTTGACCCCGGCGGTGAGTTCGTTCTCGTAAGACTTGGAGCGACCACCGAAAATGTTGCGCATCCCGGCCGCAACGTCCTTGAAGACGTTGACCCCGAGTACGCCCTGAGCCGTGATCACGTCGATGTACTCGGCGATCTGGCTCCCCGCGACCTCCGGCGTTGTCGTCATCAACATGGCGTCTCCTTCGGGAGAGGGTCTTACCGGAGGGTAGTGACGGCGTGGATCCCGGGTCGGAACCGCCCAACTGGCCCCAGAGAGGGTCTCCCTGCGAGCCAGGTATGGTCCGATCACCCCGAGGAATGAGATAAACAATGCCCGAGCGAGACGGCTACATCCCAGGCGTCCCTTGCTGGATCGATACCAGCAACCCCGACCCAGAGTCCGTACTGGCCTTCTACAGCGGTCTCTTTGGATGGGAATTCGAGGACGTCATGCCCGAAGAGTCAGAGGGCGAGTACTACGTCGGCCGGATCCGCGGGGGCGATGCCGCGGCAATCGGCTCGATCCCTCCAGGCGCTCCGCCTGTGGCTGCTTGGAACACTTACATCTGGGTGGACAGCGCCGACGAGACGTCGGCCAAAGCCCGCGACGCCGGTGGAAGCGTGCTGACAGAACCATTCGACGTCTTGGACACCGGCCGTATGGCGGTGCTCGCCGATCCCGAGGGGGCCGCCTTCTGCGTCTGGGAAGCGAGGGCTCACAAGGGTGCGCAGGTCGTCAACGAGCACGGTGCGCTCAATTTCAACGGCCTCTCCACGAGGGATCCAGACGGCGCAAAGGCGTTCTACGGCTCCATCTTCGGATGGGAGACCCTGGCACTGCCCGCGGGCGAGATGTGGTCGCTGCCCGGGTACGGCGACCACCTCGAAGAGGACAACCCCGGCTTGCGCGAGCAGGTGGCGCAGATGGGGGGGCCTGAGGGCTTCATCGACGTGGTCGCTTCGCTCAACCCGATCGCCGACGACGACACGGAGACACCGCCTCACTGGAGCGTGACGTTTGGGATCGACGACGCCGCCGCCGCCGCGGCGAAGGCGGCTGAGTTGGGGGGCGAGGTCGTAGCCGGGCCATTGGACGCGCCGTGGACCAAGCTGGTGGTGATCAAGGATCCGCAGGGGGCAACCTTGATCGTCAGCCAGTTTGTCGCAGAGCACAAAGATCTCGAGGCCTAGCGAGGTTGGTCCAACGGTTTACCGACCGATTCATCGTGGCGAGAGATTCATCCGCAGAGGCGTGTTGTCGAGACTGGGAGCGTGGCATGAGCACCGAACAGGCTCCTCCAGACCTGGTGCTGCAATTGACGGGCCTCGTCCCGGCCGGTGCAGCACATGTGCGGCGAGTGATCTATGACGAGGTCGAGACCCGGCTGCCACGCGATCCGGAGTCCCGCGTCAACGTCCAACTCTCCGAGCTCATGCCGGGTCGGACCGCCAACTGGCACGTTCACAACGGGGTTGTGTTCTTCCTGGTGATACAGGGTCTGGTCACACTCCAATACGAAGGCAGGTCTGAGCACTACCGGGCGGGCGAGGTCTATACCGAGCCGGTGGGTGTCGTCCATCGGGCTTACAACCCCCACCCCACCTTTCCCGCCAGCTTCGTCGGCTTCTGGGTCACCCCCAGCGACCGGCCCCATGTGACCGAGGTGGGGTCTCCCTCGTGGCAACCGGCGGACGACCAGCATCCTTCGCTGGGCGATTGAGTCCCAGTCGGCCCTGGGACGCATGCGTTGGGCCGACTCGGATTACATCAAGACTGGGGCGCGGGAGCCGGCACAGCTCCGAGCTGTTGCATCATTCCCATCGAATCCCAGCTCACCCACTCGGAGATGAGCTGGCCGCCGCGAACCTCCCAAATGCTGACCCCTGGGATCGAAAAGGACTTGCCCGTCGCCGGCATGCCCATGAACTCGCCCTGATGCGTCCCGCTCATGGTCAATCGGGTGACGACCTTGTCCCCTTCGGCGACCTGCTCATCGACGGTGGCGGTGAGATCCGGAAACGCCGTGCGAAAGCTGGCGATCAGGTCCTTGAGGCCGGGGATGCCCTGAGGGGCGGGTTCGACGACGCCCCGGACCATGGCGAACTGCGGATGACAGACGGCACATATCTCATCGAGACAGCTCATGTCGCCGTTGCTGACGACCTCGCTGAACCAGCGCTGGACTACGGCCTTGTTTTCTTCCGTGCTCACCCCACACCCTCCCATGGCGACGCACAGCCAGCGTACACGGCGGTCCTTTCCGCGCGCCTTGGATCGTCCGACAGGGCGGTCTATTCCCCGACCACGCCGTCAATTGACTCGCGGATGAGGTCGGCATGGCCGTTGTGCCGGGAATATTCCTCAATCATGTGGACCAAAATCCAACGCAGGCTCGGCGCCCGACCATCCTGCCAGGGGCGTTTGGCAAGCCGATCCAGTCCCCCGTCTGCAAGCGCCTCCGCTGCGAGCGTGCGGGAGCGCTCCACAGCTTCCTGCCAAAGTGCGCGCACCTCTTCAGGCGAGTCCGCGGCCGCCGAGTTCCATTCCCAGTCGGGGTCGGCCTTCCAGTCAACGTCTTCCCAGATGGTGGCCGGGTCTCGCCCGTGGAGGCGAACGGAGAACCAGAAGTCCTCCACCCAGGCCATGTGCTTGAGCATCCCGCCAAGGGTCATTGTCGAAGCACCCACCGTGGTGCTCAGACCGGCCATGTCCAACCCGCCCGATTTCCACGCCAGAGTGGCGCGTTGGTACTCCAGAAAGCCAACGAGGGTGTCGGTCTCGTTGCCTGCAGGAGGAGGTTCCGGGCGACCCTGCTCGTCGAGTTCGGTCACGGGCGGTGAGCCTAATGGTGCGGTGCTTTGGTCATCCTGCTGCTCGGTCTGTCACTGGTGCGATGCCATTTCGGACCGCCCAGGCAGCTACTTCGGCGCGCGAGGACATCCCCAGCTTGGTGAGGATGTGCGATACATGGACCGCGGCGGTCCGAACAGAGATGAAGAGACGGTCGGCGACCTCAGCGTTGCTCATACCTTCCGCCAACAGAGCAGCCACCTCGCGCTCCCGCGAGGTGAGTGTCTTTGGCCCCTCCACCTCTTGACCCACCCCGAGCCGACGCAAAAGGGCGAGGGTCTCCTCGGCCAACCATCCCGGCCAGTTCTCCAGCAGCCGCCACGCTTCGCGGGCCTGCGAGATCGCTTCGGCCTTTTGTCCCGTCGCCAGCAGGCTGTGGGCCAACGAGACGCGGAATCCTGCGGTGGCGGCGGCAGAGCGACGCCTCCCATCCCCGAGCGCTCGCTGGTAGGCGGCCAGTCCCTCCTCGTGCGAGCCCTCCGCAGAAAGCAATGCGCCTTCGACCGCCCACTCGAGGGCAGGGTCGTGATCGAAGGCAAGCTTTCCCTCGTCGGGGACAGAGTCGAGGAGTGGACGTACCTCGGCCGGAGATACCCCCACCTTCAGGGCGAGAAGCGCCATCAGGTAGGCATCGTCGTCTCCCGGATCCGGTGCGACCGAGGGGTCCTCGACGAATCTGGCCATCAATGCTCTCACCTCGTCGGGGTCTCGGCGTAGGGCTGCGATGTAAACGCGGGTGACGATGTAACAGCACTTTTTCGAGGGCTCCTCAGGCTCGCCGATCCTGTCAAGCACGGCGGCCGCGCCATCGGGGTCGTCGCCATCGCAGAGCAGCGTTGCCAGGTGGATCCTCGTCGATTCGTACTCGCCAACCTGTTCGTCCCAGCTGAGGTCGGAGAAGACGGAGATGGCGAGGTCCAGGTTTCCATCGAGCTCCGCCGAATATCCCCGGGCGGCGATAGCCATCGTGACGAAGTGGTCGAGGCCGGCCCGTTCCGCCACGTCCTGCATCCGGTCGATGGCTGCTGAGGTGCGCTCCGGCGGCCAGATCCTCACGCCACCGATGAGGGCATTGTTGATCGCCCTCACATGGCTGAGGTGGTCTCCGATGCTCTCGGCGAGAGCTGCCGCTTCCTCGAGCAACTCGATGCCCGCAGCCAGATCGCCATCGATCACCGCCGATCCCTTGTTCACCAAGGCTCGCACCTTGGCCCCCTCCGAACCGACCCGATCGGCAAGCTCGAGCGACCGATCTGCCCAATCCACGGCGGAGTCCAATTGCTCCATCAGCATGTGGGCCTCGGCAAGCTGGCTGTAGACCCAGGCCAGTTCCTCGGTCTCCCCGAGAGGCGCGACCGCCCCGAGAGCCTCTTCGAGATACTGCAACTGGGCCGACGGTCGGCCGGCGTCGAATTCGATACGGGCCCGTAATCGCAGAGCGCGTGATCGCTCCGCAGGGGAGACTGCCATCACCGCGGCAGCCTCCCACCGACCGGCATACACCGCGGCGTCGTCAAGGCGGTCGGCGCGCGCCACGCCGCCAGCGACGCCACCTCGAGAAGCTCGATGTCCTCTCCCGCCTCGGCGAGGGCTCTCTCGGCAAGCCGCAGTGCTTCCTGGGTGGCGCCGGTCCTCAGGTAGTGGTGCGCACCTCGGCGGGAGACATCCACCATGTCGTCGTACCGTTCGGCGCCCTCGGCGTGGTAGGTGAGCAAGGCGTAGTCCTCATTCCCCGACCGCTGCAATGCCTCGAAAGCCGCCTCGTGCAGGCGTCTTCGCTGGCGGCCGAGCAGGCTTCCAACAACCGACTCGTGGGTGAGGGCATGACGGAAGGCGAGGACGTCGGGCGCTTCTTCGGCGAGGAGCCCGGTGTAGACCAACCGCCGCAGGATCCCAATGAGCTCGGTCTCATCCAGCCCCGTCATCGACTGAAGCAGGTCGAATGAGAACCGTTGACCAGCCACCGCGGCCGATTCCAGCACCGACAACTCATCTGGGTCGAGCGCGTCGAGGTGCCGAAGAACCGCCTCGCTGAGATTCCAGGGAAGCGGCACATCGGGTAGCTCTTCGGGCGGCAAGTCACCGGCTGCGGTCACCAGTTCCTCGAGGAAGAACGGGTTGCCGCCGGTCCGCTGGTGGAGTTCGGTCGCGACCCGTATCGGGATCGGCCTTCTGTAGGCGCCTGCGAGCAGTTCCGCCACCTCAGCAACAGTCAGCCTCTGCAGCGTGATATGGAGCAACGATTGGTCCCGCTCCAATTGCTCCAGCAGTTCAGCCAACGGGTGACGGCGATTGAGCCGCTCCGACCGGTAGGTGCCCAAGGCGAGCAGCCGCAAGCCGGAAGCGGTCCCGAGACGCCCGAATACCTTGACGCTCTCCGTATCGCCCCAGTGCAGATCTTCGAACACGAGGACGGCGGTGTTCTCTCGGATGAGCTGGCGTACCACCTCGACCGCTGCCCTGAGCAGTTCTTGTTGGAAGTACTCGCGCTGGTCGTCGCCTCCCAGCTGCGGTGCCACAGGCGCCAACAAAGCCCGGACCGCGCTACCCCGTGTCTCCAGCTCATCAGGAAGCTCGTCCCACGATGCGACGTACGGTTCTATGGCCTCGAGCAACAGCTCGAAGGGCCGCCCGGCCGCCTCCTGAGTTGCCTGACCTGAGAGGATGATGACGGATTCAGGGAGGCGGGCGCGAACCTCTCGGACCAGCCGGGTCTTGCCCACTCCCGCCTCCCCTGCGACGAGCGCCACCCTTGGGTCGTCGTCGACCGGCACCATGGCGAGCAAACGCTCCAATTCGGATCTGCGGCCAACCATCGCCGCGCTGAGACCGGGGCGTCCGACGATCACGCCTTTCAGGTTACGACCCATCGAAAACCCCTAACGGGCTAACGGGCTGTCGCCGGAGCCGGCGTCCGACGTGTGGCCGGCCACCAGCGACGGGAGCCGGGGACGGCGTCGGGCGTGCGAGCGGCTCCTTGGATGGCCGACCGGTAGTCCCGGCGGCGTTGCTCGGTGAAATGGCGGATCGCTGTGTGGTGTATCAGCATCTGCTCCTCCGGGGCTTGGCCGGTCTCCAATGTGCACCTTTCTCCGCCACGGCGCATCCGGAGGAATACGTATTCGGCCGCTACCGCGATGCGTATATGTGGCGGCCTCGCCAGGCGGAGAACCTCGAGACGAGAAGAATCAGTCGACGCTGTCCCGAGAGGCGGTCCCCGTTCGTCGATGATGTAGGGCGCACCCCGGACACAAGGTTTCGTGTGCGCGAAGATGGGACGGGAGTCCCCGACGCCCAGGAGGAGACATGGCGAAGTTCATGGTGCTGTACCGGTCCCCGGTATCAGCCGAGGAGCAGATGGCGAGCGCCACCCCCGAACAGGCTCAGGCAGGACTGGACGCTTGGAATGCCTGGGGTGCCAAGGCGGGCGACTCGCTGGTCGACTTCGGCACACCGGTCTCCCATGCCGGTGTCGTCGGGGCAGGCGGAGCGCCGAGTGGGGATTACATCGGGGGGTTTTCGGTCCTCGAGGCCGGCTCGGCGGATGAGCTGAAGCCGCTCCTCGATGACCATCCTCATCTCATGATGGAGGGTGCGACCATCGAGATTCTCGAGTACTTGCCCACCCCGGGTATGTGAGGATTTCGCCTCCAAATTGATCCGATGGCCGGCTCCCGATTATCGGTCACCGACCACGCCGTGTTGGGGGTGCTCGCCGAGCACCCCACTCACGGCTTCGCCATCGCCAAGGAACTCGGGCCCGATGGGGGCGCTCGGCCGGATCCTCACCGTGCGTCCCACCGAGGCCTACCGCTCGCTCGATCGGCTCGTCACAGAGGGCCTGGCCCAGCCGGCTCGTACCGAACCTGGCGACTCGGGGCCGCGACGCATCATCCACCAAGTGACTCCCGCAGGGCGTCAGCGGCTTCGGCGCTGGCTGGGGGAGCCGGTCGGCCATGTGAGAGACCTCCGGATCGAGTTCCAGCTCAAACTGGCGCTACTCGAGCGGGCGAAACAATCGCCGCTCGAACTGATCGCCGCCCAGCGAGCGGCTCTGGCTCCGACCATCGTGGCGCTCGAAAGCCAGGGCCCCGTCGACCACGTCGAGCTTTGGCGCCACCATGTGGCCAGAGCGGCGGGCGGCTATCTGGACGACCTGGCCCGGAGGTATGCCCAGTAGACCTGACAGGACATTGCTGAGTACTCTCAATGTGAGTACCACCGAGGATGAAGGTCGATGGAGGATGAAGCGGCGCATTGTCGGACTGCTCGTCGCCTTGGTCGCCACCGCCTGTTCGGGAGAAGCCGAAGGTGAGATTTTGGTTTCTGCAGCGGCTTCCCTCACCGATGCCTTCGGAGCAGTCGAGGCGGCATTCGAGGAGGCCAACCCGGGTACCGACGTCGTGCTCAACCTGGGGAGTAGCTCGACGCTGCGCGAGCAGATCCTCGAGGGTGCACCTGCCGATGTGTTTGCATCGGCCAACACGTCGAATGTGGACCAGGTGGTCGAGGCCGGTGAGAACGCCGATGAGCCGGAGATTTTCGTGACCAACTCTCTCCAGATCGCGGTGCCCGACGGCAATCCGGCCGGCGTCACCGGGCTTGCCGACTTCGCCAACGAGGACCTCGTGATCGGCCTGTGCGCCGAGGACGTCCCGTGCGGCGAGTTCGGACGAGAGGCGCTGGCCAACGCCGGTGTCACGCCATCGATCGACACGGACGAGCCGGACGTGCGGGCCCTGGTCACCAAGGTCGAGGCCGGGGAGGTCGATGCCGGAATCGTCTATGTGACCGACGTCCTGTCAACCGAGGGTGCCGTCGAGGGGGTCGATATCCCCGGGGAGGAAAACGTGGTCGCTGAGTACCCGATCGTTGCCCTCAACGGCGCCCCCAACCCGGACGGGGCAGCGGCGTTCGTCGAGTTCGTCCTCTCCGACGAGGGACAGTCGATCCTCGCCGACTTCGGGTTCATCACGCCTTGAACCGAGCGGCGGGTCGGCGTCCGAGGGTCCGCCGGCCGCCGGCTTTGCTCGTCGTCCTCGGCGGGCTCGGGCTTGCCCTGTTCGTCGTTCCCTTGATCGCGTTGGTCGCCCGGATCCCCTGGTCGCGACTGCCCGAACTGCTTGTCAGCGACATCGTGGGAGACGCCTTGCGTCTCTCGCTCGTCGCCTCGCTGGCGGCAACGGCTATCTCCGTTCTGGTGGGAATCCCTCTCGCCTGGTTGCTCGCCCGGATCGAATTCCCGGGACGAGCGCTGGTACGGGGGATTGTCACCCTGCCGCTCGTATTGCCCCCCGTGGTGGGGGGGGCGGCGCTCCTCTTCGCTCTCGGAAGGCGGGGATTGGTGGGTGGTCCCATCTACGAAGCGAGCGGGTTCATCTTCCCCTTCTCAATCTGGGGAGTGATCATCGCTACCACCTTCGTCGCCATGCCCTTTCTCGTTCTGACGTTGGAGGGGGCGCTGCGGGGAATGGATGTCCGGTACGAGGGAGCGGCGGCGACACTCGGGGCGGGCAGATGGACGGTGATGCGAAGGGTCACCCTTCCCATGGTTGCACCATCGCTAATAGCCGGACTGGTGCTCACATGGGCACGCGCACTCGGCGAGTTCGGCGCAACCATCACCTTCGCCGGCAACCTGCAGGGCCGGACCCAGACCCTGCCTCTGGCTGTGTTCGTCGCCTTGGAGAGCGACCGTGACGCCGCGGTCGCACTGAGCCTGATCATGGTGGCGGTGTCGCTGACCGTTCTCATCGCCCTGCGCGAGCAGTGGTGGCACACACTCTGAGCCAACCAGGTGCTCTAGAGGCCGACCTCGCGGTCCGCCGGGGGTCGTTCCGTCTCGAATTGAAGCTCTCCATCCCAGCGGGCCAGACCGTCGCCCTCTTGGGACCGAATGGATCGGGAAAGTCCACCGCGGTGGCGGCGCTGGCCGGGCTCCTCCCGATCGACGCAGGTCGGATCACCCTGAGCGGCCGCACACTCGATGACCCCGACAAAGGAGTCTTCGTACCGCCCGAAGACCGGAAAGTAGGCGTGGTCTTCCAGGACTACCTGCTCTTTCCTCATCTCAGCGCCCTCGAGAACGTCGCCTTCGGGTTGAAGAGCAGGGGCGTTGGTGGCGAGGCGGCCATGACCGCCGCCGTCTCCTGGATGGGCCAAATGGGACTGGGCGATCTGGCCAAGCAAAAGCCCCGCCAGCTTTCCGGTGGTCAGGCACAGCGTGTCGCCCTGGCGCGGGCGCTGGTGATCGAGCCAGACTTGTTGCTGCTCGACGAACCGCTCTCGGCGCTCGATGTGACCACCAGGGCGGAGCTGCGGCGGATGCTCGACGAGCACCTCGAGCAGTTCGCTGGTCCGCGGCTCCTCATCACCCACGACCCCACCGAGGCGTTCCTTCTCGCCGACGAGATCCACGTTTTGGAGGACGGCACGGTCACCCAGGTCGGTATTGCCGACGACATCCGCCTCAGGCCGGAAACTCCATACGCGGCCGATCTTGCCGGGTCGAACCTGCTGCTCGGGGCGGCTGCCGGTGGCGTCGTCCTGGTGGAAGGTCACCCCGTCCAAATCGCCGACACCGAGATCGCAGGTCCGGTGATCCTCACCATCCGCCCCTCCGCGGTGGCGCTCCACCTGAGTCGCCCCGAGGGGAGCCCACGCAACGCCTGGGCCACCATCGTCGATGACATCGAGGACCTCGGTGATCGGGTCCGGGTCCATCTCGGGACCCCGCTTCCCCTCGTCGCCGAGGTGACCAGCGAGGCAGTAGACGAGATGCGGCTGGTAGAGGGCGGGCCAGTCTGGGCTTCGATCAAAGCGACCGAGATTGCAGTTCTCCCCGACGCAGATCGCTTCGAGACCGGTTCTTCCGGGCGGACCCAGGAGGGGAAAGAACGCTCCTACCGTAAGCCCCCTCGGAAGGAGCAACCATGAAACTCAGTGCCCGCAACCAACTCAACGGTTCGGTCGAGAGCATCGAACACGGCGCGGTCACGTCAACCGTGAAGATCCGGCTCGGCGGTGGTGACGTCGTCACCTCGTCGATCACCAAGGAGGCCGCCGACGAACTGGCGCTCGACTCGGGGTCCTCGGTCATCGTCGTAATCAAGGCCTCCGACGTGATGGTGGCCGTCCCCTGAGCGACGCATCGACCTTGCTCTCCCTCTCCCCGAAATCATCGCCGCACCGATTACTTCGAGCGATGGGATGCGTTGAACTAGGTAACGACCACGGCGATCGCTAGGGAAGCATCGCTGACGAGGAGGAGCCAGATGGAATACAAGCTCGAAGTGGTGCTGATCCCGGTCTCGGATGTTGACCGCTCCAAGGCGTTCTACGAGCAGGCAGGGTTCAATATCGACGTTGACCACCGGGTGGGCGACGACTTCCGGGTGGTGCAGATGACGCCACCTGGCTCGGCGTGCTCGGCGACGATCGGCGTGGGGTTGACCGACGCGCCCCCGGGATCGCAGCGGGGCACGCACCTCGTGGTCGAGGACATCGAGGCGGCACGCGCTGCCTTGATCGAGAAGGGCATCGAGGTCAATGAGATCCGCCACATGACCGAGGAAGGATGGCAGTCCGGTCCCGACCCGGATCACGGCCAGTACGCCTCCTTCGCCGACTTCTCCGACCCAGACGGGAACGGCTGGGTGCTGCAGGAGGTCCGTCGTTAGCGAGAGCAGTAACCCCGTCGTTGTCGACTTCGCCGCGCGAGGGGAGTCCGATGTGTTCGCCGCGGCCATCGAGCCGTTCCGTCGCCGGCTCCACGTCCACTGCTACCGGATGCTCGCCTCATTCGACGAAGCCGAAGACGCCGTCCAGGAGACGTTCCTCCGGGCGTGGCGAAGCCGGGACAGCTTCGATGGGAGAGGCCAACTCCAGGCCTGGCTGTATCGGATCGCCACGAATGTCTGTATCGACTCGATCCGCCGGAGGCGTCGCCAGGCGCCAATCGCCTCCCTGGCGGAGGTGTCCTGGCTCCAGCCGTACCCGGACGCGCTGCTCGATGAAGTGGAGTCATCAGCAGAGCAGCCGGAGGATGCCGTCGTGGAGAGGGAGACCATCTCGTTGGCGTTCCTGGCCGCGCTCCAGATCCTCCCGCCGCGGCAACGCGCCACCTTCGTCGGGCGGGATGTCCTGGGATGGTCGGCATCGGAAACGGCGGAGTTGCTAGAGACGAGCGTCGCCGCCGCCAACAGCGCGCTGCAGCGGGCTAGAGCGACCATGCACCGGAGCCTGCCGGCGCAACGCGGCGAGTGGTCGGCAGGGTCCCCCTCTTCGGAAGAGATGGACCTGCTCGCACAGTTCATCGACGCCCACGAGAGGTGCGATGCCGCGGCGGCTCTTGCCATCGCCGCCAAGGACATCAGAATCGCCATGCCACCGGACGGGATGGTCTTCGACGGCCGCGACACTATCGCCCCTCTGCTCGAGCGCGCCTTTGGCGAGGAGCGTGAAGGGGATTGGCGTCTTCTCCCGACGAGCGCCAACCGGATGCCGACGGCGGCCAGCTACCTGCGGCGCCCCGGCGACACCCTCTCCCGTCCCTTCAAGTTCGATGTACTACGCGTGGAGAACGGCCGGATCGCCGAGATCACCACATTCGGCGCCGGGCTGTTCCCCGCGTTCGGGTTGCCGACGACCATGGAGTGAGGGCTGAAAGCCCGAGCCAGCACATCGTCGGGAGTCCCGCACCCCTCACCGTTGCTTCGCCGCGGGCCACTTCCCCCCGCGGGGGACGGAACAAAGCCGCCGTCCGCCGTCCGCCCGGTTCAGCTCAGCCGAACCAAACCTCCTGCGAGAGCTTCGAAGAGGAGATCGAGTGAGCGGACGGGCTCGGGCCAGGGGATCTTGGGATGGTCGAGTATGAGAGAGGCCACGCCGTGGACCGAGCTCCACAGGAGGAGCGAGACGTCGAGCGGGTCACCTATCCGGAGCCGGTCGGCTTCGTTCAACTCTCGCACATCGTCGAACAGTTGGAGAAAGCCGACGTTCTCGAGCAGGGCTTGAACGTCGAAGTCTTCAGGCTGATCCACCGGTTCCGACATGAAGAGCACCCGGTACAGCGCCGGCCTCTCGAGGGCGAACTTCAAGTATGCGGTACCACACGCCCGCATACGGTCGACCGGGTCGTCTAGGCCCGATCGCGCCTCGGCGAGAACTTTCCCGAAGTCCTGCCAGAGCCGCTCGCATGCGGCGAATATGACGTCGTTCTTCGAGGCGAAGTGCAGATAGATCGACGGGGAGGTGACTCCCGCCTGCTCGGCGATGCTGCGGATGGTGAGCCGCTCCGCGGTGCCAGTCGAGGCCATGAGATCGATCGCCGCCTCGACGATCTCCTCGCGGAGGAGGTCACCTTCCCCGCGCTTGGCACGGCCCGACCTGGATGATGGGGTGCCCGTCACCGTGTCGGTCAAGTCTTCACCGGTTCACGGTCGGGCGAAACGGCCTCGGACTCGCTGATGCCGAACCGCTCGTAAATCCGTCGCATCCATGGCGGCGCCCACCAGTTGGCGTTTCCGGCCAGCCGCATGAAGGCAGGGACAAGGATGCCGCGAACCAGGGTGGCGTCGAGGAGGACCGCCAGGGTCATGCCGATGCCGAATACCTTGAGGATCGTGACGCTGGAGGTGGCGAAGGCGATCAACACCACGGAGAGCACCGCGGCGGCCGCGGTGACGATCCGGCCGGTTCGCTGCAGCCCCATCGACACCGACCGCGTGTTGTCCCCGGTGAGGTCGTACTCCTCCTTGATCCGGGAGAGGAGAAACACCTCGTAGTCCATCGAGAGCCCGAAGGCGACGCAGAACAGCAGAACGGGGAGAGTGCTGTCGAGCGTTCCAGTGGCTGTGAAGTTGAGCGGTCCCGAGAGGTTCCCCTCCTGGAAGATCCACACCAGGGCACCAAAGGTGGCGCTCAAGCTGAGGACGTTGAGCACCAACGCCTTGACCGGGACCAGGACGCTTCCGAACATCAAGAAGAGAAGAGCGAAGGTGACCACGCCGATGATGCCCAGCGCCCAGGGGAGCCGGGAGAAGAGGGACTCCTTGGCGTCTGCCAACCCGGCGGAAGGCCCTCCCACCAGTACCTCGGCAGGTGCGCCGATGGCCCTGATCTCCTCGACCAGTTGTTGGCCCTCCGGACTGACCGGCTCCACCGACGGAATCACCCCAAACCAAACGGCGTCGCCGCTGGCGTAACGGGTCGACAGTGGGTTGGCCGGCGCCACTTGGACCCCGCCTATGTAGGTGCCGTCAGCGGCATCGACCCGAGCCACACCGGTGACAGCTGAGAGCGCCGTGGCGTACTGGGTCAGTTCCTCGGGGCTGGCAGCCGAGGCATCCCGTGCCACCACGGTGACCGTGGCGGCCTCGTCGGAGGCAAAGCCCTCCCGCAGGTCGTCCTGAACCATCCGAACCTCGTTGTCAGGCGCCAGCACTCGATCGTCGGACAGCCCGAACTCGACCTGCAGGAACGGCGTGCCGAGCACGACGAGCACGAGAAGGACGGTGGCGACGAAGGGGATGGGCCGGCGCATGACGAGGTTGGCCAGTCGCGCCCAGAACCCGTGCTCGTCATCCACTTGGCGCTGCCGCCGGAAGATCCGCAAGCTGTTCACCTTGGGACCGAGAACGGCGAGGAGGGCCGGCAACACCACTACCGCCGTGATCCCGGCGATGAGCACCACGGCGACCCCTGCGTATGCGAATGAACGGAGAAACCCGAGGGGAAAGACGACGAGTGCCCCGAGCGAGATGGCGACCGTCAAGGCGCTGAAGGCCACCGTCCTGCCCGCGGTGCGGACGGTCGCCACTACGGCGTCGTGGGTAGACAGCCCGCGGGCCAGCTCCTCGCGGAATCGGGACACCACGAACAGGCTGTAGTCGATGCCGAGACCGAGACCGAGAGCGGTGGTCAGGTTGAGGGCGAAGATCGATACATCGGTCACCTGGTTGATCAACGAGAGGGCGAGAAAGGTGCCGATGATGGCGATACCGCCCACTACCAAAGGCAAAGAGGCCGCCACCAGGCTCCCGAATACCAGGACGAGCAGGGCCAAGGTGATGGGAAATGCGATCGATTCCGCCCGAATCAGGTCGTTCTCGACCGTCTCCTGGATCTCACGGAAGACCTCGGAGGCACCGCCCATTTCGACGGTGATCGGATCCTCGCTCGAGGAGGCAACCAGGTCGCGAACCGAGTCGGCGACCGCCTCGTCGTCCTCGTCCATCCGAGCGAGCACCAGAGCCTGGGAGCCATCGTCGCTTCGCAGTGGAGGCGCCGCCCCGAGCGCCCAATACGAGGCGACGTCGGTGACTCCTTCCATCTGGCTGAGTGTCGAGGTGAGTGCCATGCCCGCCTCGGCCGTTGCAGGATCGTCGACGTCGCCACCGTCGGCGGTGACCAGGATGACGACATTGGGGTCACCGGTCTCGAAAGTCTGCTCCAGCGCTGCCGCGGCCTGTGCCGATTCGGCATCGGGATCCTCGAACCCGCCCCCGGTCAGTTCCTGGGCGACTCCGCCGCCCAGCCATCCGGCGATGCCCACGAATACCAGGGTGGTCGCCAAGACCCACCACCGCCGTCGTACCAAAATGTCACCAAGTCTCCCCAACATCTCCGTTCCTTCTCGCTGAATCGCCGCTAACTTAACATCGGTAGGTTAACAACGTAAAGTTGAGCCAAGCTTCCTTCGCCGCTGCTCGGCAGCGGGTCCCGTCTGCCATCCTGACGAGCTCGTGACAAGCGACGCGCTGATCCGGTTCGGCATCTCCCGGGTCCCGCCCGAGGGGACCGACGACGAGGCGTTTCTCGACGACCTGGTGGCGCGGGGGCACCGGGCTTTGGAGCTTCCCTTCGTCACCGGGTTCCCCTGGAAGGAGCGGCGATGTGCCCGTTTCGGGGAATTGGCGGCGGAACGGGACATAAGGCTCTCGGTGCATGCTCCCTACTTCGCCGTGCTCACCGTCGAGGAGGAGGACAAGGCAAAACAGTGTCTCGCCGCCCTCGAGCACACGATGAAACTGGGACGGGCTCTCGGTGCTCCAGTGATTTGTGCCCACTTCGGCAACACGCATCAGCGGTCGGCTGCCGAGTTGATGGACCGGATCCGTTCCCGGTTGGAGTACGTGGCTCCCAAGATCGAGAAGCTCGGTGTCGGTCTCGGTCTGGAGACCGGGGGGAACGACCACTCCTTCGGGACACTGGGGGACATCGCCGTGCTCGCCAGCGAGTACCCGTTCGTCCGACCCATCGTGGACTGGGCGCATGTCCATGCAATGACCGGCGGCGCGCTCACCTCGAAGGAAGCCTTCGCCTCGGTCCTCAACTTCATCGAGGAGGCCTTTCCTGGGTGGATGGTGGCGCCCCTGCAGACCCAGTTCACCGACAACCTGTTCAACCAGCACGGCGAGGTGAAGCACATTCCGTATGGGACCGGTTCGCTGAGGGTCGGCCTGCTGGTCCAGGCCGCGATCGAAGCCCGGATCCCGATGGTGGTCATCTCGGAGGCGCGCGAGCAGTCGAGTCATGAAGCCATATGGGAGGAAATTGGCGCCACCCTGGCCTCCGCCGATCGACCCGAAGAGCAAGGCCGCCCCCTCTCACCTATCGCATCCTTTCCCGATCCGTTGCGGATCGTCCCCGAAGGACCGCGCTGGCGTCCACTCGGGCTTAGCAAGCCATTGCTGATCACCAACCCGGACAAGCCGTTCTTCCCAGAGGGCACCACAAAGGGCGACCTGATCCAGTACTACGCCTCGATCGCGCCCGTGCTGCTCCCTCATCTCGCCGGGCGACCCATTTCGATGTCCCGCTACCCCAACGGAATCGAAGGTTCGACCTTCTACGAGAAGAGGGCCCCCGGCCATCAGCCGGAATGGATGACCATCGCACCAGTCCCATCGGACTCTATGGGTGGCGAGATCGGCTTCCTGCTCGCCGCCGACCGGGAGTCGCTGATGTGGTTCGCCAACATGGCGTGCATCGAGATCCACCCCTTCCACTCGCGGGCAGGGACGCTCGACCGCCCCGACTACGCCATATTCGATTTCGACCCGGCCGAGGGCGCCGAGTGGAGTCAGGTGGTGGCCGGCGTGCGACTCCTCAGGGTGGCGCTCCAGAACCTCGGGTTGCGCGGCTACCCGAAGCTGTCTGGGGCGCGGGGGATGCACGTCTATGTGCCGGTCGAGCCGCAATACGGGTTCGGCCGGATCAGGCGGTTTGTCGAGGCGGTGGGGCGCCTCCTCGTCGGGGCCAACCCCGAGGACATCACGATGGAATGGGACAAGCCAAAGCGGCGCGGCAAGGTCTTCATCGATCACAACAGGAACGCCTCGGGGCAGACGATCGCATCCGTCTACTCGGTCAGGCCGCGGCCCGGCGCCCCGGTGTCGGTCCCGATCACCTGGGACGAGGTGGGAGAGGTCGCCAACGGCGACGTCACCGTCGCCAACGTGTGGGATCGGCTCGCCCGGTTCGGGGACCTGTTCGCCCCGGTGGCCGCCGCCGGTCAGCGCCTGGAGGAGGCGGAGGCGTCGCTCGGTATCGACACCGCAAGCGTGTGAGCGTGGTCTGAGGCTTTCTCAGCCTTTCACCTCTCTGGATGCACATCGGGGTCGGCACCGAGGTGCTCTCAGGGCCATTCCCCAGCGCCCGGCGGCACATCCCCGATGGATCAGAGGCCACTGACGACCGATGATTGAGACATGAACGACAACGCACCCAAGATCATTCTTCGAGTGGCCCTCGCCGCGGTTTCCATTGCGGCGCTCGCCGCTTGCAGCTCACCAGTGCCCTCCGCCTCGCCTGAGCCGGTCGACCCCGGGGCGGTGTCGGCTGACCCGACCATTCTGGTGAGCGGCATGGCGTTCGACCAGGATCGGCTGACTGTGGAAGCGGGAACGACGGTCACCTGGGTATTCGACGACAGCATCCCCCACAACGTCGTTGGTGACGGCTTCGCCAGCGAGGTGATGCAGACGGGGACCTTCACCTACACCTTCACCGACCCGGGCACCTACCCATACGTCTGCACACTCCACCCGAACATGAAGGGCACCGTGGTGGTGACAGAGGGGTGACCGCGACCGCACCTGCCTACGCTCCCGGGCGCGGAAAGGAGCGGTCATCAAGAGGCGAACCGCCCTCGGAGACGGATGGGAGATACGACTGGCCTCGGCAGCACCGGGTGCTCCCCGGGTCGCTCGAGTTGCCGGCCACCGTGCCGGGGTGCGTCCATCTCGATCTGATGGCCGCCGGGGTCATCGCCGATCCCTACCTCGACCGCAACGAGGAGAGCCAGCACTGGATCGCCCAATCAGTGTGGGAATACCAGCTCGAATTCGTTCACCAGCCAGAAGGGGGCGAACACGCCGACCTGGTTTTCGACGGTCTCGACACGGTTGCAGTGATCTCTCTCAACGGCCGGCAGGTAGGTACCACCGCAAACATGCACCGCACCTACCGGTTCGACGTGTCCTCGGTCATTCGAGTCGGGGTCAACCATCTGGCGGTCCGGTTCGAGTCACCGGTGACTCATGCCACCGCCGAGCAGGACAGGCTCGGTGATCTCCCCCGGGCCTCCGAATTCCCCTACAACTTCATCCGCAAGATGGCGTGCAACTTCGGCTGGGACTGGGGGCCGCGCCTCACCACGTCGGGAATCTGGCGACCGGTCTGGTTGGAGACCTGGTCAGGTGTACGGATCGCCGCGGTCCGGCCCACTCCCACCGTCACCCGGACCGGTGCGGGAATGGTCGAGGTTGCAGCCGACCTCGAATGGGACGAACCGCCCGGGGAGGTCATGCTGCGGGCGACGCTCGACGGCCGCACCGCGGAGATCAGTGTCGACTCCGCACCAGCAGTTGTCACGGTGGAGGTTCCCTCGGTCGAGCTCTGGTGGCCGGTCGGCCGAGGACCCCAACGCCTCTATCAACTCGTGGTCGAAGCCGTGATCGACGGCATCCCCGCCGACCGCGTGGAGCGCAGCATCGGGTTCCGCACCGTGGTACTCGACACCTCGACCGAGTCGGACGGCTCCAGGTTCGCCTTCCTGGTCAATGGTGAAAGGGTTTGGGTGCGAGGTTTCAACTGGATCCCGGACGACTGCTTCCCACCAAGGGTCGATCGGGAGCGCTACGAGCGGCGAATCACCGACGCCTTGGACGCCAACGCCAACTTGCTCCGGGTTTGGGGCGGAGGCATCTACGAGAGCGACGACTTCTACGAGGTCTGCGACCGGAGCGGGATGCTGGTGTGGCAGGACTTCCTGTTCGCCTGTGCCGCCTATCCCGGCGAGCTGGCGGTCGAGGTCGAGGCCGAGGCCAGAGATGCCATCGACCGGTTGATGTCGCATCCGAGCCTGATCATCTGGAACGGCAACAATGAGAACCTTTGGGGCTGGTGGGATTGGGGATGGCAGTCCGAGGTCGGCGACCGGGAATGGGGACCGCTCTTCTACCGCCAGATCCTTCCCGATCTGGTCACCGCCCTCGATCCGGGCCGTCCCTATATCGACGGGAGCCCGACCTCGCTGCGTGCAGAAATCCACCCCAACAACCCGAACCACGGACCGACCCACATATGGGACGTGTGGAACGAGCGGGACTACACGCACTACCGGACCTACCGGCCACGCTTCGTCGCCGAGTTCGGGTTCCAGGCGCCGGCAAACCACGCAACCTTGGCCCGGGCGATTTCGAGCAGACCCCTCAGCCCGGGCGACGCCACGATGTCCCATCACCAGAAGGCCATCGACGGGATGGCCAAGCTGGACCGTGCCCTCCACGCCCATTCGGGGAAACCGGCGGGCTTCGGCCCATGGCTCTACCTCACTCAACTCATCCAGGCAGAGGCGCTGCGAACGGGGGTCGGCCACTTCCGTAGCCTCCACGACCGGTGCTCCGGAGTCATCTGGTGGCAGCTCAATGACTGCTGGCCGGCACTCTCGTGGGCCGTTGTCGATAGCGATGGGCGGCGCAAGCTGGCGTGGTACGCCGCCCGGAAGGCCTTCGCCGACCGCAACCTGATCATCTCGCCGGCAGGCAGTGACGGCGGACCGGTCTGTTTCGCCGTCAACGACACTCGAGAATCCTGGTTGGGGACCGCCGCCACCAGGCTGGTCGGTCTCGACGGCGTGGTCAGGGCTGGCACCGATGTCGCCTTCGAGGTTCCGGCGGACACAGCGACCCAGATCGTCCTCCCAGCCGAGGTCACCTCACCAAGGGAGACGAGCAGCGAGGTGCTGATCGTCTCGGTTGGCGATGTCCGTGGGTTCTGGCTGTGGGACGAGATCGGCGACATCGAGTGGCCCGGGATAGAACCAGAGATCGGTCTGGCGACGCCCGCGAGCAACAGGGTCGAGATAGCGGTTGATGCGGCGACGCCATTGGTTGACCTCTGCTTCCTCGCCGACATGATCGACCCCGATGCATCGGTCGACACCCAGCTGGCAACACTCCTCCCCGGCGAGCGGCACACGTTCGTCGTGCGAACCGATGATCCGGCTCGCTTCGACCCAGATGCAGTGCGGGGAGCGCTGTTCTCGGCCGCCGCCGCTCGGCCCTAGCGCCGGACCCCGTGGCTCATTCCGCGTCCAGGGCGGAGAGCGCCCAGGCCCGGCGACGAGCAGCGTCGGCGACCGCGATCCGGAGAGACCAACCGGTATCTGGCGCCGGATCGCCCCACAGGTACCACTCCAATTGCTCGATCGCTTCCCCCATTCGGTCGGGTTCCGGCGGCCATTCGGCGTCGGCCAATGCTGCCGCCGTCCACCAAGCCTCGAACCTGCCGACGGCGGTCCCCCTCCTCCGGCCATGCGCTCCGCCATCGGCCGCCGCCCAAGCCATCCATCGCAGACCTTCGGATGGGTCGAGCCGGGCGATCCGGCCCCGCCGAGCCCCGAGCGCACCGATTGCATCCGTGGCACCACCTTCGACGGCGACGGTCTCGGCGCGACCGTTCGACTCGTCGCTCCAGGGACGGACCAGCCCGAGCATTGCCTCGGCGACCGCTACGTCGGCCACCCGTGGGGCGTCGCCCGATTCGAACCGCTCCATCTCGGGGAGGGGAGGCGACGGAAAGTCGAGCCGGTCGGAGCGGAAGGTCGCCACCTGGTAGTCGGGTTCCCACGACTCGAGCCGCATCGGGATCTCGAGCACCGCCTGGTCCACCATTGGCTCCTCGGCGAGGTCATCGCCCCTGACCACCCGCTCGTGGGCGGTCATCGTCAGGGGAAGTCCGGGAGCGAGGTGTGGTGCCAGCTCGTCCCAGTCGTGGGTCGATGCCGCCACCTCGTGAAGCGGGCCCAGCGTGTATCTCCCGGCTCCCGCCTGCACGGCCCGCCCGGCCCAGCGGCCCGGCGCCTCCAGCGCCAGTCGGTAGTCGACGTGCTCGGCCACCCCCCACAATTGCTTGCCGCGCTCGACCGCGTCACGGCAGAGCACGCCAAGCCGATACACCTCGTCCCAGTCTTCCGCAGAGGTCAGCCCGTCGATCAACCGAAGCAACTCGTCGGGGTCGTTGCGCTCGACGGTCGATCGGAGTCGGTCGGTCACAGCGGCGGGGACTCACCGGGTTCTTCACCGGTGGCGACTGGATACCCGGCGGTGCTCCAGTCGCTCCATGACCCCGGATAGAGGAGCGGCTCGGGCAGGCCGCCGACCGCGGCGGCAAGTGAAAGCGAACAAGCGGTCACCCCGCTCCCGCATGACACCACCACCGGCTGGTCGCCGCCCATCCCGGAATCTCGCAACAGAGACTCCAGCTCGTCGGGTGAGCGGAGCATGCCCTCGTCGAGCAGATGGGTGAAGGGGAGGTTGACCGCGGTGGGAATGTGCCCGGCAACCGGATCTACCGGTTCGGTCGAACCCCGGTACCGCTCCTCTGCTCGTGCGTCGAGCAGCACGACCTGCCCGAGATGCGAGGACAGTTGGTCCCGGTCAACGGTCTCGCGCCACGGCCCCCGGAGCGATAACACGGCATCGCTCGGCTCAGGGACCGCCGTCTCAACGGGCAGCCCGGCATCGACCCACGCCTGCCAGCCTCCGTCGAGCACCGCCACCGGGTGGTCCTGGTTGCGCAGCATCCACCACAGCCGGGCCGCCACAGAACCCGAGGTCGCGTCGTAAGCCACGACTCTGGTTTCGTCGCCGATGCCGCGCGCCCATCTTCTCGGCGAACCTCTCCGGCGAAGGGAGGGCATGACGCCCCGGCCCGGTGGTGTCGCTGAGGTCGCCATCCAGATCCACGAATACGGCGCCCGGAATGTGACCGGCGAGATACGTGGCGCGGCCGGCGCCCGAATCTCCGAGCGACCATCGGACGTCTGCCGCCACCACCGACGGGTCCCCGAGGTTGTCAACGAGCCATTGAGCCGAAACCAGCGGAGTCATCGGCCCATGAAACGGCCGATCAGGCTTGCCAGGACGGTCACGGCCAGACTCACCACGAGCATCGAAGTGATCGGTATGAACACCGTCCACCGCTCGCCCTCGATCCGGATGTCGCCGGGTAGCCGTCCGAACCACGAAACCAGGCCCGGGGCAAAGGTGATCACCGCCCCGACCAGGGCGATTCCGATCCCAACGACGATGAGGAGCCGACCGAGGGGCACATCACAAGGGTAAGCCCGAGCCCCGCTGTACACCGTTCTGTGGGCCCCAAGCGTTGCTGTGCGACGGTTCGAACCTGGGTTGCGGGTCTACCGCCCCCCTCTTCGTTCTGTGGGCCCCAAGCGTTGCTGTGCAACCCTCCAACCCTGTGTTGGAGAGTACCGCTGAGGTAGCCGCCAACCCTGGGTTGCGGGTTTATCGGCCCGCCATGGTCAGCCGGCGTCGCCGGATCCACCGAGCCGACGATGGCACCGTTCCTGGGTCGAAGGTGGAGATGGGCCCCGGAGTCGCCGGTCGGGTCAACCGGGGGGTTCCTGTGGGGGTGGTTCGGGCCGTTCTGCCGAATCCTGCTCGGTCACCGGCGGCGGCTGCTCGGGCGGGGTTACCGGCGGCGGCTGGTCGGGGGGTACCGGTTGGTCCGGTGGTATGACCGGTGCCGGTCGGTCCGGTGATTCCGGTTGGTCCGGCGGTGTGACCGGGGGCGTCTGTTCGGGCGGAGCGGCCGGTGGTGGCTGGTCCGGCGGTTCGACCGGTGGAGTCTCTTCGCCACCACCTGGCGGCTGTTCGGTCGGGGGAGTGGTGTCCCCATCCGTATCTGCGGCGCCCGCCTCTGTGGGTGTCCCGGCGGTCTTCGACTCTACGAGATGGCGCACCTCGTCGCTGAGCTCGTTGAAGGTCGCACCGAGCGCGGTGGCGATGGCCCCGGCCGCCTCCTTGGCCTCATTCCGCAACGCCGGATCGCGGAATGCCTGGCCCACTGCAGTGAACACGGTGTCGAGGGCGTCACCAAGCGTGCGGAGTGCGCTGCGAACCTCGTCGACGCTCGACTCCTCTGCGGGGTCGCCGGATTCGACCTGGTCGTAGTGCTCCTTGAACCGCTCGCCGATGGCAGCGAACTGATCTCCTACCTTGCGCCATTCATCGCCTGTCTTCATGTATGCGTCCCCTGAGTGGTAGAACCATCGAGGGTAGCGGTCCGGTGCGACTTGCGACCCCGTAGGGTGGGGGGCCGCGATGCCGGCGGAACCCAGCCGATGAAACTCCACGTCCTCGATGCCACATACGAGATATTCCGCGCCTTTTTCGGGCGCCCTGCCCGCCTCGCGCCTGACGGAACGGAGGTAGGGGCGACGCTCGGCGTGATCGAGACGACCCTCTCGCTTCTCCGCCAGCCCGAGGTGACCCATGCGGCCGCCGCAGCCGACACCGTGATCCGCTCGTTTCGAAACGAGATGTTCGCCGGGTACAAGACGGAGGAGGGGATGCCCCCCGAGCTTCTTGCCCAGTTCCCTCTGATGGAGCGGGCCCTCGAGGCGATCGGAGTGGTGACGTGGGGGATGATCGAGTTCGAGGCGGACGATGCGATGGCCACAGCTGCCCTTCGGTGGGCCGACGACGTGGAGCAGGTCGTCCTGCTCAGCCCGGACAAGGACCTGACGCAATGCGTGATCGGCGACAGAGTGGTCTGTTACGACCGGCGCCGCCAGATCCTGATCGACGAGCAGGGCGTGGTCGCCAAGTTCGGCGTCCAACCAGAGTCGATTCCCGACTACCTCGCGCTGGTGGGAGACACCGCCGACGGAGTTCCGGGCATACCGGGTTGGGGGCCTCGCTCGGCGTCGATCCTGCTCGCCCGTTTCGGGAGGGTGGATCGGATCCCCGACGACCCCGGGACCTGGGGTGTCCAGGTGCGAGGTGCCGAGCGCCTCGCCAACTCGTTGGCGGAGCGCCGCGAGGAGGTAACCCTCTACCGGACGCTGACCACGCTGCGGCGGGATGTCCCCCTGGCCGAGTCACTCGACGAACTGGAGTGGGGCGGCGTTCCCCGAGAGATGTTCTTGGATCTGTGCGACGAACTCGGGTTCGACGACGTCCGCACGCGGCCCCACCGCTGGGCGGAAGAGCCCTAAGGAAGGAGTTGAATGGCGACGATGACCCATCCCAACGCTGAGCGCATCCAGTCGGAGTACCGCGCCTTCTGCGACGGTGACTTCAGCGCAATCGGGCGGCTGCTCGCCCCGGACGCGGTATGGCATGTCTCGGGCAGGCGGGATTCATCGGGCGACAAGTTGGGACCCGACCAGATCATCAGTTTCCTCGAGGGAGTGTTCCAGGGGACGCACGCCGACTTCATGATCGAGGTGCACGACGTGCTCGCCAACGACCGCCACACCGTCGTCCTCGCCCACGTCACCGCTCGCCGCGATGACTCCACCTATACCGCTGACGAGGTCCACGTGTACAACGTCGGAGACGACGGTCTGGTGACCGAGGCCTGGGGATTCACCGACGATCCCGAGGGTCAGGGCAGCTTCTGGTTCTGATACAGACCCGTCGTCCAACGGTCGTCGGCGCTGGCGGCGGCACGGTCCTGTGACGTACGACTACGACGCCGTCGTCGTCGGTTCCGGGCCCAACGGCCTGGCCGCGGCCGTGGTCATCGCCCGCGCCGGGCGTCGGGTCCTCGTCCTCGAAGGGGCTCCCGTGTGGGGCGGCGGAACCCGTACCGAAGAGGTCACGCTTCCCGGTTTCCGTCACGACATCTGCTCTGCCGTCCACCCGATGGGCATCGCCTCGCCGTTCTTCGCCAAGCTCCCTCTCGCCGAGCACGGATTGGAGTGGATGCAACCGGAATTCCCGCTCGCTCACGTGCTCGATCGCGGGGCAGCGATCGTCCGCCGCTCGGTGGACGAGACAGCAGACGGTTTCGGGGTTGACGCCTCGTCGTGGCGCCGGGTCTACGGCCGATTGGCCCGGTTGTGGCCCGATCTCGCTCCGGGGGTGCTCGGACCGGTGCTCAAGGTCCCGCGCCACCCCATCGCGTTGGCCTCGCTTGGGATACCCGGCCTTCTGCCGGCGACGGTTCTGGCTCGCTGGATATTCGGCGACGACGAGGCCAGGGCGGTCTTCGCAGGCTGCGCCGCCCATGCGATCCTCCCGCTCGATCGGCCGCTCACCTCGAGCTTCGGGCTGCTCTTCGGAGTCACCGCACAGACGGTCGGCTGGCCGGTGGCCCGCGGTGGATCGCAGGCCATCTCCGATGCGCTGGTCACCTATCTCCGCGCTCTTGGGGGTGAGGTGGAGTGCAACCGGCCGGTGAACGGGTGGGACGACCTGCCCGCGGCGCGTGCAGTGCTGTTCGACACCAGTCCGACCACGCTTCTGCGGGTCGCCGGTGATCGGCTCCCCACTCGGTACGCCGGCCGGCTTCGTCGGTTCAGGCACGGACCTGGGTCCTTCAAGCTCGACCTGGCGGTCGAGGGACCCATCCCCTGGCGGGACGAGCGGGCGGGTCGCGCCGGCACGGTGCACATCGGCGGCACCTTGGAGGAGGTGTCAGCCGCGGAGCGCTCCGTGTGGCGAGGCGAGCACCCCGAACGTCCCTACGTGCTGCTATCGCAACCCTCGGTGGTGGACGAAACGAGAGCACCGCCGGGCAAGCAGGCGGTGTGGGTCTATTGCCACGTCCCGGCCGAGTCCAAGGTGGACATGACCGAGCGCATCGAGGCCCAGGTCGAGCGGTTTGCCCCCGGGTTCCGCGAGAGAGTGCTGGCAAGACACGCCATGGGCCCTGCGGCGCTCGAGGCGCACAACCCGAACAACGTTGGCGGGGACATCAGCGGGGGCGCCCACACCGGTCTCCAATTGATCGCCCGCCCGTTCCCCTCGATGGACCCGTACTTCACGGGAACAAAGGGGATCTACCTGTGTTCCTCGTCCACACCACCGGGTGCCGGCGTCCACGGCATGTGCGGCTACTGGGCCGCCCGCTCGGCACTGAAGCGCGATCTGCGATAACGACTCGTTCCCCCGGGCGGGGGAAGTACCCGACGCCGCAGGCGTTGGGGGAGGGGGGCCTGGTTCACTCAAAAGATGTGAAAGTCCGTCCGCCGTCCGCCGTCCGCCGTCCGCTTCCGCCTATTCAAAGGTGTCGTCGGCGGGGACGATGTCCCAACGGTCGCCGCAGTCGGCGCAGCGGTAGGTGAGGACCGTCTGTTCTGGGTCGGGAGGCTCGTCGGGCGAAGGGTATGAGATCAAATGGGCCACGCCGCCACAGTCGACACAGGTGATGGTCGCCTCGAAAGCGGGGCCCGGTTCCGACATCTCAGCCACGTCCGATTGAGCGGCCCGCCGACTTGAGTTCCTCGGCGGCGCGGACCACGCGCTCCGCCATCGCCGTCTCGGCCAGCTTGCCGTAACTCCGGGGGTCGTAGGTTTTCTTGTTCCCCACCTCGCCGTCGATCTTGAGAACGCCGTCGTAGTTGGCGAGCATGTGCCCGGCGATGGGCCTCGTGTAGGCGTATTGCGTGTCGGTGTCGATGTTCATCTTGATCACACCGTACCCGAGGGTCTCGTGGATCTCCTCGAGCGAACTGCCGCTCCCGCCGTGGAAGACGAGGAGGTGGCGCGCCTCGCTCCCGAAGCGCTCCTCGACCGCGGCTTGTCCGTCGCGCAGGATGGTGGGCCGTAATTCCACCGATCCCGGCTTGTACACCCCGTGGACGTTCCCGAACACAGCGGCCAGCATGTACAGCCCCCGATCACCGCTTCCCAGGGTCTCCGTCACGGCGACCATGTCCCCCGGCGTGGTGTAGAGCTTTTCGCGGCTGATCCCCTCGTGGTCGAGCGTGTCCTCGACACCCCCGACGATCCCGATCTCCAACTCGAGCACGACGTCGAGCGGGGCCATCTCATCGAGCAGCTTGGAGGCCAGTGCCAGGTTCTCCTCCAAAGGGAGCGCCGACGCATCGAGCATGTGGCTCTGGAAGATGGGGGGGCGGCCCTCAGCCTGACGTTCCCGGCTGATGGCCAGCAGGGGTCGGATGAGGCTGTCGACCTTGTCCGGCTGGCAGTGATCGGTGTGGAGGGCAACGTTCACCGGGTACCGGTCGGCGACCGTCTCGGCAAAGATGGCGCCGGCCGCAGCGCCCAAGGCCATGTCTTTGACCGCCTGCCCGGATAGGAACTCGCCGCCGCCGGTGGAGATCTGGATGATCCCGTCGGATTCGGCCTCGGCGAAGCCACGCAGCGCGGCATTGATCGTCTCGCTAGAAGTCACATTGATGGCCGGCAAGGCGTACTGGCCGTCACGGGCCGCCTCGAGCATCGCGCGGTAGGTGTCGGGGGTAGCGATTGGCATTTCGGCTCCTGAGAGGTCTCCCCCGAACATAGCGGTGCCTCCCGATACCGCCACTGCCGGAAGTCCCGACATTGGCCCCGGAAGTTAGAATGATGGGATGCCAAGTGGACCCGTCCGGCCAGTTCGTGTCGGCGTTGTCGGTGTCGGATGGTGGGGCGGAGTGCTGGCCAACGCAACCCGGACCACGGGTGACATCGAGATATCCGGCTGTTACGCCCGCAGCAGGGAATCCCGGGAGGCCTTTGCTGTCGAGCACGGTTGCGAGCCTGCCGAATCGCTCGACGACTTGCTCGGGTCGGACGTTGACGGTGTTCTCATTGTCACCCCTCACACGACCCACGCCGATCTCGTCGTGGCCGCGGCCCAAGCTGGGAAGCACGTGTTCGTCGACAAGCCGCTGGCGCTGACCGTGGCCGGTTCCGACCGCGCCATCGACGCCACCACAGGTGCCGGCGTGGTGCTCCAGGTCGGTCACAACCGACGGCGTCAGCCGGCCAACAGGTGGATCAAGCAGGCGCTGACAGACGGTGAACTCGGTGATGTGCTGGCTCTGACCTCCACGCACGCCGCGCCGCTGCTGCTCAATCCCAACCTGGCTCCGTGGCGCCGCGAACTGGCGGAGTCCCCGGTCGGCGGGATGGCTGCGTTGGGCATCCACCAGATCGACAACTTCCACTACCTCACGGGGGCGATCACGTCGGTGATGGCCGACAGCAGGCGTCTTCTCCCCGAGGGCGAGGTCGATGACACCACGATGATCTCGCTCCGATTCGAGTCCGGAGCCCTGGGCCACCTGTTCACCTCGATGGCGACGGGGCCCGCGGTGGAACTGACCGCCTTCGGGACCGAGGCGATAGCCCGCAACACTGGCGACGGGGCCAGTCTGACGGTGCAGCCAAGGGGATCCACCGAGCAGAACGAGGTGGCGCTCGAGCCACTCGACACGATCGCCGACCAACTCATCGAGTTCGCTGCAGCAGTCCGTGGTGAAGCTGAACCTGAAACCGACGGCGTTGAGGCTCGGCGGGCGGTCGCCGTTCTGGAGGCGATCGCCGAAAGCGTCGAGTCCGCCCGCTGGGTGGAGGTCGTGTACCCCTAGGTGCTCGCCTTGGCCACCAGGGCCGACACCTGAGCCGCCGCCGCCACCTTTCGTCGCAGGTCGGCGGTGAAGAAGAAGTGCTCGGTGCGGAATGCCGTCCGGGTGAAACCGACCACCCGCCCCGCATTGTCGAAGTCGAGCGAGGAGACCTGGACCACCGGAGCGGCTCGCTCGACACCGAGGTGCTCTGCCTCGGCCGGAGAGGCCTGGGCGATCTCGATCTCCAGTTGGGAGTTGACGATCTCGACCCCGTACTTGGCCGCCAACTGTTGGATGATGTCAGGACCCCCGGGCTGGAAGTCGGGGGGTGCACCCACGGTCAGCGTCCCTTGGATACGTAGGTACATCTGACTGAGAGCCACCGGGGCGCCATCGAGTTCGTGGGTGAGAGCGATCTCCCACACCTGATCCCTCGGCGACAAGTCGAGAAGTTTCCCGAGGTGGCCACCGGCGGCGGACCTCCCGGCGCTGATGATCTTGCCCAGACGAAGCGGGTGTCCCCTCTGTGCGAACCAGTTCCCTGCTGCATCCACCGCCTCGTAGGCGAACTTGGGGGGAACCACCAGGGTTCCCTTGCCCTTGACACGAAGCACCCGCCCCTCACCCTCGAGCAGATCGAGCGCCTTGCGGGTGACGCTTCGGCTCACCCCGAACATCTCGGTGAGAGTCCCCTCGGCGGGGATCAGCTCATCTACATCCCACGTTCCTCGATCGATGGCTTCACGCAGGATGTCGGCGAGTTGGTAGTAATAGGGGACGGGGCTGTGGTGGTCGATGGGGCGCATGTCCCCGCTCATCATGCGACTCAACGGACTCGTTCCTTCCAGTGGCCGGTGCTGACGTAGCTGATATCCTCGTATGCTAGGACAACAAGTTATCGCACCCGGAGGATCGACTCGTGCTTCGTCATGTCGCCATGTTCAAGTGGAAGGACGGGGTCACCGACGAACAAAAGGCGGCTGCCCGTGACTCGCTCGCCGCGCTCAAGGGAACCGTGCCTTCCGTCGTCGAGTACACGGTGGGTTTCGACATCGAGCGCAACCCCAACAACTGGGACATGGTGCTGGTGGCCGACTTCGAGGACGTTGCCGGTCTCGAGTCGTATTTCGCCCATCCGGTGATGAACCAGGCCTCCGACCTGGTGGCCTCGGTCACCCAGAAGGAGATCACGGCCCGGGTCCAGTTCAACATCTAGCGGGAGAGCGTCTTGGCCGTCATCGACATCCACAACCATGTGACGCCGCGCGTCTTCGTTGACGCCATCGAACGCGACGGACAGTGGCACTCGCTCGGCCCCGACGTCGGCGAGCTCCATATCCCGAAGTTCAGTATCAGCGCCGAGGACCGGCTCACCGAGATGGACGAGATGGGTGTGGATGTCCATGTCCTCACCATCAACACCGGTTTCTTCCGATACGACCTGGCGCCTGAAGTGACCACCGAGATCGCCACCGAGTGCAACGCGGCGCTAAAGGAGATGATGGACGCCTACCCCGACCGCTATCTGGGTCTGGCATCGGTGCCGCTACAGGATGTCCCCACCGCCATCGAGATGATGGCCGGTGCCATGGGAGACATGGGCTTCAAGGGGATAACCATCGGCGACCACGTCAACGGGGTCACGCTCGACGACAGCCGTTTCTACCCGTTCTGGGCGGCGGTCGAGGAGTTGGGTGCCGTGGTCTTCTTCCACCAGGCAAGCTCGACCGTCGTCGAGAACCGGACCGAGCGATACGGGATACCCAACGTCATCGGCAACCTGACCGAGAGAGCGATCACTTTCGCCACGTTGGTCTATGGGGGGATCATGGACAGGTACCCGGGACTCAAGCTGTGTCTCGGCCATGCCGGCGGCTACACGGCATTCGGAGCGGCGCGGATGGACAAGGGATGGAAGGCGGGCGCCTTGGAGAACATGCCCGAGTTCGACGACTCCCGCACCTTCCTCGAGCGTGCCCCCAGCGAGTACCTCGGCCGGTTCTATTACGACTCGTGCACCTACACCGAGGCCACCCTCCGATTCCTCATCGACATGGTGGGCGTGGACCAGGTCGTTCTCGGCACCGACTACCCGGCACCGATGTTCCTCGACGATCCGGTCAACTGGATCAATGGTCTGCCATCGCTGACCCCCGAGGAGAAGAAGGCGATCCTCGAGCACAACCCGGCTCGCCTGCTCGAGATCTAGGTCGTAATAGATCCGGGGGAGAGGCGGGGGTCGCTGGTCTTCCGCTTGGCCTCCATCTCGTTGAACACCTCGAGGATGTCCGCTTGGAGACCTGCCACCTCCCGGTCGGTCTGGAGCCGCGGGTAGGGGAGGTCGATGGTGATGTCTGCGTAGTTCCGACCACCGTAGGCGACGATGATTATCCGGTCGGATAGCTGGACCGCCTCGAGCACGTCGTGCGTCACGAAGAGGACGGTCTTGCGGGTCCGCTGCCAGATGGCCTGCAGCTCCTCGCGCAGCGAGCGCGCCGTGATGGCGTCGAGGTGGCTGAACGGTTCGTCCATCAGCAAGAGATCCGGCTCCACCGAGAAGGCGCGGGCGATACCCACCCTCTGCTGCATCCCCCCCGAGAGGTGCGCCGGGTACATCTGCTCGAACCCCCGCAGTCCGACCATGTCGAGGTACCTGGAGACTCGCTCGCGGTTCTCGTCGGTCTTGTCGTGATGCACGTACATCAGATTGTCGATGACCGTCCGCCATGGGAGCAGCCGGGGGTCCTGGAACACGTACCCGAGTGTCGCCTGCGATCCGTCGTCAGCCGTGACCCGAATCGACCCCGAGGTGGGCGTTTCCACGCCCGACACGATGTTGAGGAAGGTGCTCTTCCCACAGCCCGACGGCCCCACCATGGTGACGAAGGTCTGACCGGATATCTCGAAATCGATCCCGTCGAGCGCTCTCACCGTCGGCTGGTGCTTCGTCGGCGGAGGGAACTCCTTGACGACCTTGCTGGCTTTGAGAATCGCCAACTCAGAACTCCTCTATCGCGTCCATCGGGATGTTCTTGGCGGCGCCGAAGTCACCGACCGACTGCCGCCACCTGTGGACTCTCTGGTCGATCCTCTCGATGATCACCCGGTCGACGATGATCACCACCACCAGGACAACTATGCCCCAGGCCATCAGCCCGTTGTAGTTGGCCGCCGACTGGTACCAGTCACGGGCGCGGAACCCCGCCCCTTCGTTGCTCCCGAACCACTCGACCAGAACGACACAGCCCCAGGCGGCCACGATGGCGAGCCTGATCCCGGCGATGAGGGCGCTCGCCATCGATGGCAGCGCCAGGTGCCGCATCCGGGTAGAGCCGGGGACATCGAAGGCATCGGACATGTCCCTGAGCTCACGGGGGATCGAGAGGCTTCCCTGGAGGACATGGACGATCAACCCGGGGGTGGCCGACACGACAGCGCAGAAGACCGGTGCCCTGATTCCGAAACCGAACCACATGACGCCAAGCAGGGCCCACATGTAGGCAGGCATGGCCAAGCCCACCGTGACCAGGTCGGTGAAGTAGGCCTGCACCCGCCACCACCGGCCCATGGCGTATCCGAGTGGGACGCCGATGAGGATGATGAACACCAATGACAGGCCCGTGCGGTTGATGGAGACGAGCAGGTTGGTCACCAACTCGTTGTTGAAGAACCCCCATTCGCCCCGGTCGAACGGTGTCTGGAACTCCTGGACGAGGATTTCGATCGTCTCCACCGGTGTGGGGAACCGGGCGCTGAGCTGTCCGGCGAGTTGCCAGAGGAGGAGCAGGAGGAGCCGGGACGTCCACCTGGCGATCCGGTCGCGGCGGAGGAAAGCAAGCACGGCGTTGCCCGTGTCGGGGCGAGCGGCGGCGGCGGTGGTCGTCATCAGAAGCGGAGGATGTCCTCGCCCCGCTTGAGCCGGTAGCGGAACACCCACCTCTCCAGCCTCATCAGGACCACCCGTTCGATCACCACCACGAAGATCACGAAGAACATCATCCACGCCAGCATGTCGGTCACGGAGAACCCCTGGAAGGCCTTCCGGATCTGCACTCCGACCCCTGTGGTGCCGCCGAACGTCTCGGCCAGCGCTGCCAGCTTCCACGAGGCGGCGAACGAGGCACGCGACCCGGCGAAGAGGAACGGAGCCAGCGACGGGATGACGATGTGTCGCATGGCGGTCTGGGTCTTCAGCCCATACGAGCGACTCATCGAGATCAGGTTCCTGTCCACACCCTCCACCCCGGCCGCCACATTGAGGGCGATCACCGGAAGCACCAACAGCCCGACCACGAATGCGGGGCCGGCATCCCCGATGCCGAATATCAGCAACCCGAGGATTGCGTAGACGATCAGGGGGACATTCGCCGCCAGGTAGATGAAGTCGAAGAAGAAGTTCTTCGCATACCGGTAGCGACCCATGAGGATCCCGACCGGCACGCCGATCATGAGGGCGCCGAAGAAGCCGTAGAGGGTCTTGCGGAAGGTGTCCCAGAAGTTGACGAACACCCAGCCGGCCGGGATGCCTTCCGCCTCGTTGCCGAAGATGTAGTCGCCCATCCGCTGCGCCACCTCGAGCGGGCCGGGGAGGAGGTCGAACTCGGTCCTGGTGTAACCCGAAACGACCTGCCAGACCACGAGGAAGCTGATGGCTCCCGCCAGCGAATAGGCGACCGGCTTCCAACGGGCGTTGGCGGCCCGCTTCGGTCTGACCGGCGGGACAAGCCCGGTCTGTTCGGAGGGCGGCGCTATCTCGGGGATGGCGGGAGAGACCATTGTCGCTCCGAGACCCTTGGGATCAAGACGATGGTAGGAGGCAGGTCTCCTCGCCGGACTCCGGATCGATGCAGGCGTGGAGAGGTGCGGTAGTTCCCTCGGGAACCACACCACCGCTGATGAGCAGGTCGGTCACCTGTGCCTCACCCTCGATCCACTCCTCGTCGAGATAGACCGTGTCAACGAACTCGTTGAACTGGTTGTCGTACCACTCCTTCAGGAACGCCAGTTCCTCATCGTTGGTGTAACCGAAGTCCTCGGGGTACGCCTCGAGGATGGCGTCGCGGTTGTCGGCCCATTCCTGGAGGCCGCGGTCCCAGACGCTGAGGAAGAAGGCGACTTCTTCGGGATGCTCGTCGTACCAGGTCTTGGTGACGACGAAGTTGTTGCTGTTCATCCCCTCGTGCCCGGGGACGTACAACTCGCCGTAGAGCTGGGAGGCCGACTGGGTGTCGTACAGACCGGTGATCTCCTCCTCCATGAAGTACGGGATGGTGTTGTAGATCGAGGAGACACCGGCGCACAGGTCGCCACTGAGCACCAGTTCCGGTGCCGTGTTGAAGTCGGTGATCGCCATCTGGAGATCTTCGGGCCCCTCGCCCAGGGTCCGCCCGTGCTGGTCCTGCGCCAAGGCGATCCATACGATCGTCGAGCCGCTGAACGACTCGACACCCACCTTGCAGCCTTGCTCGAGGTCGTCGAATGTGGCGTATCCCGAATCGGCGGCGACAACGACGATGTCCTTGGCCTTGTTGTATTTGCCGATCGTCACCGTCTCGACATCGGTCTCGACCTCGAGCACCGGGGTCTCATAACTCCCGGTAGAAACGATGTCGGCGTGGCCGCCGGCGAAAAAGGCGAACTCGTCCTCGGACTCGTTTCGCTCGATCGTCATCCCCGCCTCTTCTTCCATCTCGGCGAGAATTCCCTCGTCCTCGAGCCAGTTCCACACCGGGTCGGGGGAGAACACGAATCGCATCGAAGCCTCGCCCTCGGCCGCCTGGGTGTCATCACCCCCGACCGCGCCGCCGCATGCCGCCAATGTCACCAGCGCCAGAAGCGCGAAACCTGTCACACGGTGTCTCATGGGTCACCCGCCTCCCCGACGTCGAAGCCGAGCTAACATGATGGGATGATAGCTTACGAGCTATTGCCGCGCTGGCTGAAGCCGTGTCGCTGATCGGCACGCCGTTCAGTGAGCACGAGGGGAGAGCGGGGCCGCCCGACGGGCGTCTCTATCCCCGGTTCATGGGACCGCCCACATTCGCCCGACTGCCAAGGGTGGACCAGGTGCAAGCGTGGGATGTGGCGATCGTGGGGGCGCCGTTCGACATCGGTACCAGCTACCGGCCCGGAGCCCGCTTCGGCCCGATCGGGATACGAAACGGGGCGCGCACCCTGCGCAACTGGCATCCCGATCTCGAGATCTACCCGTTCGGCGGACAGCAGGTGGTGGACGCCGGCGACATCCCGTGCAGCACCTACGTGATCGATGACGCCATCGCCACCATCGAGGCCGCCGCCGACGAGTTGTCGCAAGGATCCGGGCGCATCATCACCCTTGGCGGCGACCACACCATTGCGTTCCCGCTGCTCAGGTCGGTCCACAAGAGACACGGGCCGGTTGCGCTGGTGCACTTCGACGCCCACGTGGACACCTACGACACCTACATGAATGCGGCATACACCCATGGGACCCCGTTCCGCAGAGCGGCCGAAGAGGGTCTGTTCGCCCCCGGTCATTCGATGCACATCGGCATCCGTGGCTCGAAGTACGGGCCTGAGGACCTGGGAGAGGACGCCGGTTTTGGCTTTACCGTCCTCGGGACTTGGGATATCGAACAGATCGGGATAGACGGTTACGTGGAACGCATCGTCGAGCAGGTGGGTGATAGGCCGCTCTATCTGTCGCTCGACATCGACGTCCTCGACCCTGCTTTCGCCCCGGCGACGGGGACCCCCGAGGTCGGCGGGTTCTCGACACGGGAATTGATGGGGATCCTGCGCGGGTTGCGCGGCGTCGATCTCGTCGGTGCGGACGTGGTCGAGGTGGCGCCCGCCTACGACCACGCCGACGTCACATCAATCGCGGCAGCCAACGTCGTTTACGAGATGCTGTCGTTGATGTGCCCCTGATCAGCGCTTACGGCCGAAGACGAACCAGGACAACGGCCCGACAAAATTGACGAAGGCCAGCGCTCGCCACATCCCCTTCGACCCATTGATCTCCGAATCGCGCCGCCGTCCAATGTCGCGCTGCGCGGCGATCAACAAGGTCACCTGGATCAACCCCATCACGATCATCGCCGCCTTCTGCCCGCTGCTGAAGTCGTTCCAGGTCTTCTTCTTCTTCTTCTCTGCCACCTAGGCCTCCTGTCCTAATGCGCTTTTCCGACACTGTGTTGACGAATCCCGCAGATACCCTCAACCAGGATGTCCAGCACTGTCGCTCGCAGCCGCGCCAAGCGGGCGATCTACCTCACGCTCGGGATCGTCATGCTCGCCATCGGCATCGTAGGGGTGTGGCTTCCCTTGATCCCGACGACCGGCCCGGTACTCCTCGCCGCCTGGTGTTTCGCCCGCTCCTCGGAACGCTTCGACCAGTGGATGCTCAACCATCGCGTCTTCGGGCCGATAGTCCGTGATTGGCGGTCCGGGGCAGGCTTCACGGTCAGGGCGAAGATCATCGCGGTGGTCGCTCTGGTGGTCACCTTCTCGGTGTCGATCTGGTTCGCGCGCGACAACCGCCCTGTCGCCATCGGCCTGGCCGTTCTGGCCATCGCGCTTGCGGTGTTCATCGTGTCCAGACCGACGAAGCCGAAGGGCGAGTCAACGATCACGGCGCCCTTGGTGGACCCTTCAGCAGAAATCCCCCAGCCCGGCGCCGCCCCGGCGGACGCCGCCCCCTCGTCTCAGCCGGAGATCAGTCCGTAGCCCAGCTTGAGGTGGGCCATTCCTTCGACCCGGCGCATGTGCGTGGGACTGCGACGAAACCGGAGAGCCATCTCCTCGTGGTCCATCCCCTCGGCGCGCATTGTCAACACGCGCCGCTCCAATGGGCTCAGACCCTTACGGTGACCCGACGTTCCGCGGCGAGGCCATGTGGACCACGCCAGGATCCGCTCGACGTGCTCGGGGCTGCGCCGGATCCGCCCGGCAATGTCATCAATGCTCTGCCCCTCGTCCCGCATACGGAGGACCACCCGTTCCACTGGTCGCAACCGACCCTGCTCCATGTGACGCCTCCCGAAAATTGCCGCTCACCGGACGCTAGCCGGGAGCGCTGTCAACGCAGGCCCGGGCCGTCGGCCCGTCCTCCGGCTGCCGTCCGCCGTCCGCCGTGATTTACGTCCGCCGTCCGCCGTCCTATGCCCCGCCGGCAACACTCTGCAGGATGACCACTTCTCCATCGGGGCCGATCGATCGGTCGAGTTCATCCCGCTCCCGGATGCCCTCGCCGTCGGCGAAGAGCAGCACGTTGGGTCGGAGCCATCCGCTCTCATCGAAGAGGTGGACGCGCAACTCCGGATGAAGCTCGATGAGAGCGTCCAACACCCCGCCGGCGCTGGTGGCTTCCACGTCGAAGGTGCGCTCTACCCCCGCCAGGTCGGCGAGCATGCGCGGCAGCCGGACCTGAGCCACCGTCAGGAGGTTTCTATGCCGACGGCCAGTATGCGGGGAAGGGTCAGATCGAGATTGAACCAGTGGTCGCCGGCATCTTCGGTTACGTGGACGGTCCCGGCTGTGGTGCCGAAGGCGATGGTGCCCTCCCCATCACCCGTAATGGCCCCCCGCAGCACCCCGGCGTAGACGGGATGGTCGGGTAGCCCGGTGCCGGCGGGCTGCCAACTGTCGCCCCCGTTGTCGCTCATATATGCGGTGAGGCGGCCACCGGGCGGGGTCCGGTTCTCGTCTGCCGCAAGCGGCACAACGAAAAGCCGGCCCGACTGCGCATCGCGCACCATCGCGAAACCGAACCCGGCCGGCAGGCCTTCCTCGATCTTCTCCCAGCTGTCGCCGCCATCGGTGGTGCGAAACACCCCCATGTGGTCCTGACGCCATATCTTGTCGGGTTGGGCCGGGTCGGCAGCCAGACCGTGGACGCAATAGCCGATGTCAGGAGCACGCTCATCGGGGGCCGTCTGCGAAATCCCCTGGTTCGCCGGCGTCCAAGTGGCGCCGCCATCCTCCGAGCGAAACACTCCGACCGCAGATATACCCACCCACATCCGACGGTGCTTTTCGTCGGAGAGCAAGCGGTGGGCGCAGAGCCCCCCAAACCCCGGCTGCCAGTGCTCGCGGGTGGGATGCTCGTTGAGCCCCTCGACCGGCTCCCAATTCTCCCCGTTGTCGATGCTCTTGAAGACCCCAGCCTCGTCCACCCCGGCCCACAATGTGTCGCCGAATCGCTCGATCGTCCAGATCTGGTTGAGCTTGCGATCGAGACCCTCGGGGTAGGCCGGTCCGTTGGGAAGTTGGTTCCACGAACCATCGGGCCCCTTTCGATGGAGCGCCACCCCGTACCAACTGCTGCCGGTTGCCAGAAGGGCGTTGCCCTCGCTGTCGCTGCCGAAGGCGGTCACCTCCCAACCGGGGAGCACCTGCTCCTCGAATTCCCATCGATCGCCTGAACCCTCGGCGAAGAACGCTCCTTTGACCGTGCCGATTGCGATTCGGACCATTTCCCATCCCAGCCGTCGACGTCGGATCGAAATTAGTCAGCCTCTGAAGGGATGCAGGCGGCCATCGGTAACATCGGCACCCCGAGGCGGACCATCAATGCGCGGCGACGAAGCGGACATCCGGTGGTTCGGCGAGGAGGGCAACCTCTACCCACGCCTCTGGCATCACGACCCGTCGCGGCGCAACTCGCTCGACCTCCTCCCCGGAAAGCAGGTGCGGGTGAGGCTTCGCACCGAGTCGGACATCGCCACCGCCACCCTGGTCATCAGCCAAGGTCGGGATGTCGCAGGCCTGGAGATGACGATGTGGGGGCAGGACGGCTCGAGCCGCTATTGGGAAGTGGTCATAGCTCCCGATGGGCGTGCGATCCGTTACACCTTCGCCCTCCGTACCGAGGACGGCGAACCCGTATACCTGACCAGGGCCGGGGTCTCCAACGCCGTGGAGCGACTCGACCGCTGGCAGGTGGATCTGACAGCCCTGAGCGTGTTCGACGTGCCCGAGTGGGCGCGCGGAGCGGTCATCTATCAGATCTTCCCGGAACGCTTCGCCAACGGTGATCCCGACAACGACCCCGACGGTGTGGTCCCATGGGACGAACCCCCGCACTGGCTCCGCTTCCAGGGCGGGGACCTGGCAGGCGTCCTCGAGCGTCTCCATCACATCGAGCGGCTCGGCGTGGACGTGATCTATCTCAACCCGATCTTCGTCTCACCCTCGACGCACGGCTATGACACTGTCGACTACCGCAATGTCGACGACCGCTTCGGGGGCAACGAAGCCCTTCGGCGGCTGGTGGAAGAGGTTCACGACAGGGGGATGCGGATCATCCTCGACGTGTCGTTCAACCACGTCCACCCGAAATTCTTCGCCTTTGCCGATGTGGTCGAGAAAGGGGCCGCCTCTCCGTACAACGACTGGTTTGTCGTGGCCGAGCACCCGCTCCGCATCCGCCACCGACCCCACCTCACCGAGCGGCTCAGCCGCGACCCTGAGGGTTACCGGGAGTACGTGGCGCGGCTGGCGGCACAGACCGGCATCCCGGTCGAGGAGATCGACGACGATGGCCCGCTCTCCGAGCCCACATACGAGGCGTGGTACGGGGTGGCCACCATGCCAAGGCTCGACGTGTCGAACCCAGACGCCCGTGCCTATGTGCTCGAGGTGGCCGCATCGTGGTTGGAGGAATTCGGGATCGACGGGTGGCGGATGGACGTCGCCCGTTACGTGGACGACGACCTCTGGCCGGAATTGCGCCGGGCGGTGCGTGCGGTCCGCTCTGATGCCTATCTCCTCTGCGAGGTCATGGGCGACGCAAGCCCATGGCTGGAGGGCGACGCCTTCGACGGCACCATGAACTACACATTCCGCGACCTGGCGGTGCGGTTCTTCGCCGACCGGTCGCTCGATGGGGACAGGTTGGCGGCAGGGCTCACCCGGATGCTGGCGGGCTATCCGAAAGCGGCCGTCGAAGCCAGCCAGAACTTGCTCTCCAGCCACGACCGGCCGCGATTCCGCCATCTGTGCGCAGGTGACCCCCAACGGCTGCATGCCGCCACCATTTTCCAGATGACGATGCCAGGCGCTCCGGGGATCTACTACGGCGACGAGGTGGGGATGACCGGCGGCGACGACCCGGGGAGCCGGGGCACCTTTCCCTGGGAGGACGAGGACACATGGGACAGGCGCCTGCTGGCTATCACCGCCGAGTTGGGGATGTTGCGCCGTCATCACCCGGCGTTGCGGCTGGGTGACTGGACCCCGTTGTGGTGGGAAGGCGACGGGTTCGCGTATCTGCGCAGCCACCAATCGGAGAGGCTATTGGTGGTGCTCACCAGGGGGAACGCAATCCCGCCGGTCCGCCTCGACGTGTCCTCCACCGATCCCAAAGTGTTGTGGGGAGCCGGTGCCGTGGCTGCTGGTCGGGATGGCATCTCGATCGAAGGTGTCGAGAGCTACGGGGGATTGGTGATCTCGGTCTGAGCACCAATCAGCGGTAAAGCGCCCGCTCCAGGAAACGGCGCACCCCCCGCACGACGGATTGGGTGCGGAACGAGGGAATGCTGTCGAATCCGTGGGTGGCACCGGCCACCTCGAGGTATACGACCTCTCGAGCCGAGACAACACGCAGCGCATCGGCGAATTGGATGCTCTCTTTCGCCGGGACCAGCGAGTCGCTGGCGCCGTGCACCACGAGGAACGGTGGCGCCTGTAGCCCGACCTGATCGAGCGGGGAGGCCTCGTGGAAGGCCGTCGGATCCTCGGATCGGCGGCGTTTCATCAGGACGCGGGGTATCACCGGCCAGTCGTCGCGGGTGCGGTTGCGGTTGAGCAGGTCGTAGACCCCATAGAAGACCGCCGCTGCCTGGACCGAGGTGTCGGCGCTCTCGAACCCTGGCTGGTAGCGCTCCTCGCCGGGCGTCAGAGCAAGGAGTGCGGCGAGATGGGCGCCCGAGGAACCACCGGCGACGGCGACGGCGCCTGCGTCGATTCCGAACTCCTGGCCATGCGTCCTCATCCAGACGAGGACGCGCTTCAGTCCGATCAGGTGGTCGGGAAAGGTGGCCTTCGGGCTGAGCGGGTAATTGGGCACGACGACCACCCATCCTGCCTCGGCCAGATGGTGGATCAGCGGCATCCCCGACCGCCGTTTGTCACCGTTGCTCCAACTCCCGCCGTGGACATAGAGCAGGGCGGGGCGCGGTTGGGTCCCCGGCGTCTCGGGGCGATATACGTCGAGCGCGTACCCCTGCGTGTAGGTGATGTCTTCGAGGCGCTCGACGCCGACGGGCACCGAGTAGGGCCATCCGGTAATTGCCTGGAGCCAGTGCGTCCCCGGTCCGCGCCGGGGATGCCGCCGGCGGACGGCGGCGGCTCCCGGCCCCGGCGGTTCGCTCAGGGCGGCCTCGGCGGCGGCACCGGCCCGAGCGGCGATCACGATGACCGCGCCGGAACCCAGCATCGCCGCCCCCATGAGCCCGACGGCGAACCGCCCGATCGGTGTCTTCCCGCCTCCGGCAGCCATGTAGGCGGCGGTGACGGCGACCCCTACCACCACCCTCATCGGCGCCAACTCGGAGGCGAAGAGCGTGGGGAACCAGGGCGGCCTCGCCCACCATGAGCGATGGGTCGCCGGGGGCCGTAGAGCATTGACCGTGTTGAGCGCAACGAACGCGGCGAAGAAGAGAAATATGGCTGTCGGCACGCCGCCAGTATGTGCCCGCCGGGGAATTGGCGGGCGCCGTGGGTCAGAAAGCCGCCCGGACGAACTTCGCCGTCAGATCCGGAAACGCATGAGCCGGGTCACCTCAGGGCAAGAAAATACCGGAAAGCCGCTCCGGAAAGAACACGGAGGCAACCGGTATCGTGCGGGCGGTGGCGGACCAACTCTCTGCTCTCAAGCTTCGCGCCTGGCGTGGTTTCCTTGAGGCCCATTCTTCGATCACACGGCAACTGGAAAAGGAACTCAGAGAAGAGAGAGGTCTACCGCTGTCCTGGTATGACGTGCTGGTCCAGTTGACAGAGGCCGGGGGAGAAGTGCGGATGCACCGGCTGGCATCGTCGCTTCTCTTGAGTCGTAGTGCCACCACCCGATTCGTCGAACGACTCGAGCGCGCCGGTTTGCTGGTGCGCGACGGCGCCACCGACGATCGGCGCGGGACCGTGGTGCGGCTCACCGACCAGGGGAGGGACACGCTGCGGAGAGCCTCGGGAGTCCACCTCAGGGGGGTCAAGCGTCACTTCGGCGACGTCATCAGCAACGAGGAAGCCGAGTTCTTTGTCCGGCTGGTGGCCAAGCTGGTTCCGGTCACCGACAGTTGAGCGCTACTCGTATGCGATGGCGCTGAGGACGTCAACCCGAGCAGCGCGGCGCGCCGGGAAGATGGCGGCCACGACGCCGGCCAGCGCAGCCACGACCAGTGCGATGATGATCTGACCCCAGGGGACCGCGAAGCTGGTGAGACCGTCCTCCGCCAACGCCCGGACGACCGCCCAACCGAACCCGATCCCGACCACGGCGCCGAGCAGCGTCCCGAACAGCGAGATGATCACCGACTCCCACCTGACCATGCTGCGGACCTGCGAGCGGCTCATGCCGACGGCGCGCAGCAGGCCGAGTTCCCGCGTTCGCTCGATCACCGAGAGCGAGAGAGTGTCGGTGATTCCGAAGAGGGCGATGATCACCGCCAGGCCGAGCAGCCCGAAGATCAGCCCGAGAAGGGCGTTGACGCCGGTTTCGGCCTGCTGTCGCAGTTCGCCCTGGTCGAGCACCTGCGCCTGGGGGTACTCGACTACCACGGCCTCCACCGCCTCCCTGCCGGCCACCGGGTCGACCCCGTCGGCCAACCGGAGGTAGATGCCGGTGTCATCGGTGACTCCCGAAAGGTCCTCGAGGACGCCAGGTTCGAGCAACCACTCCGCCGGGATCTGATCGGCCCGCCACACGGCCACCACCTCGAGTTCGGTCTCACCCGCGGCCGGGAAGGTGATCTGGACGGTCTCGCCCAGCGAGACTCCGGCGCTCTCGGCGACGGCGATGGACCCGATCCCGAGATCATCGAGGTCGCCCCCGACCGTTTCTACCCCCAACATGTCGACCAGGATCGGATCCACCGCCGCCACGAACAGCGTGTCCTCGCCCTCGCCCTCGGCGACCGACGACTTGACCCGTCCTAGCTCGTCCACCTCTGGTAGCGCCTCCAACTCGTCGCCCAATGACGGGTCGAGCCCCGAACCCGGAGGTCCGAACCCGGCGGTGGTCACCGCCAAGTCGAAGGTGAAGGTTCCCTCTAGAGCCTCGTTGATCGTCGCCCGGAACGAGGCCGCCAGCACGAGCGCCGTGGTCACCAGCGCCACACCGATCATCAATGCTGCCCCGGTTGCCGCTGTCCGGCGCGGGCTGCGTTTGGCGTTGCGCTCTGCCAGACGTCCCGGGATCCCGGAAACCGCTCCGAGCGGTCCACCCAACACCGCCACTACCGGCCTCGCCAGGAGCGGGGAGAGAGCAGCCAACCCGATGAAGAGGACGGCGACACCGCCGCCAACCAGGGTGATGGGGGTGAGGACGTCCTGGTTCACGAACAACCCGATGGCAACCGCGGTGGCTCCAGCCAAGGCGATTGCCAGTCCGATCAGCGGCCGGCCCGTGGTCTCCCGGCCCGAGGGCTCGGCGAGACGCATCGCCGCCACCGGAGGGACCCGAGCGGCGCGCAATGCGGGCAGCACGGCCGAGATGAGGGTCACTACCAGTCCGACGCCAGCCGCCACCAGGAGCGTTCTCGGCTCCACGACGAGGTCACCTTCGGGGAGCGAGACGCCGAGGCGGTCGATCAGCCACCGCACCCCCAGGGCGAGGCCCAGCCCGAGCAACAATCCGATCGCCGACGCCAACAACCCGACCAATGCCGCCTCGGTCAGCACCATCCGGGTGACCTGCCCGCCGCTCGCCCCGACCGCACGAAGCAATGCCAGTTCCTGGGTGCGCTGGGCCACCACGATCCGGAATGTGTTCTGGATGATGAACGTGGAGACGAAGAGCGAGATACCGGCGAAGACGAGGAGAAAGGTGTTGAAGAAGCCGAGCGCCTCCTGGAACTGCGCCGCTTGCTCCTGAGCGACGCTTTGCGATGAGACCGCCTCCGTCCCTTGAGGGAGGACATCGCTGATCCGCTCGACCAACTCCTCGACTTCCACATCGGGAGCAGCCGCCACATCGATCGTGTCCAGCTCACCGATCGCGTCGAGTTGATCCTGGAGTTCCGCCAACTCGAAGAGCACGAAGCCGGCGCCACCCAGCGAGTCCTGGTCGCCGAACCCGGCGACGCCCACGACGGTCCACTCTTCTGGACGCCCCCCGAAGCCCAACTCCACGGTGGTGGGGTCATCGAGGTCAGCGGCAAGGGCGGCGTCGATGACCACTTCCCCGGGTGCCTCAGGACCACGGCCGCTGCGCAGCTCGAACGGGCCGGGCCGGTCGGTCTCCTGCCAGGAAAAGGCGAGAGTCGGCGGGCCGAATGCGCTCCCAGGCTGGGCTCCCCCGCTGGTCACCTGCACCAACCCGGCGACCGATCCCCACGCCTCGTCCACCCCTTCCACCGCCTCGATATCCCCCAGTAGGTCGTCCGGGAGGCGGACCGGCTCAGCCCCCAGCTCCTCGAGACCCTGGGTGGCCCTCACCGTGACATCGGTACCGGCAAAAGCATCGGTGAACAGGTTGTCGAACGCACGCCCCAGAGTGTCGGTGAAGACGAAGGAACCCACCACGAAGGCGACCCCGAGCACAACGGCGAGAGTGGTCAGGGCGAAGCGGACCTTGTGGCCCAAGAGGCCCTTCCAGGCGACGCGGAGCACAGGTCAGCCGGCCGTGCTTGCCGCTGGCTCGGTTCTCTCGAGCTCTTTGATCCGGTCAAGCACCGATTCCCGAGTTGGTTGGGCGAGCTCGCCCGACACCCGCCCATCTCCCAGAAAGACCACGCGGTCGGCGTAGGCGGCTGCGCTCGGGTCGTGGGTGACCATCACGATCGTCTGACCGAATTCGCTGACGGCATGTCGAAGGAACTGGAGCAGCTCAGCGCCGGAGCGGGAGTCGAGGTTGCCGCTCGGCTCGTCTGCGAAGACGATCTCGGGGCGGGAGGAAGGGCACGCGCCGCCGCCACCCGCTGTTGCTGCCCGCCGGAGAGCTGGGAGGGACGGTGGTCGAGGCGGTCCTCGAGCCGGAGTGTCCCCACGACCTGATCGACCCATGCCTGGTCGGGCTTGCGGCCCGCGATGTCCATGGGGAGCGTGATGTTCTCTTCTGCATCGAGAGTCGGGATGAGGTTGTATGCCTGGAAGATGAACCCGACCCGGTCGCGTCTCAGCCGGGTCAGGTCGCGGTCGCTGAGATCACCGAGGCGCTGGTCGCCGATCCAAACCTCACCGCCGGTGAGCCAGTCGAGTCCAGCGAGGCAATGGAGGAGTGTCGACTTCCCCGACCCCGAGGGCCCCATGATGGCGGTGAATTCCCCCTTGCCGAACTCGACGGACACGCCGTCCAGGGCAGCGAACCGCGGTCGCCCCTTCTCCGTAGACCTTGACCGCACCGACAGCTCGCGCCGCAACATCCATGGCCGGGCATCGTAGGAGAAGCCAGAACGTATCCCGCCTGGCGGCGGGATACGGGTACTGAGCACTGGGTACTGAGCTACTGAGCACTGGGTACTGAGCACTGAGCACTGAGCACTGGGTACTGGTTACTGGGTACTGGGTACTGAATTTCGTCGGCAGCGGCTGCTTGGTCGGTTCTGGTGACTGTGGCGGTGCTGCTTGGGCGTCGGAACCTGACCCATCGAGGGGTCGATCACCCATAATTCAGGAACTCGTACCCAGTACTCAATACCCAGAACTCATTACGCCTTGCTCTTCCGCATCGTCCTCCACGAGCCCGAGATAGCTCCCAATGCCGGGAGCATCATGCGGCTCTGCGCCAACACGGGCTGCACTCTCCACCTGGTGGAACCGTTCTCGTTCACCCTCGATGACGCCCGGTTGCGTCGTGCTGGGCTCGACTATCGGGAGCGTGCCGTGTTCCGGGTTCATCGCTCCTGGCAGGACTTCCTGAGCGAAGAAGCCCCCGATCGGGTAGTCGCATTCACCGGGCACGCTTCAACCTCGTACGCCGATTTGTCGTACCGGCCCGGTGATGCCCTCGTCTTCGGCAAGGAGTCGGTGGGTCTGCCCGAGTCGGTCCTCTCCGACCCCCGGGTCGCAGAGAGGGTCCGCATACCGATGACGCCGGAGGGAAGGAGCCTCAATCTGGCCAGCGCCGCCGCAATTGCGGTCTACGAGGGCTGGCGTCAAACGGGATTTCGCGGCGCTACCCAGCCGGACTGACCCCGTCTCCGGCGAGGACCCGGAACGCCACTGCCTCGGCCAGCACGCTCCGGCGGAGTTCGTCCAGGTCGAGACTCTCGTTCGGCCCGTGAGCGCCCGACATGGGGTCGGCCGCTCCGGTGAGCAGGATGTCCGCACCCGGGAACGAATCGGCAAACGCAGAGACGAATGGGATGGTGCCGCCGACACCGATGTCGACCGGATCGCGCCCCCACACGGTCCGCATCGCCCGCCGGTATGCCTCGGACGTGGCGTTCTCTCCGGCTAACGACACCGCGGCGCCCTTGGCGCCTCCGTGGACGGTCACCTGCGCACCCCACGGGACGGCGGACTCGAGGTGGCGGCGGAGCGCTTCGGCGGCTGCATCGGGGTCCTGGCCTGGTGCGATCCGCAGGCTGACCTTGGCGCGGGCAACCGGGACCAGTTGGTTGATCGCCCCGATCACGGGTGGCGCGTCCACTGCCAGGATCGACACCGCCGGACGTGTCCACAGACGGCTGGTAAGCCCTCCCTCGCCGATGGGCCGGACACCGGGAAGCACCCCGGCCTGATCGGCTAATTCCTCCTCCGTCAGGTCGAGTGGGTCGGCCTCGCTTCTCGCCAAACCCTCAATAGCCACGTTGCCGCTGTCGTCGTGGAGCGTGGCGAGCATTCGCACCAGGCACATGATGGCGTCGGGGTAGACCCCGCCGAACTGACCGCTGTGGACAGCATTGCGCAGCGTCCGCACCTCGACGACGCAGTCCACCAACCCACGCAGCGACGTGGTGAGCGCCGGTTCGCCGAGCCGCCAGTTCGCCGAATCGGCGATGACGATCGCATCGGCGGCGAGTGAGGCCCCATGGTCGGCGAGGAAGTCGGTCAGGTGGAGCGACCCGATCTCCTCCTCGCCCTCGAACAGCACCTTGACCCCCACAGGAGGACGTCCACCATGGGCGAGAACCGCACCCAGATGCACCGCGATACCCGCCTTGTCGTCGCAGGATCCCCGCCCGTAGAGCCGACCATCGCGCTCCACCGGCTCGAAGGGATCGCTGTCCCATTCCTCGGAAGGCCCCGGGGGCTGTACGTCGTGATGGGCATAGAGGAGGACCGTCGGCTGGCCGGGCGGTGCCGGGATCTCTCCGAACACGGCGGGGTGGGCGCCATCGATCTCGAGTAGCCGTACCCCGGAGAACCCGGCGGCGCCGGCGAGTGATGCCGCCGCCTCGGCACAGCGGCGCACCTCCGCCGGGTCGAAGCCGTCAGCGCTCACCGAAGGGATGCGTATCAATGTCTCCAGATGCGCCAGCACCGTGCCGAACCCATCGTTGACCGCGGCGGAGAGGTCCTTGTGGTCGTCCATGTCGGGAGAGTACCCAGGGGAGCGTCTACGGTCCCCGAGTGGCTACCGACAAGGCGGTCAGGCTCGCCACCTGGGTGGAGGAATCGCTCGCAGACTCCCCGCTCTACCTGCGACTTGGGCGCGAGGTCGTCGCCGACCCTCACCTTCTCGATCTGGCAACAAAGGCCCTGCCAGGTCAACCGGGTGTCCTCCCGCTGTTTGCCGCGGCGCACTTCCTGCTCCTCGGCGGCGCCGATCACCCCTTGGCGGCCTATTACCCGTCGCTGGGTGGCGGGTGTGCACCCGACGAGGAGACCGGGGCGGTCTTCGCCGATTTCTGCAGGCGGAACCGCGCCGCGCTGATCCATCTCATGAAGACACGCCGGGTGCAGACCAACGAGGTGGCCCGCGCTGCGGTGCTGATGCTGGGTCTTGGTGTCGTCGCCGCCCGAAACGAACAGCCGCTAGCGGTGATCGAGATCGGAGCCAGTGCCGGCCTCCTGCTCCGATGGGACCGTTACCACCACGACTTCGGTCCGGCCGGGGAGGTGGGTGACCCCGCCTCCTCTGTGAGGATCGAGTGCGCGCCGCGGGGACCGACACCGCCACCGGTACCGGGCGATATGCCCCGAACGAGTCGGCGACTCGGGATAGACCTCCATCCGGTTGACCTGTCCGACGCGGATGCCGCCATGTGGCTCGAGGCGCTGGTCTGGCCCGATCAGGAGCTTCGCCGTACCAGGTTGCTGGCGGCGATCGAGGTGGCGAGGTCCCATCCGGTCGACCTGGTCACCGGTGACGCGGTTGCCGAATTGCCCGGCCTGATCGCACGATGCCCTATGGCCACGGCATTGTGCGTGGTCCACTCGATGGTGCTCAATCAGCTCGCTCCGGATGCCCGTAGCGCCGTGGAGAGCGCGTTCCGGGAGGCAGGGCGCCCGGTGTCGCGACTGTCGATGGAGTGGATCGGTACACCAATGCCGCTGCTCTCGCTCATCGAGTACCGGAGGGACCATCGTCAGGTGATCGATCTGGCCGACTACCACCACCACGGAGATTGGATCGCCTGGCATTGAGCGCCGGTGTTGACTGTCGGCATGGACTTCGACCTGAGCCCAACCGCCGAGGAGTACCGCTCCCGCCTCCTCCACTTCATGGATCAGCACGTCTATCCAGCCGAGCCCCGCTACGCCGCCGAGATGGCCGCGGCGTCCGATCCGCACCAGGCTCCACCGGTCATCGATGAGCTGAAGAGGGAGGCCCGCTCGCAGGAGTTGTGGAACCTGTTCCTACCCGACAGAAGATGGGGGGCCGGGCTCTCGGTTCTCGACTATGCCCCGTTGGCTGAGATCATGGGGAGGAGCCCGCAACTGGCCCCGGAGGCGCTCAATTGCTCGGCTCCCGATACGGGCAACATGGAGATCCTGGCCATGTTCGGTACCTCCGAGCAACAAGAGCGCTGGCTGACACCTCTGCTCGAAGGCGAGATCCGCTCATGCTTTTCGATGACCGAGCCCGACGTCGCCTCATCGGACGCCACAAATATCCGCACCTCCATTACACGGCAGGGCGACGAATACGTGGTCGAGGGCCGCAAGTGGTTCTCGTCGGGAGCGCTCAATCCGCGCTGCCGGTTGTCGATCGTGATGGGGGTGACCAACCCCGACGCCGACCCGCATCGCCGTCAGTCCATGATCCTGGTTCCGCTCGACACAAACGGTGTGAAGCTCGAGCGCGATATCTCGGTGTACGGCTTCCACGACCGTGGTGGTCATGCCGAGATCAGCTTCGATGGGGTCCGTGTCCCGGCCTCCAGCCTTCTCGGTGAGGAGGGCAGCGGGTTCGCCATCGCCCAGGCCCGGCTGGGACCCGGCCGGATCCACCACTGCATGCGCGCCCTGGGCATGGCGGAGAGGGCACTCGAACTGATGTGCCGCCGTGCGGCGGAGCGCACCACGTTTGGCGTGGTCCTCGCCGATCGGGGGGTGATACAGGAGTGGATCGCCGAGTCCCGCATCATGATCGAGCAGGCGCGGCTGCTGGTGCTCAAGACAGCCTGGCTGATCGACAACCGGGGAGCCAGACAGGCGCGAACCGAGGTTGCGGCCATCAAGGTGATCGCCCCGAGGGTTGCCACATGGGTACTCGACCGCGCTGTGCAGTTGTTCGGCGGGGCGGGGGTGACCGAGGACTTCCCGCTGGCCCAGATGTGGGCGCATGCCCGGACCCTCCAGATCGCAGACGGTCCCGACGAGGTCCATCTCCGCACTGTCGCCCGGGTCGAGTTGGGCCGGCAGCGGGAAGAAGCCCGCTGAGGTCGCTGGGCGCTTGGACGGTGCGGGGTAGAAACCTCTCGACCCGGGTGGTCCGGGCGCCTAGTCTGGCGGGTTCCCCGGGAACAAATGTTCGGGGGGGAGCGTTGTTCCGGTCCCGGAGACGATCAGAATGAGTGAGGCAACCACCACCAGGTTCGATGAGACCGCCGACGTCACTGAGTGGCGTGAGCTTGCGGCGTGCCGTACCGGCGATCCCGACATGTTCTTCCCCATGCCCGAGGATCTCGAGGGCATCACCCGTGCGAAGGCGGTCTGTGCGGGGTGTCAGGTTCAGGAGGAGTGCCTCTCCTACGCGGTAGAGACCAACCAGACCGAGGGGGTCTGGGGTGGGTTCACCGCCCGGGAGCGCTCCAATCTCCGCCGGCGTTGGCTGAGGAGCCTGCGCGAGGCCAGCTGAGCCCACCGTGGAGCCGGCCGAAGCTCCGCCCGACTTCTGCAGTTAGAAGACCCGAACAGACAACACTGGCTCCATGCACCGCTTCATCGTCACCTACGACTATCTCTGCCCGTTCGCCCGCAATGCCAACGAGGCGGTCCTATCGGGACTCGAGGATGGCAGAGGATGGGAAGTCAGCTTCCGTCCATTCTCGCTCAACCAGGTCCATGTCCACGAGGGCGAGCCGCCGGTGTGGGACCGGCCCGCAGGTGAGCAGGGATCCGGAGTGCTCGCACTCCAATGGGGATTGGCGGTCCGTGACAGCTTCCCAGAGGCCTTCGGCAAGGTGCACCGCGCCCTGTTCACCGCCCGTCACGACGAGGGGCGGGATCTGAGAGATCCCGATGTGCTGGATGAGGTGGTGATCGGCGCCGGTCTCGATCCGAGCGTGGTCGGTGACCTGGTGGCGGAGGGCAAGCCACTCGACACCCTTCGCACCGAGCACACCGAACTTGCCGACAGATGGCGGGTGTTCGGCGTTCCGACCTTCATCGTGGACGATGAGGCCGTCTTCGTCCGGCTGATGGCGAGGGATCAGGCGGACGACCTCGACCGGATGCTCGATCTCATCTCGTGGACCGGTCTCAACGAGTTCAAGCGGACCACGATCCCGCGCTGATTCAGTGAGGATCGCTCTCGGGCCCCCTCCGAGCGCGCGAACGCGACTCGGGACCGCGATCGAGCCGCACTCTGACCGCATCGTCGGCCAAGGCGAGGTGCACCAGGGCGTCCCCTTGGCTGACGAGCGGATCGAGGGTGACGGCGATCACCCAACCGGTGACTGGAGCGGTGATCCGCGACGGGCGGCTCTGCAGAGCATCGCCGATCGTGCCCAGGACCTGTCCCTGCTCCACCTTGTCGCCCAACTCGACTTCGAGTAGGGCGATCCCGCTGCGGCGCGCCCGCACCCATGTGGTACGGCGCACCAGCACGGGCCGGTCCCTTGGGAAAGGCACCCCCCAATCGCCCATTCCGAGGGCCGTCATCGTCCGGAGTACACCGGACGTACCCACCTCGATGCAGTGTTCCTCGAAGCGACGGACCTGCCCCGCCTCATAGACCAGGACCCGCTTGCCCATCTGGGTCGCCGCTTGGCGGAGAGAGCCATCTCTAAGCCTCGCCTCGACCAGGAAGGGAGCGCCGAACGACTCCGCCAGCCTTCTCGTCTCGGGGTCGTCGAGGTCTCCCCGGACCTGGGGAACGTTCGATCTCTCACCGCCGGCGGTATGGAGGTCGATGCCTACATCGCAGTGCGCCACGACGGTGCGAAGAAACAGGTTCGCCAGGCGAGCCGCCAACGACCCGCGTGCCGAACCGGGAAAAGAACGGTTGAGGTCACGACGATCGGGGAGATAGCGCGATTCGTTGACGAAGCCGAACACGTTGACGATCGGGACTGCGATCAAGGTCCCGGCCAATGAACGGGGATCCACCCTGCGAACCAGCCGGCGGATGATCTCAACGCCATTCAACTCGTCGCCGTGGACTGCAGCGCTCACCCAGATCCGCGGCCCCCGGTAGCGCCCGTTGGTGACCTCGACCGGCAGGTTGAGCGAGGTCCCGGTGCTCAACCGGGCGATAGGCAACTCGAGGCTCCGGCGGCGCCCAGGCTCGACCGTCACCGTGCCAACGGTGATCGGGGAGTTGCGGTCAGCCCGTGATCCGGGCACGCCTTCTCACCCGGGTGGAGCCTTCCTCGACGAACCTGATGATGGCTGCGGCGACGTCGATGCCGGTGGCGCCTTCGATGCCCTCGAGACCGGGCGAGGAGTTCACCTCGATCACCAGCGGGCCGTGGTTCGAGGTGATCAGGTCCACACCGGCTACGTCGAGCCCAACGGCCTTCGCCGCCTTGACCGCGGTCGTCCGCTCGATCGTGGCCAGCTTGACCTTCTCTGCAGACCCACCGCGGTGGAGGTTCGGATCGGAACTCACCGGGCGCCGCCTGACGTCGCATGGCCGCCACCACCTTCCCCCCGACGACGAAGGCGCGGATGTCGGCGCCCTTCGATTCCTTGATGTACTCCTGGACCAAGACGTTGGCGTCCAACTGACGGAAGGCGCCTATCACCGACTCCGCCGCCTTGCGTGTCTCGGCGAGCACCACGCCCACCCCTTGCGTTCCCTCGAGCAGTTTCACCACGACAGGGGCGCCACCGGCGATGTCGAGCAGCCCTTCGGTGTCGCGGGTGGCGTGGGCGAAGGCGGTCACCGGCATGCCGACTCCTGCACGGGCCAGCACCTGGTGGGACCGGAGCTTGTCGCGCGATCGACTGATGGCCTGCGACTCGTTGGCGGTGAATACACCCATCATCTCGAACTGGCGGACCACCGCCGCCCCATAGAAGGTGTAGGTGGCGCCGATCCGCGGGATCACGGCGTCGAACTTGAGTTCATCACCGGCGAGGACCACAGAAGGCCGCTTCGACGTGATTCTCATATAGCAGCGGAGGTAATCGACCACCCGGACGTCGTGTCCCTGGTCCTGGGCCGCCTCGCGCAACCGGCGCGTCGAGTAGAGGGAGGACCGCCGAGACAGGATGCCGAGATGCATGGCGCCTTTCTACTGCTCCGCAAAAGCGTCCCGGCCGGCGAGGAATGAACGACCGGGATCCACCACGAACCTACCGCGTAGCGCCTGGCGACCGAGAAGCATGCGGAACCCCATCTCGTCGCGTGTGGTCAGGTTGATCTCGACCGGCCAGGTGATCCCGGCAAGAGAGACATCGGTCGTGATTACAGGCCGCAGCTCGAAGTCTCCCTCCCGGGTTGCGCACCATTCGCTCGTCCACCACCACCACCTCGGCGATCAGTTCCGGTGCCGCATGGCGCTGGAGCGGGTGGATGGCGAACCTCGCCATCGAGCGGCCATCCCTTCGAAATCGCTCGATGCCGTACGCGTGGAGTGACGAAGACCTGGCGCCGGTGTCCACCTTCGCCTTGATCGCCGAGATCCCCAACCCGGGCAACTCGAGCCACTCCCGCCATCCAATGACCGGTTTTGGGCGACGCATCGAGGCGATGGTGGCAGGTGCTCGCTGCGCTCGCCTTTCGGGGTTATGGGTATAGAGCGAGTCGGAAGGGGCGGGCCGGTGGCATTGGGGGTTCCCTGACTGCAGACAAGGACGGCGGACGGCGGACGGCAGCCGATCCATTTCCTTGCCCGCAGGGGAAAGTGACCCACTGACCAGTTCTTTCCACCACCCTCCGACGGGTGGAGAGACGAAGGTGGGCTACCCCTTGCTGATCGTCTGCAGCTCTTCGAGCACCCGGTCGACTTCTGCCTCGGTGGTGGTGTGGACGAAGCCGATCCTGACCAGGCCGCCGCGGTCGAGGACGCCCAGGGCCTTCATCGGCTCGATGGCGTAGTAATGCCCGGCCCAGGCGAAGACGCCGCGGTCGGCCAAAGCGATGACGACATCGTTCGGGTGGAGACCCTCCACTTCGAGGGCGAATGTCGGGCAACGGGGTGCGACTCCGCCGGGACCGTGGAGACGGACACCACGCAAGGTCTCGAGGCTGTCGAGAAAGCGACGGGAGAGTCGGGTCTCGTGATTGGTGACCGCGGCCATGGCGGCGTCGAGCAGCGTCCTGCGGTCCCCGCTGCCGCCGGCGATCCGGCCCAGAGAGGCGAGGTAGTCCACGGCGGCGGTCACACCGGCAAGGCTCTCGAAGCTCTGGGTTCCCGTCTCCCACTTCCCCGGCGGGTCCTCGGGTGCCGGGCGGAGCCGGTAGGCATCGATCTCGTCGAGCAACTGCAACCGACCAGCGAGGACTCCGGTGTGTGGCCCGAAGAACTTGTACGCCGAGGCGACCAACAGATCGGCGCCGAGCGTCGCCAGGTCCACCCGATGATGTGGGGTGAAGTGGACGGCATCTACGTAGACAACCGCACCCACCCGGTGCGCCGCCTCGGCTACACGGGCGACGTCCACCACCGTCCCCAACGCATTGGACGCCGCCGTCACCGCCACCATCCGGGTCCGTTCGCCGAGCAGCGACTCGAGGTGATCATGGTCGAGTGTCCCGTCCTCGATCCGGATCCGCGCCCGATCCACTTCAACCCCGTGTTCCTCGGCGGCCACCACCCAGGGGGTGACGTTGGCATCGTGGTCCAGTTGGGTGACCACCACCCGATCGCCCCGGCTCCAGGTGCGTGCCAGCGCCCGGCTCAAGGCGAAGGTGAGGCTGGTCATGTTCTGTCCGAATGCGACCGCAGCGGGGTCGGTACCCATGAGGTCGGCAACCGCATCCCTCGCTCCTGTGACGATCCGCTCCGAGGCGTGGCTGCTGGCGAACCCACCGCCGAGGTTGCTCCCGCCCTGGCGGAGGTAGTCGGCTATCGCATCGATGACAGCTTCGGGCACCTGGGTGCCGCCAGGTCCGTCGAGGTAGGCCACCTGGCGGCCATCGAGGGTGCGGCGCAAGGCGGGAAAGAGCGCACGGACTGCCTCAGGGTCGAGCGGAACGGTCACACGTAGCGGAGGTCGGCCTCGTCGGGGTCGGCGACGGCGGCGCATGTGGGGCACCACCAGCGCACCTCGAGCGGGGATCCGCAGGCGTCGTGCCGAGGAACCTCGGCCTCGGAGTGCTGGGCGCCCCATTGACTCAGCGCCCGCAGCGCATCCGCCAACTCCTTTCCCGGCGCGGTCAGCCGGTACTCGAACCTGGGAGGGCGATCGGTATACGGCTCTGCGAGAACCAGACCCTCCCGTTCCAAGTGCTTGAGGCGCTGCGAGAGGATGTTGGGGGCGATACCCCCCACCTGCTCGCCCAGCTCCGAGAATCGGCGTGGGCCCTCGAGCAGCGCTTCCACCACGAGGAGAGTCCAACGATCGCCAACTCGGGCGAGCGCTTCGGCCAGAGGCGAGGCAGGTTCAGGCATTTTCGGGCTTGACAGTATCAACCGAACCTGTACATTGTCACTTGCAAGTCACTAGTTACCCAGAGAGGTAGAGATGTCGCTCTCCGAGATGCAACAGGCCATCGTGTCGGTAGCCGACAGTGTGGGGCCATCCGTCGTGGGGATCGGCCGTAACCGACGGGGCACGGGGATCGTCATCTCCGAGGGCAGAGTGCTCACCAATGCTCATAACCTCAGAGGCGAGCAGGTGACTGTGTCGTTTCCCGACGGGCGCACGGAGACGGGCACGGTCAGCGGCGCCGATCTCGACGAGGATCTGGCCGTGGTTGCGGTAGACACCGGTGACGCCGCCCCGCTGACGTGGGCGCCCAACGGCGAGGTCGCTCTGGGCTCGCCGGTGGTTGCGCTGGCCAACCCGGGCGGAATGGGGCTGCGGGTCACCTTCGGTTTCGTCTCGGGAACCGGACGCAGCTTCCGGGGTCCCCGTGGGCGTGCCATCTCGGGGAGCCTCGAGCACACCGCACCGCTCCTTCCGGGGGCGTCGGGTGGGCCGGTCGTAGACATTGATGGCCAGTTGGTCGGGCTCAACACCAACCGCCTCGGCGAAGGCTTCTATCTCGCGATACCGGCGGACGAGGATCTGAAGGGCGCGGTAGAGCGGCTGTCGAGCGGACAGACCTCGGAGCGTCCGAGGCTCGGCGTGGGGGTAGCGCCTGCGGAGGTGGCCAAGAAACTGCGTCGTGCCGTAGGTCTCCCCGATGTCGATGGCGTCCTCGTGAGGATGGTGTTCGAGGATGGCCCGGCGGCTGCGGCCGGGATCCGCCAGGGCGATCTCCTCACCGAACTCGGCGGACGGGCGCTCACCGACCCTGACGATCTCTACGAAGTCCTCGACGGGGTCGCACCCGGATCGGTGGTCGCGGTGTCGTTGCTGCGGGGCGTGGAAGAGGTGAGCGTCGAAGTGACTTTCGGGCAAGGCTGAGCCCGGCATAGTCAGCGGGTCGACCCCGACGACCGGCGCCTCCACCGGCGTACGCTCGTGGGGCTGAAGGGAGGACCCTATGGAGAAGGACGTCACCCTCCACCTCCATCTGGCCGAGGACGAGGTGGAGACCATGGCACATGCCGTGCTCAATCTCCGCGGCGACCACTTCGAGGCGGTGGGAAAGGCGCGCCGCAACCCGGCTGACCCGCCGCTTCCGGTGATCGGCGAGGAACTGGCGATCGCCCGCGGACTCCAGGATCTCACCGGGCAGGTGATGCGGGCCGCTCAGGACAAGATCGGCGACTTCCTGGTCAAGCAGTAGTCGGGGACTCCGCCGCAGGCGACGTCTGCGACACGAGGCCGTTGGTGGTCTCGTCGATGAGCATGTCTACGACGGCGCGCAGCGCATCGTGCTCGCTGGCGCCCTCGGATATCGCTTGGCGATAAGCGGCAAGCTGCAGGTCTGCAGACGTGCCCCGAGCCGCGATGGTGCGGGTGTGCTCCAACTCGGCGACGCACCCCAACTCCTCGGCATCGATCCTCGTCATCTCGATCAGCTCGTCCACCAGATCGGGGAACGACACGAGGTCGCCCTTTCCGAAGTCCATCAGCGAGCCGTGCACGCCGTACCGCTGTGCTCGCCACAGGTTCTCCGAGATGAGCATCGGGGCGTATTGGCGCCAGCGCTGGTTTTCGCTCCGCCGCCGATAGAGGAGGTGGAGCAGCGAGACGTAGAGCGCTGCCACTCCGAGGGCGTCCTCCAAGCGGGTGCACACGTCGGCCACCCGCATCTCCAGGGTCGGAAAACGGGCGCTCGGCCGGATGTGCCACCACATCTTGCTGGCGTCCTCGATGATCTCGTTGTCCACCAGCACCTGGACATGCCGCTCGTAGTCGGTCCAGGTGGAGAACTCATCGGGGAGTCCGGTCCGGGGCATCGACCCGAAGACGCTCAGCCTGTAGCTCTTGAGACCGGTGTCGTAGCCCTCCCAGAACGGTGATGATGTGCTCAGGGCGAGCAGGTGGGGAAGGAAGTACTTGAGCTGGTTCATCAGATCGATGCGGAGGTCGGGATCACCGATTTCGACGTGGACGTGCATCCCCCCGATGACCAACCGGCGGGCCACCATGGCCAGGTCGCGCTCCAGCATCATGTAGCGCTCCTTGTCGGTGACGAGTTGGGCGCCCCATCGCCCGAAGGGGTGGGTGGAGGCGGCAATGACCGCCAAACCGTGGCTCGAGGCCACTTCGCAGACCGCCAGCCGCAGCTTGCTCAGCTCGACGCGTGCCTCAGTGATGTCCCGGCAGATGGCGGTGCCCACCTCGATCTGGCTGCGGAGGAACTCGGGTGACACCTGGTCCACGAGGAGCGCCTGCGCCTCATCCATCATGGTCGGGGGTGGATCCGCGGCGAGATCGCCGCTGGCGGGGTCGACGAGGAGGTACTCCTCCTCTATCCCGAGAGTGAACCTGGGGACCGGGATGGGCAAAGGCGCCTCCCTGTAAGGGCGGCAAAACGTTACCGGCTCAGGCCTCGCTGAGCTCGCTCAGGTAGAGAATGTCTGAAGTTGGCTGTGGCGACCCACCGGCCGGCTCCACGGTGACCGCCACCACCTCGGCCTCGCCGGGGTCGCCCTCCACGGCGAACGTGACCTCTCCGTCGGTAGGCGAGAACAGCCCCGCAGGCTGGGGAACACCATCCTCGATGAGCCACGCCTGGTAGGTCTCGGACTCATCCACCGGTGCCATCCCGTCACCGATGAGGACGCCTTGGCCAGTGGTGGGTGAATAGGCGAACCGCATCGTGCCCTCGCCGGGGCCTGCGAGCGAGACCACCGAGCCGTCGTTCGAGGCGAGCACGGCGCGCAGTTCTCCGGCGCTGACCAACTGTGATTCGGTCTCGGCCAGCCTCGCCTCGGTGGAGGCGAGTTGGCCCTCGGTCTCCTCCAACTGCGCCTCGGTGGCGGCCAGCCTCGTGTTCACATCATCGAGCCGCTGGTCGAGGCGGACTGCGAGGAATCCGAGGGCTGCGGCGCCGAGCACGAGCGCCGCCACGGCTGCCGCCAGCCAGGCGGTGAGCGCCCGCGAGGGCGGGGCCGGTGACGGGGTCGCCGCCGTCCCGGGGGCGGGTTCGGATGGTGCCGGCCTCAGCGGCGTCGGGCGGATCGAAACCTGAGGTGTGGTCGTCACTTGAGCCAGCACCCTGTCGCGCAGACCCGGCGAAGGCTCGGCTGCCACGCTCTCCGCAAGCTCAGCCGAGGTCTCGCGCAGCGCGGCAACCTCCCGGCGGCATTGGTCGCACCCGGCGAGGTGCACCTCGTACTCGGCCCGCTCGCCGGGGTCGAGGGCATCGAGGACGTAGACGGCAGTGAGGTCGTGCAGGTCGTTCATGAAAGGTCCTCGAGCACCGGACGGAGTCGGAGCAGTCCGTCCCTGATCCTCGTCTTCACGGTTCCCAGCGGAGTGTCGAGTGCCTCGGCCACTTGGCGGTAGGTCAGTCCGTCGAAGTAGGCGAGTTCGATGGCCTGCCGTTGCAGATCGGTCAACCCACCCAACGCCGCCCGGACTCGCCCCACCTGGTCGGCGGTCTCGGCCGCCTCGCCGGCGGGGTCATGGGCAACGGTCGCCTCGAGGGCCGCCACTTGTTGGGTGCGGCGGCGAGAGGCTTCCTCTGAGCGGACGCGGTCCACGGCGCGTCGATGGGTGATCGCCAGGATCCACGAGAGCGCCGAACCCAGCGCTGGGTCGAAGCGAGGGGCGTGCCTCCAGACATCGACCATGACCTCCTGGGCCACTTCCTCTGCTTGTGCAGGATCACGTATAACCCTGCGTGCCAATCCGAACACCCGTGTCACCACCGCGTCGTACAACTCGGCGAAGGCGGCACGGTCGCCGACACCGGCAAGCTCCAGCAGGTGGGTCAGAGTCGGCGAGAACCCCTCAGCCTCTGTCATCGTTTGCCACCACTTTGAGCCTAAACCTCGGCTCCGTGGTGCATCTGTAACAAGACCGCGGGCCGTGCTTCCTCCTGATCATGTGCCGTTCGTAGCCGGTGATCTGCCGGATGGCCGGTCCCAACGATCGGTCATGGTCGGGGACTACGTCGAGTCGGTCGGGGGACGCTCACGAAGGCCGAATACGAGCAGGGCGAGGGCGGCGGCGTTGAGCAGGGCGCTGGCGACGGCGTTGCCCGGCAACCCGAACCTGGCGTACAGCGCTGGGCCGAGCGCGGCGCCACCCGCTCTGGTCAGGGCACTCACCATGGTGGCAACCGCCAGGAACCGGGGTCTTGCCATGGGCCTGACCTCGGTTGCCAAAGGGATCCAGGACACGATGCTGAACTCGAATCCGAGCAGCGCAACCGCCAACACGCCGACCCCGACTACGAGGGTGCCCTCCACCGCGGCCAGAGTCAGGTACCCGACGATCGCCACGGCGAGACCCAAGGCGATCGAACGCCGTTTCCCCAGGCGGTCGGTGAAAGCGAAGGTGGCCGACTCACCGGTGAGTTCGGAGATGCCGACCACCGATGACACTGCACCGAGCGCGAGCAGTCCGAGCCCGAACCGGTCCTCGAGCCAGGCCCCGTAGACGACGAATGTCAGCTCACCCCCGGTAAGGAACAGTGCCATCACCGCGACCACGGTGATGGCCCTCCGATCGAGCCTGAGCGAGCTTGCGGCGCCCAGCGGGGCCGGCGTGTCCCGCTCCAATGCCCACCAGACGGTCATCACAGCAATGGCGCCTACGCCCGCCAGCGCCCAGAACGGCGCCTGCCAGCCGAGGCGGCCGATCAGCCAACCGGCGGCCGGTGCCCCCAGCAACAAGGCGAGCGACCAGGTGATCTCCATCACCGCCAAGGCCCGCGCCCGGCGGTGATAGGGAACCCGATCGGACACATACGACTGGGCGGCGAGGGCAAATGTGGGAGCGGCAAGCCCCACTGCGGCGAACCCGACCAGCGCTCCCGAAAAGACCCCGCTGGCCGCCGTGACGGTCATCCCCACCGTGAACAGAGAGAGTCCGATCACGACTAGACGCCGGTTGCCGCCTCCACTGGTGCGTACCAAGGCCGGTGTGGCCAGACCGCTCACCCACCTTGCCGACAACAGGAGCCCCGCTTGGGTCAAGTCGATCCCGAGGCCGCGGGCGATCGCCGGCAGGAACGGGTAGACGAACCGCACCGCGGTGTTGACGACGAAGCGTGTTCCGGTGAGATAGGCAATAGCCCTGGTGAGAGCCATCGGAGGTTTCTAGTCAGCAAAGGGACGGCGGACGGCAGACGGCCGGAGTGCTTTCGGCCTCCCCCGGTGAGCGGAGGGGGCGGAGGGGGCGAGCCGACGGCGATCACCCTCCCCTGACCCCCCTCTCTCACCGGGTGGGGGAGCCGCCGTCTTCCGTCTGGCTCTCTTTACGCCCCCTTTAGCGGCTTGGACGTACCTTGCCGTAGGAATTCCAGCCAGGAGCATCGATGACCGATCAGCCCACCCAGGAAGCCGCCACGTCGAGCCCTACTCCGACGATGACGCTTCCAGAGCCGCCAGCGCCACCCCCGCCGCGCCGTGATCCCCTCCCCAACCGGCGAGGCGGGTGGTGGCGGGCGGTTGGCATCATCGCAATTGCCATCGCCCTACTCGTAGGTGGCGTCTTCGCCGGATTGGCCTTGGACGACGGTCTGCTGGTCGCAGGGGCCGACGAGACGGCCGCCGCGGACGACGCTACGGCGGCGAACGAGGTGGCGGACACGCTCCCGCCATCGGATGAGCCGGCTGCCGAGGTGGCCGAGCTGCTCAATCCGTCGGTCGTGCAACTCGAGTCGGCCTTTGGGCTCGGCTCGGGTGTGATCTACGACGAGAGCGGGCTCATCCTCACTGCGGCCCACGTCGTGGAGAACGCCGAGCAGGTGACCGTGCGGCTCTCTGACGGCACGCGACTCGAGGGCGAGGTCGTCGGCGCCGACGCCGCCTCCGACGTCGCCGTTGTCGGGTTCGAGCCCGGCGACGTGGATATCAGGGCCGCCGAATTGGCCGTGGACGAGGATCTGCGCGTCGGCCAGCTTGCCATTGCCATCGGGAGCCCATTCGGTCTCGAGGGCACCGTCACCGTCGGGTACATCAGTGCTGTGGACCGTGCCGTGACCTCGCCGGCGGGCGACACCCAGCCCATGATCCAGACCGACGCCGCCATCAACCCGGGCAACTCGGGTGGAGCGCTCGCCGACCTCCAGGGTCGGGTGATCGGGATCAACGACATCATCTTCAGCCGCTCCGGCGGGAACGAGGGAGTGGGCTTCGCCATCCCGGTGACCCGGGCCATGGCGGTAGCGGAGCGACTCGTTTCCGGTGAGGAGATCGAGTCCGGGTTCCTCGGTGTGAGTGGACAGGACACGGTCGAGGGTCGCGGTGGAGCGCTGATCGAGTCGGTCGAGCCAGGGTCCGCCGCCGAAGCCGCCGGGATCGAAGCCGGTGACCTCGTCGTCGCCGTGGACGGAACCTCCATCGAGGGCATCGAAGACCTAGCCGGCCAGGTCCGCACCCGCCATGCTGGGGACACGGTGGAGGTCACCGTGGTGCGCGATGGTGAGGAGCAGACGCTGACCGTGACGCTCGGCGAGCGCCCGGTCGAACTCAACGGATGAGGCGTCTATGCGAGTGACCCTCTAGATTCAGGTTTCGCTGCCGCCCCCCAGAGGGCGGCACGAACCTGCAGTGGCCCCTGCGGCCCATGATCACGACGAGAAACAGGAGGCGGAGAAACATGCGGAGTGCCCGTCGATGGCGCGTCACTCGGCTGCTGATCCCGGTGGTCGGGTTGGTCCTCATCGCCGGCGCGGCGCCGGCGCTCGCCCAGGAGACCGAGACCACCACTCCCCGTCCCGACAGTGTGCAGATCACCACGCCGTTCGCCGGTGTAGCTGTCGAACCCGGGAGCAGCGCCACTTTCAGCATCACAGTCAACGGACCGATCGGCGACCGGGTCGCCCTTTCCCTTGAGGGGCTGCCCGAGGGGTGGACAGGGTCCCTCCGGGGCGGCGGGTTCGAGGTATCACAGGTGGTCGTCGAGGAGATACCGCCGGTGATCGACCTCGAGGTCGAGGTTCCCGAGGATGCGGAAGAAGGTGATTACGAGCTCACCGTTGCCGCCAGAGCAGACAGTGGGAACACCGAGCTGCCGATCGAACTGCGGCTCGCCGCTGCCGCCGGTGGCTCAGTCGAACTCACGACCGACTCGCCGGAGCTCCGCGACAGCGCCGATACCACCTTCAGCTTCGACCTGGACCTGACCAACGACACACCTCGTGAGGTCAGTTTCCAGTTGCAGGCGGCAGGGCCCGAGGGATGGTTTGTCGAGGCACGTCCGGCAACGGACACCCAGGCGGCGACCCTGACCGTCCCCCCAGGCGAGAGCGGCGCGCTGACAGTCGAGGTGCGCCCCAACCCGGCGGCACCGGCCGAGACATACCCGATCCTGGTCCAGGCGGTTGGTGGTGGGCAGACGGTTGAGACCGAGGTGGCGGTGACCATCACCGGCAGCTACGCCCTCACACTGACCACCCCCGATGAGGTCCTCAATGCCGAGGCCACTGCAGGCCAGGCCACCGAGGTTGCGCTGCTCGTGGTGAACGAAGGCACATCTCCGCTGTTAGGAGTCGAGCTCACCACCGGCACGGTGCCGACCGGGTGGGACGTGACGTTCTCCGAGCTCGGGGTCACCGAGATCCTCCCCGGAGATTCGGCGCAGGTCACGGCGACCATCACCCCATCGGGCGAGGCACTGGCGGGCGACTACCGGCTCACGGTCAACGCCTCGGCACCTGACACCGACGCCACCGACGAGCTCGAGTTGAGGGTCACCGTCAACACATCAGCACTATGGGGGCTGGTCGGTGTGGGAGTGATCGTGCTCGCCTTCGCCGGCCTCGCCTGGGTGTTCCGCCGCTACGGCCGGAGGTAGCCGGTGGCCGCGGCCATCGTCACCAGAGGCCTGACCAAGCAGTACGGCGACCGCGTGGTGGTCGACCATCTCGACCTCAAGGTCAACGAGGGCGAGGTGTTCGGGTTGCTCGGTCCGAACGGTGCGGGCAAGACCACGACCATCCTGATGTGTCTCGGGCTCAGCGAGCCGACATCGGGGACGGCGACGGTCGTCGGGTTCGACCCGGCCAGGCAGCCGATCGAGGTGAAGCAGGTTGTGGGGTACCTGCCCGACGCCGTGGGCTTCTACGAGGGGATGACCGGCAGGGAGAACCTCAGGTACACGGCGAGGCTCAACGGGCTGGGGAAGGACGAGCGTGAGCCAAGGCTCGAGTCGTTGCTCGGCGAGGTCGGGCTGGCCGATGCGGCCGACCGGGCGGTCGGCACCTACTCGAGGGGAATGAGGCAGAGGCTCGGCATCGCCGACGCGCTGGTCAAGGATCCCAAGATCCTGATCCTCGACGAGCCGACGGTGTCCATCGACCCCGAGGGCGTCGCCGAGATCCTGGCGCTGATCAGGAGACTGGCCGACGAGCGCGGGGTGACGTTGCTGCTCTCCAGCCACCTTCTCCACCAGGTCCAGTCGGTTTGCGATCGGGTGGGAATCTTCGTCGAAGGGCGTCTGGTGGCCCAGGGTCCAGTCTCGGAACTGGCGCGGCAGGCGGCCGGGGGTGGCGGTTGGATCGAGCTCGAGACTGACGCCGACGCCACCAGGGTGACCGGGGCCCTTTCCTCGGTGCCCGGATTGGCCGATGTCGAGCAGGTTCGCACCGGCCATTGGAGGCTGAGCGGCCCACTCGGTGTCACCCCAAGGGTGGTGGCGGCTTTGGTCGGTGCAGGTGTCCCGGTGCAACGGGTCGAGCCGGTCGAGCCCGACCTGGACGAGGTGTACCGCAGGGTGTACCACGGAGAGGAGGTGGCCGATGACGACGGCCACTGAGACCGCTGCAGCCCCCCAACGCGACCTCAAGCGCGGTTGGGCTGTCGTGGCTCGCAAGGAACTGGCCGATCATGTGCTGTCTGCCAGGTTCGTCGTGCTTCTGGTGGTTCTGGGCTTGGCCGCGGTGGGTTCGGTCTATTCGGTGGCCAACGCCATCCGCGACGTGGCGCCGGATGCCACGGGCACCGCCGACCTTTTCCTCCTGCTCTTCACACAGAACGCCGACCCCATCCCGTTTCCGTTCTACTTCTTCGTCGGGTTCCTCGCCCCACTGCTCGGGATCGGCTTCGGATTCGATGCGGTGAACAGCGAACGGTCGCAGGGAACGCTCCCCAGACTCGTTTCGCAGCCGATCCACCGCGACGACGTGATCAATGGGAAGTTCGTCGCCGGATTGACCGTGATCGCCATCATGCTCACCGCCGTGGTGCTGCTCGTGTCGGGTATCGGGATATTCCGACTGGGACTCGTCCCCACGCTCTCGGAGGTGTTCCGCCTCGCCGTTTGGCTGTTGGTCTCGATCATCTACGTCGGTCTATGGCTTGCCTTTGCCATGGTCTGCTCGGTCTTGTCGCGACGGGCGGCGACATCGGCGCTGGTCGCCCTTGCCGTCTGGCTGGTGCTGGCGCTTTTCGGAGCGCTCCTGGCCAGTGTCATCGCCGGGGTGATCTCGCCGATCGGCCCGTCCCCGGCCGAGCAACTCGCCAACCTCCAGACCAACCTCGCCCTGTCGCGCCTCTCTCCGATCACCCTCTTCCAGGAGGCAACGCAGGTGCTGCTCAACCCGGCGCAACGCGCCGTCGGGGTTGTCACTTTGGAGCAGATCGACCAGGCCCTTCCGTCGAGCCTGCCGCTCGGGCAGAGCCTGCTCATCGTCTGGCCCCAGATAGTCGGCTTGGTGGCGCTGACGGTGGTGAGCTTCGCGGTGGCATACGTGAGCTTCATGCGCCAGGAGATCAGGGCCTAGTCACACCTCGACGCCGACCGCTTCCCCCACGAACCGCATGAACGGCACGACCGGGCGCATCAGGCCGATGTACCAATCGACGAAGCCGTCGGCCGTCACCTCCTGTTGGGTGAGCCTGGTCGAGAGCATGAACTCCTTGAGCCGGAGGTCGTCTGCCACCGGACTGTCCCTGAACTCGGTTGGCACTCGCTGCAACCTTTCGTGCTCGCCGAGCGAGAAGCGCTCGGGCACCCTTCCTCCCCGGCTGACCCGCCTCCACCCGGCGGGGTCATCTGCGATCGCGGCTCGCACCTGGCGCGCCTGCGCCGTGGGAGGTGCGTGAATCCCACCTATCGAAAAGCACTCTCCCGGTTCGAGATGGAGGTAGATGACCGGTGCCCCATCGCTCTTCGATTGGTGCCAGAAGTGGATCCCGACGTGCGTTTTGTACGGGGTCTTGTCTTTGGAGAACCGGGTGTCGCGGTAGATGCGGAACACCGAACCGCCGATGGGCCGCGGGTCCGCCACCAACCGCTTGCTCAGCTTGCGGAGCCCGGGAGCGACGTCGGCAACGAACTGCAGCGCCGGTTCGCGCACGTGCTCCTCGTAGCGGCTCTTGTTCTGATTGAACCACTCCCGGTTGTTGTTCTCCTCGAGGTCTGCCAGGAAGCGGAACAACTCAGTGCCGAAGGAGCGTGACACTCGGCCACCCTAGGCTGCGGTCAACGGCCCATCCCCAGGAGGTAGTCCAACAAATGGCTGCCGTCGACATTTCTGGATTCATCGCCGAACTCAAGGACCACGCCATCGACCATGGGTTCCACGTCCACGACGAGCGTCAGTACATCGAGACGTACTCGCTCCGCCAGGCCTTCGAGGTGGACGTGCATCCGGAGGAGGCGTGCGGGGGGCCGCTCGACCTGCATCTCACGCTCGAGGTCGACCCGCGGGTGCTGCTCGCCTTCGAAGACCGGGTGGGTGAGATCGAGCGGGAATTCGCCGAAGCGGACGAATTCCCCGAACCGGAGGACGTCTATCGCCTCCCGGTGTTCTTCAACTGGTCCCTCCCGCCGCTGGCGGATCCCCCCGACCTGCTCGTCCTCGCTACCGAGTTGGCCGGCGTCGCCGGACCCGATCTCCCTCTGGAGATAGCTGCCACCGACTCGTACGGCGCTCTGACCGCCGGGCCTGAGCGTCGTCTGTCCATCGTGGGTCGCGTCCAGGTCTCGCTGGTGGACGTGTTCATGGGTCGCGAGCAACTGTGCGACGTGCTCGACCGGGGACGCGATGTCTGCGTCTATCTGCTCGAACGGGCCAACGTGTGGCAACCGTTGGAGGATCTGGAAGGGGACTGAAAGCTCCCTCCACGGTTGGGCTGGCTCCTGAACGACCGATGAGTATGGGTGCGCTCGTACGTCCATACGGAAAGAGATGCCAAGGAGTCAGGTATTGCGGACTGAAGTCGTCCGCAAAGGCGAGTAAATCGATGTCTTGATAGGTCCGGCGCCGCTCTATGGTGCCGGGCGTCACTAGGGGAGCAATCACTTGGAACATGCCATCACAGCACAGGGCCTGGTCAAGCGGTACGGCACCGTCGTAGCGCTCAACGGACTCGACCTGGACGTACCCGAAGCAACCGTCCTCGGGCTGCTCGGCCCCAACGGCGCCGGCAAGACCACGGCCATCAGGATCTTCACCACCCTTCTCCAGCCCGAGGAGGGCCGCGCCGAGGTGCTCGGACTCGACGTGATCACCCAGGCGGCTCGACTCCGAGAGCTGATCGGGGTATCCGGCCAATACGCCGCAGTCGACGAGGACCTGACAGGATTCGAGAACCTCGACATGGTGGGCCGTCTCTACCACCTCGGTAGGGAACAGAGCCGATCCCGGGCCAGGGAGCTCCTGGAACGATTCGACCTGGCCGATGCCGGCGATCGGACGGTCAAGGGTTACTCAGGAGGCATGCGCCGCCGGCTCGACCTCGCCGGTGCACTCATCGCCAAGCCGGGCGTGCTCTTCCTCGACGAGCCCACCACGGGGCTCGACCCTAGAAGCCGGTTCGCCATGTGGGATTTGATCAGCGAATTGGTCGCCGAGGGCGCCACGGTGCTGCTCACCACCCAGTATCTCGAAGAGGCCGATCGGCTCGCCGACAAGATCGCCGTCATAGACCACGGCAAGGTGATCGCTGAGGGCACCGCCGACCAGCTCAAGGATCAGGTGGGTGGCGAGCGGCTTCAGCTCACCCTGGCCGAGGCTTCAGCGATACCGACCGTTGTGGAGTTGCTGTCTCCTCTGGGGATGGGCGAAGCTGTCATAGAAGCCCATACCCGCGAGGTCACGCTTCCGATCAGGGGCGGCGCCGAGGTACTCATGGAGGCGCTGAGGCTCCTCGACGGTGCGTCCGTCGGCGTCCTCGACATAGGGCTGAGGCGACCCACGCTCGATGACGTCTTCCTGTCGCTCACCGGGCATGCCGCCGAAGAGGCCGATGAGAAAGATGACGCCGAGTCGGAACTGGCCGGGGCCGGAAAGGGGTCGCGATGACCACCATGTCGCGTGCGCTGGCCGACGGGGCGGTGATGGCAAAGCGCAACCTCATCAAGATCAAGCGTGTCCCCGACCTGCTGATCTTCTCGACTCTTTCCCCGATCATGTTCGTGCTGCTGTTCGCCTACGTCTTTGGCGGCTCCATCGAAGTGCCAGGGGTCTCCTACACGGAGTTCCTCATGGCAGGGATCTTCGCTCAGACCGTGGTGTTCGGCGCCACCATCACCGGTTCGGGACTGGCAACCGACATCCAGAAGGGGATCATCGACCGCTTTCGCTCGCTGCCCATGGCCCGGTCCGCCGTGCTGGTGGGGAGGACCACCAGCGACGTGGTCAACAACGTCCTGGTGCTTGTGGTCATGGCGCTGACAGCCCTGATCGTGGGCTGGCGGATATACAACGGGATTCCTTCGGCCCTGGCCGGGTTCGGACTGCTGCTGCTCTTTGCCTACGCCCTCTCCTGGGCGATGGCGGCGCTCGGGCTGTCGGTGCGGAGCCCCGAGGTGTTCAACAACGCCACCTTCATCGCCATCTTCCCTCTGACCTTCATCTCCAACGCCTTTGTCCCCATCGAGAATCTCCCTGGCCCGTTGAAGACGTTCGCTGAGTGGAACCCGGTGTCTGCGGTCACGCTGGCGGCGCGCGAGTTGTTCGGCAACACCGACCCGGCCTTCCCGCCTCCGGATGTGTGGCCCATGCAGAACCCGATCCTCATGTCGCTCATCTGGATCGTGGTGTTTCTGGTCGTGTTCGTCCCGCTCTCGATCCGCCAGTACCGCAAGGCGGTAGCGCGGTAGGAGGGCAATCGCTTCGCTCGCAGTACCCGACGTGAGGCGTGAGGGCTGGTAATCCGCGTCCTCCGCAGCGGGACTCCTTTCGACCTGCGCGGGGGACGCACTTTGGATTGGCCGCCGTCCGCCGTCCGCCGTCCTACCCTTCCCAACGGGCGCGCTTGCTTCCAGCCCACTCCATGAACCGTTCTGTCTCCCAGGTGTTGGCGATCGAGTCCTTCTCGACCCATCCACGCTGAGCGTTGAGCACGCCCCACTCCATCCGGCGCATGTCGTCGGGGTGATGGGAGTCGGTCGATATCACGAACACCACACCGCGTCCCCCGGCCAGCCGCAGGGCGGGGGCCGGCACGTCGAGTCGTTCCAGCGCGCCATTGATCTCGAGTCCGGTCCCGGTCTCGACGGCGGCCGCGAAGACCTCGTCCAGGTCCAGTTCGATGCCGGGCCGGTGGCCGATCATCCTCCCGGTTAGGTGACCTATGACGTTGACCGCGGGATGCCGCATCACCGCCGTCACCCTGGCGGTCTGCCGTGCTACCGGCAGGTCGAAGTGGGAGTGGACGCTGGCGACACACCAATCGAAACCGAGGAGGAAGTCGGTGTCGTAGTCGAGCCCACCATCGGGGCCGATGTTGAGCTCGCACCCGTGGAGCAGTCGCAGGTCGGGGTAGCTCCCCTGCAGCTTCCGGATCCGCTTCCGCTGTGCCAACAACTGCTCCCTGGTTGCGCCGTTTATGGGGAGGTCCTCGCCGTGATCGGTGATCGCCAGGTAGTGGAGCCCGCGCTTGGCAGCAGCCTCCACCATCACCTCGAGCGAGGCGCGCCCGTCACCGGAGAGATGGGTGTGGTCGTGGAGGTCCCCCATGATGTCTTCGAGTTGGACCAAGTCGGGCAGCTCCGAGCGGGCCGCGGCGAGAATCTCACCGGAGTGTTCGCGCATGGGTGGAGGTATCCAGGGGAGGTCGAGGGCGGCGTAAACGTCCTCCTCCGTTGCCGACGCCACCACCTCCTCTGTCTCCACCACGGCCAGCGAGTACTCGTTGAGGATCAGCCCGCGGTCGATAGCGCGCTGCCGCAGGTCGATGTTGTGGGCCTTCGAGCCGGTGAAGTAGACCAATGCGGCGCCAAGCTGCTCGGGGCGCACGACGCGCAGATCTACCTGGAGCCCTGTCGTAGAGAGGATCGATGTCTTGGTCTCGCCCCTGGCGAGCACCTCGGTGACCAGTCCCATCGACACGAAACGCTCCATGACCGGCTCGGGGTCCTTGGTGGCCACCACGACATCGGCGTCACCGATTGTCTCTGCGAGTCGGCGGATGCTCCCGCAGGGGACCGCCGCCACGACCCCGGGGATGCCGGCGAGAGCGGCGGCCACCTCGACTGCGATCGGCATGGCTTCGGCGATGGGGGTCCTCCGCTCCTTGCCGTGGAGCCCGAGGCGGCCGATAGCGCGCCGGAGGTTGTCCTCGGTCTTGGCGCCGAGTCCGGGGACGTCGCGGATCTTGCCCGCATCGAGCGCCGCCTGCAGGGCCTCGAGGCTGTCGATGCCGAGGTGGGTGTGGAGCAGGCGGATCGTTTTCGGTCCCATCCCGGGTATGCGCGTCAGCTCGACCATGGCTGGGGGGAACTGGGCCCGCAGCTCGACCACCTTTGCGATGCTCCCGGTGTCGAGGTATTCCCTGATCCGGGCAGCTATCCCCTTGCCGATTCCGGGCACCGCTGTGAGCTCCGCATCGGTCATCGTCTCCACCGGGCGGGCCATGTCTGCCACCGCCTGGACGCCGGACTCGTAGGCTCGGATCCGGAAGGACTGGGCCGCACTCTCTTCTAGCTGGGTGAGGAGCACCAGCTCGCGCAGGATTCTGACAACGTCCTGGTTGCTGGGCACAGCGCCCGCACGCTACATCGCACCGCCCGACGCGTAGCCTTGGGCGGCGAGGAGGGCGGCGATGACTGTCGAAGCGGAGCGGCCATCCGGCACGGGTCGTTTCGCATTGATCCTTGCTATTGGGGCGCTTGTCGCGCTGTCCCTCGGCGTCTACGGGTCGGTCCACGATCCAACCGGCAGGTCGCTGGTGACCCTGTTCTTCACTCGGACCATCACACTCAAGGTGTGGTTGGCCACCGCGGTTGCGGTTCTCGCCGTCGCTCAGGTGGTGGGGGCGCTCAAGCTCTACGGAAAGCTCGGCAAGGGCAGTGCTCCGCCGTGGCTCGGCATAGCCCACCGGACCTCGGGAACGCTGGCCTTTCTGCTCGCCATACCGGTCGCCTATCACTGCCTCTGGGCTCTTGGCTTCAACCCCTCCGAACCGCGCACGCTCGTCCACTCTCTCGCTGGTTGCTTCGTGTTCGGTGCTTTCGCCGCCAAGATGCTGACGGTGCGTTCTCACGGGCTACCGGGATGGGCCCTTCCCACCATCGGTGGTCTGTTGTTCACCGGGTTGACCGTCGTCTGGCTCACCAGTGCGTTGTGGTTCTTCACGACGGTGGGGTTCGAACTGTGAGCAACGCCCGGGTCGTCATCGGGGTGGTCCTGTTGGTCGGGTGGATCACGTTCATACTCCTCCTCGCCGGCTTCGGAGCCGACCTCGTCACCACGGCCTGAGTTCTTGCCTCCCCCGGAGACGGAGCAGCGGGTGGCGGTGCCGCGGCGATCGACACCCGTCTCACATCGGAGGCAGTGAGGTTGGTCGTGGACCGACACACGACGACCGAGGAGCGTCCGATGCTGCGATACCTGATCCGACGGCTGATGCCGATCGCGCTGCTCACATTTGTCCTGACCGCATGTGGCGGCGGTGACGGCGACGAGGGTGGGGCGACGGAAACCACAGTCGAAGACATGACCGAGACCACCATGGAAATGACCGAGACCACCATGGAGATGACCGACACCACCATGGAGATGACCGAAACGACTGCCTCGGGCTGATCCATCAGGTACAACCACGGGTAGGGTCGCCCCGAGGGGGTGGCCGTGGAGCTAAGGGTCGGGACCTTCAACCTGAACAATTTGTTCGGCCGTTGGAATTTCTCCGGCGTGCTCCACCGCCATCGACCAGGGGTTCGACGAGGTGGAGGCGAACTACGTCTTCACCGACCCGGAGAGCTACCGCTTGCGGCTGAGTCCGGACGGCCGGTTGGTGCTCCCCAAGTCGGTCGAGTCGCGCCGTCTGCTGGCGGAGCGGATCCTGCGGTCAGAGATCGACGTCCTCGCTGTCCAGGAGGCGGAGAATCTGGAGACGCTGCAGAGGTTCAACGCCGACGATCTCGATGGGCACTTCCGCCACATGACGCTCGTGGACGGGAACGATGCCCGCTTCATCGATGTCGGGATGCTCTCCAGGTATCCGCTCGGTGCGGTGACATCCTGGCGACACGCCGTCCACCCACTCGACCCGGCCACGCCCGCCTTCGGACGCGATTGCCTGCAGGTCGAGGTCCTCAGCATCAGAAGAGGGCGGAGGCTGCTCACGCTGTTCGTGGGTCACCTCAAGAGCCACTTCATCCCCTTCACCGTCGATCCGGAGGATCGACCTGTCCAGGAAGTCAGGGACAACGAGCGACGCCGCCGTGAGGCGGAAACGATCGACCGGATCGTCACCTCCCAGACCAGACCCAACTCCAGGTTCGTGGTCTGCGGCGACTTCAACGATCCCACCGATTCCGAGTTCCTCGCCCCCCTCGTCGCCGGTCCGCTCGGTTTGGTGGATGGTCTCGCCGGCCCTGAGGAGACCCCGGGCGGCAAGCCGGAGCTGTCCGGGGAAGAGCCGGCCTCGGTCCGCTGGACCCACCGCTTCCGCCCTCCCGGTCAGCCACCACGGCACGAGTTGTTCGACCAGATCTGGCTGAGCCCTTCGCTTGGTGCCCGGCAGACCCGATCCGTCATCGATCGGAGGAGGTTCAGCCTCCTCGGCGATGGGAGCGACCACGACCTCGCCTGGGTCGGCGTGGAGGTCTGACCGCGGCTATTAGGCGAAGGTGTCGCAGCTGTTGGGGTTTCCGCTGTCGAAGCCCTGCCGGAACCAGGTGGCCCGCTGCTCGGCCGAACCGTGGGTCCATCGCTCTGGGTTGATCATCTGCCCCGACATCTCCTGGATGCGGTCGTCCCCCACTGCGGCAGCGGCAGCCAGCGCCTCCTCGAGGTCGCCCGGTTGCAAGTCTTCCTGCACACTCTGCGCCCACACCCCGGCCAGGCAATCGGCCTGCAGTTCCAGCTTGACGGACAACTCGTTGCTGGCACCTTGCGACTGGACCTGTTCCATGATCCCGGTGACGTTCTGCACATGGTGGCCGAACTCGTGGGCAACGACATAGGCCTGGGCGAAATCACCCGCCGCTCCGAACCTTGACCGCAGCTCGCGGAAGAAGTCGAGGTCCAGGTAGACGGTCTGGTCGGGTGGGCAGTAGTGCGGGCCGACCGCAGAGGTGGATCCCCCGCAGGCCGATTGAGTCTGGTCGGTGAAGATCACCATGGATGCAGCCGGGTACTCCTCCCCTGCCTGCTCGAACACGCCCGCCCACAGCCCCTGGATGTCGGCTTCGAGGAACTCCATGAACTCGAACAACTCCTCGTCGGGGTCGGGTCCCTCGTCCAGACCCTGGGTCCCGGTCGGCGCCTCGACGTCGATGGGCACCTGGAACTGACCGCCTCCTCCAAAGATATCCCCTCCGAAGCAGACGCCGAGCACGACGATGATCAGGATCCCCGGGATCCCCATCTTGGCAAAGCCACCAAGACCACCAAGTCCACCCAGACCGCCGCCACCGCCGGGGGATGAAGACCCGCCGGCGCTTCGCCGATCCTGGACCCGACCGGTTCGGGTGCCTCTAGTCCAACGCATGTCTCACCTCGCCGCTCATGGGGCCACAATAAGGGTGCCCCACGGGAACAGCACGGAGGACGCACCGGTTTCCGATACTTGGAGGTGACCCGTATGTGGTTCAGCAAGGCGAAGAGTGAATTGATCCCAGAGGTAGATGCCCTGCCGGGACGGGCGGAGGAGTTCCCGCTGCCGGACCTGCACAGGGTCCTGGGCACACCGCTCCGGCCACCGTTCCACGAAGGCCTCGAGCGGGCGGTGTTTGGGATGGGGTGCTTCTGGGGGGCGGAGGAGCTCTTCTGGAAGATCCCGGGGGTGTACACCACGGCCGTCGGCTACGCCGGGGGCTTCACCTCCAACCCCACGTACGAGGAGGTGTGCACCGGGCGCACCGGGCACACCGAGGTGGCTCTGGTCGTCTACGACCCGGCGAAGGTGAGCTACGACCAGTTGCTCCGCGTGTTCTGGGAGAGGCACGATCCCACGCAGGGGATGCGGCAGGGGAACGACGTCGGAACCCAGTACCGGTCGGTGATCCTCACCTCGAGCGATGCTCAGCTCGAGACTGCGAAGCGGTCGCGCGACATCTACCAGGAGGAGCTACGCCGGCGGGGGCACGCTGAGATCAGCACCGAGATCGCGCCCGAAATGTCCTTCTTCTACGCCGAGGGCTACCACCAGCAGTATCTGGCGGTGCACGTGAACGGCTACAGATGTCACTCGGCGACGGGCGTTCCCTTCCCCGAGGAGTCCTGAGCCTCGCCTCACGGGAGCAGCAAGTTCACGTCCCCGAACTCGTGCCAGAGATAGCGGTGCTCGATCGCCTCGCGATAGCTGAGATCGACCAGGGCGTGCCCCGCCACCGCCTCCAGCAGGTCGAGGTGTGACGAACCGGCCTCGTGCCACCCGGTGAGCAGGCCCCTGACCAGGCGAACACCCTCGTCAGGGCGGATTATACGATCGGTCCATCCCCGTCCGGGGTGGGCTACGCCGGCGTCATCGGCAGCCGTCTCCAATGCGCGCACCACCGTCGTGCCCACCGCCACGACCCTGCCACCTCCCTCACGGGACGCATTGACGGCGCGGGCGGTTGCCGCCGGGACCTCGTACCACTCGGGTTGGGGCGGCTCGTGGGCCTCGAGTGAGGAGACGCCGGTGTGCAGGACCAGCGGGACGACGATCACGCCGCGGTTGACCAAACGGGACACGATGTGGTGGGTGAAGGGCCGACCGGCGCTCGGCATCTCGGCGCTCCCCGGGACGGTGGCGAAGACGGTCTGGTAGGCGGCTATCGGCCAGGCGCCGGTGGCGTGCAGGTAACGGATGGGCGCGCCATGGCGGTCGAGGTACTCATGGAGTGGCCCTGGGACATCGATCACGGCGGTCCATAGCCGGCTGGGCTCCGCCCAGACCGGGTGTGGGGCGAGCAGACGGGCTTCTCCACCACCTGGAAGCAGCAGCCGATCGCCCATCGGTTGGCCAATCATCGGTGCGCTCCCCACACCATCAGGACGGCGCGGCTCGACCACCCACAAGCCGCCGGGGATTGGGGTGGAGAGGTGTAGCCGGACGGATGCCCCATCCTCCGTCATCGCCTCGAGGGCGGCAGGCAGCGTCGCCGATGTGTTGACCACGAGGACGTCTCCCGGTGCCAGCAGCGAGGGCAGGTCGGGGAATCGGTGATGCGTGGGGGGTGAACCGGCCCGGGAGACCATGAGCCGGACGTCGTCGCGTCCCGATCCCCGTTCCTCAGCGGGTTCGGTGCCTGCGATCGGCTCGGGCAGCGGGGTGGGTGCGATCCGAAGCATCAAACGAGCAGATCTTCGATCCGGTAGCGGCCCGATGGGAGGCTGCCCTCGACCAATTGGGCGAAACCACGGACACGGGTCTCGGGAAGCGGCCGGTCAGAGATGTCCTCGCCGGGGAACGCATCCTGATGCATGGTGGTGCGCATGTCCCCTGGGTCCACCCAGTAGATCTTCACTCCTGGTTCCTCAGCGGCGAGCACGTTGCTCATCTGCTCGAGCGCCGCCTTGGACGCCCCGTATCCGCCCCATCCCTCGTACCCCTCGATGGCGGCGTCGGATGTGATCGATATCACGGTCCCGCCGTTGCGGCGCAGATCGGGGAGGGCGAGTTGGGTCAGTCGAAGCGGTGCCACCAGGTTGACCTCGAGAATCCCGATGAGCATCTCCCGCCCCAATTCGGATAGGCGCGGCTGCGGGCTCGCCCCCAGTGTGGAGGCGTTGTGGACCAGCAGTTGGAGGGGACCCTGCGACCGTGCCGCCTCGACCAGGGCAGCGGCGTGGTCGGGATCGGACACATCGCCGGGAACGGCGGCAACCGAGGCGGCGCCGTCGGCCTCCAGCAGCCGTCCAGCTTCCTCGATCCCGCTGCGGGCGTCGATGGCCAGCGCCCAACGCGATGAGGCGAGTGATCGGGCGAGGGCGAGTCCGAGCCCGCGGCTGGCGCCGGTGACGATGGCGGAACGGCCCGATTTCATCCGGTCATCTTGGCACCGGGCGGAGAGCGAGTCGTCAGCCTTGGGGCGGGCCTTCCTCGGTCTTCCGGCCTAGTTTCCTGGGGTCGAGCTTTCTCGAGGCAGGTCCTCTCAACCTGCCCTGGGATCCGCCAGACCGACCCGAACCGCGAACAGCGCCGCCTGGGTCCGATCCGACAGACCCAGTTTCATGAGGATGCTGCTCACGTGGGTCTTGACGGTCTTCTCCGATACGAAGAGCTCATCGGCGAGTTGGCGGTTTGCCAACCCGCGCCCCATCCCGGCGAGGACTTCACGTTCGCGGGCGGTGAGCCTCTCGATGTCGGGATGAACCGCAGGTACCGAACCCGATACCGCCGCCATGACCGCCGCAGCCGCCGGTGGCGCCAGCATTGGCTCGCCGCGGCTGACGGCGCGGATCGCTTCGGCAAGCTCGAGGGGGTCTACGTCCTTGAGCAGGTAGCCGTCGGCACCGGCTCGGATGGCCGGTATCACCTGGTCCTCTGCGACGAAGCTGGTGAGGACGAGGATCCTGGTGGCTGAGCCGTGACGCCGCAACCGGCCGATGGCTTCCACTCCGTCGACCTGGGGCATGACCAGGTCGAGAAGCAGCACGTCCGGCTCGGCAGCGACGGTGACCCTGACCGCCTCGGCGCCGTCTGCTGCCTCGCCCACCACCTCGAACCCCTCGCTCGCCTCGAGAAAGGTGCGAAGCCCGCGCCTCACCACGGGATGGTCGTCGGCGATCACAACGGTTATCGGTCGTTCACCCATGGCTCACCTCCAACCGCACCGTCGTGCCCTTTCCCGGGGCGGACTCCACCGTCAGTCTTCCGCCGAGTCGCTCGGCCCGTTCTCTCATCGAGGTGAGGCCGAGACGGCGGCTGCGGATGGCCGATGCCTCCGGGTCGAAACCGACCCCGTCATCGCTCACCTCGGCGATCAGAACCCCCGGCTTGGCGGTGATGCTGACACCCACCTTGGATGCGGACGCATGGCGTAGGACATTGGTGACCGCCTCCTGCACCACCCTGAACACGTGGTGCTCCTGCTCCGGCTCCAGGTCGGGCTCGCCGTCGACCGTCACCACGATGTCGAGCCCGTGGGCACGTTCGAGCAATGAAAGCTGGCTGCGAAGCGCGGCGACCAGGCCGTCGACCTCCAGGTCGGCGGGGCGGAGCCCGGCCACCACCGAACGGAGTTCGGCCATCGTGACCCGGGCAAGTTCCTTCACCCGGCTCATCTCCTCGATCGCCCGCTCCGGTTGGCGCTCGACCAGGCTGGCTGCAGCCTGCGCCGAGAGGCTGAGGCTGAAGAGCGACTGACTCATGGCGTCGTGCAACTCCCTGGCCAGCCGAGCGCGTTCCTCGGCGAGGGCGAGCTCGCGGCTCGCCTCGAACAAACGGGCGTTCTCGATGGCGATGGCGGCGTGGCCGGCGAGCAGTTTGACCCTCGCCTCGTCCTCAGCGGAGAACTCCTCGCCCCCCTCGCGCTCGGTGAGGTAGAAGGCGCCGATCACCGCGCCCTGGGTGAGTACGGGGACTCCGAGGAAGGAGCGCATCATGGGGTGCGCCAATGGCCACCACCCGCGGAAGCGGGGATCCTGGGTGATGTCGGCGGTGCGGAACGGCTGTGTCTCCGTGAGCATCGCCCCGAGCATTCCATGGGTCCGAGGGAGAGGGCCGAGGCGCTCGATCAACTCGTCGCTCATCCCGACCGTGACGAAGCGGTCGAATGCGTCGCCTTCGGGCGCCGGGATCCCGATGGCGGCGTATCTGGCGTGGGCGAGACGACGCGCCCCCTCGGCCAGCTTGCTCAGTACCCGGTCGAGCGCCGGCTCGGTGGCGATGGTGTCGATTGCCTCGCTGAGTGCGGTGAGCACCACGCCGGCGGCGTCGTCGGGGCGGTCCATGACGGTGACCGTACCCCTCTGGCCCGGCCGGCTCATCGGCCTCCAGACCGATTCAGGCGGTGGAATCGATGTACGACAGGGCCTTGTCAACGAGGAAGCCGGCCTCGGCATCCACCGGGATTTCGACCTCGATGTTCGGGGTCACGCCCTCAGCCCCAAAGTCCTGACCTTCCGGGGTAACCCACCGGCCGATGGTCAGCCGGAGCTTCGAGCCGTCGCCGAGTGGGAACTGCTGCTGGACGGTGTTCTTGCCAAACGAGTTCTCGCCGATCACTTCGCCACGGCCCCGCTCCTGGAGCACCGCCGCCAGCACTTCGGAAGCCGATGCAGAGGCGCGGTCGATGAGCACCACCAGTCCCAGTTCCTCGTTCTTCCATTCGCCATCGGGACGAACCGGATAGGCCAGCGATCCGTCGCGGCCTTCGGTTCTCACCACGTCGCCTCCCAGGAGGAACTCGCTGGCGATCCTCACCGTGGCGTCGAGCGAACCCCCCGGGTTGCCCTGGAGATCGAGGATCACGGTCTCAACGTCTTCGGCGACGAACTCCTCGAGGGCCTCACGCACCTTCTCGGGTGAATTGTCGCTGAAGAGCGAGAGCCGGAGCAGACCGATGCCTGGCTCGATCACCTCCCAATCGGCGATTTCGATCTCGACCGCCGCCCGTGTAGCCACGACGTCGTATGTCTCGCCGTCTCGCTCCATGGTGAGGGCGACGTCGGTCCCCGCCGGGCCTCGCACCGCCTCGACGACCTCATCGACCGTGCGGCCGTCCACCGGCTCTCCGTCAACCGCCACAGTGACGTCGCCGGGTCGGATCCCCGCCTTCTCGGCCGGGCTGCCCTCGATGACGGAGACGATGACCATCCGGCACTCAGGTCCGAGCACGGGGCAAATATCGCCGATCTCGCCGTTGTCTCCGACCTCACCGGGCCTGACTACGGCACCGATTCCCTCCACCGTCCCCGAGGATTCCTCCTCCGATTGGGCAGCAGCTTCCGGCGACAGATACGAGCTGAACGGGTCGAGCGTGGCCACCATCTTTCGCAGCGCCGACTCGGCGAGATCCTCGGTGCCCGCCTCCTCGTCGGTCATCGCCTGGCACATCACCTCGAAGTCGTCGGTGGGCAACGCACAGACAAGGTCCTCGTCTTTGGGACGGGCTTGGGCATCGTCGTCCAACTCGTCGATCCCGCCGGCGGCGGCGGCGGCGAGTTCCTCGTCGGCCAGGGGCTCCAGGTGATTCGTCTGTATCAGTTCGTACGCCTCGCAAAACGCCACCCAGGCATCGGGTGGCTGATCGCAGGAAGCTCGGATCACCTTGGAACGGGCGGTCGCCGTGGGGCCGCTCGTCGGAGTGACGCTGGTGGAGGTAGCAGCCGTCGGCTCGCTCGTGGTGGCCCCAGTCGAGGTTGGCCCTGCCTGTGTGGTCGGGGTGGCCGGCTCGGTCAAAGATGGGCTGGCGGGGGTGCCGCTGCATGCCGCGGCCAGCACGAGGAAGACCGGGACCAACCGCCTAGCGAGGCTCACGTAGCGGGAGAGTAACTGGAGCCGGGGACTGAGCTACGGCCGCATTTGCCATCCGTCTACCGTCCCGTCGACGTCAGGAGGTAGATGCCGTGAGGGAGCATGTCCCGGCGCCCACGGGGTTCGTGGAGTTGATCGGGCTCGACGTCCAGGAGATCGGGCCAGACCGGGTCCTGGCCGTGCTCGACGTCGACGAGCGGCACCACCAGCCGTACGGCGTCGTCCATGGGGGCATCTACTGCTCGATCATCGAGACCATCGCCTCCTACGGTGCGGTCAGTTGGGCGGCCGAGAGCGGAATCATCGGGGCCGTGGGAGTCTCCAACGCCACCGACTTCCTCCGCTCGCATCGCACCGGGCGTTTGCGGGCTGTGGCCACCCCCATCCATCGGGGGCGCACCCAACAGCTATGGCAGGTGACGATCGCCCGGGACGAGGACGGGGTGTTGGTGGCTCGCGGCCAGGTGCGGTTGCAGAACATCACCGACATGGCGGTGCTCGGCGGTTCAAAGGACTGATCGTGCTCCTGGCAGACCTCGTCGCGGCGTCGAACGAGGTCGCCGAGACCGCGGCGCGTTCCGCCAAGGTGAGGCGGCTGGCTGCGGTCTTGGCGGTTGCCGGGCCCGACGAGGTGGTACCGGCCGTCGGGTTTCTCACCGGCGAACCGCGTCAGGGCTCGGTGGGGGTGGGGTGGGCGTCGCTGCGAGCCGAGGTGGCCCCTGCCAAAGCGCCGACACTCACCGTGGGCGATCTGGACGCCATGCTCGACACTCTGGCTACCGCTTCGGGACCCGGTTCGCGGACAGCCAAGGCAACGGTCCTGGGTGATCTCATGGAGCGGGCCACGCCCGAAGAGCAGCGGTTTGTCCGCAACGTGCTGCTTGGCGAGCTTCGGCAGGGCGCGCTCGGTGGCGTGATGGTGGAGGCCGTGGCGCTGGCGGCTTCGGTCCCGGCTGCGGCGGTGCGCCGGGCGCTGATGCTGACCGGGGACCTCGGAGTTGTGGTGGAGACAGCATTGGGCGAGGGAGCCGCCGGGTTGTCCGGGTTCGGCCTCGAGGTGCTCC
>CAWGRK010000007.1:0-155824 GCA_963824995.1 uncultured Actinomycetes bacterium | reverse complement strand
ACCAAACCTCCTTCTGGTCGTCGCTGATAGGCAGAGGTCGTGGTTCCCCACCTCAGCGCCGAGGCTTCCGAGAGGCAACCTTGGAAGCGTAGGACCCGAGGGGACCGCCAGGTTGTCGACCTCCAATTCACAGCGGCATCGCAGCCAACGGTCATCTATGGTCGCGAAGGAACCAGAGACTCGAGGGATCCGATGCAGGTGGCCGTCTTCGGTGATCAGCGAGCAACTGTTGCGCCGGACTGGAACGAGGAAACAGCGGTGGCTCTGGCGGGGATGTGCTCATCGACGCTTCAAGAGGGATAGGTTCCGGTGCCCGGCTCACATTCATCGGGATTGCAGGTGATCTCGTCATCCGCGTTCCCACGGGTTGTCGAGTGCGAACCGACGGTTCTCCCTCTTTGGCGACGATGTGATCGATGTCGCCCAGGGTGACGGTCCCGAGGCGACCATTTCGAGCTACACGCTGTTCGGTGACGTGCGGATCACCGACCAACGCATCTGATCTCAACCGGGGTCTTCTGGACAGCCTCGGGGGTGATGCCGCGACCTTTGCAGAAGGTGGCGTGCGGGCCCGGGCTAAACTGCAGTGACACCCAGCCCAGCGATGGTAAAGGGAGGCTGGGCCGGAATGACCACGGTGCCCGCGCCTCGATCGGTCCGTACTCCCCCACCGTGCGAACCACGAAGAGCGCCTGCTGACGGCGCCGCCCAAGGCGAAGGCGAAGCAGACGAAGGCAGCGGAAGGCTGCTCGGTGCAATGTTGGCTGGTGTCAGCACCGCCCTCGCCTACAGCGGGTTCCGGCCGGTCCGGGGTGGTGCTCACGATCTGGCATGCCCCATGCCGGCTTTCCGGAGCACGGATGATGGGCTCGGGTCGGTCATGCACGCCGGCGGTTGTGCCCGGAGGTCGCCCGCTGGGTCGGGATACGCCGCGCCACGATCGAGCGTAAGAGAGCGCTCTTCGCAGAAGCGTGGCTACGGCACGCCGAACGGCCCGAAATCGACGAACACGTGGCGCCCTCGACCGGGGTGACCCCCTCCAGCAGATACCGAGAGACGACATCCTCGGTGCATTGTGAGGGAATCTCGACGGAGGTGTGGCCCCACCCTTCCACCGTGAGCAGGGCCGAGTCCGGCATCAAGTCGTTCACCACCACGGCGTTCTCATAGGCCGACGCCGGATCGAAGCGGATCCCCACCAAGAGCACCGGGTTGGCCGTGGAGCGGTCGAAGGGTCCGATGTAGCGGTCGGCGTCCGAAGCCCTCCCACACCGCGGAGGGACTGGAGAACCAGGTCCACATCCGGCCGAAGTAGCCGAAGCGGCGGTCGGCCTCGGCGCCCGCCGCCGACCAGTACTGATGGTCGTCGGGGTTGTCGCTGTCCGAGCAGAGCACGCCGTAATGGCCCTCCACGATATTGGGATAGCGAGGCGTTGTCGGGCGCCGCTGAGTGCCTTCCGTGAGGGCCTCCGCTGCCTCGGTCATCGATTCAGGGTTCAGGGTCCTTCCAGCTCGGCGAGGAACTCGGCCAAATCGGGCCAATCAGAGGCAGTGTTCAAGGCGAACCAGGTCATCCAGATCAGGTGGGCGTAGGTGAAGATGACCGTCTCCCCAGTCTCGGGGTCGAAGTACTCGAACGGCTCCGACCGCAGCCGCTCGGCGAGGGCGGCAAACCGGGCTGCCGAATCCCCGGCGAAGGCACAGCCCACAGGCCTGGCGGCGTCGCACAGCCGGAAGAACTCCTCCAGGGTCGCCTGGGCGCCGGCGGGGTTGCCCAGGCGGTTGTAGACCGGTTCCGCCTCCGCCGTCGCCCCGGCCCGTGGTCCAGGCGATGGGATCGACCACACTGTCGAGCACCAGCGCCCGCACTCGGCGGGGGAAGAGGTTGGCGTAGGTGATCCCGAGAAGGGTGCCGTAGGAGTATCCGGCATATGTGAGCCGGCGGTCGCCCACCGCTTGCCGCAGTAGGTCGAGGTCCCGGGCCACGTTGCCGGTTGCCATGTGGTCGACGATGGGGCCGCCCCGCCGCTGGCAGGCCCGGTTGAGCGCCCGGTCGGCCCGCTCGAACATCGCCTCGTCCTCGGCAGTCATCGGGAAGGGAACCGGCGGGACGACGCTGAGCGCCTGCTCGAGCGATCGGAAACAGAGCAGCGGGGTGCTCCGGTGGATGCCCCTCGGGTCGAACCCGACCAGATCGAAGCGGGCCCGCACCTCGTCCGAGTAGGGGGGGTCGTCCGACCCGGCAGCCCTCAGGACCATGTCCACCCCCGAGGTGCCCGGACCCCCCGGGTTGATGAGATTGACCCGATCCTCCGCTCGGGATCGCCGGCCGGAATCCGGATCAACGCCAGGTCGATCTTCGGCCCCCGCGGGCGGTCGTAGTCGAGCGGTACCCAGAACGTGGCGACATCTCGAGATTGGGCGCGATGTCGGCGTGGCACGCCTGCCAGCGCAGCCGCGACGGGTGGGGGGCCGCCTCTGCCGGGCAGCGGGGCGGCGATCGCCAACACGAGCGCTACGGCGAGGAACGCGGTGGTTCTACGCATGGTCCCTCCCTTCGCCGGCTGCGAGTTGCTCCGGCTCGTGGGCGACATCTCGCTCCGGTAGGAGCCTACGCCTCGCTTCGGGTCAGATGTGCGGGTGCGGCGTCTCGGGCTCGTCCGTCAGCACTTCAGGTTTCCTGATAGGTCCGCGCCGACTGCGGCGAAGATTGCTCCTACCGGCTCTTCTTGAGAAGACGGATCACAGTCGAGCGAGCATCGCAGCGACCACAACCCGACAATGGCAAAGGGGAAGGCTCTGCCCGGCAACGGCGCCCGCGCCCCGCTCCGCCCGTATTCCCCCACCGCCTGCACCACGAACAGCGTGCTGACGACGGCGAGACCGGCAGCGAGACCGAGGCAAACGATGGCGCCGACGAGGCGAGGTCCATGTGGGGTCGATTGCATCTCAGCCTCTCTCGCTCTCGGCTTGCCGTCGCCGGGTTGGCTGACTCTCGGTCGTATCCCTTACGGCTACTCGGGCACGTGTGATTGCTTCGGCTCGGCGTACGGCGGGGCTGAAGCAGACGAAGCCAACTGCCGCCCCCACTATCCAAGTGGGAGACGGGGGCATCGCACACCCTAAGGCGTGGCGTTAATTGGAGGGATCGATGGCGGAGAGTGACTCGGCCTCGGTGAGCTCCGGGTAACGGGCGGTTGGGGGAAACCGCTTTCGTGCATCTTTCAGATGTTGTTGCCAGTTTTCGGGTCGCTCCCGCTCGGGAAGTCTGGCGAGGTCCATGGCAACGCGCAGCGCGACCAGGTTGCTGTTCTGGCTTTGCGCCACTCGGAGCGCTTCGAGGAGATCCACGACCCTTCGGCCACCCTCGGGGATGAGCTGGCTCTCGTAGAGCGCCCTCAATCGGAGCAGCTCTGGGAGGTGGAGGCTCTCCCCTGTGTTGTGGACGATCCGGATCGCAGATTCGATGGTCTCGACGGCTAAGTCGGTTCGTCCGCTGAGGGTGCGCAGCTTCGCCAGGTAGGCGAGGTCGGAGGCGATCAGTGCTTCGTGGCCCATCGCTCGGAGGAAGCCGATGGTCTGTTCGACGAATTCGGGGTCGGGGTCGAGGTCGAGGCTCGGGGCGCCGACGTACAGCGATCCGAGCCTCTCCCAGTAGCTGGAACCGTGTTCCTGCCCGATGGCCACGATCTCGGCGCCAAGGGCGCGCATGGCGGTGATGTCGCCGAGGAGTCGGCGACCCCAGGCGCCGTAGCCCTTGATGAAAGCCAGGCTGATGGGGCGACCGGGGAACCCGACACCCTCGGCGCGACCGATCGCTTCCCTTTCCCAGCGCTGCGCCTCGACCGCGTTCCCTTCGAGGTTGGAGACGCAGGCCAGGCCGGTCTTGGTGATGGCGACCGGGTCATGGGGCAGGGGCCAGAACCATGACACGACCTGGTCGGCGGGCCGCTGAGCGAATCCCTCCACGGCGCGCTCCAGGTGGAAACGTGCCTCGGCGAGGTCTCCTTGGTGGAGGCTTTGAAAACCGGCGCCGGCTCGCGCCTCGGGCTCGAACCAGGCGAACATCGGGTCGGATGCCATCTGGAGGAGGCGGGCGATGAGACGACCTGAGGTGCGGAGTTCACTGCTGGTCAGCCCGGTGACCCAGATGGCGAGCAGCGCCGGCATAACCTCGGGTCGGTCACCGAGGCGCTCGGTGATGATTTCCGCCTTGCGGTGGTCGGCTCTGACCCCGGGGGCGGCGTAGCCCTCCGTGGCGCTGATACTGAGCGCCCGCAGCATGCGGGCGGTGAGAAGGCTTACGTCCCGGTCGTCGCTCGCCGGGATGAGCTTGACCAGCTCAACCACCCGAGTCAGAAGTTGGATCGCTTCTGCGTGGGCGCCCCGTGCCTGGGCTCCCTGTGCCGCGGCCATATAAAAAGGAATGGCGCGGTCGGGAAGGTCCGCCAGGTCGAGATGCTGAGCTACCAAAGCCGGATCGGCTCCGGTCCGCTCGAGTTCGTGGGCGACGCCGGCGTGGGTTTGGAGCCGTGTTTCGAGGACCTGGGTTTCGTACGCGGCATCTCGGAGGAGCGCATGGCCGAATCGGTAGCCAACACCGTCGAGAAGGTCCCCGGTCGACTCGATGATGCCTACTTCGGCGAGCTGAGCGAGCGAGCCGATGACTCGGTCTCGGTCGTCGATCACGGCTGCCACTGTCGCCAGGTCGAAGCTGGAGCCCACGGTGGCGGCAACCTGTGCGACTCGCAGGTCGAGTCCCGGCGCCTTCAACCGACCCGCCAGCAGCTCGTGGAGTCGGAGCGGGAGAGGTTCGGATTCCCCGGCGGCCAAAGCCGACCGGGTCAGCTCTTCGATGAAGAGAGGGATGCCTTCCCCTCTATCGATGATCGATGCCCGCGTCTCCTCCGCCAGGTCGGTCGTGCCTACCAGCTGTTCCACCAGCGAGGCTGCGGCCTCACTAGGAAGGTGGTCGAGGGAGACGTCGAGGACCCGGTCGCGCCACCCGAGTGCCTCCGGGTCGCGGGTGGTCATCACCAGCAGCAGGCCGGTTGGCACCCGCCTGACGACACGACCGAGCAGCTCGATGGTCGTCGGGTCGGCCCAATGCAGATCCTCGAAGACGAGGAGCGTGGGTCGCCGCTGCGGCAGCCGGCTCAGCCAGTCGATCAAGCGGTCCAGGGTCCGATCGAGAAGGGCCGTCGGCTCGAGCTCGGGGGCCGGATAGCCCTCGGGCTGGGCGATCCCCAACAGCGGGGCAAAGAGCGGCGCCACCTCGGCGACGTCTATCTCCAACACTTGGAGATGTCCGACCAGACTTGCCAGAAGATCGGCCGGCACGCCGCTGTCGAGGACCCGCTCCATCATGCGGGCAACCGGCCACAGCGGGATGTTGGTGTGGTAGGCCAGACATCCCGCTTCGAGCGTGGCCCCCCCGCTACGGGCGACGCGCTGGCGGATGTCGGCGGCAACCCGTGACTTGCCGATCCCCGCCTCTCCAGCGATGAGGACCGCCTGTCCCCCACCGGCTGTGCTGTCGGCTGTGGCGCTGACCTGCTCCCACGCTCCTGCCAGGAGGGCTCGGGGCTGGTCCCGGCCAACCAAGCGCGTTCGACGGAAGCGATCCGCGTCGAGCCGTGCCCCGGGATGACGCGGTCCCTGCACGGCGAACAACTCCACCGGCCGGACAACACCCTTCAATTGGCGCAGCCCCAGCGATCTGAGATGGAAGTCGGGGTCGACAAGCTGCTGGGTGACGTCGCTGATCACCACCGTGCCCGGCGCCGTTTCGCCCTGGATTCGAGCGGCCAGGTTCGGGGCGGCGCCGACGATCGAGTCTCGCTCCCCCCGGGCGGTCTGATCCCCCACCTCGGCGACTACCACCAAGCCGGTGTGGACGCCGGCCCGCACCTCAAGCTCCACACCGAAACGGATCCTCATGTCCGGGCCGGCCTCGGTGATTGCCGCAACCAGATCCAGTGCGGCGGACACCGCCCTCCTGGCATCATCCTCGAACACCCGGCGGTAGCCGAACACCGCAAGCACCCCGTCGCCGAGCCATTGGAGCACATGGCCGCCGAACCTCTCCACCGACCGGCTCGCCGCCCCCCTATAGGCCGCGAGCAGGTCCCGCATCACCTCCGGCTCGACCCGTCCCGCCAGAGCCGTTGAGTTGGCGAGGTCGGCGAACAGAACGGTCATCAAGGCGCGCTCACCCTCCGGAGCGCGCTGCGAGCGGGTCACCCGCTCCAGGATGTCAGCAGCCCGGCGCTCTTCCGGGCTCACCGCCCGGACCTCTTCTGCGGTGGCCCGAGCCGCCTCGAAGTCACCCTCCGCCAGCGACGTCTCCGCGGCGACAAGGAGCCGACCGATCAACTGCTCCAGGCGGCTTTCGGCCGGAACCGAGCCCAAACTCACCTCATCCCCCACAACAGTCTCATCGGAGCACATTCTGCTCGGGCATCGGCTGCTCAGCACCCAATCGACAAAGCCTCGAGCAAGCGAAGCGATCGGACGCCGAGAATCAGGACGAATTGTCTAGTTGATCAGCGAGATTCGGCATCAAGGATCGCGTGACCTGCTTCGTCGGTTCGGTTTCTTTCCCTGTGATCCTCACCTCTCACCGAGGCGAGTGTTCAACGGTCTCAGCTTCGATCGAGCTGAGCGCTCGAATCGGCCTGGTTGTCTCTGCTGCCTGGACGCCATCGACGTACGACCTCGACGGCGTCTTGTCCTTGCCAGGCTCGATGTAGGCCCAACAACCTTGGCCACGTCCTCTACTCGCCGTCCTGAGCGAGCCTGCTCCCAATCAATCAGTCCCACCGGGGTCTGACGCAAGACCACGACGTTCCGCGGCTGGATGTCGTCATGCACAACACACTCGGCGTCAACGACCGTGTCAGCGGTCAGGTCGTGACCCGCACGATCTCAATCAGCGCGAGCGGGTCGACATCGTCACCCGTCGAAGGCGTGACGCCAGGGATCCAAGACTGGACCTCGCGACCGAGCTCATCGATCCCGAGTGGAGCGCGGCGCCCACGTCACGCCGGCCCCCTCGAGACGGTGGAGCACCGAGTGAACAAACGCCGTGCCGGGACCTTGAGGTCGCCTCACCGTGTCGCCTACCCGAACAGGACCCTCCACGCCCCGCAGCGTCGCACAGCCGGCGTTGGAGGGCATTCTCGCCGTGACTCGGCGATGCGCGTTCTGTGACACCGCCGTGACGGTCTCACATGCGAGCAGATCGCCGAATCGGTCGCGCGCTTCGGTCTGCGGTCTGGTTCGCACCACGACGATGTTGGGTAGGTGCGATCGGGGGCGCCGATGGGAAGTGGCGCCGGCAGTCGTCTGAGTACGGTCCGGTGGACGCGGGCGCGGCATCAAGGGGGAGAGCAACGAGATGAGACCACTTCGATACTCGATCAACGTCACGCTCGACGGCTGCTGCCATCACGAGGCAGGGCTCCCGCCGGACGAGGAGTCGATGCGCTACTGGACCGCTGAGATGGATCGAGCCGATGCCCTGCTATTCGGCCGGGTGACCTACGAGATGATGGAGTCGGCGTGGCGGCAGCCGGCCACGGGCACGTGGCCTGACTGGATGGATGAGTGGGAGATTCCGTTCGCCGAGACCATCGACCGGGCGAAGAAGTACGTCGTGTCGAGCACGCTGAGCGGGGTCGATTGGAATGCCGAGCTGGTGCGAGGCGACTTGGGGCAAGCGGTTCAGCGGCTCAAGCAGGAGCCAGGCGAGGGCCTGTTTGTGGGTGGCGTGACGCTTCCCCTGGCGTTGGCAGATCTCGGACTGATCGACGAGTACGAGTTCCTTGTGCAGCGGTCCTTGCCGGACACGGGCCGACGTTGCTCGCCGGTCTGAGCGAGCGCATCCACCTCGAGCTCGTGGATCGCCATGAGTTCGGGTCGGGGGCGGTCGCCCTGCGATACCGGCCCACGCGAGTTACGGCTTGACGTGATTTGTCCTGGCACATTGGCCGTCGCCTCGCGACGGAACGACGGCTCGGGTTGCATCACCAGCGCCGTCGACTGTCCCAGAACGCGCAGCCTTAACGACCTGGGCCATTGCCACCGAGGTGCCGTTCGGGGATGAACCCCGGCGAACCTGGAGAGGTCGCCGGCTGATCGTGCAGGGGCCGCTAGCAGGGTCGCCGTGGCGATGATGACAAACCAATGACAAGGGTCCGATCCGAGCCGCTCGACCGCCACCGAAAACTGCGCTGACCAGCACTTTCGTGCTGGTCAGATCGTGTCGGAGGACGGACACAAACCCTGAGTACACGGCAGGTCTGGGAGACAGTCGTTCCGTTGACCTCGCCACCCGCATCGGCCTCGAAGCGGGGATGACACCCTCTGTGAGAGACACTGCGTCCCAAGTGGCGGCGGTAGCTGTCCAGGTATGGGTGCGATGGGCACCGGCATACCACCCGGGTCATGAATCCGGAACAAGGGGTCGTAGATCACCAGGAGCAAAGACGTGTATGTCCCGCCTGGCCGCGAGATGCAGGATCGTAGGGATCCATCGCACCTCCACATTTGGGACCACCGGCCGAACGCAGTTTGAAACACGCGGGTCAATCAGCCAGCTACTTCCCTAATGCCACCGAGCCTCCGTGCGTGGGCGAGATCGGGTGCTGCGCCGAGCCGGTCGAAAGTCTGGGCGGCTGCGTCGCGGGGCGCCTTCGCTTCATCGTTCCTGCCTTGATCCGAGAGCCATTCAGCGAGGTCGAGACTGGCCATGGCCTCCCAGTAGGGGTAGCTCATGGCTGCGAAGCGTTCGGTTGCGTGGCGGAGGCCGGGTTCCACGTCCTCATGCTCGCCCCGGGCGGCGGCTAGTCGGGCCCGGGTGCGGGCGAGTTGGGCCCGCAGATAGGGAGACAATCCACCGGGCGGGACGGCCTCCAGCATGGCGACCAGACTGTCGGCCGCGGCACCGTCACCGGCGCGCAGCGCCGCTTCAACTGCGTCGGGCCACAACTGACGGGCGGACTCTTGGAACCAGCCGAACGTTTGTGCCATGGATGTGAGCCGCTCCGGCGCCTCGGACAGGATGCTGGAGAAGTCTCCCTCAACGAGTCTCACCGCCGCCTCGGCTGCAGCGTAGATTTCTACATCTAGGAGGTCCTCGGGCGCCAGCATCTCCTTGGCAATGTCGAGGTGATGGTGGGCGGCGGCAAGGTCTCCCCGAAGGGCGTTGATCAGAACGAGCCGATCGTGCAATAAGCCGCCGCCTGACCCCTTGAATTCGACGCCTTCCTCGATCGTCCCAGCGGTGAGAGCGGCGGCCTCGTCCCACGCTCCGATGTAGATGAGCGCGTTGACCACGTTGGCCGTGCTGATCGCCACCGCGGCCGGGTCGCCCATCCGGCGAGCGATGTCGACCGCCTCACGGAGCACGTCGACTGCAGGCCGATCGGAGCTGAGAAGCGCGTCACCCAGGTTGCTCAAGTTCCGATGCAGCTGATCGAGCAGACCGCTGGCCCGGGCCGCCTCTACCGCCGCCTCGCCAACCGATCGCGCCATGACCATACGGCCGGAGAACCACAACCTGACCGCCTCTGCATCGAGCGAATCGGCGAGGAGCCTTTGGTCGTCGAGCTCTTCCCCGATCCCGATCGCCCGCTCGATCAGGGGCGCCGCCTCGGCGATTTCGCCCGCGAAAGCGAGGTTCTTTCCCAGCCGCCGCAAGAGATCTGCGGTACCGGGGCCGACGGCATCCGGAGGGGTGCGTTCCAGGGCCCGACGTGCCAACGTGATGGCCTCGTCGGGATGGCCCCACTGAGTGTGAGCGTTGGCGAGCTCGGCCATGACGGCGCGGGCCTCATCGTCGCGTCCCTCCGCTTCCAGTCGGGTGACCGCTTTCCCCAGCAGATCCACCGCCTCTGCCCAGCGGGCCGCCCTTGAGGCCATCCTCCCGGCAGCTGCGATCACGTCGAGGTCGTCGCCGCTCCCCTCGAGCAACTGGGCCGCCTTGCGGTAGGCCACGAAGGCGGCGGCGGGAGCCCCCAGGTCGGCAGAGCGGTCGCCGGCCTGCCGATATGCTGCCGCCGCCTCGGAGCGCACCGTGGCGGCGTCGGGGGCGTCGGGGTCCAGGTCGAGCACGGTCTGGTAGTGGGCGGCGATCACGTCGGCCACCTCAGCGCCGTCGTAGGGGAACTCGGCCCGCAGCTGGGCGGCCGCGGCGAGGTGCCGGGCCCGCTTCTCCCGACGGGTCAGGGTGTCGTAGGCCACCGAGCGCAACAGGTTTTGCGTGAACTGGAGCTGGCCCCGCTCGGGGGAGAGCCGGTCGCTGCGCACCGCCAGGATCTCCTTCTCGACCAGCGATGCGATGAGCCGTTCAATATGTTCCGGCTCAAGGTCCGTAACTCCGCGCAACGACTCACGGGGGAAGCTGGCACCGAGTACGGAGAGATCCTTGACCAACCTCCGCTCTTCGGCATTGAGCGCGTCGAGACGAGCCGCCAATAGTGCGGTCAGCGTTGCCGGCACCTGGAGCCGGTCCACCTCGCCGACCAGCCGGTAGACGCCTTCTCTCGGCTGTACCAGGTCCCGGTCGACCAGGCCGCGGATTGTCTCGACGGCATATAGGGGCACACCGTCGGATTGCCGGACGATCTGACTCGCCAACTCGTTCGGCAGATCTTCCACTAGATCAGACAGCAGGATGCGCATCGAGGCTGCGTCCAACGGCTGCAAATTAATGATTGTGCCGTTGCGCCTATTGCCCCAGCCCGGGCGCCGCTCCCCCAGCTCGGGCCGGGCCAGGGTGAGCACCAGGATGGGGTGGGAGGCCGACCAGTCCAACAGCGAGTCCAGGAAGTCCAACAGCCCCTCGTCCGCCCATTGCAGGTCCTCTACCGCCAGCACCACCGGGTTCTGGTCCGCCAGGCGCTCGAGGAGGAGCCGCCACCCGGCGAAGAGGTCCTCCCGGGACCGCTCTCCCCCGCCGAAACCGAGCAGGTGGGCCAGCCGGGGCTCGACGAACTCCCGGTCCCCCGGGTCGGCCACCAGTTCCTCAAGGCCGGCGGATAGCCTGGCCGCGGCGGTCTCCGACGGGTCGTCCTCTGCCACCCCGAAGCGCTGGCGCACCATCTCCGCCAGGGCCCAGAAGGCAACCCCCTCCCCGTAGTGCAGACAGCGGCCCCCGTGCCAGTACACGGTCTGGACCAAACCGTCGATGTAGCGGTAGAACTCCGAGCGCAGCCGGGACTTCCCGCTGCCTGCCGGACCTACAACCGACACCAGACGGGCCGAGCCCCGCTCCATCACGGTATGGAACAGCTCCTTGACCTGCCGCAACTCAGACTCCCGGCCCACGAACCGGGCCTCGAGCCCGTCGAGCCGATCGAGCCCGGCGGTCCCGGCTACTACCCGCTCCGCAGTCCACAGGTGCTCCGGGTCGGCCTTTCCTTTCAACTCGAAGATGCCAGCGTCGCGGTAAGCCACCGAGGCCCGAGTGGCCTCGAAGGTGACGTCGTCGACCAGCACACTTCCGGGAGACGCCACCGACTGCACTCGGGAGGCGGTATTGACCCGGTCCCCCACCACGATCACATCGGAGTCATCGACCGAAGCCGCCCGACCCGTCACCACCCCGGCGCGGACCGCCAGCTCTGGCTTCCCCACCCGTCGCCCAAAGGCGGCCACCGCGTCGACCAACTCCAGGGCGGCGCGCACCGCGCGGCCGGCGTCATCCTCCAGCGCACGGGGTACTCCCCACACCGACACGACCGCATCGCCGATGAACTTCTGAATGACGCCCCCGTAGCCGGCCACCACCTCCTTAGCCGTCTCGTAGTAGCCCTCGAGCAGGTCACGAACCTCATCGTCTTCGTGACGCTCAGCAAGCGCCGTCGACCCCACCAGGTCGCAGAAGAGCACCGACACGAGACGGAGCTCGCCTGAAAGGGACTGAGGAGCGGGGTCCGCCTCTGTCTCCGCAGTCTCCGTCAAGGAATGGCCACACTTACCGCAGAAGCGCTGGCCCGCAGAAACCGGAGAGTCACATCCGGGGCAGGACAAACTCAGCTGCGAACCGCAGTGGTTGCAGAAAAGGTCGTCTGAAGGATTCTCCCCGCCACAAGCGCCACAGGTCACCAAGGAGGACCTCCGCCCACCCCCTCATTCAAGCGCAGCGCCCGCCGATAGGTCTCCGTTTCCTCTAGGTCGGGTTCTGACGGCAGTCGGCAAGCGCCACGCCTTGAGTCGCCGACCCCGGGCGTCGTGGAGCGAGCCGGGCAGGGCACCGCACGCCCGCCAACCGATGGCTCGACCGGCGGTAGGTCTACGCCTTGTCGTCGAGGGCGCTGATCAACCGGCAGCGTGGCGTGGAAGGCGAGGCGGGCCACCCAAGCCGGCAATGTTGACAGAACCGCAGATGACGTCCTCGATCCGGATCACCGCGAGTCAACCCCCACCGGCCGCTTACCCACTGTGACCTGCGCAGATACACCGGCTCGTGGGGGTTGCACTCGGTGTCGGAGGGGCGACACACACCCTGAGTACACGGCAGGTCTGGAAGGCACAACGTCGAGTGGCCGCGTAACTCGACAGCGGACGCCTACCGTCCGCAATCGGGTCCTACGCTGCCCGCATCGCCGTACACCATCAAACCGCTTCAGCCCGACACCTGGGATGCCTTTGCCCAGTTCGTCGAGCGGCACGACGGCGTGTGGGGAGGCCGCTAGTGCCTCTCGTTCCACCCGAAGTTCCCCGAAGAGGGGGCAGAGGCCCCGAGGCAACCGCGCCCTGAAGCGACGTCTGGTCAACGAGGGACAGTCACACGCCGCGCTCGGTCTTCGACGGTGATCGCGCCGTCGGGTGGTGCCGGTAAGACACCCCGGAGCAGCTGCCGCGTATCTATCACCGCAAGGAGTACGAGAACGGGCTAGTCGAGCCGCGGGACTACCGGCTCCCCTGCTTCTTCGTCGACCGGGATTACCGGCGCGGAGGTGTATCAGCGGCCGCCCTCCAGGGTGCGCTGGACCTGATCGCAAAGGCCGGTGGTCGCCTCGTAGAGGAGGGTACCCGCAAGCACCCAGGAAAGAGGATCTCGGCTTCGTTCCTCATACAACGTGACCCGAGCCGCTTCGAACTAGTTCGGCTCGAGCTAGAGCGGCCCAAGGGCAAGAACCACCGAGTGATGCGTACGACGATCACGCCCAGCTGATCCGAAAGCGCGCCGTCCGCGCCTGGCGGGACAGATCAAGCGGCCGACCGGCGTCGCCGTCACCCCTCGGCAGCCACTACTGCGCGGGTGCGGTCGGCCTTACCCCTTTACGAACGGCTCTCTACACCGCGGGCCCACGGGAACAAACACGGCCACCCAGCACATCGCCTCGGCGATCCTCGAGAACTTCACGCAGAAGTCGGCGCGCTGGACGAGCCTGTGCTGATCCACCGGCTGCGGGAACCTGCCGTGCTGATGCCGGCCGACCCGCCGACCACACCGGCTGTGTTGCTCGCCGCCCACTACGCCGGGGTCGTGCTCGACTGCTCCCGACGGCGGGCGCTGATCCTCGCCGCCGGCGAGTCACCCAGGCGGCGTACAACTTCGAGCCGACCGCAGGGTGACCGCGAGCTCGCTACATGTGGTCGGCGGACTGCGTCGGTGAGACGAACCCCCACGCTTCGTTCGATGCCGCTCACGAAACGTGGAGCCGTCAACGACGCGGCAAGAATCGACCGCCCTGGCCGCTCGCGGTCGTCCAGCTCGAACCGGACGCCAAGGTCGGTTGTGGTCCGTGCTAAACCTGTCCGATATCAGAATCTCCAGAGCGGAATCGCCCTTGGGGCGCTGCCCCCTCGTGGTCGGCACCTGGAGTTCGGTCGCCTTCACCGCATCGTCGGCGGGAATGCGTGGCCACCGCCGCTGCCGCCCTGTCCCGTGACATCGAACTTCTTTTAGGGCCGGGGGACGGGGACGGCTTGGGGCCCTCTCTCCCGGAGTCAGCCACGTTCCTCCGGTGAGTGTGTTGGCGTCGACCAGGAGGTTTAGCACCTTGCCGATGGGTGCGTTCCCGGCTGAGGGCTTCTCTCAGCGGCAGATGTTTCTGGATCTGGTACCGGTTTCTACGGCCATCCCTTTCCTCTCTTGCCTTGACAATGGTGAGAAAGCTCCGATCGGCATGAGCAGCGATGGGCCGCTGGGCTAAAGCCCACAGCACCGACGTCGTGACGACCCGGCGAGCAAACCGGTCAGTGGTATCCGAGGCTCTGGATGGCAGCCCAGCCGAGAGAGCACCGCTCCGTTCAACACGACCAATGCCGGCGGCAACAGGCTCGTAAACCCACCCAGGTGGAGACGTCGCCTTCCGACGAGGGCGCCGGCCACACGCTCTCCCAGCGACAAGGCCGCGATCCCGCCCGCCACGAGGACGGCCGCGTTTCCGATTCCGAACGTGGCCACCAGCACGAGCCAAAGGCCCGGTCGCCGAGGCGATCTGCCCTGCCACCTCCAGTCCGAAGCTACATTTTCGCATCCCCAGCAGCGCCGGACTGGTCAGCTGCCGATCATCATGCAGACCTCCCACCCGCACCGGCCCAGCCACTGGATGCGTCACCCCAAGCACGTTGATGTCGGGTAATCCAACGAGCAACTTGCACATGCGAATAGGGTTCGTCGCCACCGGGGACCTTCCATCTGACGGCCTACATCCATCAGATTGGCAGGGCCCCTGTCAGCCTCCCAGGACCCCCTACACCCCGCTCATTTCCGAAGCGCCATCAAAGTCACGCCGAGGGGACAAGAGAAATTCGGTCACGGCTACGCAAAGGCGTGTCGCTGGTCGGAGTCGGGTGCTCGGAACTGCAGAATGACCGTGCGACTCACCGCCGCCGAATGGATCGACTGGTACAACGCAATCCACCTCCTCGGCGAGATTGGCACATCCCACGCGTTGAGTACGACACCCCATGTCCTGGGGGCGCCCACTGGTACGGTCACAACCTGGCCACCACGGGCGGGACCAATTAGCCCGCAATGTGTCAATCCCAGGTCGGCTCACTCGGGGCTACGGCAAGAAGGAGTATCGCGAAGAATGCAAACGTCCCGGCTTGTCGTGCTTGCCGCCGGCATTGGGTCCCGCCTCGAGCCAAAGGTGGGTGCGAAACCGCTGGTGCGGGTCGGGGGTATGACACTCCTGGAACGGTCAATCGTCGCGGCGGGCGAGGCCGGCTTCGACGACGTCGTAGTTGTCACTGGACATGAACCCGAACGTGTCGCCCGGGAGGCCGTCGACGTGAGCCGTCGCCGAGGGCTGCGCGTTGCCATCGTCCACAACGGGCGCTATCGGGAGGGCAACGGACTCTCCGTTCTCGCCGCGAAGGAAATCGTCGGCGACGCACCGTTCGCGCTGGTGATGGCCGATCACGTCTTCGCGCCGGCACTGTTGCGCCGGCTCCGGGCGACGTCGGTGCGACCGGGTGAGGTCGTCGTCGCTGTGGACCGCTCGCTCGGACGGGCCGCCGGTGTCGACCCGGCCGACGCTATGAAGGTTCGACTCAACGGCGACCGCGTCGAGGCCGTCGGCAAGATGCTGCCCGCTTACGACGCGTTCGACGTGGGCGCCTTCGTCTGCAGCGCTGCGGTGTTCGACGCGGTCGAGGAGGTCGCCGCATGCGGCGACACAGCGTTCGCGGCTGCCATGCAATTGCTCGCCAGCCTCGGCACGGCCCGCGGGCTGCCGCTCGAGGCCGACGAATGGTGGTTTGACGTCGACACCCCGACCGACCGCCGCCGCGGCAGCCGGTTCCTGTTCCGAAGCACCGGTAAGGCGCTCGACGGCGCCGTGGCGACGCGCCTGAACCGCGCGGTTTCGCAGCGCTTCGTGACCCCGGTACTGCTCGGTGTCTTCCCCACGATCACCCCGAACCAGATCACGATTGCCGCGTTCGCCGTCGCGATCGCCGCCGCGGCGGCCTTCGTCGCCCACGCCCCGGTGGTAGCCGCGGTCTTCGTCACGGCGGCAAGCGTCCTCGATGGCAGCGACGGGGAGATCGCCCGCCTAGCGCACCGCTCGTCGCGCTTCGGTTCGTTCTTCGATGCGGTCCTCGACCGGGCGGCGGACGGCCTGCTCTTTACCGGCGCGGCCATCTACCTCGCGACCTCGGCGGACGTCGCCGGCCATCTTGGGTCGGCGCAGGTGCCGGTCGTGATAGCCATCGCCGGCCTGGCGCTCGTCGGGCACCTACTCGTCAGCTACACCACGGCCAAGGCGGCCGTCGACCTCGGCCACAGGTACCACGGTGTCCTCCTCGCGGGCGGCCGCGGGCGCGACCTGCGACTGCTGATCCTGACCCTCGGCGCCTTGGGCGCAGCAGTGACATGCCAGCTCGCTGCTGGCCGCGCTCGCCGTCCTGGGGGTCCTCTGTGGGGGGATCGTGATCGTGCGGCTGCGGGCGTCCTGGTGGGCTGGCGGTCCGGGTGCCGATTACATGGGGGTGCGTGCCGTGGCGTTCGACTTCGACGGCACCGTGGCAGATTCCATGGGGACGCTCGCGAAGCTCGCGGCCGAGCTGCTCTCGAGCGGGTGCGGCATGCCGCGCGACGAGGCCACGAGCCGCTACCTCGGCACCGCGGGCGACGACTTCCGGACCCAGCTAGATGCCATCGCCTACGGCCACCCGAGCCTCGACGACATCGCCGCCGATTTCGAATCCGCCAAGGAAGGCCTCATGGAAGGCTGCCGACCGTTCGCGGACGCAGGTGCGGCCATCGATCGCCTTGGGCGCGCCGACGTCCCCGCCCTCATCTGCAGCAGCACTCGCGCCGAGCTCGTCCAGGAGTTTTGCCGTCGCCACGGGCTGGCCCAGCGCGCAGCTGCGGTCGACGGCTGGCGGCCGTACCGTCCCAAGGTGGGGCAGCTCCGGTCCTGGGCGGCCGCGATCGGCGTCGCTCCCAACGACGTCCTGTTCGTCGGCGACGCCCTGCGCGACGCTGCCATCGCCCGTGCCGCGGGCGTCCGCTTCGTCGGGCTCTCTCGGCCCGGCCACCTAGACGCGTTCGCGGGGAGTGGCCTCCCCGTGGTGACGTCGCTTATAGACCTCGCCCGGCTCGTCGCGTTCGCCCGCCGGTCGCCGGTGACCGTCACGATCCTGGCTGGCGAGGTCGGCCCGTCCGCCCCCGAGCCGTTAGCAGCCCTCGCGACCGCGCCGTTCGAGGTGGCCGACCTGGTTGGTCCGCACCAGCCGGCGCACGCCGTCGAGGACGCGTACCGTCGTGATGGAGCAGTTGGCGACCTCGACGTGCCGGTAGACCTCGGGTCCCGTCCCGAGCGCCCAGGCGACCGCGGCCCGCACCACGGCATCGTGGGTGAACACCACGGTCGCGCCAGAGGCGACTGAGCTACATGTGAGCTCGTCCAGAACCGCGGCGACCCGGGCGTTCAGTTCGCCCAGCGTCTCGCGACCCTCGAGGGCCAGAGTGTGCGGCTCGGTCCGCCATCGGCGCCACTCCTCGGGCCATCGTTCAGCGATCTCGTCCTCGGTGAGCCCCTCCCAAAGGCCCATCCGCAGTTCGCCGATGCGGTCGTCGAGGCGCGGCTCGATACCGACCCGATTCGCCAAGGGACCTGACGTCTGCAGTGCCCGGCGCAGCGGGCTCGACACGATCGCCGCCACGGCCTCGCCCGCCAGCGCGTCGGCCACGGCCTGCGCGTCGCGGCGAGCAACGGGCTCCACGCCCTCGTCGAGCCAGCCGATTACCCGCCGCTGCACGTTCCACGCGGTGCGGCCATGGCGGACCAGGTGAACGACTTGCATCGAGTGATGCCTGCTGCCTAACCCCCGGCGCGACTCGGGTTGGGGCGCGGAGGGTAGCTCCGGCCGGGCGTCGCCGTGGCCATTCCCGCCGGCCACCCCGAACAGCAGAATGCACCAGCAGCGCCGGAAACCGGTTCTGACCTGGGGGTTCAACTCGGTGTCGGAGGGGGGACTTGAACCCCCACGTCCCTAAGGACACTAGGCCCTCAACCTAGCGCGTCTGCCTATTCCGCCACTCCGACGTGGGTACGGGCCGGAGGCGGCCCGAGGAGGAAAGTATACCGTTCGAGGCCGCGTGCTCCCTCGGGGATGAACCACCGGGCGGCGCCGCTGAGAAGCCCGTGCCCGGGGGTGAATCCATATATGCGGGAGGTGCGGACCACCGCGGCATCGACGGAGCGATAGAGCGGTATGAGCAGCGCTTGCTCGGCCAGAGCCACGTCCACATCGTCGAGTGCGGCGACGGCGTCGCTCAGGTCGAACACCTCGGTCAGATCCCCGCTGGATGATGCGAGTTCGGTACCGCCGACACCGTCGATCCCCCAACCGGCGAACTGGTATCCGCCGTCCTCGGGGGCGGTGAAGAACCACTCGAGGGCGTCATCCACCGAGCCGGCCGCACCCGGTGTCGTCACCCATGCCCAAGTGGCGGTTTCGAACTCGCCCGGTATCACCCGGTCGGCGAAGAGGCTGGTCACATCCAGCCTCTCCACCGTGACCTCTATCCCCACCGCTTCGAGTTGACGCTCGATGGCAGCCGCCACACGGCGGCGTGCCGGCGAGTCGCCGACCGAGAGCACCAGCGACAGTTCGGTGCCGGGACCGAGCCTGCGCTGCAGCGCCCTCAACTGGTCGCGGGCGGCGGCCGGGTCGTGGTGGTACATGCTCCAGGGTCCCTCAGGACCCATGCTCTGTGTGACCGCCGAAGAGGCAACCTCGTTGCTCGAGACACCGGCAGCCTCAGCGATCCGGGACCGGTCGAGCGCCATGGCGATCGCCTTTCGGAACTCGAGCTCATCCACCAGCGACTCGGGATTTCGGACCTCGCTTCCGGGACCGACCTCAAAGGCGAGCTGCTCCCAGTCCTTGCCCGGCATCGCGTACGTGGCCGCCCCGGGGAGTGTCGCCAGGCGGACACCCGAGCTCGGATCGATTCCAATCACGTCGAACTGTCCTCGACGAAACCCATCCTCCAGATCCACGCTGTCTCCCGCAAAGACGAGATCGAGTTGGGAGAGGTAGGGCAGCGACCGACCCGCCTCGTCCTGCTCCCAATATCTCGGGTTCCTCTCCAAGAGCAGATGACTACCGGGCACGTTCGCCTCGACACGGAATGGTGCGGCGCTCGGCCAAGTGCTCCAATCGGCGAGCGCGTCGCTGTCGGACAGTGCATGGGCCGGTAACAGGAACGGGAACGCTTCGAGCCAATCCAGCGAAGGGCTGGCTAGCCGGAACTCGACTCTCTTCGCACTCCCTATGACCGAACCCGGGACGACCTCTGCATGCGCCGCTCTCAGGTCATCGGCCACCGTTGCCGACGGGTCGGTCAACACCTCGTGGGTGAACACGAAGTCGTCGGCGGTTACCGGGGTCCCGTCATCCCAAACGGCCTCGGGTCGGATGCGGAGCACGACGCGCAACGTGCCATCTGCCATCACACGGAGGTCGCCGCTCTCGCGGGTCGGGAGGCGGAGCACCAGCCACGGCTCGGGCCGGAGCGTTTCCGGGTCGAGGCGGAAAGGACCCGCCCACAGCATTGGCCCAAGTTGCATGGTCGCGTCCGAGCGGTCGATGAGCGGATTGAGCGACATCGGGCCTCCGACGATGGCGACGGTGGCGCGCCCACCGGAGAGGTCTGTCGTGGTGTCAGTCGTCGCCAAGGCCGGGGAAGCCGCCATCAGGGCGATCATCAACAAGCAGAGGACGCGTCGGAACAAAGCCATGTGAGGAGAAGCTCAGCCGAGAAGCCAGGCGAGGAGCATCGTGGTGATCCCGAACGCGACACCCACGACAACTGTGATCCGGTCGAGGTTCCTTTCCACCACAGTGGAACCGCTCTGTAGGGGTCCCATCCCGCCACCGAACATGTCGGAGAGACCACCGCCCCGCCCGGCATGAAGCAGGATCAGCACGATGAGGGCGATCGCAACGATCACCTGGAGGACGATGATGACGATGGTTACAACATTCATGGTGACTGCCCGGGCCGCTCATTCAGGGGCGAGGAGAGGACAAGTATGCCACTCCAGGTGGTCAATTCACAGTTGGGAGCTTCATCCGGCCTGGCGCGCCACCGCCTCGGACGCCGCCGCAACCGCATCGGGATCACCTAGATAGAAGCTCTCGATCCGGGCCAACTCGTCATCGAGGTGATACACCAGCGGAACGCCTGTAGGGATGTTGACTCCAACGATCTCCTCGTCGCCGATTCCGTCGAGGTGTTTGACCAGCGCCCGCATGCTGTTGCCGTGAGCTACCAGCACCACCCGGCGGCCGGATCTCAGATCTGGGACGACCTGGTCGTACCAATAGGGCAGCATCCGATCCACGACATCGGCCAGGCACTCGGTGGCGGGTATGGCGTCGGGCGGCAGCCAGGCGTAGCGCGGGTCATGCCGCGGATGCCTCTCGTCGTCGGGCTCGAGAGGCGGCGGCGGGACGTCGTAGCTCCGCCTCCACAAGCGGACCTGCTCGGCACCGTGGCGGTCGGCCGTCTCCTTCTTGTTGAGTCCTTGGAGGGCGCCGTAGTGCCGCTCATTCAGTCTCCAATGGCGACGAACATCGATCCACGAGAGACCCATCCGGTGGAGAACGATCTCCGCGGTCCGGATCGCCCGCACCAACACCGAGGTGTGTACGACGTCGAAGTCATAACCCTCGGCAGCGAGCACCGACCCGGCAGTCTCTGCCTCGGCGATACCGCGCTCGGTGAGTTCGACGTCGGTCCAACCGGTGAACAGGTTCTCCAGGTTCCACGTGGACTGGCCATGGCGGATCATCACCAGGGTGGTCGTCATGGGCCGAGAATAGACAGGCACCCACACCCATCCCATGGGCACTACAAGGAGATGGGACCGTGCCGATCTCGTTAGCGTGATTGCCTCGCGAGATGGAGCAGATGATGAGCGAAGGCGACTTGCAACTGCTGGCGGCGACCTTCGGCGGATCCGAGGGGGCCACCCGGGCTCTGGCGACGTTGGTCCCGGCGCTGGGCGATAACGGCATCACCATGGCTGCAGTGATCCGCAGGGAGCAGGATGGAGCGGTCCATTGGGCGGAGACCCACGATGCCGGCACTGCAGAGGGAGCCGTGGTCGGGTTCGGGTTCGGGGCGGTGGCCGGCCTGCTGGGCATCATGCTTGGTCCCGTTGCCCTACTGGGCGCTCCGATAGGCGCTGGCATCGGGGCCCTCGTCGCCAAGCTCCGCGACAAAGGTTATGAGGACGACGATCTCAGGGCGCTCGGCGAAGACCTGGCCCCTGGCGAGTCGGCGTTGGTGGCGAACATCGCCGCCGATGACGTGGAGAGGGCGCGGCGCCTTCTCGAAGAGCTGGAGGTGAGGCGGGTGGTGGTCCGCGGGATCTCATCCGATGTCGGCGCCATGCTCGACCAGGAAGCCGCCGCCCTCGTGGAGACCGAGATTGAGACCGAGGTGGACACACCCGAGGAGTAAGCCGAGCACTCGTAGGGGTCGCCAGCCCCCTTACCCGCTGCTCCGCAGCGGGTCCCTTCCCCCCTGCGGGGCGACGAAGAAGAGGGGGTGCGGGGGCGACGAAAGAAGCAGCCTGAGGGCTCAATATGAAAGGCCCGGCGGTGTGGCCGGGCCTTCCTTGTCATCGACGGGCAATGGCGCTCAGCGGGTTTGCGCCTGAAGCTGCGCCCGCACCGTCCCCACCTCGTCGTAGTCCTGATTGGGGAGGCTCACGTAGATGCTGACGGAGCAGTAGTCACCGGGGTTGGAGGGCCGGGGCAGGTTCGTTGTGACCCATGAGCTGTTCCCAGCGGTGACGGTGTAGCTCTGGCTCCGGCTGCCGTTCTCGCAGTAGTACGACCACGACACCTTGACCTTCTGCTGGGGGCTGGCCTTCACCTTGACGCGGAAGCTGTAGGGGTTGCGGACGTACACACCGGCGTCCGCCGAGGCCCAACCCATGTCGGTCGAGCGGAGCGTGGCGTAGGTGCTCCATGGTGTGACAGCCTGTGCCGCGGCCTGGTTGACGACCATGGGCGTGACGAACGATGCGGCGATCACAAGTCCGGCGATGATCCTCTTCACGGTTGTACCTTCTCCATTTCTGCTGGTCGAGCGGTGTACCTCCGAGCAATCCTGCCTCGACAGGCCCGCTGGTGTCATCATCAGGATTGATGAGTTTGAAACGCCTTTGGGTTAGCTGGGACGAGCAAAATGGCGTCCGCGATCAATCGAGAGACCTTCACCGGTTCGTAGTGTTCTAGGAGGAGCCTGCCGCGGAGGAACGCGGGCGGACCTCAGGAGTTGATGGGTTCGTGCTCAGTCTGTTGGTCGATGCGGGCATGATGGACATGTCGTTGAAGGATCCACACGATCCACATGAACGCGACGATCACCAGCATCCACGCCACCCAATTCGAGGACTCGCCGTTACGGGTGTCCAAGCTGTCGATCGTCAAAGAGATGGCGACGCCTACCCATAGGGCGAGCGATGCTTGGACGAAGCGCAGGATGATCGCCCATACCTTCAGGTTGAAATTCTTGTCGGCTTGGTTCTTATCCATTTTCAGGTTGCTCCAACGGGGGACAAGCCGCAGCGCCGCCCCATGCGGGACGACGAGTAGGTGCGATCGTCGCCTCGCCAAGCGCGAGCCAACCTGCGACGACGGCGCCAGCGGGATGAACGCCTACCAGCGAACAAGGTGCGCATTGGCCAAGACAGCGGCGAGGTGGTGAACCGGGCGCGCCGGCTTTGGCTGACGCTCGATCCTGTTTGCGTCAATACCAAATTGGCCGTCGTACCAGACCAGGGAAATCTGTTTCCGCAACGCCATCAGGACTTCAACCCCTTGGTGTCGTGTGGTTTCATCCCTCAATCCTGCGTCTCAGACGCGCTGGTGTCATCGTCAGGATTGATGATTCAGACGGAGTTACTTCCGTCTTCCGTCTATCCCTTCCAATACTGAACAACGGCGGCGAAGGTGTCGGGCTCGAGCGAGGCGCCGCCGACCAGAGCTCCGTCGATGCCGCGTTTCGCCATGAAGCCGGCGATGTTGCCCGGGTTGACCGAGCCTCCGTAGAGGATCCGGAGGGTCGCCGCGGCGTCGTCGCCCCAGATTCCCCCCACCTTGGCCCGGATCACGTCGATGGTCTCGGCGGCATCGTCGGCCGATGCGTTGCGGCCGGTCCCGATCGCCCAGATCGGCTCGTAGGCAATGGCGATCGAACCTGCCGATTCGGCTCCGATCCCACGCAGGCCCGCTTGGACCTGACTCGTCACAACGTCGGCGGTGAGCTCTTCCTCGCGTTGCTGCAGCGTCTCACCGACACAGAGGATGGCGCCCATCGAGTGGGCCAGGATGGCCTTCACCTTGCGGTTCACCATGTCATCGGTCTCTCCGAGAAGCTGGCGCCGCTCGGAATGGCCGGCGATGACATGGCCGACGTCGAGCTTGGCCAGCATCGCCGGCGAGATCTCACCGGTGAATGCGCCCTTCTCCTCCCAGTAGCAGTTCTGTGCACCGAGGCCGATGCTCATGTGGTCGGTCTCGATGACGGTCTGCACCGAGCGCAGCGCAGTCGCCGGGGGGCAGACGACAACATCGACGCGCTCGTAGCAGTCGGGGTCGAGCCGGTAGCTGAGCTTCTGCACCATCTGGATCGCCTGGAGATGCGTGGCGTGCATCTTCCAATTGCCGGCGATGAGCGGTTTGCGGTCCATCAGTTCTCTCCCCATCGCTCCAAGGCGGTCACGCCGGGCAGGGTGGCTCCCTCGAGCATCTCGAGACCGGCCCCTCCCCCCGTGGAGAGATGCGAGACCCGCCCCTCCAGCCCGAACTGTCGCATTGCGGCCACGGAGTCGCCGCCACCCACCACGGTGAACCCGGGATGCTCGGCGATCGCCTCGGCCACTCGGCGGGTACCGGCGGCGAAGGAGTCCCACTCGAACACCCCCATGGGGCCATTCCAGAATACGGTGGCGGCGGATGCGATCTCGGCGGCGAACCGCTCTGCGGTCTCCGGCCCGATGTCGAGCCCGACTTTCGCAAGGTCTTCGATGTTGACGACCGAAGGGGACGCACCCTCCTCGAAGCGGTCTCCCACCACTATGTCGGTGGGGAGCACGATCTTGTCGCCGTGCTCACCCTGAAGGATTCCCTTCACCTCTTCGATCCTGTCCGCCTCGAGAAGCGAATTCCCCACCTCGTGGCCCTGCGCGGCCAGCAGGGTGAAGCACATCCCGCCGCCGATCAGCAGCATGTCCACCCGTGGCAGCAGCGACCCAATCACACCGAGCTTGTCCGACACCTTGGCGCCGCCCAGAACGACGATGTAGGGAGTGTCAGGCGAGTCGAGCAGCCGGCCGAATGCCTCGACCTCGGCCAAGAGCAGCGGCCCACCCACGGAACGGATGTGATCCGTCACCCCGACAGTGGAGGCGTGTGCGCGGTGTGCCGAGCCGAACGCGTCGAGGACGAACAACTCCCCCAGTCGTGCCAGCCGCTCGGCGAGCGCCGCGTCGTTCTTGGTCTCCCCCGGCTCGAACCGGGTGTTTTCCAACAGGATGACGTCACCCGGTGAGGCCTCACTCACCGCCCGCTCCGCCGCCTCGCCGGCGACGACATCGAGCTTGGTGACCGGGAAACCACCAAGCTCGGAGAGTCGAGCGGCGACAGGGTCCATCCGAAAGGCGGGATCCGGCCCTTTCGGCCGTCCCAAATGGCTGCAAACCGTCACCACCGACCCCTCCGACCGGAGCCGTTCGATGGTGGGCAGGCTGGAGACGATCCTGAAGTCGTCGACCACCTTCCCATCGTCGAGCGGAACGTTCAGGTCGGCTCGTACCAGGACCCGTCCTGGGATGTCGACATCGTCGAGTGCCGGCACATCGCTCAACGGCTTCTCCTCTCCGCCGCCAGCGCAGCCAGTACCTCGCCGAGCCGGATCGGGTCGTGTTGGGGCCATTCGGCCTCTGGGTCGTGCACCCGGGCCGCCTTCATCTCCCAACCCAGGGCCGCCGCCTCATGTCGATCCAGGAACAGCTGATCATGCCCCGGCGGGATATCGAGCGGTCCGTCCTGGGCGACGACCGCCCCCCCGACTATTCCTCCGAGCCTGCTGAGCACGTCGAGGTGGTCGAGAGCCTTCATCCCGAGGGTCTCACCGTCCTGGGTGATGAGGTTGAGCACAGCCACCCGTTGGGCCGGCGAGGAGTTGACCGCCTCAGCGATTCCAGGGACAACCAGGACCGACAGCACCGACGTATAGAGGCTCCCCGGGCCGAGGATGATCTGGTCGGCGGCCGCTATCGCCTCGAGGGCGCGCGAGTTGGCTGCCACGTCACCGGGAACGAGCGACAGTGATTCGATCCCACCGCGGGCCTTGGTGATCGCCGCCTGGCCGACGACGGTGGCACCAGCGATCTTCGCTTCCATCACCAGCGGCTGACATGCCACAGGGACGACATGGCCCACCGCTCCCAGCAACGCCTCGGCGGCCCGAATGGCCGAGTCGAACCCGCCGAGGAGCTCGCTGAGCGTGGCGAGGATGAGATTCCCCATCGAGTGGCCGGCGACATCGCCGGTGTCGAAGCGGTGGGCGAATACCTCGCCCCACACGGTCGGCTCGGGGCTCAGTGCCAGCAGACACCGCCTGATATCACCGGGCGGCGGGATGCCGAAGTCGCCGCTGAGCCGCCCCGAAGATCCACCGTCATCGCTCACCGTCACCACAGCCGTGATTGATCCGGCGTAGCTCTGCACCGCCTCGAGCGCTCTGGCCAAACCATGACCGCCCCCCAGAGCCACCACCCGAGGGCCGCTCTCGTCGAGACGTAGCGGTTCCAACATGACTTCGGACTCGGTGATGACTTGGTTCACCTGTCGATGTCCCGGTGCTGGATGGTGGCGGCGATGTCGTGCTCCTCCAGCCAGCGGCGCAACTCCTCGGCGAGAGTGACCGAGCGGTGCCGGCCACCGGTGCACCCGATGCCGATGGTGAGATACGACTTCGCCTCCTCGCGGAACCGGGGTATCAGGAAGGTGAGCAGATCCTCCACGCGTTCCAGGAATGCGACCGCATCGGGGTTTCCCATGACGTACTCGGCCACGGCGACGTCCTTACCCGTCTGCGGCCTCAGCTCCGGGACCCAGTGCGGATTGGGGAGAAACCGGCAATCGAAGACGAGGTCTGCCTCACGGGGGATACCGTGCTTGTACCCGAAAGAGACCAGCGCCACCTGCATCGGCTGGCTGACCGGTTGGTCGCGGAACCGCTCCTCCACCTGCCGACGCAGCTGATGGACGTTGGTGTCCGTGGTATCGATCACCAGGTCGGCGGTCTCCCGTATCTCACCGAGGAGGGCGCGCTCGGCGGCGATCGAATCCGTGATGGTGGCGGCGGGCACCGGGTGGGGGCGACGGCTCTCCGAGTAGCGGCGCACCAGTGCGGCATCGTCGGCGTCCACGAAGAGGACGGTGGTTTCGACCCCGGCGGCGCGCAGCCGGTTGACCACGTCCTGTAGCTCGTCGGAGGGGAGGCCACCGCGGGAATCGACCACGACCGCCAGCCGCCTCCGACCCTCGGGCACGTCGTTGAGCGCCACGACATCGCCCATCAGGCCCGGAGGAAGGTTGTCGATCACGAAGAAGCCAAGATCCTCGAGCACCTTGGCCACCGTCGAACGCCCGGCACCCGCCATCCCGGTCAGGACCATGACCCTGGGCGGCGATGCGGTGGCGGCTGTCCCGGTGTGCTCCGTGGACGGGATCACGACGTCAGCCATGGAGGGCAGCGTAGAGCGACTGCGCCACCCCATCCGGGACGACCTCGGCCAACTCGGCCATCTCGGCGGAACGGAGCCGCTTGAGCGAACCGAACCTCCTGAGAAGCGCCTTCTTGCGGACCGGGCCGAGCCCGGGAACTTCGTCGAGTACCGAGTCGATCATCGACTTGGAGCGGAGTGTCTGGTGATAGGTGTTGGCGAAGCGGTGGGCCTCGTCGCGCACCCTCTGCAGCAGGTAAAGGGCTTCCTGATCGCGGGGAATCCGCAACGGCTCGGGCCGGCCTGGTAGGTACACCTCCTCCATCCTCTTGGCCAGCCCCGCTGCCGGTATGTTCAGCCCGAGTTCGTCGAGGACCTTCTCTGCCCGGCTGAGCTGACCGGCACCCCCGTCCACGAGGATCAATGAGGGCGGGTAGGAAAAGCGTCCTCTTCTGGTCGCCGACTGGTCGACCTCGCGCAGGTAGGCGAGCAGGCGCCGGCGGAGCACCTCTTCCATCGAGGCGAAGTCGTCCTGCCCTTCCACGGAACGGACCCGGAAACGGCGGTAGTCGGAACGCTTCGGCAGACCGTCCTCGAGCACCACCATCGAGCCGACCGTGTCACCGCCTTGGAGTGTGGCGATGTCATAGGCCTCTATCCGAAGCGGCGCATCGGGCAGGTCGAGTACATCCTGCAGACTGCGCAGCGCCTGCGCCCTGGCGTTGTGGTCCGACTGGCGGCGCATCCGGTGTCGAGCGAAAGCCTCGACGGCGTTCGCTCTGGTGGTCTCCATGAGCCGCCGCTTGGCGCCACGCTGGGGCACCCGGAGCTCCACGGGGCCGCCTCGCCTTTCGGCGAGCCACGCCTCCCACAGGTCGTTATCGGGAGGTAGCTCCTCTACCAGCACCGTCCGGGGTGGCGACTCCTCCCCGTAGAGCTCGCGCAGCACCGAGCCGAACAACTCGGGGCGGGTGACGTCTTCTACCCGGTCGAGCACGGTGCTCAGGTTTCCCACCACCCGGCCACGCCGGACCTTGATCACCTGGAGTGACGCCTCGAGCGGGTCGTCCTCGAGCGCTACCAGGTCGAGGTCCTCGGACCGGTCGGTCACGACCTCCTGTCGGGCCAGGGCACGTTCCACATCCATGATCCGGTCGCGGAACCGGGCCGCCACTTCGTACTCCTGGACGTCGGCCGCAACGAACATCTCCCGCCGCATCTCGGCTATCACCGCGTCGGTGTCGCCCTGGAGGAAGGCGGCCAACCCGTCGACGTAGGCCTGATACTCCTCATCGGTCACCGCATCGATGCATGGGCCGGAGCACTTCTCTATGTGATAGAGGAGACAAGGACGCCCCATCGCCTCCTGACGGCGGAACAGGCTGTCCGAGCAGGTGCGCACCGGAAAGGTGCGGAGGAGCTGATCGAGCGTTTTCCGGATGGCGTAGGTGTGGGCGTATGGCCCGAAATACTGGGTGCCTCTGCGCCGTCTGCCCCTCATCACTCTGGCCCGGGGCCACCGGTCGGATCGGGTGATCGCCAGATAGGGGTAGCTCTTGTCGTCCCGGAGCCTGATGTTGAATCTGGGGCGGTGCTCCTTGATCAGCGAGTATTCGAGCATGACCGCCGACACCTCGCTGTCGGTCACGATCCAGTCCACGTTGGTGGCGGCATCGACCATCGCCTGGGTCCTCACCTCGAGGTCGCGGGTGAAGTAGGAGATGATCCGCTTGCGGAGCGAATTCGCCTTGCCCACATAGAGCACCCGGCCGTCACGGTCACGCCACAGATAGGCACCCGGAGCATCGGGGATGGTCGAGGTGACTGGTCGCTGCATCGCGATCAAGAGCGTATTGGCTGGTGAAGGTTGCTCAGGCCAGCTGCAACCCGATCACGGGGGCCATGCGATCGAAGTCGGCGTCGGCGTGGAGCAGCGGGACTTCGGCTCGCGTTGCCACCGCCGCAACCAGGCAGTCGGACAGCGTGCGCGGTGTGACACCCGAATGGCGGCAGCGTTGGTAGATGCGAGCTGCCGCCTCATAGTCGAATAGCGGACGGACCGGCAACAGCCGGCATCGGTTGAGCAGCCGAGCCAGTGTCCGATTCTCGCCGGGGGTACGCGCTCCAGCGAGCAACTCCAGCATGACAAGGTCGCATGTAGCGATAGGCGACTCATCTCCTATGAGTGCGTCGACCCGGAGGCAGATCGACGAACCCGTATCGCGCAGATACTCGATCCATGCAGAGGTGTCGATCAGGGTGGTCAAGACGACCCCTCCCGCTCAGGCGGGATGTCCCAGCCCCAGAGCCATTGCATCCGATCCTGCCGCATCGCATCGAGATCCCCCGCCCAGCCCGTGCCTCGCATGGCCAGTGCTTCCTCTCGGCTCATCGCCTCACCGGCGGCTCTGCGCAGCGCCAGGTCGACCGCTTCCCGCTTGGTCCGTAATCCGTACCGCTGCATGACGCGGGCGATCAATTCGTCATCGATCTCGATGTTGGTGCGACCCATGCATACACCACGTTACACATCGTGGTGTATACCGAGTCATTGACGGCGCCACCTCACCCCAAGCAGTCGAGGGAAATGGCGCTGTTTGGCCAGCAGAGGGTCGTTGCTCGCCGCGCTCTGCGCGGGGCCGCGCTCTTCCACCCGCTCCAACATCCACCCCGCGGCTGCCGCCGCATTGAGTAGGTCCGCCATGGTGCGGTGGTGGAAACGAACGGGGTTTCCCCCGGCGAGGTCATCGGAGTACCCGCGGGAGAAGTAACGACCCGGACGCCACATCACCTCGCCGTCGTCGTCGAGCATCGGTGACGATCCGGGTGCGGTCCAGACCGGGTGGTTGAGTACCGCCGCCAGCGCTCCGCCCGAGCGAACCGCTGCCGCCGTTTGGGCGAGCAGTTCGACTTCGTCCTCGATGTGCTCCAGCACCAGGGAGATGCAGGCACCGTCGAAGCCGGCAGGTTTCACCCAACCGAGACCCGGCAGCCGTCCCTGTACCACGGGACCGTGCGCCGCGGCCTCCCTGAGCAGCAGAAGCGAGATATCGGTCCCGACGACCCGACTCCCCCGCTCGACCAGAGCCGCCATCACCGCACCCGACCCGCAACCCAGGTCGAGATAGCGATGGTCCGGCTCGGGCTCGAGCAGTTCGATGACCAGCGGCCAGATCTCCGATCGGTACTCGGGGTCGCGCTCAGCCTCCTCTCGCCACCAGGAGTCGAGGCGGTCCCAGGAGGGTTCGGTCATGGGCCGGCGGCGCTCGATGCGATGCCGGGGGCTAGACCCCGGCGACGACCTTGGGTTGGCGATCGGTGTGGCCCCGGGCGTCCCCCAGCACGTCGCGGAGGAATTTGCCGGTATAGCTGTCGGGCACCTCGCCGATCTGCTCGGGGGTGCCGACCGCCACCACATTGCCACCCTCATCGCCGCCCTCGGGACCGAGGTCGATCACCCAGTCGGCCGACTTGACCACATCGAGATTGTGCTCGATGACCACCACCGTGTTCCCGGCATCGACCAGTCGCTGCAGAACGCCCAGCAACTTGCGGATGTCCTCGAAGTGCAGCCCGGTGGTGGGTTCATCGAGTATGTAGAAGGTCCGGCCGGTGGACCGCCGCCCCAACTCGCTGGCGAGCTTGATCCGCTGCGCCTCCCCACCCGAAAGCGTGGTGGCTGGCTGGCCCAATCGGATGTAGCCCAATCCGACGTCATAGATGGTCTGGAGGATTCGCACGATTTTCGGCTGGTTCTCGAAGAACCCCAGTGCCTCCTCGACCGACATCGCCAGGACCTCGGCGATGGTGTGGCCCTTCCACAGGATCTGGAGGGTGTCGCGGTTGTACCGCTTTCCTCCGCACACCTCGCACGGCACATAGACGTCGGGAAGGAAGTGCATCTCGATCTTGATCGTCCCGTCGCCCATGCACGCCTCACACCGCCCACCCTTGACGTTGAAGGAGAACCGGCCGGGCAGATAACCCCGTGCCCGGGCCTCGGGCGTGGAGGCGAACAGACTGCGTACCTGGTCGAAGACGCCGGTGTAGGTGGCCGGGTTCGACCGGGGGGTCCGGCCGATCGGCGACTGATCGATGTCGATCACCTTGTCGAGCCGCTCCACTCCCAAGATCCGGCGGTGTCGTCCGGGGAGGTCCCGGGCACGGTGGAGGCGGTGGTGGAGGGCCTTGGAGAGGATGTCGTTCACCAATGACGACTTCCCGCTCCCCGAGACTCCGGTCACCGCCACCAGCATCCCCAACGGGAACTCCACGTCCATTCCCTTGAGGTTGTTCTCCGTGGCACCCACCACGGTGAGCGAGCCGCCGATCCCGATGCGGCGTGTCGGCGGCGTCGGGATGGAGCGCCGCCCCGACAGGTAGTCGCCGGTGATCGATTCCGGTTCGTTGACGAGGTCTTCGAGGCTTCCCTCGGCCACGATCCGACCACCGTGCTCCCCGGCGCCGGGACCGATGTCCACGATGTGATCGGCGATGCGGATGGTGTCCTCATCGTGCTCGACCACGATCAGCGTGTTCCCCATGTCGCGCAATCGGACCAGGGTCTCGATGAGCCGCTGGTTGTCGCGCTGGTGCAACCCGATCGACGGCTCGTCGAGGATGTAGAGCACTCCCACCAGACCCGACCCGATCTGGGTGGCGAGTCGGATCCGCTGCGCCTCGCCACCGGCAAGCGTGGTGGCTCCCCTGGCGAGCGACAGGTACTCCAACCCGACGTCGAGCAGGAACTGGAGGCGGGCCCGTATCTCCTTGAGCACCCGCTCGGCGATGTGGCGTTGCCGCTCGTCGAGTTCGAGTTCGTCGAAGAACTGTGCCGTTGCGCTCAAAGAGAGCGTGGACACGTGGTGGATGTTTGTCCCGCCGACAGTCACCGCCAGGGCGATCGGGTTGAGCCGGGCCCCCTCACAAGCGTCGCACGGGACCTCGCGCATGTACTCCTGGTAGTACTCGCGGGCGGAATCGCTCTCCGCGTCCGAGTGGCGGCGACGGAGGAAAGGAAGCACACCCTCGTAGCTGGTGGTGTACTCGCGTCGTCTGCCGAACCGGTTCGTGTAGGAGACCTTGATCGGCCGGTCGCCGGTCCCTTCGAGCACCGCCCGCCTGACCCGAAGGGGGAGCTTGCCCCATGGCTGGTCGATGTCGAACTTGAGAGTCGATGCGACCCCCTCGAGGAGGCGTTGGAAGTAGCGGCCCTTCGACCCCGCCCATGGGATGACCGCACCGCCGGCGATCGATAGATCGGGGTCGGGTATAACCAGGTCGGGGTCTACCTGAAACTGGGTACCGATGCCGAGACAGACCTGGCAGGCGCCGTACGGGCTGTTGAAGGAGAAATTCCTCGGCTGCAGTTCCTCGAACGACGTGCCGTCGTATGAGCAAGCGAGATGCTGGCTGAAGGTCAAGGTGGGACCCTCGACCACCTCCACCTTGGCCACGCCCTCGGCGATGTGGAGCGCCGTCTCCAGCGAGTCGGAGAGGCGGCGCTCGATCCCTTCGCGCCGTACCAACCGGTCCACCACCACCTCGATGGTGTGCTGGACATAGCGGTCGAGCTTGATCTCCTCGGTGAGCTCGCGGATCTCGCCATCGATGCGCGCCCGGCTGAATCCGTCCTTGGCGAGATCTGCGAGGAGGGCCTCGTATTCGCCCTTGCGCCCCCGCACCACGGGAGCCAGGACCATGAAGCGGGTCCCCTCGGGAAGCTCGAGCACGCGGTCGACGATCTGCTGCGGGGTCTGTCTGGCCACCTCCCTGCCGCACTTCGGGCAGTGTGGGATCCCGATCCGGGCGTACAGCAGCCGTAGATAGTCGTGGATCTCGGTGACCGTCCCCACGGTGGAGCGGGGGTTGCGACTTGCCGTCTTCTGGTCGATCGAGATCGCCGGCGACAGTCCCTCGATGAAGTCGACGTCCGGCTTGTCCATCTGGCCGAGGAACTGGCGGGCGTACGCCGAGAGGCTCTCCACGTAGCGCCGCTGACCTTCGGCATAAATGGTGTCGAAGGCGAGGCTCGACTTCCCCGAACCAGAGATCCCGGTGAACACGATCAACCGGTCGCGCGGCAACTCCAGCGAGACGTTCTGGAGGTTGTGCTCGCGGGCTCCCCGGATGATGAGCTGGTCGGTGGACATCGGCGCCCGAGGTTACCGGGTGGAAATGACAAGCGTGTAGGCAGCTTTTGCGACTATTCGCGAGTCCCCGTCAAACGGTTGGCTCGTCCAGGGTGGCCGGCATCACGTCGTGGCGCCGCTTGTTGATCTGGACGAGCAGGTCGGCGAGCAGACCGACCAAGGCCAAGAGAGCTGCGATGCCGAGCAACACGAAGGTGTTCCCCGCCACCCTGAAGTCCTTGGTGACCAGGTCGTAGACCAGTTTTCCGAGGCCGACGATCCCGAGCACCGCCGCCGGTGGGCCAAATATCCTTAGCGGTTCGTAGAGCAGCACCATCCGGACGACCTGGAGCAGATACCGCCTGGTGTCCGCCCACCAGTGGAACTTGGACTCCCCCCTTCGAGGGAAGTAATCGATGGGGACGTAGCGGACCGAGTAGCCGTTGGTGAGAAAAGCCATGGTGAGCGTGGTCACGCAGGAGAACCCGCGGGGCAGCAGGTAGTAGAACTGGGCGCCGACGTCGCGCCGGAAGGCGCGGAAACCCGAGTTGAGATCGGGTATCCGCACTCCGGTGAGGTATCCCGCCAGCTTGCGGATGAACCACTTGGCCGGGGCGCGCAGGAACCGGACGGTCCCCTGCTCCGACGTCCGGGCTCCGACCACCTGGTCCCACCCATCCAATTCGCCGACCAACTCGGGGATCTGGTCGTTGGGGTAGGTCAGATCGACGTCGGTCCACACCACCACCCGGCCGTGCGCGCTCATCGACCCGAACTTCCTGGCGGAACCGGTCCCCCGGTTCTGGCCGAACCGGATCAACCTGATGTCTTCACGTCCGATAAGTCGGTCGGCGGAGCCATCGCTCGAACCGTCATCGACCACGATCACTTCATAGGTGAGGCCCGAGGCATCCATCGACTTGTGGATCCTCTCCAGCTCGTCGTCGATGTTCTCCGACTCGTTGAAAACGGGGAGCACGATGCTGACATCGAGCTCGGGTGGTGAAGACGAGGTCACGCTGGTCGGGAGGTTACAGCCGGGGTGATCGGGTCTCGGGTTTCGGCCGTTGCTGCGACTCTGCCGGCTACCTCGTCGCCTCGGCGGCGTCCCTCATCTCGCGGCGTAGTTCGTTTACCTCGTCGCGCAGCCGGGCGGCGTACTCGAAGCGGAGGTCCTTGGCCGCCTCGTGCATCTCCTCCTCGAGGCTGAGGATCAAACGGGCCAGGTCGTCGCCGGCGAGATCTAGGGTGCGCCGGACGTCTACCTCCCGGCGCCTGCGCTCCGCAGCCGGGGCCTGGTTCGACTGGAGCAGCTCGAGTATGTCCGACACCCGCTTGCGGATGGTCTGCGGGTCGATCCCGTGTTCCTCGTTGTAGATCTCCTGGAGATGGCGACGTCGGTTGGTCTCGTTGATGGCGCGCTGCATCGAGTCGGTCACCTTGTCGGCGTACATGAGGACCTGTCCTTCGACGTTGCGCGCCGCCCGGCCGATGATCTGGATGAGGCTCGTTTCGGAGCGGAGAAAGCCCTCCTTGTCGGCGTCGAGGATCGCCACCAGCGAGACCTCGGGAAGGTCGAGGCCCTCCCGCAGGAGATTGATCCCGACCAGGACGTCGAAATCGCCCAACCTCAGTTCGCGGAGGATCTGGACCCGCTCCAGGGTGTCGATCTCGGAGTGGAGGTAGCGGGCCCTCACCCCCATGTCGAGCAGGTAGTCGGTGAGGTCCTCGGCCATCTTCTTGGTCAGCGTCGTAACCAGTACCCGCTGATCATTCGCCGCCCGTTCCTTGATCTCGTGGAGCAGGTCGTCGATCTGTCCCTTGGTGGGACGGACCACGACCTCCGGATCGACCAGACCGGTGGGCCGGACGATCTGCTCCACCACCGTCGGGGTCTGGCGCAACTCGAACGGTCCCGGCGTTGCCGAGAGGAACACCACCTGGTTGGCCCGCTCCAGCCACTCGTCGAAGCGGAGTGGCCGGTTGTCCATCGCAGATGGGAGGCGGAACCCGTGCTCGACGAGCATCTCCTTGCGGCTGCGGTCCCCCTCGTACTGGCCGCCGATCTGGGGGATGGTCACGTGGCTCTCGTCGATCACGGTGACGTAGTTCTTGGGGAAGTAGTCGAGGAGGGTGTACGGGGCCTCGCCGGCGGATCGGCCGTCGAGATAGCGGCTGTAGTTCTCGATCCCCGAGCAGCTTCCCACCTCGCGCAGCATCTCGAGGTCGTAGTTGGTGCGCATCCGGAGCCGCTGCGCCTCGAGGAGCTTCCCGGCCCTATCCAACTCGGCGAGCCGCTCGCCGAGCTCGGCCTCGATCCCCACGATCGCCTTCTCCATCCGCTCCCTGGCGGTGACATAGTGCGATGCGGGGAAAACGAACATCTCCTTCAGTTCCTCGACCACCTCGCCGGTTACCGGGTCCATCCGCAGCATCCGATCCACGGTGTCGCCGAAGTACTCGACCCTGACCACGGTTTCCTCGTACGAGGGGAACACGTCGAGGGTGTCCCCTCTGACCCGGAACCGCCCCCGGGTGAGGGCGATCTCGTTCCGCTGATAATCGATGTCCACCAGCCGCCTGATCGCCGCCTGCATCGGGTAGTCGACGCCCTGGACCAGACGGAGAAGCTGACCGGAATACTGCTCGGGCGAGCCGAGGCCATATATGCACGAGACCGAGGCCACGATGATCATGTCGTCCCGCACCAACAGCCCCGACGTGGCGGCGTGGCGAAGCCGGTCGATCTCGTCGTTGATCGTGGCGTCCTTCTCTATGTAGGTATCGGTCTGGGGGATATACGCCTCGGGCTGGTAGTAGTCGTAATAGGAGACGAAGTACTCCACCCGGTTCTCCGGGAAGAACTGGCGGAACTCGTTGGCCAACTGCGCCGCCAGCGCCTTGTTCGGTGCAATCACGAGCGTGGGGCGCTGCACCGCCTCGATGGTCCAAGCGATGGTGGCCGACTTCCCCGACCCGGTGATCCCGAGCAGCGTCTGGAACTGATCGCCCCGGTTGATCCCCTCCGCCAGTTCCTCGATCGCCTTGGGCTGATCGCCGGCGGGTTTGAACTCCGAGTGGACGGTGAACTGCGGCACCACCGGAGGATACCGGGGGCGAATGACAAGCTTGTGAGAAAGCGAGACGGCGGACGGCGGACGGCAGCCAGAGCGAACTGTTAGTGATCTGTGCGCAACAGGGCTATGAGGTCGTCGACGTGGGCTGCCAAAGCGGCTTCCGTGGAGTCGTTGGTGAGGACGTGGTCGGCCCAGGCGAGCCATTCTTCCGGAGAGGGTTGCGATGCCATTCGGCGTTCGATGTCTGGGAGGGACATGCCGCGGAGGAGGAGGCGTTGCATCCGGGTCCCGAGTGGGGCGTCGACAACGACTCTCGTCCAGCCGTCACCCATGAAGTCGGTGAGCAGCGGCACTTCAACGACTACGTCGCCATCGCCAATCATCTGCTCGATCCGGTTCTTGATGACGGGATGGGTCACCGACTCGAGGGTCTCAAGCTCGTCGGCGTTGTGGAAGACGATCGCCGCCAGCTTGGCCCGATCGATTTGGCCGTCGGATAGTGCATGGGGCCACTGGCTTGCCACCGCCTCGGCGGCACCACCGCCTGACCCCAGCACCTCGTGACCCACCAGGTCGGCGTCGATCACCTGCATAGCGCGGCCTGCCAGGAGCCGGCCGACGGTGCTCTTTCCCGACCCGATGCCGCCACTCAGAAGGATCCTGATCCTCAGGCCCACCGCCGCGGACTGTAGCCTGACCCCATGGTCACAGTCGCCGACACCTGGCGTGGCCGGAGCATCACGCTCGCACGGAGCATCCTCGGGCTCGCCCTACTCATCGGCATGGGCTTCGACTTCGCAACTCCTGACACTCCCGAAAACATGATCATGACGTATGCGGCCGCCGCAACGGCGGCTGTGTACGTGGCGGGTGTTGCCGTCATCCCGGGTTACATACTCCAACGGCCTCTTGTGCGTGAGTTGGCGGCGCTACTCGGAGTCGGTCTGGTCATGGGCGCCGTCGGACTGAGTGGCGGGCTGAACAGCCCTTACCTGTTGCTGTCGGTCGGCCCGTCGCTCCTCGCTGCCACGACTGCGGGGATCCGCCTCGGGATCACCACGGCATTGCTTTCTTCGCTCTCGCTGGTGGCAGTCGGTCTGCTCACCGGTGAGGTGAGCGTCGACCAGGCGCCTCAGCTAGAGCAATGGATCTCGGTGGCACAGTGGTCGGCGCTCTACCTGATGGTGGCAGCCGCCTTCTCCTACGCCCGCCGGCTGCTGATCGATCAGGAGCAGCAGACACAGGCATACGCCACGGCGTCCGAGGAGACGGAAAGACGGCTGCAGAGGCTCGACGACACCAATCGCCTCCTCACTGAGCTGGCCACCGTCACCGATGCGTCGTCGCTGAGTCCGATCTCGATGGCGGCATCCACACTGGAGACACTCGAGGACTCGCTTGGGGTGCGGGGAGCCGTCGTATCCCTGAATGGAGGTGAAGGTCCCGTAGTAGTGGCACGACGAGTCCCTGATTGGACGGCAACTGCCGAGACCACGATATCGCTCGCCCTGGGCGGGCCGTCGGTCGGAGAGGTATTGCTCGCTACAGATGACGAACTGACCGAAGAAGAGCTCGAACAGGTAACCGAGCTGCTGCGACCGCTCGCTATGGGCTTCTCGAATGTGCTTCTGCTTCAGGAGATCGCCCGTAACGCGATCAAGGAAGAACGGGTTCGGTTGGCGCGAGAGCTCCACGACGAGATCGGTCCGTCGCTGGCGTCCCTGGGCCTCGCCTTGGACGTCGCGATGGTCCAGGGGATTGAGAGTCCGGCGCTGGCCGGCAATCTTGCGCGGCTCCGCTCCGACGTGTCGATGCTGGTCGAGGAGGTGAGGGCGACCGTCGCCGACCTGCGTAGCACGGGCACCGAGAGTCTCAGCCAGGCGGTGCTCAAAGCGGCGGCCAGGGCGGTGAACGGCACCGACGTCGTGGTGGATCTGAGGGAGAACCGGCCACCGCGCCCCGCCATTGCAGACGACGTCGCCGCCATCGTCACCGAGGCGATTCGCAACGCAATGATCCACTCGGGGTCCGAGAAGATCCGTGTCGAGGGCGATGTCGATTTCGAGCGCGGCTGGGTTCATGTCAGCGATGGCGGACGGGGATTCGATGTCGACGCAGTGCCGGAAGGTCACTACGGGTTGATGGGGATGCGGGAGAGGGCGGGCCGAATGGAAGGCCGTCTCGAAGTCGAGAGCGGTCCAATGGGAACGATGGTCCGGCTGAGCTGGGGTGGAGCGCAGTGATCGAAATAATCGTGGCCGATGACCACCAGCTCTTCGTGGACGGGGTGACTCAGGCTCTCAATGCACTGCCCGATATGCGAGTGGTTGGCCGAGTTGGCGACGGTGAAGCCCTCATGGAGCTTCTCGCCAACCGTCGCCCGGACGTCCTGTTGCTCGACATCGACATGCCGGGCGCCACTGGGATCGAGGTCCTGGATCGTCTCGATGCACCACCTCCGACGCTGGTCGTTTCGATGCACGCCGCCGATGGCGACAGAAGGGCTGCGATGGAGGCGGGTGCCATGGGGTTCCTCTCCAAGGGTGTGCCTCTGAGCGATCTTGCAGCGGCGATCAGGGCTGTCGAGGCGGGCGAGGCGCTGGACGACGCTGCCACTCTCCCCGCCGTACTCGACCGGCACCGAAAAGCGCGACTCGACCCTGGAGCGGCGGCACTCACCGATCGGGAGAGGGACCTGCTGCGACTTCTGGCGAAGGGGGTCACCGCCACCGACGAGATGGCGGAAGACCTCTTCATCTCTCAGAAGACGGTGAAAAACCACCTCGCCAACATCTACGCCAAGTTGGGAGTCAGCGACCGGGCCCAAGCGGCAGTTGAGGCCATAAGGTTGGGGATCGTCTCTGGGGACGATTGACGGTCGGATATAGGTCGGGCGACCTATGTCGTACGGCTGGCAGCGATGATACGGTGACCGGAACTGGAGTCAGAGGAGGTTTGCGTGGCAATTTGGGCGAATCTGATAGCAGCGTGGGTCAGGTTTAAGGACAGCGATCTCGGTGCCAGCCTGGTGGAGTACGCCCTGTTGGTTGTGGTGATCGCAATCGTCGCAATCGCCGGGATGACACTCCTGGCGGACGCTCTCAACCTTCAGTTCGGCAACGCAGCGACGGTACTCTCGAAGGAGCCGGGCGGTCGATCCGAACGTTTGAGAAGACTCCGTACTGCGTACGGGATTATCAGCCGGGCCTTGCAGGCCCGGCTGATTGCTATATGGCCCAGCCCACCAAACGAAGAAGCATGGTCGACTCCTATCCGAGCGCCTCGGTGATGTTGAGTAGGGCGGGGCCCAGCAGAATGACCAGCAGCGACGGGAAGATGCATATGACCAGTGGGAACACCATCTTGACCGGCGCACCGAATGCCTTTTCCTGAGCCCTCTGTCTCCGCTTGCCTCGGATCTCGTCCGCCTGGATGCGAAGAACGCGGGCAATTGAGACACCGAATGCCTCTGCTTGGAGCATGGCCAGGAGGAACGACCTCAACTCGTCTACATCGGTTCGGTCGAGGAGGTGTCGCATGGCGTCGCGCCGGCTGACACCGACCCGGGTCTCCTGGAGCATCCGGAAGAACTCCTCGGAAAGCGGGCCTGGGACCGTGGCGACCACTCGAGCAAGCGCTGAATCGAACCCGAGACCGGCCTCGACGCTGATCACGAGCAGATCCAGCACATCGGGCAGCGTGTTGCGCATCGCCACCCGTCGCTCCTCGATGCGCCGTTGCAGCCAGGCATCTGGGAGCAGGATCCCGGCAAGTAGCGCCAAGCCTGCCAGCAGATAGCGGATGAGTCCGTCGACCTGGTTCAAGGCCCAGACAGCGAACAGGACGCCAACCAGGATCGAGAGGATCTTGACAACTACCCAGCCGTTGGGGTCCATGCTGCGGCTTATCCCCGCCAGCATGAGCTTGCGCTGTGTCCGCCGGGCGAATCCCGCGGGGGTGAAACGGCCAAATGCTCGGCCGGCACCAAGGAAGATCGGAGCGATTGCTCGCTCGACCATGGGACGGCGCAAGGAATGCTCACGCAGGGACCCGTCACGCAGGCTCGCTCGCCCGTAGACCGCCAGCCGGCTCGTGGTCGACGTAGCGCGGGCCCGGACCACGCCACCCCCGATCCATACCCCCAGGGCGGCGACGGCGACGAAGACCAGGACGACGGCCACGAGCAGGGACCACTCCATGGTCAGACCTCGATCTTTACCAGCCGGCGAAGCCAGAAGACGCCGGCGACCATCAAAAGTCCTGCGACCACGAGCGCCACCACTCCGATCGGATCGGTAAGCAGCGGGTCCAGGTAGTCGGGATTGGTGAGAAAGAGGAATGCGAAGAGTGCCACCGGAATGAGGACGAGCACGATCGCCGACATCCGCCCTTCGGCCGTCAGTGCTCTCACCTCACCACGGAGCCGGTTGCGGGCGAGCATGGTGTCGGCCACCGTCTGCAACACCTCGGAGAGGTTTCCCCCACCTCGCGCTGGATCTCCACCGCCATCACGGTCCAATGGAAGTCCACGCTGCTCATGCGGTCGGAGATCCCCTGGAGAGCCTGGACGGCGGGACGTCCCAGCCTCGTTTCCGCCACGGCGCGCCCGAACTCGCGGCCGGTGGGATTGGGGGACTCCCCGGCCACAGACTCGACGGCCTGTACGAGCGAATAACCGGCGCGCAGTGATGTCGCCATCAGGGTCAATGTGTCGGGAAGCTGCTTTTCGAACTTCGAGCGCTCCTGCTGTCCCGCCCTCTCGATCAGAGCGAAGACGATCAGGACGGCCGCTAAAAAGACCACACCACCCCAGAGAAACGACTTCATCAGCACGGCGACCAAGCCACCGGTGACCGCAGCGAGGGCAATGGCAGCAGCAATCGCCTCACCGGGGCGGAGCAGGATATTTGCCGAGTCGAGCGCCGTGTTGATCGCACCGGTCAATCCGCGCCGTTGTGCGACCGCCTCCGCCTGTGCGGAGAGGTGACGGAATATGGGAAGCCTGCTCAGGATCCCACCGCGCTCGACCGCGGGCTCGGGCGTTCCGTACACCCTGAGTCTGCCGCCGAGTCGTTCCTCCTCCTCTCGACCCCAGGCGAGGATGAGGACAAACATGGCGACAACGGCGAAGGCTGCCACTGCGATCAGGATCCGCAGGGTGTCTGGACTAGCGGGAAGGCTCGATGCCCGGTAGTAGGTCGATGGAGGAACCACCACGGTCGTCGTTGGAGCAGGCACGGTGGTGACCAGGAAGCCGGGTACTTGGATCGTCTGGCTGGCACGAAGCTCACCGTAGATCGCGCCGAAAGTGACCTTCCTGTAGCCGGACTCCGCTGCGGTGAACCGAGCCACCACCCGGTTGTCGAGGGCGCTTCCGATTCCCTCGAACAACCCGACCAAATCTTCGAGGTCAGCCCGTGCATAGGCGCCACCGGTCGCAGCGGCCATTTCCCTCAGCGGCTCCTCGTTGAAGCGGGAGCCGACGATGCCGATGCTGAAGATGGACATTTCCACGCTCTGGGCCTCGGAGATCGCCTCATCAAGGGTGTGCGTAGTGAACCGATCGGTGTTGACGCCATCTGTCAGAACGATTGCGTTTGCATCGAGATCAGGCTCGCTGGCGAACATCTCTGCCGCCTCGAAGACCGCGTCGTAGAGCGGGGTCTGCCGGCCCAGCACTTCGATCGACTCGATAAAGGTGACGAGCTCGTCCCCGTCGGACGTGAAATCCAACGTGTCGAAAGGTTGTGGGCCAAAGGCGATGACAGCTACTTGGTCCTGCGGCCGCTTCTGATCGACAAAGGCAACGGCGGCGCGCTTGGCCTCGTCCAGCTTGCTGCCTGCCATGCTGTTCGAAGCATCGATCACCAGCACTATGCCGGTGATCGTCGTCTCACCCATCGGGGCGATCGATTGGATTCGATCCGATGGAATCGGCTCGTCGTCTTCGGTGATGGTGAACTGCTCGGGGTCGAGCGGATCCACCATATTGATGGCGGCGATCTCCATGATGACGTTCGGGTACCGGTCGATGTCGAGCGTCGAGATCTCGATTCCAGGCTCGGGTTCGGCATCCTGGGCTGCGGCGGGAAGCGCCCCGATGATCCCGGCAAGAAGAGCCAGGATGAACACGTTCCGGATGCGGCTCATTGGACCACGGAAAAAGAGTCTGCGCGGCGGGTCAGGGATTCGGCATCGAACGCCCCCGCCGGCACGTCGATTCCCATGTCGAGTAGGTGGTCCAGGAACTCCGGTCGGCTGCCGGTCGCCTTGAGTCGGCCGAGGAACTTCCCGTTCGCGTCAATCCCCATCCCATAGTCGAAGAGGAAGAGGTCGCGTAGTTCGATCTGGTCGCCGACAATGCCACCCACCTCTGTTACGTGAGTGACGCGTCGCGAGCCATCCCTAAGCCGGGCGATATGGACGATGAGATTGACTGCCGAGGCGATCTGTTCGCGGATAGCGCGCGACTGGCAAGTCGAAGCCCGACATGAGCACCATGGTCTCGACCCGGGATAGTGAGTCGCGCGGCGAGTTGGCATGGATCGTGGTCAGCGAGCCGTCATGTCCGGTGTTCATCGCTTGCAGCATGTCGAGCGCCTCGCCGCCGCGAACCTCCCCCAACACGATCCGGTCGGGGCGCATCCGTAGGGCGTTGCGGACGAGATCGCGCATCGTCACCTCGCCCTTGCCTTCGAGGTTGGCCGGTCTTGACTCCAGGCTGAGCACGTGATCCTGGTTCAGCTGGAGTTCGGCGGCGTCCTCGATGGTGACGATGCGCTCTTCGCTTGGAAGGTACGACGAGAGCACATTGAGCGTTGTCGTCTTGCCCGAGCCTGTCCCACCGCTGATGATGATGTTGAGACGCCCCAGCACACAGGCTCGGACCAGGTCTGCGAGCTGAGGGCTCAGCGTTCCGAGGCCTATGAGGTCGCGTTCGGTGAAGGGGTCGACGGCGAACTTCCTAATCGTGAGGAACGGTCCGCCGATGGCGAGGGGATGGACGACTGCGTTGATCCTTGACCCGTCGGGGAGACGCGCATCGACCATAGGAGTGGCCTCGTCCACGCGCCTACCGACCTGCCCGACGATCTTGTCGATGATGCGGCGGAGGTGGATCCCGTCGACGAACCGGATGGGGGTGGCGACGACCTTCCCTGCCCGCTCCACATAAACCTCGTTGGGACCGTTGACCATGACCTCGGTGATCGTCGGGTCGTTCAGCAGGGGATCGATTGGGCCATACCCGAGCACATCGCTGGTGACCTCGGCGAGCAAGTGGTCGCGCTCCACCTTCGAAAGGCTGGAGCGCGCCTCGCTGTCGAGCGACCGCTCCAATGTCTCTAGGACCCGGAGGCGCAGATCGTCATCCGTCAGGGCTCGGTCGTAGAGCACGGGGCCGAGCTCTTCGATCACTCGGAAGTGCATGCTCACCCGGAGCTCGTCGTGCAGCGTCGCAGACGGCTGGCGCCCTTCGGCTAACGCCGCGGCTACTCGTTCTGAAAGTGAAGCCACCGTCACCCCCGACCCTTGGTCCCCCGACCAAACATACGCATGCTACCGGTGGCCCGAGACATCTTCATGACCGCCAGCGGGACCGGCGTGCTCGCGGTGCGGCAGGTCGGGCTCCTGTCACCAGCGCCGCCGCCTCTTCGAAGCCTCTCGCCGTCTTCGACTTGGGTGAGGAGAGGACAATTGGCCGACCCTCGTTCACCGACGCCGGAATAGCGGCATCCGATGGGATGCGCGCCGACACTTTCACCCCGAGCGTTTTCTCGATTTCCGTCTCGTCGAGTCTTGCTCGGGCGTTTGCACGGTTGAGAACCAGCTTGATCTTGGACGATGGGAACTTGAGCAGCCGGAGCGTGTCAAGCGCCAACTTGGCGTTCTTGACCGAGAGCAGGTCCATATCGACCACGATCAGGACGAGATCGGACCGTTCCAGCAGGGATAAGAGCAACTCGTCAAACGAGGAGGAGGTGTCCACAACGACTACCTCGAACATCGATCTCATGACACCTACGATTTCGACCATCGCCGACACGCTGATCTCGTCTGCATACGACGGCTCGAGTGGAGCGGGAAGCACCCGTAACCCGGAGGGGTGCCTCGCCAGGACGGAATCCACCAGAGGCTCATCGAGTCGGTCTATGTCATGCACGATGTTGACAACGGTGAGACGTGGCTCGAGTTGCAGTACGAGGCTGTCGTCGCCGAATTGGAGGTCGGCGTCCACCAGAGCGACGCGCCCGTCGCCCAACTGCTGGGCGAGCATCACCGCAATGTTCGAGGCGAGCACGGTCTTGCCGCTCCCACCCTTGGGCGACATCACGGTGACCACGCGACCTTCGCTCGGCAGAGGGGCGAGTTCCACCGCGGGACGGCGCCGCAGCAATGGCGCCACTGCATCGTGAAGGCGCTGCTCGGTGAGCGGAGGCTCGATCACGTCGCGTACCCCGGCCCGCATCGCGGCGCGCAGCACGCTTGGATCGATGTCGGCTGCGACCAGAATGATCCCGAGGTCGTCGTGTTCCTCGCCGAGGATGGCCGCGCTCTCCATCGCAGGCTCCGATGCGAAAGAGGGCCCGAGAACTACCACCGAAACGGAGCGATCCTCGATGCGGCGCTGCACGTCGGTTAGGAAGCGAACCGTAGGTACCTTGCCATCGAGGGCCCGTTTGGTCTCGTCGAGAAACTCCTCATCGTCGTCGACGACGATCACCCCGACGTCCTCGCCGATCATCGGCCGTTCCCACGGCGTGCAGATGCCTGCATCAGGGTCCCGTCTCGAAGTACTCGTCGAGGACTCCCCCGTCTTCCCCGAAGAGCGAGTCGATGACAACGCCGCCGGTGTTTGCTGGCTGGAAGTCATCGGTTGCCAGAGTGAGCCAGATGTCACCCGCCTCGACGGCGAAGACCAATTGCTCTGCCTCCTCGGAGTTGACCTCCAAGGTGACCAGCTGAACTCGATCGACGAGCGACCCGTTCCCACCCCCGGTTTGCGGTGTGGTGGGTGTGGTGGCCGAACCGTCTTCAGAAGGCGTCGGCGCAGGCGCCGCGACCGTCGCTGAATCTTCGGCACCTGGAATGACAACCTGGTCGTCGACGGCGAGCACGTGCTTGTTGAAGAGGACGTAGCGGGTCAATGTCTTGGTGATGGTCTCGGGCTCACCACTTCCGGATTCCTGCTGAGGGTCAAGAGCGGGGGCATCCTCGGTGATGGGAGTGCCCTCGACCTTGAGCGTCACCAGGACATTGACCGTGTCGCCTGGGCGAATGAACCCAGCAACGCCTCTGCTTGCCTCGACCGGGACCGACACCGCCTGATTGCCGCTGCTCACCACCTCGTCGAGTGACTGCGCCGCCTGTACCGGGTCGATCCACATGTCGGTGGTGACGACCACCCCGGCCGGAATCGGTCCGGCGGCGACGTTCCCCGCCAGCGCCTGCTCGAGCGAAACCTCACCGGGCTCGATTGGCTCGGTATCGACCGCCAACTCCGGGGTCAACTCGACAACCTCTTCGCTGACCTCGAGCCGTTCATCGAACTGCTGAATCACTAGGTCACCACTAGTTCCAGCTTCGATGCGAGCTTGCGTGCGGTAGACCTCCTCGAGCGCGGTTTGTTCTATCCGCTCGTTCTGCACGCCGGTCAGGAACCGGTAAACGGCGAAAGCGGCCACGCCGGCCAGCAGCAGTGCGACGATGAGGACCAGGGTCCGTCTGCCCATTCAACGCTCCTCGGCCAAAGACAGGGTCAATCGGACCCTTCCCACAAGGGTTCCATCGGCCGTGTGACCCCTTCGGTTGAGCGGCGAATACGGGAGCCGCGCCTCAGCGGCGGCCGATCCCACGTTCTTTCAGCTCTTGAAGGATTGCCTCGAGGGAGGCGTCGACGCTCACTGCGGGGCGCTCTTCCTCGGGCTCGCGCTCGAATTCGTGCCTGGTGGGTGGACGGCGCTCGGGGCGGCTCGTCGGTGCAGCCGCCGCAGCCGGCGCCGGCGGCTCGCGCCGCTCGGACCAGTCGGGCGACGCCTGCTTGATCGACAGACTCACCCGACGGCGCTCCTCCTCCATCTCGGTCACCTTGACCTGGACGCGCTGTCCGATCGACAACTCCAACTCGGGTGACTCGACGCGGTGGACCGCGATCTCGGAGACGTGCACCAGCCCTTCAACACCGTCGCCGACAGAGACGAAAGCTCCGAAGGGAACGGTTTTGGTGACGACACCTTCGACCACGGAACCGACACTGTTCTCCCGGATGAAGGTAACCCAGGGGTCTTCGAGTGTCTGCTTGATCGAGAGGGAGATCCGCTCCCTGTCCAGATCCACCTCGAGCACCTTGACCGTGACCTCGTCGCCCACCTTGACCACTTCGCCGGGGTGGTTGACGTGTTGCCAGGACAGCTCGGAGACGTGGACCAGACCGTCCATTCCGCCGAGGTCTACGAAGGCGCCGAATGCGACGACCGACGAGACGACACCCTTGCGCACCTCACCAACGGCGAGTTGGTCGAGGAACGCCTGGCGCTGCTCGGCCTGCTCCTCCTCGAGGTAGGCGCGGCGGGAGAGAACGACGTTGTTGCGGTTGCGGTCGAGTTCGATGACCTTGGCCTCGATCTCCTGCCCGACATACGGGTCGAGGTCGCGCACCCGGCGCAACTCGACGAGCGAGGCGGGGAGGAAGCCGCGCAGGCCGATGTCGACTATCAAACCGCCCTTGACCACCTCGATCACCGGGCCACGCACCGTGCCGGCCTCGTTGGTGATCTGCTGGATGCGGTCCCAGGCGCGCTCGTACTGGGCACGCTTCTTGGAGAGGATGAGCCTGCCCTCTTCGTCCTCCTTGTTGAGGACCAGGGCCTCGATCCGCTCGCCGACCTTGACCACCTCGCCCGGGTTGACGTTGTTGCGGATCGACAATTCCTCGGTGGGGATGATCCCCTCGGACTTGTAGCCGATGTCGAGCATCGCCCCATCGCCGTCCACGGTCACCACCGTGCCCTCGACGATGTCGCCCTCCTTGAACTCGAGCACGGTGTGCTCGAGAGCGGCAACGAAGTCATCGGCGATCTCATCTGGGAGGTCGCCCACATTGGGCGCGACGATCGCTGCCGGACCGGGTGGACGGGGGCGCCCCTCGGGCTCCGGACTGGCCGGCGCGGTCTCGTCGGTAGTGCCGACGTCCGGCGTCTCAACATCGACCGAAGCCGCAACTGCGGCGACCTCGTCGACGGTGACCTCCGTCTCGTCGAGAGCCTCGACTGCGGCCGAGTCGGACGTTTCGGCTCCATCGGATTCGACGGCGGCATCGGCGGTTTCGATCTCATCGGAGGCCTCGACGACCTCGGTCTCCGCAGAGGTCTGCACGTCATCGACGGCGTCTGCGACGTCGGTCTCGGTTGATGCCTCGGCATCATCGGAGGCCTCGTCGATCGCTCCGTCGTCGGACGCGTCCTCGGTCTGCTCAGCTGGCTCGGGAGCCGTCTCTGGCGGGGTTTCGGTCTCGATGGACTCTTCGCCCGCAGTCACACCATCGAACTCGTCGATGGTGGTTGTCGCCGCCGTTGTCGCCTCATCGGGCGCACGCGACGGCTCGTGTTCGGTGGTCATAGGTGGTTTCTTACCTCCAAGGGATTCGCCGCCGCCGCGGGGGCAGGGCGTCTTGGAATCGTAGCAGGTCGTGCGGGGTCAAGCCTTGGTGTCTGCCAGCGTGGCACCTGATGCGAGGTCGGCACGCAATGGAACCCGCAACTTGGTCACGCCTTCCATGACATCGACCACCAACTCGCCCGCCGAGTTCTCCTCCCCGGCGGGCGTCTCCACCACGAGCTCATCGTGGATCTGGAGGAGGAGCTTGGTCTCCATGCCTTCGTCAACCAGCCGTGTGTCGAGCTCGATCATCGCTTTCTTGATGATGTCGGCGGCCGTTCCCTGCACCGGGGCGTTGAGCGCCATGCGCTCCCCCATCTGGCGGACCCGGATGTTGTCGCTCTGCAACTCGGGGAGATAACGCCGCCTTCCGAAGAGGGTGGTGGTGTAACCCCGGTTGCGGGCCTCGGTGACCGTGCCCCGCATGAAGTCGCGCACGTCGGGGAACTGGGCGAAATAGGCATCGATGTGCTCGCGCGCCTCGTCGCGCGAGATTCCGAGCCGATCGGCGAGGCCGAACGCCTCCATCCCGTAGAGCAGCCCGAAGTTGATCACCTTGGCCCGGCGGCGCATCTCCGGCATCACGTTCTCAGGTGCTAGACCGAAGACACGGGCGGCGGTGGCGGCGTGGATATCGGCGTCGGATTCGAACGCCTCGACCAGCCCCGGATCGCCCGACATGTGCGCCAGCACCCGCAGCTCGATCTGCGAGTAGTCGGCCACCAGGAAGCGCCACCCTGGCCGGGCGACGAAAGCCCGCCTGATGGTCCTCCCGGTCTCGGAGCGCACCGGGATGTTCTGCAGGTTGGGCCGGTCCGAGGAGAGCCGGCCGGTGGTCGCCGCCATCTGGTTGAACCTGGTGTGGATCCTCCCATCTGCCCCGACGAGTGGGAGGTAGCCGTCGACGTAGGTCGAGCGGAGCTTCTCCAGTTCCCGATAGCGGAGCAGCAACTCGACCACGGGGTGGGCATCGGCCAGCTTGGCCAGCACGGAGGCGTCGGTGGACGGCACCCCGGTTGAGGTCTTCTTCAGGGCGGGCAGCCCGAGAGTGGTGTAGAGGACGTGGCGTAGTTCCTTGGTCGAGTTGACGTTGAACGGTTCGCCGGCCGCCTGGTGGATGTCCCGTTCCAACGTCGCCAACTGGTCACGGAGGCTCTCGCCCAACTCTTCGAGATAGGGACGATCGACCCCGATCCCGGCCGCTTCCATCCGGGCGAGCACCGCCACCAGTGGTGCTTCGATCTCGTCGAAGAGGTCCAGCTCTCCCCGCTCCTCGAGCTCGTTGCGGAGCTCTTCCGCCAGTCGCCCGGTAACCACCGCCCTCTTACCGGCATCGGCCAGGTCGGGACCTTCCGAGAAGTCGAGCATTCCCTGGGAGCCCTCGGGGCTGTCGCCTTCCTCACCGTGGCCCAGTTGGATACCCAGGTAGCGCAGCGAGAGCTCGCCGAGCTCATAAGTCCTCGTCGCCGGTTGCACGACGTAGGCGGCGAGAGCGGTGTCGAAGAGCGGACCGTCCACCGGCATCCTCTGCTCCACCAGGTGGCGGAGCAGATCCTTGGCGTCGTGCGCCACCCGCTTGCGCGACCCGTCCCCAACGGCGTCGAACAAAGGGCCGGCCGCCGCCAGCGGCACGTACCGGGCGGCTCCATCCTCGGCCACGGCCAGCCCGGCCAGGGACTCGCCCTCCCAGACCGGAACCAGCACCAACGGATCAGTCCGGGCGAGCCCGGCCACCTCTGCGGGCTCGGTGACCGTGGTGACATCCACGTCGAGGGTTTCAGCCCCGACTGGATGGTCCGACCAGAGGGCATCCAACTCGTTGAAGATGCTGTGGAACTCGAGGCTCTCGAACAGGTCCTTGGCGACGCGGCGGTCCCAGGGCGCCCTGACAAGCTCGGTCGGAGATACTCCCAGGTCGAGGTCGTCAACCAGCCGCATCAGGCGCTGGTTGAGGAACACCTGGTCGCGGTGTTCTGTGAGGTTGGACTTGAGCCGGGGGCTGTGGTCATCGAGGTGCTCGTAGATGCTCTCGAGATCGCCGTACTCGGCGACGAGCCGGGATGCCGTCTTCTCGCCGACGCCGGGGACACCGGGGAGGTTGTCGGACGTGTCGCCCCTGAGAGAGGCGTAGTCGAGGTACTGGTCGGGTCGGATCCCGTATCGGTCTTCTACGTACCCGGCATCGGCCAGGACCGTGTCGGATATGCCGCGGCGGGTGTAGAGCACCTTGAGATGGTCGCCGACTAGTTGGAAGCTGTCCCGATCCCCCGTCACCACCAGGACGTCCCATCCATTCTCGATGGCCCTTGCGGCGACCGAGGCGATCACGTCGTCGGCTTCGTACCCCTCGAGCTGGAGCTGGGAGTACCCGAGAGCGTCCATCACCTCGCGTATCAACGGAAGCTGGCTGCGGAACTGATCGGGTGCGCTGCTGCGATTCGCCTTGTACTCGGAGTACTCAGCGAGGCGGAAGGTGTCCCGACTGACATCCCAGGCGACGGCGACGGCATCGGGGTGGTGGTCCCCCACCAGCTTGAGCAGCATCCGGGTGAACCCGTAGACCGAGTTGGTGATCTGCCCGGATTGGGTTCCCAGATCTGGCGGGAGGGCGAAAAAGGCGCGATAAGCGAGGCTGTGACCGTCGAGGAGGGCGAGAGTTGGCATCGGGTCCGCTGGTGAGATGGTGTCGCTGACCTTAGGACCCGCTCAACCGCCGTCGAGCCGAGCGAGTAGAGCTTCTCGCTGGGTCTCCAGGCGGTCCCGGCGGGCAGCAAGGGCGGCGAGGACCCTTTCGAACCGCTCGACATCGGCATGTGCCCGTTGGGCGTCGGCCCGGTCCACGGCGTGACCGCTCACCGCCGCATCGCGCTGGAAGTCGTCGTCGAGTGCCCGCAACATGTCGAGTTCAGCCGAGGTACGCGACTCCTGCTGACGAATCTCGATGATCCTCTCGTTGAGCCGGAAGAGCTTGGTCTCTATGCGATTCCCCATCGGCTGGATGATACCGGCGAACATGTGTTCGGATTGCGGCGAATTCCAACCGCTACACTCGCCCGCTTGCCGGAGTGGCGGAATTGGTAGACGCGATGGACTCAAAATCCATTGGGGGCAACTCCGTGCGGGTTCGAGTCCCGCCTCCGGCACCAAGAAGAGACGGAAGACGGAAGGCGGAGGACGGAAGCCAGAACGTCATCGGAGATCGACCGATGGCCTGGATTAGTGAACACTCCACCAACTCGTGGGGTGGTTTCCGCAAGTCGGCAGGGTGGGGTAATGTCGTGGGCGAGCAACGGCCATCCACCAGACCGAATCGACAACGTCCTGCCGCATCCCCCCACTCCCCCACTCCCTGGCTGGGCGTTTCGGAATCTCGGCGGATGGCCGTGGCTCATTTCTCGTCTCTCCTGATTCTCACGATGACGCGCCACCGTCTGCCGTTGACCGGTGGTCAGTGCGCTGGAAGGGCCTCAGGCGCTGCCGGCACCGTCCAGCGCTGACCGGAAGGCCGTGACCGCAATCCGCAGCCGCTCGATGGCGTCGTCGATGCCGTCCGCTTCGAGGACGAGACGGACCAGCGCTGACCCGACGATGACCCCGTCGGCGTAGGGCGACACCGCTGCAGCCTGGCGCGGGGTCGAGATGCCCACACCGAAGACAAGAGGAACGTCGGTGGCATTCCTCACCCGGGCCGAGAGATCGGCGACATGGGTGCTCACCTCGGATCTTTCCCCGGTGACCCCGAGATCGGCCACCCCGTAGATGAACAGGGGCCGTGCCGCGGCCACGCGACGGAGACGGTCGTCATCGGTCGTGGGAGCCACGAAATGGACCATGCCGATACCGTGGTCGGCGGCAGCCAGCGCCAGATCCCCCGACTCCTCCAAAGGGAGGTCGGGGACGATCAACCCGTCGGCGCCCGCCTCGGCGAGACGCTGGCAGAACTGGTCCGCTCCAATGCGGAGGACCGGGTTGGCATAGGTCATTGCCAGCAATGGGCGGCCGGTGGTCCCGGCAACGCTCTCGATCGTCTCGAATGCCACTTTCAGCGACGTCCCGGCCGCCAGAGCGGTGTCGCTCCCACGCTGGATGACGGGCCCGTCCATCAACGGGTCCGAGTAGGGGATCCCGACCTCGAAACCGTCGGCGCCGGCTTCGGTCATGGCGGCGAAGAGACGCGGCGACGAATCGGGGTTGGGAAGCCCGGCCGTCATGAACGGGAGGAAGGCGGTGTGTCCTGGTCCGAACAGCGCCGCAACCCGGTTCACGACAGCTTTGCCTCGATCTGGTGGACGTCCTTGTCGCCTCGACCGGAGAGACAGACGAGCACCGTCCGCCCGGCGAGCGATTCCCTTTCCCGTGAAATCCAGGCGATGGCGTGGGCCGACTCCAGGGCGGGGATGATGCCCTCGGTCCTGGCGAGAAGTCGTAACCCGTCCAGCGCCTCGTCGTCGGTGACCGAGTCGTAGCGGGCCAACCCGGCGTCGCGGAGATAGGCATGCTCAGGGCCCACCCCGGGGTAGTCAAGACCGGCCGATATCGAATGCGCCTCGAGCACCTGGCCATCCGAGTCCTGGAGCATCAGGGTCCACGTCCCGTGGAGCACACCGGGCGACCCCGCTCCGATCGATGCACCGTGACGGCCGGTTTGGATTCCCTCTCCGCCCGCCTCCACCCCTACGAGGTCGGCCTCGCCTCCGAGGAACGGGTGGAAGATCCCGATGGCATTCGAGCCCCCGCCGACGCAGGCCACCACCACATCGGGGTTCTCGCCCTCGAGTTGGACGATGCACTCCTCTCCGATCACCTTCTGGAATTCCCGCACCATCCATGGATAGGGGTGGGGACCAACCACCGAGCCGATCACATAGTGGGTGTCCTCGACCTTGGCCACCCAAGCGCGCAGAGCTTCGCTGACCGCGTCCTTCAGCGTGCCGGCGCCGCTGGCCACGGGGACGACCTCCGCCCCGAGCAGCCGCATCCGAACCACATTCAATTCCTGGCGCTCGATGTCCACCTCGCCCATGTAGACGGTGCAGTCGAGCCCCATGGCGGCGGCTGCGGTCGCGGTGGCGACCCCGTGCTGGCCGGCCCCGGTCTCGGCGATCACCCGGGGCTTGCCCATCCGGACCGCCAGCAGGCACTGGCCGATGGCGTTGTTGATCTTGTGCGCCCCGGTGTGCGCCAGGTCCTCTCTCTTGAGCAGAACGCGCATTCCAAGCTCCGAGGAGAGGCGTGGGGCTTCGTAGAGAGGGGTGGGTCTACCGGCGAACCCGGTCAGCCATTTCTGATAGTCGGCAACGAACCCGGGGTCGGACAAGGCGTCGGCGAAGGCCGATTCCAACTCCGCCAGCACCGGCATCAGCGTCTCGGGGGCGAACCGCCCGCCGTAGTCCCCGAACCGCCCAGTCCGGTCCGGGCGGTCGAGGGGGCCTGGGATCACGATCCGGCCGCCTTGGCCGTCTCCACGAAGCGTCGCACCAGCGCCGGGTCCTTCATTCCGGGCGCCGACTCCAGCCTGCTCGATGCGTCCACGCCGAAGGGGCGGACCCTGGCCACGGCATCGACCACGTTGTCGGGGCCGAGGCCTCCGGCGAGGACGAAGTCCCGGTTCTGATCTCCGATCAGATTCCAGTCGAACGCCACACCCGATCCCCCGAGGAGTCCTGTGGCGGCGTTGTCGAGCAACGGGATCTGACCCGATGGGACCGCCTCCAGGTCCACGGCACCGTCCACCCTCACCGGTCTGAGGACGCGCAGGCCGGCTCGCTGCGCTGCGTCGGCCGCCGCTGCGGCGTCAAGGCCGTGTGGCTGCACGCCATCGGCGCCGGTCTGGTCAACCGCCTCGATCAACTCATTGGGTGACATGTCAACCGTGACCAGGATCTTCGTTACGGCGATACCAGCGCCGATCCTCCTCGCCTGGTCGATGCTGACCCGCCGCGGCGACTCGGCGAGGACGAGCCCAATGGCGTCGGCACCAGCATGCAGCGCGACCTCGGCGATCCGTCGGTCCATGACACCGCACACCTTGACCCAGGTCACAACCGGACTGCTCCTTGGGAAGAGACGTCTCCCGCCGCCTCCCGGGCGACAAGCCTCGCCACTGCCGCCGCCGGGTCGGTCTCGCGAACCAGCGTCTCCCCGACCAGCACCGCGTCGTAACCGGCCGACATCATCCGTGCCACATCGGCAGGTCCGGTGATCCCGCTCTCCGCCACCCGGGCTGCGAATCCCCCGAGCCGGTCGGACAGGCGCTCTGTGACACTCAGATCGACGTGGAAGGTGGACAGGTCCCGGGCGTTGACACCGACGATTCCGGCGCCGGAGGCGCGAGCCCGATCCACTTCCACCTCGTCGTGCACCTCGACCAGCGTCTCGATCCGGGCCTCCTCGGCGGTGGCGATGAGCTTGGTGAGCATCTCGTCGTCGAGGGCGGCAACGATCAGTAGGACGGCATCGGCGCCGATCGCCCTGCTCTCCCAGACCTGTACCGGGTCGAGAATGAAGTCCTTGCGGAGCACCGGGAGTGCCACCGCCGAAGCGGCGGCCTGGAGGTCGGCGATGCTCCCGTCGAAGAACTCGGGTTCGGTGAGCACCGAGATGGCCGCGGCGCCCCCCGCCTGGTAGGCGGAGGCAAGAGCCCTTGGGTCGAGTTCCGGTGCCAGTTGCCCCCGCGATGGGGACCTGCGCTTGATCTCGGCGATCACGCTGATCCCGGGCGAGGTCACCGCTGCTGCCAGCGAGCGCACCGGCGGTGCGTCGAGCGCAGCAGCACGCAAGTCGTCGGAGCGTTCGGCGACCTCTGGTATGCGGAGGCGCACCCGGCCCAGGATCTGATCGAGCATGTCGCAACGCTAGGGCCTCGGGACTCCCCGTTCGGCTCCCCTCCCTGACGGGAGGTGGTCCGGGGAGAGGGTGATCGGGCGAGGGCGCGTCACCCCCTCCGCTCGCTGCGCCTCGCGCCTACCTCACCGGGGGAGGCAGGTTATCCCTCGCTCGCCTTCAGGTCGCGGACGGTTCAGATCAAGGGCAGCTCTTCGACCCTTGCCGGTGCCGAGCCCTGGTCCCAGCGCACCTCGACCCGCTCGCCGGGCAATACCTCCCGTCGCACCAGACCGAGTCCCACCGGTGCCCGAACGGTGAGCGACTCGGCCACCGATGTGATCGCACCGACCTGGCGATCCTCCACCCAGAGCCCGGCACCCTCAGGGGGCAGCACGTTTGACTCGATCACTACCGCGCGCAGCAGGCGATTGACATGTCCCCTCGAGTCGATCCGGGCGACGAGCTCCTGGCCGAGGTAGCAGCCTTTGGTGAACGAGACGGTCTCTTCCACCAGCCCGGTCTCCTGGGGGATGGTCCTCTCGTCAACGTCCACACCCATCACCGGCTCGCCGGCCTCGACCCTGACGGCGCGCCATGCCAGCGACCCGGCGGTGGCCGCTCCTTCCGCCCGCAACCGGGCTGCCGCCACCTCACCGGCGATGAAGAACCGGGGATGATCGCCCAGCGGGGCTCTTGCCACCAGCGTCTCACCATCGTCAGACCAGCCTGCCGGCACCCCCAGCCCCGCACGGACGAGGACGGTCTCGGAATCCGGACCGATGAGGTCGACAATGGGCCGCTCGTCGAACCGAAGAGTCAGCTTCACCCGGATCTTGTACTGGGTGAGGTCGTCGAGCACTGTCTGCGCCACTCCGGCATCGGCGATCATCGCCACCCGATCCTCATCACGGAGCAGCCAGAGCACCGCCCGCAACTTGCCCTGAGGGCCGAGGAGCAACGACCTCGACACCCCGCCGATCTCGAGGCCGGCCACTTCCTGGGAGAGGAGGTCGTCGAGGAAGCGGACCGCGTCGGGGCCTTCGGCAACGACCATCTGGTGTATCCCCTCGACCACACCGGCGGCACCGCGCAATGCGGCGTACTCAGCCAGTACGTCTACGTCACCCTGCATCTTCTGCCAATCGCAGTGCCGCCAGCGCGGCGGCGGCCTTGTTCATTGTCTCGTCATACTCGGCGCCCGGTTCACTGTCGGCCACGATCCCCGCCCCCGCCTGGACCCAGGCGGTCCCGTTGGCCATCACGACGGTTCGGAGGCAGATGGCGGTGTCCACATTGCCCGAGAGGTCGAGATACCCGACGGCACCGGCATACGGGCCCCGCGCCACCGGCTCCAACTGGTCGATTATCTCCATGGCACGCACCTTCGGCGCACCCGATACCGTCCCGTGGGGGAAGGTGGCCCGGAGCACCTCCACAGGGCCGACACCGGGACGGAGTTTCCCAGACACGCCCGAGACGATGTGCATGACATGCGAGTAGCGCTCCACAGCCATCAACTCGTCGACGGTGACAGTGCCGAACTCGCTCACCCTCCCCACGTCGTTCCTGGCCAGATCGACGAGCATGATGTGTTCGGCAAGCTCTTTCGGGTCGGCGAGCATCTCCTCTTCGAGAGCCTGGTCCTCCCCCGGCGATGATCCGCGGGGGCGGGTGCCGGCGATGGGCCTGCTGTAGACCACACCGTCGCGCACCCGGGTCATCAACTCGGGCGACGAGCCGGCGACGACCACATCTGGATGGCTCACGTAGAACAGGAATGGCGACGGGTTGATCAGGCGCAGCGCCCGGTAGACGTCGAACGGATCGCCGCCGTACTTGGTGGACAACCGCTGACTGAGCACGATCTGGAATGCGTCGCCCTGTCTGATGTGCTCCTTGGCGGAGCGGACCGACGCCTCGAAGCGGCGGCGGTCCATGGTGGACTCGTACGACCCTTCGAGCACCGCCGCAGTGGATGGTGCCGGCCGTGGCTCGTAGGAAGCCGCGGCCCCGAGGCGGCGCGTCGCCTCCTCGAGGACCGCCACCGCGTCATCCCAATCGGCGGCCGGATCGTGCCCGTGGCGGACATTTCTCACCAGAGTGACCACCTCGGAGAAGCGGTCGTATGCGGCGAGCGACCCTACGGCGTGCCACACCATCTCGGGGAGGCCGCGGTCGTCGGAAGGCATGTCGGGGAGGTGCTCGATGTAGCGGACACAGTCGTACCCGAGATACCCGACAAGGCCCGAATGGAGCGGTGGCAACCCGACGATGTCGGGCGCCGAGAGGGTGGAAAGCAGCCGCTCGAGCACCTCGAGTGGTGAGCCCTCCCCATCGAACCCGGTAGAGCCGTCGCCCTCGACGCTCACCGTCCCTGACCGCGAGACGAGGGTGAACAGAGGATCCCAACCAAGGAACGACCAGCGTCCCCACTGCTCTCCGCCTTCCACCGACTCGAGCAGGAAGCCCGGCGAGTCCCCCACGAGCTTCTGGTAGGCGCTGACCGGCGTCTCCCGGTCGGCGAGAACCCGCGTGGTCACCGGTACGACCGGGTGGAGACGCACCAGTTCGAGGAACTCCTCGCGATCCGGGGTGACATTCATCACGGCCAAGCGTAGGAATGGGATCACCGGACCGAGACCTGCCTCAGATGCTGTCGATGATCCCCCGCAACGGGGTGGACTCGAAGAACTCGGTGACCCAACCGGCGATCACCGAGAGGTTCCCGGTGATCATGATCAGGCCGAAGCCGATCAGCGCGATCGACGAGGCAACACCAATGGCCCGACTGTGGCTCCGCAACCAGCGGACGGTGCCCATCGCGCGGCCCAGGGCAACCCCGGCGAGCATGAAGGGGACCCCGAGCCCCAGCCCGTAAAAGAGTAGAAGGAGCATCCCTCTTCCCACGCTCTCCTGCACAGCCGCAGTGGTGAGGATCGCCCCGAGAACCGGGCCGATGCACGGGGTCCAGGCGAACCCGAAGGCGACCCCCATCAGAGGAGGTGCCCACATCCCAAGCCGCGAGGGACGGATATCGATGCGTCGCTCCCTGGTCAGCCCGGACAGGCGGGGAGATGTCGAGAGCGACATGACCAGGAGGAGGATTCCGAAGCCGACTACCACCCAACCGGCCACCCGCTCGGCAACGTCGAGGTTCGCTCGGAGGACAGACCCGACGGCGGTCGCCCCGGCGCCCAGAGCAACGAAGACCAGTGTGAAGCCGGCGACGAAGAGGCCGGTCGCCCGGAGCATCCGGCCGGTGGCGGCGGCTCCTGTCTCCAACTCGGTGATCGAGTAGCCCGACATCAGGCTCAGGTAGCCGGGGAGCAGTGGAAGCACGCACGGCGAGATGAAGGAGATGATCCCGGCGCCGAAGGCGACCAGGAGCGGGACCTCGGTCAAGGCCGCGCCGCCCCGAAAACGTCGGGCTCGAGCCGGCTCGTCATGGGGTCATCATCCCAGATCGGCGTGGTCACGAAGCGCCCAAGAACCCCGCCGCGACGTGCCCGGTGGCTAATCTCCGGGGCCATGCCCGCCGAGGACTCCTCAGTCGGGGGGGCCGCTGGGGCTCGTGGGTCCTCGGATATGCCGTCGACTTCCGGGTCGGTCGGCGCGGCCCTCACCAGGTAGTGCCGCCGGTGAGGCGTTTCATAAGCCAACTGCTCCCGGTTTCGGCCTTCACACGCGAAGACCGAAGAGTCTCGGCTGTGATGTGGGTGGCGGCGATCATGCAGGGTTTCGCCCAGGCCCAGGTGACGAACACCCTCCCCTTCGTCCGGTTGAGCCTCGAGATGACCGAGGGGCAGATGAGCAGCCTCCTCGCCATTGCACGGCTGGGAGCCTTTCTCGCCTTTCCCTTCACGCTCCGAGGCGACAGATATGGCCGGCGCGGCCCGTTCCTCATCGCCTTTGCCATCTTGATGGCTGCCAACGCCGCCACCGCCCTCGCATATCAGCCGTCTGTCTTCGCCGGTCTGCAGGCTCTGGTCAGGATGGGTACGACCGCCGTCGGCGTCCTCGCCACGGTTCTCATCGTCGAGCAGCTGTCTCCCCAGGTGCGGGCGTACGGGCTGTCGATCTACGGGGCTGGTGGCAGCTTCGGTGCCGGGATAGCCCTGCTGGCCCTGCCCATCGCCCGCCTTGGCGACGAGTCATGGCGGCTGCTGTTCGCAGCGAGCGTGCTCGGCCTGCTGCTCCTCCCCTTCCTAGCCAGGCAGGTGAGAGAGAGCCCGATCCACGACGAGTACGACCTGGGTAGGACAGGGTTGCTCGCCCCGCTCAGTGGGGGCAACCGGCGCAATTTCGTGATCCTCTCCATCAGCTCATTCCTCGCTGCCGCCTACACCACGGTCGCCATCTCGTTCAGTTTCGAGCGGCTGGTCAGCGACGTGGGGCTCCCAGTGGGGACTGCGGTGTGGATCAGCCTGATAGGAGGCACCCTGGGGGGAATCGGGTTCTTCCTCGGCGGCCGGATAGCCGACGAGATCGGGAGGCGCGCCGGCGCCATCATCGGGTTCCTGCTGGCGGCGGCGGGCGGGCTCGGTCTCTACTGGCTGGAGGACCCCTGGGCGATAGCCGGGGCGGTATTCGTATCCACCTTCGGTGCCTTCACCGCCATCCCCTCGGTCGGTGCCCAGCGCAACGAGCTCTTCCCCACCGGCCAGAGAGCGACGGCGGTCACCTGGCTCAACAACTTCGGGGTGCTCGGGTCTGTGGCAGGGCTGACGCTGGGGTCGGTGACCATCGACACGATTGGCTTATCCGAGACGGTGAGCATCCTCGCCATCGGGATGGTGATGGCGGCGCTGCTGATTCTCCTCCTCCCCGAGACCCGGGGTCAGCCGCTGGGAGCGCTGGTCACCGAGCGGTAGCCGGTGGCGAGCCCGACCGCCCTAGCCACCACCAGGGCGACGATCCCAACCCAGACCCCGATCAGCCCCCATCCGATGGCCACCGCGCCGAGCACGACCGCCGAAGCGATGACGGCGGCTGCCACGGTGGTCACCGCGAGGAAGGCGAACCTGGAGGCACCGAGAAAGATCCCGTCGCCGACGAAGACGAGCGCGGACAGAGGCTCCATTAGTGCGATCACCGGGAGGATCGTCGCCAGTTCGGCGGAGACGGCCGGACCGGCGCCGAACAGCGAGATGAGCGGGTCGGCGGTGATCGCGACCAGCGCCCCGAGGACGACCCCGGCACCTGCTCCCCACCACAGGAGCCTGATGGATGACCGGCGAACCTCCAACCGGTCACCTCTGCCTGAGGCGAGCCCGATCATCGCCTGGGCAGCGATTGCCAGAGCGTCCACGGTGAGAGCGAGCAACAACCACAGCTGCGACGCCACCTGGTGGGCGGCCACCGCGGCGGTCCCCACCCGTGCCGCTTGGGCGGTGGCCAGGGTGAAGAAACCGACGAGTGCAAAGGTCCGCAGCCCGATATCGCGCCCCGCCCTGAGCAGGGGACGCGGCTGATCGAATCGCGGGAACGACCATGGGATGTCGCCCCTGCGGCGGCTCCGTCCCAGCAGGGCGAGGAACCACAGCGCTCCCAGCCATTGCGCTACGGCGGTGGCGGTGGCCGCGCCGGCGACTCCCCAGCCGGCGGCGAATATCAGCAGGGGGTCGAGGACGAGATTGAGCAGGCTGATCGCCACCGTCACTATCAAGGGCGTCCTGGTGTCCTGCAGTCCCCGGAATACGCCGTTGGCGGCGATCACCAGCACGACCGCCGGCGCCGCAAGCGCCCGGATCCGGAGATAGACGAGCGCCGGTTCGATCATCTCGCCCTCGGCTCCCATCAATCCGAGGATCGGCTCGGCGAAGACCTGGAGCAGCACCATGACAGCCATGCCGGCGCCTATGGCCAGAGCGACCGCCTGCCATGCGATGCGCCCGGCGCCGGCCGAGTCCCCCTGCCGACCGCCCCCGCCAGCAGCGGCGTCGTCCCGTATGCCAGGAAATTGAAGAGGAAGAAGGAAAACGAGAAAACTGCCGTGTCCACTCCGAGGGCAGCGAGGGGCACCTCGCCGAGCCGGGCGACGAAGGCGGTGTCGGTGAGGGAGACCAGCGGATCGATGGCCAGCGTGCCCAGCGCGGGCACGGCCAGCCGCAAGATCCGCCGATCGATGGTCACCCTGGCGGTGCCGCCTCCGTAGACGTTCCGGGTCTATTCGTGCCTGTCTTGTACGGCCAGGGGCAGAGCCTCGCCAGTTCGCACTCCGGGCAGCGCGGGAGCGCGCCGTGCACACGTCGCGCCCGAACTGGATGATGCTCATCGACAGCTTCGACCAACTCGATATGGGGAACACGGCCTTGAGGTCCTGCTCGATCTTCAATGGAACCTTGCTACTGGTGAGCCCGAGCCGGTTGCTGACCCGTCGCACATGGGTGTCCACCGCAATTGCCGGCTGATTGAACGCCTCGGCGAGGACGACGCTCGCCGTCTTTCGGCCGACCCCGCGCAGCGGGACCAACTCGTCGAGCGAGGCGGGAACCTCGCCGTCGTGATGCTCTACGAGGTCGGCGGAGAGGGCGATGATCGACTCGCTCTTCTGCCGGTAGAAGCCGGTCGAGTACACGATGCGCTCCACCTCTTCGGGGTCGGCATCGGCCAGGTCATGGGGTGTCGGGTATCGCTCGAACAGAGCCGGCGCCACCCGGTTGACGTTCTCGTCCGTCGTCTGGGCGGAGAGGACGGTGACCACCAGCAGCTGCCACGGATTCTCGTAGGCGAGCGCGGTGCGAATCTCGGGGTAGCGGCGTCGCAGCCGATTGAGGATGCTCCTGGCACGACCCTTCTCCGCCCCCGTCGGGATCGAGCCATCGGAGCGAACGATCGGAGCCACCCGGCGAGGATAAGCAGCGGCAGAGCCGCTGCGGTTGTGAGTTCTGGCTCATGAGTGACCTTCCCCCGGCCGCTGTGCGGGTCCAACCCCTCCCGCTCGACGCTCGCCGCGCCGGAGAGGGGTGAACACCTAACGAGAAGGCTCAGGAAATCTCTGGCGGAAAGGCTGGAGGACATCGTGGGGCCGGGCGGGTGAACTCGGCCCCATGGGCGAGTAGGTACTGCATCGCCTTTGAGTGAGCAGCGTCGAGACAGCCACCTACCCTCCCCGCTCCGTGGGATCACGCCGCACTCTGATCGCCGCATTGGCGCTCTGTCTCGCCGCCTTCCTCTTCGGCGCCACCTTCGTCGTGGTCAAGGAGGCCATTACCGTGATCCCGCCGTTGTCGTTCATCGCCTGGCGCTTCCTCTTGGGCGGTGTGGTGCTCGCTCTGTTCGCCCTGCCACGGACGGCCGCGGTATGGCGCGACGGGTCTTTGTTGGGGATCCTCCTCTTCATCGGGTTCGCCCTCCAGACCGAGGGGCTCGCCCGGACCAGCGCCTCCAACTCGGGGCTGATCACAGGGCTGTACGTGGTGTTCACCCCGTTGTTGGCGGCGGCGGTGAGCCGGTTCGCCGGCAGACCATCGCTGCTCCGGATCCCGACACTGGTGGGCGTGCTCCTCGCCTTCGTCGGGCTAGCCATGTTGACCGTCGGAGACGGCCTCTCACTCGCCGCCGGCGACCTCCTCACCGTCGGGTGCGCCATCGCCTTCGCCGGTCACATCGTGGCTCTGTCGGCGATTGCCCCCCGTCATCCCGTGGTTCCGCTCACCGCAGTCCAGCTCCTGGTCACGTCTGTGCTCGCCTTTGGGCTGGCGGCGGTGACCGGGACGCTCGAACCCCCTACCGCCGAGGTCCTGGTGGCGTTGCTCGTGACCGGTCTGGTGGTCTCGGCCGGAGCGTTCCTCATCCAGGTTTGGGCGCAGACCGTGCTCGGTCCATCCCGGACCGCGGTGCTGCTCGCTCTCGAGCCCGCATTCGCAGCCGCCACCGCCGCAGTTGTCCTCGGGGAGAGGCTGACACCGAGGGGGTGGGCGGGAGCGGCCATCATCCTGGTGGCCATCTTCCTGGTCCTGACCCAGCCAGAGGAGCCGGGGGTGATCGAGGCCGAGGCTGTCACCCCTGCCCACTGATTGAATCAGTACTCAGTACTTGGTACTTGGAACTGGTGGTCGCTCAAGGGGAGCTAACCACCGTCCGTTGCGGGCGGTCCATTCGGCGGGCCATCCGGAGCAGGATGCGGACCGTAGCCACCAAGGCGAAGAGGACGCCGACCAGGATCAGGCCGAACTCGGGCCCGGCGGTGAGCCCGGTGGCGCAGGCGGCTATCCCATCGGGGCACATCCCGAAGCCGGTGCCACCACCTGAGAGGTCGATCAGGACGAGAAGCGGGATGGCCGCGACCGCCATGATGGCGAGCAGCAGCACCCCGATCAGCACCCGGATCCAAGTCACAGACACGAAACGAAAGGCTACCTGGGCCAGGTTCCCATGGGTACGATCCCGCCGGTGCAGGCCTACGTCGAGCCGTTCACCGACGACGAAGTGGCCGTTCTGTCCCGGTTCTTCACCAACGTCGATCAACCCGTCTTCGCCCTGATGAACCTGCCCGAGGTGGTCAAGGGGGCCCTTTTCGCCCGGTACAGCCGGAGCGCCAAATCGCTGCGCCGGCTCTTCCTCGACGAGTTCGTGGCCGACCCCGAGGCCGGCATCGGGGCGCTGGTGGGCGACCACGACCCGGGACTGGACATCGACCGGGCGGAGCGGCTCTACCAACGCGTCTTCATCGAGTACGGCGACGACTCGGTGGCACAGCTTGGGGGAGCCCACCTCGCCGTCGAGCAGGCCTCGAACCTACTGACCAAGGCATTGGAGTGGGGCCGGCTTGCTGCGTATCTCGAGCAGAGCACCCGGTACATCTCGTATGACATCAGACTGGGCGATCGCCACCGCTACGTCGTGCCACCCGAGATCGAGGACTCCCCTCTCCGGGAACGCTACGTCTCGTGGGCCTCCTCGCTATTCGAGACCTATGGCGAGTTGCTGAGCGGGATGAAAGATCATTACGAGCGTCGGTTGCCGCTGCCCGAGGGCGAGCCGCCCCGGCCATGGGCCGCCTCGCTCCGGGCAAAGGCTCTCGATGCGGTCCGCGGGGTGCTGCCCGCCGCGACCTCATCAAACGTAGGCGTGTTCGCCAGCGGGCAGGCATGGGAGATGGCCCTGGTCCGGATGCGCGCCCACCCATTGGCCGAGGTACGGCAATGCGCCGACGCCATGCTGGTCGAGCTTCGAAGAGTGATCCCGTCGTTCCTACGGCGGGTGGATGTCCCCGACAGGGGCGTGGCCTGGAGCAACTACCTGGCAGACATCAGGAAGCGCCTCGAGGACATCGCAGCCGGACTCCGCGGGCCGGATCCCGAACCCGGTGCGGGCGTGACTCTTGTCGATTGGGACGAGGACGCCGAGACCAAGGTCGCCGCCGCCGCCCTCTATCCAGGGAGCGGACTCCCCGACAACCACCTGCTCGATGCGGTCGCCAACATGAGCGATGACGAGCGGGCGCGAATCCTGGCGGCAGCCGTGGGCGACCGTCGCAACCGGAGACACAAACCGGGACGGGCCTTCGAACGGGCCGTCTATCGGTTCGATGTGGTGTGCGACTTTGGAGCCTTTCGCGACCTGCAACGCCATCGGATGATGACCATCGAGTGGCAGCCGCTGGGAGCCCGGCTTGGCCACGACACACCACCCGATATCCTTGAGGCGGGGATGGAGGGTCTGTGGAGTGGGTTGATGGAGAGTGCTTGTGAGATCCACCGTGATATCGAGTCGACCCTGGGCGGCGAGGTCGCCCAGTACGTGCTGCCTCTCGCCTTCAACATCAGGTTCGTGATGGAAATGAACGCCCGCGAGGCGATGCATCTGATCGAGCTTCGCTCCCAGCCCGCGGGGCACCGCGCCTACCGCGGGGTGGCGCTGGAGATGCACCGCGCCATCGGAGAAGTCGCCGGCCACAAGCTCATCGCCGACGCCATGAGCTATGTCGACACCTCCGACGTGGAGTTGGAGAGACTCGAAGGGGAACGACGCGCCGAGCAGCGCCGGCACGCTCTCGGGGCGTGACATGACCGCGCCTGTCCCACATCTCGACCCCGACGAACTGGGCACCGCTCCTCCGGGGCTCAATCGGATGACGCTGGCCTTCACCGACCGCGCCATCGAACACACCTATCAACGCGCTGCCGGTGCCGCCAACGTTCGCGATCTGATAGTCGGGTTCCTGCTCGGAACCGGTCTCTGGGTGTTCGGTGCATGGATCGTGGACGTCAACACACCGATCAAGCAGGCACCCCTTCTGATCATCTGCGGTGGGATGGTTCTGGTCAACGTGATCGGGTTGATCGTGGTCCGCCGCGCCCGGACGCTCGACCAGCAGCAATGGCTGGCGGGCGGGATCAACAGCCTCAGCGGAATCGCCCTGCTGCTGCTGGCCGACCAGGCGCTCTATTTCGGACGGCTCGCCGTGCCCGCGGTGATGCTCGCCGCGCTCTTCGCCTTCGTGGCTCTCCGTCTCCGGTTCATTGCCGCCGCCGCCGCCGTGCTCCCGTACCTGATGCTGTACGTATTTCTGGCGATCGACACTTTCGCCGAGTTCCGCGGGCTCGACTTCTTCCTGGTGGGGGCTGCGGTGGTGGCCTCGATCGTTGGTGCCTACACCCTCGAGATCGCCCAGCGTCGGGTCTTCGCACAGCAGCGGACCATCGCCGTACAGAAGGCGGAGATCGAGTTGGAGCGGGCGAAGTCCGATCGTCTTCTTCTCGCGGTCCTGCCCGCCCCGATCGCGCAGAGACTCCGCGACAACCCCGGCGTCATCGCCGACAAGGCCGACGAGGTCACCGTCATCTTCGCCGACCTGGTCAACTTCACGCCTCTGGCCGAGCAGATACCGCCGGAGGAAGTGGTCGATCTGCTCGACTCGGTCTTTTCGCAATTCGACGACACCACCGTCGAGCTCGGGTTGGAGAAGATCAAGACGATGGGCGACGCCTACATGGCCGCCGGTGGGATTCCCGAGCCGCTCGAGGACCATGCGGTCAGGGCGATAAGGCTTGGCTTCTCGATGCTCGAAGTGGTGCGAAGAAGCGGTCAAGCGGTCGCTTCCCTTGGCGTTGCGCGTCGGGATCCATACCGGAACCGTCGTGGCCGGCGTGATCGGGAAACAGCGGTTCTCCTACGACCTATGGGGTGACGCGGTCAACATCGCCAGCCGGATGGAGTCGCACGGCGTCCCAGGGGCCATCCAGGTGAGCGAGGCTACGAAAGTACTGGTCGAAGAGCAGTTCCCCTGTCTGCTCCACAAGGAACTCGATGTGAAAGGCCACGGGACGATGGGCGTCTACATCGTCCAGCCTCCGATCGGGATCGACCAGACGGATCTCTGACTCAACCCTGTGGCCGGAGCGGGATGCGGAGGACCAGATGGTCGCCTTCCACCTCCCATGTGGCGCTCGCCACCAACCCGTAATCCATGAAGTCGACCTCCGCCTGTTCCAGGAAGCGCCGTCTCTCCTCCCCGGCGACCGGTGGCAGGTTTCGGTCCTTGACCGCGTCAGCCCTCTCCCGGTAGCGCTCCAACATCGCATCGACATCGAATTCAGCCATTTGGGAACTCAGCCATCTGGCGTCCTCATCTCGCTGATTCGACCCTAACTGCGCAGACGGAAGTCGGAAGGCGGAAGACGGAAAGAAACGCCGGAGCGGCCGTCTCTCTGACGGCCGATAACCTCGCCCCGTGATCGAACGCAGCTTGATCGTGGTGAGCGGGAAGGGCGGGGTGGGGAAATCGGCGGTGAGCGCTGCCATCGCTCTCCTGGCGCAGCCGCGCCGGAAAGAAGGTCCTCGTGCTGGCGATGACACCGGGTCCGGGTCTCCCCGCCCACCTCGGAGTCGGCTCGCTCGAGTACGAGCCGATAGAGGTACGACCCGGGCTCCACGCCGCCTCGATCGACCGGGCCAAGGCCCTCACCGAGTACCTCCAGGCTCAGATGGGTGTTCCCAAGGTGGCCCGGTTCGGCCCGCTGGCGCGCGCCTTCGACGCCCTTGCATCGACCGCACCCGGTATCCGCGAGGTCATCACCATGGGCAAGGTCCTCTACGAGGTCAGGCAGCGGCGCTGGGACCTCGTGGTGGCCGACGCACCGCCGACAGGGCAGATCGGCTCGCACCTGGTCGCACCCCGGACGGTGTCCGAACTGTGCCTACCGGTCGGATCAAGGGGCAGGCCGGCTGGATGGACGCCATCCTCGGCGACCCAGAGCGCAGCGGCCTCCTACTCGTGAGCCTCGCCGAGGAGTTGCCGTGTCAACGAGACAAAGGAGGCGCTCGCCTGGCTCGACGAACAACAGGTGATCGACGTCCTCCCGCCTGTGGTCAATCGGGTGCTGCCCAAGCTCGAGGTGACGGCCGCAGCGATCCGCCGATTGGAGGACGGCCCGGTGCGCCACGCCGCCGAACTCCACCGCGCCCTCTACGCCGGACAGCGGGAATGGCTCGACGACCTCCCGGCCGGACCGCGTCTTCCCTACCTATTCGGGCTCAACACCCCGGGCGAGGTGGCGGTCCGTCTCTCCGACATCTTGGAGTCGGTATGACGAGGGCGCTACTGGTCACCGGCGGTGGTGGAGTTGGCAAGACCACGCTGGCAGCGGGTCTTGCCGTCACGGCTGCGCGCCGCGGGCTCGAAGCCCTGGTGGTGACTGTGGACCCGGCGCGCCGGTTGGCCGATGCTCTCGGCCAGGTGAAGCTCGGGTCGGAGCCGATCCGTCATCCTGAACAGCCAAGGCTGTGGGCGGCGATGCTCGATGCCACTGCCTCCTGGCGGGCCATCGTCGAGCGGCACGCCACGCCAGAGGCGGCCCAACGCCTCCTCGAAAGCGAGTTCTTCACGGCGGCGACCGGCCACTTCCCGGCCAGCCAGTCCTACGCCGCCGCCGAGGAGATGGCGGCCTACCTGGAGGCGAAGGTCTGGGATCTCGTCGTGGTGGACACACCCCCCTCGGCGGGGGGGATCGAGTTCTTCACCGCTCCCGCCCAGATGGCCGATCTGATCGGGGGGCGGCTGCTCCGGTGGCTGACCGGCGCCGGGTTGCCCGGAAGGCAGGTCTTCTTCGACCTCGCCGCCCGGCCTGCCCTCCGCGTAGCCGACAGCGTCCTCGGCTCGAATCTCCTCGAGAGGGTGGCTCAGTTCCTGATGGACCTACGCACCACTTACGACGGGGTGTCGCGCCGTGCCAAGGAGATCGAGCGGATGCTGCGACGGAGTTCGACAGTGGTGGTCACCACGTCGGACCCGGGGCCGATGCGCGAGGCCGTCCGCTTCTTCCTCGAACTCCCCGACGTGGCGGGACGTCCTGCCGCCGTCGTGTTCAACCGTGCTCTCCCGGTGGACTGGGCCGATGCACACCCGGGGAGCGACGTCACGACTGCGCTGGCCGAGAACCTCGAGCGTTCGGGCGCGGAGGCGCGCCGGCAGGCAGATGTCCGCCACGAGTTCGCCTCGCGTTACCGGGCCACACTGGCGACGGTGCCTTGGGAGCCAACCGCACCGACCGATCTCGACTCGCTCGAAGCGCTCATCGACGCAGCCGATGGCCTTCCCCTGACCGACCTCGGGGTCGGGTGACCCGGCGACTGTCTGCGCCGCCAGCAGGGGACGGTGTCATACCGGGTAATCTGAGGGAGTGAGCGAGCGCGCTGCAGCCGCCGCCTTCTTCGATCTCGACCGCACCCTCATCAGCGGCTCGTCTGTGTTCGTGTTCGCCGTCGAGGCGTGGCGCGCCGGGGTCGTCCCCGTATCGGAGATGGTCGGCGCAACCGCCGAAGCTTTGGCCTTCCGGTTAGTGGGTGCCACCGACGAGCGATCCGACGAGGTCCGGATGCGTTTGCTGGCCAAGGTGGAGGGGGCGTCGGTCGAGGAACTCGACGCCGTCGCCCGGACGGTCCTACCCAAGTTGGTGGACCGGGTGCGCCCCGAGTCGCGCGGCCTCCTCAAAATGCACGCCGATGCCGGCAGGGACACATGGATCGTCTCGGCATCGCCCGAAGCCATCATCGAGCCGCTGGCCCACGCACTTGCCATGACCGGCGGCATCGGCACCAAGGCGGTCGTGGTTGATGGCCGCTACACCTCGGAGTTGGATGGCAGCTTCGTCTATGGGCAGGGAAAGGCGGAGGCGATCCAAAAGCTCGTGGCCGACCGCGGCTATGACCTGAGCCGGAGCTACGCATACAGCGACTCGGCGTCCGACCTGCCGATGATGGACCTCGTCGGCCACCCCGTGGCAGTGAACCCCGACAGTCCGCTCGAGGACGTAGCCCACGACCGCGGATGGCCCATCGTCGTCTTCGCCCGCAAGACCAAGCGCGCCATCGCCCTCGGAACCGCCACCGGTGGGGCGATGATGGCCGCTGGGATCGCATACGCCCTGGGCCGGAGGCATGGCCGGGTGGCTGCACTGACCGAGACCGTGGCGCTGCTCGCCGAGCAGTCAGACCTGGCACGCACCGCCCGGCGACAGGCAGTCGCTCGGGACTGATCTGCGTCTAGAGCACGGTTGGGAGTTAGGCAGCCCCCCTACCCGCTGCTCCGCAGTGGGCCCTTCCCCACCGCCCTGGGACGGAAAGAAAGGCGCCGCTTCCTCGTCGGGGGACGGAGGGGTGAAGGCTCTTCCTCCTTCCTCTGCGTCCGCCGTCTGCCGTCCGCCGACTGCCGTCTGCCGTCTTCAGACAATCGCTCCCGAACCGAAGAGCTCGCGGAGTTCGGCGTAGAGGGCGCTGCGGGGTTCGACGCGGTGTTCGTCGCCCAGCTTGAGCACCTTGTGGTTGCCGTTGCCCACCATGTGGAGGAACACAGGGGATGTACCGGGGTGGTTGCCGAGGATCTCCTTGAGACGCCCCACCGCCCGCGGTGAGAGGGCGGCGGCGGAGACTTCGAGCCGGACCTCGTCGGCGCCACGGACCTCGAGCTCCTTTATCTCCCTTGCGACGACTTTGATGTCGTCGCCGCGGTGGTCGAGGCGCCCGCTCACCACGACGATCGCACCCTCGCGGATGACACCGAGGGCATCGGCAGCAACCTTCGGGAAGGCCACCACCTCGACAGAACCCTCCAGGTCCTCGCATTGGAAGAAGAGCATCGCCTCACCGTTCCGGGTGAACCGACGGTTGATGGCACCCACCATCCCCCCGATGGTCACGGAGGCCCCGTCGGGCTGCTCCCACAATTCGGGCACGCCTGAGCTCGATGCCCGGCGGAGCGACGTCGCCACGCCGAGCAGGGGGTGGTCGGAGATGTACAGACCCAGCATCTCCCTCTCGAAGGCGAGCTTGACCTTCTGGTCCCACTCGCCTTCGGGAAGATCCAGCACCACCTCCTCCACCTCCTGGGAACCTCCGCCGAAGAGCGTGTACTGGCCCATCTCCTCGTTGCGCCGGCGGACCAACGTCGCCTCGAGCCATTGCTCGTAGACGAGGATGAGTGACCGTCTCGAGTGACCCAAACCGTCGAAGGCGCCCGCCTTGATCAGCGACTCGATGGTGCGCTTGTTGAGGACCATCGGGTCTACCCGGTCGATGAAGTCCTGGAAGTGGGCGAACGGTTCGCCAGCGCTCCGCTCATCGACGATCCGCTCGACCACTCCCTCGCCGACGTTGCGCACGGCAGACAGCCCGAACCGGATCGCACCCTCGTACACCGAGAAGTCCATCTGCGAGGTGTTCACGTCGGGGGTGAGGACCTGCACGCCCATGGCGCGGCACTCGTTGAGGTACACCGCGGTGCGCTCCTTGTCCTTCTTCGTGGCGGTGAGCATCGCCGCCATGTACTCGGCCGGGTAGTGCGCCTTGAGCCACGCCGTTTGATAGGCGATGAGCCCGTAACAGGCGGCGTGGGCCAGGTTGAACCCGTAACCGGCGAAGTGCTCGATCAGGGCGAACAGTTGCTTGCCGAGTGCCTCGCTGTGCCCTCTCGCCGTGCACCCGGCGACGAACTTCTCCTCCTCGGCGCGCATCACCGCCGGGATCTTCTTGCCCATGGCGCGGCGCAGGTTCTCCGCCTCCGCCATCGAGTATCCGGCCATCACCTGGGCGACCTGGAGCACCTGCTCCTGGTACACCATGATCCCGTAGCTGCGCTCCAGGATCGGCGCCATGTCGGGGTGGAGGACCTCGACCGGCGCCCGGCCGTTCTTACGGTCGGCATAGAGAGTGTGCATCCCGGCCCTCATCGGGCCCGGCCGGTAGAGGGCCACCAAGGCAATGACATCCTCGAAACGATCCGGTGCAAGGTTCCGGATCAGCCCGCGCATCGCCGACCCTTCGAGCTGGAAGACGCCGATGGTCTGGGCGGATCGGAGCAACTCGAAGGTGGGCGGGTCGTCGAGAGGTACGTTGTCGATATCGACGTTCGGCTCACCCGCCGGCCCGCCGTCCGCGGCTGAGGAGGCGTCGATCAACTCGAGGGTGCGCTCCATGATCGAGAGATTCCTCAATCCGAGGAAGTCCATCTTGAGCAGACCGAGGTCCTCGATGGCGTGCATCTCGTACTGGGTCACGACCTCTGCGCCGTCACCCTTCTGTTGGATCGGGATGTGCTCGGTCAGTGGGACCGGTGAGATCACGACGGCTGCGGCGTGGATCGAGTCCTGGCGCCTCAGCCCTTCCAGGTTGCGCGCCACGTCGGCGACGCTCCGGATGTCGGGATCGGTGGCGTACGCCTCGCGCAGACCGGAGGCGTTGGCGTGCCAGTCCTTGGTGTTCCCGTCGGCGTCGTCGGGGAGGGCATCGAGGCACATCCCCAGAGCCGCATCCCGCCCCAGGATCGGCGGTGGCATCAGCTTGGCGGCCCGGTCTCCAACGCCGTAGGGGTAGCCGAGGACACGGGCGGCGTCGCGCAGCGCCTGTTTTCCCTTGATCGTGGAGAAGGTGACGATCTGCGCCACGTGGTCCGACCCGTACTTCTCGGCGGCGTAACGGATGACGTCGCCCCGGTAGCGCTCGTCGAAGTCCATGTCGATGTCGGGAAGCTGACGCCGCCCGGGGTTGAGAAACCGCTCGAACACGAGCCCGTAGCGCAGTGGGTCGAGGTCGGTGATCCTCAGGCAGTACGACACGATCGAGGCGGCGGCGCTACCCCGGCCCGGCCCGGTCCTGATCCCTTTCTCGCGTGCGTGGCTGATCAGGTCCCAGACGATCAAGAAGTAGGCGGGAAAGCCCATGTCCTCGATGACCGAGAGCTCGTGATCGATCCTCGAGGTGACCTCTTCTGGCAGCGGGTCGCCATAGCGCTGCACCGCGCCACCCATCACCAACTCGCGGAGGTAGCTGGCCTCGGTCTTTCCTGCTGGGACAGTGAACTGCGGCAGCAGGATCCTGCCGAACTCGAGGTCCACCGTTGCTCTCTCCGCCACCAGCAGCGTGTTGTCGCACGCCCCGGGGTACTGATCGGTCGGGAAGATGCGCCGCATCTCAGCGGCCGACTTGAGATAGAACTCTTTGGCGTCGAAGCGGAACCTGTTGGGCTCATCGCGGGTGGCCCCGGTCTGGATGCAGAGCAGCACGTCGTGGGTCTCCGCTTCATCCCGGCGCGTGTAGTGGGCGTCGTTGGCTGCGAGAAGCGGTGCACCGATGCGGCGGGAGATGTCCACCAGGTCGGGAAGGATGCGGCGTTGTGGCTCCAATCCGTGGTCCTGGATCTCGATGAAGAAGTTGTCCTTCCCAAAGATGTCCTGGTAGTGCGCCGCCGCCGCCGCCGCGGCGTCGACGTCGCGCACCGCCCCGGCTATGCCCTCCTCGCGTGAGGCGTCGGGTGCGAGGTGCTGCGCCACCGGTCCACCGAGGCAGCCCAGAGGTGGCGATGATCCCCTCCGAGTGCTCGGCGAGCAGCTCAGAGTCCATCCTCGGCTTGTAGTAGTAGCCCTCGAGGTAGGCGCGGCTCGCCAGCTTCATCAGGTTGCGGTAGCCAACCTCGCTCTCCGCCAGCAGCGTCATGTGGTAGCGGATGTTCTGGTTGCGCGACGGTCGGTCGAACCTCGACCCCGGAGTGACATACGCCTCGATCCCGATCAGCGGCTTGATGCCTTCCTCACGGGCCGCTTTGACGAAGTCCACCACGCCGTACATCACACCGTGATCGGTGATGGCGACAGCCGGCTGGCGGTCGGCAGCAGCAGCCGCTACGACCTGACCGACCCGGGCTGCCCCGTCGAGCATGGAGAACTCGGTATGGAGATGCAGATGGACAAAAGAGTCGCTCGCCGCCACCACCGATCAGCCCCGCTCGAACTACACGCTTGGGATTCGCACCTTAGCCGGGGATCGTCATCGGGGGCGAGAGCGCGAAACCAGGCCGCCCTCAGGCGAGAATCACCAGGAGGACGGTCACGACCCCCACCGCCGCCGCCGCGGTGACCCGTCGGCCCGGCTGCCTGGCGACCGCCGGCGACGACCAGAGAGCGCCGATGAGGATCCCCGCAAGCAGCCCGCCGAGATGCCCTTGCCAGGAAATGTTGGCGAAGGTGAAGCCGAGGACCGCATTGATCCCGAGCAGCACCAAGAGCTGGGTGAGCTGAGCGCGCCCGACCGGGGTGCCGCGTGCCCGAAATGCGTTCCACAACCAGACACCGAACAGGCCGAAGATGGCACCCGAGGCCCCGACTAGCACGTCTCCGGGATTGCCAAGGAAGAAGGCGACGGCGCCCCCCGCAGCCGCCGAGCTGAGATAGAGCGCGGCGAAGGCCGGGCTCCCGACCTGCCGCTCCAGCTGCGGACCGAAAACGTACAGCGCCCACATGTTGAAAAGGATGTGATAGAAGCTCCGGGCGTGGAGGAACGCCGCCGTGAACAGCCTCCACCATTCCCCTTGGTCTACCAGGAAGTTGCTCTGGGCGAATAGGACGAACAGGTCCTCATAGATCGTCGGAAGCAGCAGGTTGATGAGGAAGAACAACACCGAGATCCCGATGAAGGTGAAGGTGACCGGCGCCGTTCTGGTCGTGGGCCTCGCCCAGCTTCGCCTCGCTTCGACCACCCGGTAGCGGCCCTCCGGCGTAGCGCACTCGGGGCACTTCTGTCCCACGGCAGAGTCGACGCTGCACTCGACGCAGATCGGCTTGCCGCAATTGCCGCATGAGAGCCGGGTGAGCCGGTTGGGATGCCGGTAACAGACGGGTGTCGCCTTGGAGACGGGCTCGGTGGTCACGGTCCCGGAAACGGTAATGGGAGCCGGGTGGTAGTAGGTGGACGGCGGACGAGCAGCCAAGTCCAATGTCCGCAATGCTCTTGAAGGGATACCAAGGACCCACTACCCATCTACCCATTACCCATCACCCATTACTCGGCAGCGAAGCTGCCGATCTAGCCTCCGATCCCCCTTATCACGGAGCGACACATGCGAATCGGGATCCTCACCGGTGGCGGCGACGTCCCCGGGCTGAACGCTTGCATCAAGGCGGTGGTGGGGCGGGCCACCGAGGCCGGCCACGAGGTGATCGGGATCAGGCGCGGCTGGGGCGGTCTCGTAGAGGCCAACACCGACGAGGCCGATGGGATGGATGCCAGCTTCGTGTCGCTCACCCCCGCATCGGTGAGGACCATCGACCGCAACGGCGGTACCACCCTTCACACGTCGCGTACCAACCCGGCCAAGGTCGCCAGAGAGGACGTCCCGGAGGCACTCAGGTCCCGGTTCGACGGCGATGGAGCCGGGAACGGGATCGTAGACCTGACACCCCACGTCCTCGAGGTGCTCGAGCAACAGAAGATCGACGTCCTCGTCCCCATCGGCGGTGACGACACGCTCTCCTATGCGCTGAGGATGCACGACGAGGGGATACGGGTGATCGCCATCCCCAAGACCATGGACAACGACGTACACGGAACCGACTACTGCATCGGTTTCTCCACGGCCGTCACCCGGAGCGTCGAGTTCGTCCACGCTCTTCGCACGTCGACCGGTTCGCACGAGCGGATCGCCGTGGTCGAGTTGTTCGGGCGGTACAGCGGCGAGACCTCGTTGATCACGGCGTACCTCGCCGGGGTGGATCGGTGTGTCATCTCCGAGGTTCCGGTGGATGTGAACCGGCTGGCGGAGTTGCTGGCAGACGACCGGCGGCGCAACGCCTCCCGCTACGCAATGGTGACCATCTCCGAAGGTGCCCGCTTGGAGGGCGGCGACCTGGTCCAGGGTGGCAGTGCCGACGCATACGGCCACCAGAAGCTGGGAGGGGTGGGCCTGGTGCTCTCCGAGGCACTCGAGGAGCGCACCGGCGAGGGCATCATCTACCAGCAGGTCGCCTACCTGATGCGGTCGGGGTCGCCCGATTCGCTGGACCTAATGGTCGGCACCAACTACGCGGTGATGGCGGCCGATCTGGCCGGCGAAGGCTCGTCGGGCCGGATGGTGGCGCTGCGGAGCGGTACGTACACCAACGTGCCCATCTCGGTGACCAGGGAGGGAGTGAAGCGGGTGGACGTGGACGAGTTGTACGACGTCGGGTCCTACCGCCCAAAGGTGCGCCACGTGGGCGGCAAACCGATGTTCCTGTACTGATGGGAGCGATCGGTGTACTGACCGCCGGTGGGGACTGTCCGGGGCTCAACGCCGTGATCAGAGCGGTGACCGTGCGTCTCGTCGAGGACCACGGCCGTTCGGTAGTGGGCATCCTCAACGGATGGGACGGTCTGATGAACAGCAAGGTGCGGGCGCTCGACCGCAACTCGGTGCGCGGGATACTCCAGCGGGGCGGGACCATCCTCGGCACTTCCCGCCTCGACCCGTACGTCCACGGCGAGGGGTTGAAGAGCGTCGCCGACTGCATCCGCCGCCATGAGATCGATGCCCTCGTGGTGATCGGGGGCGATGGGACGCTCCGGTCGGCGCAGCGACTCGCCGAAGAGGGCCTCCCGGTGGTAGCCGTGCCCAAGACCATCGACAACGACATTGCGGGAACGGATATCACCTTCGGCTTCGATACCGCCGTCCAGATCGCCACCGAGGCGATCGACCGCATCGCCACCACCGCCGAGGCGCACAACCGCGTCATGCTCGTCGAGGTGATGGGCCGCACTCAGGGATGGATCGCCACCTATGCCGGGATGGCGGGCGGTGCCGATGCGGTCCTCATCCCCGAGATCCCGTACGACCTCGACGCCGTCTCCGACGTGATTCTCCTCAGGCGCGACCGCGGCAAGAACTACTCGATCGTCGTCGTCGCCGAGGGCATCGCGCCCCCGCCAGAGTCCGACACCGCCCCCCCAGCCGTGGACTCATTCGGATTCGCCCGTCTCGGCGGGGTCGCCTACCAGATCGCCCCGATCCTGGAGAAGAAGACGGGGTTCGAGGCGAGGGTCACCGTGCTTGGCCATCTCCAGCGTGGGGGACACCAACCGCGTTCGACCGCGTCCTCGGGACGCGTTTCGGCGCCGCCGCCGCCGACCTGGCGGTCCAAGGCGCCTCGGGGATGATGGTCGCCCTACGCGGCAACAAGATCGAGGCCATCCCGCTCAGCGACGCCGTCTCCGCCATCCGCGGCATCGATCGTGCCATCTACGACGTGGCGGCCACGTTCTTCGGCTGAGGGTGCCGCTGCCGTGCAGCGGCGTAGTGAGTAGTGGGTATTGGGTAGTGGGTAAAGGTCAGCCGTCCGGAATGGAGCCGCGGTGTGGAGCACCCAGGTTCTCCAACCGGTCAGCCAGGTCGGTGGGGAGTGGGGCGGTGAACTCGAGGTGCTCGCTGGTGACTGGGTGGGCCAATGAGATCTTCCAGGCGTGGAGGAACATCCGCCCTTCGGGTGAAGCGATGCCGTAGGTGCGATCGCCCGCCACCGGGTGGCCGATTGCGGCCAGGTGGACCCTGATCTGGTGGGTGCGGCCGGTCTCCAGATCGACCTCGAGCAGGGCGTCGTCGATCCACGACGCCGCCACCCGGTAGTGCGTCCTGGCCGGTTTACCGGCGGCCCCGACCGCCCGACGGGTCGGGTGCCGGGGGTCGCGCTCCAACGGTGCATCGACCGTCCCCGAGGATGCGCTGGGCACGCCTCTCACCAGGGCGAGGTAGGTCCGCCGGATCTCTCGCCGTCGCATCGCAGCGGTCAGCCACTGGTGGGCATCGGCGGTGCGGGCGACGATCAACACACCAGACGTGTCAGCATCGAGACGGTGGACGAGCCCGGCACGACCTGGCTCACCCACCATGCCCACTTCCGGATATGCGGCGAGCAACCCGGCGGCCAGGGTCCCCCGGCGCCTCCCCGCACCCGGGTGAACCACCACCCCTGGCGGCTTGTCGACCACGAGGAAGTGCGGGTCGGCGTGGATAATCCCGAAAGGGATCTCCTCTGGCTCGAGTTCGGGCGGCGCGGGAGTGTCGTCGATCTCGATCGGCGTCCCAGCCTCCAGGCGTTCGCCAGGTGACAACTGTCTCCCGCCGATCCGAGCGCCCCCCTCCTCGACCAGTCGGCGCGCCACCGCCCTGCTAACCCCTGCGAGGACCGCGACGACCTTGTCGGCCCTCTCCCCGTCGAGGCCGGCGGGGATCTCGATGCTCACCGGCGTCGCAGCGATGCGATGAGGAGTACCACAACGCCGAAGGTGATCGAGGCATCGGCGATGTTGAAGGTCGGAAAGCTGCGTAGTTGGAGCCAGTCGATGACCCTTCCATCCAGGAAGCCGTCGCCCCGCACGATGCGGTCGACGAGGTTGCCGATGGCGCCTCCCATGATCAGGCCGAATCCCACCGTCTCCGCCCAACCGGTGTTCCGGGCCAGCATCACGCCGAGAACTCCGGTGGCCACGACGGCCGCCGCTCCGAGGAACGGACCGGCGTTCTGGAAGATGCTGAAGGCGGCGCCGGGGTTTTCCTCGAGATGGAGGCCGAAGAGCCCCGGGATAATGACGATGTCGCCCGTCGCCAGGGTCTGCTCGGCCCACAGCTTGGACACACGATCGAGGATGACCACCGCGAGCGCTATCGCCACCCCGACGGGGAGGTTGCGCTTCAGGCCAGGGAAGCGTCCTTCACGCACAGGGTGGCGTAGGGAAGTGCCTCCAACCTCGCCACTGGAATCGGTTGCCCGCATACCTCACAAGTCCCGTAGGTTTTGTCGGCCAACCTGCGCAGGGCATGCTCAACCTTGCGGAGGAGGTCGCTGGCATTCTGATCGATTGAGAGTTCCTTCTCGAACTCGAAGGCCATCGACCCGGCTTCGGCGCTGGCCGGTTCGGGACTTCGCTCCGCTGAGGTCTCCGACAGGCGCGCCTCTTCGCGCTCGTGCTCGTGCTCCTCGAGCAGGGCGGTGATCCGATCTCGCTCCTCCTCGAGGGCGGAGCGGAGCCGTTTGATCGTGTTCGGCGCCAGTTCGCGTGTCATCGGGAAGGGGCGGGAATGTAGCAGCGCCCGGAAGTTGTCATTGGAACTCGTCCGGGCCGCATCCGGGCCAGCGGTACGATCCGGCGGTGACTCCACAATCTCCCCCCGGCTCTTTCCGGCGTAGGGATGCGCAGGTAGACCTGCCCGCCTTGGAGCAGGGCGTTCTCGAACTCTGGGACCGCCTCGACGCCTTCGCTCAATCGGTGGAGATGCGCCCGGCTGAGTCGGAATACAGCTTCTATGACGGGCCGCCGTTCCCCACCGGGAGTCCCCACTACGGCAACCTGCTGGCGGGCGTGATCAAGGACATCGTTCCCCGCTACTGGACGATGCGGGGGCATCGGGTGGTCCGCCGTTTCGGGTGGGACACCCACGGTCTTCCAGTGGAGATGGAGGTGGAGAGCACTCTCGGGCTCTCCGGACCCAAGGACATCGCCGAGTACGGGATCGAGCGGTTCAACGCGGCCTGCCGGCGGGTGGTCCAGGCGAATACCGAGAATTGGGAGTCGCTCACCCGTCGTCTTGGTCGTTGGGTCGACTTCGAGGACGATTACAAGACCATGGACACCGAGTTCATGGAGAGCGTGTGGTGGGTCTTCCGCCAACTCTGGGATCGCGGGTTGGTGTACCGCGATGTCAAGGTCCTCCCCTATTCGTGGGGTGCGGCGACGCCGCTATCCAACTTCGAGGCCAACCTCGACTACCGACAGGTCGATGACCCGGCGATCACGGTGCGACTTCGTGTGGCGAGCGGGCATGGCCCGGTGGCCGAAGGGGACTGGCTCCTCATCTGGACGACGACTCCGTGGACGCTTCCCGGGAACTTGGCCGTGGCGGTCGGCGAGGACATCACCTACGTTTGCGTCACTGCCGATGGCGAGAGGTATTGGATCGCCGAGAGCAGGCTCGACTCGGTCTGGCCACAACCGAGGCCCTCGGTCCGCGTCGTCCAGCAGGCCAGGGGCACCGACCTGCTGGGAACCGGGTATGAGCCGCCGTTCGACTGGTTCGGCGAGGAGCGCGACCGGGGCGCCTTTCGGGTCATCCCAGCGAACGAGGTAACCACGGATGAAGGAACCGGGTTGGTCCACATGGCCCCCGCCTACGGGGAGGTCGACTTCGCCGCACTGCAGGCCGCAGGGCTCGACGTGCTCATCGACCCAGTTGACGCCGAGGGCCGGTTCACCGATGCGATACCACCGCTCGCAGGGACACGGGTCAAGGACGCCGACCAAGATCTGATCGAGAGATTGAAGGTCTCCGGGCTGCTCTACCGGCGAGATCAGGTCCGGCACAGCTATCCCTACTGCTACCGCACCGGAACCCCACTCATCTACAAGGCGATCCCCACCTGGTTCGTCCGGGTCGAGTCCTTTCGCGACCGGATGGTCGAGGCGAACGATCGTATCCATTGGGTGCCCGAGCACGTCGGCGCCCGGCGGTTTGGCAACTGGCTCGAGGACGCCCGTGATTGGGCGATAAGCCGCAACCGCTACTGGGGAAGCTGCATACCGGTCTGGCAATGCGATCGAGGCGGCCACCAGGTTTGTGTCGGGTCGATCGACGAACTGGCAGAGCTTTCAAGGGTAAGGCTCGAAGACCTCCACCGCGAGCATGTGGACCCGGTCACGTTCGCCTGCGCCGACTGCGCCGGGACCATGCGGAGAGTGCCCGAAGTGCTCGATTGCTGGTTCGAATCAGGATCCATGCCCTATGGCCAGCTCCACTATCCCTTCGAGAACCGGGAGCGATTCGAGCCGCGCCTTCCCCGCCCATTTCATCGCCGAGGGACTCGACCAGACGAGGGGTTGGTTCTACACACTCTTGGTGCTTTCAACTGCCATATTCGATACCGAGCCGTTCCGCAACTGCGTCGTCAACGGGCTGATCCTGGCCGAGGACGGGCGCAAGATGTCGAAGAGCCTCAAGAACTACCCCGATCCCAACGGGATCTTCGACGAATTCGGCGCCGACGCCCTCAGGGCATATCTGATCAATTCGCCGGTGCTGCGAGCCGAGCCCTTCCGGTTCTCCCGCGACGGGGTGCGCGAGGTGGTGCGCACCGTCCTCCTACCTCTGTGGAACGCCTTCTCCTTCTTCACCACGTACGCCGAGGCCGACGGCATATCGACGACAGACCTGACCTCGGCTCCGGCGGCGCAAGACCGGCCCGAACTCGACCGCTGGGTGTTGTCGGTCCTCCAGAGTCTCGTCGCCGAGGTCAACCGGCAGATGGAGGGTTACTACCTCTATGCCGTGATACCCCCGGTACTCGGCTTCATCGACGACCTGACGAATTGGTATGTCCGGCGGGCGCGCCGCCGGTTCTGGCGGTCGCGTGGCGAAGACGAGGCAGACAAACTGGCCGCCTTCGCCACGATGCACGAGGTCCTGGTCACATTCGCCACCGTCCTGGCGCCGGTCCTCCCCTTCGTCACAGAAGAGATCCATCAGGCGCTGGTGGTGATTCCCTCCGCCAATGGCTCGCCACCGGCCAGTATCCATCACGCCGACTACCCGGTGGCCGACGCAGCGCTGATCGACGTCGATCTCGAACTCGCCATGGAGAGTGTGCGCGCCGTCACCCGGCTGAGCCATGCCCTCCGCAAGCAACACGGGGTGAAGGTGCGCCAGCCGTTGCGGTCGGTGACGGTCCTGACCCGCTCCTCCGAGGTCGAACAGGCGGTGCTATCGCACGTCGAGTTGATCAAGGACGAGGTCAACGTCCATGAGGTCCTGGTCCGTCATGACGAGTCGAGCCTGGTGGACCTGTCGGTCAGGCCGGACTACCGGACTCTCGGGCCCAAGCTCGGTGCTCGCGTCCGCGAGGTGGCCGCCGGCCTGGGCGCCATCTCGGGCGCTGACGTGGAGCGGCTCCAGCATGGCGAGCGGCTCACCATTGCCGGGGTCGAGGTTGGGATCGACGATGTCGTTGTCCAGCGGATGCCGCGCCCGGGGACGGTCGTGGCCAGCGAGAGCGAACTGTCGGTGGCGCTGGACATGGATCTCGACCAGGACCTGCTCTCGGAAGGTCTGGCACGCGAGGTGGTCAGCCGGGTTCAACAGCTTCGCCGTGATGCCGGACTCGACGTGGCCACCAGGATCCGGCTCTCGTTGAGCACGCCCAACCCCGAACTGCGCGGCGCAATCGAGTCGCACCGGGAGTTCATCGCCAGCGAAGTGCTGGCAGTGGAGACGACGGAGAATGGCTCGACCAACACCCAAACAGAGGTGAACGGGGCGCCGTTGTCGGTTGGTATCGAAGCGGTGGGCTGACCGGCCGTCAGCCGCCGTCGCGCTCCCATGGGCGGGATCGACCACCGCCGCCCCACACGGCGAGACTCTCGTCCACGGCCACGAGCGGGTCTTCGTCGTCGAGTTCAACCTCGGCCTCGGGCGCATCGGGCAGCGTGACGGCTGGCTCCGCGACCTCTTCCGCAGTGGTCTCACGACATCCTCCGGTGCCGGCTCCTCGACCAGGTCGAGCACCTGGGTCGCGTCCGGATCCGGAGCGGGCTCCTCGCCGCTTTCCTGCGCCGGTATTTCGATCGCTGCATCGAGTTCGGTGGCGAGTGGGGCCACCTGACCGTCGAGTTCGGTGGCGAGCCCGGCGAGCCGGCTGCGGAGATCCAACACGCGGGACCTCATACCAGCGAGGTCTTCATCGAGCCTCTCGCGCTCTTTGACCTGATCCTCGGCCAGCGTCTGCGCATCGCGCTTGGCCTCCTCCACGACCCGCTCCGCTTCGATGCGGGCCTCGCTGACGACCGTCTGTGCGCGACGGCGGGCATCGACGAGGGCTTCGGTGACCGCTTCGCGTTCCTCGCGCAGCCGCCCAACTTCCGCCTCCATCGCCGCGGCGCGGCCCTCGGCGGCGCGCGCCCTTCCCTCGTACTCGGTGAGCGAGGCAACAACCTCGTCGAGGAAGTCGTCGACCTCGCCCTGGTCGTAGCCGCGGCGCATCGACTCTTTGAACGTCTTCTGTTGGACTTCCATCGGCGACAACGCCATCGGGTCCTCCCGCGATCGGTCGCCGGAGGATAATGCCGATAGGTCCAGAACCCTGGGATTGCTCTGGGATCTGAGTACTGAGAACTGAGTACTGAGTGCCCACGAGCCGGCATTGAGTCGTTCAGTTACCCACCCATTACCCAATACCCGCGAGCGCAGCGAGCCACTAGCAGAGGAATGACCGCAGGAGAGCGATCCCAAGGAAGAGGATCAAGGGCGACAGGTCGAGACCGACCGAACCGAGCCGCACGTTGGGGAGGACCGCTCTTATGGGCCGGAGGATGGGGTCGACGACCAGCGAGAGGGCGTGTCGGACCCTCCCCACCGGGTGGTCGCTCGGGACTTCGAAGAAACTGAGGACTATCCGGGCGAGGATGACGAGCGAATAGATGAAAAGCAGTTGGCAGACAAGGGTCATCCTGTGTCAGGAGGCCGATTCAGGTATTTCGTACAACCCTTGCCCCTCGAGCCTGCGCTGCTCCTCCTGCCCGAGGGTTACCCGTGGGGGAAGGACCAGCACCACACCGTCGGTGGTCTTCGCCATCGTCCCGTCGAGGGCATAGGTCAAGCCGCTGGCGAAGTCGATGATGCGGCGCACCATGTCGGGGTCGGTGGATCGGAGGTCGAGCACCACCGGTGTCCGCTCCCTGATCCGATCGGCCAGCACCTTGGCATCGCCGAAGTCGGTGACTCGCACCACGTCGCTCTGCACGTCGGTCGCTCGGACCGGCCGAACCGAGCCCGACGGCGTGTCCTGCCCGCCGCCTTCACCTGAGACCACAACCGGTCTGGATCCTGCACCGGGAGGTGGCTCCACCCGGCGACCGGCCACCGTGTCGCGGCCGGATGTTTGGCCTCTGGTGTTCTGGCGGGTGGTTGGGGGGCGGGTCGAGCGTGCAGCCGCGGGAGGGCGGGACTCGACTTCCTCGTCGAGTTGCTCCTCGTCGACCAGCCCGAGGTACATCAGCGTCTTCTGCCACAGCGAGCTCATATGATCCCGTCGTCTCCGGCCGGCGTAAAGATAGCCCGTCCCACTCGGACAACCGTAGCCCCTTCCTCGATGGCGACCTCGAAATCGTCGCTCATTCCCATAGACAGAACCGGCAGGGCGGGCCTCCCCCCGAGTTCATCCCTGATCTCGACCAGCCGTCGGAAGTAGGGGCGAACCTGTTCGGGATCGGCCATCTGGGGCGGGATCGCCATCAGGCCGACGACCTCCAGCCCGAGGTCGGCTGCCGCCTCTACGAGGTTCCAGGCTTCGCCGGGCTCGACTCCGCCCTTCTGCGGCTCCTCTCCGACGTTCACCTCGACCAGCACCGGTGGTGGCCGGCCCGGCCCTTTGACCCAGGCCGCCGCCAGCCGGTCGCGGTCGAGTGAATGGAGCAGGTGGGTGACCGGCCGCACCATCCGCACCTTGTTGGTCTGGAGAGGCCCGACGAAATGCCACCGGATGTCCCCGGGGAGCTGAGTGGCTCTCTCGGCGATGGCCGCTGCCCGGTTCTCGCCGAAGTCCCTGTGCCCCTGCTGGTACAGCGTCAGGATCTCCCTGTCGCTGCGGCCCTTGGACACCGCCACCAGGGTGATCTCCTCCGGGTCACGGCCGGATCTCCGAGCGGCGTTGGCGATGCGCTGTTCGACCGCCTGGAGGCTCACCCGCCCGCCTCGAATGCCGCGTCGCTAGGCGCTGCCCGCGTCGTCTTGCGGCGGCTCGAGCATGTAGTACTCGGTGAATTCGCTACACCGACCGTCGGGAGCGAATCGGAGCAGGTAGACGTTGTGGAAGGTCTCCTCGGGCTGCTCGCCGTTGGCGAGGTAGCGGCTCCAGCCGACGGCGACCGCTCGGTCCCCATCGATCGCGTACGGCTCGTAGCTCGCTTCCCACCCGTCGGGGTCGTCGGGCTCGTCCAGCCAGTTGGCGACGATCGCCTCGCGACCGTGGAGAACGCGGGACCCGACGTCGTAGGGGTGATGCAGGTAAAGGGCATCATCGGTGAACAGGTTTTCGATGGGACCGGCATCGTTGGCTCGCCATGCGGCCATATAGCGGTCCAGCCACCCCTGGAGGTCGTCGTGGTTCATGGAGAGGATCGTAGGTGAGTGCTCCTCGCAAAACGGCTCACTCCAGCCAGCCGATAGCTGCCATCCGGCGACTGGTGTGTTGACGGCGATGCGAGAAGAGACCGGGGTCGTGACCGGTGCAACGCCCGGCGTCCCAGAGATCGAGCCCGCCGAGTTGGGTTTTGGCCGAGGCGACGAGATCGACGCTTGGTGAACCCCAGGTGGTGGTGGCTTGTTCGTGGGGAAATCGGTCGGCCACCTCCTCGCCAACCTCGAAGCAGCAGGAGCCGATCGCCGGCCCGATGGCGGCGACCTTCGCCGGGGAGCCAGCCTCGTCCATGGCGGTGCGCAGAGCACTGATCACCCCGGCGGCGAGGCCGCGCCAACCGGCATGGGCCACCCCGACTATCCCGTCGCCCTTCATGACGACGCCGGCGCAGTCGGCGGTGAAGACCGCCACAGGCAGCCCGGTGACCCTTGTGAAGATGGCGTCGCCTTCCCCGAGTTCCCCGGGGGACTTCGCCTCGACCACGGTGGTGCCGTGGACCTGATGAAGGGTGGCCCACTCGGGTTCGATCCCCAACTCTGCGGCGACCGACTCCCGCATGGCTCGGTCGCCCCGCTGATCGCCTGCCGCCGCCAATGTCAAAGCTGCTCCGCCGAAGGGGCGGAGGATCATCCCTGGACGAACGCAGGAATCTCGAAGTCGTCGTCTCCGTTCGACGAGAGCACCCCGCTGAGAACGCCGCGGGCGCCGCGCTTCCGCTCGAACCCTGCAGCGATCACCGTCACCTGCATCTCCTCGCTGCCCGAATCGTCCACAAAGGCACCGAAGATGATCTCGGCCTCCTCGTCGCAATGCTCCTTGATCACGTTGGCGGCGTTGTTCACCTCGTGGAGCGTCATCGTCGCCGGCCCGCTCACCGAGAGGAGCACACCACGCGCCCCGTCCATCGACGTCTCCAACAGCGGCGACGAGATCGCCTTGTTCGCTGCCTGAGTCGCCCGGTCGTCGCCGGTGGAACGGCCGATGCCCATGACAGCCGTGCCTGCGTCCTGCATGACCGTCTTCACATCGGCGAAGTCGACGTTGATCAGCCCGGGTGTGGTGATCAGGTTGGTGATCCCGGCGACTCCGGCCATGAGCACCTCGTCGGCACGATGGAAGCTCTCGATGATCGACGACTTCGGATCGGTGATCTCGAGGAGCTTGTCGTTCGGTATCACGATGAGCGTGTCCACCGCCTCGCGCAGCGCCTGGATCCCCTGCTCGGCTTGGAGTGAGCGCCTCCGACCCTCGAACCCGAACGGACGGGTCACCACACCGACGGTGAGCGCTCCCAGGCCCCGGGCGGCCTCGGCCACTACGGGCGCCCCGCCGGTACCGGTGCCACCGCCTTCGCCTGCGGTGACAAACACCATGTCGGCGCCCTTGAGCACTTCTTCGAGCTCCTCGCGATGGGCCTCCGCCGCGGCCCTGCCCACCTCGGGGTTGGCGCCGGCGCCCAACCCGCGGGTGATGTCCCGGCCAAGGTCGAGCTTGATGTCGGCATCGGACATCAAAAGCGCCTGCGCATCGGTGTTCATGGCGATGAACTCGACACCGCGCACACCCGCATCGATCATCCTGTTGACTGCGTTCACCCCACCACCGCCGACGCCGACCACCTTGATAACGGCGATGTAGCTCTGCGGCCGGGTCCCGCTGCTGCTCGATCTGCTCGACATCGGTTGTCCTTTCCAGGCCTGGAGACTCTGCTCCAAGGGCCCTCCGGTCGGATCGGTCTGGCCTGATGGCCGGGCGTTGGGACCGGCTCCACCAACCGCCATCGCAATAGATGGCGGTTCCCTTGCCTTCACCCTCGACTACAGAGTTACACAAATGCTCGCGCCGTGGCAATAGGAGCACGCTCACCCTGTAGTGGACGTTGAAGCTTTACCGAGCTGGCTGTCGGCTGCGTGTAGCCGCGAGGAAGCTTCACGGCGGGATGGGAGGGGGAAATAACCGTGATCGTCGAACCGGGCGGTACCTCGTCGATGACCGCGGTCAGAGCAGCCGCCTTTGCCTTCATCTCCCCCGCCGACCCGAGGCGTGCCTGTATCCCCTCCAACCGGGCCCACAACTCCCCCTTCACTTCACGCACCGTTATGCCGCCGCGGTGGCGCGCCGGGAAGGCGGCGAGGAAGGCGGTGGCGCCCCGGACCATGTCCTCGGGGTGGCGCTCCCCGAGCACCGGGTCGGTGATGGGAATGGAGACAAACCCGTGGCTGCCCGCGCCAGGGCCGTCACTCACCTCCACGGGCACACCGCCCGCCGAGAGGAGCAGCCAGCCATCCTCGGTGCGGGCCCAACCCACCGCCTCCCGCTCCCGCACCACCACATCGAGGGTGTCTGGCAACCGGACTGTCACCATCGCCTCGGCGACCCAGGGGTCCTGGAGGAGGACCGATTCCACCTCGGCGGGCCTGATGGTCACCAGCGGACGGCCCTTGGAGAATCCCGCCTCGGCCATGAGCTTGCGGACGGGTGTTTCGACTGCCCCCTCCACTCTGATGGCGCGCACCGAGAGGAAGGGGGACTGCAATGCCCAAGCCACCGCCCCGGCGAACACCGCGGTGGCCAACAGCAGGACCAAGCGCCGCACCCGCCGACGGGCGTGGCTCTCCGCCACAAGCCGGCGGCGCCGGGCGATCCTGGGGTCGAGCACGGTCATCCCACACCACCGTCGGCCGTCTGATCGGGTGAGGGGGCGAACCTTCCGGCGAATCGGACCTCGGGGCGGAGCCAGACACCGGTTGCGTCTCCCACCCGTCGTCTCACCGCCCACACCAGATCGTGGACATCCTGGGCGGTCGCCTCCGGCCCGGCTACGAAGAAGTTGGCGTGCTTGGTGGACACCGATGCCCCCCCGACGGAGAAGCCCTTCAACCCGAGATGGTCGATGATCCGACCGGCGGTGTCGCCTGGTGGGTTGGCGAAGACGCTCCCGGCATTGAGGGTGCCCCCTGGCTGGTGGAGCCGCCTCCAGCGGGTCACCTCACGCATCTCCTCTTCGGCCGCGGCGGTCACCCCCTCCTCTGTGTGAAAACGAGCGTCTCGCACCACGACCTCGGCCGGCCCGAGCGACGACGTGCGATAGCCGAGGCCGAGCGATCCCGCCTGGCGGTCCTCGACGTCCCCCGCGGCGGTGTCGACCACCCGAGCCGCCACCAGCACGTCCGCCGTTTCCCGGCCGTGGCACCCGGCGTTCATCCGCACCGCCCCACCCACCGACCCGGGAACCCCCACGAAGAACTCGAGACCGGAGCGGCCAGATCGCGCTGCCTGGCGAGCCACCACCGGTAGCGATGCGCCTGCCCCGGCGCGGACCTCCCCCGACGGTCCCACATCGACCGAGGTGAGTTCGCCCACCAGCCTGAGCACCACCCCGTCGAAACCGGAGTCTGCGATCACCAGATTGGATCCCCGCCCCAGAACGAGCAGTTCGACACCGGCGGCCCGGGCGGCGGTCCCGGCCGTCAACACTTCCTCTTCGGAGGCGGCCTCGACCAGCCAGCGGGCAGGTCCCCCCAACTTGTAGGTCGTCAAGGGCGCCAAATATTCATCGGTGCGGGCTCTCCCCGAGGAGACCAGGGCGGCGAGTTGGCTGGTCACCGCCCCCACCTCTCCACCAACAGCGGCACCAACTCGTCGGCGAGCGAGGTGATGTCGCCCGCCCCCATGGTGAGCACCACATCTCCCGGCTCGACGGCGGAGGCCAGGAAGCCGGCGAGATCGGCGCGGTGTGGGAGATAGTCCACCTTGGCTGGGACCGCTCGCCGGGCGGCGTCGGCCACCAGTTCGCCTGTGACCCCGGGGATGGGCGCTTCGCGGGCCGGGAACACATCGGTGATCACCACCCGGTCGGCGAGGGCGAAAGCGGCACCGAATTGATCGTGTAGGGCGAGCGTCCTGCTGAACAGATGGGGCTGGAAGACCGCCCACAGCCGCCGCCACGGTCCACGTCTTGCCGCCGAGAGCGTCGCCGCCACCTCGGTGGGATGGTGGGCATAGTCGTCGATCAGGGTCACACCACCGACCTCGCCGCGCACCTCGAACCGCCGCCGAACCCCGGCGAACCTCTTGAAGCTGGCGGCCGCTGCGCCGATGTCCATCCCGAGCGTGCCGATCAGTGCCAGCGCTCCGGCGGCGTTGCGTGCCATGTGGGCTCCGGGCCGGCCCACCTCGACCTCCAATATCGAGTCAGGCCCGATAAGCCGGAACGCCACCGTGGACGGCGCCTCGGCGACATGCTCGATGCGCCACAGGGCGTCGGGTGCGGTCCCGTAGCTGGCGGCGCCGGTGTGATCGGCGAGTCGCCTCCCGCCGGGGTCGTCAATCCCCACCAGGACAGGGCCCCGGGTCCTTTCGACGACCGAGGCGAAGGCATCCTCGAGTGCGGCGACGTCCCCATAGTGCTCGAGATGCTCGGCGTCTACGTTGGTGACCATGAGCCCCACCAGGTCGAGGTGGAGGAACGTGCCGAAAGCCTCGTCCGCCTCGAGAACGAAGAGGCTCTCTTCGCCAAGGTGGGCGTTTGTCCGCTGATCGACCAGGTCACCGCCCACGACAAATGAAGGGTCGCGCCCATAGCGCGGAGCGCCGTCACCAGGAGGGCGGTCGAGGACGTCTTCCCATGGGTCCCGGTCACGCCGATGGCGGGCATGACCGAGGTGAGCGCCCCGAGCAGCTGGGGCCGCTGCCAGACCGTCACGGCGGCTGCCTCGGCGGCGACCAGTTCCGGATCAGAGGCGGGGACCGCCGAAGACGCCACGACCAGATCGACACCGACCACCGCGTCGGGCCGGCTCCCGGCCCACACATCGATACCGAGATCGGACAGGTCGGCGAGCGCCGGGGACTGCTTCATGTCGGACCCGGTGACGGTGCGTCCCTGTTGGAAGAGAAGCTTTGCCAGCGCACTCATACCTGCCCCGCCGGCCCCGACGAGGTGGATGCTGGCGGCAGCCGCCAGCACGTCACCCGGGCGAGGGGCGCCTGGCTCATCCATGCGCGGCCATGAGTGCTGCTGCGATCTCGTCGGCGGCGTCGGGGCGAGCCAGTCCGAGCGCGGCCGAGGCCATCCGCGCCCGCTGATCCCGGTCGACTATCAGCTCCTCTATCACCTTCGCCAGCTCCCCGATCTCCTCCTCGATCACCACCCGGGCGGAGCCGGCACCCGCCAGGGCGGCGGCGTTTGCCGCCTGATGGCCGCTCGACCCGAACCCGCCGGGGACGAGTACCGCCGGGGTGGCCGTGGCGGTGAGCTCGGCGACCGAACCGCCGGCGCGCGCAACCACCAGATCGCTCGCGGCGAGAACGTACTGGATCTCGGGCTCGAACCCGAGGACCACCCAGCGGACCGGCCCGGTATACCGGGACCGCACCGCTGAGATCTCCTCCAGGTTCGACTGTCCTGCGAGGTGGAGAAGCTGGAACTCTGGGCCGGACCATGCCTCGACCGACTCGACGATGGCCCGGTTGATATTCGCCGACCCGAGGCTGCCGCCGATGACACCAACCACGATGACGTCGGGGTCGAGCCCATAGCGGACCAGCGCCTCGGGGCGGAGAGACTCCCTGTCGAAGGACGCCAGCGGACGCCGGATCGGGTTTCCCACCCACCGACCGTTGCGCAGACCGCCCGTGGATGGGAAAGAGGTGAACGATGCCACCGCCCACCTTGCGGAGACGCGGTTGGCCAGGCCGGCATCGGCGTTCTGTTCGGCCACGTACAGCGGGAGGCGCCGGCGGCGAGCCGCCCAGGCCGTAGGGAGCGTGACGTACCCACCCATGCCGAGGACGGCCCGCACCCGGCGCACTCCCATCTCGTTTCCAATGGCACCGGCGGCCGACCGGACCACCTGGGGGATGGCCAGATTACGACTGGTGAGACGCCGCTCCAGGCCGCGCAGCGGGACGGCGAGGAACGGGAATCCCGCCGCCGGGTAAACCTCTGACTCCAGACGGTCACCGCCTACGAAGCTCACCTCCTGGCGGGACACCCCGGCGGCCACAAGCGCCTCCCCCACGGCGAGGCCCGGGTACACGTGCCCGCCGGTGCCGGCGGCGGCGATCAGGTAGCTCAACGCCGTCCAACTCCGCTGCGGTCGGCCAAGCCCGACGGGCAGGGGCGGCTCATCCGGCGGCCGGCCGCCTAGAACCCCCATGGCGGGCGATGTTGACCAGGACCCCGGCTGCCGCCATGCAACTGATGATGGCCGTTGACCCGAACGAGACGAACGGGAGCGGGATTCCGGTGATGGGGAGCAGGCCGATGACGCCGCCGAGGTTGACCAGCGCCTGGGTCCCGAGCCAGGCGGTCAGCCCCACGGCGAGCAGCCGCCCGAACCGATCAGAGGCCCGCAACGCCACCGCCACCCCGAGCAGGGTGAGCAGAGCGAAGAGGAGGAGCACGACGACGCCACCGACGAAGCCGGTCTCCTCACCGATGATGGCGAAGATGAAGTCGCTGTGGGCGTTGGGGAGGAAGAGCCAGCGTGCCCTGCTGGCACCAAGACCCACCCCGAAGGTCCCACCGGTACCAAGAGCCAGGTAGCTCTGGATCAACTGATAGCCGTCGCCCAACGGGTCGGCGTACGGGTGGAGGAACGACGTGAGACGGGCCCGGCGATATGGCTCGATCAACGCCAGCGCCGTGGTCGCGGCCACCGCCGAGGCGCCGACGAAGGCGACGTAGCGCATCGGCGCCGCCGAGGCAGCCAGCACGGCCATGGTGGCGGCGCCCACGATGATCGAGGTGCCCAGGTCCGGCTGGAGCATCAGCAACAGCCCGACCGTCCCCACGATCGCAGCCACCGGTACGACGAAATGACCGAAGTCGAGCAGCAGCGACTGCTTCTTCACCAGTAGAGCCGACAGGAGGGCCACCACGGCGAACTTGGCCAACTCGGAGGGCTGGAAGCTCAGCGGGCCCAACGGGAGCCACCTCGTTGCGCCATAGATCCTCGTCCCCACCACGAGGACCGCCACCAGCAGGGCCACGGTCACCAGGAATATCGGCCAGGCGAATCGCCGGTAGACCCGGTACGGGATGAGCGATGCCGCCACCAGCGCCACCACTCCGATCCCGACCCCGATCGCCTGCCGCTTGAAGAAATAGAGGCCGTCCTGGGCCTGCTCGAGGCCCGCCACCGAGGACGCCGACAGCGTGGCGCCGAGACCCACCACGGTGAGCACGCCAACGACGACGATGATGCCGACCTGCAGCCTGGTGTTGGCCACCGAACGCTGTGCCCTGCCGCGCGCCTCGGCCCTGGCCCGGACGATGGATGTCACATTGGCGGTCATCGTCTCCTCCTCCCGGCTGGCTCGTCGTCCTGGGCCTCGGAGTGGAGCGATCGCACCTCGTCGGCGAACACCTCGCCGCGATGGGCGTAGGAGTCGAACATGTCGAAGCTGGCGCCGCCCGGGGCGAGCAGCACCACGTCCCCCGCAACCGCTGCCTCACCGGCAAGCTCGACTGCCTCGGCCATGTCGGCCGCCCAGACCCCCACGCCTGGCGGTGAGGCGTCGAGGAGAGTGGGGGCAGACTCCCCGATCGCAACAAGCCGCCGCAGGTGGGGATGCTTGGCCAGCGGGGCAAGGTCGAGTCCCTTGCTCCGGCCGCCGGCGATGAGGACGACCGACGGATAGGCGTCGAGGGCTGCCCGGGCGGCGTGGGGATTGGTCGCCTTGGAGTCGTCCACCCAGGTGATCCCGTTCCACACACCGACCACCTCCCGGCGGTGGGCGCCGGGTCGGAACTCGCAGGCGGCGGCAACGATCGCATCCGATGTGGCTCCGGCGGCGAGCGCCGCGGCACCCGCGGCGGCGATGTCGAGAAGGTACGCCGGGTCTCCCACCGCCAAGCCGGTGAGGGGGACGACCGTCCCGTCTATCGCGATCGACGTGTCCGTCACGCCGACCCCTCCATCGGGGAGGCGGCGCCCGCTGGCGGGGACGAGCCTGGCACCCGCCGACTCGGCCAGCGCTGCCGCTCCCGGGTCGTCGGCGTCGTAGACGAGCACCTGCTCGGGGCCTTGGTTGGCGAATAGGCGCGCCTTCGCCGCCGTGTAGGCGTGGAGCGAGCCGTGCCAGTCGAGGTGGTCGGGGGCGACGTTGAGCAGCACCGCAACCTCGGGCCGGAACCTGTCGGTGAATCGCAATTGGAAGCTCGAAACCTCGACGACCACGAATTCCCAGGCGCCCCCGACCACGTCGGACAGCGCCGTCCCGATGTTCCCCGCCGCCACGGTCGCCAGTCCGCTTCGACCCAGCATGTCGGCTATCAGCGAGGTCACCGTCGTCTTGCCGTTGGTCCCGGTCACCGCGACCACCGGCGCCGTCAGTTGACGCCATGCGAACTCGACCTCGCTCCACAGCGGCACCCGCGCCTCGAGTGTTTCAACGATGGGCAGTGCGTTCTCCGGGATTCCCGGGCTGACCACCACCAGGTCGACGCCTTCGAGCAGATCGGCGCTCCACGATCCTCCCACTGCGGGGATCCCCTCCGAGGTGAGGCTCGCCGCAGCAGCGGGGTCGGCATCCCACACCGTCACCCGTCGGCCCGAGCGGATGGCGAGACGAGCCGCCGCCCGCCCCGACACCGCTGCGCCGAGCACCAGGGCCCTCATCGGCCGCCGCCGCCCGAGACACTCCGGGCGCCGGTCACAGCTCGGACCCCGATGCGATGGTCGAGTTGACCAGGAAGTCGGTGTAGAAGAGACCCAATCCGAGGGCGACCCCGACCCCGGCGAGAATCCAGAAGCGGACCACGATCGTCGTCTCCGGCCACCCCTTGAGGTCGTAGTGGAAGTGGATCGGCGCCATCCGGAAGATGCGCCGCCCGAACAGCCGGAAGCTGGCCACCTGGAGCATCACGGAGAGGGTCTCGGCCACGTAGAGGCCCCCCACCACCAGCAGGAGCAACTGGGTGCTGGTGAGCAGCGCCAGTGCGCCGAGCAGCCCGCCGATCGCCTGCGAGCCGACGTCGCCCATGAAGATCTTGGCCGGGGCGGCGTTCCACCAGAGGAACCCGAGCAGCGCTCCGACCATGGCCGTGGCGATCTCCCCCAGCTCGAGCGGCGTCGTTGCGGTGGGGAAGAAGTTGTAGAAGACCGGGTGGCGGAACTGCCAGAAGGCGATGATGGTGAATGCGCCGAACACAAGCGCCGCCGAGCCCGCAGCAAGCCCGTCCATACCATCGGCCAGGTTCACCCCGTTGGCCGCTCCTGAGAGCATCACCAGCACCCAGATGAAGAAGAAGCCACCCAGGGCGATCCCGAGCGGACGGACGAAGCTCAATTCGGTGTTGACCCCGGCCGATTGGGCGCCCCAGGCGAAGAGTGCGGCAACTGCTGCCTGGCCGGCGAACTTGGCACGCTTGTTGAGCCCGAGGCTGCGCTGTCTGGTGTGCTTGATGACATCGTCGAGGAATCCGAGGAGCCCCATGCCGAGGAAGACGCCGATGGCGAGCAGGCCGACGGGCTGCAACGGGAGGAACTCGAGGTCGAACCCGCTCGCCGGGTTCCACAATCGGAGGTGGGCGGCGAGATAGCCGACCACTACTGCGATCACCATCACCACCCCGCCCATGGTCGGAGTGCCCTGCTTGTGGGCGTGGCCCTCGATCTCCTCCTGGATGAACTGGCCGATCCGGGCCCTGCGAAGGACACGGATGGCGAAGGGCATGGTGAACAACACCAGGAACATCGAAACGCCGCCGGCGACGAGAAGACCGGATCATCCGCCGACCCCAGCCGGTCTGCGGGGTGACCCCTCGCGTTGCGGATACCCGAGCGCGCCGAGTTCCTCAGCCGCCACCTGCAGATCGTCGAACGGATGGACCACGCCGGCCAGGTCCTGTCCCCGCTCGTGCCCCTTGCCCAGGACGAGGATGGCGTCGCCCGGTTCGGCTACGGCGAGGGCGTGGCGTATGGCCAGCCGTCGATCCGGCTCCACCACCCAGCCGGCCGGGTCGTCAACGCCACCCAGGACATCGGTGATGATCGTCCCGGGGTCCTCGGAGCGGGGATTGTCCGAGGTGAGGACGACACGGTCGGCGGACGAAGCTGCCTGACCCATCAGCGGGCGCTTCGCCCGGTCGCGATCTCCTCCGGCCCCGAACACCACCACCACGGCGCCATCGGTGAGCCCCCGTGCCGCCGCCACTGCCTCGGCGATGCTCGCCGGGGTGTGGGCGTAATCGACCACGACCTCGAAGGGCTGGCCGTAGAGCACCCGCTCGAAACGGCCGGGGATCACCGGGGCGTCGCCGAGCCCGGCGGCAACGGCATCGAGCCCGAGGTCGAGTTGGATGGCGATTGCGGCCGCCACCAGGGCATTGGCCAAGTTGAAGCGGCCGCGCAGCGGGAGCGCCACCTCGATGGTCCCTGCCGGAGTGACCAGGGTAAAACCGATCCCTTCCCACGAGGAGGCGACCCCCCGAGCACGGACCTCACCGGTCCCGACACCGACTTCGATCACGGGAAGCGTCGTCGAGGCCGCAAGCCGGGCCCCTGCCGGGTCGTCCACCCAGATGACCGCACAACGGGCCCGGCCGGGCTCGAACAGACGCGCTTTTGCCTCGAAGTAGCTCTCCATGTCGCCGTGGAAGTCGAGGTGGTCCTGGCTGAGGTTGGTGAACGCCACCACCTCGAACCGGGTGCCCGCCACCCTTCCAAGCTCGAGGGCATGGGAGGAGACTTCGAGCGACGAGATCTCCACACCGGCATCGACCATGTCGCTGAGGAGACGTTGCAGGTCATCGGCCTCCGGGGTCGTCCTCTCCAGTTTGGCCGGGCGACCCATGATCCAGGCGCCGGTGGTGCCGATGATCCCGCTCCTTCTTCCCGCGGCGCTTGCGATCGCATCGAGCAGATAGGTCACTGTCGTCTTGCCGTTGGTCCCGGTCACCCCTACCACGCGCAGCCGCTCCGAGGGGTTGCCGGCGACCGCCGCCGCCATCGGCCCCAGCACGGCGCGCCCCGAAGGCACCATCAGTTGGGGCACGGGTGCCGGGAGGGGACGTTCCACCGCCACTGCCACTGCACCGCCGGCAACGGCTGCTTCAGCGAAAGCATGGCCGTCATTGCTGAACCCCGGAATGGCGACGAAAACCGAACCGGCTGTCGCCGACCGGCTGTCGTGGACCACCGAGGTGACCAGCGGGTCGTCCTCGCGTCCCTCGCCGGCTGGGACCACCGTCCCGCCCACCAGCGCGGCGAGCGCCGAGAGCCGCAAGGGCTCAACTCCCATTGCTGGGGACTCCCAGATGGTGCAGAGCCTTCTCCATCACTTCGGCGAAGACCGGAGCCGCCGACAGCCCTCCCGAACGGAAGGCGTAGGAGGGTGCCTCGACCACCACGGCGACGACCAGTTCGGGGTCGTCGGCCGGAGCCATTCCGACGAAGCTGGCGACGTTCACCTGTCGGTTGTAGCCCGTGTCCTCGAGTTTCTCGGATGTACCCGTCTTTCCCGCCACCGCGTATCCGGGGATGGCGGCCCTGAGCCCGGTGCCATGCTCGACCACCTGCTCGAGCATGCGGCGCATGGTCCTGGCGGTTACGGGCGAGACGACGCGGTGACGATGAGGTCGGACAGTGGTTGGCTCGCTGTCACCCGTCATGACCCGATCGACGAGGTGCGGGGCAACCCATACCCCGTCGTTGGCGATGGCGCCGTAGGCGGCGGCCATCTGGAGCGGCGACACCGCGACCGAGTATCCGATCGAGGCGGATGCGGTACACGAGCCGCAGGTGGGGTCTACGTTGACCGATCCAGCGGCTTCGCCGGCGTACTCGATCCCGGTCGTTTCCCCCAGGCCGAAACGTTCGAGGAACCGTCGCAGTCGCGCCGTGCCCACCCGTTCACCGACGAGGATTGTGCCGACGTTCGAGGAGCGGGTGAAGATGTCCTCGACGGTCATGTCCTCGGGCACGTGGTAGTCAGGGTCGCCGTAGCACCCGAAGAGATCGTCGGTGCGGCTCTCACAGGCGCCTTCGACCACCTCGTAGCGAGCCGGGACGTCGGGTATCACGGTGGTCGGCTTCACGAGTCGATCCTCTAGGGCAGCGGCAATGGTCATTGTCTTCAGCGTCGATCCAGGCTCGAAGGTGCCCCGGATGGCGAAGTTTCCGAACAGGACCTCGTCGTCCACACCCTGGCGGTCGTTGGGATCGAAGTCGGGCAGGGTCGCCAGGGCCACCACCGCGCCGTCGTCCGGATCGAGCACCACGACGGTGCACCTCTGCGCTTCGGCGTCGGTCAGGATGTCCGAGCAGGCACGCTCCGCGGCGAACTGGACGTCGAGGTCGATCGTGGTGACCAGGTCGTCACCCGGGTCGGCCGGCTCCACCTGGTAGCGGCCCTGAGGGATGATGCGGCCGGAAGGATCGGTCTCGACGATCGCTGCACCGGGCTTCCCTCTGAGGACCTCGTCAAAGCGGTACTCCAGGCCCTCCTTGCCCTGGTTGTCGATGTCGACCCATCCCAGGATGTGGCTGGCCAGGGCGCCTGCGGGGTATACCCGCTTCGGCTCGGGGAGCGAGTAGATGCCCGCGAGATCGAGCGCTAGGACCTCTTCCGCCTGATCGAACTCGAGCTGGCGCGCCAGGTAGACGAACGTGGAGTCCTCGCGCAGATGGTTCAGGACGACCGATGTCGGTCGGTCGAGCACCGCCCCCAGCAGCCGGGCCGCTACCTCGGGGCTTTCGATCTGCTTGGGGTTGGCGTAGATCGTGGTCCCATCGATGGTCACCGCCATCTCCCGGCCCCGGGTGTCGAAGATGGTCCCTCGCCGCGCCGCCAGCTCCTTTCGGGTGAGCCGTTGCTCCAGGGACTCTGCAGCCCAGCGGTCGGACTCGATGACCTGGACGTAGAAGAGCCGGACGCCGGCACCGAGCCAGGCGAAGAGCAGCAGGCCGCCGACAGCGAACAGACGAGCGTCGGACAGCCCGAGTCGCCGGCCCTTGCTGCGGCCGGCCACGGTCACTCCTCCAGCTGGCGACCGCCGGGTGGTCGGAAGTGTCGCTCCGCCCACGGGGCGGCTGCCCCGAGTGGAGAACTCCTGCCTCCGGCCCCATCGGCACCAGCAGCTCCGATGTGACCCGTCATGGGCTCGACGCGCTCAAGATCGACCTCAACTCGGCAAGACGGCGTGGCGACCCGGCAGTCCGCTCGACGCCGTTGGCGGCCACCGTCAGGGTGTGGCTCGGGAACACCATGCCCAGCTCCTCGGCCAACGGTGCGATGCGCGATGGCGACTCCAACCTGGCGACCTCGAGGCGAAGCTCGTCGTAGCGTGCCCGCTCGGCGGCGATCCGGCCCTCGAGCTCCTGGAGCTCGAACGCGGTGCGGTCCAGGGTGGTTCTGGACCAGATGATTGCGAAGAAGGCGAGGACCGCGACGGTCGAGAAGAGAAGCCAGGGTCCCATGGCCGGTCGCCGCGTATCGCGGCCTGGAAGGACCCTGAGCTGGGGTCGCCTTGCCAGCCTGGAGAGGGGACGTGCGGTCGGCGCGGTCACGCCGCCTCCTCGACCCGCTCGACGGCACGGAGCCGGGCGCTACGCGACCGGGGGTTTTCCTCCACCTCGGAAGGTGACGGGCGAACCGGCTTGCGGGTGAGCAGGCGGAGCTCGGCGGTGCCGCCGCAGACGCATACCGGGAAATCGGGCGGGCAGGTGCACCCCCGGGATCCGGCGACGAAGCGGCGCTTGACCAACCGGTCCTCCAGCGAGTGGTAGGCGATGACGACAGCCCGGCCCCCGACCCTCAATCGCCCCAGCGCCGACTCGAGACCCTCCTCCAATGCGTCGAGTTCCTCATTGACCACCATGCGGATTGCCTGGAATGTGCGTCGCGCTGGGTGTCGCCGGGCTCGCGCTCTTGCCGGCACGGCGGCGGCCACGACCTCGGCAAGGTGGCTGGTGTCGGTCAACGGGCGGGCGGCGACGATCGCAGCGGCGATCCGCGAGGCGTGCGGCTCCTCGCCGTAACGGCGAATAACCCCTGCAAGGGCTGTGGCATCCCAGCCGTTGACCACGTCATTTGCGGTGATCGGCGCGTCGGGACCCATCCGCATGTCGAGTGGGCCGCTCTGGCGGTAGGAGAAGCCGCGGCCTGGGTCGTCGAGTTGACGGCTCGATACGCCGAGGTCGAAGAGGGCTCCCTCGATCCGGTCAACCCCCGCCCGATCGAGCGCCTCGTCGAGATGTCTGAAGTCGCTCTGCATCATGTTCAGCCGGGGTCCGAGCGGCGCTGCGTTGACGTTGGCTGCCGGGTCCCGATCCAGACCGATGACGGTGATTCCGGGGTGTCTGTCGAGGAGTAGAGCCGTGTGGCCCCCACCGCCGAAGGTGGCGTCCACCACCACCCCGCGCTCGATCGGTTGGAACACCTCGGCGACCTCCTCTGCCATCACCGGCTTGTGGAACGGGGCTAGCTGCGGGTCCTGGCTCATGGCCAGCCCCCCGGGCGCTGGGACCAAGTTGGAAGCGGGCGGAGTAAGGGGCCTTCCAATTCGGTACTCCGGGGGGCTGGCGATGAACCAGGCTCACCGCCGCCGGTCGCTCGGTGTCGGCTCCACCTCCCTCAACTCTCGATCGCGTCCTGCTCGGCGTGGGCGGCTTCCCTCGTCGAGGCTTCTTCCCTCGTCCAGGCTTCGGGCTCCCAGATCTCGACCCGGTCGCCCACCCCGACGAGTGTGACCACCGCCGCCATCCCGGCAAAGTCCCTCAATTCCTGGGGGATGGCGATTCTTCCCTGCTTATCGGGGGTGATTGGATGGGCCTCGCCGAAGCGGAGACGCCGCCGCCGTCTTACCTCGATCCTCCGCCGATCGTCCTCCAGGATTCCTCTCACCTCTTGACCCCAGGTCTCGTTTGGGAAGAGTTCGAGGCAACCGTCCTCGCCTTTGGTGAGGACCGAGCCCTCCTCCAAATCCCGGCGGAACTTGGCGGGCAGCACGACTCGACCCTTCTCGTCGAGGGCGTGGCTGTACGTGCCGAGTAACACGTCGTGTCTGCTCCGTCCTGCATAAGGCTGAACCTCCGTCGTGGGCTAATCTGCCCCACATCGACCCATCTGTCAATACTTTCTCGCCTTTTTCTCCCATAACGACCCACAGGTGTCTCCGGCGACCACTCCCCTCCCCCGGTAGGGTTGCCGCGTGGCCCCGCTTCTCCCCGACGCGCCACTCCCCCACTTCTCTGCGTGGCAGGAGCAAGGGGGCGGGATCGCCCTCGCCGAGGCCCGACGATCGGGGGCGCGGGCCGTCGTCGCTGAGATCCGCGCCTCGGGGCTCCGGGGAAGGGGTGGTGCCGGCTACCCCACGGCGCTGAAGTGGGATGGGATCCTCGAGGAGGGGCCATCGCGCTGTTACGTAGTGTGCAATGCCGCCGAGGGCGAGCCGGGGACCTTCAAGGACAGGGCCCTGATTCGGACGAACCCCTACCAGTTGCTCGAGGGGCTGGCGGTGGCCGCCGAGACCATCGGTGCCACCGAGGCATATGTCGGGATCAAGGCCCGTTTCCGGCACGAGATCGAGCGGCTGGAGATGGCAGCAACCGAGATGGGCGCCGCCGGTCTTCTTGGTGAGGTTCCGCTCCGGATCGTCGAGGGGCCGGACGACTACCTGTTCGGTGAGGAGAAGGGCCTCCTCGAGGTGATCGAGGGAAACGACCCGTTACCCCGCCTGGTGCCTCCGTACGTCGAGGGTTTGTTCGCCGATAGGCACTCCTCCGCTCCGGCGGTGGTCAACAACGTCGAGACACTCAGCAACATCCCACTGATCCTGCGAGATGGCGCCAGCGCCTTCCGCAGCGTGGGGACACCCCAGAGCCCGGGGACGATGGTGTTCACCATCTCAGGGGCGGTGCGCCGAGAGGCGGTGGCCGAGTTGCCCCTCGGCGCCCCCCTGTCCTATCTCATCTACGGTCCCGGCGCCGGGTTGGAGGCCGGGCGGCGAGCCAAGGCGGTGATCTCGGGCGCCTCGAATGCGCCACTCGGCGCCGCCCAACTCGACACACCGCTCTCCTACGAGGGGATGGCATCGGCAGGGTCGGGTCTGGGCGCCGGCGGCCTGATCGTCTACGACGACACCGACTGCATGGTCAGGGTTGGCGCCGTCCTCTCCACCTTTCTCGCCAGGTCGTCATGCGGGCAGTGCCCTCCGTGCAAGCTGGGTACGACCGCAATCGCCGAGAAGCTGTGGCTCCTCGAACAGGGGCGGGGCAGCACCGAGACCGTAGAAGAGATCGCCGCCTGGGTCGGTCAGGTCACCGACGCCAACCGCTGCGGCCTCGGCCTCGGCGAGCGGGTACTCACCGCCGGGCTCCTGGAGCGGTTCTGGGACGAAGTAGAGGCCCACCTCATCGGAGAGTGCCCGCTTCCAGGCGAGACGATCCTGCCGATGATCGAGGACTGGGATCAGGAGGCGGGGCGGTTCGTGTATCGGTGAGTACTTGGTACTTGGTACTTAGTACTTAGACCGGACGGTGGGCATGTGCCGTTCCGGCGTGACTGGAGTACCGAACAGGTTGTCCAGCCACGCAAGAATCGATCAGCTTTGGGGTGCACCCTTTCCGGCGTGACTGGAGTACCGAACGGGTCCTCCAGCCACGCAAGAACGATTTATCGCGGTCGTGTCTCCGTGCTCAGTCATCCAAGAGGCGTCGCTTAGTCGGTTCTTGTACTAAGTACTAGGTACTAAGTACTCAGTACGAGGCCGACTAGGCCAACTAGGCCGACAAGGCCGTTTCAGCCAAATATGGATGCCACCGAGGGTCAACACGGTGACCTGCCGAGGCGTAGATCCAGCCATAACGACGTGGCGACGCCGGTGGGCGGTGGAGGGCGAGGCCAGCCTCGGCCGGCGACCGGTCGCCCTTGCGGAGGTTGCAGCGGCGGCAACACGCCACGACGTTGTCCCAGCTGTGGCCGCCGCCACACGACCGAGGGACGACATGGTCCACCGAGTCCGCCGGGCCCGAGCAGTACTGGCAACGGTGGTCGTCACGGGCGAAAACGGCGTTGCGGGTCAAAGCGGCGCGGCGGTTGAAGGGGACGTGCACATACGAGAGGAGGCGCACCACCGACGGGACCTGGACCACCACCGTCTCGGCGTGCCACACCCCGTCACCCACCTCGACCATGGAAGCACGCTCGCGCAGGACCAGGACCACGGCACGCCGTGCCGGGACCACCGACAGCGGTTCGTTGGAGGCGTTGAGCACCAGGGCTCTGGTCACCTGACCTCCCGTTGGAGCAGCACGAGGCTACCAGTGCGCCTGCAGCTAGCCAGAAGGGATTGCCCTCCGGGCGCGCCGCAGCGCTGCCCTCCAGCGGAGCACCGCCACCAGGTCATGAGGGCGAACCGGATGGTCTTCTGATCCGTATGCCGTAGCGATCCGCCAACGCAGATACCCCGGCTCGGGGACGGGGAAGAAGGGCGGGCGGCGCCACCAACCCGGCTCCGCCATCGCCCCCAGAAAGCGCAGACCTTCGATCCACAGACCGGGCCTGATGGCGACGGCCAGGGCCGCATTGAACCACCCGGACACAAGAACATTCTGGTCGCTCACGACGTCGGAGAACATGAACCGGGTGCCGATAACATCTCACCTTCGACCGGAGGACCCTTGCAGCCCCAGACCAATACGCCCACCGCCGAGCACGTCGACTGGTTCGCCGACCGGCTCTCGACCGTGGTCTCCAACATCGAACTGGTCATACAGGGCAAGCCCGAGGCTGTCGGTCTCGTTATCACCGGTCTGATCGCCGGGGGTCATGTGCTGGTGGAGGACGTCCCTGGGGTGGGCAAGACGCTGCTGGCCAAGTCGCTCGCCCGCTCGATCGACTGCTCCTTCCGCCGCATCCAATTCACCCCCGATCTCCTCCCCTCGGACATAACAGGCGTCTCGGTGTGGGACCGCCAGGGGAGCGATTTCGTCTTCAAACCGGGTGCGATCTTCGCCAACATCGTGGTTGGTGACGAGATCAACCGTGCCAGCCCCAAGACCCAGGCGGCACTGCTCGAGGCCATGGAGGAGCGCCAGGTGACCGTCGACGGAGTCACGAGAGCCCTCGATCCGCCGTTCATGGTCATCGCTACCCAGAACCCACTGGAGCACGAGGGGACCTACCCCCTCCCCGAGGCGCAACTCGACCGGTTCATGATGCGGATCAGCATCGGCTACCCGAACCGGGAAAAGGAACTGGAGATGCTCGACACCCATGGGGTGCGCTCCACGTTTGAGGGGCTCGAGCCGGTGGTGACCGCCGAGGAGGTGCTGGCGATGCAGCAGGTGGCTTCCGCCATCCACGTGGCGCCCTCGGTTAAGGCCTACATAGTCGACATCGTCGAGACGACCAGGTCCCACGGTGATCTGCTCTTGGGGGCATCCCCCCGCTCGGCGCTCTTCCTGCAGCGGGTGGCGCGGGTGCGTGCCGCCATCGCCGGACGGGAATACGTGACACCCGACGACGTCAAGTCCATCGTCCAACCGGTCCTCCAGCACCGCATGGCGCTCCGTCCAGAGGCGCTGATGCGGGGAGCGACCGTCGGTGCCGTGGTTGACGGGGTACTGAGCCGGTTGCGGGTGCCGGGCACCAGAACCGGCGCCTGATGCCCACTGAACGGGGCTGGGCAGCACTCGGCGCCGGGTTGGCGTTCTTTGTCTTGTGGTGGGGATTCGGTGAGGCCGAGTTGCTGGCCGCCGCAGTGTTCCTGGTCGGAGCATTCCTCCTCTCATGGGGGCTGGTCCGCGTCTCCCGCCGACCGGTTGTGATCGCCCGGAGGCTGACACCAACCATCACCCACGAAGGAGATGTCGTGTCGGTGACCCTCTCGATCGGCGGCCAGGGGAGGCGACCGCTTCGGAACGTCGGCTTCGAGGACGAGGTCGCCGGGTTGGGAACGGCCCGGTTCGTCGCCGGATCGTTGCCGGCGGGCGAGACCTTCACCGCCGGTTACCGGATACTCGCCCGACCCCGTGGGGTCTACCGGGTTGGACCAGTCAGGGTTACCGTGGCCGACCCCCTCCACCTCGCCTCGTCTGTCGGATTGGCAGGCAATGCCGACCGGTTGGTCGTGTACCCGGCGGTCGAACCACTCGAGGGCTTCCCGCTCGTCCGCGGGCTCAACCCGGCGCTCCATGCCACTCGGCCCGAATTCAGCCATCGGGGCGGTGAGGACTTCTACACGCTGCGTGAGTACCGCATAGGCGACGATCTTCGCCGGGTCCACTGGCCGAGTTCGGCGAAGCGCGACGAGCTCATGATCCGCCAACTGGAGACACCATGGCAGTCGCGCGCCCTGGTCCTGCTCGACGTTCGGCGCTCCAGCTATGAGAACCGGGCCGCCTTCGAGCGCGCCGTCTCCGGGGCGGCTTCGACACTCCTCCACTTGCGCAGGCACGGGTTCGACTGCGATCTATGGGCCGGCCCTACGGACGTGGCGGGCGCCGAGTTCGACGCCCATCCCCGATCGATGGAACTGCTGGCAGTGGTCGACTGGGTGGATGACATCGACCTGAGGACGCTCGCTCTCCGCATCCGCACCGACGGGGCTGGCGGTGCGCTCGTCCTGGTGACAGGGGTAGCCGACGACGACCTGGCCGCGGTTCGTCAGCTTCTCTCCCCCGACTTCGGTGCCACGGTGCTCCTCTCGGTCACCTCCGCCCAGGCCCCGGAGACGGTGCAGTTCCAGCGGGCTGGGGCGGTGACCGTGGTGGTTCCACCTGATGGCTCATGGTCCAGCGCTTGGAGAATGGCGATCGAGGCGACATGGTCTACCGCACCAGCCGTCTGATCGGCGCCGTCGCCATCGCATTGGCGCTTCTCCGACTCATGGCCGTGGTGAGCCCCACCGAGACCGGTGCCCCCTGGCAGCTCGTGGTCGGCACCGCCGCCCTTCTCGCCGCAGGCGTTACGTGGGCGGCCATGGCCTATCGGGCTCCTGGATGGGTAGTGCTGCTCGCCAACGTCGCCGCTCTGGCGATGATGATCACCAGAGTGGCGGCGCCGGACACGGCCGTTCTCGGGGTCTTCCCCGGGGCGGAGACTCCCGCAGCACTCCTCCCCGAGCTAACCGTGGCGATCGAACTGGCGCGGTTCGCCGGCCCGCCGTTGGTTCCCGTGGCAGGGCTGGTGGCGCTGCTGGTGCTGCTCTTCTGGACGATGGGAGCACTGCTCGTGTGGGCGACGGCTGTCCGCCGGCCGCTACTCGGGCTGGTCCCTCCGCTGTTGGTCGGGCTCCAGCTGGCCACGGTCGACCGGTTCCCAGCCAGTCCGATCTGGATCGTGGCCGGGGTCGTCCTCATCGCGGCTGCGCTTGCGGCCATTGCGCACGACGAGCGCATGGCGGGCTCAGGCCGGCTGCGCCGGCCGGATGGGCAATCGGCGCCCGCCGAGAACCCGGGGATCCTCACCGCCTTCACCGGTCTCACCGCGGCGCTGGCGCTGATCGGCGCCGTCACTCTTGCTCCGGCGATCCCCGCCGAGGGGAGCCTCGACTGGCGGACCAGGGGACCGCTCGGGTCGGGCGTCTTCGGCGGTATCTCATACAACCTCTTCGCCGGGATCCAACAGACGCTGGTCGGGCAGTCCGAGGTCCCTCTCTTCCGCGCCGCGGTGTCCGGTGACGTGCTACCCAATCAGCTTTACTGGCGGCTGATCACGCTCGACAGCTTCGACGGCTCGCAGTGGCGCCCGAGCGAACAGCCGGCCCATCATCCTGAGGCGGGTGATCAGTTCGAGGACGCCCGACTCGCCTTCCGAGGACGTACCACCGAGGTCCGCCAGGTCGTGGTGGTGGACAATTTGCGCCAGTCGTACCTTCCAATCCTCTACTCCCCGGTTGCGTTTGGTAGCGAAGAGGAGTTGCTGAGGCGCAGTTTCTCGGTGAGGCCTGATGGTTCGATCCGCTACGACCTGTTGAGCCGGCCGGGTCTCACCTACGAGGCGGCTTCGCTGTTGCCCACGCCGACGCTCGCGGACCTGGCAACGGTGGACGGCGAGCTTTCCCCGATATTCGCCGAAGCCGCCGAAGCCGGGGTATATGACGACGCGCCGGTGCTGAGCGGCCCGGACGATCGCCCGGGAGCCGTGGCCTCGTTTCTCGAGCTTCCCGAAATGGACCCCCGCATCGGCCGGTTCGCCACCGACCTGACCGCCGGGGCAACGACCGAATTCGAGAAGGGCGTCCTGCTCGAGCGGTTCTTCCGCGATAGGGATCTATTCACCTACACCGTGGACATCGAGCCTGGTCATTCGGCCGAAGACCTGGCCGACTGGCTGTTCACCCCGGACAGCGCCAACTTTCGCAAGGGTTACTGCGAGCAGTTCGCCACTGCCATGGCAGTGATGGCCCGGGCGGTGGACGTTCCCAGCCGGGTCGTCCTTGGATTCACCCCCGGCGAGACGGGGCCGGACGGTGTGGTCACCGTGCGGCAGCGGAACGCCCATGCCTGGGTGGAGCTCTGGGTGGACGGCCAGGGATGGGTCCGGTTCGACCCCACCCCGCGCAGCGATGGGGCCAACCCGGCCACCAACGTCGGATTCGACCCCCTCGAATTCGTGCCCGAGGCCGAGGAGAGCGAACCGGGGACGGCAGCCGGAGACCCGTCGATCCGCAACCTCGCCGAACTGCTCGACCGCGCCGGCCAACTCGAGATCCCAGATGTCTCGGATGGGAGCAGGGTGGCGGTCGCCAGAAGTCTCGACCTGCCGATCTGGTCCTGGCTCCTTGGAGGGCTCGCTCTGATCCTGGCGACCATCCCCGCGATCAAGCTCGTCAGAAGAAGGCGCAGGATGGCGCGGGTGGAGAGAGGTGACATCTCGGCTGCCTGGGAACAGATCGTTGATCATCTGGGCGACCTGGGCAACCCTGTGCCCGAGCACCTCACGCCGCTCGAGGTTGCCGCCGACGTCGGGTCTCCGCTTCGGCCGCTGGCCGAGGTCTACACCACGGTCACCTACGGTCCGGGCGACGTGAGGAGCGCCGACGTCAGTCGGGCTGTCGCATCGATGCGCAACACGGAGCTACTTCTGAAGCGCACGCACACCCGATGGCAGCGCCTTCTGAGTTGGCTCAGGCCGTAGGTCAGCCGCTGGCGGCTTGGCCGCCCAACTCGGTGGCGACCTCGTCCTCGCTGCGGCGCAGGATCTCGAGGAAGCGCTCCCTGTCAAGCTCGAACCGGGTCACGTCTTCCTCGACCGACCGTGTGATCTCGTCGATTGCGACGAAGAACGCAAGCTGGCCCTCGCGCAAGGCGTCGAGCAATTGGTCGTCGTTGGCTGCGACGCGGAAGATCGTCTGACCGTCGGTGATGAGCTTCACCTCGGAGAGGTGGCTCTCCATGTCGGCTTCGCGCCGCAGATAGCCCCAGGCGCGGCGCACCCGCTGCACCGACATTCCCTGATCGAGGAGACTGCGGACCACTCGGAGCGCCACCAGATCGCGGAAGCTGTAGAGACGACGGACGCCCGGACGTCCACGTGTGCTCTGCACGCTGGGGCGGAGCAGATCGACCCGGTCCCAGTAACGCAGTTGATGATGAGTGCAGCCAGTCAATGCTGACGCCTGCTGCGCCGTGAAACCTTGCTCCACCGCTCTCCCCAAAAAAATGTCACACGGCGCAGGGGCCGCCCCTCCTGCCTCTTCCCCAGGGGCGGAATCACCTCAGGATCCTCACCCAACATCAAGGGGGGGCGGTCACTCTAACCCCAGCCGACCGCCTCAGGATCGCCGAAAGGGCCACTTCCTGCGGAAGCGGGAAAACCAATCTTCGGATGGCGCCTCCTGCGGAGCGCGATCGGCGCTCTGCCTGCGAAGTCGTATCGCCTGAACCATCGCGGTCGCCGAGATCACCATGACGACGAAGCCGATGGCGGCCACCCACGACGCCTGGGTGAACGTGAGGAGCATCAGAGTGGCACCTGCAACCAGCCCAATCGCCGCCATCTTCGGTCCGAGTCGTGGCCGGCTGCGGGTGATGTCGCGGACGGCCTTGGCCAGCTGAGGATCTTCCTCATAAAACTGACGCTCGATCTCAGCGAGGATGCGCTGCTCTCTCTCGTCCAGCGGCATTGGGCGCTCCGAAACGATCCAGTCCTTCGACGCCGCATTGTACAACGGAAGCCCTCATGAGGAACCGGGCGGGCCATTGTGGGAATCGCATGCCGGACGATCGGTATCGTGCCGCCATCGCCCATCTGGTCCACCTGGTTCGTCATGCGGAGGTGTTGAACCCCGGCTCGATCGTCTACGGCCGGCGCGCCGGGTTCGGGCTGAGCGAGGAGGGTCGGGCTCAGGCTGCTGCCTGTGCTCGCCGCCTGCGGGATCGGCGCATCTCGGCTGTGTGGTCGTCCCCCATGCAGCGCGCCCTGGAGACGGCGGCGCACATCGCCCGCGGGCACAAGCTCCCGGTGCGAGTCGAAACCGGGCTCACCGAGTGGCTGCTGGCTGACGCATGGGAGGGAATTGCCTGGGGCGAGCTCCCGTCGGCCCGGCCGGGCGAGCTCGAGGCCTATCTGACCACGCCGAGCGACCTCGGGTTCTCCTCGGAGAGCCTCGAGCAGCTCGCCGAACGGGTCGGCCACACCGTTGCCCAGCTGGAGGAGCTCAACCCTGAAGATGAACTGGTGGTGGTCGGCCACCAGGACCCCACCCAGGCAGCACGGCTCTGGCTCACCGGACGTCCGCTCACCGAACTGCACGAGGAAAAGCCGGAACACGCCAGCATCGTCACGCTTCGCCCGGGGGACCCTTGGGTCGAAGTTAATAGGTGGGATCCACCGGGCTAGCCCTACCTCCATCCGGCGATCGAGCAATCCGGCCGGCATGGGACGATGAGATCAGGCGCCATCCTCGTGTTGCCCAGAACCGTGCGGGCTGGCGGGGGGGTGTGGGGGGGTCGTCCCCCCCCACGGACTAACGCTGTCTCCATTCGGCGATCGAGCGGTAGGCGAGCACCACCACCACCAGAACTCCGATCCCTGCGATCAGCGCAGCGATGATCGCCACCACGACGGCGGTGCCGGTGCAGCGCTCCGGTAGGCAGTTGACGCGTGTGACCATCCAACCGAGGACGCCCCCGAGAACGGCGGCGAGCAGAGTGGGCACCGCCACCCATGGGTTGGGTGCTCTCCGCCGACCGGTCACGATGTGCCATTCCGGCGGCGGAGCCGCGGTCTGGGGAGAACAACCGGCCCGCTGACCTCGGGGGACCTCTGCACTTGAGGAACGAGGGGCGCCACCGCCAGTCGGGCGTCGGCGGTCCAGGAGAGCCCTGTCAACGCGATCACCATTGCCCCTAGTGCGACCGCTCCCCATGGCGGGGCCGCGATCACGGCGGGAAGGGAAAGTGGGATCAGGCCCACCCGGAGCAGCCAGAGAGCCGGGACCACGGCTCTGGCGTAGAAAAAGGCGAGTCCGAGTGCCCCGATAGCGAGCAGCCAACCCTGCCATCCGGGGCCCGACGGATTGGTCAGGGCGACGACGGCGGGGACAAGGACCAGCCCAAGTACGAGAAGCACCGCACGAGAGGGAGGTCCGGCGGCGGCGGGGAGCAAGCGGACCCATCCTCGTAGCCAAGGCCCGGCCCAGGCAGCGGCGGTGACCGCGGACGCGATCAACGCAACCCACCACAGCGTGTCGGGATCGGAGATGGCTGCTGCCACTCCGTGCATCGCCAGGGTCACCCAGCCGAGCCGCTTCGCCCAGCGGCCATGCGCCACCAACAGCCCCGTGATGGCCACGGTGGCCACCACCAACAGGTCCAGGGCAAAGAGAACCGCCGACTGTGGGGAGATCAGGTTCCCCGGGAGGGCGAGCCGGAGCGCCCAGAGCAACGTCGAAACCCCGAGAGACCCTGCCACGACCAGAGGCGCCATCAGGTCATTGTGGTATCGGGAGGTGCAGTCTCGACCGCCCTGGCCGCCGTCCGCCGTTCGCCGTCTCTCTCAGGGAGAGACGAGCGGGCTGGCATGACGGGTCACCAAGCGCCACCCGTCACCGCCCCTCATCCAGATATCGGTCATGACGAACACACCGGTCCGGCTCCGACTGTCCATCGAGGCCCGCTGCCAGAGGCGGGTCCTCACCACGGCCACGGTCCCGTGATCGTCCACCTCGAGTCGCTCGATCCGATAGCTCTCCACTTGGTATCGGTTGGCGGTGATGTCGAGGTACTCCTGGCGGCCTCGCTGCTCGGCGCCCTCTCGCCCGGTGACCAGCACAAAACGGTCGTCGAGCAGTGCGTCCATCATCTCTAGGTCGTTGGCGGCAACGGCATCTTGAAGGCGCCGTGTCAATTCGGCTGCGGGATGCATGGCCATGATGTCCCCCGGACTCGGCCGTCGCGTCAGCCCTCGTGCCGCGCCAGAACAAGGGCGACATTGTGGCCCCCGAACCCGAATGAGTTGCTCATTGCGACATCCACGTTGGCGCGGCGCGCCGTATTGGGGACGTAGTCGAGGTCGCACTCCGGGTCCGGATCCTGGTAGTTGATCGTGGGCGGGAGCATGCCATCGCGGATGGCCAGGATGCACACGATCGCCTCTACGGCTCCCGCTCCACCTAGGAGGTGGCCTGTCATCGACTTGGTGGATGACACCGGGGTGGATGCGGCAACCTCACCTAGTGCAAGCTTGATCGCCGCGGTCTCGGTGGCGTCGTTGGCCTCGGTGGAAGTCCCGTGGGCGTTGATGTAATCGACGTCACCCGGGCCGACCGAGGCGTCCCTCATCGCCTCCTTCATCGCCAGGGCGGCGCCGCTCCCCCCGGGACGAGGGAGGGTGAGATGGAAGCCGTCGGTGGACATGCCGTATCCGATCACCTCGGCGTGGATCCTGGCGCCCCGCGCGATCGCTCGCTCCCGTTCCTCGAGCACCAGCGCGCCTGCACCCTCTCCCATCACGAACCCGTCGCGGTTGGCTTCGAAAGGCCGGGAAGCTGCCTCGGGATCGTCGTTGCGGGTGCTGAGAGCGCGAGCCTGGTTGAAGGTGGCGATGCCGAAGTCACATATGCACGCTTCGGAGCCCCCGGCCACTGCCACGTCGGCGGCGCCCCGTCGGATCACCTCGGTCGCCTCCCCGATGGCATTGGCGGAGGCGGCGCATGCGGTCACCGTGCAGTTGCTCGGTCCCAGTATCCCGAAACGGATCGCCGCCAAACCGGCACCCATGTTCGGGATGGTTTTCGGTGTGCCGTAGGGGCTGATCCGGTGGGGTCCCCTGCTGCGCAGCATGTCGATCTCGTCGATGAAGCTCTGCATCCCTCCAAACCCGACGCCGCTAACCACCGCCACCCGCTCACCCGCTTCGGGATCGTCGATGAACGACCCCAGCCCGGCGTCGGCCATCGCCTGGTCACAGGCGACGAGGAACAGTTGGTTGGTACGGTCGATCCGCCTCAGCTCACGCTTGTCGATATGAGCCTCGGGATCGAATCCCTTGACCTCGGCGGCGATCTTGGTATCCAGCTCCGAGGTATCGAACGTCGTGATCATCCCGACGCCGCTGTGGCCCTCGAGCGCTGCCTTCCAGAAAGTGTCTGCATCGAGCCCGAGGGGGTTGACCGTCCCGATGCCTGTGACGACGACGCGTCGCCGCTGTGCTCCGGCGTCGCTCCGTCCGCCCCGGTCCGGTGGCGACATCTCCGGCCTCAGCCCGCCAACTTGGCCTCGAGGAGGTCGACAGTCTCGCCGACGGTCCGGATGTCCTCAGCCTCCTCGTCGGGGATCTTCACCCCGAAAGCGTCTTCGAGGGCCATGAGCAATTCGACCACCCCGAGCGAATCGATCTCGAGATCGTCCTCGAGGTCGGCATCCATGGTGATCTGGCTCGCGTCGAGGTCGAGCTCCTCGACCAAGACCTTGGTTAGCCGACTCTCGATCTCGGAACGATCCATCCCAGTTCTCCTGTCCTATCTCGCCGGCGCGCAGACTACAGCGCCAACCCTCCGTCCACGACCAGGACGTGGCCGTTTATGTAGGTGGCTTCCTCGCCGCACAGGTAGGCCACGGCCGAGGCCACCTCGTCGGCGGTACCAAACCGGGCGGCGGCAACCGAGCCCACCGCCCGCTGCCGTGCGTCGTAGGGGATGTCCGCCGTCATCTCGGTGTCGATGAACCCGGGAGCCACCACGTTGACGGTGATCCCCCTGGAACCGACTTCCTTTGCCACCGACCGGGTGAATCCCACGATTGCGGCCTTGGAGGCGGCGTAATTGGCCTGTCCGGGGTTCCCGGCCAACCCGGCGACCGACCCGATCGAGACGACCCTTCCGAACTTCTTTCGGAGCATGCCCCGCATCGCCGCCCTGGTGCACAGGTAAACGGAACGCAGATTGACGGCGATCACCTCGTCCCAGACCTCGGGAGCCATCCGCAGCAGAAGCTCGTCCCGGGTGATACCGGCGTTGTTCACCAGGATCTCGACCGGCCCGAAGCGCTCCCCCACCTCCGAAAACAACGCCTGGACGGCGTCGGGGACGGCGACATCGGCAGCGATGGCGACCGCTTCCCCACCGGCATCCGCAATGGCGGCGACCACCTCGTCGGCTGCGTCGGCCCGTTTGGCGAAGTTGACCACCACCCTGGCGCCGGCAGCCCCCAATCGAAGGCTCACGGCGCGCCCGATTCCCCGGGAGCCACCGGTGACCAGGGCCACCCGACGAGGTGTCACCCGAGCTTGGCGCCGTAATAGGCGAGGGCCGGCTCGAGAACCTCCATGGCGCTGCGACCGGAGGCAGGAAGCTCGATGTCGGACGTGCCCAGCGGGGTCACCCGATCACCCCAGCGGACCGCGGCCGCTGCCCAGGTGAGCCCGGCGCCGAAGGCGGCGAACACGATGTTGCAGCCGGGCTCGACTCTTCCCTCCTCGACGGCTTCGGCCAGTGCCACCGGGATGGTCGCTGCCGAGGTGTTGCCGTAGCTCTGGATGTTCACGTAGACCTGCGAGCTGTCCAGCTTCAACCGCCTCGCCGTAGCGTCGATGATCCTCAGATTGGCCTGGTGGGGGATCAGCAGGTCCACGTCCTCGAGCCGGAGACCGGCCTCCTCGACGACGCGGGTTGAGGCATCACCCATGGCGACCACGGCTCGACGGAAAATCTCAGGACCGTTCATCCTGATCCCCATCCGGCGAGGGTCGCGGGTGCGTGGCGCGCCGACAGTCCCCATGTCGGGCACGATGAGCAGTTCGGTGCAGGTCCCGTCCAGCCCGAGTTCAGAGGAGAGCACCCCCGCCGGTTCATCCGACGGCTCCAGCACCACTGCGCCGGCGGCATCTCCAAAGAGGACGCAGGTGGTGCGATCGGTCCAATCGATCAGATGGCTCAGCTTCTCGGCGCCGACGACGAGGATGCGGTCGAAGGCCCCGGAGCGGATCATGGCGGTCCCGGTCACCAGGGCGTAGATGAACCCGGCACAGGCGGCGTTCAGATCCTGCGCACCCGCTCGATAGGCCCCCAACTTGGCCTGGAGCCGGGAGGCGGCGCTTGGGATCAGGTGGTCGGGGGTGCAGGTCGCCAGCAGGATCATGTCGATCTGATCGGCGGTCACGCCCGCCGACGCCATGGCCTTCACCGAGGCGACGGTGGCCAGGTCCGAGGTGTCCACCTCGGCGATGTGGCGTTCCTTGATCCCGGTCCGGGTGGTGATCCAGTCGTCGGACGTCTCGACGATCTTCTCCAGATCGGCGTTGGTGAGAGTTGCCGGCGGGATGCACTTTCCCCAGCCGGTGATCGCGGCGTATCGCATTGGGCTCCTCGGAGGACGGGTCATCGTACCGAAGCCTTCAACCGCTCCACTGTCTCGTCGATTGCAGCCATCGAGTTCACCGTCATCACCTCTGCGCCCGGCACCGTCCTCTTTGCCATTGCAGCGGTGACGTCGCCCGGGCCGACGTGGACGAAGTGTGTCGTCCCCGCCCCCGCCATCCCCTCGAGGATTGCCGAGAACCTGACCGGGGCCGTGACCTGTTGAGCGAGCAGGTCCGCCACCTCCCCTGCTGGAAACGGGCGGGCAGTGACGTTCGACCACACCGGGAACCGTCCAGGTCCGAAGTCCACCCTCATCAGCGCCTCCTGCAGAGAACCAACCGCCGGCACCATGAGGGGTGAGTGGAACGCCCCTGCCACCTTGAGCGGAACGACCCGCCGCGCACCGAACTCCCGGCCGCGCTCGACGAGCATCGCGATGTCGTCGGCGCCACCGGCCAGCACTACTTGACCGGGCGCGTTGATGTTGGCCACCCACAAACGCCCGCCGTCGGACCGAACCGACTCGGCGATCAGTCCGGCGGCCTCGGCGTCTACCCCGAGAAGCGCCGCCATCGCCGACGGTTCCGCACCCGCAGCTTCGTCCATGGCGCGCCCCCGCGCCGCCACCAGCGACAGGGCATCCAGGTAGTCGAGCACCCCGGCAGCGGTGAGGGCGGTGTACTCGCCGAGCGAGTGACCGGCGCCACCGAGCGGGAGCGTGCCCTCCAATCTGACCGAAACCTCGTCCCACAGGGCATAGGAGAGCGCGAAAAGCGCCGGTTGCGCCCGGTCGGTGCTCGTCAGCAACTCCTCGGGCCCTTCCAGGCAGACGTTGCGCAGCGACCACCCGAGGGCCTCGTCGGCGGTCTCACCGAGGAGGTCCGGCCTCGCCTCGAACAGGTCTGCGCCCATCCCGACGTGCTGGCTCCCTTGACCAGGGAACAGGACACCGAAGGACATCGAGGGTTTGGACGGGGACGCGGCGACCCGGGTTACGCCGTCAGCGGCCGGGATAGCGGGTCAACCATTCCAGTGAGCCGCCGACCACCGGAGGTGGGTCGAACCGCTCACGCCACATGTCGTCGGCTATCTGGGTCACCAGATCGCCGACATCGAGTGGGTCTGTCCAGGCACCGGGGAGGGAATCGGCACCGGCAATCACGCCGACGAGCGACCCGCAAACGATGCCGGTCGAATCGCTGTCGCCCGAATGATTGATCGATGCGAGGATGGCTGCCGGCGCATCCTGGAAGGCGAGAGCGCAGCACAACCCGATGGCCAGAGCCTCCTCCCCCACCCAGGCTCCGCCCAGACCCTCGATTTCCTCGGGGTCAGGCGTCCCCCGCTCCGCCAGTGCCACCGCCCGGTCCACGGCTCGAAGCGTCTCCTCGTGACCCCTGTGCGGGGTCAGGTACGGCCTGGTAAACACCACCGCCTCGTCGATCGCTGATCCGTCGAGCAGATGCGCGATGACGGCCGCCAGGAACCCTGCCGACAGCCACCCGCTCGGATGGCCGTGCGTGATGGCTGCGATGTCGCTCCCCACCTGAAAGGCCTCCGCCGGATCGGCGTACATCAACGCTGCGGGCGCAGCGCGCATAACCCCGCCGCAACCCTTCGAACCATTGATAGGGCTGTCGATCGAACCCGCCGTACCGGATCTCAATGCCGATAGGCAGGTGTTGCCGGGGGCGCGCCTGTGGTGGAGTCTCTTCTCTGCCACCAGCCACCCGTCGGGTCCGCTCTCCCCAGAGGGGGCGGCGATGCTCGACCAGTCGTAGCCCTGGGTGTGGAGCCAACGCAGATATGCATGGTGGACCACCGCGTTGCGATCGGCGGCGCCGCCCAGGCGTTGTTGCACCGAAGCCCGGATCAACCCCTCGGCGGTGAACAGCGCCATCTGTGTGTCGTCGGTGACCGCGCCGGTGCCGCCGACGTAGCCGGTGACCCCATCCGGGCCAAACCGCGATCGGATCTCGGACAGCGACCAGAACTCGATCGGAGCACCAAGTGCGTCACCCACGGCTCCCCACAGCAAACACCCACGGAATTGATCATTGTTGGGCTGCAACTCGTTCGCTCCGTTTGCTTGTGCGGGTGCTATCTGTAGGTCATGAGATGAGCCGGAGTAGGTCCGCTCCTCAACGGAGCGCTGGCTTCTTCTGGCCGCCGTCTGCCGTCCGCCGTCCGCCGTCCTGGCCTCTCTGGCCCTTGCTTCTGTCTTCCGTCTTCCGCTCTCTCTCCTAAGAGGCCTTGTCCAGCACCCCGAACACCCGCTCTACGTCTGTCGCATCCACATCGCGGTGGGTCACAAATCGGAGCACACCCGGACGGATCAGACCGACCCTGATCCTGGCGTCGGTCAACAGGTCGATCACCTCGGCCGCCGCCCAGGGCAGCCCGGCATCGTCCACCATCACCATGTTGGTCTCCACGTCTTCGGCGTCCACCGCCTTTGGAAATCGCTGGGAGAGCCCGGCGACCAGGCGGCGGGCGAGGTCGTGGTCTTCGTGCAGTCGATGACGGTCGCCAAGCGCCACCAATGCCGCCGCTGCGATGACCCCGGCCTGTCGCATCCCACCTCCCAGCTGGCGCCGCCGGTATCGGGCCTCGGCGATGACCGCCGCCTCCCCGCAGAGGATCGAGCCCACCGGGGCGCCGAGCCCTTTGGAGAAGCAGAACTGGACGGTGTCGGCCAGGGCGGCATAACGATCGGCAGGGATGCCGGACGCCGCCACCGCGTTGAACAACCGGGCGCCGTCGAGGTGGACCGCCAGTCCGTGGCTGCGGGCAACAGCGGTGGTGGCCGCCATGGCCTCGAGCGGCACCACGCGACCGCCCGACGCGTTGTGGGTGTTTTCCCACACCAGTGCCGAGATCCTCGGCCGGATGGTCCCCGCCGCCACCAGCAGCTCGCTGAGGGCATCGACGCTGATCACGCCACCTCTGGCGGCCACAGTGCGGAAGGCCACCCCCGAGATCATCGACGCCGCCGCCCGCTCGTAGTCGCGCACATGGGCGTCGTCCACGGCCACCAACTCGGTTCCCGGCGCAGTGAGCAGGTTGATGGCCAGCTGATTGCCCATGGTTCCCGATGGGGTGTAGACGGCCGCCTCCTTTCCCACGAGGCGGGCCGCCTCCTCCTCCAGCGCGGCCACGGTGGGGTCTTCGGAGTAGACGTCATCGCCTACGTCGGCGGCCGCCATGGCGCGGCGCATTGCCTCGGTGGGGCGGGTGACCGTGTCGGAGCGGAAGTCGGCCGTGCCGTCGGGGAATGCCATTGGAGAGAACGGTACAGGGGTCGCATTACCCTTTGATGCCCGCCTCAGAAGGTCTAACCATCCAATGAGCGTCTCCGTCCCAGTCCTCAATCCGATCGAGATCCGCATCCCGCCCACCTTCGGCAGGCTGTACGAACTCGCCTACAACTTGTGGTGGGCGTGGGACCCGACCGCCCGGAACATGTGGCCCGCCATCCACTCGGTTGCCTGGGAGAGGTACCACAACCCGATCGAACTGCTCGGCGCCGTCGAACCCGGTGCCTGGCAGGCGCTGGAAGGCAGCGACAGCTTCAACGACCGTTACAACGAGGTCGTCCGCCGGTTCGACAACTACATGGCGGGTGCAGACACCTGGTGGAAGCGTCACCACGAGTCGGACCTGACCGGCCCCATCGCCTACCTGTGCACCGAGTACGGGGTCCACTCCTCGGTCCCCTTCTACTCGGGGGGTCTGGGGGTGCTCGCCGGCGACCACGTCAAAGCTGCATCCGACCTGGGGTTGCCCTTCGTCGCCGTCGGACTGCTCTACAGACGGGGCTATTTCCGGCAGGAGGTGGACTCCGAGGGTGAGCAGCAGCACACCTACCCCGAGCTCGACATGACCAGGCTGCCGATCCGTCCCGTGGCGAGCAGCACCGGCGGGCAGTGCAAGATCCCCATCGAGTTCCCCGGTCGGACGGTGCAGGCCGCGGCATGGTGCCTCCAGGTCGGAAGGGCCCCCGTGATCCTCCTCGACACCGACATACCGGACAACGAACCCGCAGATCGCCCCATCACCCACACCCTCTACATCCGGGGCAGGGAAATGCGCTTCTGCCAGGAATTGGTGCTCGGTGTAGGCGGGGTCCGCATCCTCGCCGCTCAGGGCATCGAGCCGGCGGTGTGGCACGTCAACGAGGGCCACGCCGCCATGAGCCTGCTGGAGAGGATCTCCGTAGGCGTCAAAGGCGGGGCCTCGCTCGAGGTTGCCGAGAAGGACGTGAGGTCGCGAACCGTCTTCACCCTCCACACGCCGGTCCCGGCGGGGAACGAGGTGTTCGAGTTCACTCTCGCCGAGAAGTACCTCGCCCCCTGGGCAACTTCGGTCAAGTCGGACATGTCCTACCTCGCCCGGATCGGTGCCACCGGTGACGACCACCACAGTCGTTTCGACTTGGGGGCAATGGCCATCAGGCTGGCTGCGCTGGTCAACGGCGTATCGAAGCGCCATGCAGAGATAGTCTCCCGGGACTGGTCCCACCTCCTCAGCAGCCCCGCACTCGCCGTCACCAACGGGGTTCATAGCCCAACCTGGGTAGGACGTGATCTCTACCGTGAGCTGTCCAGCCACATAGCGCCCGACTGGCCGACGTTGCTCGTCGAGCACCCCGAGAAGGTCGAGGCGATCGACGAGATGCCAAACGACGAGTTGTGGGCATCGCATCTCGCCCGCAAACAGCTATTCACCCGTTTCGCCAGGGGCCGGTTCCGCCGCCAGCTGGCCCGGCACGGCGGCTCCCCGGACGAGCTTCGCTCGGTGGAGCGGATGCTCCCCCCCGAGAGACTCACGCTCGGGTTCGCCCGACGCTTCGCCACCTACAAGCGAGCCACGTTGATGTTCCACAACGTGCCCTGGCTGCAGGCCATCCTCACCAACCCCGACCGGCCGGTGCAGGTGGTGTACGCCGGTAAGGCTCATCCCGCCGACCGTCCCGGGCAGGACTTCATCCGCCACATCGTCGAGCTGTCACGCAGCCCAGAGCTACGCGGCCACATCTACATAATGGAGAACTACGACCACAGAATGGCCCGGTTCCTGGTCCAGGGGGTGGACGTCTGGGTCAACAACCCCCGCCCGCCCGAGGAGGCAAGCGGGACGTCGGGAATGAAGGCCGCCGTCAACGGCGCCATCAACGCTTCGGTGCTCGACGGATGGTGGGCCGAGGCGTACGACGGCGACAACGGGTGGGCGTTCGGCTCGGAGTCAGAGAACCACGACCACGGCACCCAGGACAACGCCGACGCCATCGCCTTCTACCGTCTGCTCCAGGACGAGATCGTCCCGCTCTTCTACCAAAGGGATGAGCAGGGGGTTCCCCAGGAGTGGGTGGAACTGATGAAGCGCTCGATGAAGTCCACCCTCGCAGCCTTCTCCACCCAGCGCATGGTGAAGGAATACGCCGGAAATGGCCTACTTGAAGTTGGGGAGCTAGGAGCAGCGTATTGGGAATGGGGTCTAAGTACTTAGTACTTGGTACTTAGTACATAGCAAATCAATACACGGCAGCCGCAGGCCAGCCGATGAACTCACGGCTTCCTCCAGAGCGAGCAGGACGGGCCAAGCAGCGGTGGAAACTGAGGAAGAGCTCGATGGTCCATCCTCGCCACCTATCCACCCCGTGCACTTCGAGGAACGAGCCGACCTGGCGTGTCGAGAGCTTCGGGAGGTAGAGAGTCCGGTCTAAGTACCAAGTACTAAGTACTAAGTACTCGACTCCGGAATCAGCAGCACCTTTCCAGTCGTCTGGCGTACCTTCCAGCGCCCTTTGCGCTTCTGCGGCCTCGGCCAACGAGAACCGGGTGCCGATCGTCACCTCGACCTGCCCCGAGCCGATCCAATCGAATAGCTCCGCGGCGCGCCTTTCCAGGTCGGCACGCTCGGCGATGTAGTCGTTGAGCGAGGGACGGGTCAGGAACAGCGAGCCATTGCGGGACAGGGTGAGAATATCGATGGGTGGAACCGGGCCGCTGGCGTTCCCGAAGGCGACCAGCATCCCCCGCTTCCGCAACAGACGGAGGCTGGTCTCGAAGGTGGCTGCACCCACGCCGTCGTACACCACCGCCATCTGACGCTTGCCGGCGATGGACTCGATCTGTTCCAGGATGTCGCCATCGCCGACGATCACGTGGTCGGCCCCGGCTGCCCTCGCCATCTCGGCTTTCTCCGCGGTCCCGACGACTGCGAAGCTCTCGCCCTCCTTGAGGCGCAGCAACTGGGTCAGCAGGGAGCCCACGCCCCCGGCCGCGGCATAGAGGGCACAACGATCGCCGGGCTGGACCGGGTATGTGTCGTTGACCAGATAGTGAGCCGTAATTCCCTGGAGCATCGCCGCTGCCGCCGTCTCCAGGCCGACCTCGTCAGGCACCCGCACGGCACGGTCTGCGGGGATCGACACGAGCTCGGCGTACGAGCCGTGGCAATCCGTCCAGGCCACCCGGTCACCCACAGCGAGGCCGGCGACGTCGGCACCGACGCTTTCGACAACGCCACTCCCCTCCTGCCCCGGGATGAACGGCAGCGGGTGCGGATACAGCCCCGTCCGGTGGTACGTGTCCACGTAGTTGAGCCCGGCGGCGGCGACAGCGGACCAGAACCTCACCAGGCCGCGGGGTTGGGTCGGGCAACTCGGCGGCATGAAGTACCTCAGGTCCGCCAAGTTCCGCGATCTGGATGGCCTCCATCGTCACGCCGCTCCTGTGGCGAGACCGGTCAAACCGCCACCCCTCGATTTCCAGCGGGAAGAGCGTCGAGGGCCCGTTTGATCCCACGGACCGCTTGGCCGATGCGGTGCTCGTTCTCGACCAGGGCGAACCGCACATGCCCGTCACCGGCGGGGCCGAATCCGATTCCTGGGCTGACCGCCACCTTGGCCTCGTCGAGCAGCTTGAAGGTGAAGTCGAGCGATCCCATCGCTCGGTACTGCTCGGGGATCTCCGCCCAAACGAACATGGTCCCGCGGGGACGTTCGATGGGCCATCCGGCACGCACCAACCCATCGACCAGGGCATCTCGCCTGCTGCGATAGACCTCATTCACCTGATCCACATACCCGTCCCCCTCGTTGAGGGCGATGATCGATGCGATCTGTATGGGTTGAAAGGTGCCGTAGTCGAGATAGGACTTCAGCTTGGCAAGCGCCTCGACCATGCGGGCGTTGCCCACCACGAACCCGACCCGCCACCCAGGCATCGAATGGCCCTTGGTGAGCGTGTACAACTCCACGCCCACGTCTGCGCCACCCGCCTGGAGGAGGCTCGGTGGCGAGTAACCGTCGAACCCGAGGTCGGCATAGGCGAAATCGTGGATGAGGAACACCTCGTGCTCCTTGGCGAAAGCGACGAGACGCTCGAAGAACTCGAGCTCAACACAGGCGGTCGTGGGATTGTGGGGGAACGAGGTGAGGATCACCCGGGGCCGCGGCCACGAGCCGAGGAATGCCTCCTCCATCCGGGAGAAGAAGTCGGCGTCGATCGAGTGGGGAACCCGGCGCACCTCTGCCCCAGCCAGGACCGGGGCATAGATGTGGATCGGGTAGCTCGGGTCGGGAACCAGGGCGAGGTCCCCCGGCTGGACCAGCGTCCACATCAGGTGAGCCAGGCCTTCCTTGGCACCGATGGTGCTGATCACCTGGGTGTCGGGGTCGAGGTCAACCCCGAAACGGCGCCGGTAGCGCTCGGCAACCGCCCGTCGCAGGTTGGGGAGACCGCGCGAGGTGGAGTACCGATGGTTGCGTGGGTTGCGGGCCGCCTCGACCAGCTTGTCCACCACGAAGGGGGCGCTTGGGATGTCGGGGTTCCCAAAGCCGAGGTCGATGACGTCGTCACCAGCGCGGCGCGCCTCCAACTTGCGCTGGTTCACCGCAGCGAACACATAAGGCGGCAACCCGTCGATCCGTCGAAATTCCATGGTGGTAAGTGGTAGGTGGTCGTGGAAGGTCGCTTGACGGTACCTCACCCAGGGTCCGGCAAATGCCCAATCCGCAAGCTGTCCCCCGACCCACCCCGTCCGCCTCTTCTAACTGCCGTCCGCCGTCCGCCGTCCGCCGTCTTAGAGGAGCGGCCAGACCTCTTCCACGAACAGCTCCCAGGTGGGATATGGCTCGCTGCTTGGGAGGAGCGAGAGCACCAGTTCGTCGGCACCGCCTTCGAGGAACCCGCCGAGAGCGCTCGCAACCTCTTCGGGCATCCCGGCAATGATCCCGTGGCTTCCCCCGCGGTTCTCCACGAAAGCGCTCAATTCGGCGTCATCGGAGGCGATGAAGACCGCGCCACCCCAACTGATGGTGATCGGCCGATCCGCGGCGTGGCGCACTTCGGCGGCCTCCTCGGAGAAACGAGAGGGGTCGCCGCCCCAGGCATTCCAGCCGTCGGCCAGTTCGGCCGCCACCTCGCGAACTTTCTCGTGACGGCCACCAACCCACACCGGCGGTGGGGTCAACCCTCCCTCATCGAGGCGCTTTATGGCCCCGATCGTTGCCCGCAACGTCTTGAGCCGCTCGGAGAGGGGAGGATAAGGAAGCCCGTAGGCCTCCATCTCGTCTTGGGACTGCTTGTCTCCTGCCCCCAGTCCGGCCACCACTCTGTCGCCGGAAACTGCCTGCACCGCGCCAACCCCCGAGGCGGTTGCTTCGGGTGAACGGGTGGTCGCCCGCGCCACCAGCGAGCCGACCCGGAGTTTCGAGGTCGCCGCCGCCACCGCCCCCATTGCGGAGAAGAGCTCTACCACCGGCCGTTTCGGGCCGTCGAGCGGGAAGAGGTGGTCGAAGAGGAACACACCGGTGAACCCGATCGACTCGGCGCGCCTGGCGGCGTCGATGATGGGGATCCCCTCCTGGTGGAACTGCGGGAGGGTGACCGAGACGGCCGGGGTCACCTGGCGAACTTGTCCAACAGGTTGCGTACCGGTGTCGGGATGAGGTCGGTTGCGAAGTCGAGGACCTTGCGCACCGATTCGAGCGACTCGGGAGGGCCGGACCAGTGCTCCGCAATCACATCATCCGGTACCGAGGTGAGCATCCGGCCCATCGCGAACGCGATGAGGAGGGCATCATCGGCCCAGCCCAGAATCGGGAGCATCTCGGGGAACAGGTCCACGGGCGACACCAGATAGATCACGGTGCCGCCAAGGAGCAACTTGCGGGACGGAGGCACCCGGGGATCTCTCAACAACCGCGCCAGAAGCAAACCGATACGCGGGACGAGCATGGCGCCCTCGGCGAGGGCGTCGACGAAAGCGCGCTGGTCGCTAGGGCTGATGACCTTGTCTGGCTGGATCGCCTCTGTCACAGGATCACCATATCGCCGATCGGCGGCCAACGTGTTCAGCGGACAGCAAATGCATCCAACGCCGCCAACCCTGCACCGATCAGACCGGCGTCCTGTCCGAGGGCGGCGGCGACGATCGGGGTAGGCGGTCGGTGATTCGATCCCTCGAGCAACTCCGCCATTGCCGGCCGGCAGAGCGAAAGGAGAACCTCCAACCCCCCGACGATGCCGCCACCGACGACGACCACTTCTGGATCGAGGACGGCCACGAGGTTGGCAATCCCCAATGCCAGCCATCGGGCAACTCCCTCGACGGCGCTGAGCGCATCCGGATCCCCCTGCTGTGCCGCCTCGGTCAGGTGCCTGCCGGACGCCCGTCCGTCACCGGCCAGCGCCGCCACTTTCCCCGAGGGCTCGGCGGCGGCGAGACCGGCCGCAAGCTCGTCGAGCCTTCTACCGGAGCAAACCGTCTCCCAGCAGCCCCGTTGGCCGCAGGCGCACGGCGACCCGTCGGGTACAAGCCTGATATGGCCGATCTCACCGGCAAAACCCCGGCCCCGGTAGACGTTGCCGTCGATCCAGATTCCGCCGCCGATCCCGGTGCCCATCGTGACCATGAGGACCTTCGAGTATCCACGCGCCGCTCCGACCAGCGCCTCGGCGTGGGCGGCGAAATTGGCGTCGTTGTCAACCACGACCGGCATCGACAGCCGCTCGCTCAGCGACGTGCCCAGATCGAGTTCGATCCCCGGAGTGTGCGGCCCCCACACCAGTGTGCTGGGGTATCTCACCAGTCCGGCGACGCCCACTCCCACCGCGACCACGGGCATCCCAGAACCCTCCGTCTCGGGACCCGAAAGCCTTTCGACCTGTCTGACCATCTCGTTCACCGCGGCATCGGCGTCTGCAGGCGCGGGTACCAACTGCCTGTAGTGGGCATCGCCCTCCGGGCCGACTCGAGCGGCGGCGAGTTTTGTACCCCCCAGATCGAGACCGGCGGCGTGATTCGACGTGTCGGGACCCCGATCTACCGCTACTCGACCGGTATCCGCAGCGGCGGCTCGGGGTTCTCCCTGTCATCGGTGCGCCTGTGGCTGATCTCGTCGATCATTGCCTGGGCGGCGCGCAGGGTCTCGATACCCGCGATCAAGAGGTGGATCGCGGCGCGGCGCCCACCACGGAGCAGGGCAGAGACCATCGAACGGCCCTGCTCCTCCGTCACCTTGATCGGCCCGTCTCGGTGAAGGTGACCAGCAGCGATCCCTCCTCGAGGCGCGCCCTGGAGACTTCACGGCGTCGTAGCGAGTCGGGGAGGACGAAGCTGCGCCGGTAGGGACCGACCGTGACGTAAAGCTCATCGCCGTGTCGGAGCACCTCGAGGTCGGCCTTGTCGACGAAAGGCGCTGCCATGTTCAGCGTCACCTCGTTGTCATGCTCCTCGACCGTGAACGGTGAAGTGGCGGTGAATCCACGCACCGGATCGCGCTCGCCGTAAAGCTCACCGGCGAGCAGCCGCAGACGTTCGACCCCCACCATCTCCTCGTCGAAGAGCCGCAGCGGAAGCACGGGTATGTCAGGGAAGGAGGAGATGATCGTCTCCATGTGCTTTGCCTGGATGGCGCGCCACCCGGCGAAATAGGGATCGTCCACCGCCTCGGGGAGTACCCGGTTGACCACCACGCCGTCTACGCCGTAGCCGAAGAGGCCGAGGTAGGTGTATGTCCGGCGCGCCTCGTCCACCACCATCTTCTCCGGGTTGACCACCAGGCGCGCCGATGTCACCTCCGGGTCGGAGAGGAGCCGCTTGACATCCTCCACCCCCTCGAAGATCGAGTTGGCCGCGCTGAAGACCTCGTCCCCGGGGAGCGGGATGTTGGTCATGCGGTTGAGCACGGGTCGGGCCGCTTTGAGGATGCGGCGCTCGGTGGGGAGGATCCGATCGACGTACCAAGAGAGCACTTCTGGTAGTGACAGCAAACGAAGCGTCTCCGCGGTCGGGGCGCAATCGACAACTACCGCGTCGTAGTGCCCGGAACGGGCGTGCTCCTTGACTTCGAGCAGAGCGAACAGTTCGTCCATCCCGGGAAAGACGAGAAACTCCTCGGCCTCGATCCCGGTGACACCGCCCCAGTCGAAGACCGCCATGAGCTGCTTCCTGATGGTCCCCCACTGTCTCTCCAACTGCTCCTGGGCGTCCACCTGCTGGCCGAGGAGACCGGGCACTATTTCGCTCGGCCGATCACCCAGCGGAACATCGAGGGCATCTGCCAGGCTGTGGGCGGGATCAGTAGAAGCGACGAGGGTGCGGTAGCCGTTGTCAGCCGCGGCGATGGCCGTGGCGGCAGCGACCGTCGTCTTCCCGACTCCCCCCTTCCCGGTGACGAGGACGATCCGCATCAGTCGTCCGCAAGCTCCTCCGCTCTCGACCGGAGGCCGCGCAGCGCCGTCCCCACGATCTGCTTCTCCACCTGGCGGCGGAGAAACCCCGGGATCTTGAACGCGATCTCGGCGCGCAACCCGTACACCACCTCGGTAGCCCCGTCCTCGAGCGGTTTGAAGTCGTACGACCCCTCCATCAATGTTATGTCCTCGCCCGGCTCGGCCACCCAGGCCATGCGCCGCGGGGCGTCGTATTCGTAGACGAGGTCGTACTCGATCTCCTTGACCATCCCTTCGACCACGAAGTGCGCCTTGTGCGCCATGCCATCGGGCGTGCGCTCGAGGACCTCGACCCTGCGGACACCCGTGGCCCATTCCGGGTAGCGCTCGACATCCGCCGCCACCTCGAACAGGAGTTCGGCCGGTGCCGAGATCTCCATGCTCTGGACGGTGCTCTCAGCCATCGGTGCGACGCTCCTCTGGGATGGGCGGAGTGGTGAGGCTACTCACCGCACGGTTGAACCTCGTTCGCACGGTGCCGTACCGGTCTCCCCGTCGCGCGGAAATACCCGACATTGACGCACCTGGTGACCCCGACGCGCCAGGTGTTGGCCTGCGGCTGGTGGACGTCGCCGAAGTAGTGGTAGCGGGGCTGCACCCGGCGGACATAGTCGAGCAGCGGGCGCGAGGCCCGCTCGGGGAGCCCGGTGATCACGTCGGTGTGGAGCGGAGGCAGCGCCGGGGGCAGATGCGAACAGAGCACCTCGACGTCGCCGATTCCGGCCAGCTTGGACTCCATGAGGTCGTCGGTTACCTCTCCTCTCGCCTGGATGACGGTCGGGGCGCCTCCGCCGACGAACCCCACGGTGACACCGTCGATCTCCACCGCCTCGCCATCGACGAAGCGGCATCCAGGGGGAAGGATGGAGCGGAGCAGGTCTGGCCAGTCGACGTTCCCGTACGTCACGTAGCCACGGGCCGGCGCCAGCGCCTCACGACACCTCTCGTACTGCTCAGCTACCAACTCGGCCACCCTGGCCCGCACCTCGTCCTCGCGCCCGGCGGCGTGCCGCACCCATAGCCGGCGGTTCGTGTCGAGATCGCCCCTCCCCCGAGCGTCCGCCACCTGGGCGACGAACTCCGACCCGAAGATCTCGGCCATGATCCCGTCGGTGGTCCGGTAGTCGACGAAGTTGATCAGGTCACCGAGAACGAGGAGGGTCTCACCGGCCGCGGCCACCCGAGCTAGGGCGCCGAAGGCGCCATGGATGTCTGACACCAGGAGCATCTCTCAGCCGGTGACCGCCCCGTGCTCGGCCGATCCCACCAGACGTGCGTACTTGGCCAGTGCGCCGGTCGGGTATCTCGGCTCGGGTGGCTTCCAGCCTGCCGCGCCGCCGCTCCAACTCGGCGTCGTCCACCATCAGGTCGAGCCGTCGGGCCGGCACGTCGAGGACGATCGTGTCGCCCTCCGCCACCAGGGCGAGCGGCCCCCCCGACACCGCCTCGGGGGCGACGTGCCCGATGCAGAGACCCGTGGTGGCACCCGAGAAGCGCCCGTCGGTGATGAGGAGCACTTCTCGGCCCAACCCGGCACCTTTGATCGCCGCGGTGATCTGGAGCATCTCGCGCATGCCGGGCCCCCCGGCCGGCCCTTCGTAGCGGATCACCACCACCTCACCGGGGTGGATGTCGTGATTGAAGAGGGCGTCGAGCGATTCCTGCTCGCCGTCGAAGACCCGGGCGGGGCCGGCGAAACGCTCCACATGGATGCCTGCCACCTTGACCACAGCACCCTCCGGGCAGAGCGTGCCTCGCAGCACGGCGATCCCCCCCTCGACGGCGAGAGGTTCCTCCACGCGGCGAATCACCGATGTGTCGGCCGGCGGCCCCACTCCCTCCAGGTTCTCGGCCATCGTGCGGCCGGTGACGGTTGTGGCGTCTCCGTGGAGCAGGCCGGCGTCGAGCAGTGCCCTGAGCACCGAGGGGACGCCGCCCACCCGGTCGAGATCGACCATGTGGAACCGCCCGAATGGCTTGAGGTCGCCGAGGTGGGGGGTTCGCCTGCTTATCCGGTCGAAATCCTCCAATTCCAATTCGACCTCGGCCTCGCGGGCGATAGCCATCAGGTGGAGAACGGCGTTGGTCGAGCCACCGAGGGCCATGACAGTGGTAACCGCATTCTCGAAGGCCTCCCTGGTGAGGATCGAGCGGGGCCGAAGCCCGCTCTCGAGCAATGCCATCACGGCGGCGCCGGACGCCTCGGCATATTCGATCAGTCTCGGATCGGTGGCGGGAACGCTGGCGCTACCCGGAAGGGACATCCCCAACGCCTCACCAACCGAAGCCATGGTGTTGGCGGTGAACATCCCCGCGCACGACCCGGCACCCGGACAGGCGTGACGCTCCAACTCCAAAAGGTCCGCTTCGTCGATCCGGCCCTCGGATAACGCCCCGATTCCTTCGAACACGTCCACGAGCGAGATGTCCCTGCCCCCGATGCGACCGGGGAGGCTCGAGCCGCCGTAGAGGAACACCGCAGGCAGATTGAGCCGGGCGGCCGCCATCAGCATCCCGGGCAGCGACTTGTCACACCCGGCGATGGCCACCAGGGCATCGAACCGCTCGGCGTGCATGACGAGTTCGACCGAGTCGGCGATGACTTCGCGGGACACCAAGGAAGCACGCATCCCCTCGTGCCCCATCGAGATCCCGTCGGAGACGGCGATGGTGGCGAAGGTGAGACCAACCCCGCCATTGGCGCGAACCCCCCGCTTCGCCTCGGCCGCCAGCATCGGACCGGTCAGGTTGCATGGGGTCACCTCGTTGCCGGCCGAGACCAGCCCGACCTGCGGGCGGGCAAAGTCCTCCTCCTGCAACCCGACGGCCCGCAACATGGCGCGGGCCCCCGCCTTGGCGAAACCCTCGGTGACGTCCTGGGAGTGGATCTTGGGAGGCATGGTCCGATGGTACGTCCCTAGAGACGGCGGACGGCGGACGGCAGACGGCAGACGGCAGACGCAAACCGAAGCCCAAAGCAAGGTCTGGACATTCTTGGCGCAGGACTCAACGAGCCGAGACCCCTGCGATGGGCTCAAGCCGGTTCCTACTTCCGCCTTCCGTCTTCCGACTTCCCTCTTTCCCTGTCACACCCTCCCGATAGGTTGAGAAGAGCCAAGCGGGAGCGGCATCAATGCTCATCGATTGTGACGAATGCGCCATGCAGCACACTTCTGCCTGCGACGACTGTGTCGTCACGTTCCTGCTGGAACCACAGCGCGGGCCGCTCGAAATGGACGAAGGCGAAATGGAAGCTCTGGAACACCTCGCCGACGTCGGTTTGATCCCCGGCCTGCGCCTAGTCCCGAGACGCGCCACCGGCTGAAGGCAAGAGATCGTCGCTCCGGTTCGTCCGCCGTCTGCCGCCTAGGAGGAGGCCGCCAGACCGAGGACGACTGCTAGTAGCCAACTCGTGAGCGAGCCCACCAGGAAGTACTCGGTGATGACATCCACCTGCGATGGGGCTTCAACCGCGTGGCGGCCCTCGCCGACCACTTCGATGGCGCGTTCCCTGGCGGCCTGCAGTTCCGGGAATCGGAGAATCCCCTTGGCCGTGGCTACCACCACCGCCGCAGTGAGCTGACCTGCCAGTGCCAAGGTGAAGATGAGAAGCCGCTCCACCACTCCGATGACCCTCCCACCCCGAAGGGTCTGCTCGGAGCGGCGGAACTCGGTCCCCGAGGCGGCGAGCACCGTCCGGACGACCCCGTTGGCCGGGACCCCCAGCACCGCCACCGAGCCGATCACCACCAGCTGGGGGGAATCTGCAAACGTCGCCCCCCACACCGCGCCAACGACCAGGGTCAGTGCGATGGTCGCACCCAGGACGGCGAGAGCCCACCACGCCCTGGATGATGGAAGCGCCGCGGAGGGCGTGGGAGGGAGTCGGAGGAGGTTCCACCCCGCACAGCCCACTGCCACCAAGCCGCCCGCCACAAGGGCGGGCAGCAGTTCGAGCCCGACAAGCAGGGCGGCGAGGAGACTGGCCACGGCCCCGGCCAACGCACCAATGGCGACCCGGACCGTCGAGCGCGGTTCGCCGCCGAGACCGGCAGCGATAGCGTCGCCTACCCCTATCCCGAGCAGGACCACTGCCAGCCAGGTCACGACTGTCCCCCAAAGAGTGCATGGGCCTGCCAGACCGCATGCCACCCCTTGTCGGCCGAGCGCTGCGCCACTGCAGGCTGGGTGACGCCGAGGTCCTCGGCGACCACGCGCTGCGACTCTCCGAGGAAGAGACCGAGACAGATGCGGGCGTCGCTGCGGTCGGCCCGGGCAAACAGGGCATCTCGCGTCAGCAGAAAGGCATTCACCGCGGCTTCGAGGGCCTCATCGCTTCCGGCGAAGGCGGTCTGCGCGCTGCGGGGCCATCTGTTCCGAGCCGCATTCACTTCGATGCCGTCAATGGCCTCTCGCGCGTTCCACCATGCGGTCCCGCTCTGGCCGTACGGCGGATCTGCCACCTGGGCCTGGACGATCTCGCCCTCACCGATTCCGAACCGGAGGCCCGCCGGCAGGTCCTGGTCGGCGATGGTGCGCCGGAGTCGCAGAAGCAGCGTCGCGTCGAGCGCTGCCCCCAGCGAGAGGTAGACCGCCTGGAACTCGTCGCCGACCGTCGGTGCCAGGGCTTGGACCGCCTCCACCTGGGAGTTGACCCAATCGAGATCGGCGGCGAGGCCTTCCAGCATGTGACGCTGGTCGGACGCCTGGCGAGACTCGACCACATCTCCGATGACGGCATAGACCATCCCGTCAACACTACGACATAAGTGTGACGTTTATGAGCAAAGCTCTCTATACCGGGGGCGGTCCGAGATCGGTCGTGGGCAGCCAGGCGATGTCGGGTGGGAAGAGGAGGTCGAGGCTCCAGTCCATGGCCACACGTGCCTTGCGGAGCAAGGTTGGAAGCCGGAGCAGGTAATAGGACCGCCACAGGAACCAGGCGATGAAACCGGTCACGGGAACCCCCATCACCAACCCAACCGCGTTGCGGTGGCCGAGCGAGACCAACTGGCCAATCGTGCTGTACCTGAACTTCGGTGCCTTGGAACCTGCGATCAACTCGGGGAGGTGCCGTCCGAGGTACTTGCCCTGTCTCAAAGCGAACTGCGCCGTCGGGGGCGAGGTGCCGCCCCTTCCATCTGGGACCGCCGCCAGGTCGCCGAGGGCGAACACACCAGGCGCCGCCTGCAGGTGTTCGTCTGTGACCAAACGTCCCCGATCGGTGGGCAGTCCCAGGGTCCCCACCAACGGGTGCGGTCGGACGCCCGCCGCCCACACCACGGTGGCAGCCTCGATAGTCCGTCCGTCGGCAAGTTCCAGACCGGTGGGTGTGACCTGCGACACCGATGTCCCCAGGATGATCCGCACCCCTCTTTCGCGAAGCGCCTCCTCCGCCTTCGCCCCGAGCCGGGCAGGGAGCATCGGGACCACCCTCTCTACAGCGTCGATCAACGTGACCCGGGGCGGTGGGGCGGTTGCATAGAACTGGGGCCATGCCCGGCTGAGAAAGTCGGCCAGCGCCGCCGCCAATTCAGCCCCCGAATACCCGGCACCGACCACGGCGACATGGGTGAGATCGGGATCGGGTTGCTCGGACGCTCTCTCCAACAGAGCGAGGACCCGGTTGCGGATCCGCAGACCGTCGGAGATGGTCTTGAACGGGAGCGCCAGCTCGGCAACCCCGGGGACCCCGAACGTGGCTGAGATCCCACCCATCGCAAGGACCATGGCGTCCGCCTCGAGCTCGATCGGCTCGCCACCGAAGGGGGGCCGGACCGACACGCTGCGCCGCACCGGATCGATGGCCAGGACCTCGCCCTGGACGAGTCTGGCGTGGGGGCACAGCTGGCGGACGGGGCTGATGATGTGCCTCGGGTCGACGTCCGCCGCCGCCACCTCGGCGAGCATCGGGGTGAAGAGCAGGAAGTTGGTGTCCGAGACGACGGTCACCTCGGCCCGCGCCCCGAGGCCCCGGGCGACGCTCACCCCGGCGAATCCACCACCGACGACCAAGATCGAGGACCCCATCGCCTCGATTGTGACAGCCTCGAGGCGACCCACTTCCAGCACGCCGTTCTGTGGGCCCGAAACGTTGCTGTGCGACGGTTCGAACCCTGGGTTCGTGGTCTTGACCGGGCAGCCCGTTCCGTGGGCTCGAAACGTCTGCTGTGCGACGGTTCGAACCCTGGGTTCGTGAATTCAGCGGTGGAGCCAGTCGGCGACGGCCGCCGACCAGAGGGTGATCGCCCCGATGGCGGCGGCGCGCTCACGGACTTCGCGGTCGTTGCTGACCACGACCACCGTGCCATCGATGCTCTCGGCGAGTCGGACCAACTCGTCGTCGCCCGATGCGGCGAAGCGGACCTCGATCCCTCCTCGTTTTCGACCCGTGGAGGGCTCGCTCCTGGTGTCGAAAACGACGATCACCCTCAGCGGTGCCATGGCCATCCGCCGGATCCGGGCGAGACGCGCCACCAGCCTCTCCCTGGAGTCCGCCGTGGAGAAGTTGGCTGGCTCCTCGAGCAGGAAGCTGAGGTTGTAGCCGTCGACGAGCAAGGTCAGCGGTTCGGTCTGTTTGAGCAGCCAGTCCACCGCGTCGGCCTTATCGGGTGCGATGGCCTTCGGGAACTGCAACCACCACGGCGGCCGGCTCAGACTCGCCTCCCTCGCCGCTGGCGGCTGGACGGAGCGCCGCGGTGAGCCCGTCGAGCAGCCTTGCGGTCTCCCGAGGATGGCGGCGCGCCCAAGCGGAGGGGGGCGCCGCCACCGAGGCTTCCCGGGCCGCCCGGCGCGCTTTGAGCAGATCATCACGCAGGCGGTTGATCCGCTCATCGGCCTCGTCGAGTTCCCGCTGCAAGTCGGCCAACCGCCGCTCAGCGTCCTCGGCGCGCCGAGTGACGTTCGGTGCCGGCGCAGGTGCCACGGTCTTGCGGGCGCGGCTCTTTGCCCGTGCTGCTTCGGCTTCTGCCGACTCGGCGCGGTCGCCTTCAGCCTTTGCCTTCTCGCGGGCTGACCCCAGATCGGTTTGGAGCCTCTCCACCATGGCCCGCAGCGCCTCGACGGTTCCCGCCTGGGACAACTCCTCCTCGGCAGCGACGATCTCCTCGACCCGCTCCTCCCACCCATCGGGGCGCAGGAGAAACAAAGCGCTCACCGCCAGCTTTGGCGACGTGGCATCGGGGTCGGCCTCGGGCCAGGCCTCGAGCGCTTTATCGCGCAACCATTGGTCGTCATCGAGCGCCTCCGCCAGCGAGCGTGCCAGCGGTGGCGGCAGCTTCCGGGCCGTGCTCCGCGCCACCCGGTGGACCGAAGCGGGAACGTCCTCGGGTTCCATGTCCCGCAAGGCGCGCCTCGCCGCCTCTACCGCCGGAACCAGCAAGGGCGAGGCGCGGATCGATCACCCCGGCATGGTGCCACCCGCCACCGACGAACGGGGGCGGTCACTCGATGACGCGAACCTGAAGCTCCCATTCGGCTAAACGACCACCGACGCACTCCAAATCACCAGGTTCCACCCCCTCTTGAGGCGGTATCGGATCGCAGACTCCTTGGGGTCCGAGAAGGATGGCGTCGGCACCCTCGGGCGTGACCACCGCCGTTGGGTCCTGTCAGGGACATTGCACGCCTCGGCCAACACCGCCAGGACCACTACTACGGAGAACAGCCTCCAACCCCTTGGCGCTGGGCCGTGGCTCATGCGAGGATCGTGCCGCCAACAAATTTCAACGGGAGGCGGAGATGTCGGTTGGTTTCCAGGTGACATTTGATGCGGCCGACCCACGAGGGCTCGGTGGCTTCTGGGCGGAGGCGCTCGGGTATGAAGAGGACAAGCCACCCGACGGGTTTACCGACTGGGAACAGTGGCTCCGCAAGTCAGGGATCCCCGAGGATCACTGGAACGACGCATACGCACTGAGCGACCCCGAAGGGAAACTCCCTCGCATCTTCATCCAGCGGGTCCCCGAACCGAAGACGGCCAAGAACCGGGTCCACCTCGATCTCAACGTGGGCGGCGGCCTGAGCCGTCCCATCGAAGAACGACGGGAGAAAGTCGACTCAGAGGCTCACCGGCTGGCTGCCCTCGGCGCCACCCAACTCCGAGCCGCGGACGAAAGGGGCGAGTACTGGATCGTCATGCAAGACCCGGAGGGAAACGAGTTCTGCCTTCAGTGATTGATCGTTGCTGCCGTCTTCCGTCTTCTGTCTCTTTGTCCTTTGACACACCGCCCCTGATCCCGCATACTGAGAGCCGGATGAAGCAGACCATCCTCGTACTCCCGTAGCGCGCACGCCGACGAACGGCGTGTGCGCCTGATGCCCTCCGGAAGCCCCGGAGGGTTTTTTCATCCCCAATGCCAACCGAGGAACCACGATGAGCACCGGCGCAGACATCCTGATCAGAGCCCTCGAATACGAGGGGGTCGATGTCATGTTCGGCGTACCGGGCGGCGCCATCCTCCCCGCCTACGACCCCATCCTGGCCAGCCCTATCCGCCACATCCTGGCCCGCCACGAGCAGGGCGCCGGGCACATGGCAGAGGGCTACGCCTGGGCCACCGGCCGGGTCGGGGTATGCATCGCCACGTCCGGACCCGGCGCCACCAACCTGGTCACCCCACTGGCGGACGCCCTCATCGACTCGGTTCCACTGGTGGCGATCACCGGGCAGGTACCGACCCACGCCGTGGGGAACGACGCCTTCCAGGAGGCGTACACCACGGGCATCACCATGCCCGCCACCAAGCACAACTACTTCGTCACCGAGGTCGAGGACATCCCAGACGTCGTCCACGAGGCGTTCCACATCGCCGCCACCGGCCGACCCGGGCCGGTATTGGTTGACGTGCCCAAGGACGTCCTCAACCGCGAAACGGCATGGCGCGATCCGTCCCCGCTCAACCTCCCCGGCTACAAGCCGACGAGCGACGGTCATCCCCTACGGATCAAAGAGGCTGTCGGGTTGATCGCTTCCTCCGAGAGGCCGGTCCTCTATGTCGGCGGCGGAGTGATCAAGGCGGACGCCCACGCCGAGTTGAGGAGATTCGCCGAGCTGGCGGGTGTCCCGGTAACCACCACTCTCATGGGGCGCGGTGCCATCCCCGATGATCACCCGTTGGCGCTGGGAATGCCAGGGATGCACGGCACCTACACCGCCATCACCGCTCTGCAGCGGGCCGACCTGCTGATCGCCATTGGGGTCCGGTTCGACGACCGGGTGACCGGCAACCCTGCCAGCTTCGCCACCGGTGCCAAGGTCATCCATGCCGACGTGGACCCGGCGGAGATCGGGAAGGTACGGGTGGCGGACATCCCCATCGTTGGCGACGCCCGACGAGTCCTCGTCCAACTGATCGAGGCATGGGGGACGCGACCCACCCCCGACCGGTCGGAGTGGCTCGACACCCTGGCAGGCTGGCAACGGCGCTACCCGCTCCACTACGACCAGCGGCCCGACGGGCCGATCAAACCCCAATTCGTGGTCGAGGAACTTCACCGCCTCACCGGTGGCGACGCCATCCTGGTGGCCGGTGTCGGTCAGCACCAGATGTGGGCATCGCAGTTCTGGCGCTTCACCGAGCCGCGGCGATGGATCAACTCGGGAGGGCTAGGGACCATGGGGTTTGCCGTCCCGGCGGCGATCGGCGCCAAAGCCGGCCGACCCGACGAGCTGGTCTACGCCATCGACGGCGACGGATGTTTCCAGATGACCCTCCAGGAGTTGATCACCGCCGCCACCGAAGAGATCCCGATCAAGGTCGCCGTGATCAACAACGGCGCCCACGGCATGGTCAAGCAGTGGCAGAAGCTCTTCTACGGTGGGCGGCTCTCCGCCAGTCTGCTGGGAGACAAGCTCGACTACCCCAAGCTGGCAGAGGCGATGGGCTGTGTCGGGCTCCGGGCAGAGACACCCGATGAAGTCGCCCCAGCCATCGAGAAGTCGCTGGCGGTGGACGACCGCCCGGTGGTGGTCGAGTTCGTGGTGGACCCCGATGAGATGGTCTTCCCCATGGTCCCCGCCGGTGGGTCCAACGACGACGTCATCCTCGGGCTCGAAGGAACCGCCTTGGGTGTCGAATCAGCGAGCGATCTTCCATGACAAGGACGGCGGACGGCGGACGGCGGACGGCAGCCAGAATGCCCGAGCGGCGCTCGCCACTCGTTCTAGGTACTAAGTACTCAGTACTAAGTACGGCGAGCCGGAGGTCCGCCTGATGCACCACATCCTTTCGGTGCTCGTGGAGGACAAGCCAGGGGTGCTGGCTCGGATCGCTTCGTTGCTGGCGAGGAGGGGGTTCAACATCCACTCGCTGGCGGTCGGTCCCGCCGCCGAGGAGGGGATGTCACGGATGACCATCGTGGTCGACGCCCCCGAGTTGGAGCAGGTGAAGAAGCAGCTTCACAAGCTGATCAACGTGGTCCGGATAACCGAGCTTGCCCCCGAGTCGTCGGTCGAGCGGGAGATCATGCTGGTCCGGGTCTCCACACCGCCGGGCAAGAGGGGCGAGGCGCTCGAGGTCGCCGCCATCTTCAAGGCGGTGACGGTGGACGTCGGACCGGCCTCTATAGCCTTCCAGGTGGCGGGGAGCCCGGAAAAGGTCAACGACTTCCTCGACCTGGTCCGGCCGTACGGGATCGTCGACCTGGTCAAGTCGGGGAGGATCGCAGTGGCCCGCGAGCCAAAGGTCAAGGGGGGCAAGTTGCGAGCGGTCGGATAAACGAGAAGCGAGGCTGAGCGAAATGGCAACCATCTGGTACGACGGCGACGCCGACCCGTCGATCATCCGCGGCAGGCGGGTAGCGGTGATCGGGTACGGCAGCCAGGGGCATGCCCATGCGCTCAACCTCACCGAGTCGGGTGTCGAGGTGAACGTCGGCCTCCGGGCCGGCTCCGCCAGCGCAGCCGCCGCCGAAGAAGCAGGGCTGCGCGTCACCACCCCCGCCGATGCCGCAGCGTCTTGTGATCTGGTGATGCTCCTGGTTCCCGATCAGCATATGGGTGACATCTACCGGGCCGACGTCATGCCCAACCTCGACGCAGGCGACGCCCTCTTCTTCGCCCACGGGTTCAACATCCACTTCGGCGAGATCCAGCCGCCAGAGGACGTCGACGTGGTGATGGTGGCGCCCAAGGGACCCGGACACCTGGTGCGTCGCACCTACACCGAGGGATCCGGCGTCCCCTGCCTGCTCGCCGTCCACCAGGACGCAACGGGGAAGGCACACGACCTCGGGCTCTCCTATGCATGGGGCATCGGAGGGACCAGGGCCGGGGTGCTGGGGACGACATTCGCCGAAGAGACCGAGACCGACCTCTTCGGTGAGCAGGTCATCCTGTGCGGTGGGATCTCCGCCCTGATCAAGGCCTCGTACGACACACTGGTCGAGGCGGGTTACCAGCCAGAGTCCGCCTACTTCGAGACCCTCCACGAGTTGAAGCTGATCGTGGACCTCCTCTACGAGGGCGGCCTCTCCTGGATGCGGTACTCGGTGTCCGACACCGCCGAATACGGCGACTACACCCGGGGCAACCGGATCGTCACCGATGAGACCCGGGCCGAGATGCGACGCATCCTCGAAGAGGTGCGCTCCGGCGCATTCGCCCGGGAATGGATGGCACAGGCGCGCGAGGGCGCCCCCTTCCTCCTCGAGAACCGCGCCGCCGAGCGCGAGCAACCCATCGAGCAGGTCGGCCGCGAGCTGCGACAGATGATGCCGTTCTTGACGCCTCAGGACGCTCCATGAGCAGCCTTCGGCGGTCGGGAGTCGGAAGGCGGAAGTCGGAAGCAAAGACACCACCCCGACACGGTCTGGCGCTTACTGGGCCGGGCGGCCTCACCGGCTGACCCGGCCGAGCACTTCCGTCTTCCGTCTCAAGGAGCGAACGCAGTGAGCGACTCTGACAAGCTGATCATCTTCGACACGACGTTGCGCGATGGGGAGCAGGCGCCGGGGATCGCGTTGACACCGGACGAGAAACTGGCCATCGCCCATCAACTGGCACGGCTGCAGGTAGACGTCATCGAGGCGGGGTTCGCCGCATCGTCCGACGGCGACTTCGAGGCGGTCTCCCGGATCGCATCGGAAGTCAAGGGTTCGGTGATCGCCTCGCTGGCCAGGGCCCACCCCGACGACATCGACCGCGCCTGGGACGCGGTCAAGCACGCCGAGAAGCACCGCATCCACGTCTTCATGTCCACATCACCCATCCACATGGAGAAGATGCTGCGGATGACTCCGCACGAGGTGCTGGCTGCGTCGGTCGAAGGGGTCCGTCGTGCTCGGGGCTACACCGACGATGTCGAGTTCTCTCCCCAGGACGCCACCCGCTCCGATCCCGAGTTCATGATCGAGGTGTGCCGGCGGGCGGTCGAGGCCGGTGCCACCACGGTCAACATCCCCGACACCGTCGGGTTCGCTACCCCGGCCGACTTCGTCGAGTTGATGCGACGGGTGTACGCCGAGGTAAAGGGCGACCGGGACGATGTGATCATCTCGGTCCACTGCCACAACGACCTGGGTCTGGCGGTGGCCAACTCGCTGTCGGCGATACACGCCGGGGCGCGCCAGATCGAGGGCGCCATCAATGGGATCGGCGAACGGGCCGGCAACACCTCGATCGAGGAGATCATCATGGCGGTATCCACGAGACCCGATGCGTTCGGGGTCGAGGTGGGGGCCGACACCACCCAACTCTTCGAGACCTCGCGCCTCGTCGCCCGGCTCACCGGTTACCCGGTGCAGTACAACAAGGCGGTGGTGGGGCGCAACGCCTTCGCCCACGAATCGGGGATCCACCAACACGGTGTGCTGCGCGCCCGCGAGACCTACGAGATCATGGACGCCGCCGCAGTGGGTCAGACCGCCGCCCAGATCGTGCTCGGCAAGCACTCCGGACGCGCCGGTTTCGCCGACGCCCTGGCCCGGATTGGGGTCACCCTCGAAGACGAGGCCTTCGTCAGGGCGTTCGCCCGGTTCAAGCAGCTAGCCGACCGCAAGATCCAGATCGGCGAGGAGGAGTTGCGCGCCATCGTCGAGGACGAGGTGGAGGAACCGGAGGACCGGGTGCGGCTCGTGTCGCTCCATGTGTTCGGGGGCAACGACGTAACCCCCACCGCCGACGTCCAGGTAGAGGTGGATGGGCAAGTGCAGAAGTTCCGAGGCGAGGGCGACGGGATGATCCACGCCGCCTTCGCCGCCCTGCGTCGCGCCTTCGGGTCGGATGCCCGGTTGGTGGACTACCGGGTGGAGCCGGTCACCGCCGGCGCCGACGCCATGGCCGAGGTCAACGTGATTGTGCAAACCGACGGCGCCACCTACCGCGGCCACGGCGTCCACACCGACGTGGTCGAGGCATCGGCCGAGGCTTTCTGCAACGCCCTCAACAAAGTCGCCCGGCTAGCCGAGGTGAGCAGCGCCAATTGATCAGTATGGTATTATGGCCTGAGTATGGCTTCGGTCAAGATGACCTTCAGTCTCGACGAGGCCACCGCAACTCGGCTCAGCCAAACCGCCGATGCACTACGCAAGCCGAAGAGCGAGGTGGTGCGTGATGCGATACAGGAATATGCCGAGCGGTTGGGGCGCCTGAGCGAAGCCGAACGTAGGCGATTGCTCCAGGCCTTCGACGAGTTCGTGCCGGCGATCCCGGCTCGACCGGCTATCCGAGGCAGACGAGGAGTTGGCCGCATTACGGCGCAGCCGCCGCCAGGGGGGCAGGCAGAGCTCAAGGTCATCGCCAGCATGACCATCGTCGACACATCGGCCCTGATCGACAGCCTCACCGGTCCGAAGCGCTCATCCGGCCGGCTGAGGCAGCTCATCGCCGCCGGCGAGAGGCTTGCTCCTCCCGGCAGTAGTCCTCTACGAGTGGTGGCGTGGACCACGACGCGAGGAGGAGCTGGCCGCGCAGGAGGCTCTCTTCCCGCATGAGCACGCCCTACCATTCGGGGTCGAGGAGGCTCTGGAGGCGTCCCGCCTCTATCGACAAGTGAACCGGCCCACGGGGACGCGAGCTCGACTTGGCGATTGCGGCTCACGCCATTGTCCGCGAAGCAAAGCTGTGGAGCTTGAACGTCGCCGACTTTGAGGACATCCCGAGTCTGGAGATGGCGTCCCTCGTCGGGCTGATCCCTGTCGCTGCTCGGCTACGGGCAACTGACCAGGTTGCTGTCGGGGAGGTAGCGCTCGCACTCTTCCTCGGTGAGATTCCTGGTCACCCTGCTCTCGGCCAGGTCGATCATCCGATCTGCATCGAGGAGGAAGGTCCGCACCACATGGCCCTCGTTCCATGTTGCCGTCGATGTAGAGCAGTTCGCCATCCGGACCGAATGCCACCGGACGAGGGACGTCGGGCGTCTTGGCCAATTCGTGGAGCATCTGGCCGCTGTGGATGTCCCACAGCCGTATGTTCGGGTCGTGGGCCGCCGTGGCGAGAACACCATCCGGTCCAAGGGCGACTTGCGCGACCCCGCCGCTGCCCACCTCCTCGAACAAGACCATCGCCTCCTCGACCGATGCGCCCCCGACCAACGCTTTGACATCCACCACCCAGGCGTGGCCGTTCTGCCCTCCGGTGGCGAGGTATTGACCAGTGGGGTCGAATGCCAAGGACAGCGGGATCTCGTCTCCTCCTTCGAAAGAGATCTCGGCGACCATTTCACCGGTGACCATGTCGTGGATCTCGACCGTGATAGAAGCTGACGTTGACCGCCAGGTAACGGTCGGCTTCGAAGACCCCGGGCGGGTTGAACAGCGCATGGCCCACCAGCTCCCGGTCGCCCAAATCGAGCAGCACTTCCCCGGTGAGGACGTCGATCACCCTCGATCGCAGGTCGATATCGGCCGCGACGTCTTCGGGTGAGCACTGCGGCAGAAGGGATGAAGTCTCGCCGCCATCGAGCACCAGCATCGCACCATCGCTGCTGAAACCCTTTGGCCAGACGCATGGGGGGAGTTGGTCGACCGGTTCGCCGGTTGTCAGGTGTTCGATCGACGCTACGGGGAGCGGTTCGCCCGTGCCGGGGACGAGGTCCGGCGGGACCACGGCGAGCAACCGCCAATCCGGGCTCACCGGTGCCGGGAGAAACCAGTTCATCGCCCCGTCTACCGAGCCCAGGATTGCACCGCTGCCGGATGCGTACCGGGTGATCTTGCCACCGCCCGTGGTGATCGGCCACCTCGCTCCCGTCTGGAGACACAACCATATGAACGGGTCCCGGGGAGGTCGACATGTTCTGTCCGGAGTCGATGGGTATCACACCCGAACCCGTCGGTCCAGCAGGTGTGATGTCCCAGATCCGGGTTCCTCCGGCCTGAGGGGCGCTGTAGAGCTGCTGACGGGTGGGGTCGAAGGCGACGTCGTTCACCGCCGCGGGGTGCCCTGCCAGGGTCATGATCTCGGATCCGTCTTGCAGGTCGAGCACCTTGATCACTCCCCCGTTGCCGTATGTCGCCACCCAGCCACGGGCCGGGTCGACTTCCGGAAAGTCGGTGGTGTTTGCCCTCCATAAGAGCGACTTTGACTCGAGGTCCCAAACCTGGGTATCGGAGCCCACCAGCACCAACCGGCCACCTACCGCGTCGACGCCGATGGCGGTTGCGGCAGTCGTCACTAGGGGATGTCGTCGATGTCCAGGTCCTCGACCTCGTCGCCGGTGGTCACGTCGTAGAAACCGACGCGGTCGTCGCCAGGTCGTCCCACCGCCAGCGTGATGGGGTCGAGAAAGCGCTCCGACTTACTGGTGCCGGGTAGAAGGAACGAATTGACCTGATTCATCGATGGGGACTGCCACACCCTGACCGGCCGCTCTTCGGTTGCCTCATGGCCGACGGCGATGAGGAGAGTGCCGTCGGGGCTCCAGTGCGGCACCGGCCATTCGTCACCTGCAGCCAGCCGTGCCACCTCGTCACCGGTTTCGGCGTCCCACACCGTTATCGACCCCTCATCGCTGTCTGTACCGGGTCCGTGCCCCACCGCAAGCAGCGTGCCGGTAGGACTGAACTCGACCGCGTCAGGAGTGGGCGGGCCGGCGAGTGTCTTCAGCTTCTCTCCGGTGACTGGGTCCCAGATAATGACCTCATCACTATCGGCGGAGGGCGTGGCCAGAAGCGAGCCGTCAGAACTGACCGCCACGCCCCACAAGCCGCCCTCGATTACCGACTCCAGCCTCGAGTTCTGGACCGCGCCCTGCAAAGCGGTGAGCGTGCCCGGTGTCACCGGATCGCCGGCGTCTTCCGACACGGCTGCCGCTTTGAGCGCCAGGAGAATGGCCAGCTCGGGGTCTTCGTCGAGAACCGATTCCGACGCCCCGGCAAGCCCGTATACCGCTCCGCGGCGAGCCTCACCCTGGGCAAGCCCGCGCTGCCACAACGCCAGCGCGGCGAGCACGATGGCCACCGACAACCCGCCGGCCAGCAGTCCGATCAGTACCCGGCGGCGACGTTTCGCCGTCCTGGCCTCAGAATCTCTGAGATGGCGGCTCGCCTCCAAGAGCTCGGATTCCTCTTCCGACGGCGCGATGTCGGTGCTCTGCGCCCAACGCTCCGCCTGATCCAGCCGACCGCCACGGAGGAGAAAACCCGGGTCGCCGCCCGAGTCCGCCCACTCCCGGGCCGTGGCGCCTATGCGCCGCTGGACGAGGAGGTTCTCCCGCTCGGCGTCGATCCAACCGGCCAGACGATCCCATTCCCGGAGCAGCGCCTCGTGTGCCACCTCGACTGTCGGTCCCCTGGTGACAGGGTCCCGGTCGTAGGAGAGCAGACGAAAGGACCCGAACTGGCGGAGCACGGTGTCGAGCGCCGCTTGATCGACCGCCAGGCTCTTCAGCTCGGCCTGTCGTACCCGGCGACGGGAGTCACCGGATAGTTCGTCCACGGCCACCAGCCGGAGAAAGACCTGACGGGCGACTTGCTTCCCCTCGGATGAGAGCCCCTCGTACAACTCCTCGGCTCTCCGCCCCAGCGCCCCCGCCACCCCTCCGGTGGAGCGGTAGGCGTCGAGGGTGAGCAGATTCCCCTGGCGACGGTTGAACAATTCGGTCAATGCATATTGGAGGAGGGGAAGCGCGCCGGGCTGGTCCGCCACATCGCGGATGATCTCCCCCACAAGCCCCGGCTCCAGATCGACCCCGACGGCGCGGGCCGGTGCTGCGATCGCCTGCGCCAGCCCCTCCTCGGTTGGCGGGCTCACCGTGACCAGCCCGGCGCTCATCAGATCGCCGAACTCGGGGTACTCGAGCGGGCGGTCGAAGAAATCGGCGCGCATGGTGAGAACGACGCGCACCCGGCTCCGCTCGTCTGTGGCGATGGTCACCAGGCTGTCGAGAAAGAGCCGGCGTGTCTCCTCAGCACCAACTGCGGAGAACAACTCCTCGAATTGATCGATCACCAGAAGCAGACGGCTCTCGTCGGCAGGGAGGATCTGCTTGGTGACCCGCAACAGCCCGCGCTCATCCGAAATCAACTCGTCGATGCACTCGGGTGGTCTCTCCACCGCCACCCGCATGCAGGGCCGCTTCCAACTCCTCGAACGGATATGAACCGGGAAACATGTCGGTGACCAGCCAGTCCTTCGAGCCGAGCCCACCTGCCCGCAGGGCGGGAATGAGACCGGCACGGACCACCGAGGACTTGCCACTTCCGGAAGGTCCGACCACAGCAACCACGGGGTGGGCGCCGATTGCCCGGAGCAACTCGTCGACCAGAACGTCGCGCCCATGGAAGTCGAGGGCATCGGTCTCGGCGAAGGAGCGCAGGCCTTTGTATGGGTTGCGAACTCCGCCACTCGCCGCCGTCACGTCGTCGGTCTCCGCAATCGCCACCACGTCGGTACCAACGGCACGTCGCACCGCACGCAGGAAGTCATCGACCCTCTCGTACCGGTTGCCCGGCTGATCGTCGGTAGCCCTGCGCAGCACTGCATCGAGTTCTGACGGCAGACCGGGACGGGCGTCCACAACCGACGGCAGGGGGCGGCGGCCTGCCGGGTACACACCGGTGAAGAGATGAAAGGCCAGCACGCCGAGGCTGAAGATGTCTGCTTCCTGGGTGAGCTGTTCGCCACGGGTCTCTTCAGGGGGGAGGTAGGAGAGCGACGATGTGATCGGCGTCCCGGCCGGGTCGATGAGCCGGAGGGCGATCCCGAAGTCCCCCAGGTAGGCGTTGCCCTCCTCGTCGAGGAGGATGTTGCCCGGCTTGATGTCACGGTGGATCAGCCCGCGGCGGTGGGCATAACCCAGGGCGGCGCCAACCTCGTCCAGTAGCTGGAGCGCCGCCCCCAGGTTCCAGGGTCCGAGCCTCAGCGCTTCGGCCAGGCTCCCGCCCCGGAGCAGCGGCATGACGAGGTAGGCGCCCTCGGGATCCCGCCAGTAGTCGAGCAACCCGACGATATGGGGGTGCTCCAACTGGGCGATCAGTTGGGCCTCGGCCTCGAAGCGCATGAGGAAGTCCGACCTGTTGACGTATTCGGGTCGGATCACCTTGATCGCAACCTCGCGGCCCACCGACGGCTGATAGGCCCGGTAGACGTATCCGAAATCCCCCTCCCCGATCTGTTCGCGCAGTTCGTAGCCGCGGACCGTCCGACCCGTCTCGAGTTCGGTGGGATCTGTCTCCGCAGACGGAGACTCGTCGTATCCGCGACGAAGTCGAGTCCGGCGTCCTGCTCGAGAATCCGCTGTTCGAGGTCGCGCAGTTCCGGCGAAGGCTCGATGCCCAATTCCTCACCGAGCAGGGTGCGGGCCCGTTGGTAGGCGCGGAGCGCCTCAGCCTGGCGGCCCGAGCGGTATAGGGCGAGCATCTGGAGGCCACGAAGTCGCTCCCTGTAGGGATACTCCCTGACCAGGGTCTCCAACTCGCCGACAACAGAGGCATGGTTCCCCACCGCCAGGGCGGCTTCGACCCTGCTCTCCACCGCGGTGACACGCAACTCGTCGAGACGGGAGACCTCGGCCATCAGCGCCGGTGCCCCGCTCAAGTCACCGTAGGGCAAGCCGTGCCACAGCTCGAGTGCTTCCTGGAGCGTGGCGAGGGCGGAAGCCGGATCGGAGCCGAGCTCTTTCCGGCCATCGATGACCAGCCGCTCGAAATGAAGGGCGTCGAGCGAATCGTCTTCGACCACCACCCGGTAGCCGTCACCCTCCCGGGCGATCTCCCCCCCAAGCTCCTTGCGAAGCAGCGAGACGTAGCTATGCAGCGTGGCCTTCGCCGCCTCCGGTGGCTCCCCCGCCCACACCGCTTCGATCAGGGCGTCTTGGGAGACGACTTTGTTGGCGCTGGCGAGCAAAACGGCCAGCACCATCCTTTGCCGAGGGCCCCCGAGCGCTCTCGCCTCCCCGGATTGGACCGCGCTGAGCGGTCCCAGAACCCGGTACTCCACGCCGCCAATTCTCGCAGGTTCGGCGCTCGACCAGTCGTCCACAGGTCGGGAGTCTCACTTGAGGCGCTTTAAGGACTCTTGGAGCCGGCTTTGTGAGCCGAGAGCCCGCTCGCCAAGCCGATCCCCAGGAATCCGCAATTCGCCTGTCGTACAAGTGACCCCGACGCCGAATAGCGACGAGGAGGTTGCGATGGCTGTCACAGCGAAGACAGAGACACTCGAGCGGGAGCTTCTCCATCGGGAGAGCGCCAACCAGGGACGACAGGTCACCTTTTGGGTGATTGGGGTGGCAGCGGTGCTCATCGGTCTGGCCGTCGCCCTGTGGGCTCAATGGCAGCCGGTGGAGCGGGCGGCGGAGATAACGCAGTCCCAGACGTTCATCCGTGAGGCTCCGGCGCTGACTGGGCAACCGGGGAGGATCACCTACTCCAACGTCCAGGCACGGGAAGCGGTGGCCGGGCTGGGTGCCTCACCCGCACGGATCACCTACTCCAACGTCCAGGCGAGGGAAGCGGTGGCCGGGCTGGGTGCTTCACCCGCACGGATCACCTACTCCAACGTCCAGGCGACGGGAAGCGGTGGCCGGACTGGGTACTTCACCCGCACGGATCACCTACTCCAACGTCCAGGCGAGGGAAGCGGTTGCCGGGCTGGGTACTTCACCCGCACGGATCACCTACAGCAACGTCCAAGCGCGCGAGGCGGTGGCCGGACTGGGCGGGAGACCAGCCCAGATCACATTCTCGGACGTGCAGGTGCGCGAGGCACCGTGAAACGAGGCTGATTCACTCACCGGCGCGGAGCCGGGTTCGCACAGACCGCATGGTCGGAGGCGAACCCGGCTCCGTTTATTTGGCCGCGGAATTCCGGTCGCCGCCAGTTCGCTCACCCGCAGAGTGGGAGGGTGGCGGTGGCCCGGATCAGATCGAGGGTCTGGTCGAGTTGGGCGTCGGCTTGGCGCTGACCGATTCCGACGAGATCCCAGCGCCGCTGCGAGGCGTGGGCCACGATCACTCGGTCGTCTTCGATGAGCGCCAGGACGCTCGATGCCAGCCGCTGCCCGGCGTCGCTGAGCTGGCTCCGATCAAGCCTCCGCACCCCGCTTTCAGCGGCGGCGAGCGACCCGTCGAGCCGGGCCGGTTCCTCGGAGAGGCCCCCCGCTGCAGCCGCTCTTGTCACCGCGATGTCGGCCCTGTCGTGAGCGTCGAGCGCCCGTCCGAACGCTGCCGAGACCTCCATCTCGCACTCGGCGATGACCGTGGCCGGGTTTGGCTCGGATGGGGTAACCGCAGTAGGGCCACTCCGCACGGCGGTTCCCGCCCACAGGGCGATACCGACCACCACGATGGCCCCGGTCCAAAGCGACACCCTCTCGGCGACGCTCGGGCGATGGACCCGGCGCGGAGCCGGTGATCCAGGCCGAGTTGCAGTCTGCGGTGGCGAAGGCGGGGGCGGTGCCGTGGCACCCGACGCCGGCGTCGAAGCGGCGCGCTGCCGGCCCAGGATCGCCCGGTAGGCCTGGTTGATCGCCCTGGCCTCCTCCTCCCGCCCGGGAGCCAGGTCGGGGTGGACCGCCCGGATGGCCCTCAGGTAGGCGCGCCGCACCTCCTCAGGTGGCGTCGCCGGGTCCACTCCGAGGGTCCGGTACGGGTCCGGGATCCGATTGTCGATCACGACACCATCATCGTCGCTGCTCTGAAGAGTTGCGCCGGGTGGTGGGCAGTAGCGTGCCGCCGATGGCCAACTACCGGATTGCCGTGATCGGGGGTGACGGGGTCGGCCCCGAGGTCACCGCCGTGGCGCTCGAGGCGACACGCGCCGTCGGGCACCGGTTCGGGTTCACCATCGAGGAGAGTCCGTACGACCTCGGTGGCGACCGCTACCTGCGCACCGGTGAGGTGCTCCCAGACGGAGTGGAGGCGGAACTGGCCGAGCACGACGCCATCCTGCTCGGGGCGGTGGGCACTCCCGAGGTCCCCCCTGGTGTCCTCGAGCGGGGACTGCTGCTCAGGCTTCGCTTCGACTTCGACCTCTACGTGAACCTCCGCCCGGTCAAGCTCTACCAAGGAGTCCCCTCACCGGTGGCCGGACTGACGCCCGAACGGCTCGATCTCGTCGTCGTCCGCGAGAACACCGAGGGCCCGTACGCCGGCGCCGGGGGCGTCCTCCGCCAGGGAACCACGCTAGAGGTGGCCACCCAGGAATCGCTCAATACATACCACGGGGTAGAGCGGATCATCCGATACTCGTTCGAGTTGGCCGAGCGGAGACGCCACAAGCTGACCCTATGCCACAAGACAAACGTGCTCACCTGGGCCGGTGATCTGTGGCAGCGGACCGCCTCATCGGTTGCGGCCAGCCATCCCTCGGTCGAACTCGACTACGTCCACGTCGATGCCGCTTGTCTCTATCTGGTGACAGATCCGGGGCGGTTCGATGTAATGGTCACCGACAACCTGTTCGGAGACATCATCACCGACCTCGGCGCTGCCATCCAGGGCGGAATGGGCGTAGCCGCCTCGGGAAACATCGATCCGGAACGGCGGCGGCCATCGATGTTCGAACCGGTCCACGGCTCGGCGCCCGACATCGCCGGTAAGGGTTGGGCCAACCCGGCGGCCGCGGTCCTCTCGGCGGCGATGTGTCTCGACCATCTCGGTGAGAAGGAGGCCGCCCAGGCCATTGAGTCGGCGGTAGCCGCCGTCCTCCCCACCCTCGACGCCATGGGAGGCCCCGAGATGGGGGCCAGCACAGCCGAGATCGGCGAGCGAATGGTGGCCCAGCTAGAAACTCGGCCTTAGCGGAAACCGCTGACCCTCGACCAAGCGGATGGACCTCAGTTCTGGCTGCCGTCAGCCGTCTTGGGTTCTTTCCTTCCGTCTTCCGTCTTATTCGGGCCGCCGTCCGCCGTCCGCCGTCCGCCGTCTTCGTTCTAGAGGTTGAAGGCCCTCACCAGAAAGCTCGCCATCTCGGCGCGGGTCACCGGCTGATCGGGGCAGTACCTGCCGGTGCCGCAGCCGTTGGTGACACCGGCCGCGGCGATGGCGTCGATGGCGCCCTCGTGAGCAGAGCCGTCGTCATCCGTGAAGACGTCGGTGCCGGGGTCGCCCAAGTCGAGGGCACGGGCGAGGAAGCTGGCCATTGCCGCTCTCGACACGCTCTCCTCGGGGCAGAACCGGCCGGTGGCGCAGCCCAATGTGATGCCGGCATTGGCTACAGCATCGATCGCCCACTCGTGGACCGAACCGTCATCATCCGAGAAGGCGTTCCGCCCGGGATCGGCGAGCCCGAGTGCCCTGGCCAGGAAGCTCGCCATCTCCGCTCGCGTCACCGGGTCTTCCGGGCAGTAGACACCGGCGCCGCAGCCGTTGGTCACACCCGAGGCTGCCAGGCGGTTGATCGCATCCTCGTGGGTCGAGCCGTCGTCGTCGGTGAAGGCACCGCTCGGCGTGAGGCTCTTCATGAAGATGACCGATATCCAGACGACGCCCCCGTCGGCCACGACCCCCACCCCGATCGAGTCCCATCCACCGAGGACGTTGTCCTTGTGCCCGGTGGATGCCATGAAGGCGTCGTGGACGGCATCGACCGATCCGCCGAACCCGACGTTCTCCCCGAGGCTGGCCCAACCGTTGGTCACCGATGTCAGATCGGGTGTGTGGTACAGCTGATCCGAGTCGGCCATCCGCTGTGCTTGAGCCTCGGCGTCATCGGCCAGATCTCCGTGCCAGACCAGATCGGGAAGCCCGGCTGCGGCCCTCGAGTCGTTGGTCAACTCGAGCAGGTGCTGCTCGGGAGAGTCGGCCAGGGCGAGCGACGACAGCCAGCCGTGGCTGGCAGACGCCGTAGGCGCCGCGATGAGCAGCGTCTGGAGTAGCACCACGAGGAGGGCCCCTGACCTCCACGCGAACCTCACCAAACGCAGAAGTCTGAGCGGTGGGATAGGCCAGGCTCCAGCGTTCGCCGTGGCGAGGCACCCTCAGCGCGTCACCTCGGCGCGAGTCAGGCCGGGGTGTCGCTCGCCGGAGCCGGAGGCGGATCGATCACCGGCAGACGAGGTGCCTGGCGAGACGGAGGGGGATCGAAGCTGGGGGCCGACGGGCCCCAACGCTCCACGATGCCGAGCGCTTCGTCGATCGCCCTGTCCAACTGCGGGTCCCGTCCCGCCGCGTAGTCCTGCGGTGTCATCTCCACCACAATGTCGGGGTCTGTCCCGTAGTTCTCGACGCTCCAACCCACGTCCTCGAACCAGAAGGCGAACTCGGGCTGAGTGGTCACGGTCCCGTCCACCAGAACGTGGCGCGGAAATATCCCGACCACCCCGCCCCAGGTGCGAACCCCGATCAGCGGGCCGAGACGGTACATCTTGAAGGCGTGACAGAAGATGTCGCCGTCCGACCCGGCATGCTCGTTGGTCAGCGCCACCATGGGGCCCAACGGTGCGTCATCGGGGTAGGGATCGGGCTGTCCCCAGCGGGTGACGGTGTAAGCCACCCGACGCCTCGCCAGCTTCTCGAGGAGGAGTCCGGAGACGTTCCCTCCCCCGTTGTTGCGGACGTCGATCACGAGCCCGTCGCGGTCCACCTCGCCTCCGAAGTAGCGGTGGAACTCGGAGAACCCCCGCGACCCCATGTCGGGGATGTGGACATACCCCAGACGGTCGCCGCTCCTTTCGTGGACCTTTGCCCGGTTCGCCTCGACCCAGTCGCGGTAGCGCAACGGGAACTCGTTGCGAAGCGTCACCACCGCGACCGATCTGGGCTTGCGCCGGCCTCGTTGCACCGTCAGCAGCACTGGCCTCCCGGCGCGGTCCACCAACCGCTCGTACGGCATGGTCCCGTCGAGGGCGACACCGTCGATACCAATGAGCCGATCACCCTCGGCCAAGTCGAGGCCCGGTGTCGCCAGCGGTGATCGAGCGGCCTCGTCCCAGGAGTCGCCACGGGGGATGTTGACCACTCTCCACGACTGGCCGCTCTTTTCCAGGTCGGCGCCGAGAAAGCCCTGGAACCACCCGGGCTCCGGCCGGTAGTCGCCGCCAAGCTCGTAGGCGTGGGAGGTGCCCAACTCACCCTGCATCTCCCAGAGGAGGTCGGAGAACTCGGACCGCGAACCAACCCGGTCGACCAGAGGGAAGTAGCGGTCGTGGACGGCGATCCAATCGATCCCGGCCATGTCGGGGGTCCAGTACTGGTCCCGCTGGAGCCGCCAGGCTTCGCGAAACATCTGGCGCCACTCCTCGCCGGGCACGACCTCGAGACGGACCCTGCTCAGGTCGAGCCATCCGGTCTCGCGGCTCGGCTTGTCGTTCGCCTTGTCGCCCTCCTTGAACCCGACGGCCACAACCCGGACCTTCGGTCCGGCGAGCGCCCCGAGCACCTTCCCGTCCAACGACACCGTCATGTCGAGCACGCCTTCCATGACGGGCTCGACCTTCTCCTGGGCGAAGTCCCAGGCCTCGATCTTGCCCTTGGGCTCGGGGGGACCATCGGGGGCCGGTTGTGCCAGCGTCCCCTCCACCGGATAGGAGGTGAATAGGACCCGGCCCCGCCCCCCGAGCACACGGCCAAAACGACCCTCGGCAACGGGAAAAGCAACGACCCGGTCCTCGATCCCGTCGAAGTCGATCTCGACGTCGGGGGGCGCCTGATCTTTGGTGGAAGCGGCGTTCTCGGGGCCCGTCTTGTCAGGGCCCGTCTTGTCAGGGCCGGGCTTTCCGGGACCCTCCCCCGGGCCCGCCGGCTGACCCGGCGCCCGTGGCTGTCTCTGTGTGGCGGAGAACGGCGATGGCTCGGTGGCGCGCAGCGTGACCAGATGGGGTCTCCCCCCGCGGGGGAACCCGTAGTCGTGGTAATGCCCGTCGTAGACAGGGTCGAACACCCGCCACGAGACGAAGTAGAGGTAACGGCCCTCCGGGTCGAAAGACGGGCCCGACGTCTACGAAGTCGGACCGTGTCACCTGTCTGGTCCGCCCGTTCACCGTGTCGTGGACGAAGATCGCCGAGCGCGCACGGCGAGGTGTATGCGGCGTATGCGAGCCAGCGTCCGTCCGCCGACCAGGAAATGCCCTGTATCCGCTCGTAGTCACTCCGTGCGATCCCTTTCGACCGGCCCTGCGCCAGGTCCACGACGATCAGCTCCTGGCGCTGGTTGCTCAGTGCCACCCTGTCACGCCCCGCAGGGGCCGCCACGATGTCGGTGGGCCGGCCGACGTCACCCTTTATCAATCGTCGTGGCGCGGTGCCGTCGGCACGCCACACCACGATCGCCTCCTCACCCTCGGCGTCGCTCATGGTCACCAGGCGCTCACCGTCGGGGAGCCAGGTGGCGAGGCGCTGTCGCACTGAGGAGGCCGGGCCGTGACGGACCGGGGCGCCCTCCCAGAGAGGGATTGTCACGGCTGCTCCCCGGGCGACCAGCGCCACCGAGTGGCCTTTGGGGTGGAGGTCGATCGTCTCCAGGTGCCGCCCAGGAGCCATGAAGCGACGCGCCCGCTGGGGGCGGGCACTGGGAGTGCGCACATCGAGTTGTCTGCTGGTCTCCTCGACCGGGTCGAAAAGCCACAGGTCGGCGCCGGCGTGATATACGACCCGGCGTCCGTCACTGCTGGGGAACCGGGCGTAGTAGTCCTCGTGGCCGGTGTGCCGCTCCAGCCCGCGGCCGGTGGGGGTCACCGAGTAGAGGTTGCCGGTCCCCTCGTGGTCGGACAGGAAGTAGATGCGTCGCCCGATCCACATCGGATTGGCCAGATTTCCCTCCAGACGGATCAGTGGCTCGAAGTCTCCGTCGCCCTGACGGTCTACCCACAACGTCCCCGTGGTCCCGCCGCGATACCGCTTCCAGCGAGCCGGGTCGCGGCTGTTGCGACCGATGACCACACCCGAACCACCGCCTTGGAACGAGATGGCCCTTGCCGGGCCGAAGGGGAGCAGCGTCGGTTCGCTACCGTCGACGGAAATGGCGTGGATGTGCTGGTCCATCGGGAACGGGCGACGCCAATCGCTGGCAACCAGCACCCGTCCGCCGTCGTTTGACCAGCCGACCGCCTGGGTGTTCACCCCGAGGAAGGTGAGCCGCCGCGGCGGACCGCCCTCGGCGGACATCACATAGGCCTCGGGATGGCCCTCGTCGCGGCTGGTGAAGGCGACCGACGCTCCATCGGGTGACAGCACCGGGAAAGTCTCGGTGCCCGGGTTCGCCGTCAGCCGCTGGGCTGGACCGCCGTCCACGTCAACGCGCCAAAGGTCGTCCTCGGAGACGAAGACGATCGTGTCGCCGCTGATGGTTGGGTGGCGGTAGTAACCGGCAGTCATGGCGGTGTCAGTCGGAGCGAGAGGGGCTAGCTCTCGATCAATCCCTTTCCGGTGAGCCACTCGGTGGCGATGTCTCCAGGATCTTGCTGCTCGATGAGGAACTTGCGATTCATCTCGGTGAGGTCGTCGGTGGTGAGCTCGGCGCTGACCGCGTTGACCAGATCGGCGACCTCTTGGCCGTATGCCTCCGCCACCTCGGTGGAGACCACGGGCACCACGTTGTCGGCGGCCAGCATGCTCTGGTCGTCCTCGAGCAGCACCCAGCCTTTGTCGGCGATGATCCCGTCGGTGGAGAAGAGGATGGCGATATCGATCTCGCCGCTCTCCAACGCCTGTACGGTCACCTGACCGGCGTCGAGCGGCGTGAAGTTGCCGCTGAGGTCCACGCCGTAGACCTCCTGGAGCCCGGGGATGCAGAACGGGTTGGTCTCGCAGTCGGGGGGCCCGCCCAGCGTGAGGTCGGCCCCGTTCTCGGCCAAGTCGCTGAGCGAGGTGATGCCGAACTCCTCGGAGGTCTCGGGGGTGACGACGAATGCGTTCGTGTCGACCGCATCGGACACCTCGAGAGCCTGCAGCCCGATCTCATCGAGGCGCGCCTGGAGAAGCTCGGTGGTCTCGGCAGCGTCGCTGGTGGCCTCGCCGGCGAAGTCGTTGAGGAACTCGAGCATCGATGCGGCGTATTCGGGTGCGAAGTTGATCTCGCCGGAGTCGAACGCCTCCATCGACAGGTCGCGGAATCCGGCGAGGCTCTGAACCTCGGTGGTGTACCCGCCGTCGGCGAGGGCCTGGCTGTATATCTCGGCGAGGATGGCGCTCTCGCCGAAGTCCTGGGCGCCGATCGTGATGGTTGGTCCTTCAATCGCTTCACCGGTGCCATCACCCGACCCGCAGGCGGCGGCCAGAATGGCCAGCACCAGGGTCGCCCCAATGACACCATTGCGGACGCTGCTCCGCATGGGTTCTCCTTTCGGTCAGACACCAGCCGACGGCCAGTGGCGGCGTCACGATAACTGGACCCCCCGGCTTACCCGCCGGGACCCTCGATCATCCGAGCGGGCCAGGGGCCGCGGAGAATCAGATCTTCGGTGCCGCCTCCACTTCGGTCCGGTCCTTGGGCCGAGTCCCCGCTGGCAGAGCCCATCTCTCACCGACCGTGAAGAAGAGGTCGGTGGCGATGGCCAGGAGGGCGACCGAGACCCCGCCGACGAAGATCTGGACATCGTCGCCTTGGGCAAACCCGTCGATCACGTACCGCCCCAGCCCGCCCCAGCCGACGATGGCACCGAGGGTGGCCGTGGCCACCACCGCCACAGCCGACACGCGGATGGCGGTCCAGATCACCGGCATGGCCAGGGGCACTTCTACTCCGAGGAGCACCTGGCGCTCTGACATGCCGGTGCCGCGGCCCGCCTCGACTGTCGCCCGGTCCACCTGGCCAACTCCCGTGTGGGCGTTGGTGAATATGGGAGGCATGGCCAGCGCCACCAGCGCCACCAACGTGGGCCAGAACCCGATACCCAGCCCGATGGAGAGGCTGACCGTGTAGGCCAGTGCAACGAGCCCGAAGGAGGGTATGGCCCGGCCCAGGTTGACCAGCGACCCGGTGAACAATCCGCCTTTCCTGTAGTGAGCGAGGACGACCGCCAGCGGTACGGTGAGCACCACTGCGATCGCCACAGAGACCACCGAGATCCAGATGTGGTCGAGGGTCCGGGTGATCAGGCCCCGCTCGCCGGTCCAATTGGCTGGATCGCCGAGCCAGGCTGCAACTTCCTGAAGGAAGCTCATCGAACGCCCGCTTTCGCTTTGGACCAGGGGGTCAAGTACCTCTCGGCCGCCACCAGGGCCAGGTCAACCAGCACCGCCAACAGGGCCGACAGCACGACTCCCAGCAGGATCTCGGTGGGAAAGTCCCTGGCCAGCCCGCGCCTGATGAAGAACCCGAACCCGCCGTACCCGACGATGAACGTGACCGTCACCAGTCCCACCGTCGTAACCGCCGCCACCCGGATGCCGGCGACGATCACGGGGAGCGCCAGAGGGATCTGGACGCGGCGGAGAATCCCCCGGTCGGTGTATCCCACACCGCGCGCCGCCTCCACCACCGATGGGTGCACCCCGTCGATGCCGGCGACGATGTTGCGCACCAGGATCAGCAGCGTGTAGCTGACCAGTCCTATCTCGGCGGTGAGCATGCTCAGCCCGGTGAAGGGCACCAAAAGGACGAAGAGGGCGATGCTCGGGATCGTGTAGAGCACACCGGCTGTCCAGGTGATGGGGGCGTAGGTGCGTCTGTTGCGGAGGGCCACCAGAGCGAGCAGCGCAGAGATCACCAGACCGACCACCACCGCGATAACGGTGAGGGTCACATGCTCGAGGGTGCGCTCCCAGATCTCGTCCCCCTGGTCGGCGATCCACTCCCAGTCGATCATGGGGACGGTTCGCCGGTAGCTGCCAACCCTGGGTTGGTGAGATCTGGGTGCTCATGCCAGCAGCTCCTTGGAGATCTGGTCGAGGAACAGCATTCCGATATAGCGGTCGCCGTCGAGGACCGCAGCCGCCTGGTTGCGGGTGTTGACCACGGCGTCGAGCGCCTCTCGCAGCGATGCGGCCGCTTGGATCGTGGTCCGGAACTGGCGGGGCACGCAGTCGGCGACATTTGTCTTGCCATCTAGGTCGGTGGCCCATAGCCAGCCGAGAAGAAGCTCCCCGTCGAGCACCCCGACCCATTCGGTCCCCTCCCGGCGCATCACCGTCGCCGCCTCCTCGACTCTGTCGGTGACATCTGCCATCGGTCCCCTGACCAGGTCCACCGAGGTGAGCGGTATGAGCGAGAGCCGCTTGAGCCCACGGTCCTCGCCGAGGAAACCGGCGACGAAGTCGTTGGCCGGCGCCCGGAGCAACTCGTCCGGTTGGGCGTACTGCTCGAGCTTGCCACCGACGTTGAGGATGGCGACGCGGTCCCCCAACTTGATCGCCTCGTCGATGTCGTGGGTGACGAAGACGATCGTCTTGTCCAATCGGTCCTGGAGACGGAGCAACTCCTCCTGGAGCCGAGACCGGACGATCGGGTCCACCGCCCCGAATGGCTCGTCCATCAACAGCACCGGCGGATCGGCGGCAAGCGCCCTCGCCACCCCGACACGTTGCTGCTGCCCGCCGGAGAGGGCTGCGGGATATCGCTCCGCCATCTCCGGGTCCAGCCCGACGAGCTTGATCAGCTCATCAACCCGCTCCTCGATGCGCTCCTTGTCCCACCCGAGGAGCTTGGGGACGGCTGCGATGTTGTCGGTGATCGTGCGATGTGGGAAGAGCCCGATCTGCTGGATCACATAACCGATCCCGCGACGCAGCACGTAGGGCTCGACCGATTTCACGTCCCGGCCGTCGACCTCGATCACTCCCGACGTCGGTTCGATCAAGCGGTTGATCATCTTGAGGATGGTGGTCTTGCCGCAGCCAGACGGCCCCACCAGGACCACTACCTCACCACGGGGTATCTCCATCGAGAGCGAGTCCACCGCAGGGTTGACCGCCCCCTGATACCTCTTGCTGACGTCTTCGAGCCGGATCATGGCGTCCGCCATGGTCGGCGAGCGTAGGTGACGGCCCACTCAACCGTTGGCGACTCGACCCTCGGAGGCGGGCTGGGTTAAGTTCGCGGGATGCGGCGCATCGCGACCGAGGTGCTGGTCATTGGAGGCGGAGCAACCGGCGCCGGGGTGGTGCGGGACGCGGCGATGCGGGGGTTCGCCACCGCCCTGGTCGAGCGACGCGACCTGAGCCACGGGACCACTGGGCGCTATCACGGGCTGCTCCACAGCGGTGGGCGCTACGTGGTCAAGGACCCCGAGGCGGCTCGGGAGTGCATCGAGGAGAACCGGGTACTTCGGCGGATCATGCCGCACTGTCTCGAGGACACCGGCGGCTATTTCGTGGTCACCCCGTGGGACGACGCCGACTACGTACCCAAATTCGTTGACGGGTGCGTCGCTGCCGGGATCCCGGTCGAGGAGGTGCCGATCGGCCAGATGCTGCGCGAGGAGCCGCTGCTCAACAGGGACATCAGCGTCTGTCTCCGGGTCCCCGATGCCTCGGCCGACTCTTTCTTGGCCACCGAGGCCACGGCGGCCTCGGCGCGGGAGCACGGGAGCACCGTGCTCACCTATCACGAGGTCACCGAGTTGGTCCGCGAGGGTGACCGCGTGGTCGGGGCGCGTTGTCACGATCTGGTCTCTGGTGAGGACGTGGAGATCTCTGCCGACCTCGTGGTCAACGCGTCCGGTGCCTGGGCGGGGAAGATCGCAGGAACCGTCGGAATCGACGTCCACGTGCTCGCCGGCAAGGGGACCATGGTGGCGATCAACCACCGGGTGGTGAACACGGTGGTGAACCGCTGCAAGATGCCCGCCGACGGAGACATCATCGTCCCAATCCACACGGTGGCGGTTGTCGGCACCACCGATGACCGGGTGGCGGACCCCGATCACTTCGCCATCGAGCCTTGGGAGATCCGCCTCATGATCGAGGAGGGCGCCAAGCTCGTCCCCGAGCTTCCCGCCATGAGGATCCTCCGCGCCTGGGCGGGTGTTCGCCCGCTCTACCAGGAGACCGCGGTTGCCGACACCCGCGATGTCACCCGCGCCTACACCCTGCTCGACCACAGCGCCAGGGATGGAGTGGACGGGATGATCACGATCACCGGAGGAAAATGGACCAGCTACCGCCAGATGGCAGAGGTGACCGTCGACCGGGTCTGCGCCAAGTTGGGCAGCGAACGCTCCTGCCGA